>JAKRSH010000026.1 GCA_022402465.1 Leptospiraceae bacterium | reverse complement strand
TATTACTTTTTTCTCCAGTCGCCTGGAAAATTTGCTTTATGCTTTTGTCCAGCACTATTTAGGTCGTTTACGGGAATACCGCTTGCGACCGTAAAATGGTGCTGGACGGGAGAGACAGCTTGTAGAGTTACCGCGCTGGTAACACTGCTCTCCGCCAAGGTGATCGTCTGGTAGGAAATAAATGATTTCTCGAATTTGTCTTTCAACTCATCCAAGAAGTATCTAACATCTACCAGCATGATAATTTGATCCTGAGCTTTGCGGGGTGCTTATTCCCCATAACTGCTCAGGCTCGGCTTATTCAAACATTTCCGTCTCGGGAGAATGCTTGAATATATGTTTGTGTTTAGTTTTGATAATTGTAAAATCAAAACAAAACCTTTACTTTTTTTTGGAGATCAGTCTCGTCAAAAACTGATCTCCAGTCCAGCACCATTTAGGTTGTTTACGGGGATACCGCTTGCGACCGTAAAATGGTGCTGGACGATTTGGCTATATATGTTGTAAAAGATCTAAGGCTTGCCTCTACCTCATAATTCTATCAGGGCAGAAAAATAAACTGTTTGGAGCGAGTCTATCTTTCCTATCATGCGCTGAGGGTTATGGGCTTTAGCTTTATTCTTGCAGAACTCTGCAAGCATCACCACGATCTCTCGCAGTGGTAGCGGTTGGGACTCCCTTGCAGGACAACCTTCGGAAACAGTGGCTCTTTGAGATTGCTCTCGGTGAGTTCACCGCCGTATTGACCAGAATATTTTTGGTACATTCTCAGTCAACTTCTTACTTAACTTTTTATCCAAATTTATAAAAAATACAGCCTACTCTCTAAAATTATTTAGAGAAAATAATCTTAGATTTCTCTTAGAGAAGGCCTTAATGAGACATAATTCAAGAAGAGTAACTAGATAATCCAAGGAAGGCTAATGGATTCGAAGAGCGGAAGATTGATGCAAGTGTTCAAAATGTTAGAATATTATAATTTTATGATTATTGAATACTACAATGCTCACCTTTTTATAACGATTTGGGTTCATTTCTTGGAAGCAAAATGTGATTTTTTTGTAGCGTTTAAACAAGACGACTTAATTCGACTTGCTTATGATTGTGATTATACTTCCATCTTATATACGATTGCTGTGTTAGACTAAAATTCCTTATTAAGCCCGATCAAAATGGCAGGTACATCCGACTTCAAGGAATGGCTGAATGAGGCTGGACGAAAATCCTGAAGATTAAATAGAGTATGCGCTAGTGCCCAGTCTCCTGTTCTATTGCCCATCACTCGTTTTGAAAGCAAATAGTTCAAGGCAAGATCAAGCCTCCAGGAACCAAACTTCCACCCAAGACCTGCTGCAACTAACTCCTGTACCATAATACCTGCTTGAAGAGCAGATATACCATCCTCTCTTACAACACCTGTGTTGTTGCGAAAGCCTAGACGATAGGTTAAATCACCGGAAAAAATTTCCGATCCAAGAGCCGCTGACCAGCTATCATAGTAATTAACATTTTGCGAAACAGAACCAGAGCGGCCAATAGGAGTTGGGAACCATGGATCTTCTAAGATTTGATCAAACTTTTTCGTATAACTTCCATAATTGTAATAAAGAAAATCCATTCCCAGCCGAAAGGATTCATTGCCCCAAGAAATTCCTAGACCATGTCTCTCAGGTAATTCAAAAGTTGCAGATACACCTGTTCTTCGATAAAAATTTGCATTATTATTTCCAACTTGCATTCTTCCGTCCCAAGGAAGTATAGCTCTGGTCTGGTACGAATACCCAACTCTCCATTCAGGATTTATTTTATAATTAAGTCCGAATATTCCGCCCATAGAAAATGCATTTCTACTTTGGTAATCAAAGCCTTGTCCTGGAATTTCTACAGTCCGTGTAGGATCATAGTACTTTTGAAAAGCATTTTGCTTGGAGTACAAACCTTCCACACCAACACCAAGGGAGAGGTCTCCGATCTTATAGGAAATTGCGTTAGTAAATTTCACTACGAAAAAAGTTGTTGAATACTCTTCAATTACACGCTTCGAATTCCCAATAGGTTGCGGAAAATCCACTCCCGACCATTGGTTTAATGTCTGACCATTGGGAGTGGTTCTATATATTCCATCGATTTGAGCCTTGCCACCTCCAGGGATAAATATACCACCACCATAGGTCCACTTATCGTTGATAGGTATTGCCCATGCAATATATGGTAGAGGTGCTAGAATATTGTAATTTTTATTATTCTCGTAGACTAGACTTGGGTCTGGATCAATGAATCTATCCTTATAATTACTTCGTATATAAGGTAAAGCTATTCCAAATTCTAATGTAGATTTCTCTGTCAAGGCTAGATTCGCAGGATTTGTTGCTATATCAATAGGCGATCCACCAATACCGATGTTGACCCCAGCCATACCCCCATATCTTGCATTGTGTGAAGGTTGAAAGATTCCAACTGCGTACAATTCAGGAAAGGCAATTAGACAAATAATTGAAATAAATTTCAAAAGGAGTGATAGAACTATTTTTTTATTTAATTGGATATTCATAAGGCTTAGTTAATGTATAGAATTATTCATTTACAAAACTACACTCAATCCTTTCAATAAGAATAAATGGAATCTGAAAAATGGAATATAGTTCGAACACAAGGTGACCAAGCAGCAGATCAATACCTTCAGCATATCCTGCAAGATCATCCAGATCAATTGGAGAAGGCGAAGAATATTTTTGATGAACTCACTCAAAACAACGATGTATTTTTGAAGAGCAGTGAATTTTCAGACTTTCTAAAAGCTACAAGCCATCTACCCGATTGGATAGATTTCAATAAAATCAAGATTGCTCAATCCATTTTCCAAAATTATGGTTCATTTATCCTATTGCTATTGGGCTTCAAGTCTTTACCAATGGCATATACCTGCGGCAAGGGTGCTGAGGTCTTGGTTCACACTGGAAGGTTAGTTGAGAAAAATGGATCTATAAAACCAATCATTCGAAGGTTGATGGAGACTACTCAATTTGTGGTATCTGTTCTAGCAGAGAAAGGATTCAGTGATCAAGGTTCCGCAATCATAGTTTCACAAAAAGTGCGATTGATGCATGCATCCATTCGCTACTTCATTTCATTGGCAGGCAACTGGAATCCCGAATTAGGAATTCCCATCAATCAACAAGATATGGCTGGAACCTTGCAATCGTTTTCTAGCCTTGTAGTAGAAGGATTAAATGATTTAGGTGTAGAACTTTCCCAAGAAGAAAAAGATGCCTACGTTCACCATTGGCGAGTCATAGGTCATATAATTGGTGTTATCCCAGAATTAAATCCAGATGGATATAATAATGCACATTCTTTGGGTATGGAAATATTTTTAGACCAAAGAAAGGAATCAGAAGCAGGTAAGATTCTCACCAAATCCTTGATAAATTTTTATAACTATATGGTTCCAGGAAATATTTTTGATGAAACACCCATCCTTCTTTTGCACGAACTTATGGGAGAAGAAAACTGTAAGGTTCTGGATGTGCCTGACTTAAAACATAAATTTCTCGAAGATCTTGTATTTAAGCTTGGTGTCAAAATGGATCAAACATTTTCTTCAAAGTATGGATTTCAGAAAATTGCAGAACTTTTTTCCAAAGCTATGATAATAGGAATGGATCATTACTATTATGATGGCAAGAAAGCAAAATTTGAAATTCCCCCTTCCTTAACAACAAACTGGAGAATGTAAAATGAAAGAATGGATAGAAAATATTTTAACAAACCCAGAATATTTGGGTAGGTTTACACTTACCGAAAATATTCTTTTATTCATTGGTGTACTGTTCTGGGTCTATGTTTATGGAGAACTGATATACAAAGCAAAGACCATTCAGTTTGTTGAGATGCCTGTCTTCATAGCCTGTGGAAATATAGTCTGGGAATTTCTCTGGGGTTTTGTCATTCAAGAGGATATGGGAATAGTACTCAAATGGGGCTATAGATTGGCATTTATCTTAGATGTAGTTATATTTTATTATGTAATTAAATACGGAAAAAAGCAATGGAAGATTCAAGTATCCGATGCTAATTATAATTGGATTTTATTGTTATTATGTGTTAGTTGGGCAGGACTTATCTATACATTTCAAATCAATGGCTATGATTTATTTACAGGTTCCAACTCGGCTTATATCCTAAATCTTTTTATATCAGGACTTTATCCTGTCCTATTCTTAAATGTTGCCGATATTAGTAAGTTTTCTTTCAGTATAGCATGGACGAAATTTATTGGTACTGCCTTCTTTTCTTGGTTTTTATTTCTATTTTTCCCAGACCAACCCTTTGTTTTAGTTCTTGCTGTATTGGTTTTCTTGGCTGATTTCTTTTATTTGGTACTTTTCTACAAAACTCGTGGTAAAAATATCTAATTTGTTTCAATGAAAACAATTTCTTATCCCAATACTACGATTCGCTTAAGCGAATTGATTAAAGAAGATAGTTTCTCGACGACTTACCGCGGGGAACTTCATGGGAGAACTGAACCAAAAATTATCCGAATTCAAAAAGAAAATATTCACTTAGATGGAAATAATTATTTTCTAAATGAGATTGAAGTTTGTAAAACTATCAATGATGATTCCATTTTAAAGTTAGAGTCTGTTTTACACAAATCAAGTAGCTACAGTTTAGTTTTTGAAAATTGCCCTTATCACCTCTTAACAGAATCAAAGTTAATTGGTAATATAGAAATAGAAGATTTTGTAAAATTTGCGATCCAAATAACTAAAATTTTACAGAAAATACATGAAAAAGGTTTAATTTACAATCGTATAGAACCAAGTAATATATTCTATAAAAGCTCAAATTCTAAAATAAAATTAATCGGATTAGGATATTCTTCTTTTCCAATTAATAATAGATCTATGAGATTCAATTGTGATTTCACTACGGATAACCTTTTTTATATTTCTCCAGAAAGAACAGGCAGACTGAATTTAGATATCGACAAGAGATCCGATTTGTATTCTCTTGGAATTTTATTTTATGAAATGTTAGTTGGTCAAGTACCCTTCCATTCGAATGATCCTTTAGAAGTCATTCATCATCATATTGCCAAACAACCTGCTCTTATCTCTACTAAGAAAAGCAATATACCTCCTATCCTTATAGAGTGTATACAAAGATTATATCTTAAAAATCCAGACGATAGGTACCAAAGCACAGAACATCTTCTCAATGATTTAGAGCATATACAATCTACTATTGACTCATTTGGATTCATTCCTAATTCAACCGCCTTACATGAAAAATCAAATGAACATTTAAAGAAATTAAAAATTAATCTAAATAGAAATGATATTACAGAAAAATTAATTGAAGGAATCCAAAATACCAAATCAGGAAAGAGAACTTGTTTGTTTGTACATGGTGATTCAGGAACGGGTAAATCTTACGCAATTCTGAATAACCACAATATCATCCAAAATCACAAAGCAGTCATTGTAAGTGGAAAGTTTGATATCGATAGAAAAAATATTCCGTATTACGCAATCAAGCAAATTCTTAATGAAACTTTAAAATACCTTCTTACTAAAAATGAATCAGATTTAAAAGAAATTAAAAATTCAATAGCTACGAATATAGGTGAAAGTTTTTCCGCTATTTTAAATTTGTTTCCTGGTCTCAATAAAATCTATAGTCCAGAAAAAGAAACCAAGCTAAGACTTCCTCATGATGACCTTTTCATCTTTTCTACCTTACTAAATTTTCTCACTCTGTGTTATAGGAAACAAGAACCAGCTATACTATTTTTAGATGATATACAATGGGCAGATGCAGCTTCTTTACAATTTCTAGAATACTTAACAAGAAATCAAGAGTGGGAAGGCTTTCTTGTTCTTTTATGCTCTCGAAGTAAATTAAATTCTTCGGAACTTACTGAGCTTAATACAATATGTTATAAATTTGAAATACTCATCCAACATCATATACAGCCTTTTACTGATAAGCAAATTTATGATTTCATTTCAAGTTCACTTGAATTTGATACAAATGATATCAATAAATTCTCATTATTATTATTCGAAAAAACTCTTGGATATTCTGATAATTTAGAAAATTTTCTCACTACTTTAGAGAAAGAAAATGTTGTGGTGTTCAATCCTTCAACTCTCAAATGGAATATAGAATGGCATAGACTTATTGCAAAAAATATAAATACTAATGTTGCTGATTTTCTATTAGATAAGCTTTCAAATTCCTTGGAATCAGATCATGAATTTCTTTATTATACAGCCATTATAGGAAATATTTTTCCACTTAAATTACTATATCATATTTATAGAGATAGATTGCAGATTCTAAAATTATCTTTAATTGAATACTTAAATGAAGGAATCATTCATCAGACCTATCCGGAATTTAAACTATTCCCATTCTTGCAAATGTTAGATGATAATTCGAATTTTGAAGCAATTGATAAACTGCTTTCTAAAGCTGACTTTCAATTCTCTCATGATAAGATTCGGTTTTCAATTATTGATAGACTTCCAGAAGCAAAAAAAAGAGAATTCCATTTTCATATAGCCCAAGCACTGATTCAATTATTCGATGAGCAATCTAGTACTGATGAATCTTTATATATTGCCAATCATTTAATAGAAGCCAAAGATCAGGACAGAATGTCTGATCCATTATTTAAAGGAATTTTCTTTAGATATTTAAAGAAAGCCGGTGATCTATCAAGAATAATTGGTGCCTTTGATTCCGCTTATTTGTATTACAAAGCCATAGAACCTCTTTGTAATTACTTAGGTGAAGAAAACCCTTTTCGCGAAGAACATTTTGAAGTTTTAATTTCTCTTTCAGAAACTGCTTACTATTCAGGACAAGCTGAAGAAGCAGAAAGTATCTTGAAATATCTATACAATAATTCTTCAACCATAACAGAGAAAGCCAAACTTTCTTTAATCAAGATTGAAATATATAACACACTGAATAAATATGATGAGGCATATTTCACAGGAATAGAGGCACTTAAATTTCTTGGACAAGCTTTACCAGAGAAACCTAATTTTTTTCATGTTATAAAAGAATTAATACTTATGACCTTTTATAGGAAAGGTCGTTCCATTAATCAACTAATCAATGATAAATTAAATACTGATCCGAATATCAGCGAATCCTTAATAATTTTATTCAATTTATTGAATTACGGTAAGCATAAAAATGTCTCACTCTTTATTATTCTTTTCTTAAGGTTGATTAATTTAAGTCTCAAGTATGGGATCTCTAAGAAAAGTTATGTGGGGTATGCTGGATTCGGATCCATGCTTTTTCTAATAACTGGAAATCTTACCAAATTAAATTCCTATTGGGATTTAGCAGAAAAAATACTAAAAAGACTCAAAACAGAAAATTATTATGGACGTTTTTTCTTTGGAAAGAATATGCTATATGATTATTTAATATTCCCATATTCCAAAATTTCAAAACTCTGTGAAGACTCCTATCGAAGATGCATGCAGTATGGAGATTTTCTTTGGGCTGCATTTTCAATTTTTTCTGAAACAATTTATAGCCTTTATTCAGCTAGATCCATTTCCGAATTTTCTGATTCCTTACAAGAATTAGAGAGAAAATCAAGCACTCTAAGTTTCACTGGTTTGCCTATGATTTTGGGAATTGGTGAACATTTTATAAATGGACTCGAAAATTCTAATAATCGAATTTTTAATTTAAA
This sequence comes from Leptospiraceae bacterium, assembly GCA_022402465.1. Classification (GTDB taxonomy): domain Bacteria; phylum Spirochaetota; class Leptospiria; order Leptospirales; family Leptospiraceae. Next base: position 181,992 of record JAKRSH010000026.1, on the reverse strand, counting down.
TGGAGAAGCAATAGACTGTAACGAATTTGAATCCCAATATTTGGATGATATAAGCAATGGTTCAATAAATACTTTTTACTGTGTTGTATCTGGATTCTTAGATTATCTTTATGGTGATTATGATCTGGCAATCAATAGATTCAAAAAATATGATATGGACTTAGAGAAATCAAGAACTTTGTTTTTATACTATGAATATCGATTGATACAGTCTTTATGTTTTATAGAAAAAGCTCGCAAAAATAATAAACTGTCTCTCTCAGAGAAAGTATTCATAAAGATAAGTATATTTCTCTTGCAAAGACTAGCAAAAGTCAACCCAAGCAATTTCTTAACTAACTACCAGTTGATTGTGGCGGAGTATTATGCCTTTTGTTATCCAGATAGAGAAAATATTTATTTCGACCAACTACTAGATCAATTTGATATTTATGACGCAAGTCTAAAAAAAGGACTCTCTTATTATCTATATGCTAAATTTAATTTCTTTAAATCAAAAAAAATTATAAGCGATTTTGCATTTCAACAAGCGGAAGAAATATTTGTTAGTTGGGGAGCTATTGCAGTGTCAAATGAGATAAGGTCTAAATATTTAAGTAACTCATTGAAAGTGAATTTCTCAACCAATACTAAAAAAATCACAGAGCGTGGAAGTCTCAATCATACTGATATAGATTTGGTTTCTATAGTAAAAGCTTCTCAATCAATAACCAGCCTCACGAATACAAATGAACTACAAAAAAAACTTCTTTCTACTTTGGTAGAGAATGCTGGTGCATCCAAAGGCTATCTAATACTCAATGAAGAATCAGGTCTTACCGTTAAGATAGGTCATTCTATCGATCAGAAGCCAGAAACCTTACCCAAATTATTGGATGAATGCCGCTCATTTTTGCCAATAGAATCTATTTATTATTCTTATAGAACAGGAAAGAAATTAATTATTAACTCAGAGACAAAATCTAGTTATCTAAAAACGAGTGAATATATTAAAGAAAACGATCCAAAATCAATTCTCTTGCTACCAATCACCAAGCAAGGGGAAGTCGTATCTATGGTCTTTTTAGAAAATAAACTCATAAGTAATATTTTTAATAACTCAAGAATTGAAATACTAGAAATACTTGCTTCTCAAGCTGCTATAAGCTTCGATAATTCTAAATTATATTCAGAGATAAAGAATTTGAATTTAGAGTTAGAAAGAAAAGTGGATGCAAGAACAAAAGAGCTAATGCATACATTGAACATCCTCAAGAAGGATCTTAACTACTCTAAGAAAATTCAAACAAGTATTCTTCCTACAATCCATCCTCTTCCAAATCTATCTTATGCAATTGTTTATCAACCAATGGATGAAGTTGGCGGGGATTTTTATGATTTCTTCCAGGTCAATGATCACACCTCAAGATTTTTTATTGCTGATGCAACAGGACATGGTATCCAAGCAGCCTTAGTTACAATGGCAATCAAAAGCGAATATGAGAACTTAAAAAAAAATAATCTCACTCCGTCCGAGATATTGACGAAACTAAACTACACTGTAATCAATAAGTATAAAACAATATATTTTAGTTGTGTCGTAATGGACATTGATGTGAAGAACATGGAAGTTAAATATTCTTCGGCAGGTCACCCTGCACAGATCCTTATTCAAGATGGTAAAGCAATTGAAATGAAGAAGTCAGGAGCCTTGCTCGGATTAAAAAAAGATATGGAGTATGAAATGATCTCCATGAGTCTCAGTTCTGAGGATAGAATTTATTTATTTACTGATGGAGTTTATGAAATCTTTAATGATGAGAGAATTGAACTAGGAGAAGAACGATTCTACGACTTACTACTTGATTCATACGATCAACTGCCTGCTGAACAAATTTTGACAATAGAGAATGCCTTGATACATTTTCAAGGCAATAGAGAATTTGAAGACGATCTAACTCTATTAGCTATACAACTCGTTTCAGATTAAGATTAGCATAAAGTCCTGCGTATTGTAAATTTTTCTTGAATCTTTTAGTATTCCTTACCTTATTTCTCAAAGTCCTTATACAATAATGATGGCTGAACGCCTTGGTTGGCTTGGTATTTGCCAGAATTGTATTCTTTCACCTTACCTTCGATAGTATGATAAAATATTTGGCATATTTGTACACCTGAATAAATTCTCATAGGATGTATGACTTGGATTTCCAAGGTCCAGAAACCCTTGAAGCCTACATCACCAAAACCCGCAGTAATATGAACAAACATACCCAAACGGCCGATAGATGATCTTCCTTCTAGCATGGGAACCAAATTATGAGTCTCTGTAAATTCAAGAGTTCTTCCTAAATAAAGGATGCCTGGTTCTAGTAAGAAACCATCCTCAGGAATAGTTACTTTTTCTACAGGATTGGGTTTCTTCATATCCAGGGGAAATTGAGTGTATACAAGCAGTTCGTTGTGGAGACGAAGATTGTAGGAATTGGGATTTAAAAGCTTTTCATCATAAGGTTCGATGATAATATCTTTGCCGAGTCTGTCTTGGATAGCTGGTCCTGTGAGTATCAAATTATTCTCCTATGAATAAGGGCTTTCGTTTATCACGAAAAGCGACAAGAGCCTCAGCTCTATCTTTTGTATTGATGGTAGATTTGTAGCAAGTGCGCTCTAGGTCGAGTCCTTTTTCTAATTCAAGATTAAGACCTTCTTGGATAGCCTGCTTTGCCATGGCTAAAGAAATCGGAGCAGAGCTTATGATTTCTTGGACATAGTGTTCGAGTTCTTTTTCAAATTCCTTTTCAGGATAAACATGATTCACGATACCAATTTCTTTTGCAGCAAGGGCGTCTAATCGTCTTCCTGAAAAAATTAAATCCTTAGCCCTGGATTCACCTACCAACCTTGGCAATCTTTGAGTGCCGCCTGCTCCTGGTATGATCCCAAGTTTTGCTTCAGGTAAACCCAATATGGAATTCTCCGAACAAATTCTAAGATCACAGGCTAAGGCTATCTCTAGACCTCCACCTAATGCAACACCTGTGATAGCTGCAATTGTTGGAATAGAAAGAGACTCTAATCTAAGTAATACATCTCTAAACTGATCGAGAAATTGCCATACCTCTTTTTCTGACATACCTGCTCTTTCTCTTAGATCAGCCCCAGCACAGAAGGCAAGCCCCCCTGATCCTCTCAAAACCAAGGCTCGAATTTTTTTGTAGATCTGAGTGTCCTTGAGTTCGGTGATTTGCGCTGAGAACTCATTTAATAGATTTCGAGAAATAGCATTCCTTGCTTCTGGACGATGAAAGTCTAAATAAGCGATATTTTCTTTTACTGTAAAAAGTATTTCGTTCACTAGAGTATTAATTTAAGGAATTTTGATTCCGACAATCATAAAAAGCTATGAAAACATCGAAGCTACTTCATTTCCTAATCACAAGCTCTTTAGCTTGGGGAACTATAAACTGCCACAAACAAGGTTCTGAGGATGCTTTAGCTGTTTTGCTTTCTACGACTCCCGCTGTAATTTCATCCGTAGAACCACGAGTAGGAACTCCCCTTCAGGCGAATATAGATCGCAACTACAATGCAACCAATGTCATCATCAAGGGTGAAAATTTTGGGTTCACTGATACGAAAGTTTTTTTTAATACGGTAGAAGCCCCTGTTCTTTATAATTTTGGAACGGAAATCTCAACTACTGTTCCTACTGGAGCTAGATCGGGCTTCGTATATGTTGTAAAGACGGGTGGTGTTTGTACACAAGGAACAAATCTTGGAGTCAATTGCACAGGAACTGAATTTTTTGTAGATTGTTACAGTCCGTACAACAAAGAGTTTGGAAATGAAATTGCTATAGACCAAGGAAGCTCTAAGAATATTGAATTTTCTGGAGAAGAAACCAAGGCGATACGAGTAGATTTTCCTGCTCAGTCAGGCAATGTTACCGTGGACTGTCCTGCAGCGGTAACTGTTAGATACTTTTCTCCTTCCTGTGATTATACTAGTTTAGTGCTTGTTACAGATCCAAAAATTCCAGTTGTAAATAGTAAAATCATGCAACTCTTAGTGACAGCAAATGAAGTGACCTGCACCATATCTGGATTTTAACCAGCAGTTTTTAGAAATCGTTTAAATACTATAATATTCGCAGCACCCATCCACTGGTTCATCATCTCCCTAAAGAGTTGAACTCTAGGTTTTGAATTTTTAATTTCAAGTGGAAGATTATCGTATTCCTTCATTGCATGTTGGGATACTTCTTTGTATTTGTTATCTACGATTTCAATAATCTTCTTAAGAGCGGCAAGATTGTTTCTTTCCTCTCCAATCATTGGCAAGATATCGTCCTTCCAGAAATCTACTATGAGTTTCTTAATGATCTCATTGGGAAGAACTCGACTTACTTTCTTACCATCAGCGAGACGAACATGAATATAGCCCGTGTTAGCTTCTTGCAAAAATTTTCTTGCTATCATATAAAAATGCTGAGGCCCAATATGATAGAAGAAAAGATTCTTAAGAACTTCTGGTATTCCTATAGAAAGTATCAAAATCTCTTTGCAGAAATGAAAATAGCGCAGGATGAACATATTGTATTCTGTTTCAATTTCTATGGATGATTTTTCTTTTTTAGATTTAGAGGCAAGGTTACGAATCATTTCAGAACGTAGTGCCTTCTCATCTGCTCCCATATGAGTGTCCATACTTATCACTGACTTAAAAAGAGCTTTCTCTTCCTCATAATCTGCAATCTCAAAACGAAAGTAATAGTGTTGGTTGGAATTCCAGGGCAATTTACCAGCAGTATTTAAAATATTATCATAAGCCTTCTTCTCAATAACAACTGCCTTAGGCTTAGCAGCGCTTGGTTTTGAATAGTCTTCTTGGTTCTCATCTGGAAGAAAGGAGGGAACCAAATTGTCTTCTTCATGAGCGAAGTCTGAACTAAAGGCTGTAGATAATTTGTAGATTTTAGTTTCGGAGTATCTGGGAGTTGTTGTTCTTGTTGTGAAAAGTTTCTGCTTTTCTTGGATATTTAAAATCACAGCCATACGTTGCAGTAAAATTTTCAGTGAATCAATTTTATCAAAAATTGGTATAATTCTATATTCTAATATTACATCTGCCTTGAAGCTTTCATCCTTTATGTCTGCCGAAAGAATTGTTAATCGAATCGAGTTCCAAGACTGCTTGGCAAGATTGTAAAACTCCCTTAGAGATTCAAAGGATTTATGAAAAATGATAAAATCAATTTGATGATTGTCTATATTACCATTTTGGAAATAACTTATTGAATCTTTCCTAGCTGCAGGCTGTAGATGCTTCTCATCCAACTCAATCATCAGGTCTTTGGCGACTTTGATAGTTGAGACTATATCCGAATCCAATTGCTTTCTGTAAGGAAGCAATTCACGTTTAACCGCATCATTTATTCCATTGGAGGCAAAGAAGTTCTGAAGCCCAGTTGCAAGACTTGTGAATTGCGAGAGGAAGAAGTGGTAGCCTCGCCTGAAGTCAGCTAGCTTTTTAATTTCATAGTCATCGTCGGATATAGAAATGGGCATCAATCATTGAGATTGTATTGCCCAAAACTAAAGTCAACTAAAACTATTGTTGGTAAAAGATTTCTATCTGATTTTTATCTGGATCAGCGAATACAAGGTATTCACCTTTGGAAGAACCTTCTGGTCCTTTTATGATTGAAATTTCTTTCTCTTCCATTTCAGTAATCGCTTCTGTAAAATCATCTACATCCATAACGAAACTAACAACTGGAAAAGGAAGTGGGGAACAATCAGCAACTTTGACTAATCTTAATCTATGAGAATCAAGCCCCATCACTACCGCCTCAGAATCCTCCTCTTCCACTTCAAAATCAAACAATTCTGAATAAAATACTTTAGAAGCTTCTAAATTGGTAACTGGAATATTTACGTGGTCCAGGCCTTCAACAATGATCATAATTTTCTTCGGTTCCCTTTTTAAGTCAAGCTACTTGAAAAACCTGCCTTGTCTAGAATTTTTCTCGACATGTTCCAAAATTAAAATACTTTTTCCTTTATAAGGATAGAAATTATGAAGTTGTTTTTGGAATATTGTTCTTTATTGGCATTGATCCTTCTTTTCGCATTTTCCTGTGGGAGCAATAAATTAACTGATGAGGATAAGCGCTCTATGGAGCTCTTACTCGAAGAAAATGAAAAGATCCATAGCTTTCTGATGAAAACAGAGAGTGGCTTACCTTCTCTGCAAGGAATTTCAGCAGCCCTAGATGCTTTTGATAAAACCGAAAATTCAGAGGTTTCATCTCAGGTAAGCAAGATGAAACTGAACCTAAGAGAAATTAAAGGAATAGATAAAGAAAAAGACTTCAATCAATTTTCTTTATTCTCAGAAAATCTTTCCAAACTTACCAAACTTTTTTCGGTAGATGGAGTAAATAAATTCTACTGTCCTATGGAGAATAAGTATTGGCTTGCTAAAGGAAGAAGCATAGAGAATCCCTATTCACCAGAGATGAGGGATTGTGGGTCCTTAGTTGAACACAACTAAAACTTGTTTAATTGATACAAATTTATACCAATCATGCCCGAAGAGCTGTAAATCCGTTCTTTCGGGTAATACTTCTATAGTTCAATTAGCACAATCTTGTATAGCTGAAGATAAACTCAATTCCTTTCTTGATGGTGAAGTTACCTTTAATGTTGGCATCTCTGCTTTCTACCAAGCCAACTCATTCATCTTAAATCGTTTTACAGTTGCTAAACCAGAAAACCAAGAACTAGTCAGTTATTTTTTATCCATATCAGAACCAGGTTCCGTTTCTGATATTCTTGAACATTTTTCAATTCAAGTTCTCTTTGAATTATTCAAAACAAACTATGATAACTTTTTAAAACTCCAAGATAATTACAAAAAGAAGTACAATACTAGAAATTTCTTCCAAATCAAAGGCAATCAATTTTGGAAAGGGATAAGCTTTCAGAAAATTTGCGATCTCATTCTTTACTCAATTAGAGAGAAAAATGAATACTCCCTGGTATCCCAATTTATAGTTCTTTTACCCCCTGCTGTCGTATCTAAGCTGCAAGATTTTACTGATATTACCATGGATGAAGAGAGAAATCTATTTCTTGCATTAGGCGACAGCATTTACGAACTACCTATACAATCACCTAGAATCTATCCGCATATGATGAATCTCTTCCAAGATGATCCAGAAATTTACATCATCCTAAGCACCATGGAAGAACTAGTTAAAAGACAGGAGACAATTCTTGATATCACAACAAAGTTAATTGAATACTATGAAGAACATAGTTTTGGTTTGACTATTCAGAATATCTATTCTGAACTTAGAGGACTAGAAAAGGAAATGATTTCAGAAATCCTAAACCAGCTCAAAGAAAAAAATGTGATTAGTGATTCTCAAAAGGAAATGCTCCAAATGGTCTTCCAACAAGGGAGCATAGATTTTCTAAAAAGTCTAAAAGAAGATATTCTCAGATAATTTTTTTATTCCATTTGCAAATTCTTATTTCCAATCTGTTATGTATTCATAGAATTACCCTTTATTGTACTGAAAATTATACCTAAATAGGATATCCTAACATGAAACATACCAAAACCCTATTTCTTGCTCTACTTATTGCAATTTCTCTACTCACTCACCAGTGCAGTAAGATCAGACAAATCCTAGGGCAAGAATCCACCCAGGAAAGCAAGGTTGTTGTTATCTTTGCAAATGGAGACGTGAATATACTTAGGGCTAAGGAAAAATTTAAGCCAAGAGTTGGAACTATTCTAGATTCTAAAGATATTATCATGACTGAATCAGGAAGCTTGGATATCCAGAATAAAAGTGGAGACCTAATCCGGGTTAAATCTTATTCCAAGCTATCTATTTCAAGTCTAGAAGATGGGGAAGGTTCTAAGACAAGTGTTGACATCCAATGGGGTGAGCTAATTGTTAAAACCAAAAAATTGAAATCGAATAGTGATTTTAAAGTTTTGACTCCGACTACTGTAGCGGGAGTTAGGGGAACTATTTTTACAGTTGAACTTGAAAAAGATAAGATCCCTAAAGTAAAAGTTTTTGAAGGTTCTGTAGCAGTGGGAGCTAGATTTCAACCTGTTAATATTGAAAAGGGATCTATAGATGACCAAAGCTATGAGGAAATGATTTCTTTCCTAGAGAAGAATGAGGTCATACTTGGTGAAATGGAAGAATCCAATCTAAGTCCTAAGCTACAAGAGCTTGTAATTTTAATAAATAATAGACAGCTTGTAAGCCAAGATATCCAAAAAACTGAGCTAAGCAAACAAATGGAAGAAATGATGGACAAAGAAACCTTCCCTAGCTCACCACAGAAGCAGGCTGAACTTGATACTCTTGTTGGTACAGAAACTGCTTTGGTGGAAAAGGCATTAGAAAGCAGTAAAAATCCCGAGTCTGCCATAGATCTCAGTATCTCTGAAGCTATTGCACAAGATCAAAGTAAGAATTTAAATGCAGCTATTACAAGCTTAGAGACTAAGGCAGAAAAACAAAATCTAAGTTCGGAAGCCGACATCCAAAAATTCTATTCCGTCTTAGAGATCGTAAATACAAGCGATGGAAATCATTATTCAGGTGCTATTATTACTCAAGTAGGAGGGACAATTATCTTGCATTCAACAGAAGGAATCAAAAAATTAAATCTGGATGAAGTAGAGTCAGTTGATTATAAATCTCTTCAATTGAATACTAAGGCAAAAAAATAATCTACAAAAAGATCTTATTGAAAGAGAATTTAAACTTCCATTTGATCAAATAAACTTGGTGAATCTTCGTCTTGGTTGTCGCGGTCAAGATTCCCAAGTGCAATGCCAAGCAATCGTAAACTCGTTGCATGGTCCCAAACTTGGAAAAAAAGATCCTTAGCGATACTTGTAATCTCTTCCTTCTGCTCTAACCAAGATGTATAGGTTCTAGTCATGGACTTTACTGTAAAATTAGAATATTTGATTTTAACTGTTAAGCTTCTACCCCGAATGTCTCGCTTGAGTCTTCTTTGTTCCAATCCGTCCACAAGAGATTCTATCTTAGTCTCCAGAAAATTTGCATCCTTGCTATCTTGAGAAAAAGTATCTTCTATTCCTAAAGATTTTCTTTCTCTCGTTGGATTCACATTGCGATTGTCCACACCTCGAACAATATCATAATAAAAAGCCCCAACTTTGCCAAAATGAAAGACTAAATCATCTCTATTCCAAAGATACAAATCTTTTCCTTTGTGGATGCCCAAAGATTTCATTTTGGTTTCAGTAACTTTGCCAACTCCATAAAATTTCCCTATAGGAAGTTCCAAAAGGAACTTAGGTGCATCCTTAGGTCGTATCACAAAAATTCCGTTAGGCTTTCGCCAATCACTCGCAATTTTAGCGAGGAATTTATTATAAGAAACTCCACAGGATGCTGTTAAATTTGTTTCTTGGAAAATTGTTCTCTGAATCTGCTCAGCTAGTTTGGTAGCTATGGATTCCTGGAAATGATTGCAGGTCACATCCAAATATGCCTCATCTAAGGATAAAGGCTCCACTAAATCAGTTACACTATGAAAGATAGCGCGAATCTCTTGAGAAATAGAACTATACAATGGAAAATTAGGATAAACAAAAATAGCCTCAGGGCATAGCCTTTTTGCCAAGGAACATGGAATTGCGGACCGCACCCCATACTTACGGGCTTCATAGCTAGCTGCACACACCACACCTCTTGAATTCGGTGAACCACCGACAACTACTGGCTTGCCTAGTAGAGAAGGATTCTCACGAATTTCTACAGAGGCATAGAAGGCATCCATATCAACATGTATAATTTTCTTCATGGGCAAACTACTCAACAAATAACAAGGTAAATAATTTCTTTATTCAGTCAATTGAATTCATTGGAAGTCCAGAAAAAGAGATGCGAAGCTTAAATTGATTTATTATAATGACCAGATGCCAGAAAGAGTTCTCGCTAACAAAACTATAGGTCAATAATTCATGGACAAAAAGAAACCAACTTCTACTCATCCTACATTCCAAAATTTAGTTCTAATTTTTATAATAGGCTTACTTTCATCCTGCTCTGTTTTTGAGTCAGCTAAACTTTCCTTTCGTAAGATGAAGCGTTCTCTTTTTCCACCCAGTTGCAATTTTGAAGTTGCACTAGATTTAAAGAATTACAATTTCTTCGATGATAGATACAATACAAATATTGAATTTTCAACCGAGGTAGAAGAAGAAGAATTTATTCCTGCCATTCATTTTGAGCCTGCGGTTGAATACTATAAAACAAATTATCCAAATAATCCATTAACCCGTTATGGCTCTAGATTCTTCTCTCTTGAATCCTGGAATATCAAGCCTGGAATCGCTTACAAAATAACTATAGATCCTTTCTTCAGTAAGGATGATTGCAAATTTTCCCAGACTCTTGAGTTTAAGCTCCCAGCCAAAAACTATAGACCCAACTTTTGGTTAACTGAGAACAATGTAATTGAGTCAGAAAGCAATCGTATCCTACCCATCCAAGTTAGTAATTTAGATAATTTGAATATAGAATACTCTTTGGTGAATCCTGCTCATTTAGTTTCAGCCATCTCTAATTTCGAGTTGAAATACAGTAGTAAGGTAGACTCCGTTAGTTGGAAGAAAATCAATTGGAAGGTAAACAATAAGTATAACTCGAATGGGGAAATCGGTTTTCCTTTAGATAACTTATTAGGTAAGGATAAACAAGCTTGGATTCTAATGCGAGTCTCACAAAAAGTAGTAGAGTATGGAAGTATAGAAGAGACACTTAAATCGTCCAATATTCTAGTCCAATCAACTAACATAGGTATAACGAGCAAAGAAGATAATGAGAATATTTATGTATGGCTTAATTCTCTCTCCAAGGCGGAACCTGTAGAGGGTGCTGAAGTAACTCTCTATACTTCAGGTTCCAACTCTGGTGTTTGCAGGACAAACCAAGATGGCTATTGCTCTATTCCGAAATTTTCCCAACAATTGAACTCTAAAAAGTCCGTTATTGTAGCTGAAAAAGGGAATGATAAATCGTTTCTCTATTTTGAAAACATGAAACTCTATCAGCCCTACTCATATTATGATAGAACCAATCAATCTGCTAAAATTTATTTTGACAGAAAGCTCTATCGCCCAGGAGAAAAGGTGGAAATTAAAGCTTTGCTAGGCGAACGGAGTCAAAATAATTTTCTTCCATATGCTAACAAATCCGCAACTGTAAAAATTACAAATACAAGAGGACAAGAAGTCGTAAACTCTACCTTGGTAACTAGTGAACAAGGTGGACTGTGGCTTAATTATTCAATTCCAAAAGAAGCTCCCCTAGGACATTATACCGTCTATATCAATACTGCAGGATCAAAATCATATCTAAGTTCGGATAGCTTTCAAGTTGAAGAATTTCGTCCAGTAAGCTTTGGAGTTACAGTAACATCATCTACTCAACAAATTATTGCTAAAGATAGCTTCGAATTTGATATCCAAGCAAATTATCTTTTTGGAACTCCTATGGGCGGAGCAAAATACAAGTATTCCATTCTTAAGAAAAGTTATACACCAGATATCCAAGGCTATGATAAGTATTCATTCGGATACGAACAAGACTATTATGATTACTACGAAAGTGAATATGAACAAGAAGACAGCTCTGGCTATCTATCAGGAGATGAGGGCGAGCTTGATAGCCAAGGTCATGCAAAAGTGGATTCTTCATTAACAAATATTGAATCAATTTTTGAAACATCTAATGATAAAATAACTATAGTAGATCCTTTCAAAATCCAAATAGAAGCAACCGTTAAAGATGTAGATGCAAAATCGATTACGAATACTCATACTATCCATTATTTACCTTCTAATAATCTTATTGGTATCCAATGCGAGGATAGATACAAATCAATCAAAGATACTCTAAAATTCAAAATTGTAGGAGTTCCCATAGATCCGAAAAAGGTAGAAACATTCAAAGCAACAGCATACATCATTCATAACAATTGGTCCTCTGTAGAATCCAAAGGCTTCATTGGATCTTTATTTAGAACTAATTCACTTGATAAAAAAACTCTGGATTCAAAGACAATTAAACTCAGTGGGGAAGCGATTAACTTTGATTATAGTCCAAAGCATGCTGGTTCTCATAGCCTACTCATTGTCGATGATAAGGGCTCTTATTCAAGAATGGATTTCTATGTTTACAAAAGAGATTCTTTCTATGCCTGGGATTTTCGCTCGGATGATAGCATTCAACTTTCTTCAGATAAACCCAAATACAATATTGGCGATGTAGCAAAAGTTATCATTCAATCACCCTATCCTGAGGCGAGAGCAATTATAAGTGTTGAGAGAGATGGAGTATACTGGAGTAAATCTATACATTTAAAAGGCAACAGTGAACCTATATCAATTCCTATCAAACCTGAATACCTACCCAATGTTGAGTTTAATGTAATTTTACTTACAGGTCGTACGCCTCCACCCAAGGATTTAAGCGAGAAAGATTTAGAAGATTTTGTTTCAACAGATTACGGAGTACCTAAGGTAAAAATTGGAAGTATTCAACTAACAGTTAATACGGATACAAAGATAGCACCAGTGGAACTCATTTTTAATAAAGAGGTGTACTCTCCGCGTGAAGAAATAAAGATTAAAATCAAAACTCTTCCTAAGTCAGAAGTTTTAATTTCAGTAGCTGATAGAGGAATCCTTGATCTTGTAAATTATAGATTTACTAATCCCGTTAGCCAATTTTATAAGCTTTGGAATAGTATTGTTCGAAGTTTTGATATTAGAGATTGGATCGTAAAGCAATCGATCTATACTGGTAAAGGTGATAATCCTGGAGGGGATTATGGGGATGACCAATCGGATGGTGGATTTGGCAAAGAGTCGGAGGACGGAACAAGGAAAGATTTCAAACCAACGGCATATTGGAATCCGAATATTAAGACTGACTCCAATGGAGAAGCTGAAATAAAATTTACTCTTCCAGATAACCTAACAACTTTTAGAGTAATGGCATCTGTTTCACAAAATGGAAATTACGGCGCTGAAAATAAAGAATTCCTTGTCAAAAAATCTCTTATCCTCAAGAAAAGCGCTCCGAGATTTGTAAGAATAAATGATACAATTTCTGTAGGAGCAACTATTACCAACAATACTAAAATTAAAGGCAAATTCAAAGTAAACTTTGATTCCAAGGATTTGGATCTTAAGAATAGCAACCAGATTCTGGAACTAGATGCCTTACAGACCAAGGAAATAGCAAGTACAATAAATGTTGATAGCAAGCTATACGAAACTTTAAACAAAAAGTTTAATGAAACAGAGATAGAACTTACATATAAGGTTTCAGTAGAACCCGAAAATTTTGAACTTTATACTAAGTCAGGAATCATTAAATCTGATATCAAAGATGCAATTGAAGTTAAGTTTCCTTTCAAAAAACCGGAACCTGTAATTAGCAATCGTATCAGTGGTTATACAGATAGCAGCGAAAGTTTTGCAATCAATTTCCCAAGCGTAGATAAAGTTTTACTTAGAGAGGCGGGTTTTGATTTTAATGTATCAGGAACTGTATTAACAGGCTTAAAAAGTGCCTTTGATTTTTATGGCTCTAATCCGTATTACTGCATGGAGCAGAGAACATCTGCTTACTTACTCAGTATTAGTTCAGGACACCTGCTCAATAAATTCGGATATAAGCCACCTAACAGTGACTCTTATGACTTTAATAATATTGAAAAATTATTCGTAAATGACATGCCTGATTTTCAAAATTCGGATGGAAGCTTTAGACTTTGGAAAGAAAGTTCTGTTTATGGCAACGGATATCCCTATCTAACTGCTTATGTAATTTATACTATGCAAATGGCAAAAAAATACAATTACAAGATCAATGAACAATCTTATAAATTAGGTCTTAAATATTTAATCTCCTTGGTAAAAACGCCCAAGGAAAGTGAAGAGGATTCTTATCAAACCCTAAGTCTAGTTTACTCAATTCTTGCAAGAGATGGTTTAGATACTTTAGGCTTAGATAGAACTCTTATGGATAACTTTTCTAAATTGAATCCTAAATCACAAGGCATCTTCCTATCTGCGATTTATGACGCCAGAGGTTTAACATCAATTAACCAAGATGCCCAATTGAAGAAGCTCTACCAATCTTATATATCTCAATTTAAATTCAATAAAGATTCAGTTGATCTAACTTGGATTACTTCGTTTAAATTTTGGTTATCCTATTATAGCAAGGGTTCTGCTTATGCAGCTTTACTTACAACTATGATTAGAATTGAGCCCGATCATAAATCTCTTCCGGTATTAATTCGATTTATTCTTTCCTCTAAAGCAGGCAATCTTTGGTTAGATACACAAAGTTCGGCAACTCTAGCTTTTGCTTTGCGAGAATATAGAGACAAATTCGAAGCAACAGATACTGATACAGAGGCTAGCATAAAAATAGGCTCAAAAACATTAATGGATCTTTCTATAGGAAGTGATGATAATTCTATTCTTTCGAAGTATGCTTCTCTAGGTTCTCTTGCATCTGATTGGAAATTTCCTTCTAAGGATCTTATTTTCCAAAGAACCTCTGAGAAAGGTAGATTGTATTTTAATTCAGCTTTGAAATATATACCGTACAAGGATGAACAAAAAGCAAGTTCCAATGGTATCAAAATACAAAAGCAAATCTATAGCATCAATGGTAAAGACAGTGATGGAGAATTCATAACCAAAGAAGCAAATGGAACCTTGAAAAGAGGAACCAGCTACTTAGTTAAATTAAGAATTTCAACCGATGTGCCTAGAAATTTTGTAATGATACAAGATTATATTCCTAGCAATGCAGAAGTGGTGAATACCAAATTCAAAACAGAAAGTTCCGAATATTCGTCCTTAGATGGTGAAGAATCGAACGATGGTGATTGGTGGACAAATTCTCCAGCTTACATTGAGTATAGAGATGATAAGGTTTTATTCTCTAAAGATTATTTAGATTCAGGAGATTACGAATTTACCTATCTGCTTAGACCTTTATCTAAAGGAAAGTCTGTAATGCCAGCAGCAAAAGCTATCATGATGTACGATTCAACAATTTACGGAAATACTTCAACTAATTATCTACAAGTAGAATGATGTTAGGTATTCAAGTTCTTAAGAGCAAGAAATGGATTTCTTTTTTTGCTCTTATCTTTGTATCAATAAGTTTATTCATATTTTCTTTAAGAGTTTTTCTTACTGAAGATTTATTAAAAGAAAATATATCTACACTATACTATTCTCAAGAAGAGAATCTACTCTTTCATCAGTCTTCAGATTTAGGAAAATTTAGAGAATGGAATCAAATCGAGAATTTTCCTGAATATCTGATAAATGCTGTGATAGCTTCTGAAGATAAAAGATACTACTACCATCCAGGGATAGATCCTCTGTCCTTGGTGCGTATTCTTAAACATTTTCTTACCACGGGCAGAGTGATTGGAGGTGGTTCAACAATTACACAACAATTGAGTAGAATACTAAATCCCTCATGGAGAGGGGATCATACAATTATACGAAAGTGCAAAGAAGTTTTATTTTCATTAGCGATAAATCTTCGTTATACTAAGAAATCTATACTAGAAGCCTACTTAAATTCAGTCTCTATCAGAAATAATTCTGAGGGATTCTCTATAGCTGCCAAAAGATATTTCGGAAAGAACATTAAGTACTTATCTAAAGAAGAGTCGATTGGTCTAGTTGTACTAATGAGAAATAACTATCCTAGTGAAGAAAGTTTTCATAGAAGAGTTCAAGAACTCTCTCAAAGCCTAGGCAATAAAGAAGAAGTTAATTTAGGATACTTAGAATCCAGATTACTTTTCAAAAATCCCAGTTCTCTTCGCAATGAAGAAATAGGAGCTGAAAACTATCATTTTACAGAATGGATGAAACACCAATTCCCTAATTTCAAAGGAAATATTTTATCAACAATTTCTTCAGAACTAAATAGAACAATTTATGAGATAGTTTTGTCTGAGTTACGAGTATTAGAAAGATACAAAGCGTCCAATGCCTCTGTTGTTGTCTTTGAGATTGATCCTAAGGATAAAACAAAGATTAAGTTAGTTAGCATGATTGGTTCTAGGAATTTTTTTGATTATGATGCGGGGCAAGTTAATGGTTCAATAGCCTATAGAGATGCTGGATCTATATTAAAACCCTTTCTCTATGCACATGCTATAGATTTAGGATTATTTAAGCCCAATTCAATATTAGAAGATAAGGAATTTAGAATACATTCTGAAAATCCCTCTGAAATTTTTATTCCTAAGAATGCTGATTTAAAATTTTGGGGAGATCTTACCCTAGCAGAAGCCTTAGCTAATTCTAGAAATATACCAGCCTATAGGACCATTGATGCAATAGGAACTTTAGAATTTCGTAAATTTTTAGAGAAATTAGGATTTGATCATCTCAATCGATCCACAGAGTATTATGGACATGGATTGGCAATGGGAACTGGGGGAGCCTCCTTGTTTAATGTAACCTATGCTTATTCTGCATTTGTCTTAGATGGCAATTTGCCTATTATTGAAATTGGCAATCAAGAAAAGACTAAACTAACAGTCAATAAAGTAAAACGAGTGATCTCAAGCGAAACTGCAGAAGAAATTTCTGGAATTCTAAGAGACTCTGACCTTAGAAAGAAGGCTTTTTCGGATCGTGGATTTTTAAATTTTCCTTATACTATAGGACTAAAAACAGGAACATCAAAGGACTTTAGAAATTCCTGGACTATAGGATTTAGCGACCGTTATATTGTTGGAACTTGGGTAGGAAACTTCTCAGGTGGTTCCATGGAAAATGTTACAGGCAATTGGGGAGCTGGTAGAATCTTCCAAAGTATCATGCGCCATTTAGTTTCGACAAGTGCTGTAGCTCAGAACCAGTACTACCATACTGAATCTATTTCTGTGTGTAGAAAAACGGGAATGAGGGCAAGTGAAACTTGTCCAATGATCTCTATAAAAATGAGGAAGTCTTTCCATCCTTCTGAGATATGTGAATTCCACCAAGATCATAAAATTTCTAAATCTTTAGAAATTATTTCACCCTCAAATGGACAAGTCTTTTATTTATCCAACAAACTTCCCTTAGATTCTCAAAAGATCCCCATTCAATTTCGAAATCTCTCTGGATCAGATAGCTACCAAATTCTCTTAGATGAATCAACAAACATAAATGTACGACAAAATAGTAAATTAGGAATTAATCTTAGCAAGGGCAGACACAAGATTGAAATAAAGAATAAAGATTCCGTACTGCAAAAAGTAGAATTTACCGTTCAATTTAAAGACTAATATAAGTTAAGAATGAATTTTTCTACAACATCAATCCTTAAATATTTCCAACAAAAAATAAAAGAAAAAGAAAATAATAAGTTAATAGTCATAATCTTGTTTGCGATTGCATTCTTCCCTTTACCATTTTGGAGCCAATGGCGCATTCAACAGAATTCTGTTTCTCTAGGATTATATCTTATAGCTAGTATTTTTCTTTTTATGGCTATTCCATATCATCTCCTAAGGAATAGTAAGTTGAATTACAAAGGAATATTTTCTTATATTCCAATAATAATATGTATTTCTTTGATCTGTCTCACATCCTACTGGGAAATTTATTTCCAAACATCTATTGATAATGGACTTTTGATTTATTATATTGAAAATTATTCAATATTATATTCAGACAGCGTCGAATTCATTTCTGATGTGTATCCTGGAATTTGGTTGCATACTATTTGCCTCCTCATGTCTTTTGTACTTTCTTTCTTAGATGCTAAGGACAATTATTTAAAGAGGTGTATATGGATGCTTCCACTTCTACTTTCTTTCTATCTTTCCATACAATTCGACTCAACACTAAACCAAAAGAAAACAATAAACAATAATAAGCTTAATAATGACAATTATACTAAGGTAAGTAGCAATCCCTATCTTTTTGATAAACCTGATGTCATTATTTTTCTTTTGGAAGGAGTCTCTGATTCTTATTTAGATTTTCCTTCGAAGAATTCAAAGATAGATAAAAGCAATATTCAAAAAGTAGAAAATTGTTTTATACCTATTCCGCATAGTAGCAAAAGTATCTTTACTTTACTAACGGGGTCCATTCAACTAAATACCACAAGACCTAACTTAAACAATCAATTGATTCAAAATTCCTTACCGAATTTCTTTCAATCTTTAGGCTACCAAACTAATTTTATTTTTACGCAAAGCTTTGCTTTTGAAAATATAGATGATATAGCCAATAAATTATTTCAAAATAAAATTGATAGCAGAGCCTTGGAAGCCTGGTCAAAGAATAAAAATCTAAATTATCAGACCTTCGCTTGGGGAATTGACGACACTATTTTAATAGATTATGTAGATGAATATTTACTAAGTACCCAAGAACCAATTTTTACCTTAATAGGCTTTTCTAATACACATAGTCCCTATTTTATTCCTTCTACGAATCCAGATCACACAAAAGGTAAATTAAATAAACTTGAAAGATACAAGAGTAGCATTAAAAGAACAGAAACTATTCTGGTGGATTTAATGAATCGTTTCTCACAAAGAAGAAAGAAAGAACCCTTATTTCTTATCTTATCAGATCATGGAGAATCCTTTGGTGAAAGAAATTTCCATAACCATAATTATTCAATCTACAACCAAGAAACCAAAATTCCATGCATCTTTATCCATAGTAGCTTCAAGAACAAGTTGTCCATTAAATCTGCTGGTCTAATGGATATTGGATTTAGTATAAAGAATTTAATAACACCCAATACTGATCAATCTAATTTAGAGAAAGATATTTTTAGCGATAAATATTCACTCAGGATGCCCTTAAAAACATGGAATTCAAATACTTTTATAGGTTTAATTGAGGGAGATACGAAATATATTTTAGACAAAAGAAGAAATCAATTATTTTTAATGGATTTGAACGAAAACAATCCAAACGAACAAACTTCAAGTAAGGAATTCGATCTTTTTTATAAAAAATGGAATGCCTATTCAGAAGAATAAAAGAAGAATGAATTAAAAGACGCTATGATTCGAATCTTAGAATACAACTCAAAATCAAATAAACCACAATTCAAAGCAAATGCTAGCCTGCAAGATATTCCATTTAATAACAATAAAATTTGGATAGACATAGAAACTATTTCACTTGATGAAATTAATTTCTTAGCTGAACATTTTGCACTTCATCCACTTGCCTTAGAGGATACAAAGAATTTAAACCAAAGACCAAAGATAGAAGACTATGGAGATTACATTTTTATTGTTCTTCATACTATTCACTTTATAAAACCTAACTCTATTAAAATTCGAGAGATCCATTTTTTCTTCAATGAAAACTTCTTAATTTCCATTCACCAACATCCTGAACTAGCAATCGAGAATCTACTTGAGAAAAACAGTATGACAGAATTTTGTATTCTAAAAACAGGCATAGACTCTCTTTTACATTTAGTTTGCGATCAGATTGTAGATTCAAGCTTCCCTGTTTTAGATGGAATTTCAAAAGAAATTGCAAAGTTAGAATCTTCTCTTTGGAAAGAACAAGAAAAGAATCTAATTGAAAGCACCATCTTAATCAAAAGATCATTGCTGAAAATGAAAAGAACACTTTCTCCGCAAAGAGATGTATTTCAAAATTTGGCTAGATTTGATTCTAAGTTCGTTTCAGAAAAAATTCGCTTATATTTCAGAGATGTTTTTGATCATTTAACAAGAATTCATGAATCAATAGAACTTGAAAGGGATTTACTTGGAAACTTATTGGATGCATACTTTTCCTTAGTATCTCAAAAGACAAATGAGACTGTTAAAAAGTTGACATTAGTCTCATTCATATTTCTGCCTTTGACATTTTTGACTGGATTTTTTGGAATGAATTTTACAATGATCCCGTTTAACGAGCCTTGGTTGCTATTTTCAACTATTTGTTTAGTTGGCTTACTTCCTGTTAGCTTCTTATTGTATTTCTGGAAACGCAGATGGCTCTAGATCCATAACAAAAAAAATTCAAAGATTTTATTCATTTGCAACACATCTAACACGATTAGCTGAACCAGATTTTGAATTAAAATCGTATAAGGAATTTGATACAGTTCCAAAATTCATATACCACGCATTATTCGCTGGAGAATTTGGCACATAAGAAGTGGATGTCCAATAAAAAGCAGGATCTGTTCCAGGGATAAAAATATCATTTATTGTAGCACCACTTCCTGATTTAGAAAAATCCACCAGAGAGAAAAGTTCTGTACGATTAGGCAATCTCCATTTCTTTCCAGCAAGTGTAAGATTGTTGCAGTAATTCAAAGCTATGTTCCAATTATCTGGTAAAGAGCTTCCACTGCAACCATTGTTATATGTCATTCCTTTGGTACATCTCTCCCAGAAAAGTCTAGTGGAATTATCGATTACAGTTCCATCTCTATTATCTTGAAAATTATTTGCAGCTTGAGAAATTTTAGAAGCTACACAACGCGCATGATAAAGACTAGTTGCAGTATTAGCATATGAATTTCCATTAACAAAATCTACATACCATGCAAAAGTATTGTTAGTTGGAAAAGGTGTGGATGACCAATAAGCAAAGTTAGCCGTATTAGGAAATGCAAGAGCATTTAAAGTTAAAGATGCTTTACTTGCATCATTGATGGAATGCAACTCGCGCATTGTTGGTAATCTCCAAGTTTTTAAACCTGCGTAACCTTCACCCGAGTTAGCATTATTCAAAGCATTACAAGAAATTGTTGCATCAGCAAAATTTAAATTTGAAACCGCACCAGCACAACTAGCGCCAGATTGGCCTTCAGAACAAGATTTCCAAACTAAACCAGTAGATTTGTCCTTTGATAGATAATCATTTGGATAAGAAGCAGTGGCTGTAGGCAGAAAAGAATCAAATTTAATTCCTAATTGTGTGGCACCGTCATCATTGGCAGAATAAGAAATAATTTGACCTGTTTGGAGGGATAGGTAGGAATAAGTTCCTTCAAGTAATACGCTATTTTGTTGACCAGATTTAAATCCTAAGGCTTTAATCTTCAATCCAGCATGGGACCAGATAGAAAGCGGTGACATTGCTTGAATGGATGATTGCGGATTAGGATAACTTTCATCAATAGTATAATATACTTTAGTATCAGCAATTTTTGAGAGTATAAAAAATTCCTGAGGCATGCTGTAGTAGCCTGGGTTAGGATCAAAGTATACTGTCCTGCCACCAAATAAAGAAAATCCGCAGTGAGGTGTGTAATCAGAAATAATAAATTTTAAAATTAAGGTATCTTGAAATCCAAGGGTGCTTGAGTCACAGATGTTATTCTTGGGAGCTTCCACACAATAAATCTGAGAGAATAAAACAAAAACAAATAAAACATTATAAAATTGCTTCATATGTTATTTCTCTTTTTTTTTAAAATATCTAAGCAAATTAGCTAAGATCTATAATTATATAAATTTCTTTTATAGATGAAAAATTGTCATTAATTTATTTATGTATCTAAGATTAATTACTGGTGACTCTTAACTCTAATTATGACAAAATCGGTGGCTCTATATCTATCATCAAACGATTTAGCCATGCCTTTTGAAAGAATCTAAATGAATATAATATTCCAAGACTCATTACCATTCCTGTAAGCATCCACCAGGATCCAATAGGACTTAGTTCTAAATGATTCTTAGAATAATACACAATGCTTGCACATATCCACATAGCCAAATTCGATACTATCATCACCCAGATAGTATCTCCTGCACCTCTTAGTATTCCTCCTAAGATTGTATAAATACAATCAAAGAAAAGATATAAACAAGAAATTCTAAGCATTATAGTAGCATAATTCAGAACATTTTGAAAGGATTCGAGTTTATAATCAGGTGCAAATAAAGAAACAAAGGAATGCGTAAAGCTTATGTACAATATTGTAACTATTATTGAATATGTAACACCAAGTATCAGTGCAGAATACGCAGATTTAAGTGCAATCTCCTTATTCCCTTCACCCAAGTATTTTCCAACTTGTCCTCCAACAGCTTGACCAATTCCAAGAAGTGGAATAAAACTAACCATATCCCAATTCAATACTATTGTAGTAGCCGCTGCCACATCTGCGGAATAAGAATACATTACCATTGTAAAAAACATAAAACCAGAAACATTCACCATCATCTCAATACCAGATGGCAAACCATATCTTACTAGCTTCTTCATTAATTTAAAATTTAATGTAAGTTTGATTCTTGTATTATAGACTTTATGGATCTTTTTAGAATAGAAGTAGATCAATAAAATTATAATTGGTAGTATACTTGCAATTAATGTCCCTAAAGCAGCACCCTTTATACCAAGAGCTGGAAAACCAAACTTCCCAAACACTAAAGCATATGTTAGTGGTAAATTAATAAGAACAGCTGAAAATGATGCGAAAGTCACTATAATCGTTTTGCCAATTCCTATGAAGAAGGAAGCAAATGTTGTTCGTATTGACATTGTGAAAATAGTAAAACTTAAAATTGAATAATATTCCAATTCTTTTCCTAAAAGAGATTTATCATGACCGAAAAACTCAAATAAGGGATATGCAAGTTCTTGACTAATTAATATTAGCATAGGAGCAAAAACAATTGAAAGCATCAAGCCTTGGTAAACTGTTTGAATTGCTTTGTCTTTTTGTTTTGCACCAATATATTGACTAGATAAAGCTGTGATTTGTCCCATAGTTCCTAAAACTAAGGTAGAGAATACATACTGCAGAATTCCTCCACTCAATGTCGCGGCAAGATCTTCTATACTAAGTCTGGACAAAAAGAATCGGTCACTAAAAACCATTAATACATCGATAGCTTGGGAAATGAAAATTGGTAGAGCGATAGGAATAAGTTCTCTAATACTTCCTTTTGGTTTATCGTTTTCTAAAAGCTTCATTTCAATTTCCTAGGATAGTTTTTGAAATTACTAAAAAAATCAAAATATTTTAATAATTTAAAAATAAGTCAAATGTTAATTTATGTTATTGTAGTAGTTTCTAATCGCTAGAAGAAAATATTTCTCCCATAAATTAGGCTCTAGTCTATCCTGTTCTTCATTTTCCCATTGGTAGCTTAGATCAGAATATTTACATAAACTCATATAAAAAATTGGATATTTTTTTGCATCTAAAGGACGAAGAGTGATAGATCCCATATTTGAAGCAATAATTTGGAAGGTCTGACTTTGATTATTTAGACCGAGAAGAGAATCTTTTTCGATAGTAAATTGAATTTTCTTAGGCCATTCTTTGGATTCAAATACTGGATTCGTCCATTTTAATTCTTCACCGAACACTTTGTTCTGTAAATTGGAAGGAGAGTTTTCTAAATTATGGATTTGAAATCGAGATTCAATTCCCTCCCAAATCATAGAAGAGATCATTTGGATATCCTCTAAATCATCTATGCTTGTTTGGATTCTAATTGTTTTGCTTGGTTCCATAATTGATCCATTTCAGATAGATTCATTTGCTTCAGAGACTTACCTAACTCTGCGCTCTTTTTTTCTATGTATCGAAATCTAGAAGAAAACTTATGATTCGTTCGACGAAGAGCGGTCTCAGCCTCTATGCCTAGATGCCTTGCAACATTTACAATAGAGAATAAAACATCTCCCATCTCGTTATCAATATTTGATTTTATTTGATCTGGAATGAGATCTTTGATTTTTTTACCAGTATCTTTTATAAGTGTTTGGTTATGATGAGCATCCTTCCATTTTTTTAACTCATCAAGTTCTTCTTTGAGCTCAGATACTTCTTCCCATAGTTTATCAATGGGCTCTTGCCACTCTTCCCAATCAAATCCAAGTTTTGCAACCTTGGATTGTATTTTCTCTGATTGAAGGATAGCTGGAAAGGATTTGGGAATAGAATCCAAGACGGAAGCATCGGTGTCTAGTCCATTGGATTTGGAAAGTTTTTCTTGCTTTTTAATCTCCTCCCATTGAGTCACAACTTTATCAGATGAGTCAACTCCAGACTTTTGTTCAAAAACATGAGGATGCCTTCGAATTAATTTATCAGATATTCCATTGATCACATCTTCTAGTGAAAAATGCCCATCTTCTTCAGCAATACGTGCATGAAAGACAGATTGGAAAAGCAAGTCACCTAACTCTTCCTTGAGACCAGACTTATCATCTAATTCAATAGCATCAACTACTTCATAAGATTCCTCTAGTAGACATGGAATTAAACTTCTATGATTTTGTTCAAGATCCCAAGGGCATCCATTGCTTCCCCTAAGAGTCGCCATGATTGATTTTAATCTATCCATGGGGTGGGTTTCTTGATTTATCTTTGTCAATTCATCCATGATTCATGATCCCTTTTTGTTAAAATGCACATTCAATTCTTATATGAATATTTAATTCCATTTCCAATTTTAAGAATTAAAATAGCTACAGCAATAATCAGACAGACTTAAGACTTTCATTTTAAACTTTGACTGAGCAGGTACATCAAAGTTATCTCCCGCATTAATCTTCTTCCATTCTGAGGAGCCGGGCAATTGAACTTCTAGACTGCCTTGAAGAATATCCATATTCTCAGCAACATCGGTTCCAAATTCATATTCCCCTGGTAGCATCACCCCAAGAGTCTTCTTTTCACCGTTTGCGAAAAGGATGGTACGACTTGTAACTTTGCCATCAAAGTAAAAATTTGCTTTCTTTACAACAGTAACATCTTTAAAATCTTCACTCATAAGTTTTTCCTCAATCGAATATGTAAAATTTTTTTCCTGCGGTTTTCTTCAATACATTCTAATTGAAAAGCCCCATTTTTAAGTGGGGCTTTTTTATTAAATTCACGTTAAACCAATTTACCAATTTCATAATTGCAAAAAGGTTTGGTTGACGTTAAAAATTATTTATACTCTTTCTACTACCATTGAACCAGCAATTCCACCGTGTGCGCATGCTGTTACCAATACTTTCTTAGCAGAAGGATCTTCTTCAAAATCCATAATCGCATTGTGAAGTAATCTCACACCAGTTGCACCAAATGGGTGACCAATTGCAATAGAACCACCGTTAGGGTTGATGTGCTTCTCATCAAATTTCTTTTCCCAATCCAGTCCTGTCTTGATCTTAATTTCCTCAAGTGCTGCAACTGCAGTAGCTGCAAAAGCTTCATGAATTTCAATATAATCGATGTTTTCAATCTTCTCACCTAACTCTTCTAAAAGACTTACAGTCGCTTCTGCTTGTCCAAGTCCCATTAGGTTAGGATCAACACCTTTCATCTTGAAACCAGAAATAGTTGCCTTAGCTTTCAATCCTAGCTCTTTCGCCTTGTCTTCGGATGCAACAATTAGTCCAGCCGCTCCATCGGATCTTGGGCTTGCATTGAAGATAGAGAGTGTTGGTCCATGAGATTTCTTCAAATATTTAGAATACTTTTCTTTGAATTGTTCGAATTTCATTTGAGGATTCTCAAACATTAACATAGCACGACCCATACGAGTAGGATTTTTCACTAAACCTTCTCTCAAAAGTACGGCTTCGTCGGCTTGCAAGGATGAACCATCCTCATCTTTGAATTCCATAATGTACGGTTTGTACTTACCTTGCTCAGTAGATTCAAAGGCTCTTTTGAAAGATTCAAAGGCTACCTTATCTTGGATCTCACGAGAAAGTCCATAATTTTGAGCTAGAATTTCAGCCGTGACTTGCATTCCAAAAGATGTCTCTCCATCACCTAGACCATCTTCTAAGGTATCTCTTAATTCAACTCCCTCAGGAAGATTGTCTGGAAGAACCTTTTTTAAAGAATCCAAAGAGTTTGTTTTCTTATTTAATCGAGCATTTTTAACAACAAAAGGCATAGAAGTTTGGGACTCTTCACCAATCACTAAGAAGACTTTTCCTTCACCAAGCATAATTCTTCTGGATGCTTCTGCAACAGCCTCTAAACCTGATACACAGTTATTGGCTACAGTTAGACAAGGAATATCCATAGGAAGACCCAATAGATTTGCAATCACTCTTGCTGAGTTAGGAGCGTTAGAAAAACCCTCACCTACAATAACTCCATCTATATCTGTCGGCTTAAGACCGCTTCTTTTTATGACTTCTTCACCAACTAATTTCCCTAAATGGTGGCCTGGGTAGTTAGCAAG
The DNA here is from genome assembly GCA_022402465.1 of Leptospiraceae bacterium. Classification (GTDB taxonomy): domain Bacteria; phylum Spirochaetota; class Leptospiria; order Leptospirales; family Leptospiraceae. The sequence continues at coordinate 155,740 of JAKRSH010000026.1, read as the reverse complement.
AGCCTTTCCTATTTGTGCAAAAGGAGTTCTTGCAGGCGCTGCTAAGATAATTTTCTGATTGATTTTCATAATACAACACTCCGTGGCTTCGATTGAGCCAGATTTATTTTATAGCTAAAAGATAGGCTATAAATTTCAGACTTATTTCTGAGCCTCTTTCGTCAAGGAATTGAAATAGTTAGAAGCAGCCAAAAAAGAACGAATCCCGATAAGCATCAAGTGTTAGGAAAAATTAAAAATAGAATTTTAAGGACTAAGCAAATCATCTCGTAGAAAAAGCATAGTAACATCATCCACAAATCCTTTTTCTCCAACAAAATCGAATAGTTCATCATAAATATTGTTAATCTTTTCTTGTAGATTTTCTTCAGGATTTTTCTTGATCAAATCAAAAAACCTTTGTTCGCCAAAGACTTCCATTTTTTTATTAAACTCTTCAAAAACGCCATCTGAAAATAAATAAATAGTATATGGATCACTCAAAGCAAGCTCAGTATGATAGAATTCTGTATCATCATGTATTCCTAATATTCGTGATTGAGGATCCATTACTACGATTTGATCTTTCGAAATAATATATTGACTTGGATGTCCAGCATTTGCAAATCGAATGATTTGTTTCTTCCGATCTATTTCAATTAAAACTGCAGAAGCATACAAGGGTGATTCTGAAAAAGACGCAAGTATAGTGCGATTGAGTTGTCGCAATATTTTTTCTATAGGCATATCGCGCTTTTTGATTCGATCAAACTCAGCACGTATTGACATAGTTACCAGTGCCGCTTGAATTCCATGACCAGTAACATCACAAACTATAGCACGGATTCTTCCATCTTCCATGGTAAATAAATCAAAAAGATCTCCACCCACTCTATCTCTAGGCAAAAATGATCCTGCGACTTTAAAATTGGGTAAATTAAAATTTTCTAAAATAGGTAGAGTTGCAAGTTGGATGGAACGAGCTAATTCTATATCTAGTGATAGGTTCTGTAAATTATTACTTAATTCATAAGTTTTCTCTCTAACTTTCTTTTCAAGCTTTCTATTGTAATGCTTCTGACTTCTAAGTATTCTTAGTATATAATGATCTCTTTCAGATTTATAATTATATACTTTTCTTCCCATAGCTGATGTAATAATGATTAAAATCAAAGAAGAACTGAATAAGAAAGAATACGTAGAGTATCCATCACCTTCAACATAACCTGATAAGGCAAATATTATAGGAGCAATAATCAAAACTAAGATAACTAATGCCAAAGCATAGTATCTAGTTATATTATTCTTTTTGATGGATAATAAGCTAATGAATATTAGTATGGAAATTGAAATTAAATTTAATATATGAACACAATTATAATAAATATGCTTTGGAGAATAAATATGTGAAATTAATAATATTAAAAGTGGTGCAAGAAGGATTAATGGAATTCTGTTAAGTTTTGTAGAAGTATCACTCGATGTCAAAATCCTAGCAAACAAGATAATCATAGAAATATTTGTTAAAATATTAAAGCTTAGATAGGCTCTAGATTGTATGATAGGGAAACTCGAATATAAATACATAAAGCCGAATCCAAAGGCAACAAAGATTAATGAAAAATATAAAAATAACGTAAGCGCTGAAAGCAAAAAACTGAATTCTGAAGTAAATGCGTAAATAATTATATTATAAAGTAGTATTGCCATCATAAAGCCAAAGAATAATCCAAAAACCAAATTGTCCTTAGAAAGATATTCCGAGAAAGCATCTTTGTCCATTATGATTATCGAGGAATTCAAAGAACCAGAAGTTTTAATTTTCAAATAGATCTCTGTCTCGCTACTTGGCTTCATAGAGAAAGAAAAAGAAAAATTTCTGAATTGCAACTCCCTTTCCTGAAACTTAAAGAGATCTCCTTGTTTCTTAGAAAGAATTAAATTAGAACCTTCGAATTGAAAAAATTCAATCATATCCAAGGCTGACTGTTCCAATAAAATAATTTCTTGTTGCTCAGTAGGTTCTGAATTCCTTGCTCGTATTTTCACCCATACCGAATCTTCTAAGTAACCATAGGGAAGCTTGGAAGAATACATTTTTATCCAATCTGATTGCTGCAAGGCAACTATCTTTTCTAAACTATTTTCAGAATCCAATCGATGAGAAATTGTATATTCCAAGGAAGATTTAGCGCCTAGCTCGCGTTTCGAGTTATTGGTCTTATTGATAAAGAGCAAAAAGCAAAATATAAAAATTAAAAATACAACTAGAGATAATACTAAGCTTGGAAAGAATTTATAGATTGTTGATTTTTTCAAAGTTATCTTCTTACTTCATCCAAATACGCTAAGTAGAAAAGATAAATAGTAAATTTTATATATTGGTGTACCTTCAAAATCTGAATTCCCATTCCTGGAGGTTTATCATAGAGTCCCTTTGGATTCGTCCAAACTACTTGAGCATTGCAACTTACTCTTCCAAAATTCGTATTGAATTCAACAATCACTTCTGTCTTCTCAGGAAGCATCTCATCTCGTATAAGATACATTCCCGTGCGAGATAAATTAAAGAGCCTTGTGGACATAGTAATATCATTCTGTATTAGGCTCGCAATAAGATCTGTTGCATATCTCGCAGAGTATTTCTCATCTAAAAAGTTTGAGACCCATTTTTCATCCTTTCTACCATTTACATATTTAAAGATGATACCAGCTTTAGCAATTGCCTCTTGATTGAGTACCACGGGCAAGGTTTCTTCGATTCTTAAAATAGTTCCAATTACAGGTATAACTTTCAAAATATGATTCTCATAGAAATACAATTTAATCTCAATCTCAGTGTATGGAAGAAAAATTATTTCCATAGATTCTGTTAATGGCAGTAAGCAACCTTTGGAAGAAATATTTTCTGTTAAGCAATATCCTTTTTGTCCAAGATCATTATTCCATTCTATCTTTATAGGTAAGGATTCTCTCCTAGAAAGTCGCCATCCTCTACCTAGAATCGAGAAATAAGGCATAGATAATTCTTTGCGAATAATATAAGCAAGGGAAGCAAATAAAACTGAAATAATGACCAATAGAATTGTATAATCAAAAACGTGAAACTCATATGAACTTAAGCCAAGAAGGGATAAGGATATCAAAATAATCGAATAAATCAAAAAACAAACACCCAATACTATGAAACTTATAAAGGACCACTTTTGGATTCGCAGCATTCCTATTGCAACAGCAATTAAAAAAACATTAAATAACAATTGAAAGATATTATAATGACTAATTATTCGTGAAAATTCAGAAACTGGAATCATTTTCGAGTGAGCAACCAAGATAAAACCGAGAACAGGTATAAATGCGATCAAAGTTGAAGATATGATTATGATTATAGGAATTCTTTTCATCGACTTGTATCAAATCTCCATTGAAACTCTACACCTGTTATATGATCTATTCCAAGATTTGCTTGTTCTCTATGAGACGAAGAAAAGCTATTAATAATCCCTTCCCCATTAAAAAAATACAAATCTACCCAATGTAATGCATAGAAAAGAAATAAACCACTAGCTATATACTTTTGATTGAGTTGAGCATCTGAGTACTTTGATTTTTGCTCATCTCTACGATTTCTAAAATAATATATTTCCAAAGGAGAACGGTTTTGAAGCAGAAAAAACAAATTCACGGGATCATTCCAAGCATCATTTGCGATCTTATCGCCTCGAATTTTTTCAGAATAACCAATATACGCAAGACTAGGCATAGTGATCCAATAAAGAGAAGCATCTTTCCAATTAGATTTCTTGTATTGAAGATAACCAGGTATCCATGTCTGATAATTACCATAATCAATTGCAGAATATTCAAGAAAATCTAACAGAGGTTTTTCTTGAGATAAATCTATTTCTTTCTGTGAGGCAATGCTTATATTGATTTCTTTAGGTTCTGAGAATTTTCCTGGCTTGCCGAAACGATTCTTAGCTGCTACTTGAATAGAATACTTACCAGGATTTAGTTTTAAAGTTGTTATATTAGAGATTGAACTAATCTCTTTTTGTGTTTGATCCGTAGAGATTTTGACTATATATCCTTTATTTCCTGATACATCCTTCCATTTTAGGACAAATTCTTTCTCTTGAGAATAAAGTTCAAATTGAACTCCAACTAACAAAAATGTCATTATTATAGTTAAATTCTTCATCTATTCAATCACCGGAGCTTCCAATTCATTGGATAGTATGATCTTAAAATTTATATTTCCTGAACTCATCGAGTCGCCAGTCTCCGAATAAACCTTCACTTCCCAGGAAAAATTTCCAACATCAAGAATCGTAAGATCCGTTAAAACATATTGATTCGTGTTAATAGTCTTGCGGAATACTTCTTTCCCATTCGAAGATCCATTTCGAAGTATCAATTCATAATTTTGAGCACTGGGAACTTTCTGCCAACGAAATACTAGTTTATCCTTTTTTGCCATATCCACTACAGACAAAGGATAAATAGCCTTAGGGACTAAGAGAGCAGTTTGATTTTTCGGATCTGCATTTAAATTTGTATCAAGTTTGGGAATCTTTTCCGTATTTATATTTGTTTCAGTCTTGGGAATTGTATTCTGATTCTGATTGATCTTTAGATTCGCATCATCTAATATAGATACGCTAAACTTTTTCCATTCAGAACTCGTATTGGATCCCGGCAGAGAACCATTGCCCTCAACCTTCCAAGAGTAGGAGCCGCTAGGTAAGCTTATAGAGATGGCATTTCTCTGAGAAGATTTAGTAAGGAAGACTTCATTCCTTTGCTGATCTTTCGTAATGAGTATTTTATAATCAGAAGCTAACTCAGACAACTCCCAGGAAAATGCGACTAGTTCTCCTTTAAAAAGACTGATTTCTTCTTTCTCCGCAGGGCTAATACTGGAAATAGATTCGAGAGCTTTGATTTTAAATCTTTTGGTCAATGATTCGGACTTAGCTGATTTTATTTTCCAATAATAATTACCATCATACAAGGCTAATTTTAGAAAATCATCATTTGTATTTTTTCTAAATATTACCTCCCGAAAGAATGGATCCGATGATAGTATAAATTCATGGCTTTCTGAAGATTCATTCTTCCAAAGAAATGTTATGCTAAGTGATTGAGAAGAATTCACAAAGTATCTAGAATTATCAGTTGGCGAAATTGTACCAAGACTTATACCTCTATCATTGGAAATCTTACTATCCATTTCGATTAAATGTTGCTCTAAATAGATTTTTCTTTCTATAGAATTGAGAATCTCAATTTTACCATTAGAAAAAATTTGGATGAAATCTGACTCATCTCCGAAAATTCGGATCAATTGTTTGAAATAAATTGTTGTATCTTCGCCTTTTTTGATTTTAATATTATCATTTTCAATAGGATCTACAAGAATTGAACCTCTCAGGAGTTGAATCTCCGTTGCTTCATCTATGATATTCAATACTATCATACTAAATGGATCCAATTCAATACGAGTACCAGAATTCAGGGTTATGATAGCCTCCGCTAACTCATCCGTACGAATGGAATCAAAATTTCTCACTTGTTCCTTCTGAGCTACATCAGACCAAATCGATGAAGAAGAATTTCTTCTTTGAGCAACTCGATTTCTATAGATTACTGTTCCAACTACTTCACGACTTGATTCATGTATTTGTATTTCCAAGAAAATAAATAATAAGGCACTGAATGAAAAAACAAGAAATGAAAATACTATTACTATCCAATCCTTCTTGTCTAATTCCAAATTTTTAAAAATTAAATTTCTTAATTTACTCATGCCCATGCTCTTCTTTCAAATCTGGAATTCCGACAAGTTTTCTAAGTGCATCTAAATCCTTGGGCCGACCTTCATCGGTAAATTTACCTAATACTGCATAGGTTTTTTGGGGCTTTTCTTTACCACGAACAAGTATTTCTTTCATTGGTATGCAATCATATTCTCCGTTTAACTCCTGATATGTGCTTTCAGAAATCAATATGTCGGTTCCAAAATCCTTATTCAAATATTCTACTCGTGATGCTAAGTTAACTGCATCTCCTATCACGGTAAATTCCAGTCTCTTCTGAGAACCAATTTGACCTGCAATGACTGGCCCTGAATTTATTCCACATCCTATTCGAATAGGATTATTGCCTTCTTTTACTAATTTTTCATTGAGAACCAACAAGGCACGCCTCATAAGAAGTGCAGAATCCACTGCATTCTTGGGGTCAGATGGATCTGAGACAACAGATCCCCAGTGAGCCATGACTGCATCCCCAATAAATTTATCAACTATGCCGCCCGTTAAATGAACACAATCAACCATTTGAGTAAAATACTCATTGAGAATTTCTACAACTTCCTCTGGTTCCTTGGATTCACTCATTGCCGTAAAGCTTCGTATATCTGAGAAAAATACAGTGCAAATCTTCTTTTCGCCACCTAACATTATCTCGCCCTTGAGTGCTCTTTCTGCAATTTCAGGAGATACGAATTTACCAAATTCCTCCTTGATTCTTTCTCTCTCTCGTAAGCCATTCGCCATGTGCTTAAAGGAAGAAGTAAGCACACCTATTTCATCATTTGATGTTGGTTCGATATCCAGTTCCAAAATTCCGTGTTCAATCTTTTCTGTAGCAGATACAAGTCGTATGATAGGAATCGATAGAGTTTTGGCAAAAAGGTAAACCAAGACAAATGTGAGTGATAAAGTCATTAGCAAGAGTAAAATATTTTGATTCTGAATTCTATATACTGCCTCGAAAGCTTTGTCTTCAGGAACAGATGATATGATTCCTAATCCATATTTATCTATGATTCGAAAGGATCCAAGGTAAGCGATAGATTGGTGAAGGAATTTTTGGGAACCGTTGTCAATTCCTGATGAGAGCATCTTTGCTATGATTGGAAATTGTCTTAAATCTAAGGTATCATTGGTTGAAAATATTTTATTTCCTTGAGAATCTACGATATGTAAATCAAAAAAGTCACTTTGCTTAGAAGATCGTATCGAATCCAAAAAGTAACTTGGTGTTACAAACTGAACTGTTGTGATAGAATTTTTACCAAGTTTAGGTGAGAGAAGAGCTAGCATAGGATAATCTAAATATTTTGTTAGATTTAATATATAAGCTGAACCAAGATTTGTTCTGTTTAGGATTTCTTTTCGTTCTTGAATAAGCGCAAGAAATTCTTCCTCAGAAAATGGATAATCTTTCGTATAGCTTGTATTGAAGTAGGAATTCTCCTTAGAACTTTTCTCGTCTTGGATAATATGTATCCAAACTACGGAAGGATTGTTTAAAAAATATTCATTTTTTAGTATTTGGCGATTGTTAGCATTTGCACTCAAAGAAGAATTAGTAAAAATATCCGCTCTATATATAAGATTTTCTATATCAGATTTAACTACATCTCCCAACAAGCGAGCAAGACTTAGGTTATAATCTTGAACCATGACAGAAATTGTTTCTTTAAAAAATAAAGATGCAAAGTATATTAATACCGAAATAGAAAAAGTTAAAAGAATAGTAGTGATTCCTAACAATTTGAAACGGATACTAAATTTTGTTTGTATTTTGGGAATAGAATGCTCTGTTTTCTTTTCCAACTTTTTAAAAAGGATAGAAATTTGGTAGTTTGGGTTTAAATAGTTAAGGTATTCACAAATAATTCGATCTGATTCAAGAATTTCTTTTCTTTTGAAAAGTTGAAGTAAGACTAGCTCTGGTGATGAATGCAAAGGTCGTAGGAATAATATAGGTAAAAGAGTTTCTAAAGCATCTTTAAGAATTTCTGGAACTAATAGTAAGATATCTCCCTTTTCTGATTTCTTACGAATAAAATAAGCTAACTTCTTAAAATATAAAAACTCTTTATTCAGAATTCTCTTATGATCAATGGGGAGAATGTTAATTTGATCCTTGTTAATAGACTGAATTACATTCAATAATTTATTTCTTATTGATTTTTCATTTGGATAATAACAAAATACTTGGTTCTCTTTATTGGATTTTAGGAATTTTTCCGTAAGGGAAGGAATCTCTTGAATTTGAGCTTCTGCAATAAGTTTAATCTTAAGAGCTGCCCCAGAAGGAAAGTTGATACCCAAGGATTCCATTGCTCCATTAGATAATCCTATCATCCAGATTCCACGAATTTTTTGGAAAAAAATTTATTATTCTAGGCCTTTTGGCTTATTGCTCTTTTTCCTTTTTCACCTTATTATAAACTTTGAGGTACTGGTATGGAAAAATATAAAAAGATGAAGTCTCTCAATTTGTTGGTGCTTGGAATCGCCTTAACAATCTCTTGTGCATCCAAGGAAGACCCCAATTACCTATGGATGATGGCTATCTTACAACCTCTAGCTCCTGTTGGAAATTCACCACAAACTCTACCAGGCTCAGATAGCCCAAGCGAAGTACCTTTTTCTATGACAATAGAAGACTTAAATGGTGGCTCTGATTTTTTATTCGAAAATACTACTACCTATCCACTTCGTATCAAGGTTAGAGACCTTATCAATCCTATCTCTGGAACTCTAGTTCAAATCATAGAGCTAGGACAACAAGATGTTGCAGGCAATGCGGTGTTTAAAGCAATCACGGATTCCTCTGGAAATGTTACAGGTTCGTTTACGATCAATAACAGAGAAGAGCCCAAGGTTCGCTTGCAAGTTACACACTTAGGGAAAGATTACTTTTTCGAAATAAATTTGATCAATATTCTTGAAGTAAGCAGAGATATCTTTCTTTTTACTTCACCACTAGTTCAAGTCCCTGCTCCTATAGTAGATACCGATGGGGATGGTATCCAAGATTCAGAGGATGAATATCCAAATGATCCAAGTCGTGCAACGATGATTCGAATTCCTTCTGATTCTTTCTACACAATTTGCTACGAAGATCTTTTCCCTAAGAAGGGGGATGCTGACTTCAATGATTACGTTGTTCGTGTTTACAATGAAGAAGATTTAGATTCCCAGGGGCGTGTAACTCGGATTAGAGGATACTACACCCATGTTGCAAAAGGTGCAGGCTACAACCATACTCTCCATATCAAATTTCCGAATACGGTCTCTGGAAATTATACCTTAACTAGAACTAAGCCAAATGGTAGTGAATACTTTTCTGATTCTAGTTTTCTACAAAAATCATCCAGCATACAGATTTTACCTGAAAGCAATACAACCATACCCCAATCCAATACAAGCCAGGGACAGACTTTCCTTCCAGGAGACAAGGCTGAATGGGAATTGGTTTTAGATACCCCAGTCTCTAAATTAGCACTTGGAAATTCTCCGTACGATTTATACATCCAAGTAAAGAACACTAATCTCGCAATTCATAGACTTGGATTGTATAAAAATGCAGATGGAAGCGATAGCTACCTGGATCCAGCAGGATTCCCTTGGGTTTTTATGATTCCCGGTGAGTTCTCTTGGCCCTTAGAAAAGAAAAATATAAACAATGCGTACTCTTTCTTTGATGATTGGTATACATCTTCTGGAGCCAATTATAAGGATTGGTATTTAAACAAGGAAGCATCTCAAGTAGTTTCTTTCTAAGTTTTTTCCTTGTCAAAGGAATCTTCCCCTATGAAAGTCTTGATGAATGCAGACAAGACAGACTAGGGAATATTTTATTGATTTGATAGATAGCCTATCTCCTTTACTTAGTATTGACAAGCAAGGGATTGTTGCATTTTGTAACCTATCTTTTAGAAAAGAATTTCCTAAAATTAATGATCCTATAGGCCAAAGCTTCCTGGGTCTATTTAATCTTGACCAAGAACAGTGGCAGGACTTGCATAAGAACCTACTTTCAGCAAGAAAGCATTCTATTTTAAACAAAGAGTTTCAATACAATAAAAAGACCTATGGATATAGCTTAAAGCCCTCAAAGAATGAGATTCTTTTTCTGCTTAGGGATATCACTGATAACAAAAAGTTAGAGAAAAAGATTAAAACACTCTATAGCGAATTACTCAATCTACAAGAGAAAGAAAGACAGAAAATTGGACAAGACTTACACGATAGTGTTGGTCAGACAATTCTTGCAGCTAAGCTACATTTTCAAGCTGGGAAAATGGAAGACGGTCTTGCAATCATTGATAGAGCAAGCCAAGAACTTAGAGAAGTCTACTCAAATTTGTTCTCCTCTCATCTCACCGAATTAGGACTGATTCCAGCTATTAGAGAATTATTAAGAAATCTTTTTGTAGATCACAAGGTTCACTTTATAGAAAACTTGAAAGAATCTATCTCATCTAATGTAGAATTGCAAATTTACAGAATCATCCAAGAATCTTGCTCAAATATTATAAAACATTCTAAGTCATCTGAAGTACATATTGAACTCTTAACTAAGAACAATCAAATAATCTTAAGTATACAAGACAATGGAATTGGCTTCCAACCAGAACGAGTAAGAATTCATTCTACTGGCTTTGGATTAGAAAATACCAAACGTAGGGTGGAAAATGTCCAAGGTTCAATAAACATTCATTCCAATCCTGGTAAGGGTACAGAAATTTATATCCAAATCCCTAAGAAAGAAGAGGCAGAGATTCATGAAGAATAAATCACCTTACAGTGTTTATTTTATTGATGACCATACCATTCTTAGAGAGGGTCTGGTCTTGATTTTTCAAATGAATCCTGGATTTCAGATTGTCGGACAAGCTGGAAGTGCTGAACTTGCTCTCCTAGAGATTTTTCATCTCCAACCAGACCTAATTGTATTAGATATCTCTTTGCCAGGAAAATCTGGATTAGAACTTGCCTCAGAAATTAGAACCAAACTTCCACTAACAAAAATTATTTTATTATCCCGACATGATCAATTTGAATATATACAAAAAGCCAAAAGGATAGGAGTCCATGCCTATGTTCTTAAAGATGAGGCAGGCAAGGACTTAGTGGATGCTGCGAAGTCTGTAATGGATGGATTCTATTATCTTAGTCCTAGATTAATGACTAAATCGAATCATCTTGAGAAGGAACACGATCTCGAAAAAAATGATACGGATAAATTGAAACTGCTTACTGCAAGAGAAAGAGAAATTCTCAGACTCATTGCAGAAGGGTTGAATGATATCCAGTTAGGCGAAGAACTCAAGATAAAGCCCAAGACCGCCAAGATCCATAGGCAGAATATCATGGATAAATTGGATATTCATAAGGCTACAGAATTATTACTTTTTGCAAATAAAAATCTGTGAAGCTTGTTCATGTTCAATTGCGGACACAAAGTAACTTTTTGGAAGTGGAGCATGCATCTGAGCTAAAATCTGAAATCGAAGAATCATCCGTTGCCCCACCTAAGCCAAATATTCCAAAAACTGCTCCTCCATTGCTAATCCAATTTGCACAGTCATCCGTACTACTTGTCCAATTAGTTACTAATCCTGTCCACCATCTGTCAGTACCTGAATTGCTAAAGGCATTGCTTAGTGCACCTAAGACAAAAATTCCTGCTCCGTTGGTTTGAAAAATGACTTGGTTATCTGGACGAAAGTATTGTGTATTTGCAATTAAGGGCCAATTTGAATTGTTCCCTGCAGCCGTATTGCAATTCCCAGCTACACATGCTATACGATTCGATCCATCGACTAAGATAGCTTTATAATCTGAATTAGCCCCTGGTAAAGAAGCAAAGTTATTAGTCTTTTCATTTTGACAAATCGTATCTGCTCCACTCACTCCTCCTAGACTTCCTTGGTATGTGCCCTGGCTTACAAAAATATATTTCCTTGTATTTGCTATTCCTTCTGCATTTGTATCACTAACTCTAAGCTCTTTCTGTATGGATTGTAAAAGAACAAGGTCAAGTAAGGGAGATTCCGGGAAAGGCTTAGAACAATGGATAAAGAAACCTGTTAAAAAAAATAAACATGAGGATAGATTAAGAATTCTAACGAAGATAGAATTCTCTGGATTCTTCTTCCAAGCAAATTTTCTTAGGATTGATTCCATACTTTCATAGTATCTTGTTTTATAAAAGAATCAAGATGTTTTTGATAAACTTGCTGTTTTTAAGGCATGCAAGGTTTCACTTAAAGGAATTTCTTTGCCTCGAAAAAGTACAATCTGTCTGCTTGTATCCAAATCAAGAGCTCTTTGGTTATTCTTTAGACAAAAATCTAAGTCAGATTTTAGATCCTTAATAAAATCTTGTATGGTATTGATTCCAAGATTTCTTAAACTATCTTGGCTTGGATAGTAGATTGACTTTTCAAAAAAATCCCAGACTCTAGGAATCTGAAAAAACTGCTCCCAGCTAAGTCCCCAAAATTCACATAGATAGTAATAGGAACTTACAACATTCAAACGGTTGGATTCTGTTTTTGCCATCTTCCATGCAGAGATAGGAGACACTAACTCAAGTAAGATGGATTGAATAAAGATAGTATCCCAAAGATTGGAAAATCTAGAATTTTCTGCTTCGCTGATTGCTAGTATCTCCATTTCTAAGAGGGACTTAGCGGAAAGCATAGTCTCTTCCATAGTCTCAAAATATTTTTCCATTTGAGGATTAGAAATTACACCCATGCCAGATTCGGTCCAATCGGAGCCCGCACCTAGCATATCCCTAAGTCCTTTTCTCATAACTTCTGCTAAATGAACTCTTGACATCCCTAGATATAAATCTTCTTCTTCAAGATGCATTATGAACTCAGCCGCCGATTTAGAAACATCTTCCCAATGAAAAACTTTTTCATAGATGCTACGAATTTCTTTAGATCGATAATCTTCCGGGATAGAATCATAAGCATTGTGATAAGCAATTGCGATTTCTTTAGGACTTGGAATTTTTAAATTACCAGAATCATTTTTAGAAACTTTTGCACTCTCCGAGGCTAGCTGTGCTTGCAGTTGGATAAGTTTATGAAAAATACCAAGTTCCTGTGCTTTTGTCATAAAACCCATATAATCATTCTCTTCACCTAGTGCCTCCACTTGATTCATAAGTGCTTCAACTTCTTTCATTATAGGATTATTATTTGAAAGCTTGTCACTATAAGTAGCCATTCCCGATTTATAAGCATCAATGAGTTCTCTGATTCCTGCTTCCATTACCTATTCTCCTGAAAAACTTTCTCTAAGTGTTTAATTTTTTTCTCATCAAAGGGATGGAGTAAAGAATAAGGCTTATTCATTAAGGAAGCAAAACTAAATTGAGGATCCGTCGAAAGAATTTTATCCCACTCACCAACTATGGTACGCATAAGAGAAGCTCGCTCTTTCTCATCGCCTAAGCAGGAATAATGAATCAAATAAACAAGCAGACTTGCAATAGAATTCAATCTAGCCTGTGCTGTAATTTCATTTTGGAATCCACTCCCATATCCCTGTGGAACTTTTGAAGCAAGATCAGAATAATCCTTAGATGTCTCAGCAGCATGTCTTTTTGCTTGGTTGGAGATTACATATTCCTTGAATTCTATGGACTTATAAAAATCTTCTAAACTTCGAAAACGGTCAATCTGTTCGGCTTGCGCTAGAGGAAAAAAATCATGTGCCTCTGCTAATTTGAGAATATAATCATTGTAATCTGTAGCAACTTCTGCGATGGAAAGAATTTTCTGAAGGATCTTTATCTGTTCCGCATTTATTTTTGGATTGCTCTTGCATTTTACTAAACGAGATTTTAGGTAGCGAATATGAAATTCATGGTCCTGAGAGGTTTCTAAATTTGCCATAGAGGACTAATCTGGGCACATTAGAAAAAAATTTCACCTAAAATCAAGATTTCTCCAGGAATTGTAATTCTTTTTTTGCTTGTTTTTGTTGGATTTGCTGGCATCTTGGAAATCTAGAATCAACTAAGTAGGAATTCCATGTTTAGATCCAATTTATTAATCGTTGTACTTTTTATCATTGCTGCTGCCGCAACTCGCCTCTTACCCCATCCAGCAAATTTCACTCCTATCATTGCGATTTCACTCTTTGGTGGTGCCTACTTAACGCATCGATGGATGGGAGCTCTGATTCCTGTAGCTGCCATGTTTGTGTCTGACTTAATTCTTGGTTTCCATGATTTAATGCTACCGATCTATGCTTTGATGATCGCTTTTAGTTTTTTAGGCAGAAACCTTTCCAATCAATCCAGTGCATGGAAGATAGGTGCAACGAGCATTTCTAGTTCCGTCGTTTTCTTTGTAGTTACGAATTTTCTTGTCTGGTTGACGTCTGGAATGTATACTTTGGATTATTCTGGTCTCATTGCTTCTTATGTAATGGCTGTTCCATTTCTACAAAATCAAATCTTAGGAGACCTGTTATTTTCTGGAATCCTATTTGGTGGAATGTATTACCTAGTTCGCAATCGCCTGCTTTCTGTTCCTGTTCGCTAGATCCTAATCGTCGCCTATTGCCTGATTGGTGGTAGGCGCAAGAAGGAAGTTATTTTTCTAATTCTTTAAGAAATCTTCAACATTTAAATATCTTATTTTTAACTTTAAATCCCTCCATACAAACACTTATATACATAAATTGGCCATCTATTTTGATTTATTTTAACAATCTCTCGATTAAGATTTTAATTTTTCTTTTATTTAACACCTTACAAGAAAAATTCCTTTGACATATAGAATCACAAGAGTAAAACTCTCACTATGTTCACCAAAGAAGAATCAAAATCAAAGATTCAAGAATTAACAGAGAATTTTGCAGACAAATTGGATTTTATCAAAACATCAGGGCAATACAAAGAAGCCCAGATAGAAGATGAATTTATTAAACCTTTATTTCGCTATCTAAACTGGAATATATCCAATGAAGGAATAAAAAATCCTGCGGAAAGAGAATTTATCGTACAAGCCCAAGCTAAAAATGGAAAAGAACCTGACTATCTACTGCAATTAGATAAAAATCCCTTATTCTATATTGAGGCTAAGCATTCAAAATATGATCTTCAAAAGAAGACTGATTTTATTTGGCAAGCCTATAGCTATTCCTATTCCACTCAAAGTAAGGCTAAATATCAAAAAGTAGACTTTGCCCTACTTACAGATTTTGAGGAGTTTAGATTTTTTGATTGCACATTTCCTGTTAAGAACCACCAAACTCTAAATAATTATTGCGTAATAGATTGGAAATTCCAAGATTACATTCAAAATTTTGATAAGCTCTGGGAATATTTTGAAAGAGAAAATGTAAGAAATGGCAGCTTACAATCTCTCTATATCAATGAGAAGAAAATCAAAGAGAATCGCATCCCTCCTGATAAGGCTTTCCTTAAAGATTTGGATGATGAGAAAGACGGTTGGAGGATTAAATTAGCTAAAGATATAAAAAAATACCAACCTGATTTTTCAGCTGAATTCATCACTCAAGCGGTACAATTAATTCTCGATCGTTTCATCTTCATAAAAGTTCTCTCTGACCGAGACATTGAAGAAGATATCATCAAAAATCTTGTCATTAAGATATCTTCTATAAAAGATAAAGAAGAAGGAATTATCTATGATGAATGTAGAGATGTTTTTGATTCCTTGGACAAAACATATAACGGAAGCATTTTTACCAAACGATCGGAATTGGATGAGGTCAAGGTAAGCAATAAAATACTCTTAGAAATCCTAAAGGATTTACTTCCTGAAAATTCTCGTTACAACTTCAAAGTAATTCCTATTGAAATTCTCGGAACTATCTATGAACAGTTCTTGGGCAAAGTTGTAGTAACAACCGACAAAAGAGCTAGCATTGATTATAAGCCCGAGATTCGAAAGGCTGGAGGAGTATATTATACACCTGACTATATTGTTGATTATATAGTTGAAAAGACTGTCGGTGAAAAGTTAAAGGAGTGTAAGAAACTTGAAGACCTCTTAGAAATCAAAATCTGTGACCCAGCCTGTGGATCTGGGTCTTTTCTCATCACTGCTTACGATCATTTAATCCAATGGACTATATCTTACTATGAATCAAAAATCAAATTCGATACTGATAATGACTCCCAGTCTTCCGAACTCAAAGGAATATCAAAAGAAGAAAGAAAACTGGTTTATATGGATTCCGATGGACAAATCCGCCTAACATCCAAAATAAAAAGAGATATTCTTAAGTCCTGCATCTATGGCGTGGATATAGACGCACAAGCAGTCGAAGTAACTAAGATGAGCTTGTCTCTCAAGGCATTGGAAAATACCAACCATTATGAAGTCTATAATGAGAGAACTTTGTTTCATACTACCATATTACCAACATTAGAAGGGAATATTAAATGTGGGAATAGTTTGGTGGGAACGGATATATATGAAGACATTAAATTATTTAGTATTTCAGATAAAGAAAAATCAAAAATAAATGCCTTTGATTGGAGGTATGAGTTTTCTAATATTTTGAATCCAAGAAACAACGAATCAGAAAAAGAAAACGGATTTGATTGTATAATTGGAAATCCTCCTTACATTCGCATTCAAGCTTTAAAAGAAATTTCACCTGAAACAGTTCTCTATTACAATAGTACATATGAAACAGGTAAAATTGGTAACTACGATATTTATATACTTTTTGTCGAACAAGCATTGAAAGTTTTACTCAATAATAGAGGATTATTTGGTTTTATCTTACCAAGCAAATTTTTTACGACGGACTACGGAGAGGCGCTGCGATCATTAATAATCAAAGGTAGTCATTTATCTCAAATAATTGATTTTAAACATGAACAAGTTTTTGATGGACCTAGTACTTATACCTGCTTATTGTTTTTGTCAAAAATGAATACATCGGGTTTTACTTATAGAGTTTGCTCACCTCCAAATTCAATCAAGAATAGTGGAAATGATGAACAAATTTTTGATCATAGTTCATTGCTCGAAAATAATACTTGGGTTTTTTCAACTACTGAGGAAAAATTAATACTAAAAAAACTTTCACAAAATACTTTAAAGCTATTAGAATTACCTTGTGCAATTTCGAGAGGAAGCTCATCAGGAAATGATAGTGTCTTTATTGTAAAAAAATCGAAAGATAAATACGAAACTAAAAATGGAGAAGTAATAAATCTTGAGCCTGCTTTGCTAAAGATTCCTTTATATGCTACAGATTTTAATAGGTATTCTTTTAATCCATTAAACGATGAAAGAATTATTTTTCCGTATGTAATAAATAATAAAGGTTTTGAATTAATCCAAGAGAAGGAGCTAAAAAGAGAGTTTCCTAATGTGTATTCATATTTACTTGAAAATAAAAAACTATTAGAAAAAAGGAAGCAATTCTCGAGTTGGTATTCTTTCAGCGCTCCTAGAAGTTTAAATTTACATACAAAAGCAGATATAGTTATACCACTATTAGCGAATAGTGGTATATTTGCATTAATCCCAGATGAATCCAAAGAAATGTATTGTTTAATGGCTAGTGGAGGCTTTTCGATTACTATTCAAAATAAAGATTATTCTCCTTATTACATTTTAGGTCTTTTAAATTCAAAATTACTGTTTTGGAATTTACGTAAAATCAGTAACATTTTCAGAGGTGGCTGGATAACATGTACTAAGCAATATTTTGGTACATTACCAATAAAAATAATTAACGTTAATAATCGCAAATATCATGACGATATTTCAAATTATGTATCAAAGGTGATGGAATTGAAACAGAAAACCTTCGACACAAAAGTTGAGTCAATTAAGAATACAACACTTCGAGAGATGAATTCTTTAAATAGGAAAATTGATTTCGCAGTCTATGAACTTTACGAACTCTCTTCAGACGAAATAAAAATTGTTGAAGGTGGTGTGTGATGGGGGTGGACTCAACTAATAATTGGATTGGAGCCAAATGGTGGAAATTTGATTTTCATACACATACGCCAGCATCGGATGATTATGGTAAAGGTTCTAATCAACAACAGTTAATGAATATCACTCCTAAGGAATGGCTATTGAACTTTATGAAAGCTCAAATAGACTGTGTTGCAATTACAGATCATAATTCAGGTGAATGGGTTGACCAATTGAATACAGCCTTTGAAGAAATGAGAAATGCAGAGAAACAAGAGGCGGATTTCAGAGAAATGTATTTATTTCCTGGTGTTGAAATAAGTGCGAATGGTGGAATACATATTTTAGCAATCTTTAAATTGAATGAGAATAAAGATAAGATTACCGAAGTCTTAGCTTTGGCAGGCTATGACGGTACTAAGGGTAAAAGTGATGCGGTTACTTCGAAATCAGTAAAGGAAGTAATTCAGATTATCCATGACAAAGGCGGAATTGCAATACCAGCACATATTGACCAAGCTTCTGGTTTATTGGATAAATTTTCTGGAAATTCATTAAATCAAATATTAGATAATTCGATTACAGCATTAGAGGTGGTTGATTTAACTTCTCCATTACTTAGTAAATTAGGCACAAGAAATCTTCCACTTGTTCTTAGTTCTGATTCACACCATCCGACAGGGACAGGCAATCAGAGTTATCCTGGGAAAAGTTTTACCTGGGTTAAGATGGGTAATCCTTCTCTGGATGGTTTGAAACTTGCTCTAATGGACGGGGTATTATCGATTAAAAGATCGGATGAAAATCCTAATAATCCTAACGAACATAGTTTAAACTATATTGAAAGTATAAATATTGAAAATTCCAAATATATAGGCAGAATTGGAAAGCAAGAATTAAAATTAAATCCTTGGATGAATTCTTTTATTGGCGGAAGAGGAACAGGTAAATCCTCTATCGTAGAGTTTGTTCGTTTAGTTATGAGAAGAGAAGATGAAATTCCTGAAAATTTGAAATCTGAATTTATTAAGTACAATGAAATTCCTGAAAATAGATCACAGAGAGGCTTATTAACCGCTGATTCTAAATTTAGTCTAGTCTATGTAAAGAACAACACCCAATACAAAATCAATTGGGAATATACAGACTCTGGTTTAAATTCTATTGAGTCATGGGACGGGAATGAATGGATCAAAGAAGAAGGAAATATAAAAGAAAGATTCCCTATTAGTATTTATAGTCAGAAGCAGATTTACTCTTTTGCGGATAATCCTAAGTATCTTATCGATGTGATTAGCCAACAAAAAGAAGTTGGATATAGAGATTGGGAATCGAAAAAAGAAGAACTAGAGAATAAATTTTATTCATACAAAAATAAATTGAGAGAATTAAAACTAACTCTCGATAAAGAAGTAGATTGGAAAGGAGAACTTTCAGATATTTCTAAAAAGATAATCACTCTAGAAGAAAAGGGATTTAAAGATATTTTAATAGAATACCAAAAGCGTCAAAACCAAAATAGTCGTTTGAATTCCTGGGAATTGAATTTTGCAGAAATTCCCGACAAGATATCAAGTATTACTGAAGAGATAATATTAATTAATCTCCCGAACGAATCGATTGCTGACAGTGATGAAGCCGATGAAGATTTAAAAAATCTAATTCAGACAGTAAATGCTGAAGTTGAAAGAATAAAATCCTCTTTATCAGAGCAAGCAAAGTCATTGATTGTTGCATTAGAGAAATGGAATAGAGATAAAAAACAAAGTATTTGGATTCAGAGATTCAATAATTCTATTAAGAATTATGATGAGACTTTAAAAGATTTATCTGCTAATTCCACAAATGCACAAGAAGAATTTGGCAAACTCTTTCAAGTTAAACAAGATTTAGAATCAAAAATTCATAAAATAGAATCAACTAAAAAAGAATGCAGTCAATTAGAGCAAGATATTGAAACCGTCTTAAGAGAATTATTGGAACATAGAAAAAATCTTTCAACAAAAAGACAAGAGTTTCTGGATAAGGTGTTTCAATCTAATCAATCGGTTAAAATAGAAATAATTCCATTTGGAAACAAGCAGGGGGTTGAAGCTAAACTCCGAGAAATATTAAATACGGAAACTGGTTTTGATAAAATTATTGGAAGTATTGATTCGGACGATGGCTTAGTTTATGATCTTTATTCAAATGGAATTAGTGAGGATAATATAATTGATTTAAAAAAAAGAATAAAGGGACTATTAATTGGACAGGACTTTACTCAAAGTGTTAGAGGGTATACGCAATTCAAAGAGCGAATATTAAAACTTCCTTCACAAAGTATTGACCAACTCGAACTATTCTTTCCTGAAGACTCATTGAACATAGAATATAAAAATGCAAGAGAGCAATATCAGCCAATAGATCAAGGATCACCTGGACAAAAAACGGCTGCATTATTATCATTCGTTTTATCTTATGGAAGTGATCCAATCATTTTAGATCAACCAGAAGATGATTTGGATAATCGTTTAATTTACGAATTGATAGTAAAACAATTAAAAGAATCAAAAGTAAAGCGACAAATTATAGTAGTTACACATAACGCTAATATAGTCGTAAATGGAGATTCTGAATTGGTATACTGCTTAGAATCGAAATATGGTCAAACTAATTTGGAAACTAAGGGTTGTTTGCAAGATAAAAAAATTCGAGAAGAGATCTGTTCCATTTTGGAAGGTGGAAAAGATGCTTTTCAGATGCGGTACAAAAGGATCGAGCCTTATGTTTAAGAGAATTTAATCAAACAAGCATTTTAAAAATATAAAATTATTCTTACTTTAAAATAAGTATTTTCTAAGAAGGATGCGAAGATAGGTTAAATGGTTTTGAAATACGAGTTTACCAAAATTAAGACATTTTTCCAGGCGGGACAATATTCTTATTTAACTAATAACTTATATATAATATAGATTTTTATTGATTTAATCTCAAGAATAAATTAAAATATACAAATGGAAGAGAAAAAAGCAAAAATTCTAACAATTCAAGAAGAGGTCAAGAAACTTAAGGAATTTTCTAAGAAAGTTACCTCCTCAAAATCTGCGAGCGAAAATTATTTAAAAAAAACTGGAATCTATACAAATTCTGGAAATCTTAAATCTATTTATAAAAAATGATCGATTCCTACATTCCAGGTCTTGTCCTTGGATTCCATGGAACTGACAAAAAAATTGCTGAAGATGTTGTAATGGGAAAGAGCAACTTAAAGAAAAGCGAAAATAAGTATGATTGGCTTGGAAACGGAATATATTTTTGGGAAGGGAATTACTCCAGAGCATTAGAATATGCGATACATCTCAAAAACAATAACAAAAGAAGCAAAATTAAAATTTCAAATCCTTCAGTGATTGCAGCTGTTATAGATTTAAGAAATTGCTTAAATCTTCTCAATTCTGAAAATATTCAATTCTTGAAATTGAGTCACAAATTGCTTCATGAAACAATTCAAAATTCTGGATTTCCAATGCCAATTAACAAACCAATTGATAATGAAAATGACATCTTATTAAGAAATTTAGATTGTGCTGTAATTGAAAATCTACATGCAATGAGAGAACAAGAAAAATTAATCTCATTTGATTCTGTTAGAGGATATTTTCGAGAAGGAAAGGAGATTTATCCCAATGCTGGCTTCCATGAAAAAAATCACATACAAATCTGTATTCGAAATCCTGAGTGTATATTAGGCTATTTTTTGCCAAAATAAATTTTATTTTACTATATATTCATATTCTAATATAGATCCAGATTACTATAATTCTAGATCGAACCATTCCTCACCACTCCATCCCGAATCAGCCATCCATCATATCGGAGTATTCTTCACTGAGCCAATGGTAAATAGCAACTCCAAGTATCATAGATATGACAAAGTAGATTGCTTCTAGGTGACTAGAGGCTAAGGCGACAAGTCCGGGTCCTGGGCAAAAACCCGCAAGACCCCAACCAATTCCAAAAAGCAGAGATCCTATTATTAATTTTTTGTCAATGTGGATTAAGGTCGGAAGGTAAAATCGAAAAGCTAGTATGGGTTTTGATAGTTTAGGAAAAAGCAATTTATAACCAATCAAATAAACTGTCATTGCTCCAGCCATCACAAATGCAAGTGAAGGATCCCAATTCCCTGTAACATCCAGAAAACCAATCACCTTACTTGGGTTAGTCATTTTAGATACACCTAAGCCTATTGCAAATAAGACTCCTAGAAAAACTATTATAAGATTCTTTATCATAGAGAGAAAGTCCTAATTAACCAAACAGTAAGACCAGCCGAACCCATAAAGAGTAATACTGAGACCAAGGAACGCGAAGATAGTCTGCCCAATCCACAGACTCCGTGTCCACTAGTACAACCTGAACCCAATCTAGATCCGAATCCTACTAATAGTCCTCCAAGAACAATCATCCACATTTTATGCTGATGGACTCCTCCGAATGAATCAGGAAGGAAGTTTCGTAAGATTTCCCCACCTAAGAACAGCCCGACCAAAAACCATAAAGACCAGACGCGGTTAGAAACATCTTTCCAAGCAAAGAGTCCATTTTCCAAAATGCTGGATATGCCTGCAATTCTACCACTTAATAGAAGCAATGCGATTGATGATAGTCCTATAAGTAAGCCCCCCAATAGGGATGAGACTGGTGTGAAATTTTCCATAATTAATCCAAATATTGCGTTTTAATAATAAGCTACAAAGAATTTTTCATTTCAGCTTGCAAATTTTTTCTGAAATCATCAGGAATATTCATCTTAGTCTGAAGTCTATAATCGAAGTAAACCTGAGTTGATTTTGCTTTCACATAAATCTCTGAACTGTCAGAGTCTATGATCTCATAGCTGAATTCCCAAGAGCTAGTCCCAATTCGAGAAACCGAAGTATGAACCTCAGCATTATGGAGTGGAAGTAAAGATTTCACAATATCCATTTCAATTCGAACGAGAACAAAAGGAATATCGGATAGTTCTCGTATAGTCAAATATTTATTGCAAAAGTCTAGCCTCCCTAATTCCAAATAACTTGAGTAAGTGGCATTATTAACCCTTTGCATAGGGTCCATATCATTGAATCGTATTTGTAATTTAGTAATTATCATTTCTTAACATCAACAATTAAAGAAGTATAATCATCTTCGAAGTAATGATCTTTTATAAAAGATGTAACTGATTTAAAAATCTCAATATTCAATTCTGTTGACGTTAAATTTTGATTAGCAAGAATCAATTGTTTAAATCTATTTTCTCCAAATTCTTCCAAATCTCCATTACTTGCTTCTGTAAGACCATCAGAATAGAGAAGTAATTTAAAAGTATCTTTCAATTCTATACTCTTACTCTTAATAATTACATCATTCTTAAAACCAATCAAAGTTGAAAGGCTATTTAACTCAAGTATCTCACCGTCCTGCAAGAGGTATTGGGTAGGATGACCTGCCGAACTATAACTCAAATATTTCTGAGATAAATCTATATCAATCAAACAGCAACTGTATAATATTGTTTCATTTCCGAAAGTATTAAAGACACTGTCATTTAACATTCGCAAGATCTGAGCTACATCCATATATTGTGTCTTTATTCTTTGGTATTCCGTTTGAATATTCATCGTTAGGAATGCAGCCTGGATACCATGCCCAGTCGCATCTGCAATAAAAAATCTATATCTATCTTCATCCAATTTGCAGTAATCATAAATATCACCACTGACTCTATCCTTTGGAAGAAAGATGCTTGCAATCTTAACTTTCTCTTCTTTCCATAAATCATTCTTGGGCAAGGTATTCAATTGAATTCTCCTAGCCATTTCAACATCTGAATCAATTGCACTTATGTATTGATTTAGTTCTATTGTTTGTTCTTTGACTTGTTCTTTTAATTCCTGATTCGCCTTATCTTTAAGATGTATATTCTCTTTAAAAATTTCATTACTCTGTCTACGAATTTCATAAGTCTTATGACCTATAGAAAGAGATAATAAGAGCATTTGGATTGCAGATCCGATTTGAATTCCATAATATGTTAAGAAGTTTGTAGGTAAAAATCCAACTAAGCGGAGAATGGAAACCGCATAAAACAAAAGAAAAGCGGCCCAGCCAATCACAAAATACAAGGCAAAAACACTTCTCCTACATTCTAATACAGCTAGACCAAAAATAAAAAAGATAGGAATCCCAGTAATGTATACTGTTAAAGTATAGAACTTTTGATCATATAAAATATTGAATAAAATAGCCCAAGCTAAAGATATAAAAGCAAAGAAATAAAGAAATTTAGTTATCTTGGGGTAAGTTAATTTTAGTTTCAAAAATTGTATGGAAAATACTAAAGAAAGTGCACTATTTATAGCAACTGCTGTAACAAAAATTCTCTGTTCTATAAAAATCGATTCAGGATATATAAATCTAAAACCAAAACCGAATCCAGCAAATATAACTATAAAATAAGAGAATGCATAGAAAATATAGAGTGCATTGGAAATATCTTTAGTATAAAGATAAAACACAAAATTATATACGATCATTGCTAATATTAAGCCAAAATACAAACCAAACATTAAATAAAGCACGGTGTCATTTTCATATAAAGTTTTATAATCCATTAAGAAAAGGGGAAGACTTAAGGAAGCTGTAGTATGGGCTCGAATAATAAAAGTTTTGGATGCTTTCGGTTCTGCTGTAAATGGATACAAGAAAACATGACTGGGTATAGGTCTCGAATAAAAAGGAAGAGAATCTCCCAACATCTGATGGTGGATGATTTGGTTGGTGTTGCTAATTTCATAAAAATCGATTTGATCTATTGTTGGAAAATCAAATTTAAGAAAGTAAGGACCCTTGGCCTCAGCAGGAAAGGTGAATTGAATCCTTGTCCATATTGCGTAACTCTTGGGACCAAAGTTTAATACCTTACCAGGGTTAGCTTGCCAAGATATCTCTGAATTTTCTAAGATGGAATCTATTGTAAATAGATGAGATTCATCAATTATGTATTCTGTTTGAGAAGTTAAAGGAATCTCTCGACTAATTGAATCAAGAATTATAGGTTCAGAGTGTAGATTATTTGTAAATAAAAAAATAACTAGAATTGCTTTTAGCAGTTGAGCCAAGACAGATTTATTCCTATGGAAAAACTGCTTGGTGTAAGATAGAGAATTCAACATTTTCTTGTCAATATCTCACATAAATGACATTGGTCAATTCAATTGGATCTTATCTCAAATATATTGTGAAGCTTTTTGCGAATTCCAAAATTCAAAACAAAATGCGACTCTACTTTCAAAGGAATCAAGCTCAAGTTCTCTAGATTGAATATCCTGCAAGATCTTTGCAAGCCCCATACGATTGGCGAGTTGAATCGCTAATCCTGGTCTAGCATTCAATTCTAGTAGAATAGGCCCTCTATCAGGATCTAAAACAATATCCACACCCAAATAACCCATATTAACCATATCATAAGTTTTTGAAGCCAGGTGTAAAATTTGAGGCCAATCTGGGATCTGAAATTTTTGTATATCCTTAGTAAATTCAATATAATCGTTTACCATTTTATTTCTATGAACTAAGAAAGTGGCTCTTCCATTTAACATATTCAATCCAACTCCAACAGCACCTTGGTGCAGGTTTGCCCTACCTCCAGAATCTTTGGTTGGGAAACGTAACATCGATAGTACGGGTATTCCTTTGAATAAAATAATCCTAAGGTCTGGGATGCCTGAATCTACATAACCATGAAATATGGGATGCAGATTTAATTTTTCTTGAAAGATAACTTTATCAGGATTCCCATTCAAAGAATAAAGACCAGAAAGTATCCCAGATATATGATGGTGAAGTTCTTGGGTCGTAATTGTTACATTACTTCCTCGTTTGTAAAAAACTTCTTTACCATTTGAAATTGTATCATTTATAACAAGGATACCATTTCCCATACCACCCCTAGAAGGTTTTATAACAAAACTCGGAATATCTTTCAATTTATTTTCGGTTTCTTTGATTTCACCAAATTCCTTAATCTCAAAAAATGTCTTGGGCATGGGAATATTGAATTGTTGTGAAAGATTATAAGTAATAGATTTATCATCAACTAAAGGATAAAGATGCCTAGGATTCAAGGGCAAAATAAATTCACCAATTCTTTGGTTCATTCCAAGTATGCCAGAATTTTTCAATGTCTGAAAAATCATAATCCCTTTACTTTTACCAAATCTTTAAAACGGATTAATTCAGAAATTCGATAACCTTTGTAATCTCCTAGAATCAGTAGGAATCCTACTATCATTAAAAGTAATTCAGGGTGGGTAAAAAAGATTATAGAAAGATTAGGAATCAAAAAAAGTAAATACGTTGTTATTGAAACAAATAAAGTTCCAGAGACTGCAATAATAGTGTTGAGACTGCCTTCCTCGATGAGCATAACACTAAATCTTTCGATAAAGACTGTTGTTATTACAATAGGAAATAAATTAATGCCAATTCCGGAAAGAAGTTGGAAGCTATTTGTAAATGTAGAGAAGAGAACCAATGAAAAAACAGTTAAAGTCAAAATTATTGACATTCTTGGAACAGCAAGAAGATAAAGCTTATCTAGTATATACCGTTCAAAGAAACCAAAGGCAACTATCAATGTGAAAAAGACTAATCCAAAGGCTAAACCTGATTCAAAGAAAAATAAGGTCAATAATATTGGGGTAAAAATTCCAAATGTTGGAACACCTATTATATTTCTAAAGACGGAAAGTATCAGACCTCCAAGAGGAAGAAGTAAAATCATTCTGTATAAACTTTGTTGGTTAATAGGTAGACCATACAAAGATATAAGGTTTATAAAAGTTCCTGACTCTTTAACCTCCTTAGCATACTCTTTAAGGTTATAGCTATTTGCTTGGACTTGTTTTGCATAAATTCTATAGTTAAAATTAGAATTAGAATCCTCGAAAGAAGATGAGATTCGATCTGCATTTCTATACAAACTAACATAATGTGATGGCTTTGTTCCAAAATATTCATTCATAGTAAGAACGGGGAACCAACGATTATTTAAATAAACTTCATTCCAATATTGAATTTTGAATTTATCTTCTTCTTCGCTGTTTTGGTTCTGATCTAAATAAATGCCCATGATAGTTCGAGTAGGAACGCCTGATAGTCTACATAGAAGTGTATACAATTTGGATTTATTGTAACTAGAACCTTTCCTTAAAAGCATAGACTCTTCCAGGGAAAGAGTTTTTAAAGTATTAAGAATTTCTTCATGGATGAAATAATAAATATACTTTGCTTTTTCAGTTTTATCTTTATCTTCTATAGATAGTGCTTTTATCAATTTATTAGCTTCTAATAATTCTTTTTTGGAATATTGGTTGAGTTCGAGATACTTATTAATTTTAGGTGTATATTTTCTGCTTGAATCTTTTTCAATAATTGGATAATCAACATTTATTAACTTTATTTTTGCATTATAAACAATAGGTTTCTGCTGGAGAACATCATACGTTTCACCTTCATCATTTTCTGATTCCCATTTGGCAAGATTACCATAGCTCTTTTTTTCAAGATCTAAATTCAAAGAACGATTGTCAAAATTAGATTGAATAACTTCGAGATCATCTGTACTTTTTAAAATAGGAAAATTCAGTTGAATATACTTAGATTCTTGTTTAGGCGAAATTAATATTTCAATATTCCATATATAATCTAAGCTAACAGGAAGAAATGACAACCCAGCAAAATAGATTTTATAAAAAATTGTTAGAAGTGGAATTGCTATCAATATAGAAGCAGGAATATAAATAATTTTTCTCATTAATCCCCCAAGACATGGGAAGAAGAAACATCAACTACGAAATTACCCATCAGTAAATTCCTTCCAACCAGAAAATTATAAGTTAAATTTGTTCTATCATTAAGATTAACATTAACTATTTCTGAAACTTTTCCAAGTTTCACTTTAGCACGAATTACATAACGTGATTCTGTTTTTCCATTAGTACTTGTTACCTTAGATTCATAAAGAACCTTGGATCGTAAGCGAACGGGTTTTCCATCATTCCCTATTGAATCATAATTTACGAACAAGGCATCCCCTTCCTTTTCTGGAACTATATTTGTAGCATGAAGAGAACAAGACTTTGCACCTGTATCTATTCTAGACCTAATTTTTAGCTGAAAATCAGGTAAATCTATCCATTCTACTCGCCCAACTATAGGCTTAGGGTATTGAGTTTGTATAATCACTACTTTCTTTTCAACTGCTTGTGGTTCTTCTCTTGTAAAATGGAGTAGAGAACAATTTGAAAGTAAGAATATACTAAAATATTGAATAATTTTATTTTTAATTCTCATGTTATTTTTAATAGCTAAAGAAAATCAGTTAGATTCAATATAGCAAAAATTACCTCTTAATCCTTGAATGGTTTTTGATTTCTTCATGATACATTCTAAAGAGATCTATGTATCTAAGATAGCCAAGTACGGAATTATTTGAATCCAATACTGCTACTTTATCAATATCATAATCAACTATACATTTCAATGCCTTACCTAGTGAATCATGAACTGTGACAGTTGGAGTGGATTCAGAGACATCATCAATTGTAATTAGATTGTCTACAAGATTTTCATATTCATCAGTTAATCTATGCTTACGTAAGGAAATAGTTCCTTTGTATTTATTCTCTTCATCTATCACTATAAAATCACTTGCTTGGATTTTACTTGAGAGATTGTCTAAATTCTTTAAAAGAGTTGAACCTTTAACTATAGCTAGTTTTCTAAATTCTTTAAATGCTGAAGAAATTAGCATTCTTTCCATAATATCTTGGTTCATATCCCAGTGGTGAGAGGGAGAATGAAATCGATTTACTACTTGCCCTTTGTAAATTGAAAAACGATTAGATAGAATTCCTGTGATAACAGAGACAATCATTAGAGGTGGAAGAAGTGCGTATGAACCTATCATATCACACACCATAACCATACCCGCAACAGGAGCCTTTGCCACACCTGCAAAAAAAGCACCCATACCAACTAAGACGAAGGAAGGAATATAAAAATCCATTTCCGGAGATATAATTCGTCCAAGACAGCCAACAAAACCACCTAACATTCCACCAATGAATAAAGAAGGTCCGAAAACTCCACCTGAACCACCCGATCCAATCGTAAAAGATGTTGTTAAGATTTTTAAGAAAGCAACACTAAGAAAAAAAGTAGCAAGCTCGAGATTTGAATTCCAATTTGGGATTTGCTTCCCATCAATCACTTCTTGCAATAATCCAAAACCAGTTCCTGTTAAATCAGGAATCAAGTAAACAAATGGGCCGATAATCATTCCGCCTATGGCTGGCTTTAATACAGGATGAATATTCCATTTAGTAAAATATGCCTCTATTCCATTAAACAGCTTTACAAAAATGAAACCTACACCATAGCAAAGAATGCCCAAGAAAAAATAATATATTAACTCATAATAACTTTTGAGACCGACATTACCAACTTGAAAGACTGCACCACTGCCGACAATTCCAGTAAACACTAGATAGGCGGAAACAGAAGAAATAATGCATGGCACCAAAGAATCACTTTCTATGTCTTCTTTGTAAACTACCTCTACAGCAGTTAGGGCTCCTCCAAATGGAGCTCGAAAAATTGCGCCTAAGCCACCAGCGGTTCCAGCAAGAAGCAGAGTACGTCTTGCACGCGCACCTACTCCCAAGAACTTACCTATACTTGAGCCTATACCTGCACCTATCTGAGCAGTTGGTCCTTCTTTACCAGCGCTTCCCCCTGTTGTTAGTGTAATAATCGTAGTTATTGCTTTATAAAAAGGAACCTTTCCGCTTATCTTACCTTCATTGTAATGAAAGGCATTGATCATTGCATCAGTTCCTGTCCCTTGTGCATCTCTACAGAGAAAGTATGTAATGCAACCTGTTATAAGACCACCAATAGCTGGCAGAAAAAGTAGATATTCTCTATAGAAATAGGATGTTGAGTGCCCTAAAGAAGGCTCGCCTGCAGGATGAGATTTATTCCATCCCATCCAAAGAGTCTGAACCAAATATTCAGCATTAGAAAGACCATAGGCAAATGCAAAAGCACCTAATCCAGACATTACGCCAATTAAGATAGCATAAACATAGAGGCTTTTGGGACCACGAACTCCTAAAGTAGATCGTATCCGAGCTTTCCAATCCATTGATTCCAGGTTTTAATAACTTACTTATTTTAAAACCGCAAATTTTAAAAAATTTCAATATCGAAAATCTTATTATTTTAAACTAAATAATCTAAGAATATTATAAAATTAGATGCCTATTCAGCCTTGACTTCCACTTCGGGTAAGCTCGCCCTGAGGTAACCGCGTTTTAGGATAAGTTTTTGACCTACTTCACCTGTTAAGAAGGATGCAAATGAATCAACACTACCATGACTATCAGCTCTGTAAATCATATAGAGTGCTCTGGACATTCTGTATTTTCTATTGTACACATTTTCAATGCTAGGTTCAACAAAGGTATCATTTGCTTGTATTGCATAGGAAAGAGTCTTTAGTTTGCCTTTATTTTCCACTAAAGCGGAACCCATACCCATAAAACCTATTGCCGTAGGATTCTTGGATATAAAATCAGCCATTTCATCGTTGTCAGATACAATTTTGGCTGTACCAATATAGTTATTGTTCTTGTTCTTTTCAAAGTCCTTAGGTCCTAGATCTTTTTGTCTTAGAATATGATCTGTAAAATAACTCAAGGTGCCACTTTTATCATTTCGAACAACAACTTGAATTGGTGAATCCAATCCGCCGACTTGTTTCCAGTTCACCAATTTGCCTTGGAATATATCTGAAATTTGCCTCAGATCTAATTTTGTTATTGAATTGGAAGGATGAACTACAATCGCAACCCCATCATAGGCAATAATTAATTTCTCAAGATCTCCCTTCTTGCTTAAGCTGGAAAGTTCCTTCTCATCAAGATCTCTAGAGGATAAGGCAATATTTGTCTCCCCACTTATAAGTTTATTGATTCCTTGTAAGGATCCACCACCAAATACTTGCACCTTAATTTTGGAATTTTCTTTCTCAAATTCTTTACCCAAGTATTCAGCCATTCCATGCATAGTCTCTGATCCTGTGATGGTTAAAATTTCTTTAGGCCCACAGTTACACATAGCAAATGTTAGTAATATAAGTAGAGATCGTTTCATAAAAATATCCTTTTAATTCAAAGTAAATCGAACAGGAACAAGAACTTTTACAGTAATTGCCTTACCCTGTAGGATGGAAGGCGAAAATTTCTTCTGACGAAAAGTTGAGATCGCTGCTTCTTCCAAACCCGCACCTAATTTCTTGCCCACAGATCGTACTCTAAGTACTTCTCCTGTTTCAGAAATAATCATCTCCAAGGTTAGAGTACCTGTTATCCCAGCTGATTTTGCTTCTGCTGTATACTCTGGCTTTAGATTCGGAGTAAGATCAACAGGGCTAGTTGCACCAGAGACTATAGGATCAGAGGCAGAGGCTATCCTTGGATCTTCTTTTTTCTCAACCTTTTCTTTGTCTGTCAACTCAAAATCACCATCTTCCAATTGAGCATCGGCAGGTTCTTGTATGGATACAGAATCAATAAAGGCAACTTCTTCCACGAGATTGTCTAAATTATCATATTCAAATGGCGGTGTATACCAAAAAAAGATGACTAATGCTTGTAATAGAGTCGAAAGAGCAATACCCGTTTCTAGTCGATACCTTTCAATAAAACGATGTATCTTTTGTTTGGTGGTTCTTTGGATAACTACAGTTTGTACTTGAGTTTCAGTCACAGTCCATTCCCCTTCAGTCCACCACCCTGGGTTGTTTTCGTTACTAGTGAAACTTTTAAGGCACCGACTTCTTTTAGCCTTTCAAAAGTTGCATCAATTTCTTCGTATCGGAGATTTTGATCTGCATGAACCAATACTTTAAGATCAGGGGTAGTCAAAAGTTTTGCCTTGATCTCATTCATAGCTTCATTCATAGCCTTGGGAATAGAATTGTAGTATACCGTTCTGTTCGCATCTGCACTAAGATAAAGATTAGCAACCTTTTTATTCAACTGCTCTCCGCCAGGAACATCTGGAAGTTCAATTGGAATATCAGGATCTGTATCTAATACAGAAGTTACCATAAAGAAAACCAATAGTAAAAAGGCGATATCTGCCATCGAACTTACAGGAACTGTGGGAGGATTCCTTTTTCTTTTAAGCATATTATTTCATCTTCCTTACGGAGATTTTCTCAAATCCCCGAAGTTGAACCGCGGAAAGTGCATCTAACATCTTTCCATACTTGGTGTCCCCTGTTGTAACAATGAGTGCAAGCTTCTCATTCAATTGAGGGATTTCAAGTTTGTTCAATTCGTTTCTGAATTCTTTGAGATCAGTAAACTCCTTAGTTCCAAAAGATGTGTTTCGCATTTTAAATTTATCTTGGGTTACAAGGATTTCATACACATTCTTTCTTAGAAAAGGAACTGGCTCAGAATTCTTTTTGGGAAGGCTGATATTCAATCCTTCCTTCACAAAGAAAACAGCTGTAACCATAAAAAATACAAGAAGAAGGAAGGCAATATCGGACATGGATGCCGCTGATATTTCCTCCAGCTCTTTCTTTTTCTTAAGTTTAACCATGATTAGTTACCAGATTTTACTGTTGCTTTTTTCTTGAGGTATTCTTTGTAAATTTTATTAGCGGCTTCTTCCACTTCAGAGGTAAAGGCATTTACTCTAGAAGTTAGGTATTGGTAGAAAACCATAGCTGGAATCGCTACAATCAAACCTGCAGCTGTCGTAATCAAAGCTTCTTTGATACCACCAGCAACTACTTTTGCGTTCACTTGGTCCGCATTTGCAATTGCATCAAAGGCATTGATCATACCTGATACCGTCCCTAAGAATCCGATCAAAGGAGCTATGGTTGATACAGCAGCAAGAACAACTAAACCTTTCTCAAGAAGAGTGATAATCTCACCTGCTTCTCTTTCTACACCTTGTGAAAAAATTTCAGGATCATTCTGTGATACAGCCATACCGTTTACTAAAACTTCTGTTATTCTTTGGTCGCTATGATCTGCTAAGAATTTTTCAGCACCTGCAAGTCCACCTGTATCAATTGCATCTTGTAAGTCTTGGTTATAACCTTTTGCAATCAGTTTTGTAGTGAAGAAAAAATACATTCTTTCAAAAATAATTCCCATAGCTATAATAGAGGAAAGTAGAAGAGGCCACATAGACCATCCACCTGTAACAAATAAATCAACAAATCCTATCTTTGCTTTGGGGGCAGCAACTTGCTCTTGGGCTGCCTCTGGAGCTTTGGTTGCAGTTTCGGTACTTTCTGACTTTTCTTGGGCTACTCCAGTTGATGGTGCTTCCTGCGATTGAAGGGAAGGAGATATAAAATATAATCCTGCAGACAGAATGATAGAATAAGTCATTAGCTTGATTGCTAATTTGGGAACACGAATGGTAGACATGAAATTACTCCAGATTTTTATATGGGATCATTACACTGGAAATTTGTTACAATAATATTACAATCTCGTTACTTCTGCAAATCATTTTGTGCACTGCGGGAGAAGATTGACTACCAAGTTGTCGATAATTTATAGGGGTTTTAATTTTTATGAAAATTCTTTCAATAGTACCTGGTGTACAAGTTGCCAACTTCAATGACAAAACGATACTTTTTGGATGCCCTCCTGAAGTTATAAAATTTTTAGACCACCAAAATTGTCCTCCACCTGATACCATTGTTCTACCTGACACACCATATCGATTTGATGTTCTTCAGAATTGTACTGAATTTCCTTTATATTCCTTTCTTTTTGTTCAGGGCAATTTCTTCAAAGGGAAAAAGTTACGGATCGTAGGTACACCCCTACATCTAAAAGCAAATCGCAAATTACTAAGACTTACCTTACTCGGTCCAACAAGAAAAGAATACCAAGAATTAGGTGGGTACTATTGGTTTGATGATCTATACAATGAGTCTAGAGCCATGGCATTGAAAAATAAAGATGGCATGGAACTGAGCATTGATGATTTTGTAGAATTCATTCCATTCGAATCTGGACGAGCTGTACTTTCAGATGGGATAACTATCGAGCACAAAGGAGTAGATAAATTTTCCATTCAAGGAGAGCCTATTGATATAAGCTTTCAAGTAGAACAAAATCCACCCTATGACCTCCGAAATGATTTTGTCAGCAATGTTCCGATTCATTTTGGAGCTACTGTGCTAGGTGGTGCTTCTGGTTTTATCACAGATAAGCCTTGTTCTTCTCTTTTACTTCATTATAACTCTGAACTAATGTTGATTGATTGTCCACCTTATCTACAACAAGCATTAAACGCAAGAGGCATTTCAACTACAGAGATAAGATCTATCTTTCTAACGCATATCCATGATGATCATTGCAATATTTTTCCTCTAATTCGATTGTCCAATAAGATCAAACTCATTACAACTAAAGAAATCTTTTGGATGGCGATGATGAAGCTTTCCCTTCAGACCTTGCTTCCATTAGAAGACCTAGCACATATGTTTGAGTTCATTGAAGTAAAAGTCGGTGAGACGACTGAGTTTTTTGGCGTGCAGATTGAACCACATTATACTGTTCACTCTATACCAACCATAGGTGCTACCTTTCACATGAAAGATCGAGGGGAGAATAAGAGCATAGTATTTATAGGTGATAATAAATCTTTTCATGATATAGAGGATTTAGTTGCAAAAGGTATAGTTCGCAAAGAAAAGTTCGAACTTATTCAGAAAAAGTATACAGAAAAATATGATATCTTATTTGCAGATGGTGGAATGGGCATACTTCACGGTGATCCCAAGGATGCCTTAAAATCAAAATCAGATCGCATTGTATTTATGCACCTAGAGAAATTACCTTCTGAATTTGATGCAACATTCTCCCATGCAGTAGCCGGTAAACGCTATACTATCATTTCTGGAACAAAAGACTCTTATCTGATTCGAACCATGCAAATACTTGCAGACTCATTTAAAAATATCTCCCACCATTGGGCAACAGCACTTATGAATAATTTTCATATCGTCCATATCAATGCGGGAGATGTGATCTTCAAACAGAATGAACCATCCAATGGTTTAATTTATATTATACTAGCAGGCAGATGTTCCGTTATGATGCATGATGGAAAACAATTAGATATCAAAGCTTACAAAGAAGCTGGGGATTTTGTAGGAGATATGGCAGTTCTTGATGAATACAAAACAAGATCAGCCTCTATTGTAGCCTCCACCCCAGTAGTACTTTGTGCTATAGAAGAAAGACTTTTCTATCATTTCATTAAAGATGAAAAGCGAATAGATGGTCTCAAGAAACTTTGGCTGATTCGTTCAGAAATTGAAAAATCTGCTCCTTTCAATGAATTCGCGGATAATGTAAATGACAGAATAGCACGTGCTGCAAATCGTTTCGAAGTCCAAGAAGGGGAGACTATAGTCGCACAAGGAAGTAAAGAAACTGGATTTTATATTATACTCGATGGAGAATTTAGCGTTAGACATAATGATACTAAAGTAAGGGATCTTCATTCAGGAGAGATGTTTGGAGAATATAGATCCTTAGATGATACAGTTCGTAATGCTACTGTGACTGCAACTAGAGCAGGTGTTTTATTAAAGATAGACAGTGGGGAAATTCGAAGTATAGTCGACTCAGCTCCCGTATTTCATTTTAGTATGCGAGAAATCATGATTCGAAGAGCAAGAGAGCTAAAAAAACTTGGGAAAAAGAAAGCTAAGAATAAAAAATCTTCCTATTCTTGAAATATGAATTTGGAAATATATTTCTAAAATACAACTCTATAACCTAAGTTAACCGTGAATAAATTACGGATAACAGATTGACTCGTAATTCTTTCATAGACTAGATTCGACAAATTAGGATCATTTGCAATCAAAGATAAGATTTGATTTTGGATAAATTGATTTTCAATTCCATAAAGTTTGGATGGATCACTTATCCTTCCATCCTTAGGATTAGAATCAAATCTATCGAATAGATCAACCTCGGGTCTATAGATCCATGAACCTCCCAAAAAGATATCACCAAATACAAAACGTAGGGTGTTGGTTATATTAGAAACCCCAGACAATCTGTTCTTATTGTCATTGTGCATTAAATATCCAGTATGCCCTTCCCATTCAATTTGAAAGAAATCTCCATCAAAAAAGGTATGCCGCATTTCAAATGAAAAATACTTCTGACCTGTGGTATTCTCTTGTAGCTGTGCAGAATTAGTTTGTGAGTTAGTGGATGTATTAATGAAAAAACCAAACTCCGGATTCAAATAATCTAAGATAGGTGGTCTATATCTAAAGAACCATTCTTGCCAAATAGATTTATCCTCTGGGTTAGCACTAGACCAAAGCCAAGTTCCATAAGTAAGTCCACCAAGTTTGGTATCCCAAGAATAATCTATACCCATAAAGGCGCTATTCCACCGCTGGGCTCCATTTTTTTCTTTGTACCTCTTCACTTGGTTAGGGTCGAAACCAAAACCTGGACTTCCTACATTGCTCAAAATTTCTTGGGTCCTATCAGGCTGACCCGCGCCGTTTTGAAAGAGATACTGATCCGTATCCCTATCTCCATAATGCTGGAGATTGATATTTCCCCATAAAAATACACTTAAACCCTCTAAAGGTGTTCTAAATCGTAAATCAGGAATTATGGACCAAGCGTCAGTATAAGACTGGTATTTACGATTATTTCTATCATTCGTCAAATCTCCGTTAAAGGATGAACCTCGAAATACAAGGTCATTGGATACTTGCACCTCCATCTCAAGAAATGGGTCTTCCTCTGCAAAAAGAGGAAAAACTAAACTGAAGCAAATTAGAATTAGGATAAATTTCATCTACCAAATAGACAGCTTAGTAGCGCTTAGAGAAAAGAAAAAAATACTTATTTTTGAAAAACTACTCTTAGACAACCGTGCATGATTGGGGATGATCTGGTAAATTATTCTTGGATCTAATCTTATTTTTTCTGAAATTTTGTCCAAAACCAAACAATGATTCCGTAAATGAGTAATGTAATTTATTCTATGTTAATGAAAGCTCTCATTAAAATTTGGTTTGGATTTTTTTGAAAAATATTCAAAATTGAGAAAAAATAGTTTTCAGTTGTTATAGCTTTTAAGTTATTTAGAATTATGCGTAATTATTGTAACATTTTCAAGAATAAATTGATAATTTTTTTTTCCTATGCATTGATTCTTGCTTTCGGGTTATCTTGTATGCCTGGTTTGGATAGGCTTGGTTCTGATTTTGCAACCTTTAATATCCTGTTTAGTCTTTTCAACCGGCCGTCTTTGGGAGGGGAAGTTTCTGGACTCCTAGGAAGGGGACTAACACTTGAATTGGAATCCGAGTTGAATGGTAGTAAAGAAAAAGAGAGTTTGGAAGTAAATTCTAATGGTTCTTTTCGCTTTAATTTAGTGCCTAGTCCTAGTTCCAGGTATTCCATCACTATCCTCCAACAACCGTCCAATCCAGATCAATCTTGCACCATTGGAGGAAACCAAGGAACCATGGGAAGAACAGCAATAAATTCTATCTTAGTCCAATGCCAAGAATCCCTACTTCCCATTCCGAATTTCTCGCCCAATCCTGGGGAATTTTCCGCCCCAACAGCTGTTATAATAAGTTCTTCTGTTCCTCTGGCTAAAATTTTTTTTACAACCAATGGTTCGAATCCTGCTTGTAACCCGGATGGTACTGGTGTTGGAACAGAATATACCACTCCCATAGCAATTCCTCAGCCTAGTCTTCCAGGCCTTGAACTAAGAGCTATTGCTTGCTTGTTACAAAAATCATCCAGCATACAAACAGGGATTTACCGAATCACAAATGGCCAATTAGGAATGGTTACATCCACTCTTGCAACCAATCCGCCTTCAGCAAATTATACGACAAGCCCTCAGAATACTATGCTCAGTCCACCAGCTGCTCCTCCAGCAGGGACAACTATACACTACACTGTTGATGGCACAACTCCAACATGTTCGAGTCCATCCACACCGAATCCTGTGACTATGCTTGCCTCTACAACAATACGAGCAATTGCCTGTGCTCCTGATTGGACTGCATCAAGCTTGGCGAGTTTTTCTTATATCATAACGGGAACTGTTGATACACCAAGTTTTTCGATCGCAGGAGGAACATATAACAACGAACAAACGATAGGCTTAAGTGTAGTTACACCTGGTGCTGAGATTCGATATGCAATCACAACGGATGGGTCCGCACCTATAGCTAATTGTTCTTCTACACTTTATACTTCGCCTATATTAGTGAATTCAACAAATACTAGAATCCAAGCCATTGGTTGTTTGCTTGCTTGGATGCCTAGCACTCCTTCTCCTATACAAACCTACACTCTAGAAGTTGCAAATCCGATACTTAGCCCTGCACCACCTTTTGCAATACAAAGTTCTCAAATCGTTTCTGCATCCTCTAGTACTTCATCTAGCATCATTCATTTTACTGATGATGGTTCCCTTCCAACTTGTGTCAGTTCAACCATTCCTCCAACTGTGATAGCCGATGCCTCTGAAGTTGCAGTTCAAATAAGAGCAATTGCATGTAGAGCAAACTTCGATCCTTCTTCTGTTAGCAGTGGCAATTATATTCTCACAGGAACTTTGGTTGCACCTAGTTTTACTCCAGCCTCTGGAACATTTACCTCCACACAAAATATTACATTAAACAATGGCTCAGGAAACCCAGTAGGAACAGAAATAAGATATAGGACGGATGGAAGTCCAGCTACTTGCTCTGACACAGTTTATTCTTCTCCTATTTCAGTTCCCATATCTCAGACAATAACTGCTATTAGTTGTAGGAATACTCCTTTATGGAACCCTTCATCTTCGACATCTTCTAATTATACAATCACTGGAACATTAGCAACTCCTACTTTTACTCCGACCACTGGAACTTATAATGATATTCAAAGTGTAACTATAGCTTCCAATGCTGGCTCAACGGTTTATTATAATCTTGCTACAGGCTCAGATCCTCCTAATCCAACATGTGGAGTTGGATCCACGACTCAACCCGTTTCCGTTGTACAAACAGACACTCGAATTCGAGCAATAGCTTGTTTAGCAGGATGGAATGATTCCTTAATTGGTACTGCTACATTCACACTACGTGCAGACACTCCGACACCAAATTTTGCTAATGCTACAATATTTGGAAATTCAGCTACCATTACTTTTGCAAGCTCTGCTGGTGCTAGTTTACGAGTTGTTGAAGGTTCATTTTTTACACCTCCAGCAGATCCAACTTGTGCTGATCCTATCATAAATAGCGTAACTATAGCTGCCTTCCCAAGTCCAGCATTAAGATCTGTGAAAGCAATAGCTTGCAGAGCAGGCTTTGTTACATCGAATTTGTTTAGCGGTAGCTATACGGTAAATGGTCCAGTTACTTCACCTACTCTATCTGCTAGCTTGGACCCTGCGAACCGAGTAACTGCTTCCATCAATGCACCTCCCGCTATGCAAGCTCTTTGCTATCGAATTGGAGCAGATCCTGAATGTTCTACAACCCTAGGTGGAGTAGCCAATCCTTTGGGTCAAACTTGTGCTAGTGGATCAACAGTTTACAATTCTGGGGCTAGACCGATAATTAGTGTAACGAGTGATTTTAGAATCAGGGCTTGCAGCAACAACCACCAGCAGTCAAATGTAGTTCTGCAAACTTTTAATATAACTGGAACTGTAGGTGCCGTTTCTGCCTCACCAGCACCAAGTATCGTAAACAACGACCCAACTATCACTCTGAGTTCTCTTGATTCCACAATAATTTATTACCGAACAGATGGTACAAACCCTGATTGTACAGGAGTAGGTGCAAGCACCTATTCAACACCTTTTCTTCAAGCACCCACATCATTAGGGGCAGCGAATATTAAAGCAATTGGTTGTGCTCCAGGTAAAACGCCCTCTGCGGTTGCTGATTTAAATTATACTTACCAAGTTGCAATACCTGACACAGTTTCTACTTCAGGCACTAAGATCAATGATGAATTGGTGACTATTACCTCAATAACCACAGGCTCAACAATCCGTTATCGCTTAGATAGTTTGAATCCAGCTGATTGCGCTTCTGGTAGTCTTTATACATTACCTCTGGATTTACCGAACCTAGCAGCCAGTGCAAGTCTAGGACTTAGGGCTATAGCTTGTAAAGCAAACTATTTAACCTCAACTGCATTAAGCAGAGATTTTACTTTTGAAACTGGAGTGCC
The DNA here is from genome assembly GCA_022402465.1 of Leptospiraceae bacterium. GTDB lineage: Bacteria > Spirochaetota > Leptospiria > Leptospirales > Leptospiraceae. Next base: position 115,636 of record JAKRSH010000026.1, on the reverse strand, counting down.
TATTGTTAAAAATCATATAACCGATACAATTATTGGTGGAGATATTTTTACTCCACCAATTACGGTTCGTTTTGAAACGAATACAATCGGTGGTAGATTATGCTTAGATACTAAACCACACCCTACCACTGTAAATCCAATTTGTTCTGGTGCAAGTTGTGGGGCTGGTATGACAGACTTAGGTTTAAATACAGGTACGTATTTATATTCGGGTGCTGTTGGAATTACTACGGCTGTTAGAGTATGTAAAGCAAATTACAACCCGAATGGATCTCTCTCCACTCGAACATTCTTTCCATTGGGAACAGTTTATTACAGAGCCTTTGTAAGTGATTCGACCTTTGATGGGAATCTTGGCGGCCCCATAGGCGCGGATGATAAATGCAATGCCGATAGCAATCGCCCAACACCTGGAGTTCCGTATTTGGCATTTCTTGGATCAGCAAGCCCACAAAGAAACTTAGGGGTAGGAAATCCTTTTCAGCCACTAACGGAATATAGGCGTACAGATAATACTACTAGCATTCAGACAAGTGATGCATTAGGAAATCCACAAGTTTCACTCTTAAGCTCATGGAATGGTACTCTTGCCTTCACCTGGACTGGCTTTGATCCAGGCTTCAGTATTTCAACCAATAATTGTTCCAACTGGACAAGCAATTCAAATCTTGTTAATGGAATGCGGGGTACGACTAACTCGGCAACTAATTCTTGGCATTCTAATTCTTTCATTCAATGCAATACTGCTAATCGTCTTTATTGTCTTGAATCACGACATCGTATCTGGGTAACGAATAATACAAACAATGGTAATTTAGGTGGTCTCACTGGAGCTGATGCAAAATGCAATGATCTAACAGATTTAAATCACCCTAAGTCAGGTCGATACAAGGCCATGTTGCTTTTGACACCAAATCGAATTCCAGGAGGTATTGATTGGGTTTTTAAACCAAATGCTGCATACTATAGAAGTGATAGATCAACATTGATAGGTTTGACAGACAGCCTTGGTAGATTTATCAAATCAGATTTTACAGTGGGCATAAACACATCATTCTCTACAGTTGCAGGGAATTTTTGGTCAGGTGGTGCAAATAGTAATTTTAATACTTCTGCTTTTAATTGTAACAATTTTACAAATACGATTGGAAGCGGAAGCTTTGGTCTTTCAGACTCTACTGTTTTGTTCAATTACGTAACAAATGGTTCAACGCTATGTTCTAATTCTAATCGTCTGCTATGCGTAGAACAATAAAAATTGATTCAAGGGATATAGATTGATGTGTAGATAAATAGAATGAAACGAAAAAAAGTATCTTTATAATAAAATAGTCTAAATAGAAATTATGAATCATTTTAGAGTTATCATTTCAATTTTGCTAAGTTATAGCACTAGTATGAATATTTTTGCAGAAACATCTGCATTTGAAAAAAATCAGTGGCTCTTTGAAATTCAAGGTGGCTCCTTACAAAGTAAAGTCTCAGATGATGCTTCTCCAGAAAGGTTTACAACCTTGTTTTATCTTTATGATGTAGCTCCACTTGTCCTCTCTTCGAACCCTGAAAGAAGAAATTTAGGAATCGCCAAAGCTCTAGATTATAAAGAATCAGAAATAATCAATCAAAACCTTCGATGGGGAGTGGAATATGGAATACTTTCCTGGTTGGGTATAGGAGGCAGCCTAACACGTTCTAATACTCGAGTGACAAATGTGTTGCCTGGAGATTATCTAGTTTTAGCATCTTTTGGTATTCCTGTTCCTAATCCGAGAGAGGATTCACCTGAGCTTACGAACTTTGGATCATTTTTCCCACGAACTTTAAATGCAAGCATTGCTTCTGCTGAACTAGAGGCTTCTCTGCATTTTCCTATCAACATTTACGATTGTTACTTGAGGGGTGGTTTAGGACAAATTTGGGACGGCGGCTCTGGCCGCAAAGAATCCTTATCCCTAGGAACAAGAGTTGTAATAGAAAATATTGCAGTCTCTTTAGAGATATACCGAAGTTCCATTTTCTCTGATTTAGGTCGAACCGACTTTCTTAAAGAAGAAGGTTTCCGATTTGGCGCTGGCTTTCGGTATCTTCCGTAAATCAAAGAAAAATAATTTTAATCTAATAGATAAACTAACGAATGGTCGCGAATACGTTCGTCCAGTAATGAGAAAAATTTGCACTGGAATTGACCGTCTCACGTGCGGTATATCCTATTCCAACATGAGTATAATTGCAATTTTCCATATTGGATCTGTGCCCTGAAGAATTCCACCACTGATCAAAAGTTGCTTCGGCACTTGCATTGCCTGCTGCTATATTTTCTCCAGCACCCACGTTAAGTCCTTCTGCTCTAACTCGTGTACTCGGTGTCGAACCATCCTGTCCAGTATGAGAAAAGAAATTGAAACGAACCATATTGTCATTGTGTTTCTGTGCAGCCCTGTTGAGAGAAGGATGTTGAGAAGTAGAGCCAGAACATTTCGAAGAATTCAAGAAGGTTCGTGTAGTTCCATTCGTTAAAGTGTAAGAACCATTTGTACGGTATGACTCTATAATATTGTAAAACTCTAATGCCTTTCCTGAAAGATTATCTGAGCTCGCAGACGCAGCAGCTAGACCCAAAAGAAGAAATAAGTTTTGTTCCTCCTGCTTTCTCTCACTCTCACATTCACTCTTTAATGAAAGAGTATCTATCGGACATTTTGTAAGATTTTGAATGCAATTAGAGTTCAAGAGAAAAATAGGCAGCAAAATGAAAGCAGTAAATATTTTATTCATATATACTAAGATAAATCTTTGAGAATATTCATCAAGTCTTTGATTTTAAATAAATACAATTCCTTCCTCCAATTAGAATTCAAGATGATTTATAGAATAATGATAAAGAATTTTTATTAATAAAAAAGCTACATAATTTAATCATAATATTCTTATTCTCGTATAATTATTCATATTTTAATATTTTCCCTGTTTTCATATCCTCACTATCTTCACTATTCCGCAAGATTTTATCCTTACAAAAAGAAAGAAGAATTTATAATTTCTGGATTCAATAATATGCAAGATTAGAGGAAATCTACCCTGCTAATTTATCTCATCACATCTTCAAAATTCGTAAAATTCTAGACAAGAAATTTCCAATTTTTATTTTCAGTATGGATTCAGTTAAATGAGAAACAAAAAAAGCAATATTTGGATAGAAGGTGGCTACCAAGTTTTTGGCACCGAAGGCTTGAAGGGGCTCAAGGTGGAAAGATTGTCTGCAAAAATTGGAGTCAGTAAATCTTCTTTTTACTATAGCTTTATAGATTTTGAGAAATATTTTCAAGAACTCATACAAGTTCATAGAGAAAGGATGAGTATACTAGCAGATCAAGAAAGTAAATGCCAAAGCATTGATCCAGAACTCATAGAAATATTTATAGAACACAACTGGGATTTATTATTTAATAAACAACTCCGTTTTTCAGGCTTGTATTCGCAGTATAGTCAAATCTTGGACGAAACAGACACTCTTGCGAAAAATCATTTTGTAAAACTTTGGAAAAAAGATCTCTCTCTTTCAATCAGCGACTCCCAGTTAGAAAGTCTATTTCATCTTGCCTTAGAAAATTTCTATTTCCGATTGAATGAAGAAACGATAGAATATTCTTATCTCTCCCAATACTTCCGACAAATGAGAAGTCTCATTAGGAATATTATTCTTCCACCTAAACAATAAAGTTCTTCATGAATCTTTATATCTCACTACTTTTGATTACTTCACTGTACGCAGGCGTACATACATTTTCATTCCTGTGACTAGTTTGAATTTGCAGATTAATGATCCGGATTCATAATTCAACAAAAAGGATACAAAATGACACAAGCTTTTCAGAAAAATTATTTGATCTTTACTTCTTTCGTTATAGGTTCCTTCGGACCTATTTTCTTTTTAGGATCTATGTTCGAAACATCTGCTCTTGCTAGTTGGTCACTTGATTTATTAAGTTGGCCTATTGATGGAAATATGAACTACTCGGCACCTACAACAAGATTTTTATCTGCACTGACTGGTGGTTTTCTTTTCGGATGGGGTATGACAGTTTTTTGCCTGAGTCGTTGGGTTTTCGATTTAGCACCTAATGAATGTAGAAAAGTTGTGATAGTTGGAATCATATCTTGGTTTTGCTTAGATTCTTTGGGTTCCGTTCTTTCGGGAAATTCTTATAACCTAATCTTCAATATACTAGTTGCTTGCCTTGCTATTGGTCCATTGGTTCGAAAAGCAAAAGACCTTGATTAGAATTCATTTCTGAGAGCCACCCCCTTAAGGAGGTGGCTAAAATCCAAATCCATTTCAAGTACCAATTTATGAAATTCCTTTTACTTGCTAAAAATTATGTTTGTCTTTAAATTTTGATTGAAACAAATAAAACTTTATACGAATTCCAATTTAATAAGGTAAGAGATACTACATGAGTAAATATTCATCAGATGAACTTCATGAATTAAGAGATAAAGCGGAGCAGCTTAGACGAGAATTGGATTTAGATGCTGCAATTGAAATGATGAATGAATTTCTTGATAATGTTCATCCATCCTTTACCCAGGCTCAACGCTTTTTTCTTGCTGAAATTTTCTTTGAACAGAATAAACTTTCCGAAGCCTTAGACCAATGCAATCTTGCGATTCAGGTCATGAAAGATTTCATTCCTGCCTTGGAACTTAGGAGCAAGATTTATCAACTCACAAATCATTTCCAACTCTCGGAGCAAGATATGAAAACAATTGATCAAATCAAGGCAGCAGAACAAGCAAAATGGGATGATCCAGACCATTACTACCATTATAAATAAATTTTCTTTTGGAATGTATCAAATTTGAAAATTTTTCTTTCTTGCCGAATACTTACGTTTTGTATCAATAGATTCTTTGTGTTTCAAAAGGAAGGATTTTGATGTTATCATATTATGTTCTTTATTGTTATCTTATACCGTTATTAGCTATTTATTTCATACCTGGATTATTTATATCTTATCTTTTTAAGCTTGTCAAATTAAATAATTCAGCTTATATCCTTATCAATTTCCTTGCCTATTCTTGGATGAAAATCTTTCTATGGACTACTGGACGCAAATTAATCTATCTTCCCAATGGATACAACCTAGATAATCGCAACAGATTTATTATCTGCAACCATACGAATAGTTTAGAAGTTCCTTTTGTAGTAGCTATACCAGGATTGTCTAAGGACTTAAGTTTCAAATTATCCTACTTAGGTGGAGATATAATTTTTAGGTATTGGATTCTTCCGTTAATGATGCATGCTCATGTTGTCGATGCAGTGAAATATTCTGATAAAAATCCCAACTTTCGCAATTTTAAGAAAGAAGTTTTAGACAATCTTAAAGAAAAATCTATCTTTCTCTTTCCAGAAGGGAAAAGAACATATTCTGAAGAAATACAAGCTCTCGCAACAGGAGTACTCAAGCTCGCATTCAAATTTAAAGTAGATTTGGATGTCTTCGTTATCAGTGGAATGATGGGATATAGCTCCGACTCAGAATTCGAAAGGCTTCGCAAATCAAAACTACTGTATTTCAAATACTGTGGCTCTGTCTTCTCAAAGGATTACACAAACTTTGAGTCCATGAGAGATGTTACAGAAAGAATGATGGTTGAAGGCAAGAAGGAATTAGATCAAAAATATAAATAATCCTTATAGATAGATAAAAAATTAATATAAAAGTTCATTTTTTTGGATGCAATTTTCTAAAACCCAATTCCTAATTGCACTATGATACGATCGATTTTTCCCTTAATTCTATTGTTACTTCTAAACAGCTGTATCCTAACAGAAGGATTGGGAATTCCAACTTATGGCTCTCTAAAAGGCGATGTAGCTAAAACTCGCATATCAGATGCAATTTTAGAAGCGGAAGGAACGGCCTCTGCATTTTGGCTATCTACAAATGGCATGTCAGGTGGAGTTGGACCTATATCGCCTCTGCTGCTGATCAATGGTGTCTTAGCAAAAATTCTCTATCCTTTCACTTCAAGTATATCAGATAACGATTATTTCATGGAGTCATCCGTAGAACAGTGTGAGTCCGATATTCGAACGAAAGGTGCTCTCTATTTGGGAGCAAGTTACAATTTATTAGCTCCTTCTGGTGTATTAGGCCCTTTACGTGATGCTTCTTTATTACCAGAATTTGCTTCCTGTGATTTAGAAAGAACAGGAAAGATATTAACCATTGATGATGCTTTGAAATTATAAGGAGATAATAATGAATTGGAAACTATATAAAAATTGGAAATTACTACTACTTGGAATCTTATTATCATCTAATCACTGTAGAAATTCAACTGATTTAGACAATGTATCTCAATCACTATTACTGGCTGGAATCTTAGGAAATTGTATTTCATTAGATGATTGCTTTGATCGTTTTGCTCAAACATCTGACGAGGGTGCAAGCCTTCAGGTATTCAATGAAAATGGCACTCTAATTTACTCCCGAAAATCTATTTTGGAATTTGATACTATTAAGCCCATTGCCTCTGGCTCAAAATGGGTTACTGCAATTGTTGCTATGCGAGCTATTCAATCGGCAAGTTGCAATACTGGTGGTGCTTTAACTTTGAATCGAACCACAGGGGATGTTCTAGGCTGGACTGGTGCAAAAGGCACTATCACCTTACGTCAGTTACTTGCATTTACTTCAGGATTGAATGCAGGTGGCGGTAATGGCTCTGGTCAAGCCGCTTGTATCTCAAGTCTGCCTCTTGGTGCATCAGCAAGTCAAAAGGATGTTTGTATAAATCAAATTCGAGATCAATCCACAGGTACTCCAGGCTTACTCTTTCAATACAATTCAAACCATATGGCTGTAGCACAAAGGATGATGGAAGTTTCTTGCAATAAAACTTGGGATACCTTGTTTCGCGATCTTGTTGCTACCCCTTTAGCATGGCCTTCAACAGTAAAGTGGACTGGCAACTTTCGTGTTGGTGAAGAAACGGACGGTAGTCTAGCAGGTGCCTATGGATTGAGCATTTCAGCCCAAGCATATTCTGGAATGCTGAAAGCACTTGTAAATCCTAACGGAGATGCGATGACAATATCGGGAACGAATGTTCCTGGATTCTTAACATCTGCAAATGCAAGAGAGATACTTGCTGATCAATATGAAAATGCTACCATAGGATACTCGCAGTTCTCTGCGTTCGGATATAGATGGCGTTATGGTTTAGGAAATTGGAGATATTGTACTGTTACAGATGTTCCTTCAGAGTGCGATAAGGATCTTATCTCTCATAGTATTGGAATCAATGGTTTCTTTCCATGGGTAGATAAAAACCGAAAGTATATGGCTATTTTAGCAGTTAATAATTTAGGAAGAAGAAACGGACTTAATCTTCTTCCTGCATCAGCGACTTCTCTTTTTTTTTCTGAGACAATTCGTCCGCGAATTCATGAAATATTGAGATAAATTTATCAGAGCTTGCTATTTATCTCTTATTTTTTTCTATGAATTTCAATTGATTGAGCAAATAAAGACGATCTGATTGGCATGAAGCTAAATCAATGGCTTTTTGATAAGCCAATATAGACTGTTCCCACTCTTCTAGTTGTCTTAGAATACTTGCTTTTGCTGCATAAAAAGGCTGGTAGTTCTTCAATTCTTGTTCCAATTCACACAAGATTTTTCTTGCATAAATCGCTCTACCAGATTCGGAAAGAGCAACTGCTTGGTTCAATCGAATGATGGAAGTTGGTTCCATAGTATATAAAATTGTATATAACTCAAGAATTTGTTGCCAATCTGGAAGAGGATCAGCCATCTGACAGGCGCTTATTGCTGCTTTAATTTGAAAAGGTCCTATTTTTTTTCTTTTCAATGCTATCTCAAGTATTTCTTTTCCTCGTGCCAATTTATGTTTATCCCAAAGATTTCGATTTTGTTCACTGGGAGGGACAGTCTCGCCACGATGATTAATTCTTGCTATTCTACGTGAGTCTGTTAAAAGCATCAGAGCCAATGCGCCTTCCACTTCAGGATCATTCGGGCATAGATTTAATAAAATATTTGTGAGAAAAATAGCCTCTGTACATAAATCAGTATTCAATGAAGAAGAGGATGAGGATTGCTCACCTGAATCCATCTTGTTCATATAACCACTAGTAAATCCTAAATAAATAGTTGTTAGCACGGCTTGCATGCGATCATACCATTGACTTGGTTCTGGAATCGAAAAAGGAATTCTTGCTTTAGTGATTTTACTTTTCGCTCTACTTAATCGCTGTCCCATGGTCGACTCCGAATCCAAGAATAACTTAGCTATATCTAGAGTAGAGATTCCACAGACAACACGCAAAGTTAAAGCAACTCTCGATTTAATATCTAAGGCAGGATGGCAACAAGTAAAAATTAATCTCAATCTTTCATCTGGTATATCTTCTGAATTCTCTTTAGCATAAATTTCACGGAAGTTAAATGAGGATTTCTCTCTTTGTACGGATCGAATCTCACTTCGAATCATATTCAGTGCCTTACGATGTGCGACTCGTAGTAGCCATCCTTGTGGAGATTCTGGCATTCCATTCTGACTCCATTTATCAAGAGCAGCAATGCAAGCTTCTTGTAAAGCATCTTCAGCTAATTGTAGAGAATTTAACTGCTTTGTTAGAGCAGCAATTAGCCTCCCCCAATCCTTCCTGAGAATATTTTCGAATTCTTGGCTTAAATTTTTATCCATAGTAGAGGCTATTTTCATAAAATTCTAGTTAGCTGGATTATAATTCATTAGAGGTCTTATTTCGATAGTTCCAAATCTCGCAACTGGAATCATTGCCGCATATTGTAAGGCAGAATCCAAATCAGAAACATCCAAAATATAATAACCTCCTAAATGTTCTTTTGTCTCAGCAAAAGGTCCATCCATAGTTTCAACTTTTCCGTTTCTCAATCGAATCGAGGTAGCAGTTTCTACACCTTGCAGTCCTTCTCCCCCAACTAAAACTCCATCTTGTTTAGCTTTATCATTGAATGTGGAAAATTCTGCCATCATAGCTTGAAATTCAGGAGTCCCATAAACTGGCTCCAAATCCGGAGAACTGTAAATTAGTAGCATGTATTGCATGTTGAGGATTCTCTCACTATAATTTAGCTGATGTTATAACAATACAAATCATAACATTCAGCAAAGCAATCAAACTCGAAATGTTTCCTACATATCTGAGTGGATGCGATGCATTGTCTATTTTCAAACCAAATGGATGAGCCAACCTACCAATTACAATAAAAGCCCCAGAGATATGAACCCAGGCACCAGCGCCATTTCCCTCTGCTATCATCATCAAAACAAGCATCAAAGGAACCCATTCGATGAAATTTCCATGTTGCCTAATACTCAATAAAAGATTTTGATCTCCTCTCTCGCCAATCGATACATTTAAATTCGATCGCATAATTGTAACTCGGAACCAAAGTACAAGTCCAATTAGTGCCAAGGGTAGTGCATAAAATGCAGTTATCTGAAAAACCATAAAAAGCTCCTTTTTCCATTATGTTGGTATATAAAGACACCGCTGAGATTTGATTTTTCGACAAGATTTTATTTTTTTTTTAATATTTTGGAATTTTCACATCTAGCATTTGCAAGAATTTTCTCCCAAGTAAAGACAATACCAAACTTTTGATAGATGTAAAATCTATCTTATCATAGCAAATGAAGATGGCTTCGGGAGTCCGCAATTCTCTCAACTTAGATTTTCCATCATTTTGGCTGAACTTGAACATAAACTCGCATCTTGCATATTTTTTCAGCACTCTGACTAATTAATTATCTCAGGAAACCAAAAATTACCCTTGTTATACTAGCGTTTTTATTATCATGCATATTTTTTTGCGTATTTTGTTACCTGTACTTTTATTCGTTATTTGCAATACACGTCTTTTTGTACATTTTTTTAAGAAATTAAATATTTTTCAAATATCAAAACTATTGAGATCTCAAGGTGGCACATATTTTGCAAAATATTTACAGAATCGAATTTCGAAAAGGAGAAACGAAATGAAAAAGATTTTTATATTAAGTTTAACTTCCATTATTCTATCATTTCCTGTGTTAGCACAAGAAAAAAAGACTGAAGAAAAGAAGTATTCTACATCAATTGCAATCAACAGTGATTCATTTTTTGGCCTAACACCTATAGCGACTGTTGGTGTTCCGCTAACTGATAATATTGATTTAACAGGATACGCGATCTTCTGGTCAGGAATTGGTAACAGCCATGCTTTTGGTCATTGGACAGAATTCGGTGGTGGTGTTAACATAACAGCTTTAGATGGAGCATTAAAAGTTAACCCTCAGTTAGGTATCCTAAATGGAACTCTGCTTTCAAGAGGTAATCTAGGAGCAGGTGGTGGACCAATGTTTATGGAAGGTATAGTTCCTAACATGACACTTTTTTTTGAAAAGTCAGGATTCGAACTAGAATTTTATGCAGGTTATTATTTAGGAACCAGAGCAGCTTCTGGAACAACAACAACTAATTCAGGTACCTCTCGATTCGCCATGGTGGATCCTGACGTTGCCTTACTTGCTTCCTCTTCAGAAGGTGCGGCAGCATTGAGTAGTGCCAACCTCCAAGCGAATCAATTCCCCAATAGAAATGCTCGAAATAACTACACACACTTCTGGGCCTTCCCTGGTTACAAAGTAACTGATTGGTTGAGTGCTGGTGTTCATTGGGAAGAATTAAGATTTCGCCCTTCTGGTGGAGATGGAGATTATGATTCAACAGTTTATAGCTGGAGAGGTCTTTACACAACAATTAAAGCAGGCAGCGGATCTTTAAGAATTGCATTTGGGGACTCTAGTTCTAATGAGTCATCTGGAATTACAGGAACGCAGCTTCGCAATGATGTAGCTACCATTCGCACGGCAAACAGCAGCCTAAGCAGTGAGCAAGCAGTCAATCTTGCTCTTACTAATTGGCTGAATGCAAATCGCCCAAACAACGCAATGAATGGTACTTATTACAGAGTGACATACACTCATCAGTTTTAAAGAAATAATATCTATTAAATCCTATTCAAATCACTTTACATCTTCAGTCCCAAGAGGCTGAAGATGTTTTCTTTTTTCTATATTATACATACTTCAAGATACTAGCATAAATTACATAAATGCAAATTAATTTTTTGATTATGAAATGAATTTGAATTTATGTATCCAGAATATATGTTTTGTAAATAATTTATTAATAATCATACTTTTTTAATTTAGATGTTGAATTTTTGAATTTTTTGCATCTAATCCTTATAACATAATTCCTATATGAAGAATGATATTTTTAATTTAAATTTCTGGGAGAAAAGCTCCATTTATCAAATTCAATTCCAACTGGAGAATTTATTTGAATTTGAGAACTTGGATTTGTTTCTAGATTGCCTAGAAAAAAATCAAAAAATTAAGGATTATTTCATATATTATTGTTGGTTCTTTAGTGATTCAAGCATTTTAGATAGATATCTAAATAGGAAAGATCTTCCCTTAGACCATCTGTTAAATATTATCTTGGCAGGTTTATCTATCAAGGAAGCTAAAATGAATCCCCTTGAATATTTTGGATTTTGGTCTGAGAAACTAGACTCAGAGCAGTCTTTACGTATCTTAATCCATTCTTCAAAAAATGATCTACATCCTATCTTTATTGCTTCTCTTTTAACTAACCTAAATGCAAAATCTTGGGAAGATTTTTTCCAATCTCTATTAGTTGAAGAACAAGATATATATGATTTTCTAAAACTTTATAGGCATTTTTCAATCAAGGAAAGAGAAGTAATTTTAGCTTCAAATTCAATCCTATGCAAATACTTGAACCTTCTCGTTGGTCTATTAATTTCTTCTAGTGAAGATCCATTTTTAAATTCCTTAAGAAATACTATTGAAAAAATTTTGAAATGGGAAGAATATTCGAATAACATGAAATCTGCATTTGATATCACAAATGAAAAGCAGCTATCAATTAGAGAAAGAAATAGCAATAGAATCTCTTGTATTATACATGATGCTAGAAATTTACAAAATGATGACTCAAAGATTTTCTTAGTCTACTTAAAGAGTAATTCAGTAATTCTTGATGAGTATGAATTCAAACTCATTGAAAGAGTTTTGTCGAAAGATTTTTCTAAAATTCTCGAACTCGTATAAATATTCATTTAGTATTTCCTGTAAATTATTTCTAAGTTCCTTACTTCATTTTTCAATCGACAATTATTTACAAATCGTACGAATTGGTCGTAGTATGAAAAAATTGATCTTTTTTTTGACACTTTTTCAAGTAACATTTTCTTGTATATTATTCAAGGAGTCAGAACTTGATCCAAAATCAGAACTAGGCAAATTATTCACCCTTTATAAAATCTTTGAGTTCAATCGAGGCTATGAATGGAAGTGGGATTATAAATTTATAGATCCAGCTAATATAGGGAATACAACTATACATAGAGTCACTAAATTAAATAGGGATATTGAACTCCGGAATACTTTAACAGAGATACAAGATGGCGTCCATATAGGTACATTTACTTCCAACTTTGATGCAGTATCCGAGATATATTTTCCTGAGTTGGGAAGATTTCAGATTGATAATTATAATACAAATCAAACGTATGTTTCATCTATCGTTATAGATATTTTTTCTTCTAATGATAGATCTGTGAATATTTTAAGATCGAATATTCCCTCCAATTATTCTGAAGAAGCTTTATCCGTTCAAAGAATTCCAAAAAGAACTCATGAACCCTATCTTTATTTTGAAGGAGGAGAATTACACCCTGGACTTGTGAATGGAAGGTATTTCTTTTTCTATCTTATTTGCTTTAGTCGTGACCTCTTCCTTTCCTCCACGGAATTTAAAATTCGCTATTATCCTATCCTAACTTCCACAGTCGATGGAGAGACATGGGAAACAATAGAACTAACAAATCTTATCGTAGATCGAAGTAATGCAAGTCCAAAACAAATATCCCTAGGTAAACCTTTCCTGATTGCAGATACAATCTATCTTCCGACTTCAATTAATGATCCATCTGCACTCAAACAATATAATTTAGTAAAAATCCCAACATCAAATCCAAAGAATCTAGAATATTTGAAGATAGCTCCAAGAAACGCTGACTTTCGAGAAATAAATTTAAATAAGATGTTTATTATTCAAAATCAATTGGTTTATGAAGAACTAAATTCGCCAACCTCAGTACCGAATAATTTTTATAGGGATTCCAATCTTCTTCAAGCAGGAAGCAGCAATGCCTCACTACCCACAGGCAATGCGCTTACTTATGGAAACTTTCCAATTTTCTTTGATACATTTACTTTGGTCTCAGACGGGACATCAACATACAAAACTTTGGATTCCTCATTCAATGATAATACGAACTCATTTTCACACACGGCAAGTTTAGGTGGAATAGGTGGAAATGGAATTTTTGGGGATATAAGTAGACAATTGTTATTTGAAAGTGATGGCACCACTTCTTATCGTGTTTCCAATTTAACTAATTCAATCAATTCTGTTGCTAGCAATGCTCTATCTTTCTCCGGCAATTTAGTATCGGGAACTATACCACCATCTAGCTCAGCCAGCTTACAAGGGTTTGTTAAAGATAGCAATAATTTTTATTTTTCAATAAGAGTGGATAACAAAGCTTTTCAATATGAATTAAACAATCAAACATTAGCATTGAGAACTCTGAACGATCCTCCAGCCATTTTTCCAAATCCATCATTTATTGAAGATGCCTGTTTATTGGGAAAGCAATATAACAAAAATCAAATGGTAATTGGGAATGGAAGATATATATGCATAAAGAGTCCTAAAAGAAGATTGATTGCACCACCTAATACAACCTATAGTGACAATAGAAAATTTGTAAGCACGTCTTCTGATGGGATCAATTGGAAGGATTGGAAAGAATTTCAATTAAATCCTCAGATAAGAAAATAAGTTTATTTAAAAATTATTATTCTATTTTTTCTTCCAAAAATCGAGTTATCTCGATTTGACCTTCAATAAAGTACAGATTGTATCTTGTTTCATAGAATAAAAAGAAGCTGGCAAAAAATAACACAATAACTCCAAGTATGGCGAGTATTTCTGGAGCCATTAATAAATTTCCTTTGAAGAATACATTTAGAGCTGAGGCAAGACTACATAAAATGAATAAGCAAGTTGCAGAATATAAACATTTCATAGCTAGTTGGATATATCTTGCTCTTTTCTTCTGAACAATCAGTTGCTTCCGTATCATGGAACGTCTTTCATCTATGAATCCTGACTTTCCATTAAGGATATTTTCAACCTCTATTTTAAGTTGATTCACTCTATCGAAGATTCTTCCTAATCTATTTGCAGTAGAAAGTATTAAGCTAGCACAGGCTGTAATTAAAACAGCTGGTGTTATCATAGCACCAAGGACTCCTGGATGGAATAATTGCTCTAACATTATATAGGTTGTATTGTCTCTACTTCAAACTCATAGTGCGTGATTTTACAGGAGTAACTTCTAGTGGAAGAGGGTCGTTTGCAATTTGATTGGCAAGATCAAGAGCGCCGTATCCTGGTTCCGATTCAACAATATAGAGCTTACTTCCTGGAAAAATTGCTTGTCCCCTTAGACCTTTACTCAATAACCATGTCTCTATGTTAGATTGAGTCGTATGATCAGGAAAAAGAACTTCAATTCCTCCAGCTAATACAAATTTTGCGCTACTAATAGAGTGCTGAAAAACTGGACTTAGGCTCGCACCTTCCGCATTCTTTCTGATAGAATTTCGATTTTTCAATGAGCTTATAAGACTTTTATCTTTATTAGAAACAATTCGTATTTTGCCTGAATTATGAAGAGAAGAATCACCTAAGCCATTAGAATCCAGGCTATGATTATTCGACTCTAGGGAATTCGAATTTTCGTTTTGTTGCGATTTTGATTTCACATTCTTAGGTTTAGAGGACAACTTTGGATAAATTTCTGCTATCGAGGTTTCATCCACAAAATACATTTGAATTCCCTGCCTTCCTTCAATTTTATAATCTGCAACATGCTTATGAGATGAGGAATTTTGCTTAGATAGATTCGCTTTTTCTTGAGTGAAGTGTGGAGAAGACCACAATAATAAGGCTAAACATATTAAAATACTTTTCTTTGAAAACAAATTATTTGCAATACCTTTTAATCTATACATTAGAATCCTGCCTTTGGTTTGGTTAATACCATAAATAAATTTAAATTATTGTTGTACGATTGATTCATACAATCTTCACTAACGAAGAACTACCTTCCATAGATTGTAAGTTTCATTGAACCTATAGTTGCAACATCTCCAACAGCTCCATCAATAAACCTGACAACCCAGGTTCCATCTGCTGACTCTCCCAGATGCCGAGAAGAGCCAAATGTAAATGTAGATAACCCAGTTTGAGATAAAATAGATGCAGTCCCTGCCGCACAGGTTGTAGCAGGATTTAAATTTGTAAAACAGGTATGGTTCTCAGCTAAAATACTTTTGGTTGCACCAGATCCTACGGGAGAAGTTAATTCTATTGTTAATTCAGGAAAATAAGTATGGTTAGTACCAGTTGTAAATTCAACATGTTCTATTTTCGATATTCCAGATCCTGCAACCACAATATTAGCTGTGACTCCTGTAGGATTGTTATCTGTAATAGTAGTGGCTGAGCTTGCAGTAACTTCGAACTTCTTCCAAGTTCCTGGTATAGATGTCCATGAGGATGCAAGAGATAAGGCCGCTGAAGCATTTACTGTCCCGAAACCAAATTTATGATTTATATTGTACCCAGCACCATTCACTTGCCAGTCACTATCTCCTGGATCATTCTTGCGTGCTGATTTTGCAAGAATTTCTCGTACGTCTCGTACTGTTAAGTTAGGGTATTTTTCTAGTAATAAGGCTACCACACCAGACACTAAGGGAGTTGCTGAGGAAGTTCCATTAAAATTTTTCGTATAATTCGCATTAGTTAAATCATTAGCTGATGTCCCAGCATTGAAACCAAATCTACCCATAGCATCTGTTGTAGTTATAGCTGTTGTATAACTTGTGCTGTTATTTCCTTGGGAGTGTCCACAAACCCAAAGATTGGCTCCGTTTTCAGAATAGGCTGCTTTCTTACCATTTGTACCTACAGCGCATACACTTAGGACATGGGGATTATTCGCATAACCATCATAATTCGAATTATCAGTCTTCAGAGCGCTTGCTACGCCACCAGGTGCACCACCATTTCCAGCCGCCCAAGTCACTACCTTTCCAAGTCCATTCCTACCCGAGGTAAAACTATTCTGAACGGCTGACTTCCAAGAGGCACTTGAATTCGATAATCTACCGAAGTTATCTGGAGGGCCCCAACTATTATTAGATATATGAGTTTCAAGATTTGCATGAGTCTGAGACTGTGCCTCATCAGAAGCAGAAATACTATTTTGCTCTAAGAGATTGATCCCTATCACTTCCGCACATGGAGCTCCGCCTCTGCCTCCGATTCCATTCTGATCGCGAGCGCTTGCTACACCAGAAACGGAAGTTCCATGTCCACTATTAGAAAATGAGTGAGAGGGATCCGACACATTGAAAATAAGATCAATACCTGGCACTGACGACATCCTTAAATCTTCATGTCCAGTGTCTACGCCATCATCTACCACAGCGATTCGGATTCCCGAACCTTTGATTCCTTGGGACCATACTGATTGTACTTTTGCATCTTCACCAGCAAGAGAGCTCGGTAGAGAACCATTGTTACTCCAGTGCCATTGGTCAGCAAAAAGTGGATCTCCATTGGTTTCTGTCAACTGACAAGCATTTGCTGAATTAAATAAAAACCCTAGGATTAGTAGATTGAGAAGAGTATCATCCTTTTTAGGCTTATTACAATTTTGAAGAAGAAGAATACTTAGTAAAATGAATGAAATTGTAATTTTTTTCATAACCTATCCTAGTTTATATATTAGATCTATAAAGTTCAATTGAAATTAATACAAAATTTCAATTTTTATTTAAAGATTTAAAGTAACAAAGTTACAGCTAGGCAGTTTATTGAGATAATTTTTATTAAAATCAGCCAAAATTTTTATCAAAATGCAAAGTTCAAGGGAATAAGCTTCAATCAATATAAAATTTTAACAGATTTGTAACAATAAGTTTGAATTTGCACTTGTGAAGGGGGGCTTTCCTATCAGACTTTGTTCAATTATGAAAAAATTATTTCTAACTTCAATTCTTCTTACCTTATGTTTCACCAATCTTGCTTTATTCTCTGATTCTGTTAAAATTAATAAAACGGGAACTGTATTTGAGAATGTAAAAACAACAACTGATAAGGGAGTTGTCAGTGTTGATTTTGAAGACAAGACCAACAAAAAATTTCGTACGAAAGATGTAACTGTCACTCCAGGAGAAACCGTTTGGCTAGCAGACAAGCCGGTAGAAGAACCTGGATTCTTTGCAAAATTATTCAAAGGTGATGCAAAAGATGATGAGAAAAATGATTCTCCTACATCAGTAGATTCAAAACCTGAGTCAGAAAAAGAATCGGGAGAAAAATCGTATTTAGCAGAGGGAATTTTTGGTGGTGTTGCCCTACTCTGGTTGCTATTGCCATAATAAGCGAAACATTTAACCCTTAATTTACAATTTTTCCTTCATCCACCCCTGAGAAATTAGGGGTTCTTTTTTTTCTGAAACTTAGTGCCTAGTTCTTTCAATTGTTGCGGGAGAATTTCGGTTTTTGCAGCTTGCTTGTTTTCATCTTGGATTTCTTGGTATACTTCTGTTCTGTGAACAGATACATTCTTAGGAGCCTGAACTCCTATCTTTACTTGGTCACCCTTGATATCCACAATGACAATTTCTATGTCATCTCCTATCATTATGGATTGATTGATACGTCTTGCAAGAACTAACATGATTAGGCTTGACCTTCAATCATTTTATATCTAACAGGATGCTTGTCATCTCTTGAAATAAATTGTTTCGCCTTAGAGTTTTTCTTATTAATTAAGATTGGACCTTGAAGATTTGCAGTCATCTCATTAGGATTCTCTAATGGAATTGTAACTATCACAAAGACCAATGCATCTTCAAATTTCTCTAATCCTATCTCAGATAATTCTTCAATTGGTATGCTAGGTTTGTAGTCATCAATGAATAGATAAGGTTGGATAACAATAAATGCTAAACCTTGTTCCTGAACAGATTGTAACCATTTGAATGGAGATTCTTCATTTTCTTCTATCAACGCAAACTTATTATATGTTTCAAATCCAAGAAGCCCATCTTCAAAATTCAAAATTTGTTCAGGGTAAATTTCTATTTTACCAAATGGCTTTGTAAGTAATTCTACCAAATCTTAGTTTCCTTTTTTATAAATTAAACTTTTTCGCATATTATTCGCTAAATTAACGTAAGAAGTCCATTAAAGTAGGTTTAATTACTTTAGAACCAACATTCAATGCATATTGGTGGATAGTTTCTAACCACTTGAGATTCATGATGGTCTCAGGGAAATCAATCCCCTCATTCTTAGCTAAGAGCTCTGTCATATAAGATTTGTCTTGTGATACTCTTTGTTCATGTTGTTCCAGACGATTCATTTTGGCACCAACATCAGATCTATATCTTAGAATATTCTCTAAGGCAAGATCCAAATCTCCTAAATCCCTTCCACCAATTCTTTCTTGGTCTTTCTGGAGAAGATCATTTCTAAATTGAATCAGAACATCAAATACGGATAAACCAGTAACCGTTGCCGACTTAGAATAGTTATTAGGTGGCTCAGATCCAGTTGGATCAATCAAACCTATATCTTTGAGAACCGTTCCATCACCCATGTCTTCTACCCAAATTTGGTGAGGAGATGTACTGGTTAGGGAAATATTGTCTTGTGCTAGTTTATTCGCCTTCACTTCTAAGGGAGAATTATTGATTTTATCTATAACATCATCAATTGTGTCACCAACAGATACTTGAATTTCTACACCATCGATTTTAAACTTCTGATCTGAGGTAGCCGTATAACCAGAGTTATCAACTTTTGAAGTCAAGCTCATATTGGTTCCCCAAAATACCTTATTCCCTGGAATTGAAACCTGAACATACTCGCCTTTTTCAATTTCGCGAATCTGCTCTCCTATATCACCTCTGTATTGAACTCCAATGTATTGGTTTTTTAATTCTAAACCTTCCAGACCTTTAATCTTGGATTCTATGGGTTCAAAAGGAGGACGTTCAATTACATACCCGCCAAATACAGGTTGTCCGGTTGCATCTCTTGAATTTGCAAGATCAACAATGGCTCGCAAATGTTGGTCAATTTCTTTACCAATTGCAACCTCAAGTTCAAATCCCTTGTCACCTTGGTAGATACCATTTGCCGCCTGGACCGCGAGTACTCTTACTCTCTGGAAAATATCTCCCATTCTATCCAAGACTCCATCTACATGCTTCAGTCTTTGGTATCCATCTGTAATGTTTTCTTCGAACTGATTGAGTTCATTGATTCTGGATCGAAAAAACATTTGGTTGGTAGCAACGGAAGGATCATCAGAGGGTCTTCGGATTTTAAGTCCAGTTGCTAACTGGTTTTGAGTCTCATCAAAACTTACTTGTTGTCGGTTTAAGTTTCGGATGAGAGTATTATTCTGCATCATGTTTGTTATACGAATCATAGAATTAAGCTCCTAATCTGTTGATAACGGTATCAAGTAATTCACTCATGGTCTGTATTAATCTGGCGCTAGCATTGTAGGCATGTTGGAACTGTACCATATTTGCCATTTCTTCATCTAGATTCACACCCATAACGGATTGTCTCATATTTTCTAGCTCTAGCATAAGATCAGTTTGAGTTGTGTGTTCTTGCCTTGCCTCACTAGTTTGGGTTCCCAATTTGGATATCAATGAATTGTAAAAATCATCCGTCGTCTTAGAATAATCAAACATAACGGGTTTTTCTCTTAAAGCAGAAGCAATTAAGAGTGCATTTCGTCCATCTTTGTGTCCACTTGGTGAATTAAAATCTCCAAGACCACCTACATCCTTACCTCGTCCTGCAGCAATATTGGCTGGATTGTTTTGAATTTCAGCTGTCAATTTGAAGAAGGAAGATGGATGGTAATGAGGGGTGAGTACTATGTCTTCAGAAGAAGTTTGAAATTTTCCTATTTCACCTAACCTTCTAGAATCGAAAGATCCAGCTGTTCCTGAAGCAAAAAGTATACCCGTCATTCCAACAAGAAGTTGTCCCGAGTCTTCCAAATGTCTTATTTGAAAGCTTTCTTTTGGATTTTCTGGAGAGGTCGTTGCCTTGATAGTCAATTGGTTGTCCTGGTTCATGTAAGCAACCACACCAGCTTCGGAACGATTGATGCGCTTTATAACATCATTCATAGTGTCATCTACACTATATGGAACGATAACTTCTTGTTCTTTGTCACCAGGCTTAATTAATTTAATGGCACCTGAGATACCTATCGGTTTATCAGCATCTAAACTCGTCTTACCAGATACACGGAAGATAGCAGTGCGATCCAATTGTCCATCACCATCAGTATCGACTTCTCCAAAGGTATTATTCGAAAGTGGTCTAGTCTCAAAGAAATTTAAATTAGTGGATCCATTCAGTCCAAATCCATCCCTATGAATTTGATTCACAACGTCCATAGTGTTGATGGCAAGTGAATCTACTTGGGCAATTTTCTCTACTATAATTTTATCTCTAACTTCCATTAGAGCTTGGAGGCTACCTGTTTTTAAGAGGATATCCTTACCTGATTTTTCCCATTGCAGATCAAATAAACCATCCTTAGTTGGATTTCCAGTGATTAAGATGTGTTCTCTTTTCTGGCCCTGAACAAGTATTTGTTGCCCTATAAAAACCATCAGTTCGTCTTCATCATTTCTTCCAATATTAATGTCGACCATTCCTGAAAGTTCTTGCAAAAGTTGATCTCGCCTATCATACAAATCATTTGGTTGATCACCAAGCGCTTCTGCTTTTCCAATTCTTTCATTCAAAGTTCTTACACTTTCAGCGATTCCATTCAGTTTATTGGCTAGAGTTTCTACTTCACGATTGGCTTGGTTTTGAAGTTGAGAAAGTTTGCGATGCACATCCTCCATTCGAGAGCCAAGTCCAGCCGCTTTTTCTTGGACTACAGACCTATGCGCATTATCTTCTGGATAATTGGAAAGATCTTCCCATGAATTCCAAAAAGAATCCATAAGCGTACGAAGTGTATTGCCAGTAGGTTCATTGAATACAACTTCCATTTGCCCGAGGTAGGCTTCTTTTTTGGCCCAATATTCTTTCTGGCTAGACGTATCTATAATTCTATCATCAATAAAATTATCTCGAATTCTTTCAATGCTACTTACTACAGATCCTTGGCCGATCTGCCCTGCTACTTGGGCACGGTTAAGAGATGGTTCATAAATTGGATCGGAAGCATTGATATTAACTCTTTGTCTTGCATAGTGCTTATTGTCCGCATTAGAGATGTTATGTCCCGCAGTTTGTAATGCCTGTTGGTGAGAAGAAAGTCCACGCTTCCCTAATTCAATACCTGAAAATGTTGATCCCATAATAACCTCTCTATACTGCCGTATTCAAAACTAAAGCTCGCACTTTAGAATTCGTTTTCTTCTTATTTTCTGCTGAAGTGTATGTAGGCTCTTTGTCTAGCTTTCTCATTTCACTTACAGTCTTTTGAAGTAAATCTTGTCTGGTTTGGATTAATTTTTCATTTATAATAATTGCATCTTTGAGTTTGTGAACCGTAGTTTTTAATTCAGTTGCATATCCTTTCAATTGAAAATTAGAATCTCTATCCACTTTGTTTAGAAAATCTGTTAGAGTAATTGAATCTTTACTTGGTTCTAAATTTTGAGTTTTATATATCTCTTCGATGGTCTTCATTCTGAGTCTTTCAAGTTCAGAGGCTTCTACCATAAAATGATATGACTTCTGAGTGATCTCCTGCAAGGCTCTGCCATCAGCTGAATTGATGGCATTTCTTTTATCGAGTTCTAATGTTAATAAATTTCCATACAACTCAATTTCTTTCTGAAATAAATTGCAAATACCCTCTAGCCAATCACCCATACAACCCCCAAATTAAAGAAAAAATAATTTTCCATATATGATTCCGTTTTAATCATCGACGGATTTGAAAAAATGATTAGTCACAAATATTTTGCTTTTTGCTTGTAGTATTCCTAAGATGTAGAATGCTAATCACTAGTGGACATCCAGGATCTAAAAACTCGCAAATCACTTCCTAAGAGTTACTTAAGGAAATTGATGAGTCTCACTCATGTAAGTGGAATACTCAATTCACACCTAGACATCTACCAACTTATGTCCCTTATCATGCTTTATGCAAAAGATCTTCTGGAAGCGGAAGCGAGTTCCCTATTTCTGCTAGAAAAAGAAGACAATTTCCTCTATTGTGAAGTGGCTATTGGAGAAAAAGGGGAATCTATACAGCAATATGCGAGATTGGAAATTGGATCAGGAATTGCAGGCTGGGTTGCAAAAGAACGAAAGTCTGTTATTTTAGAAGATGCCTACACGGACGATCGCTTCGACAAGGCATGGGATACTAAAAGTGGGTTTAGAACTAAGTCTATTATCTGCGTACCCTTATTTGTCAAAGATCAAATGATAGGAACTCTGGAAGTTATGAATAAGGTGGGCAACCGCACCTTTAATAAATTTGATTTGGATCTATTGTTAACCCTTGCTGAAAATGCTGCTGTAGCAATTACCAATGCTCAGCAACAAGATAACTTAAACAAACGCTTACTCGAATTATCTTTGTTATACGAATTTGAAAAGAAAATAACTTCAGAAAAGGACCACCGTAAACTAGGCTATTGGGTATTGGATAAAATCCTTGAATATTTAGAAGCCAAATCTGGAACTATCTACCTTTTAGATGATAAATTAGAAAATTTAACTGTTCTTGCTGCGCGCGGTGTACCTGATAATGCACTAGATAATCTAAATCTTAAAGTCGGTGAAGGAATAGCTGGATGGGTTGCAAAAGAACGAAAGAAATTATTGATCCAAAATCTTGAATCTGATTTCCGATACAAACAAGATTTAGGATTTAAATTTGAAGCAAATTCATTGATTACAGTTCCCTTGATTTCCGACAAGGAAATGTTAGGTGTTATAAGCATAAACAATAAAAATAGCGGCTTTGCTTTCAATCACAATGATCTTCATATGTTAGAAGCCATCTCATATAGGCTTGCTATTTCCTTTCAGAACTACTTCTTATTTAAGAAAATTAAAGAATCCGAAAAAGAAAAAGAAAGAGCCTTCCGTGTCATGCGAGAAGTTCTTCCTGCCAAGAATCCTGAAATCAATGGACTTTCGATTGCAACGGAATATATCCCTTACGACCAGTTAGGTGGTGATTTTTACCAATTCTATCCTATTGAAGATAACAAAATAGGAATCTTTCTAGCAGATATTTCAGGACATGGACTTTCCGCATCCTTGCTTGCTTTAATGGCACATTCCATGCTAAGCACTTTTGATAATCTAGTTTATACTTCACCTGGAGTATTGCTTTCTGGACTCAATTCTTTTCTTTACAATCGTATGGCTGGCAATTTCCTAACAGCTTTTTATGCCTGCATTGATACAGAAAAAAATACTATTACCTATTCCAATGCTGGACATCCTTTTCCATATTTTAAGAAGAAAAATGAAGACCATTTTACAGAACTTAATACCAAAGGAAAGTTAATAGGCGTTATGCCACAATTGATTTACGAAGAAAATACAATTCCTTTTGAAGAGGGAGACAAGCTTATTCTATATACAGATGGCTTACTCGAAACAAGTATGAATGGTTATAAGATTGAACAAGAAGAGAATCGCTTTATGGACAATCTAATTGAAATTTGTAAGACTAGTTCCAGCCCTAAGGAGATCATTCAGTCAACGATCAAATCAATCAAATCCTTTCCTGGATTCCAAGGATTCCAAGATGATGTTACTTATTTAATTATAGAAAGAAAATAACTTTTAGACTAAGCCAACTCTTCCAAATGATTGTTGATATGAAAGGTATGCGCTGAGTCGTAACCAGATTTATCAAGATTCCCATAAGCAAAATGCGGTTTTAAACTTTCGGTTTCTATCGAAAGAAAATCATCTATAGCCTTTGTTAATCGAAGGACTGCTTCCTCTACACTAGTATTATCTGCTATTGCCTCTGCTCCAGGTATGGGTTCACTGAGTCCATGTGACATCTTGCCACGAAGAGAAAAAACCAAAAATGCAATAGAGCCTATTGTCCACTGAAATAATTTTGATTTATTATCTGGGTAGCCAGTTAAGGAATATTCTATGGACTGAGCACAGTGGCTTAGAATTTTGCCAAGCTTCCATTCTCCTTTTGTTTCAGATTTCCTTAGTAAGTCCGAGTTGGTTTTTAGGAATTCTCTCACCTGCTTTAAATCTGCAAAACTCTTCTGAGCTTGTAACATCTCTCTCTCCTCTGCAGAAAGTTCTGGAATCGAAAGCAACAAGCTTACTAAGCCAAGCTTTTGGATAAAATTTCTGCGATTCATTCTTTCATTCATATGATTCTTCTGATACTTTCCTAATCCATCTAGATTGACCAATTAGGAGATTATTTCAAATCTTTTTCTAGCAATAAATTTTTATCTTGTACTTTAAAAATTCATAGCTATTCTCAAAGCTAGTTCTATCTAATTGTAGATTTTTTTGGAGTAAGGAATTGAAACATAAGAAAAAGAAAATTGGTCTTGCTTTGGGATCTGGATCAGCAAGGGGTTGGTCTCATATTGGAGTTATAAGAGCCTTAGAAGCCAGAGGAATATTTCCCGAAGTGGTTTGCGGAACGTCTGTAGGATCAATTGTTGCTGCTGCTTATGCATCCAATCAATTGGATGATTTGGAAGCCTGGGTCAAAACCTTGGAATGGAAGGATGTAGTTGGTTTCATGGATTTTAATTTCAAAGGTGGAGGTGGTCTCTTCAAAGGGAAGAAACTTTTCGACTATATGAAAGAACGATTTGGTGAATCGGACATATCCACACTTCCCAAAAAATTTGGAGCAGTTGCGACCGATGTTGAAACTGGTCTAGAAGTATGGCTTCGTTCTGGACAGTTACTTTCAGCGGCAAGAGCATCCATCTCTTTACCTGCTATCTTTACTCCTGTGCTAAGAGATGGTAGATGGCTTGTTGATGGAGGTTTGGTGAACCCAGTTCCTGTTTCTCTCTGTCGTGCTATGGGTGCAGAATATATTATTGCTATAGATTTGAATACAGATTTGTTGGATTCTACGGCACCACCTAGCCAGACATCATCGGAAGACAGTTCACAAAGTACTGTACCGGAAGATAATTCCAATCATTCTCCCTCTAAGGAACCTTCGTTTTGGACAGCAACTAAGGAAAGGATTACAAGTAATTTCTGGGGTAAAGACCTCAAGGACAGTCTTGATGTAGAAAAAGATGAACGTCCGTCTATGATTGAAGTAATCAGTAAGTCGATCAATATCATGCAAATTCGTATAACAAGGTCACGTATGGCTGGAGATCCTCCTGATGTTTTAATTTCACCTAAGCTTGGCTATATGGGATTAATGGAATTCCATAGAGCCAAAGAAGCAATTGAAGAAGGAATAGCTGCCGTTGAACGAATTGAATCTATGTTGAAATAGGAAGAACAATATTTATGAGGGTTGCTTGATTACATGGAGAATGTCTAATAACAAAAGTTACATAAAATCTATGAAACCCACTATGCTTACCATTTACAAATCATATAAGGAATAGATATATATTACAATGAGAAAAATGAATGTTCTATTTTATACTTTTCTTTATGCCTTGTTCATTGATTCAAGTAGCATAAGCTCTGAACCAAATTCTCTCATCCCGGTTTCAGGACCTATGATTGCTTATACTGGAATGAGAGAAGTCCACATCTGGACTGAATGGCCTAACTCAAAGCGACCAGTATCAGTTCAAATTCAATATCGTGACAAAGAAAAATCTAAGAATCAATCTCCAAGCTACCATTTGAGCCAAGTATTTGAACCTAAACCCAAGACGGGAACTCTTACGATTCCTCTTACCCACCTAGAGCCAAGTAAAACTTATGAATATAAAATACTTGTAAACCAAAAAGAAATAGCATTTGACTACGCTTTGGAATTTAAGACTAAGCCACTTTGGCAATGGAGAAATGACCCACCCAATGTAAGATTCGCTATTGGATCCTGCAATTATATCAATGATCCTGCCTATGATAGACCCGGAAAGATCTATGGATCAGGTTATGAAATTTTTTCCAGCATCCAGAGAGACCAACCAGAGTTTTTTGTATGGATGGGAGACAATGTGTACCTTCGAGAAGCTGATTGGGATTCTGAATCTGGAATCTCCTATCGATATTCCCATACCCGCCGTAACCGAGAGATGCAATCTATGCTTGCGTCCATGTTTCACATAGCAACTTGGGATGATCATGATTTTGGTCCGAATGATGCGAGCTCTTCTTATGGATTTAGAGATTCTGTTGAAAGAATTTTTAAGGAATACTGGCCAGATCCTAGCTATCCTAAGAAAGGCTTGTATAGATCTTATTCTTGGTCAGATATTGAGTTCTTTCTTTTAGATAACCGGACTTTTCGTACGGCAAATACGAATTTTTATGATCTAGAAAAACCTAAAAGCTTTCAGAAAACCAAAGGAAGATCAGCACTGGGAAGAAAACAAAAAGAATGGTTATTCAATGCACTAAGTGATAGTCAGGCAAAAATCAAGTTCATTGTATTAGGTGGTCAGTTTATCAATTCAGCTCAAGTTTATGAAAATCTCTCCAATTACGAAGAAGATAGAAGTGAAATTTTAGACTTCATTCATAAAATGAAAATCTCTGGCGTCGTATTTCTCTCTGGAGATAGGCACCATTCTGAAATCAGCCGTTTGGACAGAGGAAATATCTATCCGATTTATGAATGGACCATTTCTCCACTCACGGCTGGACTCTCCACTACTACAGAATCAGAACCAAATCAGTTTAGGATTAAAGACTCATATATCTTGGACAGAGTGTACGGTTTAATTGAAATCACTGGAATAGGAAAGGATCGCATGATACAACTAACCACAAAAAATACATATGGGAAAGAATTGTATAAATTGCAAATTCCATTAGCCGATTTGAAAAAGACCGAATAGTTCCCTCTATTTTTTGTTCTTAAATTGAATCATGAACAATTGTTCGCCATCCATGACGAGCGCTAATCCAAATGGGAACTTAGAACCTAAAACATTATTTTCTTGCATACGATTGAATTTTTTGGATGCAATCAATTTATCCAAACCCCTTCTGGTATATCTCGCTCAGGATACAGGATAGGGGAAGTCTTGGAGAATTTAGTTGATCTCAATATCTGCTATAAAGAAATGGGGCTTCTCTTCCTCATTTTCACTCATTAGAGCTTCCCAAATTGCTAAATTTTCTGTACGATCATAAACGAATAGTTTTGTGATGGTTTCCGATGACTTAGAGGAAAAAGTCTTAACAGAGGAAGGAATGACTGAACTGATATTGCAAACTGATTATAATTAACATTTATCAATATACCTTAGCAGGAAGAAAGTATTCACTTAAATGTAAAATCTTCAGAATTCTTTGTAAATAATTTGAAACATTCATCAAATTGATCTCAATACCTTTTTTCTTTAACTTCATCTTCTTAGCTAAAAGAATGCCGAGAATTGCTGAGGATATTTCTTCTACTTCTGTAAAATCCAGCGAAACTGAATCAGAGGTAGCATTTAAAGCAAGGTCTAGTTCTGATTCAAATGTTGACATGGAAAGTATATCCAAGTCTTTTTCATTCACTTTAAATACTCTCGGATTTTCTGTCTTAGTAATCATTACAATCATTCCTCTCGTATCATAGAACGGAGTTTGAATAAAAAAATGAATAGTTATCTTAAAAAAAAGACTTCCCATACATTTCATCATATGATGAAATGTATTTATGATCGAAATAGCCGCTTGCGAAAGCCACGAACATAGAAACGAGCCCATCATTCCTATGGTTTTCTCCGCCCTAGCCTTAGAAAAAGCAGCTAGACTTTTCCGAGCCTTGGGCGATGAATCTAGACTTTCTCTACTTGTGCGCTTGTCCAATAGGGAAGCCTGTGTCACCGAGATTGCTGAATCATTCGGAGAAGGTGCATCTACCATTTCCCAGAGGCTCAGGCTTCTGCGGAGTGAAGGTTTAGTGAAAAGGAGAAGAGATGGTAAGCATCTTTATTACTCTCTAGTGGATGAACACATCCACAATCTACTTGCCAACGCTATTGATCATTCTCAGGAACACAAAGGAGCCAAACTATGAACCACCACACCCACGAAGACCACAATCACAACCACGGACCAAATTGCGGTCATACAGCAATCCAACACGGTAACCATGTTGATTACTTACACGATGGACATTTGCACCATAGCCATGAAGGACATTATGACGAATGCAAAATCGAAGTAAGTAGTAGCAATCCAGAAGCTTGTACTTCGGGACATAGCTGCTCAGCACATGATAATGCACATGTTCATGGCCCAGGATGTGGACATGAGGCTGTTCCCCATGGAGATCATATTGATTATCTAGTGGATGGGCACCTCCACCACCCCCATAACGGTCACTGTGATTCTCACGGCAAACTTGAGTTAGTCGGAGCATAAACCAACTAGCCTCTCTTTATCTGGTCTTCCTGTTGCAGAATATTCTACAACAGGAAAGCACAAGAAAGTGGTTTAGAAAAAATACTAAGGTTACTTTTTTTCTTAGAGAGATGGATTAAAAATGTCTAAACCTCGGAGGATAAAACATGATACTAAATCACTTCAATCGCTTCCGAGAAATTGGAATTCTCGTTATGAGAATCGGAATGGGAATTGCATTCGTAATCCACGGTTTACCGAAAATAGTTGGTGGAGTTCCCGTCTGGGAAGAATTAGGAAGAGCTATGGGTTTCATAGGAATTACTTCTTTCCCAGCCTTCTGGGGTTTTATGGCTGGACTTGCTGAGTTTGGTGGGGGAATTCTATTGATTCTTGGAGTTCTATTCCGACCAGCATGCATGGCACTCGCATTTACCATGTTAACTGCAATGATGTACCACATAGGTAAAGGACAGGGCTTCTCGGATTTTTCTCACGCTATGGAAGATGGAATTATTTTTCTCGCCCTTCTTTTGATAGGTCCAGGTAAATATTCCTTGGACGAAAAGTTTGATACTAAAAGATAAAACTGTGAATGCTTGAAACGGTTTGCAGTTATAAATTGATTCGATAAAACAATGATAGAATCAGTATAACTTGATTCAAAGGGAATAATGAACTCCCTTTGAATACTCTAATACTTATTAATGATGGTGGTGCCCATCTGGACCATGAGAGTGTCCATGCTCCATTTCATCCTTACTGGCTTCGCGGATGGTATGAATTTCAATTTCAAAATTCAAAGTCTCTCCAGCTAGGGGATGATTGCCATTCATGATTACATTTTCACCAACAATTTCTTGGACAAAAAGTGCCACAGGTCCATTCTCAGTGTCTGCGCGAAACTGAGATCCAGGTACTAATTCCTCATCGGGAGGGAAGTTAGTTCGAGGTATCTCATAAACCAACTTCTCATCATACTCTCCGTAGCCTTCAGCAGGTGGGACTACAACAGATTTCTTGTCGCCAATTTTCAATCCTTCCATTTCCTTTTCAAGACCAGGGATAATATTATGGTATCCGTGAAGGTATTCCATTGGATCGGAGGATTCATCGAGGGTCTCGCCTTGGGAATTTCTAAGATGGTAGGCAAATCCTACTACCTTGCCTTTAGTTACATTACTCATACTGTCAATTTGAACACTTTTAGAGATATTACAAGCCAAGTTTTAAGAAAATAATTCATTTCAATGATAATTTTATCTGGAAGAATCATCTTCCCTTGTCTAATTATGGATATATGGAAGAATCCAAAACCAACCTCCTTACCCTACCGATGAAGCAAATTTCCAATAGAGATAAAATTATTCAGTCGGCCATGCATCATTTTTTCACTAAGGGTTATGCACTGACTTCTATCGATGATATTCTAAAAGATGTTAAGATTGCGAAGGGAACTTTTTATCATTATTTTGTTTCCAAAGAAGCTGTATTGGAATCAGTTTCGGATACTTTTGCTGACAAATGCTTTCAGGATATCTACCAAAGATTTGAGAATTCGCAGTCTATGAATCCTCTGTCCAGATTGAACTTTTTGTTCCGATTGATTATGGAGTGGAAGGAAGAGAATATAGAATCCTTTGCAACAGTTCTTGAATCAATGTTCAAAGAATCGAATCAATCCATGCATGTCAATTTCAAGAAAAAAATCCAAAAGCAGATATTGCCTCTTCTTGCAAATTGTCTATACCTTGGTAAAAAATCTGGAGATTTCCAAATTCACGATGAGAACATAACAGCCGCTATTCTAATTCAAATGATAGAAGGCCTAAATGAATACATCAAAGAAGATCTGCTCTATGGCAACAACCGTCATATCGAAGAAGCAAAAGAAACATACCAAAGATCTATGGAAAAAGTTTTAGGCGTAGAAGCCTACTCCATACGAATTATCGATTGGGCATCTTATGACTCTATTCGAGAAAAGTTTCGCCAGAGATCCAAATCAAAAGCCAAAAGCAACGATAGAGTTAAAGAAATAGTTCATTCTCAACTATAAACTATAGGTAGTTTTACCAGCTTCCACTGGAACCACCTCCTCCAAAACTACCACCGCCACTGCTATACGAACTTCTACTACTACTGCTACTGCTGGAACTATAAGAGGAACTACTTGAATAAGAACTTCCACCACTTCCCGAAGAATATCCTCCAGAATCTGAATCAGCTAGAAACTTTAGAAATCTGAAAAAATAAACGCTTGCTAAATTAAGAGGAAAAACTATGAAACTAGGCCATTCTCCACCCAAAAGGAGAAAATGAAAATAAGGGATTAAAGTCCAAAGTAGTGCAAGGCAACCAAACTTAAGCAAACGACTAAAATGGTTTTTTGATTCAATAAATCGAATTACAATCATAGATGAAGCATAAATATGAAAGATCGAATAGTAAGTCAGAGCATCATTTAAAGTAAAAATTGTTAAATCATTTGCTTCATTGATAATATTAAACTTTTTATAGAAAAATATTAAAAAGAAAATGATAAATATCGAATATACTAATGCAAAATAAATCAGATGTTTTCCTGTCTTGACCCAGAAACCTACATAAATAGAAAGACCAATTAAAATATAAAGATACAAGGCAGAAACTATAGGAAAACCACTCAGGATCAAAACTAGAAAGGAACAAAATAGTAAAAATGAGTAAAAGTATTTTTTAGTTACAGCGTAACTTGCATCTTGGAATCCTAATTTTTTAAATATTGATTCATAAGTATTTTGAATATGACTATCTAGTGAAAGCCTAAAAATCAAAGTAAAGATGAACAAACTCAATACTATCCATAGAAAGTCTTCCATCATTAAATCATTATCTAATAAACTAAAACCAATAAAAAGAATCAAATGAGCCAAAACAATTACAAAGTAAGGAAATAACTTTTTGGAGAGTTTCTTGAAGATTGGCTTCTGGTTATCAGGAAGATATATTAAACTATAAAAAAATAAAATGATATAAATAAAAAATGGAATTAGAATAAAGCCTCTTGGTGCAAAGAACAATCCAAGGCATAAAGATATGAATGCAAAAAGAAATCTAAAAGATTTGTTACCTATCCAAGGAAATGGCTTAGTCAATAATTTTGTAACTAGAAAATAGATAAGCAGAATTCCTAATATAATAAGAAACTGAAGATAAGATTCTTCACCAACTTTATTCCATCGATCAAACTGTGATGCCTTTGATGCTATAGAAGCTTCCAAAATAATTTCATCGGAAGAAAGATTCGGATTCTTATCTGCCTCACCATCTAAGATTTGCTGTATGGCTTTCATTCCATCAAGGATGCCCTTGTTATAATCACCCAACTTAAAGTTGGGGATAAATATATTTCGAATGATGCGATTGCTATAGATATCCGTGAGGGTATCTTCTAATCCATATCCAACTTCAATCCGCATCTTACGGTCTTCTGTTACAATTAGAACGAGAATTCCATTATCTTTCTTCGCCTGCCCTATTCCATTTGTTTCAGCAACTTTTAAGGAGTATTCCTCAAGAATTTCTCCCTCTAAGCTGGGAGTTGTATATAGAATTAATTGAGCTGAAGTGCGATTTTCCAAGTCCTGAGAAAGAGAATCTATGGCTTCTTTTGTCTCCATATTTAGAATCTGTGCTTCATCAAGAATTCTAGATGTAAAAATAGGTACCTCTTTTGCCGACAAAAAGAAAGTGTAAAAAAACATAATATATAAAATAATAAATTTCTTCATAATGCTTTGTTTCCTCTGAATTTACTTATCCAGTATAAAATTGAAACAATTAAATTATGTATTTTTAAAAGAAATCCTTAAGATTTTTGTTAATTATTTATTGAGCTATTTTTCAATTTAGATTATTTTAATACAATTACTCTATAGAACTTACCTAAGACTGGCGATCCATAAAGTGAGCATTTCTCTTTACCAATATCCTTCGGCGTCGGATCGGTGATACTTTATGATCCGCAAGAAATTCAAGTTCAACCAAAGACTCTGGTTCTTCAAATTCGACAAGCACATCAACTAGCCCAGCCATGATTCTTATCTATACCTTCATCGATGATTGTATCCTCTCATAATAAAACAATCATTTGCCTGCGCTGGATTTAACTCAGTCTGTTTTACAAAATCACCTACTTTTAATTTTTCGAACGTCTTTCCATTGGTAGTATTTTTTAATAAATAATTTTTTAATATTTTAAAAAATTTATTTATAATCGACTGCCTCTGACAGCCTGGCTATGGTCTGCATACCTGCGAATACAGTAGGTTTCAGTAGAGGCTATATTGGAGTTGCCACACCAGTGCATACTGTAGCATCTATTTCTGCTTTTGCAAACCCCGGCCTTCAGGGTGACAATGGTGCTCGCACTGACCAGCACCCGGTAACGACGGTGAATTGGTCAGCAAAGGGGTACCGTCTACCTACCGAAGCCGAGTGGGAATATGCGGCACGATATATCGATGGTTCGAACTTTGCACAGGGTGATCATGCTAGCGGAGCAACGGTGGTGGCCACTACGGATTTTACCGCAACTGCATTAGTTGCCTGGTTTGGTAATTCCTTAACGATAAATATTGGAAATACAACAACATCCCAACTCGTTGGCACAAAACTTGGCAATGCTTTGGGTCTTTTCGATTTGAGCGGAAACGTTCGGGAGTGGGTCTCGGACTGGGAAGGTCCCTATGCACAAGCCACACCCTTTATCGATGCCGATAGCGTAGGTCCTGTCACCGGTACATTTCGGGTGAATCGCGGTGGCGGCTGGCTCAATCCAGCCAACTTCTTGCAGGGGGCGTTTCGCAACGGCAACTTCCCCTGGTTGACGACCTCTGCCCTGGGTTTCCGGCCTGTGAGGCGACCTTAAGTTTAAGACAAGACATTATAGTATTAGCTTATAAATGAATCTTTCCTATATGTCCTAGTGCTAGATACAATAAAATTTCCGACTAACCTACTGCTTTTCTAACCAAGCATCTAATTCAAGCTTGCCATCAGTCATGATCTTTTGTATATGATCTCTTAATTTTTCCCAGTTTTCAAATTCAGTGGGTTGAACCACTCCAAAGTATTTATAAGCAATTTTGTTGCCTTTCAACTTTTTCTGAAAGGAAGTTATGCCTGATTTCAATACAATCGCTATTGGTAGTTTATGATCGAATGCTAGTTTAAGCATACCTTTCTTCAAAGGTTGGATTTCTTCTCGGTAGGTATTGCGTCCCTCGGGATAGACAATATAAGAATTGTCTTTACTTCCCCGAATTAGGTTTCGAACCGAAATGGAAATAGACATTGTATTTCTGTTATCAAAAACTTCTGAACCCATAGCTTTCATCCACCAATAGGCAAATAAGGTAGATTTGATCACTTGATTGGCGAGGTAGGGCTTTTGTATGAAGTAACAATCAAAGGGGAAATCCATTTCATTCACATGATTGGAAAATACTAAATGTCCACTCTTCGGAATAGAAATTTCATTAGCAGAAAGTAAATTTGTTTTGGTATTCTTGCGAACAGAATCGCCCCAAATTTTGCTACCTTCCAAAAAAGCTTCGATTCTTTTTTCCTTATCTCCCTTTGCGCTATAATAAACACCATTCACTAACTTCGGCAATGCACGTGTGAGCATCAGTGGAAGGGTCTTTAAATAAACATTTGCAATGAATGCCTTATAGCGAAGTGATTGCGCTTCCCATGTAAATTCGCTTTGTGGAGTATCCAAATTTTTTGATTTCATTATCCCTAATTTAGATTTGGTAGGGATAATTTAAATCTGTTTTTTATTAGTATTTTTGTGGATAAACTGGGCTTGTCCATAAGTCGTGAAGATTGCATTTTACATATGCTTTAATCTTGGGTGACTCAGGAAGTGAACTCAATTCGAAGCTTGCATCTATTGGCTCATCAATGTATACAGTCCTGTCTGGAAAAATCTTTACAGCAATATCCATCTTATTTTCATCCATAATTCCAATTTTCTCTATGTAATGATTCAAAGAAAAATTCGTTGTATCTTGAACTCGTATTGCAATTTTTTGTTCACCACGACCTTTCCTTGTAACTAAAACTATAGGTAGATGGGATTCTTCTAATCCAGACCATATCCCAGGGGCTTCAAGAGTGTATTCATCTTGAGGAGTTACTGGTTCTCTCTCTCCATCATCAACTCCACAAGAAAAGATGAATAGAGAGAAAAAGAAAAACAGAAAAACTTTCTGCAATTTAATTGATATCATACTGTCTAGACACTTTGATTGCACCATTTGTCAAACCATCACCGATGATTACATAAAGGTAATATCTACCTACTGCAGAGTCATAAACGGATACACTACTTATTATATAGTCTGAACCAGAACCTAATCCAAAAGTTCCTTGCTTTACCCATCCACCATTAGATTCCAAACTTTGACCTGATACAGTAGCTGTCGGTTTAGATCCAGATGACGAACGATATCTAAAGACTTGCGCACCATTCGTAGAATTCCCATCATAGCCAATGTATAAGGTGTTACTGCCATTTGTTGTAACCATTGCAATCGCTTTGTGTGTAGGAGTAGCTCCACCTAATTCTGATTCCATACCTGATATAACTCGAGTCCAGGATGCCGCAGAACATGACCCTGTTCCATCTGGGGTACATCTCCAGAGCTCTCCTCTGAGATTCGTTGAGTTTGCTCCTGTCGCAACATTCCTAGCCAAGTAAAGATCACCTTGGAATTGAATGAGGAATGGATACGCCTTCTCTCCTGGACGCACTTTTCCAAGACCACCACCTGTTGTTGAATTCTCATCTGGCCAATACAAACTTGTGCCAGTAAAATCAGCATGAGTTGGTGTAACAAGGGTTGGTGCAAAATTATTTGTTACACTATTGGTATTATTAGGACTAGCACCTGTTAAGAAATTTGTCTTCGAAACCCTAAGTATTCCACCATTATTTGCAATGTATACGGAAGAACCGATCATTGTAATAATATCAACACTTACCACTCCAGATCCATTAGGATTCGAAGTTGAACCAGCTTTACCAATATAAGGCCATAGTTTAAATGCTAAGTCGACTGGAGTTCCTATACTAACATTTCCACTACTGACAGTTGCGGGCATTCTATTTCCGATAGGTGCATTCGTTCCATGTGATGATGCAAGACCTGTAAAAACTTTATCATCTATTCCATACAATTGAACAGTGCTTTTTGAATTCAATCCATTTGTTCCAGTTATAGCAAAGGATTTCATATCTAATACTGTGTCTTTATCCTGGGTATAGTAAACAGTATCAATATTATTCTTCAATACACCTGCAAGTAGGAGTTCGTAAGCTGTTCCACCAACAGTGAGATTAATCGATGAAAAACTTGCTACTCCCACCTCTCCGTTGGGCCCGCTATTGGTTCCACAACTTGCAGTAAATCCTGATGAAATGAAACCAAACCCAGTTGCGGATATACAACTCAGACTTTGAGAAGTGTTTTGTAAGAATGTAAAAGTTGTTAGGATGGAATTCGCGCCAGATGGTTCAAAACGAAATGCCCCATCATTTTTATCATTCGTTCCTAAATATACTTTATTATCATATTCAAAAGCAAATGAGAATGTAGATCCATCTTGAAAAGGATCGTCGTAGAAAGAACCACAGGTTAAGGTGTCACAAGCAACTCCGGAACCTATAAAGGTCGCTCTATCGCTAGGGGCTGCCTGTATATAGTTCGTTCCGCCTGTTACACCTGCTATTTTAATAGATCCATTATTGAATCCATCGCTATCTCTACCATTCGCTGCAATGACTGTATAGGCAACACCCGCTTGGGTGCCGTTGTGCGTGATAGTTACTGAGGACTGATCACCCGAAAGAATCGCAGAAGAAATTGTACCATCGCCGATTTGAGGACTTATTTTATACCTCAGAGCACACTCAGTAGTTGTATTGCATTCAGCAGAATCAGTAGCATTTAAACCACCTAAAGCAGGCTTATTGAATGAAATTCTAAAAGTATTGGAAGTAAGTGCAGCAGCAACAACAACTCGAATCGGCTCCAAACCAATAAAAGTTAAGAAATTAGGTGAACCCATGGGATTTGGAGTTACAGCAGCATCTGAGACAGTAGTTGCAACTGTAAGTCTATACTTGATATTACAAAAAGGTGTTGCACCATTAAGAGTCAATCGAACAGAACTAGTTGATAGAACTGTTAGACTATTCACAACTACATCTGTGCAAGCATTAGCTGGATCTTCAGTTAAAGTATAATTGGCAACGCAATTGTATGCTTTAGTGCGGTCTGGATCAGTTCCGCAGTTTGCAATATTTGAAATAGCAAACATAGGTTCTGAAAATTGAACCATCAATGTGGATTCAGTTATATCTGAAGCATATAATAAATAAGGTGGAGTAGTATCGATTCCAAAAGAACCTGAAATTGGGTTCACAGACGGAATATTAATGGATTCATTTGCGGAAGCAGAAGTGTCTCTCACACCAGAAGCTATTGTGATAGTGTCCCCTGTAGCAATTGTTGAGCCCGAACCTGAAAATACCACTGTCATCACGTCTCCAGCCGTATTCCAATTAACAGAAGTTACCCCGCCCCAAATATGAGATGAAGATAGAGTTAATCTTGTACTAATATTTCCAGTCGTAATGGATTTATCAGTTGGTTCAGAAAAAGTCATAACTAAATAGTCCGTACTTTGGATACCAGGATCACCATTGGCAGCTGTTGCCACAGCAGTTAGAATAACAGGTGGCGCTTTATCACTTATAACTGTAGACAAATTCGCAACAGACAGAAGAGGAAATGTTCCTGATAACCACTTGCTAAGGTCTTGGGTGAAGCTCATGGACTTTAATTCAGTTCCAGCCAAAGTGATATCATCTAAAAAAATGGTAACGATACTGTCGTCTGCAACACCAGGATCATTATTTGGTGAGACTATTGTTCCTCCAGATGGATTATCTGTTATACTATCAACCTTAGTAGCAGCTACACCACCAATTGTAAATCTTGCTGCATCAGCATTAGCAATACTAGAATCTGTCATTGCTTGGTTGAATGTGATCTTAAGTTGATCAATTTTTCCATTTTTATTTACATCATATTGTTCTATAGATGAAATTGTTGGATTGCTAGAAGAAATACTTATTAGTTTTGTAACCGATGACCCTGAATTGTCTGCAGCGTCATACATAGTTGTCGCAGCTATTATAGTATCCAATGAGTCTCCAGAAAGAAAGGTAGTATCCATTGTCAATGTAACAGTTCGATCCGTAACACCACAAGTATCAGCACCCATAGATGCAAAGGAAGTTACACCGCTTCCTGAAGCATTATTATAAATAAAATCTGATGTATCTAAATTTCCACCAGCACCACATGCAGGTGCACCTGTTGTTGTATAAACATCTTCTGAAAATACTACTGTTAGTGTTGAATTTCCAGCAGATGAACTTGCACTAACTACAACTGGCTTTGCTCGATCTGCTTCCGTTACAGATGCAGTAAAGACCTGCGACATAGTAAATGATGCTCCATCGGTTAATCCAGGTGTGCTAGTTGTTGTAAAATCTGGTTTAGCACCAGTGTCAAAAGATGCACCTTCATCGAAAGCAATATAAAGAACATTGTCATTTGCTGTATCTGTTTTACCAGAACAAGCAGCATTCAGTGAGCTTCCATGATGTAATCTTGCATTCGTTCTACCCGACACAAACCAGTCACTTGTCGCAGTTCCCATTGAATTTAAAGAATAACCTGGAAAGGTTGAATCTTGGACTGCTCTTGAAAAAGTCACTTCATAATGATCTATTTTTCCATTTCCATCACAATCCAAAGTCCAAGCTGATGTAATTCCTATTTCATCATCGATGATTGTAAATGTATGAGTAGTTTGGCTTCCTAATGTCGCATAAGTTGGATTATAAATTTCTAAATTGATTGTTTCATTACCAGATTCATAAATCGCATCATCTATGACTGCTTGGTTAAAAGTTTTAGATGTTTCTCCCACTGCAAAGCTAACATTCAATGCAGTTCCTACGGAGGTATGATCGGAACCAGCAGTTGCAGTACCGCCTGTTACTTCTCGTACAAGTACTGTTACAACTTGCTGTGACGCTACAGAAAGAGTCAATGTGATACTGCGATTCCCTGTAGCTTCATTGGTTGAATTACTTGTTGCTGATTGGAATTGAACTGTAGGTGCAGCTACAACTGCAAAGGTAATTGTTGTATCTGTCGTCTGTACTCCATTAGTTGCAGTGATAGTATAAGATGTAGATGAAGACGTTGATGTGGGAGTTCCACTCAATACACAAGTAGAACTCAATGATAGTCCTGTAGGAAGAGCCAGCGATGACGAACATCCGGTCACTGTCCCCGAATATGTAGGAGTTATTGTTGAAATGGCAAAATTTTGAGTGAACTCTGATGGATAAGTTCCAAAGCTAAGAGA
Source organism: Leptospiraceae bacterium (assembly GCA_022402465.1). Taxonomy (GTDB): domain Bacteria; phylum Spirochaetota; class Leptospiria; order Leptospirales; family Leptospiraceae. Next base: position 76,326 of record JAKRSH010000026.1, on the reverse strand, counting down.
GCTTGGAGCTGGTGCAATAACTTGGATAGAAACCGAAAGAGAATTACTTGAACCAGTTCCATTCGATGCTTGTATTGAATAGCTTGTAGCCCCAGAAACTGTTGTAGGTGTTCCTGAAATTTCGCAAGTCACTGAATTGATGCTAAGACCTGCAGGTAAACCAGGAGTTGATGCACATCCAGTAACTAAGCCATCTTTAGTAAAAGTAATTGGTGTCATCGCTACACTTTGGTTTAGAACAAAAGGTCCCGAACCAACAAGTGCCAAATTTGATGGAGCTTCTGGATTGATAGTTATACTTATAGTAGCATCTGTGGAACCATAGGTATTTGCAGCTGTAATCGTATAATCATTTGGTGTTAGATTATAAACTGTTGGTGTACCAGTGATCGCACAAGTAGTTGAATTGATACTTAAACCTGTAGGCAACAACGGACTTGAAGTACAGGATGTAAGGGATCCTCCGCCTAAAGTTGGGGTAATTGTTGATATACCAACATTTTGCGTAAAAGTAAAAGGGGATCCTGCAATAGCAATGGTCGGACTTCCTGTAATAGAGAATGTCAGAGTTTGGGTGTTGCTATTTCCAGTTGCATTCGAAGCTGTTATTGTATAAGTTTGCGAAGCTGCATACACAGTTGGTGTCCCCGAAATGGTACAATTCGATGTATTTATACTAAGACCAGCTGGTAAACTAGGAGAGACGATACAATTCGTAACAACTCCAGTAAAACTAAATGTAACAGGTGTAATTGCAGCATCTTTGACATATGTCAATGGACCAGAGGAAGAAATTGCAAGGTCAGTTACAAGTGCTGGATTCACCGCAAAGGTAACATTGGCAGTTGTAGATCCAGCTGCATTAGTAAATGTAATCGTATAAGATTGAGAACTTGCAGTCGCTGTTGGCGTCCCTGAAATTATACAATTTGGTAAACTCATTGTCAGTCCAGCTGGTAAACTTGGTGATGAGCTGCAACCGGTTACTGTTCCCGTAACAGACGGAGATATGTTTGTAATGGCAGTTCCCTGAACGAAAGGAGCTCCAGGATTAGAAATAGACGCTGCAGAAGGAGCAACATTGACCACAGCAAAACTTAAAGTTGCAGTGGAGCTTCCAGTTGAGTTTGTTGCAGTGATGGTATACTCTGTATAGGCTGTAGCAACTGTTGGAGTTCCCGATACTACACAAGTGGTTGAGTTAAGAGTTAACCCAGCAGGAAGAGATGGCGATACGCTACAACTCTCTATTGTACCTGAAAAACTTGGAGTTATATCAGTTATTGGTGTATTGATTACGAAAGAGCCTGGAACCCCTGTAAACGAAAATCCACTTGGACCAGAACTTCCAGCACTTGCTCCAGATCCACTAGCTTCTGTTGTGCCAGCTTCCGATCCCCCACCGCCTGGTGGTATAAGCAATGGTGCTCCTCCACCTTTACTGCCTGAAAGCAACCCGAAAATCGCAGATAAGGCTGGCCAGGCAGTACAGGCGTTATTGGAAAATAGAATTGAAAATATAAAAATAGTATTTATAATCTTTTTATTTGTAATATACATCTCTTACTCCAACCCTATGAAAGAAATAATTTATTGATAAGGATTCTTCCTCTATATCTTTCATTCTCGTAATTTAATAGACGCAATAATTTTAATTTTAATATACTTCTTGTAAAAAATTATATAATATATATAAAAATTAAACAAATGTTATAATTTATCAACCATGATACATAATAATATTCAATAATTTATTTAGTTAATAATTTATAGATAGAATTTATAAATATCGCTATTTATAGAATAAATGATTTTGATTTGGAAGTTTTAATTTTATGGTAATTATCTATCGATGAAACTAAGTGATTCTTCTAGGCAATCTAATTGATTGAGTTAAGCCTCAAATTATCATTCTATAATTAATAGGATGAAGAAACATATCAATTCCCAACAGAAAAAATAAAAAGCCAGCATAAATGCTGGCCTATTGTTGAAATTTTTTTCTTTATTCTATTACAGATTTATTGGGTTTTGGGAGGTTCTTCTTTTTTAACTTCCGATCTTTTTGGAACCCCAAGCTCTTCCCTTCTTGGTTTATCATATCTCAAGAAAAGTTGCGCGTCTGTATCTTTTTCATATACTCTAGATTTAGAATCGGCATAGTCCACGCGAAAATCCGCAGGAATTCTTTCATCAAAGCTAGCTTGTAATCTTTTATCATGTTTGATATAAGGGTTCTTAGTGAAATCATAAGTTACTCCTTCGAGTTTTACAATTTCTCCTTCCACCACATTATCATCTAGGTCATTCCATTTTTCTTGCTTGGCATCCGATTTTTGTAGAAAGTAATTATCATAAGGGTATTTCAATTTGAAAATATTTGCTGCATTAGCCTTGGCATCTCTACATAGATTGATTGCACCGAAATATTTATCAATTCTAAACTTACGTTTCTCAGGATTCATAGTTTGGTGTTTTTCTAAATGCTTTTCAACAGATAGGGCTTCAATTCTAACTTTTTTAGCCATACCTAAAAATTTATAACCTGTCTCTACATTTTTCTCAATACCATACTTGTTTACTACATAATGAAACTCTTTGGGCTCATACATCCTTCTTAAGTACGGTGCCTCTCTATCCGTTTTCATTTCTTTTAAATTTCTACTATTTCTTCCGTACTCTATTGAGATATCAACTATGGTTTTATCAAGTGGGTCATTTGGATTTTTACGCTCCATGGCAACCTTCATCATTTCTTCCGTTCGGATTACGTAATGTTGGGAAAGCTCTTCTGTAAGTTTTTCTATAGCAATTTGTGCTTCTAGAAATCTTCTATAAGAAGCTACATAATTTGCTTCAAAATAGTATTGAAGTGCTTCTTGGTAGATCCTTTTGATTTCTTCGTATCTTTTTATACGATGGCCTTCTTTGCCTTCTTCTGCATACATTGTTGTAACAGGTTTACCTTCGGTATCATTTCCAGGGTAATTCTTCACCATGGGTTCGAGTTCACGTAAATATGTGATTAATTCTATACGCTTATTATAAGCCTTGTAGGACACAGTTTGACTTGCTACTTCAGATATTGGAACCCAAATTAAGATGCTTACAAAGAGGATTATTTTTTTCATGATTCTACCATATTCCAACAATTAGGGATGACCCTATGGAAAGTATCGGTTTTCTTTTGGAATGAATTGACAGTTTCCTTCAAGAAATTACAGTTTCCTTAGAGAATTCTATCATGCCAGTAACCCAAGCAAGCCAAAATAAAAAAATTTCCTTCCGAGCCAAAGAGAACACAGTATGCCCAATTTGTGACGAAGTTCACCAAAAAGAGCAAATGTTCCAAGGTGGAGGTCGCTTGATTGCTGGCAAGATGACCCAAGAAATGCGCAGACTCTATGAAAAGAATCGAAAGTTCGGAAGAGTTGGTCCCAATGATTATGTACTCTCTGTCTGCCCAAGATGTCTTTATACTTCTTTCACAAAAGATTGGGAAGGTCTACAAGCAAATGAGCTCAGTGAACTCAAGATGAGTTCTGACCAGAGAAGATCCTTTCTAGAAAAAATCCTAGGTCCTGTTGATTTCTACCAAGAAAGAAATATCGTACTTGGAGCTGCCTCTTACCTACTTGCAATTGAATGCTACCAGAAGCGTGGTATGGGAATTGCTCCAACTCCCAAGAAGGCGATTTGTGCTGTTCGAGGTGCCTGGTATTTTGAAGATCTGCATGCCGAATACCCAACTATGAATTTTGATAAGGTCAGAGATTTTCTTTACAAGAAGGCTGCCATCTACTACAGCCAGACCTTAGAATACATGCAAAATGGCCAAGAGCCTGTTGATTCCATACAAGGGATGTTAGGTCCTGATACAGATAATAACTGGGGTTTCGATGGTGTTGTCTATTTAAATGCTTATTTAACGAGAAAATTTCTAGACCAATTAGCTGAAAAGAAAGAGGACCAACTCAATCTGCTCATTCGAGCCAAACGAATGCTTGCTCGGCTATATGGTTCAGGGAAATCTTCTAAAAATAAACCATCTGCAATTATTGAAATGGCTAGGGAACTATATGATGAATACGGGGCCCTAATTGAAGAAATGGGTGGAGAGAAATAAAATTTTTCTTCTTTAGTTGAATTCAATTGTCTAACTACGCCTTACTCATCGAATACGATGGAATGAAATTCCATGGTATACAAAAGCAACTCAATGCTTATACTGTGCAAGATGCATTAGAACGCGCGATTCGCATTTTGCTTAAGCCACAACATGATTTAAGATTCCATGTAGCAGGTAGAACAGATACGGGAGTCCATGCTTCAGGGATGGTTTGCAATTTTTATTCTGCAAATAAAATCAAAGATATTGATCTTTTTAAATATTCCATGAATGCACTTTCAGGCGATGGTGTGACTGTGCTTGCTATGCGACATGTTCCAGATGCTTTTCACGCAAGATTTTCTTGTAGTGCAAGGGAATATTTATTCAAGATCATCTATTCTAAAGATGATCATCCTCTTTGGGCAAATAGAGCTGTTTGGATCAAGGAAACAATAAACTGGGATTTAGTTTATTCTCAGTTAGAACATTTGAAAGGGGAAAAGGACTATAAGAGTCTTGCCAAACAAGGATCCATTAAAGACAAACCTTCCAAAAGAAGATTCCAATATGCTGGGATAGAGCATGATCCAAGCCACAATTACATCATACAGTTTCGCTATAAGGCTGATAGTTTTCTTCACAATATGATCCGAATTCTCACTGGAACTTTAGTAGACATAGGAACTGGCAAAATTCAAGGTAGAGATCTAGGGCAAATTATTGATTCGCTGGATAGATCTGCTGCTGGGAAGACTCTCCCCGCTCATGGTTTGTATTTCTATAAAGCACATTATGATTCTTTTCCTGAAATAGAAGATATGTATAAATCTGCTCTCAATCGTGAATTTCAATTTCCTTTAGGAAGTGCATTTTGATATGAATGCAATAATTTTGAATAGATCCTCCGTTAAACTGAGATGGGCAAAAAGATGCCATTTGATTCTAACTGTCTTTCTCTTTTTACCTCTACTTTCCCTTTCTGCAATTGAAAATGAAGATGATAGGCGAAAACCCGAAATAGGCGCCTGGCTGGGAGCAACCAATCCATTTCCAGGAACACCCACCCAACAATTATTAGATACAAGTTTGGGTTTTGGAGCCTTTGCAAGAATGCCTTGGCCTTATTTTCTTTATACAGAATTTGGAACAAGTTACTCTGTATACCAATCCCAGACGGAAAGAGGACTAACAACTATACCAGTTTATGCGGCACTAGCTTACCAACTTCCCTTTGATCTACCTGTTAAATTTTTCATAAAAGGTGGCGGTGGGCAGGCTTATGTTGTAGCAAGACCTGCGAATACGGCACGGTGGAATGATTTAATTTATGGTGGATTTGAGGCGAGTTTTATTGCAGGTAGAAAAGTAAGGATAGGAATCCGTCTTGATTATAATAAAATCATGGAAACTAATCTTGATACTCCTAGTAATTTTAATATTCCTCTCCAGTCCCCCTTCGATGACCCAAGACTTTCTAATCCTGCGAATTTCCAATTAAGAAATGCAGATTTTTTCCATTTTGGACTTATGGTAAGCTTGCTTATCTAGGCTTTTCCTTTACAATTTCTATAGGATTCCAAAGAATGGGGTAGTGAGCTTAGAATTGAAGAAAAAGACAATGGTTGCTATTGTCACATTCCTGTTTGGATTCAACCTTTTCATAGGTTGCAAGAAGAGTGATTTAGGAAGGGAATCCAGCCTTCCCGTTTTAAGTACTTTGTTTAATAATAGAATGCTGCTTTTGATGAAAGGCACCTATTCCTCAGATAGTCCAATTAATTTCAGTGATTACAATAATGGTGCTGGTACCCTGTATAGAGACAATACAGGAGAGTTAGGCGATCCAGATTTTGAACTTCCGAATCTTCCCAGTGCCTCCACCCTTCCCATATATATAGATTTTGGAGAGGTTCGAATTTCTTCCCAATTCCAAAAAGGGATTAACGAACTAACGCAAATTAGAGACCCCTTAGACTCACTTAAATTTTGGGACAATATAGCAACCCAACGCCAGGTTTATTGCAATCAACCTTATTCCTTAGAAGAGGACACCTGCCAGAAAGAAAGAGGGATTTTCAAGTCGCAAGAGTTTTTCAATGGAAATGGAGCTGTTTATCCATCCAACGATCCAACAGCAGAAATATTTTCTTGTTCAGATCCAAATTATTCTAATGATTGTGCTTTACGCGGACTTCCAGTAGAAGCTACCTTTGGATCGCAATATTTTTATACTGGTGTTTACTTTCGTTCCTTAGTGACTGGTTGGGGCGTAAGAAACGGTGGTATTTTACTCGATTCAACACGTTTTGATAACAGACGAGTTCCTGGTATAAATATAGTTCCAAGAAATAATTATATTCCTGGGACATCCGATATTCAAAAGCAAGAAATCGTTCCGAAAATGTTTCCTCTACTTTATTCCGTGCAAGGTGGGCAGAGAGATATGGAGATCCGAAGTGGATTCGATCCCTATATCTTAGAAATTCGCATGAACATGAAGGAGAATTTCATGGTTCATTCCTTTATACGAACAGGGAATATCCGAGAAACCTTAGTTGGCTTTTCAGATTCCTTGAATACACATACAGGTGAACCAGACATGGGTGGCAACTTAATCCTTCGCTCAAGAATCATCTACCCAGAGACTGCTGCTAGTGTACGAATCACTGGAGGAACTGGGAATCTCAATTATTACTATGCTATCTTTCATACTGATGAAGTCGAAACAAGAAAACAACTTCCACTTGCAGCTACACCTGCGCGCGCGGATGCATTTATTAAATATTTAAATAAAGGTAAATACAAACTTCTTTGTATTGGTGATACAGAAAGATTGGATGGTTTTCCCGATACTGTAGTTCGAGAAACTTCATTTGAAGTGTCAGATGTTGATAGAAGAGCTACACTACCAGTTGCACTTACATGTCCTTGAGGAGATAGAATGAATCAGAATAGTTTTCAACCTTCCCGTTTTACAATTCGAGTCAAGTTAATGGTAATCATATCTGGAATTTTGATTTTATCACTAACATCCATCATTTTTATAGCAACTTACTTCTTTAAACGAGATAATGAAATCCGGGTAAAAGAGAACAATGCTAAATTAACGGAAGTTATAGCATTAAATGTAAGAGCAGAAATACTTTCCCTTAGCAGATCTCTTCAAGTTACAATTGCAAGCTTAGTACAGACCAAGGATGAATCTGCGATAAAGAATATTCTGTTTACTGAGGATCCCGATGTAATTTTTGTAGGACTTTATGATAAATCCTTTACAGCTAAGGAAAGATTGGTTAACTCCAAAACTTTGGAAGAACTCGGAATTTCATCTTCTAAATTAGATGAGGTTATTTCAACCAACAAAGATAAATTAAAAGGTAGCTTTTCCAACTCAACCATACTACTGAATACTAGCGTTGGATTTAGATCTCCTATTATTGCAATAGCATTTCCCTATTTTAAAGATAGACAGAATCTAAGTATAATTGCAATTCTTAGATTAGAAAAATTCTTAGATCCCTTTCAAACATCAGGTATTACTGAATCTTTTATGGTTAGTGATGATGGCAAAGTTCTTGCCCACCCAGATCTGAATTTGGTTCTTTCTGGAGCGAATATGGTGAACACACCCATCGTTCAGAAAATGAGAACCAGTCCACTCGATAACGGACAATATAGATACCAAGACAAAGGCAATGATTGGCACCTCGGATCTTTTAAGAAGCTTGGCTTAGGCGGTATAGGAATCATCTCTGCTGTCTCAGAGGACAAGGCTTACGAAGAAGTTTATAATATTCAAAGACGAAATATCTATCTGATGATTGCTGCACTTAACATAGCTATCATAATTGTTTTCTTCTTTGCCAAACGTATCTCAGGACCTATCTTTGGTTTGGTGCAGGCATCTAAGAAAATTGAGGCTGGTCAGTACCACCTTGAACTTGTTCCTGAAACCAGAGATGAAATAGGAATCCTGACCAACTCCTTCCAGTCAATGAGTAAGGGTTTAGAAGAAAGAGAAAAACTGAAAGTCTCCTTTGGTAAATTTGTCAATGATGAAATTGCTGAATTGTCTATGAAAGGTCTACTCAAAGTGGGTGGAGATCGTAAGGATTGTGCTATACTTTTTTCTGATATTCGTAGCTTTACTTCTATTTCTGAGAAATTAAAACCTGAAGAGGTAGTCGATTTCTTAAACCAATATATGACAGCCATGGTTTCTTGTGTGAAGCGAAACAAAGGTTATGTGGATAAATTCATTGGTGATGCTATCATGGCAACCTGGGGTGCCTTGAAATCAGTTGATAATAATTCTGAATATGCAGTTAAGGCAGCCTTGGAAATGAGAGATGCATTGATCGAATTCAATAAAGGACGAGGAACAGCTAAGAAACCTGCTCTTAGAATCGGTATTGGAGTGAATCACGGCCCTGTTGTATCGGGCCAAATTGGTTCTGATGAAAAAATGGAATACACTGTGATTGGAGATGCAGTAAATCTAGCATCACGGATGGAAGGCTTGACTAAGAACTTCGGGATAGATATTGCAGTATCGGAAGATGTCTACGATGAAACAAAGAAAGTTTTTAAATTCGAGGATTTAGATACAATACCAGTGAAAGGGAAAGCTAAGCCTCAAAGAGTTTATGCAGTATTAGGTTATCAAAAAGATCCTAAGTGCCCTAAGAATCTGGATGAGTTGAGAAAGAAAATTGGGTATGAAAAGCCTAGTAAGAAGTAAGATATGAAATTTTTAAAAAGTAGAGAAAACAAAATTCTAGCTTTCCTAGTAGTGAATTCCATTTTATTTGTTACACTTTTCTTCTTTGATTTAAATAAAAAAATAGACATAGGCAATAGAAAGATCATTGGAACTGTTGAATTCAAAAAGAACACAGTGCAACGCAAATTGAATGATCACATTGTTTGGGAAAGTCTCGATACTAATAGTCCTATAACAAACAGAGATACTATACGATCTGAGTCCTTATCTGATGCTATCATCCGCTTGAATGACGGAACGGAAATAAATTTAGATGAAAACAGTATGTTTTTCTTAGACATTACAGGTGATGATCCTACAATTTCCTTTAACCAAGGAAGCATTCAGATTAAGAAGAAGGATGGAAGCTCTGGTGATTTAAAAATCCAAAGCAATAATAAAACTATAGAAGTCAAGGATGGCGAATTAAATATTCAGAAAGCAGAAAATGGAAATTTCAATGTACAAGTTGAGAAAGGAAATGCCCTTATTACTGCAGCTGGCAAGCAAACTAATGTTAGCTCTGGAAAGCAAGCAGACCTTACTGGAAATGATCTAGCTATCTCAAACATTCCTTTTGATTTAATTTCGCCTTCCAATAATAGTATCATCCAGAGCAATGCTACGACTAAGAGTATTGAATTCAATTGGAAGGCTAATGAGAAATACTCCAAATTGAAGTTTGAAATTTCCAGAAATCCAACTTTTACTTCTATCTATAAATCCATAGATTTTCCAAACTCAAGTTTCACAGAGAACCTACCTCTTGGATCATATTATTGGCGTTTGGTTTCAGACAAAGGGAAAAGTATTCCCTACAGATTCCATGTATTCAAAGAAGAAGAATTGAGTTTGAAATTTCCAGAAAATCAAACTGAAATAAGCTATGTAGAGAAGCTACCACTTGTCAACTTCCAATGGAATAGAGATCAGTTCACAAAAGATTATATACTTGAAATTTCAGATTCACCTAACTTTACTACACTATTGACTCGACAAGTTACCCAAAGTAATTCTTTGGCCTTGGACAATCTTTCTGTTGGGAAAATCTATTGGAGAATTAAAGCTATACCCTACTCTCCTGATCTACCAGAACGAATAAGTTCTTCACGAAATCTAACGATCAAAAAAGGAAGCAATTTTAGTGAACCTAAAATTGAGAGACCTACCAACGATAAACTCTTAGCATCTACTTTTCAAGAACAAGGAATCTTGATCTGGAGTTCTTCCAGTGAATTAGTGAAATATGAAGTTTCTATAGCCAGCGATCCTAACTTCAAAAATATTATTTTCAAAAAAGACTCTTTTAGAAATTTTATTCAACCCAAATTGAAATTAAACAAAGGTGAATACCTGTGGCGGGTCAAAGGATATTCTGCCTCAGGCAAGGAAAGTTTGTATTCTAGTTTGGGTCGATTTATACTTGTTGAAAATGAATCCGAATTAAGTCCTATCAAAGAGGAATCTTCCAAAGATTCAGATGATACAATAGTTTCAAATTCACCTAAATTACTGAAATATCCCATAGATACTGTAGTTGATCTTTCTGGGGAAAAATATTTGAATTTTTCTTGGAACAAAGATGCAAATGGTTTTGTTTATGTTCTATCTATTTACCAAGATGAGAATGGTAAAAAAAGACCCATACACCAAATCAAAACAAAAGAATCAAATTATAAACTGCAAGATTTAACAATACTAGACGAAGGTAAATTCTCTTGGGAAGTCACTGTTCTTTCTGGAACCAAACAAATCCGAAGAGAATCTGGTAAATTTATTATTGCTCTAACTAAACTTAGAAATCTAAAGCCTAGTGATATAGAATTTATTTCTCCAAGTGTTCTGTTTCGGGAAGGTAAAAAGAAATGAAGAAACTATTTATGCTATTAATTGCATTTTTACTAATAGGTAATAATTTAATAGCCCAAACCAACAAAAACAAAATCGTTTCATGGAAAGAATCCAAATATGCATCTGGTTACCAAATTCAAGTTAAAAATAAATCTGATAAATTAATTATCGATAAGAAAACTGATTCGAATTATCTTCAAATTGACCAAATCCCTGAGGGAAAATACAAAATCCGGACTTCTGCTCTTTCCCCTTTTGGTAAACCAGTTGTATGGACAGAGTGGCAAGATTTAAAAATTGAATTATCTCTACCTCCTATAGTGAATGAAGAATCCTTAGCAGACAATGATTCTAAGAATAAAACAATAGAACAAAAACCCAATCAGAAGCTAGAAATTGAAGGGGATAATTTCAACGATGCAACAGAAACTACAATTGAATCTTCTCAAGGTAAATCTAAAATAAAGATCCTTGATAAGAAAATTGAATCTAAGAATAAAATCGAATTGAGAGTCGATGCTGAGAATGCAGCACCTGGCAAATATGATCTATCTCTTCAGAATCCATACCATCCAAAGAAAACTATCAAGAATTATCTTGAAATTGAGAATAAGGCTGAAAATGTTTCTACTCAAAATAATTCATTGAAAACACAAAGCAATGCAAAAGATAATATAAATAAAATATATACCATGAGCATGAAAGAATTGGATGAATTTATAGGATCCAATTCCAATTGTTATAAATCAGAACTCTCTTCTGATCTAATTAAAGAATGCAAAGAAGATTATGTAACGATTAACTTATCTACCAGAGAAAAGAAAGATATTTACTACTACTTTTTGATCAAAGAACCAAATCGAATGACTCGCATACAATCCTATCTTCATTTCCAAACCTATTGTTCCCCTGCAATGAATGCAATTCGCGAAAAAGTTGAATTCAATTCAACAAAGAAACAATATACAATTGATACAAAGGAAAAGATGGAAATTGATAAGATGTTTGTCAATTTACAAAACTGCCCAACTCCCAAGGCAAAGTTAGCTAAATAAATGAGACAAGCAATTTTTTTAATTAGTAAACTGATAGTTCCAGCTTTAATAAGCCTTATATTACCTTTCAGCAATTTGTTATCTCAAGCTCAATCTTCCAATCTCAGAGAAAGTGTCAAATCTGTTAAAAGCATTATTGAAAGTTTACAAATTTATGACCAGGTAGATAAGAAAAGATTGTATGGAGCTGTGGGAAGATCAAACGCTATAGAATTTTTATTAAAATCATCACCTCTAGAAGAGCCTACCTCTGTTGTGATTGGTATAGCGACTGATGGTACTATCCAAGAAATGGAAGTGCGAGTTTATTTGGCTAATTCAGTGAATGAGCCCACTAAATTAATTAGAACTGATAAAGTTAGCGGTGAACGAGAATGGGTTTTTGAAATTCTAGAGAAAAATCAATCCTACTTTGTAGATATACGTGTAATGAAATCGAGATCAGAAGTATCGCTTGTTGAATTGATTCATAGTTTCTATTATGGCTTGCAATCCAATTCTTCTTTTCAAAAAACCAAAACAAAAACATCCAATCCTAGTTTCCAAGCACCCAAACAGGATGCTGATACTTTGGCACCAATTGATACTTACAATCGATTTGAAATTTTTAAGAAAGACCTTACAAAATAGATTATTTCCTAAACAAGATATTGATCTTACAAATTGTAGATTCTCCTTGAGAGTTCTTATTGTATCTTGAACAAATTGAAACTCATTATCATTTAGTGCTAAGTCTTTAGAAGAAACGTGAAAGATTTTTCTTGCAGGAATTAAGCCTTGAATCCTTTTTGGAATAGTGAGCTCCAAGTTAACAATCTTATCTGGCTTTTTAGGAATCTGGTTTGGATTGATCTTTATCTCACCGCTTTTCGGAATTCATTTACACCATTCCTTACTATCGAATAACACAGAAGTAGCGGTGATTCATAGCTATTATGAATCAGATCATGCTTCCACTAGCCAAGCTGAAGAATCCGAAGCCCAAACCCTTTTTGAACATATATCACCTTACGGAATTACTTCTGACCTAGGTGATTGGGATGGAGATTTAGTATATGATATTGCTCTTCTAATTTTAGTATTCTTATCTTGCATAGCGTATTCTATTTTTAAACTAGATAGAATAGAAATTTTAGTTTCGAAAGAACGTTATTCTAAGATTCTATTTTTCTCAAGGAAGTCTTACCTTAATTTCTGCTTATTGAATCATCTGCCACCTCCTTCCACCTATATTATATAATTAACTTTATATATTGTAGGAGGACACAATGTACTTATATTTCTTTATTTTATTTTATTTTATCCTAAGTGGGCCAATACTTAGTGAAGATCTTCATTCAAATAAGGGTTGTATTGGTAATCAAAAGTTAAAAAGCATCATCAATTGCGTATTAAATCATAGTCCAGAATTTAAAATTGCTCAGGACAATCTGGAAGCAAGTCTTGGAAGAAGAAAAATAGCAGCCTATGCTTTTCCATCTAATCCAAATTTGTCAACATCCAATGCAATTAGAAGAGGCACTAGTAATGAGAGCGCATTTTTTAATAATTCTATACCTCAAGCTATTAATGGTGAGATTATGTTATCTCAAGAAATCTATATAGGAGGTCAAAGAGAAATTAAACTTGAACTTGCTCAGGCAGACATCAAGACGAAAATTAAAAATGTCCAAGCTATAGAAAGGTCTACCATTGCCCAAGCTGTACATTCCGTACTTTTATACCAAGCAGCTTGGGAAGAATTTAAACTTACACAAGAATTAAACTTACTTTCAAGAGAAATTTCCAAAATTGCTGATTTGAGATTTAAAAATGGAATCGGCTCAGAAATGGATTTTGAAATCGCACTTTCAGAGTCCATTAAAATGAATTCATTAGAAGAGCAAGCCAGAAGAAATTGGCAGGATGCCAAAACAGATTTAGTCGTTATGATGGGTGTTCCTTACCAAGAAGAATTGAATGTTTATGAAGAAAAAAAAATCCTAAAAATTCCTAAGCAAGAACTCCAAGAATACATTGATTCAGCGGAGAAAAGGCGTCCTGATTTAGAAGTACTAGAATTAGAAATTAATTTCACAAAAAGTAAAATCCGCCTGCTACAAAGAGAGCGTATACCTAATTTAACGATATCAGGGTATGTCCAAAACGACGGATTCAATGAAAGAGTGATTGGAGGAAAAGTTTCTATTCCACTACAAATCTGGAGAGATAACAGTGGGGAAATTCAAGAAGCAAAAGCAAATTCAAAGATTTCAGAAGAGAGAAGAGAAATTGGAGGACACACTGTACGGTTTGAAGCAACTAAAGCTTGGAATGGAGTTGAGTCCTGGAAAAGAGCCTGGCAAAATTTTCCACCTAATATCTTGGAAAGAACCAATGAAAACCTATTAATATTGAAGAATGCTATAGCAACAGGTAAGATATCAGTTAAAGATGCTTTGATAAGTCAAAAATCTTTGGTTGATTTGAAATCCAATTACTTCCAAACGAAAGCTAATTATGCGATCGCCTGCAATGAGTATTTGCGTGCTGGTGGTATAGATTTAAATGAATTTTTCCTAAGTGAGTCAAGTCATGAATAATATTAAAAAAATCCTAATTTTATCAGCAATTCTTTGTTTAGTTTCAATAGTTTATATCACTTTCCTAAGGAATAATAAATCATCTATTTCTAAGAATTTGAATATTCTAACAAATGAATCTAATATTTCTGAAACTAGCTCCGAGACAGTTTTCAGACTTAGTGAAGATTCAAGGTATAAGATACCAATTCAAATAGCCGAAGCAAGCAATGAAGAATTTAATTCTGCAATAGAGCTTACTGGTGAAATAACGGCTGATCCAGATAATACTCAAACTATTGGTACAAGGCTAAAAGGAAAAGTACTGGAGATTCGAAAGAAAGAAGGAGATCCCGTCCGAAAAGGTGACATCCTTGTAGTTATGGATTCACCTGAGGTCGCAAGGCTTAAATCAAAGTATCTTACTTCCTTAGCTAAACTCCAAGCAACTCAGAAAAATACAGAAAGAATCAAAGAACTTGTCAAAATTAAATTAGCTGCTGACCAGGAAGCACGCAATGCAGAGGCCGAAAGTCTTACCTGGGAAATGGAAGTAAAAGCTGACAAAGAAAATCTTATCATGAATGATATTCCAATTCCTAAAAACAATTTAGATTCACAAAGTGCTGATTCTAATCAAAATACAAAAATCTATCTGAGATCTAGTATAAATGGAACTTTGATAATGCGTCATGTAAGTCCTGGAAATATTGTAGCTGAAAATACAATTTTTGTTACAGTAGCTAATCTCAATAATGTATGGTTTGCTGCACGTGCATTTGAAAATGATTTAAAATTTTTGAAGCTCGGAGAAAATGTTAAAGTCTCAATAAATGCATATCCTGATCAAATCTTCACTGGGAAATTGAGTTTCATAGGTTCATCTATAGAAAAAGAAACGCGCTCTATTCCTGCTCGCATAACACTAAATAACTCTAATAATTTATTAAAAATTGGATTATTCGGTAAAGCATTATTGAATGTAGATTCCATTAAGCAAGATAAAATCCTAATTCCTGATTCCTGCTTACTGACCATTAATGGGAAAGATGGTGTATTTATTCAAATAAATGATCTTACCTATGAGTGGAAAGAAATAAAATTGGGAGGAACACAAGGAAAATTAATCTCTATTGAAGAAGGACTCAAGAATGGAGACAAAATTGTAAGCAGCGGTGCTTATTCCTTAAAAGCTATATACTTAAAACATACATTTGGTGAAGAATAATGAGATTCCTTAATTATATTGTCGAATGGTCCCTGAATAATAAAACCATTGTTCTAATAATTACTTCCTTCTTCATACTTTATGGCTTAGCAAATATTTCTAAATTAAAATTAGATGCCATTCCAGATGTAACGAATGTACAGGTACAAATTGTAACTTCAGCTCCTACACTATCTTCTTTAGAAATGGAACAATATGTAACTTATCCAGTAGAATGGGGTGTATCAGGCATACCCGACATCAAAGAAATTCGTTCTATTTCAAGATATGGGATTTCGCTAGTAACTATTGTTTTTAATGACCATATAGATTTAATGAAGGCGAGGCAGCTTGTAAGTGAAAGAATGCTTGAAATTCAGAAAACCATTCCTTCCAAATATGGCACTCCGCAGATTGGACCTTTATCTACCGCATTAGGTGAAGTAATCCAATTCACTTTAACATCTCCCAATCATACAACCAAAGAGTTAACCACTACTTTACAGTGGTATATCAGCCCTATTCTCAAAACAGTTCCTGGAGTTGTGGAAGTAAATATCTTTGGGGGTCAGACTAAACAATATGCTATCAATTTAAATTTAAAATCCATGCAATCTCTTGGCGTTAGTGTTGAGGACATAATGAACGCTGTTGACTCGAATAATATATCCGAAGGAGGAGGTTACATAGAACATTTTCATGAACATACTATTATAGGAGTTCAGAGTTTACTCAAAGAAAAAGATGACTTTCAAACTATTTTTGTTAAAAATACAAAAGATGGAAATCCTATTTTTCTCAAAAACATAGCAAACATTACAGAAAGCTATGAACTTAGAAAAGGTGCAGCAACCCAGAATGGAAATACGGAAGTTGTGGGTGGAATGGCATTGATGCTCATAGGAGAAAATTCTCTAGATGTGAGTGAGGCTGTTAAAGAAAAATTACAATTTATAGAACCAAGCCTAGAGGATGGAATGAAATTTAATATTTTCTATGATCGCTCAGAAATGGTATGGGGTACAATTTATACGGTCATTAAAAACTTAAGTGAAGGAGCAATTTTTGTTATTCTTATCTTATTTCTTCTTCTAGGAGACCTTCGTTCAGGACTCATCATAGCAGTTATCATCCCATTATGTATGCTATTTGCAATTTTAATTATGATAGTTCGAGAAGCACCAGCTAACTTAATGTCTATGGGAGCTATAGATTTTGGTTTATTGGTAGATGGTGCGGTGATAGTTGTTGAGAATGCTACCAGAAGACTCAGTCTTAAAAGAAATGAGCTCAAAAGAGAACTTACTAAACAAGAAAAAAAAGAAACAATATTATCAGCTACAGTTGAAGTTAGAAAGGCTACTATCTTTGGTGAACTCATAATTGGAATAGTTTACATTCCTATACTAGCTCTTTCAGGGACGGAAGGAAAATTATTCATTCCTATGGCTTTGACTGTTATCTATGCAATTTCAGGAGCATTTATTTTTACATTAACTGTTGTCCCAGTTCTAGCAGATATTTTTCTTAAAATTCCCCAAGAACACCATGAAGAAACGAGACTTTTTAAATGGATTCAGAACAAATACAATCCAATGCTTAGTTTCTCTATGCAACACAGAACCAAAGTTGTAAGTTCCGCTATAGGATTTTTTCTTTTAACTATTGTAATTTTTCCATTCTTAGGAGCTGAATTTATACCAACCTTAGATGAGGGTTCTAGTCTTCTTGAAATCAATCGCCTACCTTCTGCTAGTCTAGATGAATCCATACGTTCTACCTTAAGAATAGAAAGAATTCTACTTACACCAGAATTCCCCGAAATTAAATCTGTAGTTTCGAAAACTGGATCACCAAATCTTTCATTGGAACCTATGGGAATTGAAAAATCAGATGTCTTTATACAATTGAATGAAAGATCAACTTGGAAGAGATCTCGAAATGAATTTCTAAATCAAATTACAAAGTCAATTGAATCGGAAATTCCAGAAATTACCTTTGGTATGTCTCAGCCTATCGAAATGCGTACCAATGAAATGGTGGCAGGAATTAGATCTGATATTGGTATAAAAATATTTGGAGAAGATATTATTACTCTTCGTAAACTTGGCGAACAAACTGCATCCAAATTTAAAAATATCCCAGGAGTTAAAGATATTCGCATCGAACAATTAGGTGGGATTTCGTTCATCAAAGTAATTCCTAATCGTGAGAAGATGGCTAGGTATGGAGTTGACGCCAAACAGATTGGACAACTCTTACAAATGGTTTCCTCAGGCCTAAACGCAAGCCAATTGATAGACGGAGCCAAAAGATTTAATATTGCGCTCAAATTGCAAGATCCTCCGAATGAAACCTTGGAGTCATGGAGACCTATATTAGTTTCAACTAGAAACCAAGGCTATGTTCCCTTAGGTGATTTAGCTGAAATTATTAAGCAAGATGGACCTGCTCAAATATCCCATGAATGGCAAGAAAGAAGAATATTAGTAGAATTTAATGTTAGAGAAAGAGATTTGATGTCTGTTGTATCAAATGTTGAGGAAATTTTGGCTAAGGACAAGCTCTTACCTCCCGGATATAGATATTCTTTAGATGGTAGTTTTAAAAATTACCTCTCAGCTAGAAAGACCTTACTTTGGGTTGTCCCAATTACATTTGCAATGATACTTTTTCTTTTATGGTTGGCTATCTCAGATATAACATCCGCCTTATTGTTATTTATCAATATTCCTTTTGCAATCGCAGGTGGAATTTTAGCCTTATTCTTACGAGGACTTCCCTTTAGTATTTCAGCAGGCATTGGTTTCATAGCTCTCTTTGGAGTAGCTGTGTTGAATGGCTTAGTTCTTGTTACATTTTCAAAACAACTAGAAAAAGAAAAAATTCTCCCTATGAAAGCAATCCAAGAAGCTGCCTTACTTAGAGTTCGTCCAGTACTTATGACAGGGATGGTAGCTATTTTAGGTTTTGTTCCTATGGCACTTTCAACTAACCCAGGCGCCGAAGTTCAGAGACCTCTTGCGACAGTTTTAATTGGAGGATTGATCACCAATGCTCTGCTCACTCTTTTGGTGTTTCCTGCTTTTTATAGTTTAGTGTATGAAAAGATTTTGTCCTTGACTCCCTCCTCTAAGAAACAAACCTAGGAAGCTAGAGGTAATATGATTCAAGTTAGCAATTTATCTAAATCTTACGGTGAGAAGCGAGCGATTCAAAATCTCAATTTCACATTAGAAAAAGGTGAAGTTGTTGGATTGCTGGGTTTGAATGGTGCTGGTAAGACAACAACAATTCGAATTTTGACAGGATATTTAATTCCGACTTCAGGGGATGCAAAGATTAATGGTAAAAGTATTTTTGATGAGCCACTAGAAGCAAAGAAAAGAATTGGTTACCTACCGGAATCTCCTCCCCTCTATGAAGAGTTGAATGTAAGAGATTACCTACTCTTCGTTGCTAGAATCAAAGCTGTGGCTTTAGAAAATATTGATCAGGAAATAGAAAGAGTCCTTTCTAAGACAGGCATTCTAAAAGTTCAAGACCAAATCATCGGAGAACTTTCATTAGGCTACAGAAAGCGTGTTGGGATAGCCCAGGCTCTGATTGGCAATCCTGATGTAATTATAATGGATGAGCCTATTTCTGGACTTGATCCGCAGCAAATTATTGAAATACGTAAACTAATCAAAGACCTCGCTGGAGAACATACTGTCCTTATTTCCTCGCATATTTTAGCTGAAATATATAAGACCTGTGATAAATTTTTATTTATCCAAGACGGTAGACTAAAGAAAACATATTCTTTAAACGAGTTAGAAGAAGAAATGGAAAAATTATCTGGTTTAGAAATTACACTCAGTGGCAAAACTAAATCTGAAATTGAGACCTATTTAAAATCTATTTTGGATCCAGAGAGTAAATTAGCCTTCCAGGAAGAAGACCGCAATGGGTGCACCTATTTACTCAATGTTCATGATGAAAAATCTTTTAAACAAAAGATATTCGCTAGTCTTGCTTCTCAGAATCTTAATTTAGAATACCTAAAGAAGCAAGAGATTTCATTAGAAGAAATCTTTATGAATCGGTTCTAGGAGAAATCAATGAATTTTCTAAATGTGAAATGGATATTTCTTAAAGAAGTAAAAGTATTCTTTGGAACTTTTCTCGCCCCTCTTGTATTAGGTGGAACAGCTTTCTTGAATGCTTTATTTATCATGATCTTGAACTTCAATGGAAGAACGAATTATGAAGATGCAACCATAGTAACCTTTGTATCATTTATGAGTACAATTATCATTGCTATGGTTATTCTTTCTATGGGATCTATAGTAGAAGAAAAGAATAAAGGAACTCTGGAGCTTTTGTTCACAAGCCCAATAACTGATGCAGAAATTGTTGTGGGTAAATTTGCATTTGGAAGCTTAATAGCATTCATCATAACAGTTTTTATCAATGGATTGTTCCCTTTGATTCTATATTCTTATTGGCAATCACCATTCTATCTGGTTCTTTCAGGATCCATAGGCGTATTCTTACTTGGTGTATTTACTTACTCTGTTGGGATGTTTGGTTCAAGTCTAGGGAAAAATCAGATGATCTCCCTACTTATTACAGTATTGATAATTTTAACCTTATGGGTATTAGGTTATTTTTCTCATTTATTCCAATCAAATACAAGAAAAGTATTGTATCACTTACATATCTTTTCTCATTACATAAATTTCGCTAAAGGTGTTCTTCCCTTAAGTGGGATAGTGTTTTTCTTGAGTGGGATACTGTTGTTTTTATATTTAACCGTTAAGGCTTTAGAATCAAGAAGATGGAGAGGATAATGAATAATTTGAAAGCTGAAAGATATCTTCCCTTTTTAAGTATAGTTGGTCTATTCACATACTATTTGTTTGATGGATTTTTCCTTAAACCCTTATTTCGTTACCTATTCCTTTTGCTTTCTTTGGTATTCCTTTTAGCAGAACCTTTCTATCAAATTTTCCAAGGAAATTTTAGAAAAAATTACAATAGTATCATTGCGACATCACTTGGATTAGTAAGTTTACTCTCATATTTAATTCGCTCTTGGATAGATGTTCCCTCTCGTGCAGGTATGGCGACTGAAGCAAGCATCCTGCCTCAGATTCGTGAGTTCCTTCTTGTCCTAAGTGTTTTAGGTAGTATTGCTTTTCTTATTTTTACTATAGTAATTCAAATAGGAAAGGTTTCCTTAGAAGCTCAATCTCAATTATCCGATAAGAAGAAAGGGCTACTCTTAGATAGTCTACTGGGATTTCTTATGCTTCTTCCTTTCTTAGTTGGGGTAAATTATATCTCTGTTATGCGAAATTATAATTTTGATCTCAGTGCAAAGGGAAAGTTCTCTTTGTCCCCTATTTCGAAATCAATACTCAGTACGATTGGAAAGGATGTTGAAATTATTGCATTTTATCCACGACCATTAGAAGCAGATGGCCCAGGATCTTCCCTTGCCTTATCAAGAATTCGCCCCGACTTAGAAATTCTTTTGGATCAATACAATGCCTCAAGTCCTAGGATCAAATCCCGCTTTATCAATGCAGATGTAGAACTCGATCAACTTTCTGACTACGGTCAAGTTTCCAATGGAAATATATTAGTTCGCTCTAGGAGAGAAAATCTTCCAGGTGAATCATCTATCTACAATGAAGAAAAACTCACTATCAAAGAAGTTTCAGATCTTGAAGATTTGGAACGTAAAATTACATCTGCTATCTTAAATGTCTCAACTCCTAAGCGCAAGGCTTACTTCACTACAGCCAATGGAGAAAGGTATGGTCTAGCATTCAGTAATTTAAAAAATGAAAGAATTTCTAGTTTTACTAACTCAGTACAATTCTTAAACTTTCAAATCAAAGAGTTGGGACATAGTGAAGGCTGGCCTAAACCAATTCCCGATGATGCGGACTTAGTACTTATCATTGGTCCAACAACATCATTTGGTGAAGAAGCCCAGAAAGAGATCTTAAACTATGTTCTCAAGCGAAATGGGAAATTATTTATTTCAGCTGAACCAAAAAGTTCAGAAGACTTCTCTTGGATTCTTTCCAAATCAGGTCTGCGTTACAATAATTCATATTTAAACCAACAAGAAGACAAACCGGGTTTTATAGTTGCTAAGGAATTTAAGTCCCACCCAATTACAGATTTCGTAACCAAGAAAGAAATAGGAATAGTTTATCCATTTGCTGGATCCTTAGAAACTTTTTCTGATGGAAAGAATCCTTTCTCTTTTAGTTCGAAATTTCTCTTAGACTCGGGCTCAGAAACAAGCCAAGATTCAAAACAGGCAGGAAAGACTGTCAGTACAATCAAACAAAATTTCAATTTGGCTGTTGTACTCCAAACACTAGGTAATACACCATTCAATGAGAATAAAAGCGATGGAATTGATATTCCTGGAACTTTGGATTCTAAAGACAAAGCCTCAGAAGATAAGGAAGGTAGAGTTGTATTTTATACTGGAACAACTTGGCTAACAGATCAGTTCATATCTTACAATATGAATCGTAATTTAGCGACTTCTTCTGTTAGTTGGATGTTTCAAGATAAAATGATCCAAGAAATCCCTCTCAAGAAAGAGGAAGTCAAAACAGTGAATCTTACCGACAACCAAAAAATCATGGTTTGGTTTATAGGAATTTTTCTCTATCCTGGGCTTATTATTTCTATTGGATCTTATTATGTAATTTCAAGAAGAAAGAAGTTCAACTATGAATAAAAAACTCATCTATGCAATTCTAGGTTTTGTTTTTTTGCTTTTAGTCCTAGTATTCACAGAAGAAAAGAAAGAAAATCTAACTGAAGAAATTTATTGGAAGAAAAATCTCAAAGAAATACAATATGTACCTCCCTCTGATAAGTGGAATAAAGATACCTTAGCTAGCTTTAAATTAGATCATTTTACAATCAAGAAAATAGATGATGGAGGCATAGATTCTTCTCCTATCTTCTCTATCATTTCCAAATCAAAACTTGGTCAAGAAATAGTTTATGAAGCTGGTTACAACGCTAAGAATACATTTACCGAACTTTCTGTCCTCAAAATCAAATCTGCTGTAGAGGCAAGTGAGCCTTATTTAAAAGAATTTCAAATTAAGAATGAATCCTCTCCAAAATTGATCTTAAAGGAAAAGGCTGAACCATTTGAAATGATTCTTGGTAAAGAAATTTCAGAAAAATCTCTTACCTCTTATCTCTTACAAAATACGATCTTATCTTCGAATTCTTATACTTTCAAAAGATTTGAGTCAGATCTAAATTCCTTTCGAGAAAGACAGCTCGTGAATATCGGTTCGGGAAGTATCCAGAAAATTCGCCTCAATCTCAATGAAGGCATTGTTGAAATCGAAAATTCACCCGAGAAAAATCAAGATGGAAATAACACAAACTCTTGGAGAAGAAATACAGGAATCCGATTGGTTATTGCTCCTAATTTGGGCGACGAGCTAGATGGCTTACTTAAAGCTTTAAGGATAGAACTCTATCCAGATGAGGATACCAAGGATGGAATCCAGATTATAGAGGAATTAACGAAAGCTGAGACTAAAGAATCATTGGAAATCTGGAATTCTGAAGGTAGGAAAATAAAAATTTTACTTTTCCCTCAAACAAATATCCAAGAAAAAGATTACATACCTGTCCAACGTAAAATCATAGGGATATTAGATGAATTCCCTGCATATACATCGGTGGAAGTCATACAAAAAATTCGAGAATCAGCGCAGAAAATAGGGAAAGCGGAGAAGTGGAACAAGCCAATAAAATCAATTCAATAGAAACCACTGCATTCGCCAATCCTTGGTTAAATCTTTTAGAAGATATTTTCTTTAGACCACACTACGCATTTGAATCCTTTCTGAATAGAGAGGATATGGGAAGTAAAGAAATTTGGAAGTTGCACATTCTTCTTTCTTTGCTTGCACCTTTGAGCAAAATTTGTTCTAATTTAATTAAAGCAGTTTATTCTTTCATACTAGATAAAATATCTTTTTCCATTTCTGATATTACATCAGGTTCATTTACCATATGGATATTCTATATTGTTGCGATCTTTGCAATTCGGTTTGCTGATATCTTTCGAGTTTATTATAAAAGATGGGACAGAACTGTTAATTGGGACCCACCTATTCCTTGGGTATTGATGATAGGATTTATACCGTTCACAACTTCTGGATTATTTTTCTTTCTACCTACACCTTTTAACATAGGTATAATGTTACTTTCATTTATCTATTCTTTGAATCTAAGCTACCAAGCTTTACAAAATATTTCCAATTGGTCAGCGCAAGAATTCTTATCTTACTTACTTCAGGTCGCTATCTTTTTTACTGTTATTGGTTTAATACTTACTTTTACTTATAATATTTATAGGACTATCTTCCAATGAAAATATTCTTAGTTGGGATTGGTGGAATAGCAATGGGGAACCTTGCTAGAATGCTACAGGAAATTGGGCATGATGTAACAGGCTCAGATGAAAACTTATATCCGCCCATGTCTGATCAACTTTTGGAATGGGGACTATCTCCAAAGAAAGGCTACCACCAAGACAATGTTAAAGAACAAGATTTAGTCATCATTGGGAATGCCATTTCAAGAGGGAATCCAGAAGTGGAACAAGTTCTAAATGATGGAACCCCTTATATGTCTATGTCCCAAGCATTGAACCATTTCTTCCTTAAGGATAAGAAGGTTATTGTTGTAGCAGGAACTCATGGCAAGACGACAACGACATTTATGATACATCATCTTTTGAAAGAAATCGGAATGAAACCGGGGTTATTTGTTGGTGGCATAAGAAAAGATGGTCATCCTGGTTTCGAAGTCGGAAAAGGTGATTGGTTTGTTATTGAGGGCGATGAATATGATTCTGCCTTCTTTGATAAGGGATCAAAATTTTTACATTACAAACCATATTATCTCGTACTAACTGCATTGGATTATGACCATGCAGATATTTTTGCAGACATGGAAGCAATTCGAGTACAATTCCGAAGGCTTCTGAGACTTGTTCCTAGTAAAGGGACTATCTTGTATTGGCAGAAATCTAATGAATTAGCAGAGCTAACCAAATCTTTTAAATTTGCACCAATAATACCGTACGAATTGAACGCAAAATCATCTGCTCTCACTTATAAGAAATCAGGACTACAATGGAATGAAACCCAGCTTCCAATTCGACCGAATATTATGGGGATGCATAACTACCGAAATGCAGAAGCAGCTATTCGCATTGCAAAATTAGTTGCTCCCAAAAAAACAGATGAAATTCTCTCTGCGCTTATATCTTTTCCAGGTGTCAAGCGTAGACAAGATGTTCGGTTCGAAGATAGTCATACTGTTGTAATAGAAGATTTTGCACACCATCCTGTTGCTATTTCTGAAACAGTTAAGGCAGTGAATGAATACTACCGTGGTTATAAGGTAATTAGCTTATTTGAACCAAGATCAGCAACCTCCCATAGAAATGTATTTCAGAAAGATTTTGCTAAGTGCTTCGAAGGCTCTTCTTTAGTCTTTATTACTGAAGTATTCAATACTAAAAAAGTATCCAAAGAATCGAAGTTAGATGTTAAGAAAATTTGCGCCAAAACCTTACAAAGTTCAAGAGCACTCGGCGTATATTGTAAGAATCCAAAAGACTTAGTTCTTAAACTAAAAAAAATGCTACCAGCCTTGAAGCAAGATAAGGTAGTAATTCTTGCTATGTCCAATGGAGCCTTTGGTGGAATTTACAAAGATCTAATTGAGATCGCTCAGAATAGGATGGAAAAATAAATGTCCCTCGTTGAAGAAATTGAAGCCATTTACAAGGAAGCTGTCTCAGAACTTTCTAAATTGAATTCGGAAGATGAACTTGATAACAAGAAGAACCTATTTGTAGGAAAGAAAGGTAAGCTGACTCAAATATTAAAAACTATGGGATCCTTAACTGTAGAAGAACGAAAGACTTTAGGAAAGCTTGCCAATGAAACTCAAGAAAAAATAGATTCTCTCGTTGCTTCCCAAAGAATTAAGATCAAGGATTTTTTCTATGAAAACACACTAAAGAATGAATTCTTTGATGTACTAAGACCTATAGCCGAGCCCAATCTTAATGGCACACTACATCCACTAACGCAGATTCAACATGAAATTGAAGCGATATTTACTTCTATGGGATTTTCTATTATGGATGGACCCGAAGTAGAGACGGATTATAATAATTTTGAAGCACTTAACTTTAAAGCAGATCACCCTGCTCGTGATACCCAAGATACATTTTATACCACAGATGGCAAATTGCTCCGTACTCATACTTCTGCTATTCAAGTGCGTGCACTTCGTAACTTAAAACCACCATTTAGAATCATTGCTCCTGGTAGAGTCTTTCGCTATGAAGAAGTTGATGCATCTCATGAAACAACTTTTTACCAAGTGGAAGGAATGGTAGTTGGTAAAGATATTTCAATCGCAAATCTTATATACACCATGGAAACTTTACTTTCCGAAATCTTTCAGAAAAAGGTAAAGACTCGATTGAGACCAGGTTATTTTCCCTTTGTGGAACCAGGTTTTGAGCTAGATATCCAATGCCTAGTATGTGGTGGTAAGGGTTGTTCTGTATGCAAGCACAGTGGATGGCTAGAATTACTGCCATGTGGACTGGTTCATCCCAATGTGCTAGAAGCTGGCGGCTTAGATTCCAAAGATTGGACAGGATTCGCATTCGGTTTAGGTTTAGATCGTTTGGTAATGATGCGATATGGGATTCATGATATTCGTTACTTGCATTCAGGGAATTTACGCTTTCTAAAACAATTCCAAAGTTAGGTAGACAAAGTAAGTCTTCCGAAAAACCATTTGACTCTTATAAAGAAAATAACAAAATAGAAGAACTCGGAACAAAGATATGACTCAAAAAAATTCAAAAATTATTTACACTGCTATAGATGAAGCTCCTGCACTCGCAACCTTCTCATTACTTCCAATTATTCGCGCATACACACATGGTTGTGGTATTGAAGTAGAGACTAAGGACATTTCACTAGCAGGAAGAATTCTTGCCAACTTTCCTGATCAACTAAAAGAAGATCAGAAGGTTCCTGACTACTTATCAGAGTTAGGTGCTCTCAGCCTTAAACCGGAAGCTAATATTATTAAACTTCCTAACATCTCTGCTTCCATTCCCCAGCTTAAGGCTGCTATTGCCGAACTGCAAGAACAAGGCTACAAAGTTCCTGATTATCCAGAAGATCCTAAGACAGATTTAGAAAAAGAAATTAAGAATCGTTATGCGAAAGTTCTTGGCTCTGCGGTAAATCCAGTTCTTAGGGAAGGAAATTCAGATCGAAGAGCCCCTCTTTCAGTTAAAAATTATGCAAAGAAAAATCCCAAAACTGTTCCCATGAAGCCTTGGAGCAAAGATTCCAAATCTCATGTTTCTCATATGACCTCTGGTGATTTCTATGGAACTGAAAAATCTATTACTATTGAAAAGGATACCACAACCAAGATTGAGTTCATTTCTAGTGATGGAAGTTCAACCATCCTCAAAGATAATCTCAAATTAATCCAAGGTGAGGTTTTAGATAGTTCTGTCTTGAATGCAGCATCTCTTCGCAAATTTTTCCAAGAACAAATCGAAGATGCAAAATCAAAAGGTGTATTATTTTCACTCCATTTGAAAGCAACTATGATGAAAATGTCCGATCCAGTAATATTTGGACATGCCGTAACCACATTCTTCCCTGAATTATTCGATAAGCACAAAGAAACTTTCCAAGAACTTGGAATCAATCCAAACAATGGATTAGGCGATGTTTATAATAAAATTACTAAACTTCCTGATTCAAAAAAAACTGAGATAGAAACAGATATCCAAAATATCTACAAGAACCGTCCAAAGATTGCTATGGTTGATTCTGACAAAGGAATCACTAATCTACATGTTCCAAACGACATTATCATAGATGCTTCTATGCCTGTTGTGATCCGAGATGGGGGCCGCATGTATGATACAGAAGGCAAACTTGCGGATACAAAAGCAGTAATTCCTGATCGTTGTTATGCGGGAATTTACCAAGTTGTAATTGAGGATTGCCAAAAGAACGGTGCCTTCGACCCAACTACTATGGGTACTGTCCCCAATGTTGGACTCATGGCACAGCAAGCTGAAGAATACGGCTCACATGACAAAACATTCATCGCCAAAGGAAATGGTAAAATTGTAATCTCTGATTCCTCTGGTAAGGTTCTACTTGAACAAAAAGTAGAAAAGGATGATATCTTTAGAGCTTGTCAAACAAAAGACGCCCCTGTTAAAGACTGGGTGAAACTTGCATATAACAGAGCTAAAGCGACAGGATCCCCAGCAATTTTCTGGTTAGATTCTAAACGCGCACATGATGCAGAAATAATCAAGAAAGTAAATCTTTATTTAAAAGATTTTGATACAAAAGGTCTTGAAATAAAAATTCTTCCCCCCGAAGAAGCTATGAAACTGTCTCTTGAGAGAATTCGTGCTGGTAAAGATACAATTTCAGTAACAGGCAATGTTCTTAGAGATTACCTTACAGATCTCTTCCCAATTCTTGAAATAGGAACCAGTGCGAAAATGCTATCTATAGTTCCACTTATGAATGGCGGAGGTTTATTTGAAACAGGTGCAGGAGGATCTGCTCCTAAACATGTGCAACAATTTCAGTCTGAAGGATACTTGCGTTGGGATTCTCTTGGAGAATTCTCTGCCCTGGGTGCTTCCCTAGAGCATTTAGCATCTAACTTTAATAATCCGAAAGCTCAAGTCCTCGCAGACAGTCTAGATTCTGCTATCGGGAAATTTCTTGACAACGACAAATCTCCAGCTCGTAAGGTAGGGGAGATTGATAATAGAGGAAGCCACTTCTATCTTGCCCTATATTGGGCTCAAGCTCTAGCCTCTCAATCTAAAGATAAGGAACTGCAGGATAAATTTACTATAATTTCCAAAGAACTTGAAGTAAATGAAGATAAAATCAACCAAGAATTGATAGGATCCCAAGGCAAGCCAGTTGATTTAGGTGGCTACTACCATGTGGATTCTAAAAAGGCATCTACGGCTATGCGACCTAGTCTAACCTTCAATTCCATAATTGATGCAATGGCAAAGAATTAAAAACTTCAATTACAAACACCAAAGATATCTAGATCTGCTTCTTGATATCTTTGGGTAGGGTAAAGATTGTTATGTTTCCATTTTATAAGTTGGAAGCTTATTTGATTTAGCTAGAAATTTTTCCCACATTTTCTTTAGCTCTAAAGAATTGATCTCCCTCCAATACTGGTTGCTATAATCTTTTACTAAGATTCCAAATTGCTTTTTTTCTTCTGCATTCATTACAATACCAAAATCTTTCTCCAACATATAACTCACTCCACCCTTTCCTGATTGTGAATTGATTCGAACAACAGCAGTATAATCTTTACCTATGTCTTTTGGGTCAATGGGTATGTAGGGGACTTCCCATTTTAACAAAGAACCCCCATCCAATTGTTTAGATTGATTTTGCTGAGAGATGTGTTGAAATCCTTTATGAATTGCATCTTGGTGTGAGCCTGAGAAGGCTGTAAAGACTAATTCACCAACATAAGGATGTCTCTCAGGAACTTTAAGCTTATTGCACTTTTCAAAGATACGGATGGTTTCTTGTACATTGGAGAAATCTAAACCAGGATCTATTCCTTGGCTATAGAAGTTCAATGCTAAGTTAACTATGTCCGCATTCCCTGTTCTTTCTCCATTTCCCAAAAGAGTTCCCTCTATTCTATCAGCTCCAGCTAACAAACCCAATTCGGATGCTGCTACCCCAGTTCCTCTATCATTGTGAGTGTGTAAGCTTAAGGTCACGGCCTTTCGATTTTTCAAATTTTTACCAAACCATTCTACTATATCAGCATACACATTGGGTGTATAAACTTCTACTGTAGCAGGTAGATTGATACAGATTGGGTCTACCTCTGTTGGTTGAAAAACTTCAATTACCCTTTCACAAATCTCTAAGGCATATTCTGGCTCTGTGGAGGTAAATGATTCGGGAGAATATTGAATTCTGATTTTAGTATGCGTATTCTTTTCAGCTTCGATTTTTAATTCTAAAATTAAATCAGCAGCCTCAACTGCTAATTGTATAATCTCTTCTTTCGATTTCTGAAATACGACTCTTCTTTGTACTTCGGATGTAGAATTGTAGAAATGAACGATCCCATTTTTAACACCTTGCAATGATTCAAATGTTCTTCGGATCAAATCTTCTCTAGATTGAGTTAAGACTTGAATCGAAACATCATCTGGAATATGATTCTCTTCTATCAATTTACGTACAAATTGAAACTCAGTTTCTGAGGCAGATGGATAGCCAACTTCAATTTCCTTAAATCCAACTTTCACCAAGTACTGAAAGAATTCTAATTTCTCATCGATGTTCATTGGTGTTATTAAAGCTTGGTTCCCATCTCGTAAATCTACACTACACCAAAGAGGAGGTTTTTCTAATTTCTTATCTGGCCATTGTCGCTCTGGATAATGGAATTTAGGAAACGGTTGGTACTTGCCTGCTAAAGGCATTCTTTTTATTAAATTGTTTGGATTTGTATTCATTGCATTCTCCTTTGCGAATATAGGTATTTCCTTAGGACATCTTTTCGAAATCCTAGATTCTTGAAATCTTAGAGACTGAGAAGGAGGAGAGAGAGAATCAGAAGAATAAGAGAGAGAAGAAGAAGTGAAGCAGAAGTTGTAGAGGATTTGGAATGCACGGATTTTTGAGAAGGCATAGAAACAAA
This sequence comes from Leptospiraceae bacterium, assembly GCA_022402465.1. Taxonomy (GTDB): domain Bacteria; phylum Spirochaetota; class Leptospiria; order Leptospirales; family Leptospiraceae. Next base: position 45,941 of record JAKRSH010000026.1, on the reverse strand, counting down.
GGATCTATTTGTATTTGAATAGAACTCTTTCTCTGTCCTTGTTACTTTTTCAGAGGTCTTACTGTTCATAATTCCAAGTTCGGAATTTCCTTTCTTTTTGTCAAGTGTATTTTATAGAAATTCTCTTTTACAAAATTAACCTACCTACTCGAATAGGAAACAATGAGCTCTATCCATCAATCATCACCCATCTTAGTTACGGGAGCTTCAGGTTATGTGGCATCCTGGATAGTAAAGTATCTACTTGAAGAAGGTTATAAGGTGCATGGAACAGTTCGTAGTTTAAAAAATATTGATAAAATAGAACACCTTCTAGCATTACAGAAAAAAGTTCCAAATCAACTTGAACTCTTTGAGGCAGATTTATTAGAGCAAGGAAGCTTTCATAAATCTATGCAAGACTGTGAGGTAGTTATTCACACGGCTTCACCTTTTGTCGTAACAGGAATTAAAGATCCTCAAAAAGAACTTATAGATCCAGCCTTGGATGGAACTCGAAATGTATTAGATACTGTAAATTCAGTGCCAAGTGTTAAGAAAGTAGTCTTAACTTCCAGTGTGGCTGCTATCACAGGCGATGGTGCAGATGCTGAGCAAGCGAAAAATAGAACCTTGGATGAGAGTTTTTGGAATAACACAAGTTCATTGGAACACCAACCCTACTCTTACAGTAAATTTCTAGCTGAAAAAGAGGCATGGAAAATTGAAAAAGCTCAGAAAAGATGGAGTCTCGTAACCATTAATCCATCTTTTATTCTTGGTCCTTCCCTTTCGAAAAGAATGGATGGAACAAGTGTACAATTTGTTCAAAGATTAATTAGTGGAGAGCTTCGTTTTGGAGTTCCTAAATTATATTTTGGAATTGTAGATGTTCGTGATGTAGCAAAAGCACATTTGCTTGCTTTTCAAAATCCAAAAGCTGAAGGAAGATATCTAACTTCATGTGAAACAAAATCCATGTTGGAACTTTCAAGGCTAATAGAAGAATCATTTGGAAAAAAGTACCCAACAGCAAGTTCAGAACTTCCGAATATTTTAATGTATGCTCTTGGTCCCTTACTAGGACTCAATTGGAAATTCCTAGATAGAAACCTAAGCCAGACTTATTTCATGGATCATTCTAAAAGTGAAACTCTTGGCATAAAATACAATTCTATTAAAAATACACTAAAAGATCATATTGATCAAATGAAAAATTCAAAACTTGTTTAGTGTAGAATAATTCATTGGATCATTAATCTGGTGCTAAGCTAAAATTTCGTCTTGTCTACCCATTAATTTTACTGTTAGACGAGGACCAATTTCTTGTACTACTCTGGATGCAACATAGTTACCCCAACGAGCTGCCTTCTCTGGAGAATATCCTTGGGTTAATCCGTAGAGAACACCTGCAGCGAAAGAATCCCCTGCACCAGTGGTATCGATTGGTTTAACTGGAAAACCTGGAACTAAGATGGATTTTCCGTTTTCCAAGACGTAGGCACCTTCCTTTCCAGCAGTCATAAAACACATAGAGGAAAGTTTTGCAAGTTCTTGCAAGGCAGAGTCTGGAGAGTCCTTACCAGTAAGCGCATACGCTTCTTCTAAATTGCAAAAAACCACATCCACATAATCCTTTGTTAGTTGAATAAATTCATCCTTAGTACGATTCACACAAAAAGGATCTGAATAAGTAAATGCTACCTTTACTCCATTTTCTTTGGAAAGCTTCATGGTTAACTCGCTTGCTTTTTTCGTTGAATCACCGTCCCAAAGATATCCTTCAATATAAGAATATTTTGATGCTTTAAGTCTTTCAACATCTATATCGCTTGGCTTAAGAGTTGTAGAGATTCCCAAAGAAGTAAGCATAGTACGCTCTGCATCTGGTGTGGTTAGAATTAAACAAGTTCCCGTATGACCTTCCGTGTCTGGCTTTGTTTCAAATACAATTCCTGCTTCCTCTATATCCTTCTTATAAAATTCACCATATGTATCATGACTTACCTTTCCTGTGTAACAACCTGTACCACCAGAGTTAGATAAGGCGATCATAGTATTCGCAGCTGAACCACCAGAACGAAGATTCTTCTTATAATCATGTAGGCTAGAAAGAAGACTTCCCTGACTGGTTTCATCAATAAGAGTCATCACGCCCTTTTGTAAATTATTTTCTTTAAGGAAAGAATCATCTAGCAAAACTATAATATCAACTAAGGCATTTCCAACACCAAAAACATCGAATTTTTTCATAAGTCCAGATTCTAAGTGCAAGGGAAAGATTCATCCTTTTTTTAGCAGGAATGCTTGATTCTGAGGTCTTATCCAATCTATTCCTCTCGCTAAAAAAGCCATTGACCACAGGACCTTAGGTAAAATAATTGAATCACTCTTCAGGGAGGAAACAGGTGAGATTCCTGTGCTGACCCGCAACGGTAACAGATGGCAAATTTGCCATTTGATAGCCCGATCTTCCCCGTTCTGATTGTCTCGTGGAATAGACACTGAACACACTCACAAGAAAACAGTTCTTATGAGGGGGCCCCGAAGTTTCACAAAGGGGTACCATGTATATTCAATTACAGACATTAAGTATGATTCTATTTTTGGGGATTTCACTTACATATTGCAATCCATTAGAGAAAAAAGCTGAAAATAATAGTGATCTTCTTTTTTTAGCATTAGCCTCATCTTCATCATCCTCAAGGACAAACATAGAGTGTCCGCCTAAGACTCTACCTTCTGATGTAAATCTTGCAAATGAAATTGTATCTGCCCCCGGCTCCAGCTCACGAGAGTTTGGTGATCCATCAAAGGCTATAAATGGAATCTGCGGAAGTGGTGAAAATTCTGGTAGCTTGGATATCTACGAACTTGAAACTACAGGAGTCGGAGCAAGTCTTATCCTTAGTTGGAAGGATAAGCGAGTATTGAATGTTTCAGGCGTGGACTTTATCGTTTTTGAAAATGCATTTCGCAATCAAGGCGCTACTACTTATTTCGTTGAACCAATTGTAGTAGATCTTAGCGAAGATAATGTTAACTATTGTGGATTTACACCTAGTTTTGCTGGTGGTGGAACCGCTACTCAGAATAGAGAAGATTGGAGAAATTTTGCAGGATTAACACCTGTTTTATACAACATGAGCTCCAATCCTATTCCTGTTTCTAATTTATTTGACAATGCCGTTAAACAAACATCAGGTTCTAGTTTTTTTATGGGGACCTCAGGTGGAGACGGTTTCGATTTAGATAGCACAGACTTTGGTTCAGGATGTACGGTTGGACAAAGGGATGCTATTCGAACAAATGGTTTTGTTTATATTCGAATGAGATCTTCTCAATCACAAGGATTTGTAGCACCACTAGCAGTCTTTCGTCAATCAGCCGATATAGACGGTGTGATTGCAAAATCTACAACTACTCGATAATTATGCCTTTAGTATACATCGGTCTTTTTCTTATCAGCGTTTCTATATATTCACAGGAAACTAAAGAAATTCAGGCTGACAAAATTGTAGTTATTGAGGGTAAAAAAAATCAAGAATCTCAGACTAATCAAAAATTTATTTCTGGATCTAATGTAGAAATTGACCTTGAATCATCTAAGAATCGTTATACTTCACTTCCAGAAATCTTAGAAAGAGAAGCAGGTTTGAGAGTTAGATCGTTCGGTGGATTAGGTTCCTATTCCACTCTATCTATCCGAGGAACCAATCCGAATCAATCCAGATATTATGTAGATGGAATTCCCTTTACAAATGCACAAAGTGGCGAGGTGAATCTTGCCGATCTACCTTTTGATAACTTAGAAGCTATCGAAGTCTACAAATCAGGAGTGCCTTTTGGTTTTACCGGATCTTCCATAGGAGGAGCTTTAAATCTCAGGACCATGAAACCAATAAAGAATTCTACCAGAGTCAATCTAGGGGGAGGTTCTTATAATACTGGCAAACTAAGTATTAGTCATTCCAATACTAACCAAGATAAAGACTTTGGATACACATTGTTCGCACTCACTGAAAAATCAGATCAAAATTATTCCTTCTTGAATGACAAGGGAACTATTTTACTAAATACTTTAGATGATACAATTGATCGAAGAAAGAATGCATGGTTTGAAAGAGCGCAAGGATCAGGATCTTTCTTTTGGGATTGGAAAGGAACAGAAATAAAACTCTTTACAGATGTCAACCATAGAAGATTAGGAATTCCTGGTCCAGGTAATAATCAAACGGAAAAAACTCAAAGAAAATATACAAAGTATACAGCAGGTTTAAGCACTAATACTAAGGAATTTTTATTTGAACAACTTCAATTAGAAACCAGAACATACTTTACTACTTTCGAAGATACTTTCTTCGATCCAAGATCTGAATTTAGTTCAGGTAGAACGAATGCTAATACAAATTCCGATACAAAAGGATTTCAATTATCTCCAACAATCTACTTATTAGATTATTATCAAATACTACGATTTTCAATGAATGCTGAAAAAGAAGATTTTAGAAGAGATAGACGGAATTCAGATCATGTGAAATTAGAATCAGAGCCCATTCGAAACCGAAGACATGGAAATTTTCAAGTAGAGGATGAAATACAACTTTTTCAAAAACGATTCTTCTTAATTCCAAGTTTTTCATACGATGATTACCAAGATGTATTTGAAGATAACGGACGCTATATGAATAAGACAACTAAACTATTCAACCCTAGACTAGGTTTGCTTTGGAATATATACCAAATAAGTGATACTAAATTTGGTTTGAAAGGGAACGCAAATCGAGCATCTAGAGTAGCCTCATTTCTGGAGTTATTTGGTGAAAGAGGACAGATCCTAGGCAATAGCAATTTAAGACCAGAAATCTCATTGAATAAAGAAATTGGAATCTTTCTTCATACTCAATTTTATAAAATCTCTTCAAAGTCTGAACTTACTTGGTTCAGGAAAAATATTCAAGATATGATACTTTTTGTACCCAATTCTCAATTCAGTTTGAGAGCAGAGAATGTTGACAGAGCAATTATCAATGGGTTTGAATTTTCTCAAATACTAGATTGGAGAGATTGGAAAGGAAAAATAAATTATACCTACTCTATAGCTAAAAATGATTCCGAGTCTCCTGCTCTTAGAGGCAAGTATCTTCCTCTAAGACCTGTAAATGAAGTCTATAGCTCATTACAATACAAATTGTACAATTTTGATATTGGAGCTGATTTCACTTTTATAGGAGCTGTCTTTCGCGATCGAACCAATGAATTTGTGAATTATCTTCCAGCAAGAGATTTATATGGTGCCTTTATTTCGTATAGCTTTAACAAGAAGGAAACTGGGGAAGATTGGAAGCTAGGCTTAGATGTTCGAAATATCACAGACAAAAAATTTTCTGATTTAATTGGCTACCCGCTTCCGGGTAGAATTTGGTATCTTAATCTGAGTATGAGGTTTTAAGCATGAAAATTATAGAATCTTCTCTTAAAAAATTTCAATTAATAATTCTTATATACATGATCTTAGTTTTGATAGGCTGCAATGAAATCAAAAGACCAGGTCTTGAGACTTTACTTTTATTCCAAGGATCTCCCAATAATATAGGTGTGGTGACAACAGACTTTGGAGGAGGCGGAAGATATAATGTTGTAGATCCTAATGCTGGCTATGCCTTGCCAGGATTAACCCCAATTCATTCAGATGCAGTAGCTCGCTTTTATAATGGAAAGGTATTTATCATCAATCGTTTGAACAAGGATACAATTCAAATTCTGAATCCTAACTTAGCAAATACAACTGAAACGGAATACTCCGTAGGACAGGGAACCAATCCCCAAGATATTTTACTTTTTAATGAGAACAAAGCTTACGTAAGTAGATTCAATAGCTCATCTTTGTTAGTCGTTCAACCATTTACAGGACAAGCCCTTGGACAAATCAACCTATCAAGCTTCGCTGAACCTACTTCAGCGGGAGGAATAATTGATGGTAATCCGGAAATGTCATGGATGACAAAATTAGGAGATAGAGTATTTATCACCTTGCAAAGATTAGACAGAAACAATCCACTTGGCTTCCTGCCTCCTTCAGGCAAATCATTCTTACTTGAAATCAATCCCGCTACAGACACAGTAATCAATACATTCGAATTCCAATCGGCAAATCCTTTTTCCAAACCACAAATTCTTGACATTTTTGGTGAAGTACATATACTATTTGCAACACCGAATCGTTTAGGTTTTATTTCTGAATTGGATGGAGGTATTGAAGCTTTCAATCCAAGAACGAATTCTTTTCGTACTGGCTTTCTGCTAGCAGAAACTACAGCAGGTGGTGACATTCTAGGCTTTCAAATTAAAAATGCTGATTTGGGTTTCGCATCAGTATTGGATAAAAATTTTAATAAAAAAATAATTTCCTTCAATCCTTCCTCAGGTCAGATCATTTCAATTCTTTTGGACGTCCCAAGCTCTCAAGGAACAAATTTCTCAGGAATTTTACTTACTCAAGAAGGACTACTAGCAGTTGGCATTTCAGATTTCAGAAATCCTGGTGTATTAATTTTTGATACAAATGGAACTGTTCGTCGGTTAACACTAACAGCTATTCCTCTATCATTAACTCCTGTCGATTTAATTGAATTGAAATAATATTTTTAGTTCATTTTAGATTTCAAACGAATTCATTCTGATGTTTACCAGAAGACACAATGCGATTGGAATTGATTTTTATTTCTAATAAGTGCCTTATGAGTAGATGGTCTTTTAACTTCTGATTGAAAAAATACTGTAACTTATTAAAATTGGATACTATGCTCGCACTCCATAAAAAACAAAATGCAAATTCTCATAAGGTTCTTCTCGTAGTCCTAGACGGCCTTGGTTCGGCACCAACTACTCTTGAACAGGGCAATGCTATCCAAGGAGCCAATCTACCTAATTTAAATCGACTTTGGAATCAATTCCCCACAGTTCGCTTGCAGGCACATGGTAAAGCAGTTGGGATGCCATCTGATGAAGATATGGGAAATTCAGAAGTCGGACACAACGTACTTGGATGTGGAAGAATCTACGACCAAGGAGCGAAATTGGTGAGTAATTCTATTGATTCAGGTGAGATTTACCGTGGGGAATGCTGGGTCAATTTAATTCAGAACGTTATCAAGAATCAGTCTACTTTGCATTTCCTAGGCTTACTCTCAGATGGGAATGTGCATGCGCATATAAATCATCTTTTAAATATGATGGATAGAGCAGTTAACGACGATGTAAAGAAAATTCGCATACATATCTTGTTAGATGGAAGAGATGTTCCAGAAAAATCCGCTCTTGAGTATGTTATCCCTTTAGAAGAGAAGATCACCAAACTAAAATCAGATGGAATAGATGTTGCTATTGCGAGTGGCGGTGGACGAATGACCATCACTATGGATAGATATGAAGCAGATTGGTCCATGGTTGAGCGTGGCTGGAAGATTCATGTATTGGGTGAAGGCAGAATGTTTGCATCTGCTCAACTTGCTATTGAAACATTTCGCAAGGAAGATCCAACAGTCATAGATCAATACCTTCCAAGCTTTGTAATAGGGAAAGATGGCAGACCTATCGGAAGTATGGAAGATAATGATTCTGTTGTCTTCTTTAATTTTCGAGGAGATCGTGCGATTGAAATTTCACGAGCATTTACAGAAAAAGATTTTACTCTCTTTGATAGAATCCTTTACCCCAAAGTTGAATTCGCAGGGATGATGCAATATGATGGAGATTTATTTATTCCACCAAGATATCTTGTAACACCTCCAGCCATAGAAAGAACTATGGGCGAATACCTTGCTAAGGAAAAGATAGGGCAATATGCAATTTCTGAAACCCAAAAGTATGGTCATGTTACTTACTTTTGGAATGGGAACAAAAGCGGAGTCTTTGATAAAGACTATGAAACTTATGTGGAAATTAAATCAGATGTTATTCCATTCGATCAGGCTCCTGCAATGAAAGCAGTAGAAATAACAGATACTTTAATCAAAGCTATCCGAGAAGACAAGCACCAATTTTATAGAGTCAATTATGCGAACGGAGATATGGTAGGACATACTGGTAACCTTAAAGCCACAATTTCAAGCCTAGAAACTCTTGATAGAGAAGTAGGTCGATTGATTGAGGTATGCGATGAGAAAAATATCGTTCTATTAATTACAGCAGATCATGGAAATGCGGACGAAATGTACCAATTAGATAAGAAGGGACAAGCTATTGTCAAAGATGGAATTCCTACACCTAAGACCAGTCACACTCTAAATCCTGTTAATTTTGTAATCTATGATAAGAACCAAAACTTCAAGTTAAGGGATCCAAATAAGGATGAAAATTTCGGCCTAGCCAATATCGCAGCTACTGTTTTAGAATTATTAGGCTACGAGAAACCTGCTGACTACTATCCTTCTCTGCTGAAGCTTTGAAAAATATAGATTTTTTTAGCTAAGGAATACTTCCAAAGTATTCCACTTCTCGGTTGAGAAGAATTCCTGTTTCCTTATGAACCTTTTCTTGGACCAAGGATGCTAAGTAGTGGACATCAAGAGCAGTGGCGGAGCCAAGATTCACAATGAAATTACAATGCTCTGGTGAGATTTGCGCTCCACCTTTGATTGCACCCCTGAGTCCGACTCTATCAATCAATTCCCATGCCTTAATGGGCTTTCCTTGTTCATCATTTAGCCTGGGATTCTTGAACATAGAACCCGCACTCTTTTTGTTTTCCGGTTGGGATGAATTTCTTTTATCTCTCTTGTCTTTAAGAGATTCTTCAATCTCTTCCAAGTTTCCCTCGTCTAACTTCATTTCGACTCTTAGTATGATACTATCTTTCTTCTGCAAGAACTCGGTAAATCTGTATCCGTATTCTATTTCAGAGGGCTTCTTACTATGAATTTCTCCATTTCGAATGAATTCGATTTTACTTGTAAAATCAAGAAGCTCTCCTCCATAGCAACCTGCATTTTGCATGACGGCACCACCTGTCCAACCTGGAATGGTGCTCAAGAATTCCACACCCTTATACCCTTTTTGGGAGATTTGTCGAAACGTAGGTGTTGTGTTAGTTGCTGCTCCAATTCGAAAGATTCCAGGTTCAAGCATCTCATAGGACTTATAAGAACCAGCTAATCGAAGAACGACAAAATCATCAGGATGATCGGAAATTAAAAGATTAGAGCCTCCTCCTAAAATTTTAAAAGGAAGATCCAATTTTTGCAAGATAGCAAGGCAGGAATAGATTTGTTCATCTTCTCCAGGTTCTACAACCAAGGGCGCGGTTCCTCCAATTTTGAAAGAGGATAGACTTGCCAGACTCAAATTCTCTCGAAAAGGAACCTGGGAGGCTTGGAGATTTTGTATGGCTTCTTGAATTTGGATTTCTTTCAACACGTTATTTCAGATAATGAACCATTATAGGATTTGACAAGAAAAGAAATGAGAATCTTTGCATTTGCATTTGGCATTATTTGTTTAGTTCAGAGTTGTGGCACCCATGAACCCAGCTATTCAAATCTTTTTAAAAAAAATCTAAGCAAGCTCCTACGCCAGAATGATTTCCAGGGCGGTTATATCCTCATCAAGAATGGATCCGCCGTTCTGGAAGAGAGGCGCAACTTCAATCGCAGAATTTCAGGCGGGAACTTGAAACATCTTTTTCTAAGTGTGGGCGCACTTCGCTTGGCTGACCAAGGCAAGATCAATATTGACAAACCTGTTCGAGACTACCTACCCCAATTTCCCGTACATTCCATTTCAATAAAATCTTTGATGAACCATACTTCCTGCTTGGGAAGTGATTTAGGTTATGGCGAATATTGGATATGGTCCAATGAGAATCTTCATTGGTTGGAAGTTTTAATAGCAACTCTCAGTGAGAAGAATTTGAATCAATTTTTCCAAGAGGAATTCTTTGAACCCTTAGACATGGAAAATTCATTTTTCACTAAGAACAACGAATTAAAACTCACAATAGATGATCTTTTATTGTGGGATGAGGCCTGGGACAATGGGAAGATTTTATCATCAGGGCTAAGGTCTCTACTAAGCCAAGCTACAGTATTGAAAGATTCTTATGCTGAAAATAAATTTAACTACGGCCTCGGAGCTTATACTGATGGCAATACTTTCTGGCAATCCTCATCTCAAAAGAATTTTTCGTACATCTACTTCAAGATTCCACATGAAAAAATCACTATCCTCTTGATCTCCAAGCTTTATAAGACTAAAGGCGAATTGATGAATTGGAAATCATTAATTACTGAATCAATTTACGAAAATCGCAAAGTCACATTCCAGAAAAAGTACAATCCTAAAAAGTACATAGGTATCCAAGAATCTTTGAAACAAAATAATGTTCCAGCTGTGGGAATTGCCTTAGTTCGAGATTTTAAAGTTGTGTGGGCAGAGAATTACGGCATCAAGGAATTAGAGTCTAACAAGCCCGTTGATGCCAACACTTTGTTCCGTGCAGGCTCATTGACAAAACCTATTACTGCTTTAACATATCTTAGATTTGCAGAACTGAACTCCTTCAATGGAAATGAAAGATTAAATTCATACGCCAAAGATGCTAAAATTGATCTTAATTCATGGGATTCAAAACAAAACCTAACAGCTAATCGAATCTTGAGCCATATGTCGGGACTTACGGAAAGAGAAAATTGGAGCACAACTGAAAACCAAAACGCAGCACGACTCTCTGATCTGAATTCAGGTAAAGGACCTGAGCTTTATAGCTACTACTCTCCTGGTAAAAAATCCAGATACTCAGGTGGTGCGTATGCAATTTTGCAAGAATACATGACTAAAAAGTCCGGTGCAAGATTTCCTAGACTTGTTGATAAATATGTATTCCAAGCCTTGGGTATGAAAAATTCAACCTTTGTCCAAGATCCTAATTTAAGGCTTAGTAACCGTGCACTTGGTCATGATAAAGATGGTAAGCTTGTTCCTGTTAGGTTCTATTCTTACCCAGAACTTGCTGCAGGAGGAATGTGGACAACACCTCGCGACCTAGCTAGCTTTTTTATTGCACTGCAAAAATCCATTTCAGGGCATACAGATGCCCTCATACCACAAGCCATAGCCAAGGATATGATGACACCTCTCGTTCCTGCTGCAAATCTATCCATTCATTCATGGATAGGCAAGGGATTATTCCTGAATCCTACCGGGAAGGATTGGTATTTCTACCATGGAGGACATAGTCTAGGTCATAAATCAATCGCTATCTTTCATAAATCCAAGGGATACGGCGTTGTCATCATGACAAATTCAGAAAATGGCTCTGCACTGATATGGTCCATTCTTAGAGCCATGAGTTTGTCCCAATCCTGGGATAAATTTATAAATTAAAAAAAAATTGTTGTATTACGAATCATAATATATTAATTCTAGAATTACGTACATGGATTACACGGAAGAATCAGAAAATGGTAACTTGCTGCTACATCTAGAAGGGAATCTGGATATGTTAAATGCAGGAATTCTCAAAGAGAGAATGCTAGAAGCAGTCAAGACCAATTATACCTATATAATACTTGACCTATCCAATGTAGGGTTTGTAGATTCGTCGGGATTTGGATTATTGATCCTTATCAATGAGAAATTGAAGAACCTAGGAAAGAATAAACTAAGAATTGCTAACGTTTCTAGAAGTGTACAACAAGTTTTTCGTATCTCTAAGATCTCAGAAGTAGTCGATGTATTCCCCTCTGTAGAAGAAGCTCTTCAATAATTAAAACATTCCTATACATTAAGGATGCCTTTGGTACAAACTAAGCGGATATTGTCTTTCCTTCAAGAAAGTGTATCAATCTTTCAGCCTTGGCATTGGTAGGATCCAATCTTTGTGTATGCTTCAAAGCTTGTTCTGATTTCGCAAAATTGCCAATATGCAGGTAAGACTCTGCCAGTAGAATTAAATTTCTAATATGATTTGGGTCTCGCAATCTCAGTCTCTCTGAGTAATCAATAGATAGCTCATAACTTTTGTTTTGTTTGTAAGCAAGTGCAATGTAGTAGAAAAAATCAGTATCAAAAGGTCTAAGCCCAGTATACTTTTCTGAGAGTGGAATTGCTTTTTCAAATTGTTTAGTCTTGGTATAAAGCTTAGATAGCTCTCGCAAAATATAAGGATGATCTTCTTTTTCTTGTAAGGCTTTCTCGAAACAAAGTATGGATTCTTCTAATTTTCCATCCTTGAAAAATGCTATTGCCTGCCTGATGAAATCCGAATAGCTATGGATGAGAAAATCATCAGTTGTAGATTGAATTTTATTTGTAGGAAGGTATTCGATTCGAATCAAACTAAAATCATCTGTCAATTCCCCCTTGGAGAGAATATTTTCTTCTATGAGATTTAGATTTCCATTGGCAACTTCTACACTTTTCAAAAATTCTGTTTCATCTTCATTGATGATACGCTGTCCTTTATTGTCTTCACCCATAAGATAGTCGTCTCTTCCATCGGAACCAACAAAAATTTGATCTCCTGGATTCATGGGAAAGACACGGATAGAGAATTCATTCATAGAAATTTCAGATTCTGTAAATCCTATCTTTCGGAGAGACAAATCATTTTCCAAAAAACTTGCTTTTTCATCTCTATAGAGAACAACCCAAGGATGCTCGGCATTGATAAAATATAAAGTTCCAGTTTCATCATCTATCAAACCTATGACGGCTGATAGCAGCATAGTACCATCAAAAGAAACAAACACGTCTTGCAATTCTAAGAAACAATCCTTGAGCCAGCGCTCAGGATGACGATTTTGCATAGATTGAATCTGTTGGGTTCTTGTAATAACTGATTTGAATACAGTGCCCATTACTAAGGCACCACCAGCACCTTGAATGGATTTGCCCATGGCATCTGCATTGAGAAATACTATATAATTTCTATCTTTAAGTCTGATCTCTTGAACAACTGAAAGATCGCCACCTATTTCTGATTCTTTATTTCGGAAGCTAAAACTTTTCTTTTGTTTAACAAGAGTTTCAATATTAATATTTTTTGACTTAGCCTTTACCCCAGTGAGTGGCTTTATTAATAAGGATGTAAGAAAATAATCACCATCTTGTTGTTCTTTGATGGCGCTAATTTCTTCTAAGGTTTCTTGTAGTTCTTTGGTCTTCTGTGCAACCAAATCTTCCAATCTGTGTTGGTGTTGAAAGAGATCTTTCTTCATTTCTTGGAATACAGATCCCATTTGTCCTATCTCATCTCTTCGATTCAATGGTAGATCATCTTCTTTGGATAGATCTATATTTTTCATCGCAATATTTAACTTCTTCACAGCATCCACAATATCTCTAGAAAATAAAAAGGAAGCTATAAAAATAGCTGAGAAGATAAGAATTGCCACAAGTGCAAATGAATACCATACTTTCTGCGAAGCGATATCCAAATCACGTTCATCAATTAAAATTCTAAAATTAAGATCCAAACTAGATATATGAGAATTGGGTAATTTCTCGAAAACAAAATAATAGGGCACCTTATTCCAAGTTAAACGAAAATTAGATTTTGTAGAAGAGGGCTCATGATTTTTCCAAAAATCAGAAATTAAAGAGCTACTTGAAACCAAATGAACATCTTTCTCAAAAACAGATAAGTGGACAGATTGTTTACCTGAGATAGATTCAAGAAAGGAAGAATCTACAACTTGTCCTATGAGTATGGTACCTAGCTTACCCAAGGGAGCGGCAAACCTAAATCCAAGTCCACTGTGTCCAGTCTCTAGGGATGCATTCATTTTACCAAGAAGTGCTTCTTGAATCAGTGGCTGATTGGATTTATCATCTCCAAAATCACTAGGACGGTGGACCCGAAAGTGAACCCTTCCATTTCTATCTCCTAATTCAAATATACTTAAATCATAACGAACCATAATCTCCTTCAGGAAATCTAGATTATTCAACAAGTTGTTTCGATTGGACATTCCGTTCTCTAATATCGATCTGGTCTTTGGATTTGAGGTAAGCTCAGAAATTAATAGCTTTAACTTTTCATCCTTGTGTCCTAGTTCTCTTTGAAAATTACGTGCAAGCTCAATGGCTCTTTGGTTCTGTGGTTCATTTTTCACATTGGAGATAAGAATCCCGAAAGTTAATGTCAATGCAAAAAGTAAAAGAATTTGGCTAATTCCAAGTATAAGAAATATTTTAAATCGAATGCTCATTGTATTTCTGCCATAACTGACTTAAAATATAACACAGTTTACTAATACTTGAATTGCATTCGTATTACATTTTCATAAATTTTATTAATTCTTCTTGATGAGAAATCCAGGTTATTCCAGATTAATACAAATGCTCAGAGATTATATTTCCCATACGGAAGAATCCATTTCAATCTCAATCAATGAAAAAGACCTCGCCTACAATGATGAAATACTTAGTGAATTTGATTCTATTCTGGAAGAGTTCCATCCTAAAACTGTTATTCTTGATTTAATCTATGTTCATAGAATGCCATCTTCTGCCATTGGTGGCTTGGTGAATATTCATAGATATATTACAGAAGAAAGGTTGCTTAAATTAGAAATTGTAAATATAAATCCAGCCATCCTAAAAACTCTTAAATCGGTCAAAGTTGATGGAGTGCTTGGAATTGGAAACTAGACTAGAAATAGACATTGAAGCGCAACCAGATGATACAACTTGCGGACCAACATCCTTGCATGCAGTTTATAGATACTATGGACTTAAGAATACTTTAGAACAAACAATCAAGGAAGTCACCAAATTAAAAGAAGGTGGAACTCTTGCTGTACTTTTGGGCGTGCACGCTCTCAAGCAAGGTCTTAAAGCGAAGATCTATACCTACAATCTTCAAGTATTTGATCCCACTTGGTTCCATGATAAAAATACAAATATTTCTGATAAATTAAAACAACAACTAGCATTCAAGAAAGGGAATGAGAAGCTAAGAATTTCTACAGAAGGCTATGTCGAATTTTTACGATTAGGCGGAGTTGTTGAACAAGTTCCTCTCTCCTCTTCCTTGATTCGCAAATATCTAAGTAAAAATATTCCTATCTTAACAGGTCTCTCCGCAACCTACCTTTACAATCTTGCAAGAGAGTATGGAGAAACAGCCGCCTCTGATGATATAAGAGGTGAGCCCAGTGGACACTTTGTAGTGTTAAGTGGTTATTCGAAGATTGATAAAAAAGTACTAATCGCAGATCCTTATAAAAGCAATCCTTACAATAAATCACAAATCTATACTGTTGAATTTACAAGATTGATAACTTCAATCTTGCTTGGCATTCTTACCTATGACGCAAACCTTCTCATTATAGAAAAATAGAGAGACCATGGCATCTTTAATTATTATCAACCAGCCCAAGAAATGGAATTTTTCTATTCCTGGAATTGAAACCATTTCACCTAGAGAATACTTAAGCAATAAAAAGTTCTTCGATGATAAAGATATCAAGATTTATAATTTAAGTAAGTCGTATAAGTACCAAAGTGAAGGTTACTACGTGTCTTTACTGGCTATGGCTAGAGGACACAAGGTAATGCCTGGAATCTCAACCATACAGGATATGAAATCCCAAGCTGTTATTCGAGTCATTGAACATGACTTAGATGAATTGATTCAGAAAAGTCTCAAAAAGGAATCAGCCAAGAAATATACACTTTCAATCTATTTTGGTAAAAATCTTGCCAAGAAAAATGATAAGCTTTCAAATCAACTTTTTAATATGTTTCGTGCTCCTTTGTTGAGAGCATTTTTCATCTATGATTCTCGTGACAAGAAATGGCATATCCAAAATATTACAACCATTCCTGCCAGTGAAATTCCTGAGGATCATAAACCCTATGTAGAAGAATTTGCTAAAATTTATTTTACTTCTAGAAATTTTTCATCGAATGAAACTAAGATCTCCAAAAAAGCATTCACCCTAGCCATCTTAACCAATCCCAAAGATATTCATTGTCCCTCTGATGAGAAAGCTATACAGAAATTCGTTCATGCCGCTGATAAAAAAGGGTTTGATGTGCACTTAATCACTAAAGATGATTATGCAAAAATTCCTCAATACGATGGCCTCTTCATTCGTGAAACTACCTCAGTCAACCACCATACCTACCGATTTTCTCAAAGAGCTAAGGCAGAAGGTTTGATTGTAATTGACGATCCAGAATCCATTATCAAATGTACGAACAAAGTGTATCTTGCTGAACTCTTGAATTCACATTCCATCCCATCACCAAAAACAATTGTTATACACAAAGATAACCTTGATGAGGTTGCGCTTTCAATTACCTACCCAACAATTTTAAAGCAGCCAGATGGTGCATTCTCCTTGGGTGTGATAAAGGTATCTGATCCAATAGAATTTTTATTGAAAGCCAAAGAAATGTTTGAATTTTCTGATCTAATCCTAGCCCAAGAATTTACTCCAACAGAATTTGATTGGAGAGTGGGAATCATAGACCGCAAGCCTCTCTATGTTAGCAAATATTATATGGCAAAGAACCATTGGCAGATATATGATCATAACTCTAAAGCTCAAATCAACTACGGAGATTCAGAAAGTATTCGTATTGAAGATGCTCCTGCTGGATTAATAAAGACTGCTCTCAAAGGTTGCAATCTCATAGGTGATGGTTTCTATGGAGTAGACTTAAAGCAAGTAGGCAAAGAGTTTTATATTATTGAAATCAATGATAATCCAAGTATAGATTCTGAAACTGAAGATATGGTTCTTAAAGATGAACTTTATGACAGGATCATTGAAGTATTCTGGAATCGAATCAAAGAAAAAAAGCAATGAAAGATAAATTGAGTTTATTCCATGCATTTGGTATTGAAGCGGAGTATATGATAGTTCGTAGAGATAGCTTAGATGTTGATCCTTCTGCTTCCTTCCTTTTGACAGATGAAGATAAAACTATACAGAATGAAATCTCTTTCGATAAAACCGCATGGTCTAATGAGCTAGCTTCCCATCTTATTGAAATGAAAACCAATGGCCCTGTAAAATTACTAGATGAGGTCGAAAGTATTTTTCATAAAGATGTTCTAAGAATGAATTCTATTCTCAAAGAAAAAAATCTTATGCTAATGCCTACTGCCATGCATCCTTGGATGGATCCAAACAAGGAATTTGTAATCTGGCCCCATGAGAACCAAGAAATTTATAATGCCTATGATGAAATTTTTAATTGTAAGGGTCATGGTTGGTCTAATTTACAAAGTGTACACATTAATTTAGGTTATTCGAATGAAGAAGAATTTGAATCTATTCATGCGGCTATTCGAATTTTGCTTCCATTGATCCCTGCTCTAGCAGCAAGCTCACCCATACTTGAGGCGAGAAGATCAAAGTATTTGGATACGAGACTATTTTTTTATATCAATAATCAAAAGAAGATTTCAGAAATTTCAGGTGAGATAATTCCTGAAATCATCAAGAACGAAGAGCAATATCGTAAACTTATACTTGAACCCATGTATAAGGCTATTGCTAGTTATGATCCAAATAAAATTCTCCAAGATGAATGGTTGAATTCACGAGGTGCTATTGCAAGATTTGACAGATCAGCAATTGAAATACGACTCATGGATATCCAAGAATGCCCCAAAGCTGATCTAAGTTTAGTTAAAGTATTTATTGTCTTTCTCCAACACTTAATAGCAAAGTGTTCCATTGAAGAAATGAATTCCATTTCAACCAAGGAATTAAAAGAGCTTCTTGATTTATCTATTCTGCATGGAAGCAAAACCATTAGCCATAATCCAAAGTTAAATCAATTGCTAGGATACCATCAAAATTTATTGCCTATCCTTGGTGTTTTTCAGAACCTTTCCAACTTGCAAAATGGGGAAGCTCAATATTTAAATCTTATCTCAAAATATGGTAGTCTCTCAGAACGCATTCTTACCCATTTAAAATCACAAGGTTTTGAGAATGAAATTTGGGATGAAAAGTTAGATAGCAGTAGCAAGAATATGGAAAATCAAGACTCGTTCAAGCGCAATTTAGCTATTCAAGAAAACAATTTGCAATACCTTAGAAAGACCTATACTCAATTATGTGAGTGCTTGGATAAAAATGAAATCTTCTTACCAACTTAAAAACTTAATATTCTCAAGTGAGCACTATACGAATAATATACCTACTCGACTCAAGAAATTATTTCAAGATCAGAAGGAGATTCTTACTACACATAGAGCCTGGGATTTAGGATCACACTGCATAATTGATCACCTTGAGAAATCCTTTGGTGAAATCGTTTTCAAAGCGGAAGTTTCTCGCTTGCTAGTTGATTTAAATCGAAGCCTAGGACACAAAAATCTATATTCAGAATTCACAAAAATACTTCCTAAACCAGAAAGATTAGCCTTATTAGATGAATACTATTTTCCATACAGAGAATCTTTTGAAAAAACTATAAATGAAATGAAAGATAAAACTAAGCATCCCATAATTCATATAGCTATTCATAGCTTTACTCCAAGATGGGAAGGAGTCTTGAGAAATGCAGATATAGGATTGCTTTATGATCCAAGCCATAGCCTCGAAAGAGATCTTTGCTTGAAGTGGAAAGAAAAGATAAATTATTTATTTCCAAAATATAAAGTAAGATCAAATTATCCTTATCATGGTAGATCCAATAGTCTTCCAACAGAACTTCGAAGGAAATACAAGAAGAATTACTTAGGAATTGAATTAGAAATCAACCAAGCATTTTTCTCTAAAGATGGACTAAGACTTCTAGACAATAAATTAGCTGATTGCATCCTTACATCCTTACAGGAAATTTTAATTTAATACTATGAAAATTTGCATCCTTCTTATTTTAGAACATTAAACTATGCAAATATTCATTTTCTATTTACTTCTAATGATTTTCTGCCTGATTGTTCTTGGAGTCATTGAGAACTGGAATCATAACCAAAGGCTCTCCCATATACCTATAAGAATTCATGTGAATGGAACTAGAGGTAAATCTAGTGTAACAAGGTTGATAGCATCCGCACTTAGATTGAATGGTTTCACAGTTCTTGCAAAGACAACTGGAACCCTTCCCAGAATTATATTGCCCAACGGAAAAGAAATACCCATCATACGTAAGTCTAGACCAAATATTATTGAACAAAGAGATATCATTTATCTTGCTGCAAAATACAAGGTCGATGCCATCGTTATTGAATGTATGGCTCTTCAGCCTTACTTACAATGGATTTCTGAATCCAAATTAATTCAGGCAACTCATACTTTAATTACAAACACGAGAGAGGACCATATGGATATTATGGGCCCAAATATAATTGATGTAGCAAGATGCTTAGCTAGCTCAACCCCTATAAAAGGAGTTTGCCTCTTGGGGGATGGTAAATTCCGTTCTATTTTTCAGAGATCCGCAGAGGATAGAAAGTCTCAATTGATTTTAACAGAAGAGCAAGATTACAAGGAAGCCGAACTTATTCATCAACAAATTAATAAGTACATTGAGCATGTAGAAAATATAGCAATTGCTTGGCGACTTCTTAGGATTCTAAACTTAGAAAATGATCTATCTAGAAAGGGACTAATCAATACGGAACCTGATCCAGGTGCATTTAAGATTTTTGAATTAGAATATTTTGGTAGAAGATTGCATTTTGCAAATGGATTCGCCTCTAATGATCCAACTTCTACGAGAAAGATATTCGAGCTAAGCAAATTCCTCATTCCCGATACAAACAAGATTATATTACTTGTGAATCTAAGGGAAGATCGCTCAGATAGATCAAAACAATTAGCAAAAGAAATTAGCAATTGGGAAGGTGTAAGTTCCATTTTTCTTCTTGGTCAGGGAAGCAATCTTTTCGTGAGAGCCTGTTCCAAAAAGCTTATTGAAACAGTAGAAATATCTATTTTTGAAGATCCTTCTGCAATTCAAATAATTGAGTCAGTGCTTAGTGAAATCAAAGAAGAATGTTTAATAATAGGAATAGGAAACATTGCTGGAATTGGATTGGAAATTATTGACTTTTTTAAAAATAGACAGCAAGGAATATTAGCAAATTGAATATAATCATTCTTTCTATTGGACTTGGACTTTTTGTTAGTTTGCTTTTCGTAGAATTTTTTGGATTAATTGCAGGAGGAATGATAGTTCCAGGATATTTTGCCATTCATCTGCATAAACCTGGCGATATAGCTATAACTGTTTTTGTCTCATTATTAACTTATTTCCTTATTCGATTGCTTTCCTATTTTATAATTCTCTATGGTAGAAGAAGATCTGTTCTTACTATACTGATTAGTTTTGTATTGGGAATTTTCATAAACCATTTGTCTATAAATCTTGATGAGCTTGAAGTAATAGGATATATAATTCCAGGCTTGATCGCAATATGGTATGATAGACAAGGAATTATAGAAACCTTAGCTACACTTTGTATCATCTCAATTGTTGTTCGCTTGCTTTTAATTCTCATACTCGGTGAGGATATTAATCTAACATGATCAAGGTATATTGGAAAACTCCTCTCCGAGAAAGAGCTCCTATCGTATTAATTGCATTTTTGTCCGTATTTCTTTATCTATGTGTAGAAGAATTTCAAATTACTAAGGAACAATCCTTCTTTAAAGAAAAATTAAATGCATCCAAGCTCACTGAAAAAGCTTACCAGAGAATTCGTAAAGAAAGTTTGCTCAGAAATCATATGGCAAATTTAAGTTTTGATCCCAACCAAACTGGTCTTATTGGAACTAGTATATCTGAAGTTACAAGCAACGTTGGATATCTCTCATCTAAACAAACATCGATTAATCCCAACTTTGCTGCAGTCGCAGTTCATCTTTTTAAGAAAGCAAAACTCAAACCTGGCGATTCAGTTGCAGTAGCTCTATCTGGCTCCTTTCCTGCAATTAACATTGCTGTTTATTCAGCTATTCAAACTATGAAATTGAAACCTGTTGTTATTACTTCAGTTGCTTCCTCTCAATGGGGAGCCAATCACATTGATTATCTATGGTTAGATATGGAAAATATTTTGTATAAAGATGGAATACTAAATATTAAATCTAAATATGCAACATTGGGTGGAGTAGAAGATAAGGCTTTGGGAATGTCAGATAGAAGCAAAAAGTTATTAACTGAATCAATCCTTCGAAATAAAGTATCAACCTATGAATTTAAAAATTTTACAGATGGAATCAATAAACGAATCGAGCTATATAGTTCCAGTAGCATTACTCCCATTAAGGCATATATTAATATTGGTGGTGGTGCTTTATCGGTAGGAACAAGTATAGGTAAGAAAACCTTTAAGCCTGGTCTAATAAAATCAATTCCTGTTGATGGAGAAGATGTAGACTCTGTTATGCTACGATATCTTAAAAATGATATTCCAGTAATTCATTTTATACAAATTGAAACTCTTGCAAAAAAATACAATCTTCCAACTCAGCCCAAGAAAAATCCTGTACCAGGAGAAGGCAATATTTTCAAGAAGAAAGAATATAACTTTTGGCTAATAATTAGTAGTTTATTGCTTATCTTAGGATTTTTAATCTATTTGAAACGAAAATCTCCCCTGGATGGAGATCTGTTGATCTGAAAAAAGAAAAACCCAGCCTAACTGGGTCAGTGTGTTGATAAATGATATTCAGGAATCAAGTTCCTATTTATATTAAATAAGGAATTGTATCTTATTTTGCAAGCATTTTTTTAGGAGAAATTTCTAGTCTATTCAAATAGTCTAAATAAGTATGATTCGAATCATTTTACTATCTATTCTGCTTTTTCTCTTCTTTCGATGGATTTTTAGAATTTATCTCGCTTTTCGAATTGGATCAGAGGCTGTGCGCGACTCCAGATACCGTGTGTATAGATCTGGTCCTTATGGCAATCCTAGTGGACCGATTGGTGGAAATATTCCCAGAGAAAAAGATGTGACAGACAGAGGAAGAGTTATAGAGGATTGATCGTTTTTTGGTGTTTATAGAAGAATAGTATGATTTAGGAAATCCATTTTCTCGACGATATAGATCGTATGAGGTCTTTGAAAACATCCTTTCTAGTTATTGGACTTTCGATATTTATTTCCTGTGGTTCGCCTTCAGGTTCTATAGGTTGGATGACTACCTATGATGAAGGAATGACAGAATTAGACAGAGAATTTGGAATTCAAACTGACTTTCAAATGACCAGAGAAGATCTTTTCTTTTCCCCCCAAGAAACAATACACTTTGTCTATGTTTTTGATACCCGAGTAAGTGCCTCAGATGAGTTCTATTTCTCCTTAAATAAAAAATCTATAGACTTCCTTGAAGTTGACCTTAGAAGAAAAACAATCGAAGAAGGCAATCCTGTAATTCGAGATTACTACCGAGGTCTTGGAATAGGAGACTATCTTTTAAAAATTGCTTACGAAGGAGAAGTATTTGATCAAGTGGAATTTAAGGTTCTACCTGAAGATGGCTACTACGCTGACACTTTAGAATCTGATCTATCTATTGATATGGAAGATGATATAATCCGATACAGTCGTTAGATTTTATTTCACTTCTAGACTCTCTAACCAATTTCCAATTACGAGCTTGAAATTCTTTTTCTTAATTGCTTTTTCTTTTTGGCTACATTTACTAATGACCAATAAGGCTTGGTTCACCATTCCCAAAAATAAATGTGCCACCTCTTCATAATTTTGAACAAAGATTTTCTTTTGGTTGTGAGAATTCTTTAAGAGTTCTAACAAAGGCTTAATGATAAATCTATCATCCAAATCGATAATTTCTTCCCAAGTCAGAACACTGTAACAATCCATAAGCCATATCTGAATAAATTCTTTATCTTCGGCAAGGTCTAATGAAGTATACCAATCTTTCTTGAACTTTGACCAATCACTATTCCTTATATCCAAGCTTAATTCTTCATTCATCTGAAGACATACTTCATAGAATATCTCTTTCTTACTCTTGAAATGGTGGTATAAGGCTCCCCTTGTAAGTTGTAATTCTTCTAAGATATCCTCAGTGGAGGTTGCTGCATAAGCCTTGCGACCAAATAATTTGCGTGATATACGAATGATATTCTTGCGAGTTAATTCACCCTGCTCTTGCTTACCCAAATCTTTTTTAAGTTTAGCCATCTAGAATTATCATTTTATCATTGGATTTTTTATTACTCAAGCAAATTTTTCTTCAATAAGTAAAATTCAAATTTTACATACATACTGCCTGTATGTAAAATTACTTGACAAAAATAGTCCATAAATAAGATGTAAATTATGAAAGAGTTGAATAGATCCACATTTTTAAAATATTCTGCCCTCCCTTTATTAGGCTTAGCGCTACAGAAATGTTTATCTTTACAATCAAAGCCTTTCCTACAAAAAGAAGCAAATTTCTCCCCTACTGTCTTGGTCATTGGTGGAGGAATAAGTGGAATCTGCGCAGCTATGAAATTACAGGAATATGGGATTTCGGCTCAAATCGTAGAGGCTCAATCCTACTTCGGAGGTAGGATGAAATCTGTTTTGAATGATAATTCGGTTTCTGCTGAACTTGGTGCACAACTTTTCAACCAAGACATGAAGGAAATCATAAACTTACTAGAAAGAAATTATCTAGAGTACAGTTCCGTTTATGGAGATGGTAATACTTTCTCATTGAATGCCACTGGTAAAGAAGTCTGGGATGAAGATTCTAATATCTATGATTGGATCGATGAAGAAAAATTTTTAACAAAATTGGATTCAAAAGATATAGACCAAGACTTCTCTTTGTCTGAAGCGATAGATGCCATGACTGATGAGAAAGAGAAAAGAGTTCTTCTGAAAAATATGTTTAGAGAACTCATGGGAAAGAATCCAGAGCTTGTAAGTACTCGGGGAACCTATGAGTTGTATAAAAGATTTAATTCAGAAAGGGATGCAGACGAATTGCACTGTGAGAATGGGCTAGGTCGATTGATTGAAAGCTTAATTCAAAAGCTTGAGTATGCACCCATTCATTCCTATCCCATAACAAGAATTCTATGGAAAAATGGTAAATTTATTTCAACATCTAAAAAGGGAGTCATAGAGTCAAATTATCTTATTCTGGCTGTTCCTCCACCTATCATTCAAAAGATTTCAATAGAACCTAAATTGCCTCAAGCGATTCAAAAGGCGATATCTAGTTTCGATACAGGTGACATGATTAAAATTACTTTGGTCTTTAAAGAACCATTTTGGCGCAAAAAAGGTTGGAATGGAAGTTTTGTGAGCAATGTATACAAAGGTGTGACTGTTATAGATTCTTCTCTAAAAAATCAAAAGCAAGGAAAGCTTGTTCTTTTTATTGGTGCTGAGACAGCCCTTAATCTTTCTAAGAAAAAACAAGAACATAGGCAAGAGTTCGCATACAATTTAACAAAACAAGCCTTTAGTGAAAATTGGCAGATGCCACTAGAATACTATGAAGGAATCTGGGTCAAGCATCCTTGGTGCGGAGGCGGTTACAATTCCTTTGTGAAATATGGTGGCACGCCCAATGCAGCTGAGGTTCTGAGAAACTACAATTCAAATTTACTATTTGCTGGATCAGAAATCTCTGCTGAATTTCCTGGATACATGGAAGGTGGAATTCGATCTGGCTATAGTGCAGCAAAAAAAATTCATTCTAAGATAAAATCGCAAAAGGTCAAACCATGAGTCAAATCCAAACCTCCCATCAAATATCGTCTTCTCAAGCTTCCGCTGCAAGACTACCTCTCTTAGATTTCTTAAGAGGATTTTCTTTATTAGGAATTCTAGCAGTGAATCTGCCCTATTTTGCTGAACCTCCTTATGGTTTTAGTCCCTTTCATTCAACTAATTCAGAAGTTACGCGCTTTCTGCTTAATTTTTTATTTACTGGTAAGTTTTTCATCTTATTCTCATTCGTGTTTGGTTATGGATTCACTATTTTACTCTACAGCTCAGCCCAAAAAGGTTATGAAGCAAAAAGAGTATTCTATAGAAGATTGATTGGACTTTTTATCTTAGGAATCATACACGCTCACTTCTTATTTTCTGGAGACATTCTTGTAACCTATTCAATCTTAGGCTTTATCTTATACCAGATGAAGGATCTATCAGATAAGACTCTCTTCAAATGGATGGGTTTCTTTTGGGTTTTATCAATTCTATGCTATGGCATTATTGGATTCCTTTCTTATCTTCCAGGTGAATCCTACGGACTAGACTATGAGAGTCTAACGAAAGAATCCATTGCCAATCATTTTGGAACTTTTTATGAACTAACTGTACAAAAAATAAAAGAATACTACTTTTCTTTTCCATTCTTAATTTTTTACAATTGGCCTTCCGCCCTTCTCATGTTTTTGGTTGGTTTGATGGCAGGAAAAAGACAATTGCTTTCCCAACCTGAGAAGATCTGGACTTATTTTCAAGGAAAGAAAAGATACCTCTTCATCATAGCTATTATAACAAATTCATGTTATGCGATTAGCTCTTTGAACCAGGATTCATTGTTCTTTGGGGTATTTTTCTCTAGCCTTCTTTCGATAGCAGGAATTAGTCTCATGATTCTCTATATTCTATTCTGGATCAGAATCTTTTTCCTTGGATCCATTAAGCAGAATCTATTTGTTACCCTACTCTCCAGAGCAGGAAGCATGTCCTTGTCGAATTACCTTATGCAATCCATAATCTGCAATTGGATATTCCATGGATGGGGTCTTGGATACTTTGGAAAACTTGAACCAGAATGGGTAGCATTTCTGATTTTACCAATTTATGGATTTAATTTAGTATTTAGCTACTTTTGGAAGAAGTATTTTGCACTGGGACCTTTTGAGATCTTACTCAGAAAGTGGACATATGGTTGAAATCAATACAATTTTTCAGCTGGACGAATGAATCCATCGCTTTGGGTCTTTTCAACACGCTCCAAACTTTTAAGGGAAAAATTGGCCTCCACTTCATTGCCAGATTCCACAAGTTCGCGGTAGAATTTTTTAGCTGATTCGAAGTCACGTTTAGTTTCTTGGATTTCAGCTAATCGAAGTAAGATGCGACTTTGAGGAATAGATTTAGATTGTGTAAGCAAGCGGTCAAGTTCTATCTTTAAGTCATCTAGCTGAATATTGAGAATTCGAAATTGAGCTAAGGCATCATCTTGGGTTGTAAGTAGAAGTTCTTTTTTATACTTTAGAATATCACGCTCTAGCTTAGTGATAGTCGCTTTGGATGAAGAAATTTTGTCATCTAAAGATTTATTTTGTTCATAGGCTAGAAGTAATTTTTCTTCTTCTCTATCCATCCTCTTATCCCGTTTATGTGCGAGGGATATTCCATAATTAGCGATAGCTACTTTCTCTTGGGAGCCTTGAGGATTGTCATTTAACCATTGTTCATAGTATGTTTTTGATTTATCTAAATCTCCTATGATTTTTTCATAGAATCTTCCAAGTTCATAAACAATAGCTTCTTTCTTATTTGTATCTTGTGTCGTACTAAAGAATTTTTCATAGTAATCGGCAGCTATCACCTTACGCTTAATATCAGAATTTAGAATGGCAAGATTCAGATAGGTATCAGCTAGATTCTCTTTGTCTTCATCACTTAGGTTTTGATTTTCCGCTAGTTTCAGAGCAATGTATTTTTCAAAATAATCAATAGATTTTATTTTCTTACCATCGACCTTAAATTGCTTGGCAACCTCATTAATTGCCTCTGGAAAACTTGGATCTATGCGGTAGGATTTTTCAAGAAGATATTCATAGGCAAAGAAATCTGTATTTCTTTTGTAATCAAAAAGAATAAAGATTCCTCTTCCGACTAATGTAGATTTGTTGACTATTTTTAATCTTTCCTTATTTGCATCTTCTGATTTACGAACAAGTTGAGCAAGTCTGTAGAAATTTTCTGCATCTTCTCTAGACTTCAATTTCCGATAAGGTTCATAGTTTTGCGCTAAGGATGCTTGGTAAGATTTTTCCGCATCATCAAGCAAGTTCTTCTTTCTTGTAAGATCTAATTCTTTAGATTTCTTTTCTTCTTGGTAAGCCCTATAAGAGATTTTATTCAAGGAGAAATCGGATCCAAGTTTATGAATGATTCTTTTGGCATCTTCCACTTCTTCGATAGCTTTCTTTCGTCTATCGAATGCTAATTTATGATTCTGTCTCGCTTGGATGCCATTTGGTTCAAGAACTTCCTTCCAAGACTGCTCATCTAAGAATTTTTCTTCTGTATGGGATAGATCTCTATATCGCAAAGCAGTTGTATAATGGCGTATTGCTTGTTGAATATCTTTCTTTTCGTCATAAAGTTCTGCTAATCTTTTATGCAAGTTATAGACAATTTCAGAATCACGAATGATTTCCGTTTCCGCTTTGGTATTCATAAAGGCATCTATGAGAAGGCGGACTTCATTCTGCTCATTCTTAGTGGAAAATTTGGAACCTCGATTCTTATCTTCCCAAATTCTTTTTTCATTTAGAAATTGGCTGTAGTATCTTCTAAGAAGTCCATCAGCCTCACTGATTTTTGTACTAAGATCTTTGTCCCCTTCTCCCTCTCCTGGCTCAGCTGGATTGTAAGGAATTGCAATTCCAGAATCAGGCGCTATCTTCAATCGTGTAGCAGTATCTAAAAGGGAAATCTCTTCTGGACGAATAACTTCATAGGGATACAAATAAAGACCCTTAGCATCATCTCGTCCATCATCTTCACCTGCTGGTAGAGGCAAACTCAGGATGAAAATGAGAGCCAGAAGTAAGCCAGGCAAATATTTTTTTCCCAGAAATCTCATATCTTATCTATCGGCAGATTCGAAAAAAGGAAAAACCCTTGGCAAAGCAGATTTCTGCTTTTTTATGAGTATAAAACATGGATAATTTGATCGAAAAATATCTTACCCTTAAGAATAGGTATAGAAATTATGATACCAAAGAAGCACTGCGACGAGTCCAAGCCTTTCGACTTGCCGTCAAAGATCTTTCTGAAAAAGGCTACCATGTCGCCTTAGAGTTATTAGGTTCTATTAATTTTGGAATCTGCGAAGTATCTTCTGATGTAGACTGCATACTTCTCCATTCCTGTGAATTGCATAAACAAGAAGGCTCTTGCCCTGAAGATTGTCCCAATTATATTTTTGAAATTAAGGAAATCGAAAAGTCGATTCACAGAAGACTTCAATCCAAAGATCTCAAGATTGATTTCTTAGATAACATCAACCTACTCTATGTGGATGAATCCATTAAGAAGGGAGACCTTATTGATAATGAGGTACTTTATCGTTTGCTATTTTATAGAAATCTAGGTCGCCCTGTTAACCGTCCGCTTTTTATAAACTATTGCGAAAGATTAGAAGACAATCCAGAATTTATCCGAGAGATTATTCCCTGGGCAACCGAGGCTCTCGGTGGATACTTACGAACCAACCAACATAGACTTTCTTTTAATAAGTACAATGAGCGAATTCTAAGCAAGGGACTACTTCTTCCAAAAGAGCTAGAAGAAGAACTGAAGAAATACCTAGAGAGCGTTTAAGCTTTTACCAAACTATCCCCATCTTACTTGCTTTTGGTGCAAAATCCTTATCTTGTTTCAGAATCAAACCAATAGCAAGCTCTATAGATTCAGCTATCATTTTACTTTTGCCACCCTTAGCCTTTAAAGTTTTAAGTTCAGATTGTAACTTAACAAGTTCTTGGTTGGCCTGAGTAGACTTCCCAGACTGAATAGCTGATTTAAAATTGACCCAAATCTCTGTTAACTTTTTATTAGGTTCTGGCAATGGACCATTCTTCTGATCCAGTTCCTTTCTTGCATACTTCATGTCCCAAATTTCTTTATGGCTATGGCTTGCATCAATTTCATCTTCCAGCAATTTTTGGTAAGAAATTGGATTCGAAATTGCTGCCTCTATTAACTCATTCTTCCAGCTAGGATAGCCTGAGAGGCATTCTGCTAAGATCCCATTTTGAAACTGTTGCTTTGTTAACAATTTCTTGGAGACTAAGATACGAATAGTACCTATCGCATTTTCGGGATTTGCCTCATTGCAATCCTGAATGGCACGCAGGTAAAGAACGGGAATTTCTCCTGATTTACCCATTCTTCTCTCTAAATCTTTCAGGTTTCCGCTCTTAAGGGCAAGATTCTGAAAAAGGTTGCGGTAGTAATTGTCAGTTGGCTCTTTCTTATAAGCTAAGGCTGCTGCTGTATAGGCTCTGGGATAATCAGATTCAGAATTATAAAGTATTGCAAGGTTGGCACAAGAAAGTCCAGAAGCATAATCCTTAAATCTACATCTAGATTCCAAATTACTGATAGCATCTGCCTTGAGTTGATCCCCTGAATAGAAATCGAGGATGATTTTCTCAAAAAAAATCATGTCCTCCAAAGGAAAGTGGAAATCATCTTTAGCATGAATAAAGATGGGAAAACTTAGGAATAAAAACAAAACCGCTGCGGATTTCTTCATTTTTTCAGTTGCCTATATCGTTTTAAATAGTTTACTGAACAAGAATCCAATCTTTGAACTGGAGAATCAACTTGAAAAAGAATTCTTATATATTTTCTACTATTATTACCCTTGCTCTTATTTTAGGAAGTTTATCCTTTTGTGAGCGCGAAGCTAAGAAGAAACCATCAATAATCAATACTTTCTCTATGAACGATTTTGAGAGCGTGGTTCAATCTGTTGATAAGTTCTATATTGACAAAAAGACCAATAAAAATCGTGCCTATACTGATGCAGCCGTATACACTTTGTTATCTCTTCCTCATCCATTGTACCTCATGCCAGAAAGCTACTTCAAAGAACGAGCCAAATATGAAAACCCTGAGGATATGATTCCAGTTAAGGAAACTTTTAAAATCACAGCCTCCGATAAATATATTTTAGTGGATCCAGATTACAAAAAGCTTGAAGAATTAAGAAAAACCAAGCTTAGCAAAAATGAAAATAAAAAACTTTCCGATGAGGAAGTGAAAAAACTCATAGAGAAAGATAAGCTGCGTAAAAGTGTAATTACCGCTAAATGGGAAGAGACTAGATTTTCAAAGAAAGATTTTGACAAAATTATCGCCTTTGTAGAACAAAACCTTTCCAAATACAAAGAGCCTGCAATGCCAAATCTTGCCCTAGAGATAGAAGAGGGAATTGAACCAAGTGAAGAGGAAAAGAAAAAAGACTTCACGATCAATGATGCCTTCCTTGCAGCAGCAAATGGTTATTTATCATCTTTAGATCCTCATTCCAACGTATTCCTAAGAGAGGCATGGGAAGAGTCTATGGCAAAGATCAATGACTCCTCTTTCGAAGGTATTGGTGCAATTCTCTCAGGTGGTGGAACCAGAGAAGTTGTAATAGAAAATCCATTGGAAGGAAGTCCTGCTCTGAATGCAGGTGTGCGCAGTGGAGATGTGATTCTTGCAGTTGACAAGGTTTCCATAGCATCACTTAACTTAGATAAGGTTGTTAAAAAGATCAAAGGCAAGAAAGGAACCCAAGTTGTCCTGACTATCAAAAGAAAAGGCCAGACTGGGAACACGGATATACCTATCATTCGCGATACTATCACTATAAAGAATCTAACTCATAGACTACTTAAGGAAGATCCACAAGTAGGATACATCAAACTCACAGGATTCGTTAAGCCAGAAAATGAATCTCCTATAGATACTCAAATCGCCAAAGCAATTCGTGACTTAGAAAGAGAAGCTGGTAAGAATGGCAGCCAACTCAAAGCACTCGTCTTTGATCTTCGAAATAACGCAGGTGGCTATTTAGATCTAGCAATAGATATCACAGATCTTTTCATAGACAAAGGACTAATGATTGTTAGCACAAAAGTACCTGACCGAAGTCCAGAAGAAGCATTTTCTAGAGACAAAAAATATACGGATCTACCATTGGTTGTACTTGTGAATGCAAAGTCAGCCTCCGCAAGTGAAATTGTTGCATCAGCGATACAGCACCATGGCAGAGGACTCCTGTTAGGTGAAAGAACTTTCGGCAAAGCAACCGTTCAGAAATTAATGCCTCTTCCTGATAACCAAGAGTTCCTTCTAAAAATCACTAACAGTAGATACTACTCACCCAGTGGACGAACAATCCAAGTCGTGGGAGTTCAACCAGATATTGAGATTTCAGAAGAAGCAGATGGAAGCTTTCCTTTCCGGTACCGTGAAGAAGATATGTGGAATCATTTACCAGAGATACCGTCAACTTCTTCTATCAAATCCAAATTCAATATCCAGGCTATAAAGGATTATGTGAAGAAGAACGGAACCGCAACCACCTACCTAAAGGAACATACGAATGATCAAATACGACCTGATTATATGTTGATACGTTCCCTTGATTTCGTGAATGCAATGGTTGAAACCAATAAGAAATGACACCTGAGAAAACAGACTTCCTGATCATTGGATCAGGAGTCACAGGATTATTTCTAGCATTAAAAGTCTCCGAGTTCGGATCCGTAACTATTGTAACAAAAAAATCAGACTACGAATCTAACACGAATTATGCCCAAGGTGGAATAGCAAGTGTATTTGCTGATAATGATAATCTAGAAGAGCATATCCAAGACACCTTGATTGCAGGTGCGGGATTGTGCGATCCAGAAGCAGTGCGTGTGCTTGTTGAAGAAGGTCCTTCTAAGGTTCAGGAACTCTTGGAAATTGGTGTTCCATTTAACAAGGATGAGCTGGGAAATCTTGACCTAAGCCGAGAAGGCGGTCATAGGAAGAATCGTATCGTCCATGCCCTAGATAGAACAGGTCGAGAAGTCGAGGCATCCCTTCTCTCTGCTGTCAAAAGCAAAACTAATATTCAAATCTTAGAAAACCATGCATGCGTAGACTTACTAACTCGTCACCAAATTAAAGATGGAGACTCTTTGCCCTTGCGCTGTTACGGTGCATACATTCTTGATACTGAGGATGGAGAAATTGCTCCACTCATCGCCAAACGAACAATCATCGCTACTGGTGGAGCTGGCCAAGTCTACCAACATACGACCAATCCAAGCATTGCCACAGGTGATGGAGTTGCCTGTGCATACAGAGCTGGTGCAAAAGTAAAGAACATGGAATTCTACCAATTCCATCCTACATCCTTATACCATGACCAAGGAAATTCCTTCCTGATATCTGAAGCAGTTCGTGGTGAAGGCGGAATCCTTAGAGATATGCAAGGCAGGGCTTTTATGGTAGATTACCATGAAATGAAAGATCTTGCACCAAGAGATATAGTTGCAAGAGCCATAGACAACGAAATGAAAAAAAATGGCGTGCCTCATGTTTACCTAGATATCACACACAAACCAAGCGATTTCATCAAAGGACATTTTCCTTCGATTTATGAAACCTGCCTCAAATTGGGAATTGATATTACAAGCCAGGCTATCCCAGTAGTTCCAGCCGCCCATTATATGTGTGGTGGCATAGAGACAGATCTTTGGGGAAAGACAAATATAGAAAATCTTTACGCAGCAGGAGAAGCAACCTGCACAGGAGTGCATGGTGGTAATCGCTTAGCATCCAATAGTTTATTAGAATGTTTGGTTTTTGCAAATAGGATAGCCAAGAATATCAGTGAAGCAAAAGATTTAAGTTATCCTCCTGAAATCAGCAGAATCCCTCTTTGGAACAAAGAAGGAACCAAGAATGCGGAAGAGTGGGTCTTGGTTAGCCATGATCTCTATGAAATTAAATCTCTTATGAGTGATTATGTTGGTATCGTGAGAAGCAATCTTCGCCTAATGCGTGCATCTCGAAGAATACAATTGATTCGTGAAGAAGTAAAAGACTTTTACAACAGAACAACAGTCAGCTTAGGATTACTCGAACTTCGCAACCTAGCTTTAATAGCAGATATTATCGTACGTTCGGCACTTCTTAGAAAAGAATCCAGAGGACTGCATTATTCTACAGATTACCCTGAAAACCGAGAACCATCCAGAAACGATACAGTTATCACGACTTAGGACATCAAAATAAATTCAATTCCATTTAGATTTTATTTGAACCTTACAAAAAGTTGACACACAAAGGCTTAATGATGTTGTTGAAATAAATTGACTTTTTATAAAATTGTCATTATTGCATCCCATATAATTTATGAAAATGTTATCTCAAAGCACAAGAGCCATAATTAATAATACTTTTATTTTAGGATTCCTCGTGTCGAGTTTGTCTTGCACCCGTTTCCAAGAAAGCCAACTTGACCCAAATTCTTTGCTTAGCAATCTAAGATTGGCTTTAATAGCAAGTTCCTTTACGTCCAATGACATCACATCTTACTCTATTCCCTCTATAGGGGCAACTGGAGTTATCAACGGTACTGAAATATACCTAATCGCTGAGAATTTAAACAACCTTAATCCATTGGTGGCTACTTTCACCTCATCGGGAAAGTCTGTACGGATTGGAAGTACAACTCAAATAAGTGGAAGTACGGAAAATTCCTATACGGAGACATTAACTTACATAGTGAGTGCACAAGACAATTCTGAAAAAACATACAAAGTGAAATTATTTGCACCGCGAACGGTTTCAGCCTCCAATTTGAAAGCATGGTTTAAAGGAAACTCACTATCCCTTGCCAATGGAGGCAATGTTTCTTTTTGGACAGATTCCAGTGGTAATGCAAACGATGTCTCTACCGCCTCAAATTTTCCCACTTTTGTAGCAAGTGCCAAGAATGGTTTTCCCGCTGTACTTTTTCCTGGAACAGTTGATAGATCATTATCCAAAACGAGTGGAACCGATTTGAATACAACGGCACACACCATTATTACTGTTTTCAAACCTGTAGTTGCAGTTAACGTAGTTATAATGTCCATAGGAACGGGTGGATGCGGACTTACAGATAAGGTCTTTCAAATTCTCAACGATGGAAGCATAAATACAGGAGTCTGCAATTCTTACAGCATAAATCTAACTTCCATTTTGAATTCCAATACCTATTACATAGCGGCTGTTTCTTCGATCAACAACACGGGAACACCATACCTTTTTTTAGATGGTGCAAGTACAGCTGGGACATTCAGCGGGGATGGAAGCCTCAGTTACACGAACCCTAATTCTAATATGGCAATAGGGAAAAGAGCCATTGATAATACTAGTTTTTTTAATGGAGAAATTGCTGAGATTCTCTATTACAATACAAATTTAAGTGTCGCTAATACACAGACTTTGAATTGTTATCTCTCAAAGAAATACGCAATACCTGTATCTTCCTCTTGTTTTTAGGCTTCAGGTTTCCGCTAAAAGATAAGTGAAACTTGAAATCCTCCATTCATTGAATCTCAGAATTCATTATTTTATTTGCATGGTTCTCAGAATTTATTTAAAATATAAATACCCTTAGTTTATATTTTGGATTGCACCCCTGGAAACTTTCCTCCCATAGACGCGGCACCCCAAGGTAAGCCAGCTGCTAGGCACAACTGAAATAGGATTAATATCCCTGCAAAGATAGTATGAAGTAGAATGATGAATTGCAAAATCATATATTCAAATCTCAAAATAAATTACATAAATTGCAATCTTATAAAGAGACATAAAATTATAAACCATATTTTTGTATTATTTTAATTGACATTTTTCAATTGATTTGATGGTATACCAATTAACAAGCCAAAGGAAGAACATCTAAGCATGACCATCTCACCTAATCCTTTATTAAAGAAATACTTTAAAAGTTCGAAGAAAATCATTATACTTTTTACTCTTACTTTATTTTTAGTGAATTGCCCTAAAAAAGAGGAGGAAGCTGATCCTATCTTAGGATTGGTTTTTAATTTAGCCGCAAATAGTAGAAACAATCCTAATTTAATTATTACAAGAGATTTCAGGTTTGCCTATACAAACATTAGAAATACTACTGATAATCAAAATATGCCTTTTTCGAGTTCTGGGAACGATAGAAGTATTGCAATAATAACAAATAAAAATTTTACATTTAGCACGGATTCAATAGATTCATTTCCAACAGCAACATACACAATTTCACCAGCCTTGGCAGCACCAGCAACTTTTTCTACCACAACTGGCACTATTTCAGGCATATATACATCACAAACAACCCCATCTTCTATTCAATATACAATTACAGGAACTCTACCACCCACAACACCAAATGTTAATAACCTTACATTTTCTGCTAGAGTAACATTAATTACCGATACAGAAACAAACATAAACAACGCAACATGTCAATTCTTTGGAGCTGCTAACGGTTGTTCCGCTAGTATTGCTTACAGTTGTAATAATGCGACTCAATGTTCAACTTCAACCTCCTGTAGTAATATATCTGGATGCCCTTACCGTAGGTAGATAGCTACTCTCAGAAGTTTTAGAATGGTGAATCTCGATTTTCTTTGCCTGGACATTTTTCATCCAATAAAGGTCCAGCAATATTGAGTCTTTCTGATAAGGCTTCATTCTAGAAGATTACGTTTTGGGATTCTAGATCTATTTGCTTTTTTGATTGTGTCCCAATTATGCAAGATATGGAAATCCTCAAGTAAGCTTAGAATTTAGTTGTAATGAAAATAAAGCTTGCTATTTTCTTATAATAAACATCGAAATAAATTCGAGACAGGATACTTTTTGTCTTTGATAGAAAACAATTGCGCTATCCAAGAGCTTCTATAAAGTCAGGATATGTGATGGTGAGTAGAGTAGAATGATTGGTAACAGTTTCATTCTCTACTTTTTTTCCAAAATTTTGATGGAATATTCAAAAACGAATACATTGTTATCAAAAATGATGTATTTATTTGTATGAACAAAGAAGGGAAGGAATGAAATATAAACAACTAAGTATCATAACAGCTCTAATTTTGATTATCGCTTGTAAAAATTACTCTCAAAATGAAAATTCAAGCTCTGAAACTAATTCGAAGAGCATAGAAAATGAATCGAGCGAGCAAAAGTTAAATGGATCCATTGGAAATATTCCAAAGGATGCAATTGTAAGTGCAGATGGTAATTGTGCTATCTGGGAGGATAATGGCATCAAAGTTGGAACGGATGGGAAAGTGAATGATATTTCTTTTTCTGATGATGTATACTTCATGGATTTTTCTTCGGCTATATTTTCAAAGTCAAATAAATATGCCGCCTTAGATTTTGGAACTAGTCCTGGGAAACGAGGACTTGCATTCATCAATTGCAATACCAGACAAATGATATACAAAGATTACTATCTTGATTCAACTTTATTTCAATGGGAAGGAGAGACATTTTCATTTGAAAAGATATTAAGTGAAGATGATGAAGACTCGTATTCTTATGAAATCTATAAATTTATTGATGGGAAAATTGAGAAAACAGGGATGAGTGGGAAATCTTCTGGAGGCTCCTAATCTTTATTCTCATATTTTAGAATTATCTGAAATTTTCTCTTACTCGTACAAGAATTAATGTTTTGAAGATTAGATAATCGCTCTTAGGCAAATAGTTTATTTCTAGGAATCAGCCAACCAGTCTCTTCCCTCTTAGTAATTTATAACCGTATATGGAACAGATGAAGAAAACAAAAAGAATAAACGAGATAATTATAAAATACAAAACTCCAAATTAAAGATCCATTTTTCTCAATTAAATCGCCTCTGGGAAATTAAGCTGACTAATACAATTGGAGTGAGCTGCGATGGAATGATCTATAGATTCTGAAAGACCAAGATGGTCCAGATTGGGAAATTTCTAAGGATGGATTTCATTAAATTAGAAAAGAATCGCAGTTACATTCATAGGATACTGTATACGACAAAGGATCTTTCTTGCTACAAATAATTCTGCTTAGGCTTTTTTATTTAGAAGTGAATTTATGATTTTCTAGTTGAATTTTTGCTAGTTCAAACAGAATAGTAGCTCTATATGAAGTAATTGAACTGAGTTCTTTTCTACAATTAAGTCTTAGTGGATAGAGGAAATTAGCAAAGATGATTATAGTAAATAAATGAAAAATTAATATTGTATTGCATCTAGTTATAGTTAAATCTTGTTCATCAATAGATTTTAGTCTCAAATCAACGAATTTACTATTTATTTTTAGAATATTAAATCTTAATATTTTTTTCTTATAAACTAGTTATATGGATATTTTACCTACTGAATTTTAAAAAAAAGATTGCATTTTTAGATGTTAGCAAAAAATAGAATATATGAACAAAAAATCATACAATATTTTTAAAACACCTTATCTATATTTGCTGCTATTCTCAATTAGTTGCAACTCAGTTTCTAACCAATCCGATGAACAAAACAACAATACAAATTTGTTCTTAGGACTTTTGGCACTCAATCAACAATCAGCCTCTTCGCCTACCCCTGCTAACTGCTCTGAGGCAGCAGCAGGTTGTAGAATATTCTTAACTAATGCTACATTCAATGGAAATTTGGGAGGTGTTTCGGGAGCAGATGACAAATGTAATTCTGATACAAATAAGCCTTCCGGTAATTTTCGATTCAAGGCATTGCTAGTAGATTCCACTAACAGAACAATAACTATCAATAGTGCTAACACTGCAAATCCGACGGTGTCAGGTGTTAAAGACTGGGTCCTTAAAGCAAATACTAAATACCTCCAGAAATCGGGAGCGGATTTTGCTACAACTACATCTGGAGCTATTTTCCTTAATGGTAGCAACGCTATGCAGACAGCAACCGTTTTGACTGGTATGCAAATAGCTGTAACTTTTGCACATACCGGTCTAACCGCTCCAGGGGCTACGATAAGTCCAGCAGATAATACTGGTAATTGCACGGATTGGTCTACTTCAGCCAATGTTAATGGTAGTAGGGTTACAGACAACACTGCAAGCTTAACCAGGTTTTCTAGCACGGTTGGGTATACATGCAATCAACTTCAACACCTTATCTGTGTAGAACAATAATAATGAAATATTAAATATTATGTATTAAAAAATTAATATTTCATCATCTATATTTATCAAATTCCCCAGTTGTCGATAAAACCGTTTAGGTAATTTTGGAGACTTCTGGGTCTCTTCTTTTTCTGGAAATTTCTTCTTCTATTCAAAAATCATACTAGATTTGTTTGGATTGTTTTCAAACGCAATCGGGTCATCGATCTCAAGACTGTGAAGCTTTTCTATAATCCTCACCAAAGGTAATGATGCAGAATAAAAAAAGACTGATTGAAAATTTGAATAAAATTCGGTTGACTCATTTTACAAAAGGTTAATATAGATAAAGTGAAGTTTGCAAAAGATTTTGTATAATATTTTTTTCCAGACGGTGATGCATATGGCGTAGTCCCTTCGTTTTCAAATGTAGATATTGAAGGCTTATCAACAACTGTTAAAGGATTTTCAGCTTTTAATACATCACTTCCATGGGCATGGATTTCAACTGCAATTGTGATTGTTATGATTCTTGGTTTGGTGCTTTGGAATTTGATCTTACCAATGTTAAGAAAAGAAGGGAATTTAAAGAGAATTTTAGGAAATTTTGGGTTATGGAGTCTTTTAGTTTTTTCAGGAATGATAGGCTATATATTTATCTATTGGTTAGTCTTTGCGCCTTTCGCTTCTTTCTCAATTCTTAGAGATTTGGAAATTGATGCTAATCAGAAAACTCTCCATATTATTGATCAGAATTTTTTCCGTCATTCAATTTCTTTTTCACAAATTTCACACCTAGCGTATATTAGAACAGAAGATCCTAAGGAATCATCTGGCTTATGGTTAGTAAGGGATCATAAGAACAGACATGCAATTCTAAGATGGAATACGAATCCTATACATGAGGATGAATTTATTGCATGGGCAGATGATTTAGCAAAATCATGGAATAGCGTGCTTATTCCTTATCATGATAAGAGTTCAATCTACAGTTCAGATACCTTTCAAGAAATATTAACTCAAAAAGGTCTAGTCGAGAAACAGAGGAAAGGCTTAAATCAAGAAGAAATGATTCATTGGATCAGTCCATCTTTACCTAAAGTGTTGGATGAATGGGAGTGGAATCAAATCCTTGCTGGAATCTTAGTTATCCTTATATTTTCTCCATTTTATTTTATTCTCTTAGCTTTGCTTGCCTTATTGCCTACATTTTTAAAATACTATCTAAGAAAATCATCACTTCCAGAAAAAGGACTTTTACAAATTGTTTTCAAAAGTAGAATATTCTTTATAGGAATTGCCTTACTATTTGCATTTATCATTGGTATATACAATTCCGTTACATATGTTAAATCTGCAGATTTGATTCAAATTCAACTCAGTGAAAATCGTTTGTCTTATTCTATTCAAAATTTAAACCAAAAAACATTCGATTCTAAAAGGTTGGAAGGTAAAGAATTTTGGATAGATTTGTTATTTGGAAATCCTTTTACGATCTGGTCTCGGCTAGAAGAATTTAGTAAATCTAAAGAAGTTCAAATGGAGTTGAATTTTATGCAAGTCAATAAAGTTCGCTCTTTCGGAGGAGTCTTGCGGTTTTCTAAAAGAGAAGAAGGGAAAAAGGAAGATAATTTTGAAACATTTAACTTCGACTTTAGTGGACTAGATCCCGTGGTTTTTGATTATATTCGATATAGGATCTCAGAAATTTCTGGAATACATTAGCGTAAAAATGAGCTCTTAAATCCCAGATCTTAAACTTATTAAAACACTATGAAACAATCATTATCCTTAGATGAAATAGAAGTTTATACTAACAACACTCTAGACTACAGCATCTCTTGGCATTGGTTGGTCAAAACATTAGAATCCAATCCCAATTTGTGGGAAGAGAAAAAGGAACAAATAGCAAAGATCGCTGAGATGCTTCCTTATGAATTTAGACGAGCTCCATTTGATTCCTATCGAATAGATAAAGAGCTTGGATTTGACCAAAGAGAAGGACCTGAATATGAATTTGAATCCTTCTTAGATGAGCCGATGCCATTATGGAAAATATCTGGTATCGCTAACTTTGATCTAAGCAAAAAGAAAAATCTTTGGAAAGAATTTTCACTGAAATACTCTATTCCATATTGGCAGTTAACAAGATGGATGTATTCTAATACTAAACCTCTCGAGTATCTCCCTGAACCATTTCTAAAAAAAATACAAGGTTTGAGTCTTTGTCATATAGATCCTAAGGATCTTGAGCTATTAAAAATATTTCAAAATAAAGATAATTGGAATCATTGGGACTTTTTGGAATGGC
This sequence comes from Leptospiraceae bacterium, assembly GCA_022402465.1. Classification (GTDB taxonomy): domain Bacteria; phylum Spirochaetota; class Leptospiria; order Leptospirales; family Leptospiraceae. The sequence goes on along the minus strand of JAKRSH010000026.1, from coordinate 5,785 downwards.
ATTGGATTCGGGATGACAGCTCAAAACATATCATTGCTTGGATGGAAAGCTTAGAAAATGGTAAGCTCAAGAAATTTTCCCTAAATTATTCTCAAATAGGTACTAAAGGTTATTCTAAATTGGGTCAGTTAATTTCATTTTGGAAGGATCTAGAATCTTTAACACTGCATAATGTTTATTTAGGTGAGGATGAATTGTATTGTCTATTGAATCAGAATCCAGAGGTAAAGAATCTCAAATCGATTTCTTTGGATGATAGCTCCTTTTCCAATGGAGGCAAAGAGGAACTACATCCTGAACATTTTGTTGCTATGGCTGAGAGTGGATGGTTTAATAAATTGGAACGACTTCATCTTAGATACCATAAATTGGGAACAGATGGGATCAGCGCTTTGGGAGAATCTCATGCTTTTGAATCTCTTCAATTTCTTAGGATCGAAGTTGGAAGAATGGATGATGAACAACTTTTGCTATTATCTGAAATTCCATGGAAGAAACTTGCTTACATTTCTTTGAGCTATAATTCAAAGGTCACTGAGCATGGCTTGACTAATTTCAAAAATACGAAATTATTTGAAAATTGTACTTATGTATATATTGAACACTCAAATGGAAAATCCCTGAGCAAGGGATCTTTGTTCAAGTAAGGAAGACGGAGCTGATAGGAAAATTTTAATTATCCTTCTTTTGTTCTCTAATCAGATTTTTGCTAATCCAAAAATTAACAAAGAAGGTTTCAGACCAATTCAAAGAATACAAAAGATCGCATCTTTAAATGGAAAGTATACATGCAAGAGCTACTCCTCTTAAAGGTTCAACCTGGACTCAAATGCATGAGTTTATTCATATTTAGAATGTTGGAACAAAACCAAGTTGGATTTCAGAAGGACTGGCTAATTTTATTTCTTATCTCATAATGAGGGAATTCTCATTCTCATTTGTTTATGGAGAAGCAAAATATCCCTTGTCAGAAATTAATTGACTCATTCAATTAGACATCATAAGATTGGGTAGTCTTAATCCATTATAAATAAAGGTAAAAACATGAAAATAATTCCATTGATCAATGGTCTCTAGATTAGTTTATGATCCATTCAAAATTTATATTTTTCCTTTTCCTTTTTAATCTTTTCGTAACTCCAAACTATGCTTGGGAAACTGGTGACCATGTCGCCTTCTTATACTATGGTCAAGAAATTTCAGGTGTAGTAATGAGTACAAGTGATAAAGAAATTTCTATACTTCTTGAGAAAGGTCTTGAAGCAATAAGGCTGAATCAAGACCAAGTGTATCCTATCAACTGGAAAATCGGTAATAGAATTGAATGTAGGACTATTGACAGTGATACAAATTCTTATACTTCATATTATGAAGGACAGATAAAAGATTATGAATTTAGAAAGGTTTTCTTTGGATTCTTAGAAAAAGAAGAAATCACATTACGTATGCTAAACGATGAAGAAAGAGTTTTTTCACCTAAGCATTGCCGATTAGGTTATATCAATTTTCAAAGCTTTGAAACAGAAAATGATGAAGTAAATTATAACCCTCCCTTGACGCAAACAGATACTATACCTTCTTTGTCAGGTAACCTGATAGAAGACGGATATTATTTAGAGGATAGCAAGTTCAGAAATCAAATCATGAAGCTGCTTCAAGAACATGAAAGAAAAACTTCAGACCAAATAGTTGTATTGATAAAATCCGGATATCTCTCTGAAAATTCTCTTGAAGAATACAGTCTTCGAGTCGCAGAAACATGGAAACTTGGTCAAAAGGACAAAGACAATGGTGTCCTAGTACTTATAATGCCAGGATTGAGAAAAGCTAGAATTGAAGTTGGATATGGCTTAGAAGGATATTTAACAGATCTAACTTGTAATAGAATTTTAAAGGAAACAATGATACCCAAGTTCAAAGAATCCAGATGGGAGGAAGGTATACTGGAGGGAGTCCAAAGAATATTACAAGTTCTGGATCGCAAGGAAGCACTCCAAGAAGCAACGTATTGGGAAATTTTTTGGGCTTTTGATGGCTTAGAGGCAGGTATCCAAATTTCTTTCCTGACAAGATTGATCTTAGGCTTTCTAATTTCCTTGGTTGCTTTGGTTTGGACGGTTCAACTCATGTTTAATCTGAACGTACCCTTATTTCCATGGTTCCTAATTATTTTGTTTTTTATTTTTATTCCTGCAGCATTCTCTGGTTCTGTAGGAATCATTTATTATCTTATCATCCATTTTTCATGTATACCTATTCGTTTATCTGGTAGAATTTTTCCAAAAGTAAAAAATTTCCAAGATAAATGGACTGCGTCTTCTTCTGTAAAAATCACTGAATATGACCACAATGTTTTTCGAGATTCTTGGGATTCTGGATCAACTAACAGCAACAGAAGCTCAGGATCTTTTTCTGGTGGAGGCGGTAGCTTCGGAGGGGGAGGAGCTTCTGGGAGTTGGTGAGTAGAATTACATCATCTAAGGCTCAGATCTCAAAATTAATAATAATAGTTAGCAATCACTCTAGGAAAATCCATAGTCCTTTGGAATTCATAATTATTACTTCTCTGGTAAGATGGGACAACAACTATTAATAATCATCTCTATCCCTGCTGTGATATCTTTGAATCGCTTCAAGATGTTTGAAACATCTGGTTCATAGAAAACTTGCTTCCCAACTTTGGTTCTTTTCAAAACACCAGCATCATTTAGAAATGTTAAATTCCTAGATACTACTGATTTATCCCAAGGAAGGCCCTCTGCAATTAAGGTGACGTCAGCTCTACCAAGTTGGATTACTTTCTTGAGGACGCTTACCCTTGTAGAATCAGATAGAGAATTTAGAAACTTAGAATCCAATATATGATCCAGAGAATCTAAAGAATTTCCAGTCTCCCTTTTATTCATCTTCGGAATTGCATTCGAAGTACGAACCTTCTTATGCTCGGTCGAAGATAAATTATTAACTTTGGAGGAAGTCATACAACTAAATGATAAAAGTGAAAGAAAATTGCAAAGAAAAAACAAAAAGTGATTTACATATTTGTATATTTGCGTAATTGTGCATTTATACAAATTAAAAAGGTCAATTCATGAATAATTCAATTCTTTTAAACTCAATTGCGATTCTAGTTGCTATCTATGCAGTCTTGGGATTTTCGGATGCTATACTTCTACATTTATGGAAATACCAATTATATAAGAACAAAGATACACGTAAGGAACATTTACTCCATTCAATTCGGGCAGTAATTTTTCCTATTGTAGTTTTGGGTCTTTTAGTATTCCACTTGGAAGGATTTTATCTTTATGGGTTCCTTTTTATACTTATTTTTGATTTAGGTTTTCAAATCTGGGACATGTGGATTGAGAAAGAAGCAAGAATGCGATTTGGTGGTTTGAGTTCCCTGGAATATACGATTCATGGATTCTTAATTTTTATTCATTCAGCATTTTTAGTATTGTATGTAATAAAAAGTTTTCATAGGGATCATTTTTTTAGAATTGATGGAAATATATTTCTTAATGAGAATTCTTTAGTAACAATGATTGCCTGGAATTTAATACCAGGAGCATGCTTGATCATAGTGTTACATTTCGTTCTATTGCTTCCGTATTTTTCAAAGGATCATGATTGGGAGAAGAAATTTCTCTTTAAAATACATATTCCTGGTTTAAATTAATATTTTCTTCATAGGAGTATATTTTTTGATTTTAAAATTTTTTCTAATTGCTCTTTCTGTGATTTCTATGTTTGCTATGGGTCTTCAGATAAGCAGAAATAATGAAGACCTTGTTATTAAAAAATTAGCATTTTTAGCCATAGGATTAAATTGTCTTATTCTACCTTGCCTAGCATTCTATCTTACTTGGGCCTTAGAACTAACTGAAGAATTTCGAATGGCAATACTACTTTGTGCAATCTCACCTGGGGGTACTTCAGGAGCAATTTTTGTAATGAGATCCAATGGAAATCCATTTGTAGGAGGATTATTGATACTAGGTTTAAATACTATAGGATCTATTCTGATTCCTATTATAGTATATTTTTCTATAAATGCTATGGTTGAAAGTACTCTTTCTGTTATTGGAAATTTATTTCTAATTGGAATAGGAATGCAAGCTTTTCCACTTATGCTTGGTATTTGGATTAGAAAAAATCTCAATTTGAATCATATTTCAATTAGTAAAGTATTAAGTAAATTAGCCAATGTGATTTTGTTAATTACCATAATATTGATAACCATAGAACATTATTCCGCTTTGTTGCATCTTCAATGGGAAATTATTTTTGCTATAAGTATGCTTGCGATATTTGCATCAAATTCAGGAATATTATTCTTCAAATACCCAATGAAAATTCAGTCGTCTATCTCAGCAGTTACAGGAATTCGAAATCTTACAATAGCTTTAATATTGGTTGAGTTCCTTTGGAAAGATACAAGTATCAGTATAGGAATCATGCTTTATGGTGCAATTATGTATGTAGTAGCGTATTTCAGTAGTAATTTATGGAAATCGAAGCTTAAATATGCGGATAATTTTAATGAGTAAAAGTGTCTGTGATGTTGGTAAGTCGGCATCTTTTCTCTTTAGATAAAAAAACAATATAATTGTAGAAAAAGATTTTTATAATTTTAAGTTTGACTTTTGGTCTTTTTTATGCATAATGAACATTTCTAGAGGGGAGAAAATTTTGAAAACATTTATAGCTGCAATTTCATTTCTAATGGTTGCTACACTCTATGCGGGCGATTTAAAAGATGACCTAAAAAATGCAAGTGATGATTCAGCAAAGATTTCAGTTGTGGAATCAATGGGAAATACTAAAGAACAGAAATACCAAAAGCCACTTATCGACACATTAACAAATGGTGAATCTAGCAAATTGCGAGCGGCTGCGGCAACTGCACTAGGTAAAATGAATGCTGGAATCAACGAATTGCAAAAAGCATACGAAACTGATGATGTTTATGTAAGAGAAGCTAGTATTGATGCACTAGCAGAAATAGGAAATGCAAAGTCGCAAAGTACCTTCGAAAATGCTACTAAAGATAAAAATGAAAAAATTCGCTTCAGTGGCATTAAAGGTCTTTCAAAAACAGGAAGAATTGGAAATGCATCAATTTTTAGAAACGCACTAGAATGGAAAGATAAGACAACTCAAATTTATGCTATTAGAGGTATAGGAAATATTAATGCTTATAATGAGTGGAATTATGTGAAACCATTTTGCAATAATGCTGATAAAGATTTTGTTCTAGCTTGTTTATATACAGCAGGAAAGATACAATATACAGAAGCATTAAATACTATAGAAAAACACATGGCTAGTCCAGATAGTGATATTAGCAAAGCAGCATTTGAAGCAACATCTTTCTATAAACCACAAGTTGTTATTCCAACACTTATAAGATTTAAAAGAGATAATCCTACTCATCCAAGTCTAGAAGCTCTTTCTGCAACATTAAAAAAATTGAAAGCTGCGAAACAATATGCTATTGTTAAAGTTTCTGATAAACTAAATCTACGCTCTAAAGCCAACGAAAGATCTGAAATCGTTATTTCCTTAAAAGCAAATAGCGTAGTAGAAGTTCTAGGTCATGAAAGCCGAAAGTATATTATATCTAATTCTGCTGGAGAAGAAATTGAAGACTTCTGGTATCAAGTGAAAACTGAAGATGGGAAGAAAGGATTTCTCTTTGGAAGTTACTTAGACGTGATTAATAGTAATAGCGGATTAAACCAATAAGTGCAACAAATGACAGGTTGACTGGCATACCCCA
>JAKRSH010000025.1 GCA_022402465.1 Leptospiraceae bacterium | reverse complement strand
TTTTATTAATTGAATGTAAATTAGTATCACAATATTCTTTCTAATCTTAGAATCGTCCTCAGTAGCATATGAGTGAGACTAAATCCAAATCTTCTTTCTATCTAGGTTTTTTGTACTTCCTAGGAATTTTTCTTTTAGGATTTGTTTTAGGAACTTTTCGAACTCTAGTTCTTTTGCCTAGTGTTGGAAAGATTCTAGCAGTGATTATAGAGCTACCTTTTATTTTAATGGCAGCTTGGATTTTTTCTAAGTATCTTACTACGCATTATAGAGCATCTCACGATGGTCGATTTCTTCTTAGAATGGGAACTATAGCCTTGGGTCTTTTGATGATAGCTGAATTTCTTTTCTCTGTTTTCCTTTTCGGTAATTCAAGCCAATCCTTCTTCTCAGAAATTATGACAATTCATGGAATGATAGGATTATGCGGACAAGTTGTATTTGGATTCATACCTATCCTTCAGAAATATTTCAAATAAAGTTATAACTTTTTTAATTCAAAAATATCTTTTCTTCGATCTTTTAGATTTCTTACACTCCCAAACTGATTTAGCTCTCTGAGTAAATCCAAATCCACATCAACAATGAGAATCATCTCCGTATTCGGTGTAGCTTCTGCTTTTATACCATTTGCTGGAAATGAGAAATCACAAGGTGTGAATACCATAGACTGAGCGTACTGAATGTCCATATTGTGTACCTTAGGAAGATTACCTACAGAACCCGCTATAGCTACATAGCATTCGTTCTCTATGGCTCTTGCCTGAGAACAGTTCCGGACTCTTGAGAAGCCATTCTGTGTATCTGTTAAAAAAGGTACGAACAAAATGTTCATTCCTTGGTCAGCAAGAAGTCTACTTAGTTCAGGAAATTCAGAATCATAGCAAATCAATATACCGATCTTTCCGCAATCTGTATCAAAAACTTTCAGCTCTGATCCACCTTCCATTCCCCAAACTCTTGCTTCATCTGGTGTTACATGAATTTTCTCAAATCGTTCTATACTTCCATCTCTCTTACAAAGATAGCCTACATTGTAAAGTCTATCTTTCTGAATTTCGGGCATGGAACCTGTAATGATATTGATGTTATATGAGATAGCCAATTTGGCAAATTGCTCTACAATACTAGACGTATGCTTCGCTAATTCGCGAATCGCCTCTGCTTCAGAAAGATGATTGTTCTCAGCCATCAAAGGAGCATTGAAAAATTCAGGAAACATTGCAAAGTCTGATCTATATCCAGAAACTGCATCAACAAAAAATTCTGCTTGTTGCATTAATTCGTCAAGATCTTTGTAAGGTCTCATCTGCCATTGAATTAATCCCAACCTAACCAATGTTTTATTGAGAATCACGTTCTTGGAAGGCTTTTCGTAATAAATATTATCCCACTCGAGAAGAACTGCGAACTCATTGGACTCAGCGTCCCCCTCCAAGTAGCCTTTAATGATTTTGGCTGGGTGGAAGTCATTGGAAATTTGAAAGTTCAAGACTGGATCATGAATTTCTTTTCTCTTGACCTTATCTATGTATTCCCTAGGCGAATGTTTGTCTGAGTACTTATGATAGTTGGGAATTCTCCCACCAAATGCTATGCCTTTTAAGTTCAATCTCTCACATAGCTCTTTTCGATAATCATAGAGTCGTCTAGCAAGCCTTAAACCTCTAAATTCCGACTTAATAAAAACATCTACGCCGTATAAAACGTCTCCATTTTTGGAATGAGTATTGAAAGTATAGTTCCCCGTAATTTGTTTGTAGGTATGTCGATCGTCGAACTGATCATATTCAACAATGATTGAAAGAGCACATCCTGCAATTTGTTTGTTTACTTTAACTACAACCTGACCTTCGGGAAAACGGCTTAATAATGATTTGATATGCTCTTCTTTCCAATAAGAATTAGGCATTTCCTTATAAGCTTCAATCATAGCTTCTTTTAATTCTTGGTAATCTTCTAGTGCTAGAAGACTTAATTCAATATTCTCAATTTCCATTAATAATTCTCACATTTATGTAACTAAGATTTTCTTAAATTATAGAAATAAGAAATAATTTCTTGATTAAATCATAGTTAATGTTGGTTTAGGGATTCATTACCAGTAAAATCGATTTATGCATACATGCAAGGAGAAATTCTGAGATATAAAACTTTACAATCCAAAGAGAAGCCTTAATAAAGGTGAGATAATTCTATTAAAAGTCTAACCTGCGTTCCATTTATATTTGAAATTGTCAGTTCGCCACCTAACTGAGTAGCCAATCCGTTGATCAGCATCAATCCAAATCCTGTGGAATTAGTATGATTCATACCTTCAGGAAAGCCAATTCCATTGTCCTTGACTTCTAAGATAAAATACTTATCTGATAACTTAGCTGAAAAAGAAATCTCGCAGCTAGAAATACCATCAAAAGCATATTTCATGCAATTGCTAAGTATTTCATAAACAATTATACCTAGCGATTGAAGCTTAGTTACAGAAAGTACAATATCATCAATGTCTTTCACCACTTTCACACTGAAAGCATTTGGAAAATTCAAAAGAATCTGATCAACAAGATTGGGTAGATAAGATTGGATAGAAATAGTATTAAAATTAGAATCTTTGTAAAGCCTTTCATAAAGAAGCATCATACTTTGAACGCGATTCGCAGCATCCTGGAGAGCATCTCTCTCTTTTGAATCATTGATCTTAGACATTTGCAAAGAGAGAAGGCTATGAATCGTATTCATATTGTTTTTAATTCGGTGGTGAACCTCCTTAAGAATTAGTTCCTTCTCTTCCAATAAAGATTGAATTCTACTTTCATGAATCTTTCTTTCTGTAATATCGTTTGCTATACTTAATATTGCTTTTCGATTGTCTTCCAGTCTGCCCAAATAAGCAGAACTAAAATCCCAAACTAGTTCTTTGCCCGAACTAGTTCGAATCGTAAATTCACCATCTTTCTTCTTGCCTTCTAATTGATAAAGTTCGTCTATCACTTCTTTAACTGTTTCTTGTTCTGTTCCATAAGCGAGCCTGGTCCAATCATTGACTGTTTTTAACTGCTCTTCTTTGTATCCAGTTAATTCCTTCCAAGCTAAGTTAACATGCTCTATCACTCCATCATCTGTATGAATGATCATAGGAAAGGGAGCATTTTGGAAGACTCGTTTAAAGCGGAAGTTACTTTCTTCTAATTTCTTTTCAGTTAAAAACTGAGCTGTTTTATCAAAGCCTAAAGTCATGTAAAATATGTATCCATTCATTTCATAAGCGACCCAGTTGGATTGAATAGATAAGAATTTATCATCCTTCAGACGAAGATGATAGTTTGTTTCAATTGTTTTTTTAGATTTAAATTGATGAATAAAATCCAGCCAATTTTTACCATTTCCAAAATTTATAAATTCAGAAACAGACAATTCCAATAAATTTCTACTAGATAAATCTAAGGTAATTTCTAATTGCTTATTCCATTGGATTAGCTCGCCATTTGCATTGAATACGGCAAGTAAGCCAGGTGAATTTTCTAGGATTGCATCGGTGAAAATTTTTTCTTTCGATACAATCTGTCCTAATTCAAATACTTCTTCGTTGCTTTTAATTAAATCATTATTTGCCGCTTCAAGTTCTTCTATGGTTACTGATAACTCTTCGTTTAAAGTAGCAAATTCTTCATTTTTATTTTGCAAAGCAAGCTGAGCATTTTTTGTTTCCGTAATATCCATTATGAAACCTAAAACTTTTTCCACCTTACCATGAACCAGGATTGGTTCAGAAACTGTCCGTATCCATTTTGTGACACCTTTATAAGATACAAACTCTAACTCTAGATCATAGGGGATTCCACTTTTTATGCATTCAGCAAATGCTTGATTCAAAATAACTTGGTCGGAAGGTTTAAAAAATGTTATACTTTTTTGAATCCATTCTTCGCTTGATTCAAAAGATATGTCCAGTGGTAAATCATGGATACGATAAGATTCTTCTGTCCAAAATATTTTATTCGTCTTTAAATCAACTTCCCAACCTCCAACCTTGGTTAATCTTTGGGTTGTTTTTAGAAGGGATTCAATTCGAGTCAAATGAGTTTCATTTTTCTTAACCTCTGAGAGATCATGAAAGGCAACTAATATTCCATTGATCCCCACAGTTGACATAGCGTTCGTAATAGTCAAATTAACAACTCTATGTGTGCTGGAAGAATCTTTCATTCCAACTTCAATTGTTTTATACAATCCTTCTCGAACAGAAATTTCTTTAATGGTTAACTCAAAAAAAGCTTGGTCTATGGGATCTAATCTTAAAGTAAAAATAGAATTGAGAATTTCTTTTTCTTTCCATCCAAAATACTTTTCAAAATTCGAATTAGTATAACGTATAGATAAATCTTTGTTCAAAACCAATAAAACATCTTTTATATTCGCAAGGATTGATTTGTAACGGTTCTCACTGTCTTGGAGTTTCTTCTTTGCATCAAAAAGCTTAAATGCCATTTGAATCGAATTTTGTAGAATGGAATAACCAGAATTTTTCATAACATACCCGTAGGAAGTTATCGTCTGAATTCGGTTGATAATTTCAGGTTCACTGTGACTTGAAAGAAAAACTACAGGAAGATCCCACTTTTCTAAAATTCGTCTCGCAGCTTCCGTACCATCCATTCCCTCCCCTAAATTAATATCCATAAGTACTAATTGCACAGCAGATGGATTAGAAAGAGTATTAAATGCACGATCAGCATCACGTGCGGTAATGACCTTGTATCCAAATTTTTCCAAAATCAGCTTCTGATTCATAGCAATGATTGGTTCATCTTCCACAAGCAAGATAGTCTTGATGGTAAGAGGATCATTTTCTTCTATTCTTTCTTTGATTTCAGTCATTTAATATGATTCACTATTATTTATAATTCGCTTACTGTTAAAGCCACTCAGTGCTTGGGTTAGACGAAAAGGTAAAGTAAAATATACAAAAAATTAATCTACTGTCTATTAAAAAATATTTTTTAAAATATATAAATATTTTATAATTAGTTTATATTAAAAATGAATGAAATTATTCAATATACTAGAACATTTTGCACGATAAACCTTAAAAAAGTATCCAAATTTATAAATTCGGAAGTAATTCACACTTAAAATATTCATCTTGTTTTAAAATAAATCCAAACTCCCCATTTTTTATAGGGAAAATGAAATACCTAGGATTTGGTTTAAAAATCGATCTTTCCCTAGTAGAAAAGCATAAAAAGATCTATCCCAAAGTTAAAATTGAGAATTTTTCATTCTTTTTATTTTTGAATTTTTTGTTAATTCAAAGTTCTCTTTATAAAAATAATTCCAAGAAACAGTTGTCATTAATCATACTATCAGCAATTTTGTGATACCATGCAAGAATTATCTGGGACTGATGGGGCGGAGCTATGTCTCATAATAAATACTATACATATATTTAGGTAGACACTTATCTAAACCCAAGGGATCTGTCCTTATGACCTATTCCCTTCCCCATCTTTACTTAGAGAACAAGTGTTACCATTTTCATATACCTGAACCGGTTAACGAAGACCTCTTCCAATTAACTACTTCTCTTCCTCATGGAAATTATGATCCCAGTTCTAAGACTTGGATTTTTACATCCCTTGAAAAAAATCACCCTATTTGGATCAAAATTTTAAAATTACAAAGAATTCGCATAGATCCAAGTATTTTGCAAGAGCTAGCTCCCCTATTCCAGAAATTAAATGCTCATATTGATTTAAAAAATTACTCTAAACGAACTAGAAGAACCTACCTTTTTTGGAATTATAAAGCTTTAGAATTCATCCAATGCCAACCCCAATTTGTAAGAGAGGAAGATTTAATTGATTATCTACTGTATCTTAAAGTAGAAAGGGAAATTCGAGGAACTACACTTTTATCTGCTCAATGCTCTCTTTTGTTTTACTTCAAAGATGCAACTGGATTTTTACCAAATCTAAAATTTCCCTCTGTCAAAAAAGAAAAAGTCCTACCCGAAATTTTATCCTTTGAAGAAGTTCAAAGAATTATTCAACTGACACAAAACACCAAACATAGACTTTTACTTGAAATTGCTTATTCAGCAGGGCTAAGAGTTAGTGAAGCTGTGCAATTGAAACCTTCCGACTTGGATCCGCAGAGAAAAACCTTAAGAATCGCACAAGGCAAAGGTAAGAAAGATAGACTCTCTATACTTTCCGATCGAGTCTTCCAAGACATTTCAAATTATTTAGAAACTTATGGAATCTTTCCTAAGTGGCTCTTTCCTTCTGGGCGACAGAGTCATCTTCCACTTAGCATTCGTTCTGCTGAAAAAGTATTCGAACAAGCCAAGCTTAGAGCCAAAATCCTTAAAAAAGTTTCCTTCCACTCACTGCGTCATGCCTTCGCAACTCACTTATTAGAACTTGGAACTGATATAAGATACATACAATCCCTCTTAGGCCATGAATCCCTAAGAACGACCCAAATCTACACTCGAGTTACTATGCAAAAGCTCCACACCATCCGCAGCCCTTATGATCAGTTGATGGACCGCCAGCAAACAAATAGGTTTACCTAGTTGTGTAAACTAGTATCAAACACGAAGTCTACCAATACGACTTTCCACTAGCTTCACGCACATTTAACGCAATACGGATTTTACCATCCGTACAAGCATGTAACGCAATTTTTACTCGACCATACTCCACTCGCATCAATTATTAAACAACACATACTATAAGTATACCCAAATAGACACGACAAGAAACAGTTATGCGTAATGCCTTAAAAAGGCTATGCAAAGGTTAAGCATTTAAGAAAGTTGAACTATGGAACTCGATTTTTTTTCACAGTTCAACGATGAAGATCTTAGCATTTCTCAAGCGGCCACAAAAATGAATGTTTCCACAGCCACAATCAGAAATTGGATAAAAACTGGCTATTTGAATACCAGAGGCAAAGGACTAATAAGCAAAAGGTCTGTAGAACTATTTCAAAGCGAAATAGCAGGTAAAGAAAAACTTCATTCTAGGGCAAATAAATCTCAACTGGACAAACATGATCATACGCAACTTTCCTTAAGTATTCCTTCACTAATATCTGAGATTCGAATCGATGATCTCAGTGATTATTACGAAAGGACTTTATCAAATTCTTATCGTAATCAGGAGGGAATCTATTATACTCCATCAAATATAATTCAAGATATGTTTAAAGGAATTACATTCCACAATGATCAAACATTTCTGGATCCTTGTTGTGGAACGGGAAACTTTCTGATAGAGGCAATACGTAATGGCGTTCATCCAAAAAATATTTATGGATTCGATACTGATCCAAATGCGGTAATGATCGCAAGAGAAAGGATAAAACACCTCTTCGGATATGATTCAACTAATATTAAGGTTGGCAATTTTCTCGAAATATATCGTAAACTTGAACTTCAAAATGATTTTTTTGACTTTGTTTTTACCAATCCACCTTGGGGAAAAAAAATCTTAAAATCAGAAAAGGAATATTATTCTAAATTGTTAAATTGTGGTAAAAGTATCGATACAACTTCATTATTCCTATCTGCATCTTTGAAAGTATTGAACTCAAATGGTTTATTGGGATTTCTTATACAAGAAGCTTTTTTCAATATATCTACATTTGAAAATATTCGGATGATTTCTCTAGAAAAAACCATCCCAAGGATTATCGATTATGATCGCCCATTCAAAGGACTCTTAACAAAAGCCCAAGCGATAATACTAAAAAACAAACCTAGCAGAGATGACTCTCTAACTTTATGTGAAACCAGAAATAAACAACATATCCGACATCAATCTTCATTTTTTAAGAATCCTAAGAAAATTCTCAATTTCTGGACAACTAGTGAAGAATCAGAAATTATATCACAAATTTTTTCAAAAAACCATGTTACTTTAGAAAATAATGCAAATTGGGCCCTTGGGATAGTTACTGGAAATAATGAAAAATATTGCTCAACTGAACAACTCCCAGGATATTTACCTGTTTATAAAGGATCAGACATTTCGAAAAATAAAATTAAAGATCCATCGACTTTTATTCCTCCCTCCTTCGATTTGTTTCAACAGGTCGCACCTCTTGAAATATATCTCTCAAAAGAGAAGTTAATATATAAATTCATCTCCAATAAATTATGCTTTTTTCATGACGACAAACAAAGATACATACTAAATAGTGCAAATATTTTAATACCAAATATTAACGTCATTAGCTGTAAAGACCTGTCGTCTTTGCTTAATTCAGAGATTATGAACTGGTTATTTTCAAATTTGTTCAATACACATAAAATATTGAGAGGCGATTTAGAATCGTTACCAATACATATTGAGTTCTTTAAAGAATATGGAGATTTCAACGAATCAAATTATTTAGAATATTTAGGAATAATAAAAAACCCCAATGGATCTTATAGAGTTAAAAAATAGAATTATCAAATCATATACTGGACCAGCCAGCGAACTCAGCAAAATATTGAAATCCTTAGAGGGAGATCAATCAATTTTTCCTTTTAATGAATATGAACATTTAATTAGTACACTAATTGAAAACAAAGGAATTTCATTTCATAAATATTTAGAAATCAGATCAGAATATATCTCCTGCAATCCTCATTTATGGATCTTCGAAATCTCCGCGCCACGTGGATTCGGAGAAAAATTTGCGCAAACTTATGTTTTAGGGAAAAGTAGAAATTTAGCAATACCTAATAAAAAATTGGATAAAAATTTTTCCGGTGATTACGATCTTTGGCTCGACGGTATTAAAATTGAAGTTAAGGCTTCAAGAGCTGTCGATAGTGATAGCGACGAGCCATTGTATATGCGAGCCTTATCGCGCGGTTCAAAGAAGAACTTCTTGATGAATTTTCAACAATTAAAGCCACAATGCTGTGATGTATTTATCTGGGTAGCCGTATTTCGAGATGAAATAGTACTTTGGGTTTTAAATAGCAAAGAAGTATCCTCAAACGCTTTCTATTCAAAAGGTCAACATAGAGGAAATATTGGTAATGAAGGTCAGTTGCATATAACGAATGAAAATATACATATTCTAAATAAATTTGAATATAAAAATGGGACACTAGATAACTCAATTAAAAAAGCATATAAAAGATTATAACGGCACTACGCATAACAGCTACTTAACGCTACGCTTCGGGACTTGCGCCCTCGCTCGGGCTAAAGCCACATTCCTCTTCTGTCACTCGCTTGCATACGCAAGCTACGTGCCAGTCCCTAACGTCTCTGCGAGACTCAGGGTCGTGGAACGTCGTTAAGTCTAGTTCGTTATACGACATCAGGTAAAAATAAAGGAATATATGAAAACGGAAACAGAACTATATTTTTTAGAACAATTCATAAATGATAATGAGGGACTTGATAAATTGGAAACCCACATATCAGGATTCAACATATTTGAAACATTGAATATTATTAACACTGAAATTCGGCATTCAAATGTACTTGCATGGCTTCTCTCACCTAGCGAGAATCATTCCTTCGGAGATCTCTTTCTTAAAATATTTTTAAAGAAAATATTAATTAAATATAGAGATATACTTCCAAAATCCATAAATTTCTTTACATTTGAGTTCCTGGAATCTACAAATATTGAAGTTCATAGAGAGTGGAATTATATAGATATATTAATTCAAATAGATTCGGATCCAAAAATATTAATTGCTATCGAAAATAAAATATTAAGTTCCGAAGGCAACAATCAATTGCTAAGATATCGAGAAACAATTGAAAAATATTTTTCTTCTTATGAAAAATTACAGTTTTTTCTAACACCCGATGGAAAAATTCCATCCGAAGAAGATTGGATACCATTGAATTACGATATTATTTATGATTCACTAAAGGATTTATTAGAAAAGAATGTAAGTTTAAAATCTGATGTAATTACTTTTATAGAACATTACACTTCAATAATAAAAAGGAATATAATGAGCAATCCAGAAATAGAAGAAATTTGCAAAAAAATCTATACCAATCATAAACAAGCTCTCGATCTAATTTTTCAGTATAAACCAGATTTAGAGTTAGATGTAAAAAATCTCATTTTAGAAAAATTGAGAGAAAATAATAAAATAATAATAGATACAGAATCAAAATCAGTAATCCGTTTCACTACAATTCTTTTCGATAAGAAATTTCCTAAAATTGGCTATGACTGGACAACATCAAAACGTATTGTGATGTTCGAAATTCAAAATTACTATAGGAGAATTGATTTGAAATTATTTATTGGACCAGGCGATCCTAATAAAAGGAATGAATACTTAGCATTCTTTAAAGAATCTCCACAATTCAAACTGGCTAATCGAAATTTTGGAAAAAAATGGCATGCAGTTTATCAACATTTAATTTTAGAAAAAAAGCAATATGAACCAGCAGTTCTTTTGGAAGAAATTGAAGAAGCAATCTTAACAAAATTAGATAACTTTTTAAAAGATGAACTAACCAAAATTGAGCAGTTTATTGTAAAACTACCTGACGTCGTATAACTACGGATTATCGCTTCGCTTCGGGACTTGCGCCCTCGCTCGGTCTTCGACACATTCCTCTTCTGTCACTCCTCTTGCATAAGCAAGCGTCGTGCCAGTCCCTAACGTCCCTTTCGGGACTCAGGGTCGAGGAACGTCGATAATCCTAGTTCGTTATGCGCAATGTCCAAAAAAAATATAAAATTCGAAAAACTTGAATATATTCTATTTATTATTTAATTAAGAGGAAACAATAACGATGATAGTAAAAATTGAATTCACGAACCAAGACAAACAGGCAATATTCAAAATTTTAGAAAAAGAAAGAATGGGAACCTTTGTTCAAGACAGAATGAGAAATATTGAAAACCCTAAGATTTCCAAAGAAGATTTTTGGCATTCAATATTAATCGGTTTACTTACATCAAATCAGAAGTCGGGACCTACTAGCGCAGTATATAGACTCCTTTCGACAAAGCCATTTCCAATTAGCCTTGAAAATGTTCTCAATAAATTTAAAAAGGAAAGTCAACAAATAGAACAGAAATTGAAAGAATTTTCCGGTATACGATTCACAACGAAAATAAGTGAGCATATTTGCAAAAATGTCGATATCTTAAATTCAGAATGGCCTAATATTTTACAATTGATAAACAAAATCTTAATTTCAAACGATTCTCAAAGACAAACATTAGAAAGAAATCTTTGTAACCAACTTATGAATAATTTTATCGGAATAGGTCCGAAACAATCGAGAAATGTACTTCAAGCGATGGGAGTTACTAACTTTGAAATTCCAATTGATTCTAGATTTATAAAATGGTTTAAACAGAATATTAAATTTAGTATTCCTATTAATTCAACTCTACTTTCGAGCGAAGAATATTATGCATTTATTCTTGATATAATTTCTGAACTTTGTTCACAAGAAAAAATAATGCCTGCGATTCTAGATGCTTGTATATTTGCGTCCTTTGATAACGGAAAATGGAATACTAATTGATAATGAACACTGCGCATAACTGCGGCTTACCGCTTCGCTTCGGGTCTTACGCCCTCGCTCGGTCTGCGACACATAGGCTTTCTGTCACTCGCTTGCATACGCAAGCTACGTGCCAGTCCCTAACGTCCCTTTCGGGACTCAGGGTCAGCCTACGTCGGTAAGCCTAGTTCGTTAGCTGCAATGCCCTGATTAATCATGTCTAAATAAAGATGAATGAATTCCAA
>JAKRSH010000024.1 GCA_022402465.1 Leptospiraceae bacterium | reverse complement strand
TGAAGTCTTTTGGGGAACTACCTAAACCGTTGCACTTATAGGTTGAATTCGCTTTAGCTATTTTCATATTTATATCTCACTTAGGAATTTCTTTGATCATTTAAAACGGATTTCTACTAATCGATTCAAAAGAAGTTCTCTATAATATGAATCTTTTGCCCCGATTAAGTAATCTTTCTTTGACCCTTCTAAATCTTGAATCATTTTACTGCAATGATTTCCGTGAGATAAGGAACAAATCAATATTAGTCTATATTCAATTGCTGCTTCCAGCCAAGGTCTATAATTATTTTGTTTTAATTCTTGTAAAATAAGCTCATATTTTTTGAGTGCTATAGAATAATTTTGATTATTCGAAGCTAATTTATCAAGATCAAGAATATTAATTAAATAATTTAGATATTTATTATATGGATAATTAAAATAATCCGAATATACACTATTATAAAAATCTGTCGTTTGAGACATACAGGAAGAAACAATTGTTTTATTTGCATGATATCGAATCAGATATATTATTGGTTTTACATCCTGTGCATAAGTTCCTCTCTCTAGATGCTCTGTTTTTACTCTTGCCCAGTCCAGAGGGTCAATACAATTTTCATGCTTCAATGAATCTATAAGTATTTTTGATCTTTCAACAACACTAAATTCATTAATTTCTTTTGATAATAATTGTGTGTTGAACATAAACTCTTCTTTTGAAATAAAAAATAAATCAAAATATAAATCATACATTACAGATTCATCATAAATTCTTTGTAATTTATTTTTTTTTGATGTAGTTATTGCATCACTTAGATGTAATTTTATATTTTGATATTCACAATTTTTCTCAAGTGTAATTGCATAATAAACTCTTACAGAAGGATCAATGTCATAATTAAACATTATATTATCTAAGTATGTCTTTGATTCAATAGTAGTGTAAGCCCATGAATTTTTATAAATGTCTTGCTGAGACAATTGATTACGAGTATAATTTTGAGAATGCATTGGTAAAACTGTATAAAAAGTAGTAAATATAATTATTATCTTTTTTATATACTTAATGATGAAATAGTTGTTATTCTTTGGATAAAACAAAAACTTTTTATAAAAAAAATTATTCTTAATTGACTTTAATATTAAGTTATTCATCATCTTTATTATCCTCTATCTCTTGTTTAGATGGACAATGAGGTGTTGAAACTCCAGAAGGAATTCCACATCTGAAATTGTAGGTGATTAAAAGCTCTCTTTTGACATATTCAGATTCACCTATTTCTGCAAGAGGATCACCTGAGGAGTAATCTTCTCCTGGATACCACCTCGTTTTCTTTTTTATATCAGTTCTTTGCTTGGTTCTCATAGCATAGCTACGAATAAAACAATCTGCAAATCCTGATGTTCCAAAGCCAAAATACGCTGCACATGCTAAGGATCTAACTTTATGTTTATCTTCTGTCTTTCTAAGTGCTCTTTTATCGTTTAATTCAAACGATTTAGTCCTTATATCATTGTATTGCTTAGTAAGCCAATCTCCTAAATTACTATTTTGTATTCCTGCAAACGTATTACCTGTCCCAAATAAATTATCCAAATCATTACCTTTGTTCCTGGAATACTTGCCACCACTTGCTATTTGCCTTACTGCTCCATCTATACCTCTACCTGCTTTACGCATAGAATAGTCTAGACCTCTACCTATGCTTCGTGCGGTTTTAGTTGCTATCTTTATTCCACCAATCATATGTTTCATAATAGCATTAAGTTGACCTATAACAGTGTTATTCCCACTTGGATCTCTAAATCCCACAGGATTCCCCTCTACATACAGGTGCGGGCGGTTGTAAATTAGTAATTCATCCACAATTAATCAAAGTATGCGATGTATTAAATATTGTAAATATATTTTTAAGTTAGTTGAAATCTTCCCACCAAACGAGGATTTACCCTTTCGAGCCAAAACGACATGGAGTGCGGGCGATTGTCCTTCAAATTCTCTTCAAACTCTCGCCTCCATCATAGGATATAACTTTCATCTTCAACTGCTCGACCTCTTGCCGTAGATTGTAGTTCTTCTTGAGAAGTTCAATAATGACAGTAAGAAAGGCCGTCTCCATAGGAAAGGGATGACCCTGGGCATTGCCTGCCTGTATATTCTCGTTGACAATTCGGAAAAAATCATCGAAGAAGACCTGGTCTTCAAGGCGCAGGGATTTGCGAAAAGCCTTCCATTCCTTGAATAAGCCTTCCACTAATATAGAGTATGCCTGAATCTGAACTCCCATACAACATTCCTCGCTGACTATCTGTTAATCGATTCTGGATAATTTGAACAGCCTCTGCTCTCCAGTCAAGTGTGAGGCTTGCTTGGGCGTACAAACTTCTTTGTAGATACCCCCTTCTCGTCTTCTCTCCCGCCCAACTGGTCTCCCAGAAAAATGCAGGAACCTTCGCCTCTTCTAAAATCCCATTCAGAGTATCTCTATCTTTTTGGAATAAATGCTCTCCTACGCGAGAAGAAACATTCTCATCAATGTATTGTTTGGTAAAATTGTAGAAGACAGGGAAGCCTCCTTGGCGTATCCAATCGGGCATGCAATGGATGATATCGGAGAGATGGTACATATTGACTGAATTAGCTACAAGCATCTTACCCATGGTGGCGGCATTCAGACCTAAGAACCTACCCCTTCGAAAGAAGCGATCAAAGGAAAAACCTTCTTCCCCAGTTACAAGGATAGGAATCGAACGAAGAGAAAGAGCCCTTAGCAGAAGATGATCCAAAAGAATCTGCTTACCAGTCTGATCCTGAGTGAGACAAAGAAAGTCCATATATCCATATACTTACTTTTTATTTACTATACAAGCGTTTTATTATCAAATGATAATTTTTATTCAATACAATTAAAGTAAAAATTCCATGCGCATTCTAAAGAGAACCAAGCAGAAAGTAGAAGTAAAAGTATAGATAAAATATATAGTTACGAATTAAAAAAAGGACGACACTTATTTTTTAAACATAAATTACAAAATACGAATATTTCAGTATACTTGATTTAATAAAAATTAGATAAATCAATTAATAACTTTTTTCCAATTTTTTTCATTAATTAATAAAAAGATTTTGACATAATACCATGAGACTATTATACCAATGACTATATGAGTATTGAAATATTACCCACAATAATGCAATTGATATCAAGCGGTGGATTGAAAGAATTATCTGACAAAACTGGATTGAACACAACACAGGTTACTTCAGCAACAGCAATCGCATTGCCTCTAATTATCCAAGCAATGGCGAAGAAAACAGAGAATGAGAAAGGTGCAGAGAGCTTGGCAAAGGCTGTTTCTAAAGATCATGATGGATCCATCCTAGAAAATCTAGGGTCTTTTATCCAAAACAGTGATGAGAAAGAGGGCCAATCTATCCTTAAGCATCTCATTGGCAAGGATAGAACTGATATTGCTGAAACTATAGGCAATATGGTTGGTATTGATAAAGAAAAATCAATGATGATTCTTTCTGTACTGGCTCCTATCGTAATGGGTTTGATTGGAAAGTATATGAGCAAAGAAAAATTAACCGCCTCTGAACTAGCGAAAAATCTATCAGAAGAAGGTACAAATGTTACTAACTCTGCACCAGATGCTTCCAGTTTATTCAATAGTCTAATAGATTCTAATGGTGATGGACAAGTTGCTGATGATGTAGTAAAGATAGGATCTCAATTGTTAAGTGCTTTTTTAAAAAAATAAATACAGGAGAATAAGAAGAAAATGGCAAAATTAGTAGATGTAGAAGGAATCGGACCAAAATACGCGGCGACTCTAAAGAAAGCGGGTATCCGTTCGACTCACGACTTACTTAAGAAAGGTGGAACTCCAGAAGGAAGAAAAACAATAGTTAAAGATTCCGGAATAAGTTCTAAATTAGTACTTGAATGGGTGAACCATGTTGACCTTTACAGAATCAAGGGTGTAGGATCTGAGTATGCAGATTTATTGGAAGAAGCAGGTGTTGATACAGTTGTTGAATTATCCAAGAGAGTTCCTCAGAAATTATTTGAAGCAATGCTAGTAATTAATGTTAAGAAAAAATTAGTACGTATAGCTCCCGCTTTAGTCAAAGTAGAAAAATGGGTAGCTCAGGCGAAGAAATTACCTCGCGCAATTTCCTACTAAAATCGAATATTAGCAAGGTAGAATTCCCTTCTATCTTGCTAAGGTTTTTTTGCGAAGATACCTAATCCAAGTATTCAATACAAAAAAATTTCAAATTCCAATTCTATACCAATTACTCACTATTTATAACCTTCTGCTTGCAAATGAAATAGGTGGGAATATCTACCTTCTAATTGAAGAAGATCTTCGTGTGTCCCCTGTTCAATGATAGAACCATCATTCATAACCATAATCTGGTCAGCCATTCGAACAGTTGAGAAACGATGAGAAATTAATATAACCATTTGGTCTTGGGTGAGGGATCGAAAATGATTGAAAATATTCATTTCTGCCTCTGCGTCCATGGCTGAAGTTGGTTCATCCAATACTATAATATCTGCCTTGGATCTCATGAATGCTCTGGATAGTGCAATCTTTTGCCACTGGCCACCAGATAACTCTTGCCCTCCTTTGAACCATTTGCCAAGTCTGGTATTAAATCTTTCTGGTAAGGGTTCAATAAATGCTTTGGCCATACCCTTGTTAGATGCTATTTCCCATTGATTAGTATCCTCTAAATGATCTACATCACCAACTCCAATATTCTCCCCTATTGTAAATTGGTATTGGACAAAATTCTGAAATATAACACCAATACGTTTTCGGAGAGTAGACTCATCCCACTCATTCAGATCTATACCATCCAATAGAATTCTTCCTTGGGACGGTTTGTACAATCGTGTAAGAAGTTTTATCAAAGTTGTCTTCCCGGAACCATTCTCACCTACAATAGCGAGTTTTTCTCCAGGTTTTAAGTGAAAAGAAATATCTTTCAGTATAGAGAGATTAGAACCTGGGTAGGTAAAGTATACATTTTCAAATTGAATTCCGAGGGAATGTGAAGATTCTTTAATGCTTCCATTGAACTTATCTATAGCTTGAGCTAGAAATTCAAAGAGATTCGCCAAATATAAGTTATCCTCATACATCCCTCCTATTCCACTGAGAATAGAACTAAAAGTAGATTGACCTTGTCTGAATACAACTAAATACATAGTCATCTCACCAAGAGTAATCTGCTTTTGAATGGTTTCAAAAACAATCCAAGCATAAGCTCCGTAAAATGATACAGTGCCTAGAAGTCCAAGTATGTAAGACCAGAATCCCTTTCGGATAGTAAGGTTTCTATCTTCGAAATACAATCGGTCGAAAATTGCTTTGTATCTATCTAAAAGCATATCACCTAACTGAAATAACTTCACTTCCTTAGCATGATCCTCTCTTGCAATCAATGTCTCTAGATAGATTTGCTCTCTAGTATCTGGAGATCTCCAACGAAATAGGCGAAAGGCATGGTCTGAAAATTTTGTCTCAGCAAAAAAAGCAGGAAGGGTTGCGATCAATAGAACTAGAACAGCCCAATAGGAAAATTGAAAAAGCAAACCACCAAAAGTTATCAAAGTCAATGCTGATTGAATTAAGTTGAATATTCGACTAACGAGAGATAATG
The DNA here is from genome assembly GCA_022402465.1 of Leptospiraceae bacterium. GTDB lineage: Bacteria > Spirochaetota > Leptospiria > Leptospirales > Leptospiraceae. The sequence goes on along the minus strand of JAKRSH010000024.1, from coordinate 189,351 downwards.
GCCTGCTAGATGCCTGAGTTCTAGACTGGGTCATCTTATCATAGAATTCTGAATCCTCGAAATGAGAGAGCTCTAAGGTTAGAGCCTTTTCGAGGATAAGCACATTGACCTTTTGACCAAGTAAAACTCTAAGCAGTGCCTGGCTGACCTGCGAAGCTTTCTGAGAACCTGCCAGAATGATAATAACCAAGGCTTCCATTCCAACATAAAAGTAAGCATCCTTGTTTAGATAATTTCCAGTTTCTTGCGAAGCTAGCAATACCGAATCAACAATTAATTTACCAATGTAAGCAATTAAGGCAGGCAGTAATCCATTGATGATGGTTACTGAAATCATTACTATGGTAAGTATTTTACTGGTATCCCAAACTAAATGCAAAGCTTTTGGAACAAATCGAAAATGGGATAAAGATTTTTGTATCATGGAGAGTATGGTTTTAGACTAATTCTGCCTATTCGCTTGCTCATATTATATTTTCTACCGGTGATTTTATTCAGAATCAATCCTTCTTAAGATTCAGACTGAGAGCGTTCAATACGACAGAAATAGAACTAAAAGCCATAGCCGCACCACTCAACCAGGGAGCAAGAAGACCTATACCAGCGATAGGAATTCCCAAAGCATTGTATCCTAGTGCCCAGAAAAAATTCTGTCGTATATTCCGTACGGTATTTTTACTTATTCGTATAACATCCACTAACCTTTCTAGATCACCTTTGACCAATACAACTCCCGCTGCTTCTATGGCAACATCCGTTCCTTTTCCCATAGCAATTCCCAAATCTGCACTGGCTAAGGCTGGAGCATCGTTGATTCCATCACCGGCCATTGCAATTTTCCGATTTTGAGCTTGGAACTTTCGTATCCAATTTTGTTTATCTAAAGGATTTAGAGATGAATAAACAGTATCAATTCCAACTTCTTCAGCTATCTTTTGAGCGGTAACGAGATTATCACCTGTAAGTAAGATAGGTTCTATCCCCATCTGCTTCAAGTCTTGGATTGCCTGAATAGAACCAGGCTTAAGTTTATCTTCCATTGCAAAGATTCCTTGTTGAATCTCATTTTCCTTGGAGATGATAGCATAAAAAACAGTGCAGCCATTTTTTTCCCAGATACTTGCTTGGTCTTTTAATTTTTCATCAAAAGAATTTCCATAGACTTCAAGATAAGTAAGCTTACCAACCATAGCCTTCCAGTCTTCAATTCTACCACTAAGTCCACCACCTGATTCAATTTGAATATCCTGAAAAGGAAGTAGACCCAAGGATTGTTGCTGAGCATATGTGAGCAGTGCCTTTCCTAAAGGATGTTCGGAACCTGATTCTAAGGAGGCAACAATTTGAAGAAAATTATGAATCTTAGCACCTTCCGTATTAGTTAGATAGTTCACAACGAACGGTCTACCCTCAGTAAGTGTCCCAGTCTTATCAAAGGCAATTGTCTGTATTGATGAAGCAAGCTCTAAACTTTCGGCATTTCGAAATAAGATCCCTTTTGATGCTGCCTTCCCAGTTCCAACTAACAAAGATACTGGTGTTGCTAGTCCCAAAGCACAAGGACAGGCTATTACAAGAATGGCAATAGCTTTCTCCAAGGCTCCAGGTATATTTCCCGGTTCTAGAAATAGAAACCAAATAAAAAAATCTAAAATTGAAATAGAAATAACAATGGGTACAAAGATTCCTGAAATTTTATCAGCAATTTTTTGCAAAGGAGCCTTGGAACCTTGAGCATCCTCAATAGTTCGAATTATGGATGCAAGCAGAGTTTCCGACCCAACTTTTTGGGCTTCGAGAATTAAGGTTCCTGAACCATTGATAGTGCCACCCAAAACCAAGGAATCTTTCTTTTTATCAACAGGAAGACTTTCACCTGTTAGCATGGATTCATCCACTGAACTATTCCCTTCCATTACTAAAGAGTCAGTTGGGATTTTTTCTCCAGCTTTTACCATAATTAAATCTTTGACCTTTATAAATTCGGAGGGTACTTCTACCCATGAATCTTGCTTTTTGATCAATGCCCTTGGAGCCTTTAAATTAAAGAGAGCTTCTATAGCTTGTGAACTTTTTCCTCTAACAAGAGTTTCTATCCATTTACCAACTAAAATGATGGTAAGAAGCACAGCAGATGTTTCATAATACAGTGCAGGAAATACAGTATGGCCTTTAGATAGATGTTCATAATGTTCGAATGAATTCAGAAAGAAAATATCAGACTGATTGTAACCTTCTATTATACTAAATCCTAAACTATAAAAATACGCTGCAGAAGTTCCCATAACAACTAAGACATCCATATTGGATGAGCCATTACGTAGTGCACGGTAAGCTCCCAAGATAAATGGAAAACCTATCCAAAACTGGATAGGACTTGCAAGCAAAAACTGGAACCAAGGGTGCATCAGAATGGGAGGTAGCGGAAGAAAGGAAAGAAAACTCACATGCGAAACCATAGTATATAACAAAGGTAGAGATAAGGCAGCAGAGAGAAGTAATCTCTGCTTCAATTTGTTTAATTCTGCTTTGTGTTTATCTTCAGATTTAGATTTATTTTCTGCTGAATGCTCTGAAGCTGAATAGCCCAAGGATTTTACTTTCTCTAAGATTGTATCCTTTTGTAAGTTAACTCTATACTTGACATATGCTGTTTCTCTTGCAAAATTAACCCTTGCTTCCTCGATTCCATCTTCTTTGTTCAAACCTTTTTCTATTCTAAGCGCACAGTTTGCACAAGTCATACCAAATAAGTCTAGAGTAATTTCCTTATTGGCTGTATTTAATTCTTTATGAATTGATTTTGTTTCCAAGAGAATAGCCCGCTTCTTGTAAATTGTCTTTTATTCTACTCAAAGATTCATCTGATAATTCGGAGTCCAAGATCACAAGATTTCTTTCCCTGTCAGCCTTTGCCTTGATTCCAATTTCCAAGAATGATTCTTCGACTGTTTTAACACAGTGTCCACAAGTCATACCATCTATTCTATATTCAAAACTCATATTCCTAATTCTCCTTGATGGGTAAATTGTATTTTACAGAATTAACCTTAGAATCTTTAGTATAAAGACTTTTGAAAGAAATATCAAGAAGATAAATCTTATCCTTCCCGCTTTTAATACAAAACTTTCCCACAGAATTTATTTTGAATCTTATATACAGAATTGCCATGGAATTCATAGGCCAGATTGCCCAATCTTAAAGAAACTAAGTAACCGAATTATTTGTTTGATTTTTCATTTTAGGAAATGGGATTTCTGAAATAAGAATTCCAAATAACACAAATAAGCAGCCCAAGCATCCAATTACTGATAAGGACTCTCCTGCCACAAGAAAGGCAAATAAACTTGCAAAAACAGGCTCTAAGCTAAAGATAATTCCTGCCCTAGTTGGTGTAACAGCTTTTTGGTAGCGTGTCTGAATTAGCAAAGGAATAATAGTTGCAATGATACCAGTGTAAACTAATCCAAAGATCGCTATTCCTTCCCAAGATTTTGGAAATAAAAACATACCCATCAAAAAGGATTGAATGCAAAAATAGACTAAAGAAAGAAAAAATGCCGCAGATAACTGCCCGAAATACAGTCCTCTTTCATTATAAATTTTCGTTGTCTTATCTATGAGAATGATATAAAGAGCGAAGAACAAGGCACCAACTAAAGTAATTAAGTCTCCGATATTCATAGGCTCTGAAAAGTTCAAATCAAATATGCTTCCTGATCCAAAGCTAATTAAAAAAAGACCTAACATGACTAATATCACTGCAATAATTAATTTATTACTTGGAAATTTTCGATTCCAAATGGCCTCAAGAATGGGAGTAAGAATTACATAAGCCCCAGTAATAAACCCTGATTTTGTCGCAGATGTATATTCTAGTCCCAATGTCTGAGAGGCATATCCTAAGAACATAATGACACCGACCCCAAGTCCCATTCGTAAAGAATCCAAAGGAATCTTTCTAAGGCTACTCTTCCAAATAAGAAGGGACCCGACTAAGGCTAGACCAAATCGTATGCTGAGAAAGAAACTAGGATGCAAGCTCTCAACGGATAGCTTGATAAAAATAAAGGTTCCACCCCAGATGATGGTCATCAATATGAGGTAGAACTCTGCTTTTATGCTAAAAATCGATTTACTAAAATTCATTCAAATGAAACCACTTACTGCCTTGGTCAGCTTTCCACCAGGATTAGGAAAGCAAGCCTTAACTGAGATTGAATCCATACTTAGTGATCCCATGATTCCAGAAAAGAAGAATACAAGTTCTCCTAGGCTCATACTCTTTCCTGAAAAAATCCTCATTCGAAATACTTCCTTGCAATCCATCATGGGAATTTGTTTTCGAAGTTTTTTTCTAAGAGATCTTTATATTCTGTTAAATGGTTTAGAATTAAAAAATATAGAAGAGGAACTTCCTGACACTTTTCGCAATTGGATCAAAGAAACAAAGAGTTTTTCCCTTCAACTACAAGTGAGAAAGAATCCCAATCTTGACAAAGAAGCTTTTATGGAAGAATGTAAAAGTTTAATTCACAAATCTCTTAGTGGCATAGAAATAGTAGAACCAACTAACAAACTAAGAGGCCCCAGATTTTTAGTATCAACACTAAGAAATAAATCCGATTTGTATTTTGCAGTAAAATCAAAACCTCTTTACCAAAGAGGATTTCGAATCCCATTTCCACTTTCAGCTCCTTTAAGCGAAGACCTTGCATCAATTCTTATCAACTTCATTCTGCAAAAGTTTTCATTCGACAAAAATACTGTTCAATTAGATGCTTTCATACCTTTCTCTGGCACAGGTACTTTTGCTTTTGAATTATTTATGCAGATCTATAAAATTCTTCCTGGATTGCTGACTTCTAAAGAAGACGATTTTTCTAAACAATTGAATTATGGAAAAATTTGGAAATTTCTTCACGATAAATCCTGCAAACAAATTCATAAAAATATTGCTGATCATTCATTGAATCTAAAAATTCATAATTCTGATTTTCGTTCTGACATAGTCGAGAATTCGTTGTTAAATGTGAGTAATCTTCAATCTATACTTGACCAAAACCTAGGTAGTATGCTATGCAAGTCTCTCCCCAAACTCGATCAAATCATGGAGTGGAACACAGCGGATTTCTTTGGTGCTAAGATTCCCAAATTAATTTCCAAGAATCTATTGCTTCCCTTGAATCCGCCCTATGGAATTCGACACAAAAATATTGAATCCTCAGCCTCCTTCTTCCAAAGAATTGCCCGAAAAATAAACCAACTCTGTCTCGATCTACCAGCTAAAACAATAGTCCATGGATTTTTACTCTGCCCAGATGCAAATTCCTACTCAGCAGCTTCAGAAATCTGGCGTACAGATTGGAACTTAGAAACTCTTCACTTCTCGCAAGGAAAACTTTCTATACGTGCCTTATTTTTTTCTTCCAAAAATTGAAAAAAACCTTGTCAACCTAGGGAATTATGTCACTTATATCTGTTATAACTAAAGAGACATAAACAGGCTGTATTCCATGAAAATCACAAAAAATGAAGAACAAATCTCTCTACTCATCTCCCTACCATGGGAAGTTGATTCCGTACGCATCATAGGAAAACCAACTTTCTTAAAAGTTCACGAAATTCTGCAAGGAACCGGACGATATCTTGAAGTCATTTGCGAAGAAGCAAAATATTTCACCGCTTTTGAAGCCTTCTGTGACTTAGTGATACACAATGTACAGGATAAACACTTACCAGGCGTATCTGTTTTTCTAAATGCTCTTAGAACCTGGGATTGGGAAGAAGTTCGTAAGACAGCATAATTCATTCTTTCTATAAAAATTGGTTTATTTTTCTTTAGTTGCGACACAAATCTTGAATCCACCTAAATCGTGACACAGATACTTCTTGGGTTTTTACCAGGTTTCCAAACATTAGGGGAAATTAGCCACCTCCTTAAGGGGGTGGCTGAGTAATCATGCCCATCCAAATCCACGAATCCTGGAAAGAACTTCTAGACTCCGAATTTCAAAAACCCTACTTCAAGAGCTTAACAGATTTCGTGAAGGATGAATATAAGAAATATAAAGTGTATCCACAAGCTAAGTATATTTTTAGAGCTTTTGATATGGTTCCCGTTCAGAAAGTAAGAGTAGTGATTTTGGGACAGGATCCCTACCATGGGCCCGGCCAAGCTCATGGGCTTTGTTTTTCCGTAGAAAAGTCAGTCAAAATTCCCCCATCTTTGCTGAATATTTTTAAAGAAATTAGAGCGGAATATGGAGGTTCAATGCCCCAATCCGGAGATTTAAGCTACCTCGCTGAACAAGGTGTACTACTTTTGAATTCTACCCTTACTGTTAGGGAGGGCCAAGCTGGTTCCCACCAAAAACGAGGCTGGGAAACATTTACGGATGCAGTCATAGAAAGACTTAGCTTGCAAAGAGATAAGCTGGTTTATCTACTTTGGGGAGCTTATGCAATTCGCAAGTCTGAACTTATCCAATCCAAAGAACATCTTTTGTTAACATCCGCCCACCCTTCACCACTTTCTGCTTCCCGTGGTTTTTTGGGAAATGGACACTTCAAGCTAGCAAATAAATATTTAGAATCTATCCAAGAAAAACCCATTCGATGGCTTTGAAATTAACTTGCTTGCGAACTCATAGATTTCAGACTTGAGCTATGTTTCCTTTAACAACAAGAGAATTTATCTTTGCCCTTATCAATGGCTTTCTAATAGGAATAGCCAATCTTATACCTGGTGTCAGTGGTGGAACATTTGCACTTGTATTAGGTCTCTATGATCGTTTAATCAATGCTACAACTCGAATAGACGCATCCACAATTAACAATACTCTAGGCTTTATCAAGGCTCCACATAAACGAGAAGCAAGAGTTTCTTTTGCTGAGGAGCTTCGTAGAATAGATTTCTATTTTCTAGTTTCTATCTTTATAGGTATCGCTCTTGCAATACTATCAGGTGCCAAGTTGATTCAATTCTTACTTGCCAATCACCCCTCTCCTACTTTGGCTCTTTTTATAGGTTTAATCATTCCCTCACTTTCCGTTCCTTGGAAGATGCTAGAAGTTCGCACAGCCAAAACTCTATCCTGGATGCTACCTGGAATAATCTTAGCAGTAATACCCATACTTATGAAAATGAATCCCCAAGGATCAGACAATCCTTTGGTAGGTCTCGCAACAGGTGCCATAGCAATATCTGCCATGATTCTTCCGGGTGTGAGTGGCTCCTATATTATGTTAGTATTAGGTGAATACCAAGTTGTTCTTGCGAAGATTGCGAATATCTTTCAATGGGATTCTATCCTTTTTCTTGGATCTTTTGCTTTAGGTTGCCTACTGGGACTTTTACTTTTTACAAGACTCATACGATATCTTCTAGACCACAAGAAATCATCAACTATGGCATTTTTAATAGGTTTGATTCTTGGATCTTTTGTGATCCTTTGGCCTTTTAAAAACTATGATACCTCCGAGACGGTTAAGAGCAGATCTGGTGAAGTAAAAAGAGATATTCAAATTGCTACTGCAAGCAATAAATTTCCAACAAAAGATGACGATCTTCTTATTGTTATCGCCTCTCTTGTTGCTGGGCTTGGTTTGGGTTTCGGTTTAAATTATTTGGAAAAATTGAAAGGTCCTGAATACAAAGAAATACACCCAGGTCATCCTCCCAAGAAAAAGTAAATCTCCGTCTTAGTGAACCACGATTTAAAAGAAGTTCAAATCGTTTTATACCTCGCAGTCAACAACTGTGAGGTATTCTTCTTCTCCAACCTTATCTAAAAGTTCAGTCCATTCAAGAATCCACGCAGCATCTGTTTTCTCGCAGACATCAGGATAAGCCTGAACACCTAATCTTCCTTTATCGAACCAGTTGTAATCTTTAAGAAAGGCATAAGCTAGAAAGTTTCCGTACTTAGATCCCCTTAATTTAGGATCATACACCATTTCGATACGACTAAAATCAATATCCTTTAACCTAGCTGTTGTTGAATGATAGGTATTTGATAGCTTGTCATAACTTGGTTTCAAAATTTGAGTATCTTCCCAAAGCATTTCTGGATTTCGGATTCTTGCACCATTTTTAATTTGATTTTCAATTATTTGATTATTAAGAATAGATTCCTGTGATAGATTCTCTTTCAAACGGAGAATCCCGGACCATCGTCCTCCGATTTCATAGTATTTCCACTTACCTTGGGGATTTAGATTGGATAGATAAAAATATCCATCATCATTGTACCCAGAATTCATTTTGGTAAAATCTTCCAAGGCTTGGGAAAATTCTATAATGTTTTCTCTGCGAACTCCATACAATTTTTCAATTTTAAGTATCTCAAACTCTTGCAAATACATGGGATAAGTCTCTGCTTCCGAATGAATGTAATATGGTGCAATTTGTTCGTGAACATCTAGCCCTATTACTAACAATGCATAGTGTGCCATAGATTCAAAAATTTGGAATGAATTCCTTCAAAAATCCATCCACAATAGCCTCATATTTTGCATAATCTTTGTTAATCGATTTACCATGTTCAGCCCCCCAATCAGTGATGAAAATTTTCTTTTGGGAATTTTGAATTTCATCATAAATGATTTGAGAATGTGAAAAGGGAGTATAGGCATCGGTATTTGAATGAATCAATAAAACAGGAACTTCTATGGAGGTTGCATATTTCCTTGGACTCACATCCTCTGGTTCAAAATCTGCCTTCTTTCCAGCTATTAAAAGTGCCATGGGAGCAAATAAACGTACGATAGGTCCGTAAATGTCTACACCTTTTTTCGTAACGATAGTTTCCATATCGGAGTAAGGTGAATCTGCAATAACAAAGGCTACTTTTTTACCTAATCCCATAGTCATTAAGGCTGTTGCTGCTCCATAGGATTCACCAAGCACAGCTATCTTATTTTCAGGAATTTGAGATATATCTGAAAAAGTATCTATCCCATTTTCTAAATCAAACTTTTCATAAAATCCAAAGGTTCCATAATCTCCACCAGACTCACCATGTCTTCTATGATCAAAGGCAAAGATGTCACAACCCCTCTTCCAGAACAAGGGAGAGTATTTTAAGACGGACCATCGTGTTCTCCCAAAACCATGTAAGAGCAGAACTCCACATTTTTTTGGTTTAGGATTTTTAAAATACCATGCCTTGAGTGTAACAGGACCATTTTGGAAAGAAAAATCTTCAGGACTTGGTAGACCTAAAGATTGGAATGTTAGGTTGTCTAATCTTTTTTGGTCTTCTTCCAAGCTAAATTTTCTAAATTCGACAACTTCTGCTGCAAAAAAACTACTAATACCCAAATACATAGCCAAAAGTAGCAGTGCAAAACTATTCAATAGTAGAATCTTTTTTAGTTTAGAACTCATAGAGGAAGTCCAGATTTTTTATAAGCTTCTTCTTTTTCCTTTTGGATTTGAGCCGCTTGGGATTTGATACCATCTAATACATCTTTGAACTTTTTATCCATTTCTTCATCTTCTCCACCTTGGGCATCAATAAGATATTCAATGATTTGCAATCTATCCTGGGATTGCTTTTCTAAGTTGCTGTAGTAGAATTCTATTTCATCTGGTTTCGCATTATTAGCAAAAACATTTCGCATGCTCTCTGCTAATTTATCATTTTTTGCCTGCTCTGCTGCCTTAACTTCTGGAGTGAGTCTTTTCGGTATCAAATTATTGTCAGGAAAGAGATCTCTTAAACGATCGAATTGAGCCATAGCCTCTTCGGGATAAGGCTTTCCCGTTTGAGGGTTGATAGGGATTTCGCCATTGGGAGTTACAGCAACAGGAGCTGAGCCATCTTCTTCATATCTGAGTCCACCAGATTCATAGAAATCAGAATCAAACACTGATTTACTATTCTCTCCACGAGTTCCCATGAAGTTGTTTCCCTTATCGGAGGAGGAACCAGGGGCAGGTCCACCCAAAAGAAAGGAGAGATCTTCTGATTTTAATTTTTCTTTCTTTTTGCCACCACCAGAAGTTAAAAGAAAAGTCAAAAGAACAATAAATGCGAAAAATATTCCAATATAAGTCAGTTTTTTCTGAATACCCATGTTTCTCCTTTACTTGGGAAGTTTTTTTTAAAATCTATCCTTAAATGCACTGGTTTTTTGGAAAGATTATTCAAATCGTAATTTTATCCATATGTTTGGTTCGATGCGGCACGAATACCGATACCCCTGTAGCACCTTTTGTGTTCTTGGTACCAGTAGCTGTTCCTCAGATTCTCACTGTTCTTCCTTCTACGAGTAATGTTAAGCAGGATCTTACTTTAGACCTTGCTAATTTACAGATAAATCCCAAACCAGAGTATATTTTAAAGTATTTTATTACCAACCGTGAGCCTCAATTTGTAGGTTACAATCTATACATCACCACTTCTACTCCCTCCATTGCTGAGACCTTGACTGGTGAATATTTAGAACAAGGAATTCCACCTTCTTTTCCTGCTCTTCCTATCCAAGCATCAACTGAGGCAAATAGATTAGTTGTTCAGAAAATAAAAAACCAAGTTCCACCTCCTGGTTTGATTCCTTTCCAAAGATGCCAGGTTTATACCTTTTCTCTGAGATCTTTCTTAAGTTCAGGACTTCTCTCCAATCCATCCACAGCTGTGAGCCGCTGCTCTTCTATAGCTCCTACACTTTGCCCGGCAGGAAGTGGGTGCAATCCAGAAGCTTGCACAATTGCGTCATGTGCGACTCCTTTGAATTGCCCCGTGGGAACTACTTGCAATCCATGCAATTATCCGGGAACAGAAGAATTTGGATGCCCTTGTCCCGAAGGAGTAAATCCTCCTGGTTGCTACCGCTAGGCATGTCTAGCAAAGAAAGACCAGTAGGAGAATTCTACTCTGTTGCAACACCCATAGGCAACAGGGAAGATATTACACTGAGAGCAATACATATTTTAAAGAATTCAGATCTGATCCTTTGTGAGGATTCTAGAGTTACCATTCCCCTACTCAGACATCTACAAATTGAAACTCCTGCCAAAACCCTTCACAAACCCAATACGGATGATTATTTTGATTGGATTTGGGAAGGTTTACATTCTGGGAAGAACTACAGTTTGGTCTCAGATGCAGGAACACCTGGGCTATCCGATCCTGGATCTCATGTGATTCGTTATCTCAGGTCAAAAGGTTTTGAACCCAAGGCAATTCCTGGCCCTTCTGCCTTGGCTAGCTTGATTTCGATTTCTGGATTCCAAGCGAATCCAACCCTATTTTTAGGATTTATCTCTGAGAAAAAAGGAAAAAAGCGCTCTCAGCTAGAGAAAGCCCGTGAAACGGATGGTTTGATCGTATTTTATGAATCAGTTCATAAACTGCCGGTTCTCATGGAAATGCTTGTGGACATCTTCCCTGATAAGGAATTGATTGTTGGAAGGGAATTGACAAAAATCCACGAAGAGTCAATTTACTATAAAAGCCCTAAGGAATGTTTCGAAAAACCGCCCCTGGCAAAAGGTGAATTTACGTTTTTAATTAATAATCATTCAAAATTTTCACTAAAGGCATCCAGAGACTAGCCGATACTTAATATAGAGGATAGGAATAATGAATATAGATAGAGTCGGAAGAATTGGTGGTTCTGGTTACGAACCCAAAAAAACACAAAGTGTTCAGAAGCAAGATACTGGCTTGCAACAAGATAGTATTACAATATCAGATACTGCTAAACAACTTTCTTTAGAAGCGAAAGTTAGACAAGAGGTGACTACAATTGCAAAGCAAATTGTAAATCAACCTGAAACACAAGAGAGAACTGATAAGCTTAAAGAAGTGAAGGAACGATTGAAGAATGGCGAATACGAAGAATTAAGTCCTGAAGTATTAAATAAAATTTCAGAAAGGATATCAGAAGTATTTCTCGGCTAATCAGAGAAAACTTGCTTATCCTTAAGACTCTATCCTCTAAATGCCAGTCTTACCGGAATGGGTTAACTTTCATTTTCCCCCTAAAATACACTTTGAAATAGACTGTACTTACAAGACCGGGAACTTTGTCAAACAGATAGGTTCCCGGATCATTCTACTCTCCACTCAAAAAGAGATGGAGAATCCAGATGAACTAACAATAATTAAAACAAGTTTAGAAAAGCACTGCGATGGTGTCATAGTATACGATGATATAGAAGAAATTCCTAGTTATAAGGATTTAGATTCAGCTGCATATTTTGCAAGAATAGCCAATGCAAATTGCATTGTTGTCTATGGATCTTTTGAGTCTATTAATGCGGGTAAGGCGATATCAATACTTGCTACAAACGATGGTTTTGCAGAAGAAATTTTTTCTGGAAGAAAAAATATAAAAAATAATCCACTGCCCTTAGTGATTATACCTACCCGCCCCGTCATGGGAAATGAAGCGAGTCCTTTCTTTAGTGTTGTAGATGATAGAGATAGGAATAGAAAATATTTTGCAAATGAAATGATTTTTCCTAAACTTATTATCTGTGACCCGAAAATCTCATCAGGCCTAAGTACTACAGAAATAGCAAAGACTGGAATAGCCATACTCTCTGCTTCTGTTGACTCTCTCTTATCTAAGTATTCCAATGAATTGACCAATTCAAATGCACTGAGAGCAATCGAGCTTGTCTCCAAAAATATAGTACCAGCCATAAGAGAACTAAAAAGTGTAGCTCCCAAAAGTGCTTTATACTCCGCAAGTATCTTAGCAGGAATTGCACAGTCAGTAAGTTCGCTAGGTCTATGTTATGCGCTTTCCTTATCAGCAACAACAATCACAAATCTAGATGTATTTCAATCTATGTCTATTCTTCTTCCACATGTTATGGAATACAATCTTACTTCATCAGCGGGTAAATATGTATTGATTGCAAAGGCTTTAGATGAGGATGTTTCCAATATTTCAGTAATTGAGGCAGCTATCAAGGCTGTAGAAGGAATTCGAAAAATCTACCTTGAATTAAAGATTCCTCAAAGACTTTCTGAATATGAAGTTAAGAAAATTGATCTTCCTGGAATTGCAACCCTTGCTTCAACCTATTCTTTCTTAGATAGTCTGCCAAGAGAACTTCCTAAGAATGAAATTGAAACTATCTTAGTAGCTGCATTCTAATGATTCAACTGACTTCTTTCGAAAAAGAATTGCAATTAGAATTTACTCTAAGCGATCGTGATGCAAGAAGAATGGACAGAGTGGTCACAGATATTGCAGCCTTGGTTGGAATGGATAAATTTGAAGTATTCGATTTTTTGAAGTTTGGCTGTGAAGAAGAATTGAATCAGCTTAAGATAGATTACGATTGGAAAAGGTTACAAAAAAGTATACAATTCCGATTGAAAAAGCAAACTTGATTTTGCTAATTGGAATAATTCATGGAAATTCCCTACTCCCAAGACTTTGATGATATCTACTATTCATCAGATGGCGGAATCGAAGAAACACAATTTGTTTTTATAGAAAGCAATCAGATCATGGAACGTTGGAATCGTTCCAAAGATCCAATCTTCACCATTTGTGAAACAGGATTTGGAACTGGGCTTAATTTCCTATACACTTGGAAGCTGTGGGAAGAATTTCAGAATAAACACAATACTTTTTCTGATGAAGAATCAGTTTCCTCTTCCCAAAAAAGCGAATCTAAAATAAATTCTTTGCGTTGGCTTCATTTTGTTTCAACAGAAGCATTTCCACTGAATGGATCTGATATTTATAAATACCTAAGTGAAATTCCAGAAATTTCAAAACAATTGAACTGCTTTCTTGCCAAATACAATTTGTATTCTCCAGCTTTTTATAGATTTATTTTCCCAGAATCTCAAATCACATTAACCTTGCTATATGGTGATATAAATAATACCTTACCTGAATTAGTTGCAAATGTTGATGCTTGGTACTTAGATGGATTTGCACCAAGTAAGAATCCAGATATGTGGTCAGATAGAGTCTTCCAAGAAATGGCAAGACTTAGTCACATAGGAACAAGCTTTGCCACTTACACTTCGTCCTCTGCTGTAAGAAAGGGGCTTAAGGCTGTAGGTTTCCAAGTTCAGAAAAAAAATGGATTCGGTAAAAAACGAGAAATGTGTTTTGGATACTACCATCCAAAAGATGTATCTACGACTTTGGATTCAGAATTTGATTCTCAACATTTATGGAAGAATGAATTTTCTATTGCTGGGGCGGGAGTTGCTGGAGCAAGTCTTGCATTTGCATTTAAGCAAAGATCGATTCCAGTGAGAGTTTATGATCCTATAGGTATCGCCCAAGAAGCTTCTGGCAATCCAGTTGGAATCTTGTACCCACATCTTAGCAAGTTCCCAACACCAGCTTCCCGATTTTCCCTTGCTTCATTTTACTATGCTGATCAATTACTAAGTAAGCTTACTTCAAACCAAAAAGAAAAAATCATTTCCCAAGAAGGTCTGCTATTTAAAATCAACAGTGAAGAAAAAGCAAATCGCTATAAGGTAAGCTTAGAATCTCATTCTCTACCTGAGAAGATAGCAAAACTTACCATGCATGAGTCCTTAGGTGAATGCATTTTCTTTGCGAAGGCGAGAAGTTTAGATCCCAAGTCTTACGTTAACTTTTTATTAACTGATGTAAAGTTTATCAATAAAATTCTACCTGATAAATCAAATGATCAGTCATTAGATCTCAATTCCAATAATTTCGCAAAGATCTCTGATCACTTGGTATATTGCAATTCATACCACTTAAAAAATAAGGAATCCACTCAAGAACTACCGATTAAAAAAGTTAGAGGCCAGTTGTATTACTCAGATGAAAATGATCCAATCTTCCCTTTACTAAACTGCTTTCTTTACCCAATTAGCTCAGATTCTTATATAGCTAAGGATAAGAAAAATCGTTTCATCCTAGGTTCTACCTTTGATGAATTCAAAACGGAAAGAGCCTGGAGTGATAAAGACGAAGAAAGTATCTTACAAAGAGCCATGGAATTGATAGAGGAAAAAAGCCCACCAAATTTTCTGGAAATAATTGAAGGAAGGAAAGAGAAATTTTTGGAGCATACAAAAATTGAAAACCAAGATAGTATTGAATCGAATCTATACAGAATCTCACACCGAAGTCAATCCAAAGATAGAAATCCTATCATTGGAAACCACAATGGAACCTGGGTTATGACAGCTTTGGGTTCCAGAGGATTACTTACTTCCCTATTAGGTGGAGAGATACTAGCCTCACTGATTCTCAAAGAACCAATTCCTGTTCCAAAATCTATTTTACAATCTTTGAGTCCAGAACGTTTTTCCAAAAAGTAATCCACTGCTCTTTTTCGAAAACAGATGACTCGATTTTAAGAAAAAAAATTCTATTTTCATATTCAGGTTTGATTCTGGAATAGATTTTTACAAAATCCTTTTCAGTGCAAATTAAAAGATCATAATACTCTAACTTTTGAAACAAGTTTTCAAGTTCAAATTCTGGGAAGCTAAAATGATCCTTGTATTGCTTACATTCCAGTTCTGCGGGATTTTCTTCTTGGATAGATTGGAAGAAGGAAGAAGGTGAAGCCAAGCCACAGAATGCGAAAATTCTTTTCCCTTTTAGAAATTTATTTCCATATTTAAATTCATTTTTTAATTTTTGCAAATCCAGCCAAACTTTTTTGCTATAATATCCTAATTTAGATTCTTGGGCATGGAAAACTCTAAGATGAGGAAATTTTCTAAGAATACGATTTTCCCAATTGCGATTATAGACTAATTCCGAATTATCCATTCTGCATCTTGTAAAAATTAAAACATTTGCACGTAATAAGGATTTTTCCGTTTCCCTAAGTCTTCCAATGGGAAGTGTCAGCCCATTTTCTATAGGTTTCCTTGCATCCACCAATACAATATCAATATCTCTAGCTATCGCAAGATGCTGGAAGCCATCATCTAAAATAAGGATAGATTTGTAAACTTTCTTGTTTGTTAGTATTTTACTATCAGGGCTTTCATTTGCATGGCGAGAAAATCGGTGAAAACTTAGAACTCTATTTGATCCAATGATTACTTCCGCCTCTCTAAGCTCTTGCTTAATTAGAAAAGGTTCGTCACCCACTTCATCTGCACTTGAATGCAATTCAACCACAGCACCCGAATTAGAAAGCTTACTTCCATATCCTCTAGAAAGAATAGTAACCGCAGAATCTCCATAAATTGAATCCAAAAGCTTTGTTAAGTGGATTGTAAATGGAGTTTTTCCTGTTCCACCAACTGAAAGATTCCCTATTGAGATTGTTAGATCCATAGGAAGCCGAATGGCTTGCTTCCTTTTTTGATTAAGGTAGAAAATCACTTGATACAAAAGAGAAAGCGGATAGAGTAGATATAGAAGAAAAACCATTATGAGTAAGATAATACCGAGTCTTGGAATCTTAAGTCTATTCCTTTTCCTACTGTCTTGTAGTTCCGATCATGAATTCACAAAGACAGCAGAAAGTTTTGGAATTGAAGAAACCAAAAATTATGGCTTATCGTATTCCATCCAAGCTTTTTACATTCCTGATGAACAATTGCCAACAATTCGAAAAAGACTTTTAAATTCCTTGGTGCTTGAGAATCCAAGCAATAGAAAAGAAGTCTGGGATAAAATCCAAAATCTGCCTAAAGGAAATTACCTAGGATTCTATCTTTTTCCAGAGACCATGGTTATACCTGAATATTTAAACTTTAGTTTTGAATGGAATGGTACAAGTATCAATCCTGATTTTATTTCGTATGCAACTCAGGTAAAAGGTAAGATTGTAAATGAACCAGGCTTTGTTTGGATGGGCTCACCTTTTACATTCTATCCACCAGACACGAGAGTATACTCTTCGTACCCTGGGCAAAGATACCAATCCACTCTTGAGTTCAATTGGCAGCATGGATATTTGTTTTTATTTTCAGTTAAAAATCTTAAGGAAGATCCTGAGATTAATAAGCTAAGAGTGATCTCTCCCTTTGGAGGAATGGCAGATTTTTCTTGGAAGAAAATGAATATTGACTAGGAATGCCTTTTTTCCAATTCGTTGATAACATCTTGGAAACTAAGATCTTTTTCAACCAAAAGCACTTCCAAATGAAAGACCAAATCAGCTATTTCATGGAGAAGCTCAGGTTTTGATTCATTCTTACTGGCAATGATCACTTCCCCTGCTTCTTCCCCTACTTTCTTTAAGATACGATCTAAACCGTCTCGAAATAAATTGGCAGTATAGGAATTCTGGGGAGGATTCGACTTACGCAACCTCAAAGTATCTTCTAATTTCTTGATAAAATCCATGGTTAGGCTTATCTTCTGAAGACCATCCATTGAGAAAAGCGAAAAAATAGCCTTAAGTTTGAAGTCTAATAGCTAAGTCATGAAAAAGAGAACATATAGTAATTTTCCTAAGTATCTGCTCTTCGTTGCCACTTTATTCTTCACTACTAGTTTAAGTTTTCTAGAACTTACTGCCAAAGAAATAGTATGGCAGACTTCTATCTTGAAAGCAATGGAAATTGCCAAAAAGGAAAATAAACCCATCTTCGTGGAATTGTATGCAGATTGGTGTACAATCTGTAAGTCTTTAGAAAAAAATATCCTCCCAGATCCTGAAGTTCAATCTTCCTTAAGCGGTTACATCAAAGTTCGTTTGAATGGGGAAGAATTTCCTAACCTTATGGAAAGATATGAAGTTCAGGGTTTTCCTACCTTGCTCTTTCTAGACAAATATGCCAATTATATCCAGAGACTTTCCGGAATGCCAAGTAAAGAATTGCTGATTCGAGAAGCAAAGCTAGCTGAGAAAAATTCAAATCTCGAAGGCAAATTAATAGCAGCTTGGAAGAAAAATCCAGAGATCTCTCAAACTAACTTTGAATTGGCTGTTTATTACTACCAGAAAGAAGAGCTAGAAAAATCTATAGACTTCTTCAATAAGGCTTTTGAAAAAGCAAAAACCTCAGAATGGGATACCAAAAGACAATCCAAATACAATATAGCTTTAGTTCATATGAACCTTGGGAAATACAAAGAGGCTATTGTCCTTTGGAAAGATTATATCAATTTGTTCGCTAAGGGCCCTCAACTAGCTGGGGCTTACTTTCATAGAGGAATTTGCTATAAAGAAACCAAGGACAAGGCTAAAGCTAGGTTGGATTTCAAAAAGGCAACGGAAATCAGTGAAGACGAAGAAGAGAAGAAAATGATTCAAGAAGAGTGGAAGTCTATTTAGTAGAAGATTAAATTCTACTAAATTAGAAGAATCTACACCCTGCTAGAAATCGGTATATATTTTCTAGAATTCTCACCTACATAAATCTGCCTTGGTCTAACTTTAGAACTCTCACCTTTCTTTCGAAGCTCTCTCCAATGTGCCATCCAACCTGGTAGTCTTCCGATCACTTGCATAGAGGTAAAAAGTTCCTTAGGAATGCCTAAAGTATGGAACATGATTCCACTATAGAATTCTAGATTTGGGTAAAGCATTTTTGAAACGAAGTAATCATCCTTCCAGATAAAATTATCAACCTGCATAGCAAGTTCTTCGATGGCATCAAGCTTTCGGTTTTTATAAAAATCTAAAAATACCTTCCTGGCAACACGAGCACGAGGACTAATGGTGTCGTAAGCCTTCTGTCCAAAGCCATTGGAATGCAATTCCTTTTCGCCAGATTTGAATCTTTCAAAATATGAAACAGCATCTAACTTTGATCTCTGTATATCTTCCAGTAGCTCAACAGCGGCAACGGGTCTTCCACCTTCTCGGGATCCCCACTGTGCAGCAATTCCAGCTGCAATAGATGCAAAAAGATTCGCCTTAGTAGAACCTATGATTTGAACTGTAGTGACAGAAACATTCTGCTCATGGTCTGCATACAAAATCCAAAGCTTATTTAATAATTTCTCAAATTCATCTGGGACAGTATAAATACCCTCAGCTGGAATTGAATGAAGCATATGCAAAAAGTTTGTACAATAAGGAAGTTTATCCAATGGATATACGAAGGGATGTCCTTCACTGTGTCTGTGTGTGAAGGCTGCGATTGTTCGTATCTTGGCAAGTAGCCTTGTTACTTGGTCGACTCCCTTGTCCAAATTCTCTTCATAATCGTCTGGGTAATAACTTGATAAAGATGTTACCATAACAGAAAGAGCCGCCAGGGGATTTGCCTTTCCAGGAAATCCATCAAATAGATTCAACATATCCTCATGAATCATAGAATGCTTGGATAGGCGCTTTGAGAAATCCTCTAACTCTTGTTTATTGGGAAGATCCCCATAAATGAGAAGGTAAGAAGTTTCCACAAAGGTAGAATTAAATACTAACTCTTCTATATCGTAGCCCCTATAGAAAAGTTCGCCTTTTTCTGGTACTCTGCGGGAAACCTTTGAATGTCCTATTGCGGTATTAAATAATCCAGGATCGAGACTTACAAGGCCTGTAGATTTGTAGAGGGAAGAAATATCTATACCCTGTCTTCCATCAGTTCCTGTGATTATAGGAAGTTCGAAATTCTTCCCATCTATCAGAAGTTCAGCTTTTTTATAATTCATTGTATTTCTATTTTAGAGCTTGTTTTAAATTGTCATGAATAATGACAAAATCAGTTAATCCAACAATGTCCATTACCTTTCTGAAATGAGCATTAAGACCAGCAAATTCAATTTTACCTGAATTCTCAGAAGCTTTTGTAATCAAACTTATAAGGGTGGCTATTCCTGCAGAGTTTATGTAACTAGTATCTGAGAAATTTAAAATGACACGTGATTTCTTGTTATCTGGGATGGAAGAATAAGAAGACATGATCTCATCATCTGCCTCGGATGTGATTTCACCAGAAATATGAAGAACAGGGGTAGCACCACCTTCTTCAAACTCTATTTTTATTTTAAAATCCTCAGCCATTCTTAATTGTTCTCCTAAAATCTTCCCTGTGCTTCCAATCTAGAAAAAGGAGTGGATAATTTCCATCCTTTTTCTATTTGACTTTATCCAAATCAGAGAAGAAGTATTCTTTGTTCTAATTCTTAGATAAATATACTACGTACTGTGCAATTTGGCCAATAGTTTCGTCGCCTAAATGTGCATAAGAGACCATAGTAGAACCTTTGATTCCTTCTTTTAATGTTTTTGTTACGCCAGCAACTGTATTTCCATTTTTCCATTCAGAAGCAGGGGCTTTGTAATTTCTTGGCTTAGGATTTAAAGCAGCAGCGGTTGGGGTATTCGCATCTCCTTTCTCTCCATGGCATGAAGCACAAGTCATCTCATAAGCTTCCTTACCAGCTTGTAAATCAGCATCTAGTCCAGTGGAAGCAGCTACTTCGGGAGCAGCAGTTTCTTCAGCGGGAGCTGGTTTATCACCACAAGATACTATAAATAGGGAAAGTAAGATAGTGATTGAAAAAAGGTTGATTTTCTTCATTTTTGTGTAGTTCTCCTGATCTATTTCAATGTTTAAACCTATGTCAGAATTGCCTACCAAAATAAGATATTATTGTAAAAGTTTCTTTAATGCAATATCCAAATCAGGAAACTGAAAATGAAAGCCTTCTTCTATTAAATTTGTAGGGCTAACAAACTGCCCTTGCGTTACGACAATGCTTCCTTCTCCAAAGATAGCATCTAAGGCAAGATTTGGAGTGGGGAAAAAAGAAGGTCGATTCAATGCTTTCCCAAGAGATTTCGCAAATTCAAAGTTTGATTTAGGTTCTGGTGCCGTTAAATTAAAGATAGAGTTCTTTCTTTTGGGCTCCATCATAAAAATGAAAGCATTAACAAGATCTTGGCTATGGATCCAACTCATACCCTGCTTCCCAGAGCCTATAGGTCCACCTAGGAATGCTTTAAAAATAGGGATAAGTTTAGCTAAGGCTCCCCCTTTGGTGTCGAGGACTATGCCTATTCTCGCGATTCTAACCTGGGTTTTTAGATTTAAAATTCCCTTAGTTGCAGATTCCCAATCTGCACAAAGTTGCCCTAAATAATCCTCACCTGGTTGGTCCGTTTCCTTGAATGTGGAATTCGAATCCGGATAGGCTCCATAATATCCAATAGCAGAAGCATTGATGAAAATGGATGGTGGATTTTTACAAGCATTGATGGCATCAACCAGATGTTTTGTATACTCGACTCTGGATTTATAAAATTCTTCCTTAGCTGATTTAGTCCATCTAACACCTGCTATATTCTCTCCTGCGAGATTAAAAATAACATCTAAGTTCTCTAGATCTTTTGCTTGGATTGAATTTGTGGATATGTAATTCAGCAGGTTTGAATCAGAAATCCGATTAGGACTTTTGTTTCGAGTGAATATATAAACTTCATGGTCTCTATCTAAGAGTTCCTTAGTGAGTTTGCTTCCGATTAGTCCAGTTCCACCAGATATTCCTATTTTCATATAGTTTAGACCTCTAGGCTCCTCTATAGGTTGCCAATCTTATGTTTGCAAAATAGAAGATTTTATTCTTGGAATTCTATTTCTCCTAGTTAATTTGGTAGCATGATCCGTAGATTTTGGCTTCCCTTAATTTTTGTATTAGCCATCGCGCTTGGTAATATCTATATTCTCACTAGCTCTCAATCAGCCATTCTCAAATATTCCGAAAATCCGCCCTTTCGATTGGATGACTTTACCAAGTCCTACAAAATTTCTTCCGAATCAAAACTTTCCTTTCTTCTCGATAAAGATCCTTCAAGCTCTTGGCGAAAATTAGCTGAAGGACTAGATGACAAAGATTTTGAGCTCGAACTAACTCTTACGCATAGATGGAACGGAAAAGAGTTCAGTCCCAAACTTCCACAGAGTATATCAATATCAAACTGCAGTCATTCTAAGCTAATTCTAAGTATTGTACTCAGAGAAGCAATCAATATAGACAAAGAACTTCGCCTACCCCAAGATAGCCTTGTATTTACTCAGGAAACGGATACACAAATCGATGGCACGATTAATATTCCTCTAGATTCCATTCGAAAGAAATTAAAACCAACTTCGAATTATCCTGAGGGGATTTCCATCCTTACTCTGAGAGGCAAATTTCTAGGTGATACAGGTTGCTTGCGGGAAGTTGGTTTGATTCAATAGCCACCCCCTTAAGGAGGTGTTTCTCGAATAATCAAGTCCAAGAAAACAATTTTAAAAACTGCAAAGATTCTAAAAAGTAACTAAAGGAAGCTATCCAAAGACATTATTCTTATAAATTACAAAGAAGGATTGATTATATATCGAATTGGATTTCCAACACGGTGGTCGAGGTCAGTAATACAATCATTGATAGCTGAGAGAGGATGTATGCCAGTGATAGATGGTTTGAGATTTATTTTTTTATCTAAATACATTTGAATTAAATCCGGAATAGATCTATGGTCTGATCCGTAAGAGCCTACGATTGAGATCATTTTTTCTATGAGAATGAAGGGAATTTGAAAACTGAGCGGCTGTCTACCAATTCCAACAAGTACGATTCGCCCACCAGTATTCAAAGCGCGAACGGAATCTTCTACATTTTTCATATAACCAGAAAAGTCCACGAGCAGATCAACTCCCTTGGAGATTTCTTTGAGAGTTTTGCCAGCATTACGAACTTGGGAAATATTGATGATCTCATCTGCTCCATAAGCAAGAGCATTTTCCAAAGAGCCAGCATCTATGTCCATGGCTATCACCTTAGCCTTAGTAAGTGCACGAGCTACGGCTACACCATGTATACCGAGTCCACCACATCCAATGATAGCGACTGTATCTGATTCTTGGATATTGCCTCTATACTTAATTGCGTTGTAGGGAGTCGAGACGGCATCGGCAAGGATAGCACCTTCCTCAAAGGGAATTTCTTCGGGTAATTTATAAAGATAGCGAGATTCTACAACAAGGGAATCAGCAAAGCTGCCGTCTCTATCAAAACCAAAAACACCGATTTCTTTGCAGAAATTTTCTCGACCAGAGAGGCAGTGGGCACATTTTCCACAACAGGTCCCTGCTGCAATAACAACTCTATCACCTATTGCATAATCTTCCACACCCTCACCTAACTGAGAAATTACACCTGAGGACTCGTGGCCAGGCACTCTTGGGTAGTGCCTACATTTTAAGGTGCCATGTGCAACAAGATGAACATCGGAACCACAAATACCGCAGGCTTTGATTGCAACCTTTACCTCACCATATCCAGGGTTGGTATCTGGAACATCTCGAATGGCGAGGATAGTCTTTCCTGAATCTAGGACTGCAGCTTTCATTTATAGTTTCGTTTTAGATAAAGAATTTAAACATCAACAAGCGATGATTAAATCTCCACCTGCTTTGACTTCACCTGCTTCATTCTTTGCTTCGACTGTTAAGGTCACAAGTTTCTCACCATTATCTTCTTTTTTACGCTTTACAGTTGCAAAACAAGTTAAGACTTCACCTGGCTTGGTCATAGCTTTGAATTTCACACCGAAGAAACGGATCTGCTTTTGATCAGCCCACTCTGTGCACAGTCTACCGATTTGAGCCATAACATACATACCATGAGCTATGGTCCCATCTAAACCATTCGCTTTCGCAAAATCTGGATCATTGTGGATAGGATTAAAATCCCCACTCGCTCCCGCATAACGAACTAAATTCGCATGAGTAATGACTGGAATTTTCAATGAATGAACTTCTTGACCAGCTTCTAATTTATCAAATTCTATTTTAGCCATATTATATCCTTAATCCTTAGGTCTGATAACTATTGCCATCTCACCGCTGAGTATGGGTGTATCCTTGGAATCATAAATAGTTGTCTTGAAAGAAACCATATCCATCTTACCTGTCTTAACATCAGAAATTTCTGATTGTGCCCAAACATGCCCTGGGTATAAAACTTGGTTGTAAGTATACTCTTCTTTCAAATGTAAGATTCTCGCTAAATCAATTCCAAGATCAGCCATGTCTTGCCAAATCTTTGGATAACCCCAAAACTGAATCACAGTTGGGAATGTTGGTGGAGCGGGAATATCAGAATATCCTGCTTTCTTAGCTGCTTCTAAATCAAAATAGATAGGATTTGTTTCACCAATTGCTTGGCAAAATTCTTTGATCTTACCTCTCTCAACCGTGAATTCAAATCGATCTAGTTTCTTACCGATGATGTCCTTAGACAGAGTTTGTTCCGCCATATTTTCTCCTAATGTTTGTTTAACCAATCTTTCACTAAATTTAATACTTCCATTTTGCTATCACCCTCTTCATTCATGGTCTCATGAAAGAGCCCTGGAAAAATTTTTAAGGTTTTATCTTTAGAGCCTAATCTTTGATAGAGCAACTCAGAACCTTCTTTGAGTGCAACCATATCTTCCTCACCATGGAAAACAAGTGCAGGAACCTGAATGTATTCAGCACCCGGAAGAACATTGTCTTCTGACTTTAACATAAAGTTTCCTAAATAAGAAGAAACATTGCCATGCACGAGAGGGTCTTTTGCATATGCGTCAACAACCTCTTTATCATGACTTAGATAATTTATATTCAGACCAGCGGGCATAGTCAAGCTTGGAGTGACCGCAGAGAGAAAACCTGCAAAAAACTTCTTCACTTCCATAACAGCGTCTGTCTTTACTTTGAGAGGAACACCACTGACGACCAAAGCAATCAATTTTTGGTGTCTTGCTGCCTTCTTTGCATATGTAACAGTAACTAAAGCACCCATTGAATGACCCAAGAGATAAATTTGATTCACCTTATTTTCTTTCATAGCTAGGTCAACAAGTCGGTCCAAATCTTCCGCAAAGGATTCAAATTGAGGTGTATTTCCCCTTGCTCCTTCTGATTTTCCATGACCTCTTGCATCGGGAATATAAATTACATAGCCTGAACCAGAAAGAATGGAAACAAGATTCTCATACCTTCCACCGTGTTCCCCAAATCCGTGGTGAACAACTAAAACTTTATTTGCCTTGCCAGATGTAGGCCTGTATACTCTATAATGGTATTTTAATCCATCTGAAGTTTGAATAGATGATTCTGTGAGTTGGTAGTTTTGAATTCCTTGCATGTTTTTCCCCTACACTTAGGAAAAAACTTGGGCGATATTATTCAATTCTTTTTCAAAACAAGCTTTCGATGGCAAAAATATGCAAAGGATAAGGTAAAATGGACAAATCGAAAATCACGCCCGAATTATTAACAAAAATTTTAAGGGAACATTCTGAAATGTTATCTGTGCTCAAACTAGCCAATGGAAACATGTCTTCCATAGAATGGAAAGAATGGATAGACAAGAAAACGGAAATCATTTCAAAAATACAAAAAATAGAATCCGCTTAATCTATTTCTTAGTTTTTGTAGCTGCGCTTATCTTTTCTGGCCTTTCATGCAACTCAAAGAAAAGACAGATTCAAATAATAGCCAAGGATCTGACGCGACTTCTCTCCGATCCATCAACTGTAAAAATTGGCAACTTTCAAAACAAGTTTGCCAACCAAGGAAGTGACAGGGATCCTTTACCCTACCATTGGAAGAAAAATCCTGGTAGATATTCTAAGCTTCCTTCTGTAGAGAAATGGTGGAATACCCAAATTACCTTCAATACAGATAAGAATTTATTCATCAACGACTCTAAAGATAGTATCCTACTTCCAGCTTCCGACAAAGATCAAAGTTCGGTTCAGTTCTCCCTTCCTTCCCAAAAATACAATTTGTATTTCTCAATTGGATTTCTCCCTCTTCAAGAAACCAACAAAACCCAAGGAAAGTTTCGAATACTTACAGGTGATAAAGTAGTCTTTGAAATGGATGCAGGGGAAATCGCCAAAGAAGTATGGAAACAAATTCGCATTGATTTAGAAGTAAGAAATGAGTTAAAATTTGAATGGACCTCCCACAATTCTATAGTTGCACTGGGCAATCCTATTTTAACTGAAAAGAAAGAATCCAAATCGCCCAATATTGTACTTATTGTCATTGATTCTGCTCGAAAAGATTTCTTTCCTACTTATGGATTTCCTCATCCAATTACACCCAAAATAAGTAAGTTAGCTGAAGAATCTATAATTCTTGAAAATCCCTTTTCCAATGGAAATTGGACCAAGCCTTCTATGATTTCTTTTTTTCATTCTGAATACAGTTCAAATTTAGGGATACACAATCTTTGGTTTGCGACCCTTCCCAGCCATAAAAAGGTATTTTACAAGAAAAATATTCCTAGTCTAACGGAAGTTTTAAGACAGAATTCATTTTATACAGAAACTATCATGAATAATGTTTTTTTATTGGAATATACTTCAGTTGGAGTGGATATAGGATTTCATTCTAGCTACCAAGTAGGAAAGGACATAGACGACTCAGAAGAACTCACTAAACAAGCTGTAGAATTTTTGGACAGACATAGAGGTGATCTATTTTTCTTACACTGGAATCTAAATACTCCACATGGAGGATATGCACCACCACCTGAGATGATGGAGGCTGTTCGCAAAATCATTCCAGAAAAGGAGTTCTATTCTTACCCTGCACCTATACGTCGTTATATAGGAGAGCTTTACTACACCGATGCCTTAATTGGTAAATTCATAGATAAGCTAAAACAATTAAATCTTTATGATGATACTGTGATACTAATTACTGGTGACCACGGCGAATTATTTGACGAAAGACATGACTATCATTATAGGTTTATTCTGCAAGGAATCTACGGACATGGTGAAACTCATTACGACGAAGAAATAAATGTTCCTTATATTATAAAGATAGCGAAAAATTTACATCCTACACCTAGCAAATCATTAGTGAAGGGACAACAATCCCTTCTCTCTCTACTCCCTACTCTTCTCGGTCTTGCAAATCTACCAAAAGAGACTCCCATTCAGAAAGCAGCAGATTATTCGAAGTGCATTTTCTCAAGAGAAGAATGCCCCCAAGAAAAAATCATCTTCACGGAGGGTCGGATGTCGGAGTCAATACGAACAACGAATTATAAATATATTCGCAGATACCAAGGATATACAAGCCTTAGTAAAACCTTAAATGGGGAAAGACATTCTATGCCAGAAGAATTGTATGACCTAAAATCAGATCCTAAAGAATATAAGAATCTTGCTGTATTGAGTGAAGGAAAGAATTTATTGCTGAATGCAAGAAAAGATCTAGAAGACGGAAACTTTTTAACAAAAAATCAATTTATAATTTTCCTACCGGATTGTGGCTCGGAGTCGAATCTATACAAGATCTCTCTTTCTATACCCGCAGGAATCTATAAGATAGAACTACCGCAAGGCTTTCTTGCAAGTAAAGAACAATTAAGATCAACAAACATATCAGGCTATCGAAATGAGCAGAACAATCTTATCAAAATTCATACTGTTAATCCCGAACCAACTATTTCGGCCAACTTTAACTGCAATGGTAAGAACTTGAATTATAGAGTCGGGAAATGGGGGATAGAATCGAATTCGAGCGTATTAAGTAAGGAAAATGCAATTATCCTTTCCACCAGAGAACCTAACGGATTTCGTAAATCTAATTTACCTTGGATTTATAATAATGGAAGATTGTCTGGGGAATATGAGTCGGAAACGGAAGCTATTATGGGACAAGAAGTTCGCAAGATCTTAGAATCTTGGGGCTATATTCATGAATAAGGTATACCTCGACTTGACAGTTCCCTTTCAGTCAAATTCATTTTAGGAATAAATAAACACAATTTGATTTGAGGTAGATTTGAATATGAAAATAGTGTCAACTAATTCGGGATCAGGGCACTCTTTCCATTCATTGAGAGATTCAATGGTTGACGAAGAATGCTTTCTGAGTAAATTGAAGTTAAATCGGAGGAAATCTTGAAAACCTTTTTTATTCCACCTAAGTTTGAAGCTCCTTTGGCATGGACCTTTGATGCCACTATGCCTCTTCTCACAAAACTTCTCTTCAATCTTGACCAAGTTATCATTTCACACCAAGACAAGCGGAAGCTAAGAGAGCTTTCTAATAAAAGAGTTCTTTATTTCTCCAACCATCCAACTACCATAGAGCCTCCTGTTGCTTATTCGATTGCAAATGCTATGGGATCTAGATTTCACTTCATGGCATCTAGAAATGTTTTTGATTGGGGCGCTGGAGTCGTTGGAGAAGTCATTCGTCGGATAGGAGCATTTTCTGTGTTAGCTGGTGGAGCAGATAGAGATGCTGTCAAAATGTCTAGACAGATTTTAACCAAACCAGATGGGAAGCTTGCAATCTATCCGGAAGGTATGTGCTCTGGAGAAAATGATAACCTTCTACCATTTCTTCCAGGCACCGCACAGATTGGATTTTGGGGCTTGGAAGATGCATTGAAATTAGATCCAGATGCACAAATCACAGTCGTTCCCGCTTTTGTAAAATATGTAGCTACTGGCTCTAAAGCAAGTATGATAGAATCTATCAAACTTTCCATACATAGAATAGAACTCGCCTTGCATCTTGATCCAGGGAATCGAAATCTACTTAGAAGATTCTTGATGGTGGGAAGATTTCTTTTGGAAAGAACCGAGTCAGAATACGGTATAGTTCCAGATCCAGACCATGACTATGAATTTCGAGTGGGAAAGATTCGCCACGAAGCACTGAACAGGGCTGCTGAAATACTCCGTTTGAAATTTACAGAAGGCGAGAATGCTATAGATAAAATTCGTGAATTATTTACTGCCATAGATAGCATCCAGGCTGGTTTTCCAAAAAAAGGTTTAGAGCATGTAACAGGTGAAGTATGCGAAGAAGCAAGACGCGAGGTAGAAAAAGCCTATACTTTTCTAGTAACCAAACCACAACATCTAGTTACTTATCCGACTGCTGAAAGATTTTATGAATGGTTGTATAGATACGAAACTGTAGTCTTTGGAAGAACAAACTATAGAGCAAGAGAGGCTCAGGTTCATTTTGCACCGTTC
The DNA here is from genome assembly GCA_022402465.1 of Leptospiraceae bacterium. Taxonomy (GTDB): domain Bacteria; phylum Spirochaetota; class Leptospiria; order Leptospirales; family Leptospiraceae. Next base: position 160,465 of record JAKRSH010000024.1, on the reverse strand, counting down.
TTTCAATTGAACGATTATATGGAAGAATATAAAAAAGATAAAAGAAAAGCCGTTCAAACTGTAACAGATAGACTTCGCAAAGATTTAGAAACACTAATGAAAACAGCCAGCTTGTCAACAAGTCCTATCGTAACTCCAGAAGACTTAGGGGAAATCTAATAGGACTAAACAATTTAAAAATTATTGCTTTCATATAGGATATTACTATGTTAGTTCCATTTCCTCAATCTAGAATTCGTTTTTGCAATGATAAACCAATTCTAAATAATCGAAAGTATGTCTTGTATTGGATGCAAGCAAATCGAAGACTTGCTTCCAATCATAGCTTAGATTATGCAGTTCGACTTGCAAAAGAGCTTGGTAAGGAGTTAGTAATCTACGAAGGGCTTCGTAAGGATTATCCTTGGAACTCCAAGCGCTTGCACCAATTTATTCTTGAAGGAATGATTGATAATGCGAAGGAAGCAGAAAGAATTTCTGCAAATTACTGGTCGTATGTTGAGACACCTAAGAATCCGGCTCAAGGTTTATTGAAGAAGATTGCAGAAAATGCAGTATCTATTATCACCGATGATTTTCCCTGTTTTATAATTCCAGAGCAAATTGAAAAGCTTTCTTGTAAAGTTGACTGCCAAGTAATTGCGATTGATGGGAATGGAATTATACCTCTCAGTGAATACGGAAATTTTGCTTCCGCTGCGAGAATTCTAAGACCAAGAATCCATAAATTATTTGCCAATCATTATCTGCTAAAAGCTAAACCAAGTTATAAGAAGTCAGAACTTGCCAACTTAAACCATGGAAGCTCTGCTCCTTTTCCAAAGTTTGAAGCGGCTTCAAGTGAGATTTCTCAAGTTCTAAGTGAAATCTCATTCTCTAATAATGTTGAACCAGTTCTTGGCACTAAGGGTGGCAGAATTCAGGCTTTGAAATTTTTGAAAGAATTCCTTCATCACAAAATTACAAACTACGAAACTCTTCGATCCAAACCAGACCACCCTAGTCAAGTAGCAGTCTCTAATCTATCTGCTTATCTTCACTTTGGACACATTTCAGCTGAGGAAATTATTACTGCAGTCTTAGATTGGTCCGAAGAAATCTACACTAAGGGTAAATCTTCATGCTGGACACCTGAAAGAATAAATATTGACTTTAAAGGAAAGAGGGAGAATTTTTATTCTCCTGTCTCATCAGCTAACTCCTATTTGGATGAATTAATCACCTGGAGGGATACAGGATACCAAATGTTCTGGCATAAAAAAGAGTTCAGAAAAAATACTGAAATTTTACCAGATTGGATTAAAGCAAATTTTGCACGTCACAAAAAAGATAAACGAGAATACAAATACAATAAGGAAGAATGGTCGAATTCTAAAACCCATGATCCAATATGGAATGCTGCCCAAACTGAACTTGTTCACACAGGAAGAATGCACAATTATATGCGAATGCTTTGGGGGAAAAAAATTATTGAATGGAGCCCTAGCATTGAAGAGGCTTTTGACCTTTTGGAAGAATTTAACAATCTCTATGCTTACGATGGACGAAATCCTAATTCTTATACTGGAATTCTATGGTGCTTTGGTTTATTCGATAGGCCCTGGTTTCCCGAACGAAATGTCTTAGGCAATGTTCGCTATATGTCATCTGATTCAACTCGTAAAAAATTCAAACTAGCTGCTTATTTGGATTATATAGATTCATTGACGAATTCCCAAGGAAGCCTATTTTGAATTCAGAAATCATTGAGAAGACAGAGCAGATTTCGAATGCTGTTTACAAAAGATCAGTAATTCTGTTCAACGATGATGTGAATAATTTCGACCATGTAGAAGATTGTATTATGAAGATTTGCTTTAAGTCCAGAAAAGAAGCTGAGAAGATTGCACAGGAGGCTCATAGCAAAGGGCGTGCTGTTTGTTATGTCGCAAGTCTTGAAGAATGCGAAACTGTTGCAGAAAAGCTCACTGAGCAGGGCCTTACCGTTGCCATTCAATAACAAACTTAAATTAAATTTTCGCTAGCTTTAAAAATACTTGCCATACATTGAATCCAAGAGCAGATTTGCACCATGTTGGTTACTCAGAAAGATCTCGACTCTCACCATTCTAAATTTAAAAACGAAATGGGCGGCACCAAGGATACTAGTTTTGCCCTCCTACATCTAAGTCGTGAATTAAAGAAAGATATTGCTAGTCTCAAGCACCAAGTTTATTTACCTAACGATAATTTGGGTATCAATGCCTATTACCTAGACCACCAAAGAAAAAATCTATATCTATATAAATATACTTGGTCCAATTCGGCTGCTGTTTTCAAGGATTCTATTCGTAAGCTTGCCCATGAAGGAATGGATAAATTACTTGGAAATGTTGCTCCTGAATCCGCAGAAAAAAAATTCATCAACCAACTTAGATCCGAATGTTTAGAAAATCAAAGTCTTATTCAAAGAGTTTTTATTTATTTTGTTTTTAATGGAGATCCAGATGCAGCAGAACGATCCGAAGCTATAGGAAGCCTCAGAGAAGACTTAGAAAATAAGAAACATGTTTTGGATACTTTTTTTCAGAGAAACATATCTTTGACGATAGATTTTCTCTCGAATCAAACTAGACGCAGGGCAGGTCTATCGCATACAAGCACAACGCATACTTATAAATGTAAATTAACAAATGCTCCAATACGAAAGAAAACTGCTACTAGTGAAGAAATGAATCTTTGCATATTAAGATTAAATGATTTGTACAAAATGTACAAAGAAATGGGGCATAGACTATTTGAACGAAACATTCGCTCTGCCCTATCTTTGGACAATAATCCTAACCGAGCAATTCGTAATGCTTTAAAAAATATTGTTATCCAAAAGAAGACTCCTGCTGATGAGTTTGTATTCAATCATAATGGTGTCACAATTTTTGCTGAAAATGTTGTCTGGGAAGAGAACTCCGTAATTATCACTGAACCAAGAGTATTGAATGGTGCTCAAACAATTTCTTCTTTCGCAGGATTTATGGATGAACATGAGGGCAATGCTAACTTAGAAGCCAATCGTAAGGCATTAGAATCTATAGAAGTATTAGCAAAAGTAATAACTTCCCAATCCCAAGAAACACTCAAAGACTTTATAGTCCGAGTTACAATTAATACCAATCGCCAGAATCCTGTTGAGCCTTGGAATCTTAGAGCCTCTGATCTCATACAGTTAGAATTCTCTGATAAATTTCGTGAAGAGTTAAATGTATTTTATGAACGCCAAGAAAATGCTTTCGAATCCTTGAGTTATGAAGATTTAGAGGAAATGGGCATTGATGAGCAGAATAAATTTCTATCAATTAAGAAATTAGCCCAGACCTTACTTGCTGTACAAGGTGATGTAGATAAGCTTTCTAGACTCAAGGAAGTATTTGAGAATGAATCACTCTATAATGCGATGTTTAAGAGAAAATACCTAGATGTAAATGCTAAGAAGATTCTTTTAGTCTATAAAACCCAAGCAAGACTTGGCAAAGTAATAGAAACAATTATTGAATCTGCACCTAACAAATTTTATTATCTAAAAAGAGGTAAAACTTTAATCTGGGCTCTACTGATTCAATCCGTACTCAATGATCGTAAATTAGACCAATGGACAGAAGATTATGGAGCAAGACTTTCGATTGAAACCAATTTTGGAGAAATCTGTAAGGAACTCGCTCTTAAAAAGGTTAAGCCTCTAATCAATGATTTAATTTCTGATACAAAGATATCCAAGGCAATCGAAGAAGAAAAATTTACATTCTTGAAAGCTAAATCCTCCTTTGATACTTGTATGAAGATAGCAAGAGACAAGTTCGACTGGGAAAAGAAAGATTTATAAGTTTAGTCGAATTTTTCTTAGTCGATAACTTCTAAATGATTTTCTTTTCCTATTTACTCTTTACTGAAACTAAATTCAATTCCTTCTTCAAGGTCAGGAATTGAATCAAAGCGAACATTAGCATTTCCTTCCAAATTTGATAGATCCAATTGAAAACCATTCGTACGAAAACCAGTGCTACCTTGTATCCACTTACCTTTGAATTGCTTAGCAATCTTATCATTAATTTTTAAAACTGCATCGAACTCTTGGTTTTTGGATGCAATCACTAAACTAAGAGTTTGGGGACCAAATCTCGGATTCCAATAAGATCCATTCCAATTGCCTAGCATCTTTAATGGAATTTCATCCAAACTCATAGAACGTTTCTTTATTTGAGTTTTTGCTTGATTCCAATAAGCAGTTGTTAGATTAGAATTTTTAGATTCTGAACCAAATTCCGACTTGGATCTTATCGTATAAAAATATAGATCACCAGGATTGCCAGGAAATTTTTCAGAATAAGAGGTTTGTGATCCTGTAACCGAATTTACAAATATAAATTTACTATCTTTGCTGTTTGGGTTTTTTGGTTTTCTATAAACATAGTATTCATAGGCATCTTTTACTGGATCCCATTTTAGATTTACATTTTGTAATTTTGAATCAAGTTTTATTATTAAATTTTGAGGTGCATCTAAAGTCAGTCCTGCTGATCTCTTTTGTTGATCTGTTTGAATTCTTCCTAAAGTAAATTCACTTTGATTAGAATATCCTAGCTCATTATATGCATAAGCTGTGTAGTAAAAATATTTGCCATTTAAAACCTTAGGATCTTTATCTTCGTAGTAAGGATTTGTGGTTGCAAATTCTCCATCTATTTCATAATTTTCATTGAAACGGAAAAGGTAATAACCAGATGAACCAGGAGATTCATTCCATGATATCATGATCTTATCAGAATGATTGCCATCTGTTGCTTGGAAAGAAGTTATAGCCTCAGGAATTTTTTTAGGAGATTCTAGATTTACTGCATAGCTATCACTCCAATCACCAGCTTTTTTATTATTCTTTGATGCACAGATTCTATAAACATGTGTACCCTTAGCAGAAAAAGATTTATCAACAAATTCTGTCGTCTTCGTTTTAGCGATATCTTTCCATTTTGTTCCATTTGTATTTTTGGAAATAATATATCCATCAGCACCACTCACTTCAGACCAAGTAATTCGTAGGCGATTTGTATTCTTTTCTTTTACATTGCTGAATTTGACTCCTATAACTTTCTCTAGTCTGCCAGTAGATTGATTTCCTTCATTGGTGTAAGCTTCCACTTGCTGGGACCATGATGAAATTTCAGATTCAGAAATGGAGCTTACTCTATAAAAAAAAGTGGAACTAGGTGCTAGATTAGCATCTGTAAACGATGTTGAATTGCTATATCCTAAATCTATAAAATCAGAATTAGAATTAGAATCTTTTCTTTGGATACTGTAAGTGACAGCTCCCGTACTTTCAGTCCAAGTCAGATTAATTTTATCTGAAAATTCTCCACGTGAGGCATGGACTTCATTTGGTGGTAATAAACTAATATTTGTTGAAGGTGTTAAAGAAATAGATGTGTTAGTTTGTGGAGCTTGTTCTATCATCGCATAAGTTTCTTGGCCTACTCTTGCAAGCATAGAATAAGAGATCCAACCAAAACCTTTGTCACCCCAATTTGTACCCCAAGAATTTTGTAGTTTGAATGCTCCTTTCTTTCCTGATTTTGATTTTTTATTGTCATCATAGCCAACTATAACCATACCATGACCACCATAGGCTTGGCCACCACTTGCATCATAAACTTCATTTCCTTTTAATTTATAGAACGCATCATCGATAATTATTCCAACTAAGACTACGTTACCCGCTGAAATCACTTGTTTGATATCGTCTGGTTTTTTATGATTCAATCTAGTATAAGATTTAATTCTATGATCCAAGGCTTCTTGTTGTGCCTCTTTGCTTGGTTGCTCTAGATAGTCACTGTCCTTATAAGGCATGCTTTTCCAAGTGGCTACTCCATTTTGTTGTAAAAAGTCGAGAGTCTTGTAATAATAAAGTCCAGCGTCTTTACCACCATTTTGTTGGTTGTAAATAAAAGCAGGAGAAAATATATTTTGACCTGATCCTCCTGAGAATGGTGGATCGTAACTTGGAACTTTCCCATTCTTTTTAGCAAGATAAGATTTCATAGCATATCCAGTTGCCCAAGCAACACAACTATTCTGGCGTCCTTGGCTTCCGACTGGTGGCATATTAGGTGATAAGTCAAAAGAAGAAGGAAGGTTTCCAAGATTATTATAATTTCTTGATAGAGGAATGTTCTCTTGAACATCTACGGGAGATGGTATATATCCACAGCGAAATCCTCCTGGTTTACAATCTGAAGATCTTACTGAATTTGGGTCGAAGTCTTCAGCAGAAAGATTTGAAAGTCCAGAATTGAATAAAAAAATTAATGTTGAGACGAAAAATATTAACCGACATAGAGAAAAATTGAAATTGTATGTTTTGTTCATGGTTGAATTTCCTTAAGTATTCTAACTATATTTTTCTTTTGTTTGTTTTCACTTCTATCCAACTCATCTAAGAGATAGTAAAATTTTTTAGATTCAGTACCCATTTTATAAGTAATAGAATTATAACTTACTCCTAAAATTTGTGTCTCTGGTAATACTTCATTTTCCAGTAAATGAATATCATTCCTTAAGAGCTTGCTAAGTATCTCAATATAAACATTTTGATTGATTCTTCTTCGTTTAGGTGGAATTAATTTATTTCTTTCCGATGAGGATCTAAAAATAAAAAAGCCATCTCGAACAGCTTGTATATAAATCTTGTGGGAATATGTAAACTCAGGAGAGATGGGACCAGATGTTTCATCAAGTTCAATATGTAGAACCCTCCACCTTCCTTGGTCATTTTTTAGAATGTTCAATGGAAAAGCATAAGTCGATTTAGCTTCAATAGTCGAAACGAAAAAGATAGATAGAATCATACAGAAATATTTTAAATAGTTCATATCTATTTGTATTTCCATAGTTGTATTACTATAAATACATTCCAAATTTTATCAATAAAATATTTATTCAAATTTATCAAAATCAATAATCATTAAATGAATTTTATTGGAATCTTTTTCTTTCGAATTTAGTTCAATAAATTTACCATTAGAGCTATACTTAGTTGTAGAACTTAATTTTGATGCGAGTACAGTTTGTAATCGTTTACCTAAGTCAATACCATCTGTCTTATTGATTAAAGAATTGAGATCCTTGTAATCTATATTTTGGTAAGAAAATACAACAGCGATCGTGTCTCTCTTGCCTATTTTATCTGCTTCTAGACTTTGTTTCCTAGGGAAAACTCGAACTCCATTTGGTCCACAATATGGGGAATGCTTATCATTATACGGAAATAAAACGTAAGAACTTCCATCAAGTTCCTTACCAAAAATATATACAAAAACAGGTGAATCATTTTCAATGGAAACCTTAAATCTTGTTCCTACCTTAATAGGACTATTGGTTTCATAATGCATCTCCCGTATTTTCTTAAGTGGTATAAAATCTTTTGAGGCATTATCAATAAGTCCAAAGCGCAAATTCTTGGATTCTTGATTCTTAGTTGAGACCGATGGGTAAATAGAAAAGGCCTCTAGAACAAAGGTATCAAAGTCCGAATATCTAAACCAGAAAGTTCCCTTCTCAGCCCACTCGCTTCCCCATGAATTCATAATTTGTACAGAGCCACCATTGCGATCATCATCATATGCAATTATTGTCATGGCATGAGGTCCCCAATCTCTATCACGTTTTCCTGAATTTTGAAATTGTTTGACCTTTTTATAATCATTATTTGATGGTATCCAATCAGGTGATGACAATTGATTGAAAGTTCCACCAACATCCATTGTTATGATTACAGGAGAACCTGAAGCAAGGTATTGTTTTACAGAATTAATATCTGTATTATAATTATCACCATCTTTTGTTAGTCTTTGGAATCCTTCAATGCGGAAGACCTTAGCACGTTCTTTTTGGCTAATGTTAAGTTTGGTGCGGCAAGTTGATTCATTGTAGGGAAATTCTGTGAAGGGTAAGGCACCATCTTTTTTAAGATCTTCCAATACTTCGGATGGATAGGAGCCATCACATTTAGCACTTGTATTTTGATTGAAAGGATGAGCTGGACTGAATGCGATAGAATTTGGATTTGAGCCAGTAGCTTTTGCTTCCAGTATTGTTCTCGCAGCATAGGAAACAGCCCAACCTACACAAGATCCTTGGGAGCCTTGGTTTTTGGGTTCGGGTGCGTATTTTCTCAAGGAAATAGCTTTTGGAATTTTATTTCCAAAACCTTCCTCTACTGCTTGGTAGGTTTTCGTTGAAGCATATTTTTCAGCATCAAAAATGGCACCCTTAGGTCTAAGCAGAGTTTCTTCTGTTTCATTTTCTATTGAAGTTGGATTGGAATCTGAAGTGTCTTCTTTCTTGCAAAGTGTAGGTAGACTTAAGAATCCAAGCAAGAGTATAAGTGGAATCATAACTTTAGGATATTTGAATACTAAAGAAAAGACTGCACCTAAGAAAGGAAGAGACGAAAAAGACGATGAGCCCTTCCCTTTTGATTTTTTATTCTCATCTTTGTCCTCATCATCCGTCATTCGAATTGGCATATTATTTTTACCTTATATTCTTAAATTAATTTTTTCTTTAGATAGCAAATAGATTAATACCACTTGCAATTAGTTATATCTACGGAAGTAAATGCCCAGGGATTATGTGCATGCTTAGCCTTCTCATTTTCAATAAGATCAAAGCTAGTAAAACCTTCTTTAATTCTTGGAAACAATAAGGAAAAAGATGTATCAACCATAATCCTTCTCTTAGGACAAAGATCCACACCAAGAGTTCCTTCTAGATTGTATTGATTGGAATTATTATCTTGGAAAATCAAGCCCTCATTTAGCACGCATACTTTTTTCTTCTCAACTAAATGAAGGCTTAAGCTTGTTTGTTTAGCGGATAGACAAATTTTATCTAAAATTACAATTCCCTTGAAGGACTGATTTAAATTACAACAAGCTGATTCTGGAAGAAAGAGTAAATCTCTATCGGACACTCGTTCTTCTTGGGAAGCAGCTGATAAATTATTATCCATCTCTTCCGCACTTGGTTTGGAACTGGCACAAGCAAAATACATTAGTATTAAAATAGTGAATGCAATCCAATTTCGATAAAAGTTCATAGAATGTAGTCTCCTAGAACTTTAGAAGTTTTCAGATTCACAAAAAATTGACAAGCCTAATTCAAGAAAGAAGATAAGATATTTGAGATAAATTATTTAGAAAGTATTGTTTATAGAACCAAATTAAATCTTACGTTTCTTAAGTTCTAAAACATAGCTTCTAAAATCATTCACTACCCAAACCCAAATTCCAACAAACATAGCCGTTGCTATCCATCCACCAATGATAGAGGAAGGAATGAGAAAAAAATCCACAACGCCATGTTGAATAACAGCGAGTAGGAAGGCTGCTGCAAGATAGAACCACTTCTGAGTAGTATCAATTATTGCATTGGATTTAATGCAAAATAAAGCAAATGTTAGATTAATCAGCATATGAATATTACTGGAATGAATGGAACGACCAATAAAGGTTTCTATCCTTTTATCTGGAATTTCGCTGATGATGTAGTGTGAATTCTCTATGAAAGCAAATCCTAGAGCGGTAAACCCTGCAACCATAAAGATTTCTTTCTTCCATTTTCCATCTTTGGTTCTAAGCAAAAAGAAACTGATTAAAAAAATAAAGCCAATCTTGAACGCCTCTTCTACCATTCCAGCCTGAATGAAAGCAAGATGTATGGTCTGGGTTAAAAGAGATTTGGGTCTTTTGGGTTTCAAATCTATATTCGGCCAAATCAATGGACTGATCTCAAGAATCAAATAAGTGGAAAGAATACCAGCAAGAAAAGCAAGCAAGGAAAAGAATAGGAGTCTAACAAAAATTTCTGTAGAATTCTTATCTGGGAAGTGTATTTTACTCTTAGGAAAGCTCATAAAAAGCGCAATTGCCCAAGGCAAAATAGAAAAAAATCCCCAAACCAACGAAATCGGTGTTAGATCAGTGAATTTCATTCTATCTCCTCCATATACCTTCCATCAAAATGTTGAACCATTTCTTTCTGAAGAGGCGTAGGCATGATTTCTGGATCAAGGCTTCCGTTCCAAAAAAGTTCTGTCACTCGGATGTCATTTCCATTAGCAGAAGGAGGTGCCATAACAGGACCAAGCCCTTCAATCAATTCCAGAGTGAGAAGATCTTGGTCAGGATAATCTGAGCCTTCCACTATTTCAATATCAATGATATCCCCTTCTTGTGTTATGGTGTAAGCGACTACCGACGAATATGGCTTAGGTGCTCTTGTCCAATAGTCCAAATAATTTTCTGGGCCTCGCATCTTAGCAGAAATATAATTAGAATAAGTCGCAGGAACCTTCTTCCCTCTTATTTTCTTAATGTAACCCATAGTTGGGCCATTGTCCGAAGGTTTTTCATCCGAGATTTTCTCACCTTGTTCCTGGTTAGGTGTATCCGTTCCTGTCATTACACCACCATTTAGGTTTTCCACATCCTCTGGGATATTTGGATCGATAAAATAAAATTCTAATTTCTCAGGTTGAAAGTGAGAAGCCTGGTCTTTCTTGGAATCTTTTGGTTTCTGTCTTTGCAGTGTAAAAGGTATGATAATGAGGAAAACAAGAAAGGTAATATGTACGAGCAGGGAAACGGGAAAATAATTTAAGAATCCTTGCCTCAAAGAGACTCGCTCATTTTCGGAATTGGTTCTTAGGTTATGAAAACTTTTGCGAAGCAGAAGATGAGAAATTGTATACAATAGAGGAAGGAATAACACTGGCAGAAGAAGATAGATTAGTCTACCTGCCTTAATGAAAAATTCTTTGTCAGGAACTCCAGGCTTCAATCCCCATGAGCTTAGGTATTGGATTCCAAGAAGTGGGCTTATGAAAGAGAAGATAGCTGTTAGGAGAAGAAATACGGCTAGCAAAAATAAGAACAAGATTGGAAAACCTTTCCAGAAATCACCAAAGTAAATATGACCCCAACCTGGAATGGTCCAATTTCTTGCGAAGGCTGATCCTGAAATTTTATGCAATAGATTTCCACTGGGTCTTAAGTTCTCGCTCAACTGAGATAAGAAATATCTTCTGCGAAATCCCGACCAAACGAATGCCTTATACAAACTTCTTGTTGTTGCAAAAGCCTGAGCTCTAGAAAACCAAGAATGAAACAAAGCTAAGGAAAGGAAATAATCTAGGACAAAACTTTTTTCCAAAGCCCAGTGAAAAAAAAGCAAAGGATTCTGAGCCTTGGATTCTTGCAGATACAATTTAAAAAGAGAGAAGCAGATAGCAAGAAAGGTAGCAAGAATTACAAATCCTAAAGAGTTCATTCTGTTTCTTTTCTTACCAACCTTGTTCTGGATCAAGGTCTGCCTGCGCTTCACCACTCGGTTCCATATCAGATTTCCAAGTAAAAAGAAAAATCCAAGGCTGTAGACAGCACCAAGCCAAACAAAAGCATTCATTTGAATGAAGGCATAAACAGAGCTCTCCCAACTAAAATCAAGTAAGGAGCTAAGTTCCAAAAAAGTGAAAACAAGGAAAACAAAAGATTGAGTTAGAATTAAAATAAAACTTTGGGTTCTAAGGACTGAGTTCTTGAAATAAAGTATCCAGACTCCCAGGGGAAAGAATATTCCTAGATTAATAAATGGACTCATCCATAAAAGAAGACTGATTCCTTGAGTCATAATACCATCATTAAAGAGTTTTATCCTATTCCAAGAAAATTCTTTTCCTTTTAATACTTTCTTCAAACCATGGTTGACGTATGGCAAAAGAAAATTCCAAGGAAGACTCTTCCTTAAAGCAAATTGTATCCTTAGCAAAACGTCGTGGTTTCGTATTTTCTGGTTCAGAAATCTATGGTGGACTTTCCAATACCTTTGACTATGGTCCCCAAGGAATAGAGATTCTATTGAATCTAAAGAAACTTTGGTGGAAGCATTTTGTCCACAAAAGAGATGATGTCATGGGCTTGGATTCTTCCATTTTGCTGCACCCAAAAGTCTGGGAGGCCTCTGGCCATGTTTCTAACTTCAATGATCCTTTGATGGATTGCAAAAATTGTAAGACTCGCTACCGAGTTGATAAATTCTTAGATGATAAAAAGGGAGAAGGTTTCTCAACAGGAAAGTCCCTGGAAGAAATGACCCAAGTCATACTTGATGAGAACTACAAATGCCCCAATTGTGGTTCCGAAAAGACCTTCACCCCAGCAAGACAATTCAACTTAATGTTTAAAACCTCGCATGGAGCTTCCGAACAAGATGCAACAGAGATCTACCTAAGACCAGAAACTGCCCAAGGCATTTTTATTAATTTCAAAAATGTATCACAGATTAGTCGAAGGAAGATTCCGTTTGGAATAGCCCAGATAGGAAAATCCTTTCGAAACGAAATCATGGCAAGGCAGTTTATCTTTCGGACCAGAGAATTCGAACAAATGGAGATGGAATACTTTTGCGAGCCAGGAACTCAGGCTGAGTGGTTTACACATTGGGTTACTTTTTGTATGGACTGGCTCATTAAAACAGTTGGAATTCGAAGAGAATCACTTCGAGTGCGTGAACATGAGGCAGAAGAACTCTCCCATTACAGTGATAAAACTTCTGACATTGAGTTCAAATATCCCTTCGGTTGGGGGGAACTTTGGGGTGTTGCCTCAAGAACTGATTTTGATTTAAGCCAACATGAGAAGTTCTCAGGAGAAGATTTAAAATACATAGACCAAGAAAATAAGAAAAAATTCTTACCCTTTGTTATAGAACCTGCTCTTGGCTTGAATCGTCTATTCCTAGCTGTTCTTGCGGATGCCTATGAAGAAGAAACCTTAGAGGATGGTGATGTAAGAACTGTTCTCCATCTCCACCCTCAGGTTGCACCAGTTAAAATTGGGATCTTTCCTCTTATGAAGAAAGATGGTCTCGCAGAAAAAGCCAAGCAAATCTATGAGGAACTTTCAGAACATTGGTACTGCGATTATGATGAGGGTGGTGCTATTGGAAAGAGGTACAGACGACAAGATGAAATTGGAACACCTTTTTGTGTGACTATAGATTATAATTCCTTGGAAGATAATACAGTCACGATTCGAGAAAGGGATACCATGAACCAAGAGCGAATTCCTGTTACTTCACTGAAAGCTTATTTTATAGAGAAACTCTAAACTTGCCAGTCATAAGTCTTGGATTCGAGGACAGAGAAGAATCTATAGAATTAGTTAACCAGTTCTTTAAGAAAATCAACTCTCTGGATCTGGACGGATTGTTCAAAATTCGTCCAAGAGCTGCTGTAAAATTTGTTGACATTTATTTAAAACTCGCTTGTACCAATAGAGTTCTATTCCAAGGCTATAGAGATGAATCGGGAGAATTGGTTTCCTTATTGATAGCAAGAATAGAAGAAAAGCCCTTTCTTCAGGAAGAACGAACTGTCTACATAGACATTGCTGTCACCAAACGAGGAAAAAAGAAAAAAGGCTACATGACTTCTCTCTTGGAATCTGCAGAGCAATGGACCAGAGAACAAGGAATCCAATCCATGGAACTCAGAGCTATAAAGGAGAACGAAGAAGCTATGGAATATTGGAAATCAAAAAATTTTGAAGAATTCTATGTTCGCTTTCGCAAAAGGCTCTAGGCTTTTTCCTTTGATATTTTACGAAGTTAAAAAAATTCCTTTCCTTTACTGAGTTTTACTCAGGAATGGTTTCATATGGAATGGGAAAAAGTATTACGTGACGCTGTCCAAGGAAACTCCATTAAGGAACTTCATCTTAGAAAGGTTCCAACTCTCAAGACAGCAGACGATTGGAATAAAGTGATAGAAGTTGGTCTAGTTGACCACAAGACGAAATACGCTCATTATAAGGGCGGTTTAGTGAAATATGGAGACAGACTTTTTTTTGTAAGTGACGAAAGAATCGATGCTATTGCTCAATTCCGTAAGTGGAATTTTAAAACAAAAATAAAAATCACAGACATAGACAAGTAGTTCACTAAGGTTTAAGAATTTTTATTCTAAAACCTTAGAAGGAAAGCTTAGTTTTCATTTTCGAAACAAAGAAACCCAGCCTAGGCCGGGTTTTTTACTTTCTGGGGTCAGTTGAACTTTTCACTCTTGGAAAGTATCTTACTTAGCGGTTCAATCGAATAATAAGATTCAATCTTTCAGCAATAGCAATAACTTCCATAACCTTATTCTTATCAATGATAATCCCTGTCGTGGAAATCTCTTCAACAACAAACTTCTTACCCTTAATCTGACCCATGAGTAGTTCCATGGTATTGGCATCCTTAGTTCGAACGAGAACAGAATCTTCAGTTATGGTTACGATAGGAAGATTTGATCCCCAATCTTCTAACAAGAATAAGAGATTCTGTGCGAGTTCACCACGATTGCTTTCTTTCAAGAATTGAATAAAATGTTTAGGATTATAGCCTAATAGAATTCCCGATTGAAAAGAATCTTTTGTAAGAATGAAAGTATAGACCCTATCATAATCTTTAAGTTCAGAGAAGGCTTTCAAAAGATTGATCCCAACTAGGGAGACCCGATCTGGGAATGCAATGATGGACATATCAGGATTGATAGTGATTCCACCTTTTTCGGTAGCTGAAGGAAGATCATCTTGGTTGAAGTAATGCCTTCCTAAATCAGAAAGAGTTAGGTGGCGATTCGGGTATTCTACCTCAATCAAACCAAATAAATGAAGGTAGAAAATAGCTGATTGGATTTCTTTTCGTAAATCGGCTAAATCTTCTTCGAATGTTTTGGTACGAAATCCAGGAGCAAAAATGAGATGTTCTCTTATGATATTTGAGAAAATAACATGAACATTGATTACACCGTAATTCATGATAATCTTAACACATTTGTCAAGTATAGGTTTATCATAAAAAGGAACTTCTGTTGCCATGAAAACTTCAGGCGGATTCAAGCGTCTTGTTCGCGCCTCATTCACCTCATGAATTGTTTGCCTCATTACTTCAAAAATATCCCTGGTCTGGAACTCATCTATATCGCCGGTAAGAATCACATTCTCACCCTTGATGTCTACATAGTTCATGAGTTTTAGGATGGGCAGTATCAATTCAATTTGGTAGACTTGGCTTTTCTCAGGGAAAATATCAATGTCCGGATTCAACAAATCTGTTTCAGTTCTTTTATGATCAGCCTGTTTAATCTTACCAGATTTTGCTAAGTTTAATCCTTTTCTTGAGATATAAGAAATTAATTTCTTCACATTGAGATAGAAATCCAATTGGTTGGAAGTCTTCTTTTCTGTTCTTTGCTTGGTCCCCTTCTTGATAGGTGGAAGCAAAGGATTGGTCTGAATGTGTTCAAGAATTTCTTTGGGAATTACAGCAACTCTTATGAATTTATCTTCTACGAAATAGGTGTCTCGTATTAAGAATAAATTAGTAAGATGTGGGATGACTGCTTCAAATTTACCTCGGTTTGAGATGATATAATTTCGAATAATGTCCATTTCGATTACACCACCATGGATGTAGATCTTATGCAGAACATCTCTATGAAAATCGTCCAAGGAATCTAAGGTTTTTTGGATTCCTTCTTGGCTAAGTGCTTGTTTCACAAAACTAGCATCAGCCTTTTTCTGACCCTGTGCCTCCAACCATTCCTTGGAAATTAAGGACTCAGTTTTACCAACTTCTTTGTCTATAGAAACTTTAAACTTTTCAGATTTGAGATTCTGCTCAACTTTTACTAAGGAAGCGATTTCTTCATAGAAATGGTATTTATCTAAATTGTTAGTTAATCTTTCTCTGTTCTTTCTTTGGTAGACCAAACAGTATTTTCGAAGAACATTCAATTCCATCTCTACGTTAATAGGAGGAATGTTTACTTTTCGGGAAATTTCCCCTAGAGTCATTACATTCTTATTTTTTAGAATATTAGAAATGATTGTTACTTGAACGGTGGAAAATTTTTCCAAGACCCATTTCAAATAAAATTCATCCTGAAAGGATTCAAAAAGATATTGGATTGCAGTTTTCTTGTCTTTGCTTGCTGGAAATTTTGGAAGATTCCAGAGTTGGGCTGTTTTTTTCAGTTCAGCCATGTCGAGCTTTTCTAGCTCTTGGTAGAGAACACTTTCTTTAGACATGGAGTTTAAGCTTCATTTTAAACGAAGGGGTCGCAAGTAAACCAAAATAAAAAGGTTTTCCCAATTTCTACAAAGAAGGATAAGGGTATTATGCAGAATCTTTTCAGCGGAGGACTTAGAATCCTTCAATCAGGGGCGATATTTTCCACAAAAATAGGAGGATTAGGATGGGAAATTCTTACTGGAAATCCTCCCATGAAATCCATTGCACTGAAACTAAGAGAAGCCTTCGAAAGCCTTGGCGCCACCTACATTAAGTTAGGTCAATTTATTGCTTCAGCTCCTTCTCTTTTTCCACCTGAACTTGTGGATGAAATGCAGAAATGCCTTGATGACGTGCGGCCTGTTCCCTACAAAGATATTCAAAAAATCATAAAATCAGAATTAGGTGGAGATGTAAAAGAGGTATTTCATACTTTTGCAGAAAAACCTCTTGCCTCTGCATCCATAGCCCAGGTTCATGCGGCAATCACCAAGGAAGGTCTGGATGTAGTTGTGAAAATCCAACGTCCAGATATACAAGATATACTTGAGACTGATATGAATCTTATTGCAGTCCTAACTTGGATTTTAGAAAAAATCGCTCCCGAATTTAAATCCTCTGGTCTTACTGGAATGGTTGAAGAGTTTCGAAAGTCCATCCTGGAAGAAACCGATTTCATACGAGAAGCTAGAAATATTGAAGAATTTGAAAGCTATCTACTGGGAGTAAATGAAACAAGGGCTAAGGTTCCTAGAGTTTACCATTCGTATAGCACACGCAAGGTTTTAACTATGGAAAGATTTTACGGGGCAGCGATCACAGATGAAAAGGCATTGCTGCAATATACCAATAAACCCAAAAAAATTCTAGAAACTGCCTTGGAAGTTTGGTTTTCCTCTCTTTCGAATTCTGGCTTTTTTCATGCAGATGTTCACGCAGGCAATTTATTAATTCTAAAAGATGAAAAGATTGGTTTTATTGATTTTGGAATTGTGGGAAGGATCTCACCTAAGGTTTGGGAAGGCTTAATGATCTTTATGCAAGGTCTTAGTTTCTCTGAGGCAGAGTTAGTTGCTGATGGTCTGATAGCTATGGACTCAACCAACCCTAATATAGATAGGAAGAAATTTATCAAAGACTTAGATACTGTATTTCGTGATATGACAGGAATTTTAAATTCTATTCAAACAGGAAATCCTTCTAGCCTAGATGAATCCAAATTGAATTCCATTATGTTCGATATCAAAGCTATCACAGAAAATAATGGACTCAAGATACCAAGAGAATTCGGGCTTTTATTCAAACAAATTCTCTACTTTGATCGTTATGTGAAGATTCTTGCACCCGAAATTGATATCATCCGTGACCAGAAGAAATTTATTTCATGAAGGAAAACTCTGAAATGAACTTACTCTCATGTACCATACAGAAGAATTCTTATCTTATCACACGAATTGATGTAGTTGAGCTAGAACCCGAATTGTATCGTGACTGTCTCGAACAAGGCTTTCTGCCTGGAACCAATGTCCAAATCTTAGCTGATTTTAAATCACAGAACAAACTAGTAGCTATGCTTGCTGAGCAGTCCACCGTAGCTCTACCCTATTCCTTAGCAGAAAAAATTTATGTCCAAAAAAACTGAGAATGAGTATAAGTTTAAGTATTTACTAGTTGGTAATCCCAATTGTGGTAAATCCACCCTTTTCAATCGATTAACGGGCCTTAAACAAAAGACAGGTAATTTCCAAGGTGTCACAGTTGAGAAAAAGACTGGATTGATAAGCACCGCAGAGACAGAAAGAGAAATCTGGGATCTTCCTGGAATCTTTAGTCTAGATGGAAACAGTGAAGACAAAAAGATAGCAAGCAAACAAATCTTATCTCGTCACAAAGAAGACAGAATTATCTATATCTTGGATTCCTTACAATTAGAGAGAAGTTTACAACTCCTCATTTCTATCATTGACTCAGGTGCAAAAGTACAGGTTGTCCTTACAATGAAGGATCTCCTGGAAAGACGAAATATTTCTATAGATACCAATGCATTACAGAAAGCATTTGGAGTAAAATTTTACTTAATCAACGCTAAATCATTTTCAGATCTAGATTCTATACGAGAAGATTTGTTCAAAGCTGAAAATTTCCAACAAGGGAAACATGTTTGGAAATGGGAAGCCAAAGAAGAAACTATCCTCAAGAAAATCACGAAATCCTTGGAAGCAAGTGAAAGTTTAGAATTGCAATTTGCAATCAATGAAACGATTAAAGAATCTCAAAATGATTTAGAGATACGCTTTTCCAATCTTTTTCCCGAGCAGACTAAGAAATTCATCCTTGCATCAGCAAGTAAGGGAAATTTTTCAATCCAAAGTCAATTGATTGCAAAATCAATAGCAATCAAGAAAATTCTCTCTGCATGTCTATCTGTATCAGGAAAAAATCAAGCAGTCATTTCTAAGGCTGATAAAATCTTGCTTCATCCCATATATGGCATCTTAGCTTTCTTTGTGATTATGGGCCTTGTTTTCCAATTTTTATTTTCCTGGGCGGAAATTCCCATGGATGGTATCGATTGGATAATTTCCCAAATCCAAACCTTTGTTTCTGACCAACTTCCTCAAGGGCCTCTAGCAGCCCTTCTCGTAGACGGTGTCTTAGGTGGAGTTGGAGCTGTATTGGTTTTCATTCCACAAATTGGACTGCTTTTCTTCTTTATTGGAATCATGGAAGAATCTGGATATATGGCGAGAGTATCTTTTGTGATGGACAGAGTTATGGGTAAGTTCGGTCTCTCTGGCAAAAGTTTCATCCCCCTACTTTCCTCTGCTGCCTGTGCCGTTCCAGCTATTATGGGAGCAAGAACCATAGAAAACAAAAGCGATCGCATAACTACAATTCTTATCTCTCCCTTGGTAATGTGTTCGGCTAGGTATCCTGTTTACATCCTCATTATTGGAACTATATTTGTTTCAGAAACTGTTTTTGGAATCTTCAACCTACAAGGCTTTATGTTATTTTTTTTATTCTTACTTGGTCTACTCACTTCTCTAGTGTTTGGTTTATTATTTAAGAAAACAATTTTTAGATCTTCCTCTTCCTACTTTCTCATGGAACTTCCCAATTATAAGATCCCATCCCTGTTAAGTATCATGCAGAATGTTCTTTCTAAAATTAATACCTTTCTTAAGAATGCGGGACAGATTATTCTTTATATTTCAGTAATTCTTTGGTTCTTATCTTATTATCCCATTCAGATAGACCAAGAAGGAGGAATAGATACTAAGATAACACAGTCCTATGCTGCTTCTTTTGGTAAGAAAATTGAACCCATCATACAACCCTTGGGATTTGATTGGAAGATAGGAATTTCTCTTCTCACCTCTTTTGCAGCAAGAGAAGTCATGGTTTCAACTCTAGCGATTCTCTACGGGGTAGATGAAGCTGATGAAGAAAATCCGAGCCTTAGAGAAGCAATGCGAAACGATACCAGGGAAGATGGTTCTAAACTCTGGACACCTCTTACAGGATTCAGCATTTTAGTCTTTTTTGCCTATGCTTCCCAGTGTATGTCGACCTTAGCAGTTGTAAAAAGAGAGACCAATTCTTATTTTTGGCCTTTTTTCCAATTTACGTACATGACTTTACTTGCTTATCTTTCATCCTTTTTCGTTTACCAAGTCGGTGGGTTTTTGGGATACTAGCCGATACTTTAAGTATGCAAGAAGAGCTTAGTATTTACTTGTATAATTTATTCGGATGGGAAAATTTGCATGTTCCAAGAACTCATAGAAATTCACGAAGATCTTATTATATCTAAAGAAGATCCACCCTTTCTAGTGGCAGAGATTGGCTTAAATCATAACAATGATTTGGATATAGGAAAGCGCACAATAGAGGCAGCAGCAAAATCAGGTGCCCAAGCGGTCAAATTCCAAACCTACCGTACGGACCATTTCATAAGCCCAGATGAAACCAAAGCAAAATTTCTATATGACATTTTCAAAAAGTACGAATTGAACGAAAAGATGCATAAAGAGTTCCAACAAACATCCAAAGACAATGGATTGGTATTTTTTTCAACTCCCTTAGATTCTATCTCAGTAGATCTTCTTGTAAGTTTAAATGTACCAATTCTCAAAATTGCCTCGGGTGATTTAGTGAATTCCGAATTATTGAACAAGGTTGCAGCTACCAAAATCCCTATTTTCCTTTCTACAGGTGCTTCAATTCTATCCGAAGTTATACGAGCACTTGAATTTCTTAAAGATAGGGATGTAAAAAGCCTTTGTCTAATGCATTGTGTCTCACTGTATCCAGCACCAACCGAAACTCTTAATTTAAACACCATCAATCTCTACAAAGATTTTACAGAAGGTCCTCTGGGATTTTCAGACCATAGTAAGGGTGATCTTGCAGCAGGTATCGCTGTATCAATGGATGCTTCTGTAATCGAAAAACATTTTACGCTAGATAAAACATTGGATGGACCAGATCACACAATTTCAGCTGATCCCGAAGAATTAAAAAAACTCGCCCAAACCATCAAGGATGCTTTTCTCATGAAAGGAACTCGAAGAAAAATCTTACATCCCAAAGAGGAAGCATCTCATTTATTCGGAAGAAGATCCTTGTATCGATCTCCCCAGGGGGAAATACTATCTATGAGACCCAATCTTGCTGCAGAGGATAAGGATGTTTTAGAAGCCTGGGAATACATTCATTTGGATCTCAATAAGCAACTTAAATCATCAAATCAATACTCTGCGATACGAAGAAGTGAAAGCTAGATCCACTAAACTTGACTCTAGGTATTTTGTTCTACTTAATATCCTTCTTTGTTTTCTTTTTCTAAACGGTTCCAATTCGCAAGCAGAAAGAAATTTACCATCGACTGATGAAAAATCTTTAATTTTCAATGCAAGAGAAGTTGATGAACGAAAAGGTAGCATAGATTTTGGGAATTATACTAGAACTCCCTTTCAGTATGAAGTGTCCTCTTCTATGTCAGGCATGTTTGGTGCTTTTCATCTTTTTGATTCAAATCCATCCACACTATGGATGTCAGAAAAAACCAAGCTTCCACCTTGGATATTAGTAGACTTCAAAGAAAAGCGGCTGATGAATCGAGTCGACCTTAGTTTTCCAGCTTGGAGCTATAAAGATATTAAAAATTATGAAATTCAGGTTAATGTCTGGGGAACTTGGAAAACAATTTTCACAAATAATAAAGTAAATAAAGACAATTCCCATTCCTTGCCTGGAATGGATGCATCTATGGTAAGGGTTCTCTTTCCCAAGTCTACGAACATCCATTTGACAGTATCCGATTTTAAAATTTTTCTTGAGAATTCTCTTCTCAATGGAATTCCTGAAGAACTAACAGGTCATAGTTTTCCAATTCTTAATGGTCATCTTCCATCCGAAAGCCATGCCCTTCCAGGTGCTCCAAGATCGTATCGAAATGGCTATCACAAAGGAGTAGACATCCTTTATACAAGGCAGAGTCCAAGCTCAGAATTCATTCCTCTTACCCAAGAAACTGAAGTATTAGCAACAGCAAAAGGGAAAATCATTCGAGCGGATTGGAACTATTTGCCTATGAACCTTGAAGAATTTGAAAAACAAAAGGAACTTACCAACACAAAAATGCTTACCTATGTTGATAGAGATTTTGGAGGAAGACAAATTTGGATAGATCATGGAAATGATGTGATCACATCCTACAACCACCTCTCATCTATAGATTCCAAAATAAAAGTTGGAGCTACAGTGAAACAAGGTCAGATTTTAGGTAGAGTTGGAAATTCGGGTTTGAAAGGGGAAGCGGAAGGAAGCGAAGAAGGAATCCACCTGCACTTTGAGATTTGGTACAAAGGTGAATTCCTAGGAAAAGGATTGAAAGCGAGTCAATCCTACCAATTGCTAAGCATTTTCTTTAAAACTTATTAAGCTTTATTAACTAGATATTTGAGTAAGGCTCTCAAATAATCTTCATCTGGACTACCTGGATCCAATGCCTTGTTATTAATGAAAAGAGACGGAGTGGATTGGATATTCAATTTTTCCGCTTGGTCTATTTCTTTATTTAATTGAGCAGTTGTTACACCTGATCCCATGCAAGCTTTAAATTCATTCATATTTAGACTTGATTTGGAAGCAAGGTTCAATACTGTGCTAGGCGAATGCATAACACCATTTTCAGTATCTTTGTATAAGCCGTCGTATATGGTTTTGAATTTCCCTTGTCTATCTGCACAAAGAGCTGCAGTTGTTGCAATACAGGAAGAAGCTCCTGGTCTCTGGCCTTGAACCAATCGATTGCAATTCCCATCTAGAGGGAAGTTCATATAAACAATTTTCACCAGACCATCAAATTCACGGATCATATCATTTAGAACATGAGAGGTATGCATACAATGTCCACAATTGAAATCTGCATATTTGACAATGACTATAGGAGCATCAGGATTCCCGGCTATGGCAGAACCCTTAAGATCTAGATTCAAATTAGGTTTTGCTTCGAAAGCGGTAATCTTTGCCTGAAAGGAGCCTGATCCATTTTCTGAGCCAAGATTTATCTGGTTAGAAGATGACTTTCCGATTGCCTGTCCAAGTGAGAAGAAAGCAAGAAAGGCAATTGCGTAGTTTAGAATATTCTTTTTTAAATTTGTAACTAGGTCGACCTTTTCGACTACATCCATTTTTTTCTTGAGAAGATAAGCAATTCCAAGCAGTGCTATGCTCACAAAATATGTCATCACACACATACTACAAATTGTACCAATGACACCAACAGATATAATAAATAAGACTAAATCGATTGCAAGAGCAAGGCAGGCAAAGATAAATAAAAGATCTACCGTTGACTTGGCTTCAAGCTCGTCCTTAGCTTGGTTGAGTCGAAAGTATCCAAAAGCCATAGAACCATAAAAACCTAGACCGAACAAGGCTATGGGTATATCTCCTAAGAAAGGAAGATTCCGTATGGCTGAGTAAGATGAACTTGCTACTTGGTGGCAGGAATCACCCGAACCTACAACGGAACAAAGTCCTTGGCCCAGAGCTCCAGCTGATCCGAAGTATTCCAATACAAGAAGAAAGGAAAGAAAAACTCCAATGACAGCAGCACCAAGTCCGCCTAATACTAATTTGTTACTATTTTTTAAATCCATATTTTTATCCTACACTCTTATTACAAAAACGAATAGCTTCTTTCAAATCAACCTTACCTTCATAATAGGCCTTCCCCACTATAGCTCCGAAGATAGGTGGATTTTCTAATTTGGCAAGTCTTTCCAAATCCTCTAAGGAAGAAACTCCACCTGATGCGATCAAATGAAAAGGAAAATTCTTTAATATCCATGAATAGGAGTCAAAATTTGGTCCAGCAAGTGTTCCATCCAAGGATATATCTGTAAAAACAACATGCCTTACACCTTGGTTAAAAATTTGTTTCATGAAATCTTCATAGTGAAGTCCTGAATCAGTCTCCCAGCCTTGGGTCTTAACATAACCATCTTTGGCATCCACTCCGAGAACAATTCTATCTTCCCCAAACTCTTTCAAAGCCAAATCAGTTAACTCAGGATTTTTGACAGCGGCAGTTCCAAGTATAAATCTATGAATACCTAAATCGTTATAGAAGCGAAGAGTGTCCAAAGATCTAATTCCACCACCTAACTCTAACTTTACTTTATTCTTCTGAACTATATTACGAATGGCAGTTTCGTTGCTGGGTTTGCCTAATTTGGCTCCATTTAGATCCACCAAATGAATCAATTCAGCCCCAGCATCTATGAATTCTGCTACCAAATCCCAGGGAGACTCAGAATAAATTTTACTCTTAGAATAATCCCCTTGGTACAAACGAACGGCCTTATTGTCTAATAAATCTATAGCTGGAATAACTAACAATATTTAAATCCTTATGAAGTTCTCAAGGATCTTCAATCCAAACTTATCTGATTTCTCAGGGTGGAATTGAGTTCCATAAATAGAATCCTTTTCTATCACCGCAGGAAAAGATTCTCCATAATAATTGCAAGAAGCTGAAACTTCTTCTCGTTTAACACCGATTGGGCGATACGAGTGAATGAAATACATGAAAGATCCATCTTCTATGCCTTTCAGAAGTTGAGTTCTCTTGCTTGCGATACTTTTTAGACGGTTCCAACCCATATGTGGAACCTTAGTATTTTTCTTATCCCGAAATTTACGAATATGACCGTCGACTAGAGAAAGTCCTTTAACAACCTCGCCTGGTTTTTCTTGGTGTTCATCTGAATCCTGAAATAAAATCTGATAGCCAATACAAATCCCAAGTAGGGGCTTATTCCTAGATACATGGTTGTGTATGGCAGGTAGAAGATGTAATTCTTGTAGATTCAACATAGCCTTCTTAAAAGCACCATCCCCTGGAAGGACCAATTTATCAGCTTTGGCTATAATTTCTAAGTCTTTGGTGTACACAACGTCCTTAGAATAAAGAGAAAGTGCCTTAAGACATGAATGGATATTTCCCATTCCAAAATCCAATACAGCAATCACTCAAGTACACCCTTGGTTGAAGGAATAGCACCTTCTGCATCAGGATCTAGAGAGAGTGCCATACGTAATGCCTTTCCGAGTCCCTTAAAAATAGATTCATGAATGTGGTGCCTATTCTCTCCATAGTGAACTACTATATGAAGGTTCATCTTAGCATTGAGTGCAAATTTTTGCATAAATTCTAAACTAAGTTCTGCATCATAGATTCCGAATTTACCAGTGAGTTCAGGACCTGTATATTTGAAGAAAAATCTTCCACCTAAGTCCACAGCAACAGTAGTTAAAACTTCATCCATGGTAATAGTAAAATGTCCATACCTACGAATTCCTGATTTGTCGCCCAATAACTTGTGTAAGGTTGTTCCCATAAGGATTGCTGTATCTTCCACGCTGTGGTGGCAATCTATTCCTATGTCGCCTCTAAGCCAAACATCCAAATCTATCATTCCATGTTTTGCAATATGAGAAAGCATATGTTCAAAGAAAGGTATCTCAGTATCAAAGCTGTATGTGCCCTTTCCTCTTGGATTTAAGCTTAAACGAATATCCGTTTCTTGTGTTTTTCGGGATTCAGTCATTTGAGAATAGCCTCCCGAAAATACTGCATCCTGTCAAATACTTTGGATGCTGTTATGAAGAATACGGGCGCCAATTCCTGCTCCCTAGCACCTTTTTAAAAAAAAATTTCTTAAGAATATCTCATTTCTTGATTAATCCTGGTGCTATGTCTGGGGCGCTGGGAATACATTTTTAAGGGACACTAAGTCCCAAATTAGTCCAGGATAAATCCTGGTAACAATCCTTATTAGCCAGATTTTTATTTCTTGAATAGATGATAAAAACTAAAAGAGAAACAAGAAGAATAAATGCCTATTTCACATCTTCATAGTTAGTTACATTCACCTAGCAAAGAGTTGACATAAGGCAAAGACTTCTCTCACTTAAACCTTTTCTTCCTAGAATTCCTTTACTTCGATTCCACCAATTCAAGCTTCTACAATATATAACTCAAAATCTGGACTCTTCTATCATATACAAAAATTAGAGTTCTGCTTGAATTCATCCAGCTCCACCGAGAACTCTAATCTTTGGAAGACTAGGTCATTTACCTAGTTTAGATTCAGCTTTTAAATTTCAGGTGCCAAAGGAAAATCTATAGGAATCTGGGTAATTCCATGGATATAATTCGAAATGATTTTATCCCCAACAATAACGATGGCATCAATTAAATTTTCTTCCGTATAACCAGAATTAAAGAAATTTTCTACTACCGATGAATCTGGCTTGCCTTTGCTTTCCATAACAGCCTTAATCAATCGAGTAAGAGACTTTAACTTGGGGTTAAAATTATCATTCCCTTTTCTAATTTCAATGATCTCTTGGTCTGAGAAACCCTTCATCTTTCCTATAGCTGTATGAGCACTCAGACAGTATTTGCACTGGTTAAACTGGCTTACTACAAGATTAATTGCCTCTCTTTCTTTGCCATTCAAAGATGATTTTGAATTCTGCAAATTTAGGTAGGACTGAAGTGCAAATTCTGATTTGCCTATAGTTGCATATAAATTTGGAACAAAGCCTAGCCCTGCTTTTAAACTATCAAAAATACCTTGGTTGACTGTGCTGACTTCTTCTCTGCTTGGAACGGTAATTGTTTTCATAAAAACTCCTATAGCATAATATCTTATAGGAATTAGTTGAGTCTGTAAATGTCAGATTTACCTTTTTTTATGGCAGGATTTCCTTTAGGCAATTGCTCCTGCATTTTTAGAATGCTACGTCGAAATTCTATTGGAGAGAAACCAGTTTTCTTTTTAAATAGCTTTGCCATTTGACCTATATCTTCAAACTGCAATTCTGTCGAAATTTCATTTAGTGCTTTATTGGAATATAGCAACAATCGTTTAATTTCCAATATGATTCGATTGTGAATGACTTGCAAAGGAGATTCTTGCTTTGCTACTAACATAATATTCGTTAAAGTTTTGGCAGCTATCCCCATAAGAAGAGAATAATCACTCACCTTTTTCTTAGCTTTGTAATGTTCATCAACTAGCATATGGAATTTTCGTACGGTATCAATTCTACTTGGCTCCAATTGATTGTAATGGAATGACTCTTTGGCGATTCGAGTGATTTGGATTATCAATCTTTTTAATAAAGCAAGCAGCATTTCGTTCTGAACGATATCTTGAATTTTAAATTCATCCATGAAGACATTCCACAAGGATTCAAACATTTTCCTTTTATCTTGGGGGATAATTATCAATGGAATAGACTGGGCTCCAAAGAACAAAATTCCATTGCAAGAAATTTCGTGGTCATGGTCTCTCAAACAATAGAATTCACGATTGAAGAAAAAGCTTACAATTCCCTTTGATGATTCACTCATTTTTAAATGATAAAAAGAGGTCAATGTTGCTATCGAATTCGCTGGAAGAACTATCCATTGATCATCACAGTAGACTGATTTTGAATGAGAAGTTCTATTCCATAATATATGAAGTATTCCTTTTCTACTCATATGTGCTTCCTGGATAAGATTCCAATCATCACAGTAACCAAAAAAGGAGGCTTGCTTCTTGTTCTCATGTAAAAATAACATACGATTTCAATTTAAATTTGAAGTGAATAGATACAATTAAAAACTGCCTTTAACTTCAATCTGAAAATTTAATAAACTATTCCTAAGGAATTCAGAAAGAATTTGCTCTTAGGAATCTCATACAATCACTTTAGGTCAATCTCACCAACCCACCCTTCCACATTTTGCGTTTCAGAATCTGGACTCTTCCATCGAAGCCTAATATTGCTTCTGTCAAAATGGTTTGGAAGCATGAAAAATAATTCCATGCTTTCTTCGCTTGGTTTATCTCTTCCTTTCAGAATAACAGTTTTAGAAAAATTTCTTGAAGTATTCTTTCGAAGAAAATTTCCATTACCCCTGCTTTCCACATATTGCACAGGAATATCTTCAAGTGCTTGGGTTTGATCCTTATTTGAAATAAGATAAAAATCTTTAGAATCTATAGATATTGTTTTCTCTGTTCGGTTATAAAAATGAAGTTCTGTCCTACAGAAAGAGTATTCTTTATTATCAAATATGACTGTATCTAGAACACCTGGTCCGTAATCAAATTGGTATTTATTGAAACAAGAAATATAATCTATGCTTAGTAGAAACGGATTTGTGCTTTTACTTCTTTGAATAGGTTCAAAATTTGTATGCGAAATATTTTTCTCTCGAATCATAGAATAAGATTTCTGAATCATTTCAACTAGTCTAGATTGAATTTGTTGTTCAGCATTGTTCTCGAAAGCATCATGATCAACAAACTTTCCTTTCTTATCAACTATGGAAAAACTTTCTTGGATCATAAGCTGATGACGAACCCCATCTGAATCATAGAAATAAGATTTCATTTGTAATTTGTAATCGAAAACTCTCGGAATTAAAGAGAAAGTAAGTGCGTGAAAGACTTCCGATCCTAGACCTGATTTATAAGTTAAACTTGTTTGAATCTCCAAGATATTTTTCTTAGTTTTGCTAAGGTAATCTTGAGTTTCATCAAAGCTTCCATTTGAATAGGTTGGAATCCATTCAATAAATTGGTTGGGCTTCCAATCAGATATTATTAAATTCTCTTGAGAATTGGAAATCATCTCTGCCATTTCAAGGGTTAAGGAAAAGGGAAGTTTTTCCTTTTGCCCCTTTTGAAGGATTGCTACCCCGAGTTTGGGTGAGTTGTCAAGTTCATTTTCACCCAATGGTTGCGTCTGTATTCTCATTGGCGAGCAACTTCGCGAGCAACTAACATAGAAAGTTGAAGTCAGGCAAAGAATTAAAATAAAAATACTCGGAATGAACCCTTTCTTATTTGAAATAGATTCCATGGTTATAAGAAATAGTCAATTTCAATATTTAGAAATAAACTCCTGCTTTTTACTTTCCGACCATTTGTTGGTTTTAGATATTCTGTCTATTTCATTTAATGCATGCATTGGAATTGGAGTTTTCCAATAGTCTATACCTTTGGAACTTAAGAATTGAACGATCTGGATTTTTTGTCTATACCAATCCGATTCAAGCCCAAAAACCTTGAATCGAAGTTTGTCTACCAAATAATGAGGAACCAAATCTTCTTTGGGTTTTTTATCATTATATCCACCATAGTAGTTTAATACGCCTTGATAATCAACTCCTTGCTCTAACAAATATAGGATTTGATCAAGGCGATCGTAAACTGAATACTTTTGCAACAAAAGGCTCCCTCCGTATTTGTTTTTAAGATGGATATTCCCTCCTCCCTCCACAAGAAGTTTTAAGGTATCAATATCCTTTGCATACATGAGAGGAGAATATCCCCCAGTAATTGTATAAGAATAATCGTACTCGTCTGTATGAGAGTATTTTAAGTCTGAATGAAGGTTAGGATCTCCACCATTTTTAAGGATGATTCTAAGCATCTCGGGAGATGTCGCAACTGCTGCATGAACAGGTGTGTAATTCTTATAGTCATTGTAATCGTCTGGATACCCAGGATTCATGATACTACCAGGTTGATCATTTGCTATAGGGGTATTCTTTAGTGATTCTGGGGGTTTCGCGGAAACATTCGGATTTGCTCCATTTGATAGCAAGATCTTTACTGCGTTTATCTGGCCGTTTCTGATTGCATAGGAAAGTAGTGTAGTTCCGTACTTCGGCTCGGGAGTATTAATGATCTTATTGTGTTTCTTTGCAAGCTCTTCTACTTCTCCAAGATCTCCCACTGCCAATGCATAGGCAAGATCCCAAACGGGCGTTCTTTGGAAGACCCGATAGTCCCGATCTGAACCCAGGGTCAATCTCTCAGGATCAACTGGTTTTTGTAAATGCCCTGAGTAGATTACCCTTTTGAAACTACTTGTGATCTTGTAGCAATCGAGTTGAGTAAAGAATATCAATGTTAGTATGATAATAGTTTTGGTTTTTAAATGGTTTTTCATGAATCGCTCCTATATGGTTATCTTGCTTTAATCTTGAAAA
The DNA here is from genome assembly GCA_022402465.1 of Leptospiraceae bacterium. Taxonomy (GTDB): domain Bacteria; phylum Spirochaetota; class Leptospiria; order Leptospirales; family Leptospiraceae. The sequence goes on along the minus strand of JAKRSH010000024.1, from coordinate 130,743 downwards.
TTATGAATCGAATGTCCATTGATTGCCGCATCGACATTTGATGCTGATATGGTATGTGGTCTTCCACTTTGTCCCGACCAATCCTCTCTTGTCTTGCCTTAAGATAATAGCTTAAATTATTTCGAGAAGTATTTTGCAAATTCGGATCTCGAAAGTCCGCAACCTCAGACGTAAGATTATTTTTGTTGAACTCATTCATGACTTCGCTTTTCTTCTTTAAAGTAGACGCAATATTTTGTTCCAATTGATTTTTCTCACTATCAGTTAATTTTCCAGAGTTTAAAGCTTCTGTCATTTTTTCAACCGAAGCATCATAAGTTTGACTTTTAATTACGAATTGATCCACTGTATTTTTTATCTCGTCTTAATGTTTAAATCTGAATTTTGCTCTGACCCGAATCAGTTGACACTATTTTCAGATTCAAATCTATCAGGATTAACATAACCTAAATAAGAATGAATACTTTTCACTAGATATAGTGTAAACAATTTCAATTTACCTCAAGAGATAAGTGATATTTTTATTGTATTTTAAGTGAGGAAATAAGAAAACCTTCCTTCTGTTCGAAGCAGAGGAAGGTGAGAAAGAAGGATGCTTTTGCTTAGGCTGCCACTTTTTCTTTGGTAGTTTTTTCAAAAAATTCTGATTGCCATTTTTCTAACTTTGGATTCATAATTTTTTTCCAAATCGGCGGAAAGAGTGCAAGCAGTATCATTGCTTCATAACCAGCAGGTAGCTGTGGGCTTTCCTCAAAATGTCTTAGGCTTTGGTATCTTCTTCCAGCGTTAGCATGGTGGTCGGAGTGTCTTTGCAAGTGAAAGAGAAAGGCATTGGAAACAAAATGATTTGCGTTCCATGAATGGACAGGCTGTACCTTTTCGAATTTTCCTGGAGCGATTTCTTTTCTCCTAAGACCATAGTGTTCAATGTAGTTTACTAATTCCAATAAGGAGAAAGCAAGCCAGCTTTGCAGAAAGAAAAACCCTAGCGCCAACCACTGCAATTCTCTGGTTAGAAAACTTACACCAGCAAAGATCACACCAGCATAAGCGAGTGTAACAAAAAAATACACAACCATTTCATTAGAGAAGGACCAAACCGATTTGTTTTGTTTTTCTAGTCTTTTCTTTTCTATATTCCAAGCGCTACTGAGTCCACCCATTACTGTTCTTGGGTAAAAAGTATAGAAGGATTCATTCAATCTTGAGGTAGCGGGATCATCAGGAGTGGAAACATTTACATGATGCCCTTTGTTGTGTTCAATAAAAAAATGCATATAGCATACTGTCATATAAAGCATCTTTGATAGAAATTGCTCGTATTTGGTATTCTTATGACCTAATTCATGTCCTACGGTAATGCCAAGACCACCAGTATTGAGACCTATTGATATTAGAAAACCAATTAAGGCATAGGTTTCCATTGGATTGGCAACTACCGCATAACAAGCCCAAGCTACGAAGGCAACTTGCATATAAGCCCAGAAATAGGTTATATATCGGTAGAATTTCTCATTTTGCAAAGCAGGAACTTCTTCTTCTTTTGGATTTGTAGAATCCAAACCGATGACTAAATCCAAAAGTGGCAATACGACAAAAACCAAAAATGGTGTTAGATAGTTGTACCATCCACCTAGCACATAACCTAAATAGGCAAATACAGGTAGAATAAAACAAATTAGATAAGTATATTTTTTAAAAGCCTTCATATTTTCTCCATAGTTAACTATACAATTCCTGTTTTCTTGGTCTCAAATAAGAGACCCGTAGCAAGAAATGGATAGAGTTTTTCTAAAACATCACTTACTTCTCGGTACTTGATTTCTTCTGGATCTAGCATTCTTTGGAAGATAGTTCCAATTACTATGCTGAGTAGCATATTTTCCAAATCCTTATTACCAAGATCTAGGTGTTGGCTGATTGCATTGCGGTAAATTCCCAAGCAATCCTTAAGTACACTGAGACTATGACCCTCTTCATTGTAGCGATAAACATCGCATACCATGAGAACCACACTTTGAAAGTAGAATTCCTTAGATTGAATGAATTGAAAGAGGACTTCAATAATCTTTTCAGGTGACTGTATGCGAGTCTGCACTTCCATCAACCGAAGTTCTTTGACATCCTCTCTTACAAGAAGTCTCACCATTTGCTCAAAGAGAACATCCTTGTTCTCAAAATAGTGGTAGAGAGTTCCCGTCGAAACCCCCAACTCCTTGGCAATTTCACGGATGGTTACCTTGGAATAACCCTTCCTTGCAAAAAGCCCAAAGGCCTTATGCAGCAATTCCTCTCTGTATTCATCGTGATTTACAATTTTAGGCATTCTTTTTCTCCGTTCTTATTTCGAACGTTTGTTCTAATATAAATATGATTTTATTTCGATCAAGTGTTTTTTTTAAAATAAATATGATTTTTTGCCATATTCTTTTTTTTTAAAAAACCCTGGTTCCATGAGAAATTTATGAAACTTTGGAAACATGCGTCTTATTTTAGTTTCGAATCGTCTTCCCGTCAATGTAAAAGAGTCCCAAGGATCTGTAGAAATCCACCCAAGTGTGGGTGGACTGGTGACGGGAATTTCCGCTTATTTGGATACAGTCAAAGACTCACTAGAATACATTTGGGTAGGCTGGCCTGGCAAAGAACTCTCAGAAAATGCCCTAAACATCGTCAAAAAGGAGGCATTTCAGAAATACAATGCCTACCCAGTTCAAATACCAGAAAGCTTAAATGAAAGTTTTTACGCAGGTTTCTGTAATAAGACCATCTGGCCTCTCTTCCATTATTTTCCAAGCTATGCCAATTATGACCCTGGATTTTGGGATTCTTACGAAGAAGTTAACCAAATCTTTCTAGAGACTCTTGAGGAAATCATCCAAGAAGGGGATATGGTTTGGATTCATGACTACCATTTACTTCTACTTCCAAGTTTGCTTCGTGCAAAATACCCCAAACTAGAAATCGGTTTTTTCTTACATATACCCTTCCCTACCTATGAGATTTTTCGCCTTATGCCTGGTATGTGGAGAAAAAAATTATTAACTGGGCTACTTGGTTCTGATTTAATAGGCTTTCATACTCATGACTACACCCAATACTATCTGCACTGTATCTTGAGAATTCTAGGTCTTGAGAATAATTTTGGAGAAATCATCTATGATAACCGCTTAGTGAAGGTTGATACCTTTCCTATGGGAATCAATTATGATAAGTTTGCAAAAATCGCTGCCACGGATCAATCTACGGCTATTATAGAGGATACTAAAAAAGCCTTCATAGGTTCCAAATTTATTCTTTCAGTTGATAGATTAGATTACTCTAAAGGAGTTTATGCAAGGCTAGAAGCTTTTGAAAGATTTCTAGATAAATTTCCAAAATGGAGGAACCAAGCTAACCTTCTTTTGGTGGTTGTTCCTTCTCGCGAACAAGTTGAACAATACCAAGAAATGAAAAAGGCAATTGATGAAATAGTGGGAAGAATCAATGGAAAATTTGCAACCCTAGATTGGACACCTATCCACTACCAATACCGAATGCTAAGTCTAGAAGAACTAGTTCCTCTCTATCGAATGAGTGATGCTATCTTAGTTACTCCTTATAGAGATGGTATGAATCTAGTAGCTAAGGAATTTATTGCATCCAAAATTGATAAAAAAGGAGTTCTCATTCTAAGTGAAATGGCTGGAGCATCCAAGGAACTTGGAGAAGCTATCATAGTAAATCCAAATAACGTAGAAGAGATGGCAGATGCAATTCATGAAGCCTTAGGGATGAACGAAGCAGAACAAATCCAAAGGAATTCTACCATGCAGCTTAGAACAAAAAGATATGATGTGGTTCGTTGGGCTTCTGACTTTCTAAAAACATTAGATCTGCGCAAATCTTACCAAGACAAGCTATCCAGTCGATTTATTGATAAGGAACTAAAGAAAGAAATTTACAGAAAATTTTCAGTTGGTGAGAAGAAACTTATCTTTTTAGATTATGATGGAACACTTGTTCCATTCCAGAAAAAACCAGAACTTGCCATTCCTTCTGAGGAATTAAAAACACTACTTCGGAGATTGGTTGAAATAAAAAATGCAGAGATTATCATCATAAGTGGTAGAGACAAAGATACCCTACTTGATTGGATGCAAGGGCTGGATGTATCTATCGTTGCTGAACATGGTGCTTGGATTCGTGAAAGAGGTAAAGAATGGAGACTGTTTAAGCAAGCACCGAATGATTGGAAGCCAAGAATCCAACCCATACTAGAACAAAATGTAGATAGACTACCAGGTTCTTTTATAGAAGAAAAGAATTTTTCTTTAGTATTTCATTATAGAAATGCAGATCTTGAACTTGCCGAAGTAAGGGTTAAAGAACTTACTGATGACTTGGTCCATTACACAGCCAATATGGATGTTACTGTCTTACAGGGCAATAAGGTGATTGAAATTAAAAACACAGGAATTAGCAAAGGTTATGCTGGATTAGATTTAGTAAATTATTATAATCCGGACAATATACTTTCAATAGGGGATGATTGGACAGATGAATCTCTCTTTGCAGCACTTCCAGAACATGCTGTCACTATCAAAGTTGGAATTGGTCCTTCCAATGCAAAATACAATGTCAAAGATTATGAAGAAGTAAGAGAGTTTTTGCGAGGTCTTGCCCTCTCATAGCAATAAACAGGAAATTTACTGGATATTTATAGAAGAATATAAATCATAAATATAAAAATATTTAATCTAAATAGAATATATTAAAATATGAATATGGATAAAGAGGTAGCATGAACACAGATAAACACACATATGATATGGGAATTATTGGAAACTGCGGCTATATTGCCCATATAGATAAGACAGGAAATGTAGTATGGCTTTGTTGGCCCAGATTTGATTCTAGTTTTTTATTTGGTGGCTTATTAGATAAAAACAAAGGTGGGGAATTCTTTATCCGACCAGCCGATCCGAATTATACTTCTAAGCAAGAATATATTGAAAATACAAACATTCTTAGGACTAGTTTTGAGGCTGAGGATGGATCTTTTGAACTGATAGATTTTGCACCAAGATTCTTACAGAACAATAGACATTTTTATCCAAATATGCTTGTTCGAAAGGTTCGAGTCTTAAGTGGAAATCCACGTGTTGTTGCATCATGTCGCCCTGTCTCTGCTTATGGCTGTATTACACCTCATCCTTATAATGGATCCAACCATATCAACTTTAGTGGAATTGAACCAAGCACTAGACTTTCAACCAATGTTTCTCTGAATCATATCATCAATGGAATCCCTTTCGTTCTTTCAGAAACAAAATATTTAGTTCTTACCTCAGGTTCCGCTTTTGATGCACCGCTTGAGCAGACTCTTGAAAATTTTTACTACAGTACAAGAAAGTATTGGAGAGATTGGGTAAAGCATTGTTCAATAGGAAATTTTCGCCAAGATAAAGTTATACGCTCTGCACTAGCTTTAAAAATCCATCAATTCCAAGATTCTGGAGCTATCATAGCAGCAGCAACTATGAGTCTACCTGAATCCCATCTATCCACACGAAATTGGGATTATAGATACTGTTGGATGAGAGATTCCTATTATACTTTGAATGCATTTACTAGCCTAGGGCATTTTGAAGAAATGGAGAGATACTCTCATTACATTGAAAATGTAGCAGCTTCGGAACCAGGAAGATACCAACCTCTGTATGGAATTCTTGGTGAGAAGACCATAGAAGAAAAAACCCTCGATTTAGAAGGTTATCTTGGCAATCAACCTGTTCGTGTAGGCAACCAAGCTTATACTCATATTCAGAACGATGTATATGGTCAGGTGATACTATCTATACTACCACTTTATGTTGACCAAAGATTTCATAGCAAGGCTAGAATCCAAAATCCCAAACTCATCAACCATATTTTAAAGATGATAGAAGAAACTATGGATGAGCCAGACGCTGGTCTTTGGGAGTTTAGAAATCTAGCTCAAAAACACTGTTATACATTTCTCTTTCACTGGGCAGGTGCTAATGCTGGTTTGCAAATCGCTAAAGTCTTAGGAGATACTGCTATGGAAGAAAAAGCAAAAGATTTGATTACAAGAGCGAAAAATCAAATTGAAGCTTGCTTTGATAAGGATCTGCAAGCATACACGCAAGCAATTGGAACCAAACATATGGATGCAAGTCTCTTGCAGATGATAACTCTAGGCTACATAGAACCAGATTCAGAAATTGCAAAAACACATCTGAAACAATTGGAAAAGGAACTTAAAACTCCAGAAGGTCTTTTTTATAGGTATAAGCATTCAGATGATTTTGGAATCCCAGAAGTAGCATTTTTAGTATGTGCATTTTGGTATGTGGAGGCGTTGGCTTGTGTTGGTAAAATTCCCGAAGCTATAGAGGAATTTGATCAATTGGTAAAGTATTCCAACACCCTAGGTCTTTTTAGTGAAGATGTAGACCCCAAGAATGGAAGCCAGTGGGGCAATTTTCCACAAGCATATTCTCATGTAGGGCTTATGAATGCAGCATCTAGAATCTCGCGCAAGATGGATAAACCTGACTTCTTAAAGTTACAAGATGTGAAATAAAGTAAAATTTTACAATTTTATCATAGCTTTCAATTTTACAGCTTGCCAGATAGAGAAATTTTTAAAATATTAAAACCATTATGAAAAATATAGATTTAGTATTTACTATCTCCTCTTTATTTATTTTAGTTTCCTTATTCAATTGTTCAGGAACACGACCAGATGATATAGGGATTCGTGAAAATGGTGAGTTGAAACCTTGCCCGCCATCTCCTAATTGCGTATCCTCGTTCTGCGATCCTAAGGATGAGCAGCATTTTATAATGGCAATTGATTTAAAGAAATCTTTACCAGATTCTATGAAGGATTTAAAATCAGTTCTATCTAACCAAGGCAATGCGGTAATCATAAAAGAAACTGAAAATTATATCTATGCCGAATTCACCTCGAAAATAATGGGATTTGTTGATGATGTTGAATTTTATATAGATGCAAAATCGAATAAACTTCACTATCGTTCCGCTTCTAGATTAGGTCATTCTGATTTAGGTGTTAATCGAAAACGAATTAACAAAATTATACTTGAGCTTGGATGGAATTGATTTAGTATTTCAGACTTTACCGATTTCTACAGAAATAGATTGCTCGTATTTTTCGGAACGGCAATCTATTCTTAGGTATTGTTTTGCTGAAGCTAATTTTAATTCAACTGTAGTGGAACATTTTCTAGAGCGGGGGTATCGACGTTCTGGAGATTTGTTCTATAAGACTGAATGCAAAAGTTGTAAAATGTGTATTCCTTACAGAATACCAATAGACTCATTCCAACCGAATTCCTCTCAGAGAAGAAATCTAAAGCTTAACTCGCATATTCAATTCACAGTTGGATCGCCGAACCAAACAACTTTCAAACAAAATCTCTATATAAAATACATTAGATCTCGCCATGAGAATAAACAAAAGGAAGAATCAGACTCTAGCCTACTTGAGACCTTAGACTCTCAGATGTATGAATACACAGAACACTCACTGGAAATAGAGATTCATGATGGCAGTAAACTAATCGGTTTTGGGATAATTGATATTGGAACAGAAACTCTTTCATCTGTTTACAATGTTTACGATCCAGAATATAAGAAGAATGGTTTAGGAATCTATATGATACTTCGAAGTATAGAATGGGCTAGTCGAATTGAATCATTAAAATATATCCAACTCGGACTATTTATTCCAGGTCATCCTAAAATGGATTATAAGAAAAGCTTCCAACCAGGAGAAATTTTACACCCACTTACTCAAAAGTGGGAAGATATTCAATTCATCTTATGAATTTCTTGAAGGGAATGAATGCTAAATCCTTTATCTCTCATCTCCATCATACCATCTACTAAACTCTGAGCAGCCTTGGCTGTTGTTAAACAGGGAACCTTGTATTTAATAGCTGCTTGTCGAATCGTAAATGCGCTTTCCCTAGTGGTTCTAGAAAGAGGGGTATTGATGATCAAATGGATCTTCTTTTCTTGGATATAGTCAATGATGTTGGGGAAGTAACCATCATTTAATTTATTGATCTTACTTGAGATAATTCCATTATCCGAAAGAAATTGATGAGTTCCTGAAGTTGCTATTAAATTAAAGCCAAGTTTACTCAATGATCGAATGTTTTCTAAGAGCTCTGGTTTTGATTTATCATTGATACTTACAAAAACAGTTCCTTGTGCAGGCGGTGTTTCACCAGCCATAATCTGAGACTTAAGAAAGGCTTCCCCTTTTGTTGGTGCTGTTCCCATGACTTCACCTGTAGATCTCATTTCAGGTCCAAGTATTGTATCAACTCCAGGAAATTTATTGAATGGAAGTACTGCCTCCTTGACATTTATCATTGGAGAGGTGGAACGTCCATGGAGTCCTAAAGATTCCAAGGTCTCGCCCAACATAATTCTTACAGCATATTTCACAATAGGTTTACCAATACATTTTGATACAAAAGGTACGGTTCTTGAGGCTCTTGGATTTACTTCAATTACATAGAGTTCGTCTTTTTTATAGGCAAATTGAATATTCAATAGTCCAATCACTTTAAGTTCAAGAGCAATCTTTCGGGTCGCATCTTCAATTTCGGCTATCATAGAGTCTGGAATATTTTGAGGAGGAAGAAAACATGCTGAGTCTCCCGAGTGAATCCCCGCTTCTTCAATATGCTCCATAATTCCTGCTATATATACTTCCTTAGAATCACAAAGTGCATCTACATCTACTTCAGTAGCATCTTCTAAAAAGCTATCAACCAATATAGGACGATCTTCTGATACTTCCTCAGCTTCTTCCATATACTTAACCAATTGGGCTTCTTCATTGACTATCATCATTGCTCTTCCACCTAAGACATAGCTAGGGCGAACTAGTACGGGGTAACCTATTTTTCTTGCAATGTCTATGGCCTCTTGTTTAGAAGCAGCCATTCCATTTTCAGGAGCTTTTAGTTTTAGCTTTTCAAGAACTTCATTGAATCTCTTTCTATCTTCGGCACGGTCTATAGAGTCTGGACTGGTTCCTAATATGGGGACATTCCTTGCTTCTAAATCACGAGCAAGTTTTAAAGGAGTTTGACCACCTAACTGAACTATTACGCCTCTAGGTTTCTCCTTTTTGTAAATATGCATTACATCTTCTAGAGTTAATGGTTCAAAATACAATCTATCCGATGTATCGTAATCTGTAGATACTGTCTCAGGATTTGAGTTCACCATAATGGACTCTAATCCAGAATCTTGTATTGCAAAGGATGCATGACAGCAACAATAATCAAATTCTATACCTTGACCTATACGATTTGGACCACCACCAAGAATGATAACAGAATCTTTGGAAGATGGATTGGATTCATCTTCTTCTTCGTACGATGAATACATATAAGGTGTAAATGCTTCAAATTCTCCTGCACAAGTATCAATTCTTTTGTACACAGGTGCAATTGAATTTTTATTTAAAAAATCTTCTACCTTAGCTTCTTCTGCTTTAAGTGAACTTTCGATTCGAGCTTTTTTCTTTTCTAAACTTATCTCTGAATGAAGTATCTCATAAACGGACTTTTCTATACTTAGGAATGCCAATTGGCGATTCGAAAAGCCCTGCTGTTTCATTTTCTTTGCAATAGACAAACCTTCTTTTCGGAATCTATCTTCTGATTCTTTGAGAAGCTTAAATTGGTGGAGAAACCAAGGATCAATCTTACAGAGATCAAATATTTCTTCTGTTGAAAAACCATTATCCAAGGCTATCTTTACATAGAAAATTCTCGTAGCAGTAGGTCTTTTGATTTTCTTTTCTAAGTAGCTTTTAAGTTCATTCTTAGGAACTTGGGAAATCTCAATCAGTTCTTTAAAATATCCATCAGAGCCCATCCCGAAGCGATCTGTTTCCAAAGACCTCATAGCCTTCTGGAAGCTTTCTCGGAAATTTCTACCAATCGCCATAGCCTCTCCAACTGCTTTCATTTGAACACCTAAGGTATCATCTGTGCCTGGAAATTTTTCAAATGCAAATCTAGGAATCTTAGTTACAACATAATCAATGGATGGCTCAAAGCTAGCAGGAGTTACACGAGTAATATCATTTTTCACCTCATCCAAGGTATAACCTATAGACAATAAGGCGGCAATCTTCGCAATAGGAAATCCTGTAGCCTTGGAAGCCAGCGCGGAAGAACGAGAAACCCTAGGGTTCATTTCAATTACAATTACATCACCATTCTCAGGATTGACTGCAAATTGAATATTAGATCCACCTGTTTCTACACCTATCTCTCTTATAATCTTAACAGAAAGGTCTCTCATGTGTTGGTATTCTTTGTCGGAGAGAGTCTGCTGTGGAGCAATGGTAATAGAATCTCCAGTGTGAACCCCCATAGGATCTAAATTCTCAATTGAACAAATAATCACTACATTGTCGGCAAGATCTCGCATAACTTCGAGTTCGTATTCTTTCCAACCTATCATAGATTCTTCTACGAGAATTTGACTAATGGGTGAAGCATCTAGACCTTTTTGCGCTTTATCTTCAAACTCATCATCATCATAGCAAGTTCCTCCTCCACTTCCACCTAAGGTAAATGCAGGACGTATGATAATGGGAAATCCAATTTCAGCTTTTGCCTTTCTAGCTGACTCCATGTCTGAAACCATTACAGAGTGGGAGACTCTTGCTCCTACCTTTTCCATTGCTCTTTTGAAAAGTTCTCTATCTTCTGCCTTACGAATTGCCTCAACTTTAGCACCAATCAGCTCAACATTGTATTTATCTAATATACCTTCTTTATGTAAGGCGAGTGCAAGATTGAGTGCAGTCTGTCCGCCCACAGTTGGTAAAATGGCATCTGGTTTTTCTTTTTTTATAATTTTTTCTAGAACAGGAACTGTGAGCGGTTCAATGTAGGTAGCATCTGCAAACTCTGGATCGGTCATGATGGTTGCAGGATTGGAATTGACTAGGATAACTCTTATTCCTTTTTCTTTCAGTGCTTTGGTAGCTTGGGTTCCAGAATAGTCAAATTCGCAGGCTTGTCCTATTACTATAGGACCTGAACCTATGATGAGGACGGATTGGATATCGGATCTCTGAGGCATACAACCATTATTCTCAAAATCCAAGAAAACTCAAGAGAGAATTAAGGTAAACTTGTAGGTAAAATATATTCTCCAACGAGCTTAGATTTACTTTCTTTTAGAATTAAATCTTGTAATTCCTTCCTCAAAGCAGGTCCTACACTACCTAAGGGCCAGAGATTGTTCTGATTTTCAGGATCATTCAATCGGTCATAGAGTTCATAAACCACACCCTCTCGCGTAGGAATATAGATTAATTTATACCTTTCATTAATGAGCATCCTATGTTTGGCAAAAGCTATCGTCTCTCTATATTGGTAATCCGTTATCATAATCTGATAATCTTCTTCCGGGATTACTTTATGCAATTGAAGTATGTTTGGATAGGGAATCCTCTGGTGCTGGAAGAAATGATTTCCTCTATCCGAGAACCATATTCCCGTTTCGCTATAGGCTGTACGTTTTGTATCTATTAAATCCGCTTGAAGAAGTCCAAGTAAAGATTTACCTGGCTTTTGGCTTGGAAGTGGGATGGAAAGATAATCCAATATTGTTGGAAATAAATCAACCGAGGAAGTAAGCCCCGAATAGGATTTATAGGAGCTAGCATCTTCTTGCAAAATATTTTTTGCTTTCAAAGTATTTTGATAAGTTTTAGGAAATTTTATAAGCAAGGGTACCTTGGTTACATTCTCGCCGCGTAAATGTTCACCATGTCCCTGACCATGTATATCCTCATATAAGGCTTCTCCGTGATCTGCCGTTAGGATAATGATTGAGTCCTCATAAAGATTATTTTCTTTAAGAAATTGAATCATTTCTCCGAATTCTGCATCGTAGGCATGAACTGCAGAGTCAAAAATATTTCGAATTTCTTCGATGTCTTCTGCACTTGGTTTTTCATCAGAAGAAGGATCTACAAATTTAAGATATTTATACTTTCCATAGTAATCATGCTTTGTAAATTTTTTATAATAAGGATAAGGAGGAGTGTAAGGAAAATGAACCACACTTGAGAATGCTACAAGGAACAAGGCATTCTTAGAATTACGAAGTATAGCTGACTTCCACTTTGGCATGACTCTTCTACCGTCACCCAAGGTAGATAGTCCATCTACCTCAGATAAATAATTTCCACCAAACATAAATGAGCCGGTAAGTATTGGCAGAAAAAACATTTGAGAATCTAGTCCTCTCTGAACTGTTAAGATCTTAGCATTAAAGTCAGGACAGTATACATCATCAAAACTCCAATTTGCTCTTGGAAAAATATCTGCTGCAAAACTTCCTACAACTGCTGAATAGTAGCCATGCCTTCGAAGTATTTGTGATAAGGTCGGAAACCTTTGGTTTCCAATATTTTTCTTCTCAGAAGGTGCTGGAAACATATCTCTAATTCCATGTGCCATGGAATATTCTCCGGTTAGCAGATCCGCCCAGCTCGGAAAAGTTCTCGGTATGGTAACATGGTGGTCTTTAAATACCATGCTATCCTTGGCAAAAAAGTCTATATTGGGACTTATCTCCTTGTTACCAGAAAGAAAACCTAATTTATCATAGCGTAAACTATCTGCTGATAAAATGAATATATTTGGTTTAGAAGTTTTTTCCTCTAAGGACCGAGTATGTATAAGAAATTGAGTTTTATCCCATAAGTAAGGTGAAAAGCCTAGAAATAAAATTCCCAAACAAATTAAAATTATCTTAGAATCAGAAATTTTTTTCCAATGAATATGAAGCCAAGGCAGAAGCATAGCCAAAAGAAATAATCCAACTAATGATCCATAATAATGCAAGATTCCGAAGAGTATGATTAGACAGATGATAAAGGAATGATTCTTTTCTCTTTGAGTAAGAAATAAAAAAATATAACGCATTAATACGAAAGCTACAAGAGAGTAAAGAAAAAATGAAACTACTAAGGGAGGAATCCAATCGGTAATAAAATGTAAAATAAATTGTAAGGAAGGATAGCGAATATAGAAAAATTCTCCGTACAGTTGGGGATACATTGCTACAGAATGAATCCAAGAAAGAAACGTTATCACCAATAAAATGAACCATTGCGTTTTACGAGACAAACTAAGATCCAGAGAAATGAAATATAAAATAGACCCTAATACAAAATAAAAAACTAAATTAGTAAATAATATTTTACCATAGGATACTAAAATCAACAAAAAGAACTGACTAAGCATGCTAGATATAAACTCTGCTATATCTACACCCATAATGTGAAAAGAAGTGTTAAAGGCTAAGGAAAGTATAAATTCAGTTAAAGCAAAACTAAGTCCTACCACTCCAATTCCATATACTTTCCAATGATTTAAATATTTCATACTTGGTCAAAATTTCTTCCTATGACCAAGATGAAACGGAGCAGTTTTTCATCAAGGCAAGACTGACCAAATTGCATTTGGTGTCTCACCAAATATATCAGGAGAATACATTGCCTCAGCTCTTGTAGGTGGAAGTACAAATTTACCCTGGGTATTCAATCGAAATGTATATTCCAAAGAGTATTTTCCAGCAGGTAAATATTCATAATAAGACTTAAACCCCGAGAAACTTCTTTCTTGGTAGCTAAGCCAATAGTCTGTTTGAATCTCACCCTGAGTTGCTGCTTGGGAATCACGTCCTAGTCCAGAACCTAAAATGGTAGAACCAGCAGGGATGGCATCATCAATCACAACCCAAGTTCTTGGTGCAGATAGTTCCCACTGGATTTTTACTCGGACAATATCACCAACGGAATACCCCCCAAGAAGATTTTTCTTTTCAATATTTTGGATGGATTTACGAATTCGGATTCCGTTATCCCAATCTTTTTCTAAAGGAACTGCCGCTGAGACCTGTATAGAAGCCCAAGGTTTCCCGGAACCATTGTGTTTAATTTGGAGATTTTGTTCCTTATTACTTGCAAGACTAAATTCTAAGTTATGCTCTTCTTTGGCTGTATCCTTCCACTCTGTGGTTCTTAGCATTTCAACTAACTTAGTATTGGTTACTCCATCCACTTTTTCTTTCTCCTGAGTACTTGCAAATTTTTTTAAACTAAGGTAGGCATAACTATTGGCTAAAGTATTGGAGAATTTTCCCTCCTTCATTCGTGCAACAAAGGATCTTGCCATTTTCCCTAGATCAGGACTATAACTTACAGTATCTAAGGCATAACTTATAAATCTACTAGCATCTTGGTCTGCGGAGCCCATCATCCACCATAAGGAGGACTGTGTAGATGCGAGATTCATTTCTCTACCTTGTAGATTCAATCTTGCTCTCAGATTGCTTTCCGCTTCCTTTAATTGCTTGCTTCTTTCAGAATTTGCGGGAAGTCTTTTCAGAATGGAGACCAGATCTAAGACAGAAGCTGTTGGCCAAATTTTTACATCAACAAGTATGGATGAGAGACGATCTTCATTTAAGGCTGAATACCTTGACAGTGCTTCCATTACTTGAAGCTTCCTATAGGTTTGGTCTGCAAAATTATAGCCTCTTTGGCGAACTAAGGTTCCATCTAAAAATCGATTTAAACCGGTAATCATTTTATCCCTTGCCTCTGCAGGAAGCACCCATCCAGCTTCATTTGTAATAGAGAGGATGTAGGCAGTTAGTATCTCATCCCCAAAGATTGAACTAGGAAAAAATTTCACCAAACCATCGGAATCAAGGTAATTTCCAATTTCTGAATTTATACTTTTTCTTTCTTCCGTATTTTCTGATACTATTGCCTTGGAAACTTTTTGTTCCATGCAGGAATAAGGATATTCTTTCATATATTTCTTAATCCCATCAGCTGAACCAATAATACTTGAACTAAGATTAATCTCAACACTAGAATCCCCTTGGATAGCATCCTTAGGAGCAGCTAACAAAAGATTGTATTCATTATCAATCTGACTTAATGTTCCTTGTAAGACGCGAATAGGAATTGATTTTGTTACTTTCTGAACGGTTTTTATTGCATCAATGAGCTTACCATCTTCCATCACATTCAATTTAGAGATTCTTTGATCAATCTTCTTCCCAACTAAGACATCCCAGGCAACACGTTTCGTTTCACCTGCTAGGAAGGAAATTACTTGCATTGGAAACTTGGTCCCATCAACTTCTAATTCAAATTGTAATTTTTTGGTTTCCTTAGTATTATTCTTCACGGTATATTCTTGGAAGAATTGGTCCCCTGTTCGAACCACTGGTGGTAGACTGCTAAACAATAAAATATCTTGGGTGGATGCAAAATTTGCAGAACCAGTACCGAATAGATCCAGACCTGCACTTGCTACTGCTATGACTCGGTAAGAAGTTAAAGAATCCTTGAGGGGAATTTCAATAGATGCTTGTCCATTTTTGTCAAGGGGAATTCTGCCCTGCCACTTTAGCAAGGTGTCAAAAAGCTCACGAGTAGGAAGGTTGCCCCCTCCACCTCCTGCAGGAATTGCCTTTCTTCCGAAATGACGTTTCCCAACTATCTGCATGCTAGCAGTATAGGTGTCTACCTCATAGCCTCTTCTTCCCATCATTGCAGCTAGCAAATCCCAAGATGGATTCCCAGCTAACTCTAATAATGCTTCATCTACTACTGCAAGGGCAACTTCTCCACCTGTAGTGATAGCCTTTCCTTGGAAATCTGTTACGTTGATATTTATTTTAGCCTTGCTTCGAGTTTTATACTCCTGCCTGTCGGTACTAACCTTAACAGATAATTGGTGTGGCTCCCATCCTACTTTAATCTCCGTTATCCCTAAGCGAAAGGATGGTCGAGCTAAATCAACCATAGCGGTCTCTTTAGGACTATCGACCCTACCTCTCACTGCCAAAACTGAAACAAAGGCGTTCGGTATGAATTCTCTATCAACTGGAATAGTGATAAAAGGATTCTTTGAGTCAACCGTACGAAGATAGGACTTTAGTATTCCCTCTCTCTCTATAGTCACGAGTGCCGTATAATCCCGAAAAGGTGCTTTTACTTGCAACTTAATTGATTCACCCATCTTATAATTATCTTTGTCTGGGATTACATCCATTCTATCATGATCGGAGGCAGCATACCACCAATCTGATTTGCCAGCTATCCATAGATTCACATTTGCATAGGACGTTTTGCCCGAAGAATCCACAGATTTAGCTTGAAATACAAAATCACCCGATTCAGGAAAATCTTTGGACTTGCAAAGGAAAAATCCCCTAGCATCAGTACTTCCCTTGCATACAGAGCCTATCTTTTTAATTTCTGAGAAACTTTCATAGGCATAGAATCCACCCACTAAGCGCTTTCTATGTGAAAAAGTTTCATATTTAAAAGCTTCCACTTCCACTTGAGTAGAGGCTATACCCTTACCATCCCCATCAACTACCACTGTCCGAATTTGTATATCGGCTTGGTTCATAGACCAAGTATCGGAGGCTATTCCAACCATTGTATTTGCAGGCAGAAGATTGATTCTAGAAGATATGGATTGTATTTCTCCATTTGGATCCAAGAAACTCATTTCCATCTGAAGTAAACTAGAGGAATTTTTCTGCTTCCATTCTATCTTTTCATCTTTAATTCCATTTTTATCCAATTCCAATTCTAATTCTGTATAATCAATCTTAGCTGGAGTATCATAATTTTCTAATCTACCTGGTTCTATAGCTGTAGCAGCAAATGAAAACTTTTCGAAGCCCCTAGGAGTAAAACTTGCAGGTATTATCCTATACTTTAAGTCAACTGGCAATTTAGATGCAGGACCACCGGCAAGGTAGCTCGCTTGCAAAGTTACAGGAATAAAAGATTCATTTACCCAAATAGATTTGGGAGAAGAAATGGATGCTTTTAATATGGGGAGGCGAAACTCTTCAACTCGAAAATTTCCAAGGAACTGTCCCCATTTTTGATTGGGTTCTGAGGTAAGATACAAAGTGTAAGACCCAAGCTTTGCTGTCTTAGGAATTTTCCATTCACTCAAGGAATAACCTGGATAATTCCATTTTAAATTTATATTTACTAGATCTTCTGAACCATCGTGAACTATAGCAAGATACTTAGGTGCTGTCTTAGTATCGGGTGATACAAAACCTTTCATAGAGTGTTTACGAAGAATATGTTTCATGGACAGAGTTTCCCCTGCACGAAGAAGAGAACGATCTAAGATGGTATGAGCAATTTTTTCATTTGGAAAAGCTGAATAAGGAAGGTTGAACCTCCAAGTTTCAATACCACTATTCCAAGAAGAGTGTAGAAAGCTAGCATCATCGTCTTTCTTTGCCATAACAAACAAACCATTATCATACGATTTGTATGAGCAATATGGAATGTAATCTTTAGAAGGGAGATTACTAATATTTAAAATACCTTCTTCATTGGTGATTCCACTAACATAGATTTTTCCCTTGCAATCCTGGATCTCTATAGAAACTGCACCCACTGGCTTTCCGCTAGAAAGTTCACTTACCCATACTAAAGATGATTCTCTTCCCCATTTTAAATGAATAGCTAGGTTGGTGATCAAAGCTGTAGTTGGAACATAGAAATTTGTATCCTTTGCAAGTAGAGAATTTCCAAGTATTCTACTATTTATTTCAACAGCATAAAATCCTGGTTTCAAAAGAGGGATTCCAACTACTTCCATAGAACCATCGTTTTGCGTTTTCGGAAGCTCAAGATTTCGTAGACCTGATGTCTCAGATTGGAACATGGAACGATCTCTTTTCGTATTCATGCTTAACCTAAGCCATTTCTTGATATTTGCAATAGAGAAGTCTTTGTTGTGAAATGATATTATTTTACCTGTGGTCTTGGCTTCTAAGTTACGAATTGTCACAGGTAAAATTGGAGATGCCTTAGCTTCTAAAATTCCAAAATGAGATGAAAATTTTGCTAAAGGTGGATAACGTTCTGTTTTTACTTTTAATGGAAAATTTTTTGCATTTGCTAAATTTCTATTAGCTTCATCCTTTAATTCAGGAAGATGAATTGTAAATTCAGATTTTTCTGGAAAAGGTCCTGAAAATTTGACACTGTTTGTTGTATTTGAATTTTTATCATAGTCCGAAATGAATTCGGCAGCTAAGCTTTTCCCATCTTTGTCCTTGAGAAAAATTGATTTCACAAACTTAGAAGGTATAGCCGAAGAAAATCTAAGTTCCATATCTGAGAAGGGAATGCAATTTTTCTCCGCATTTTCTCTCTCACAATAGAAGCTTACCTTAAATTGAGAGCGCACCGTGAATTCCATAACTTGGTCTTGGTTATTTTTTACTCCAGTCTTGGATTCAATATTCTTTGACCAAAACAATTTGATCTTAGATTCTGGTGCAAAATTCATTTTAGGTTGTATGATATAAATGTAATTAAGTTCATCCTTATTATAATAATTCTGTTTGAGAATTTCATCTCGAAGTGAACCCTTTATAATTTCTATTCCTGTTTTGCCTGGCAAGGTGCTTGATAAAAAATACAATTCCCTACGTAAGGAATCTTCATTCACAATTCCATCTAACAAAAGTATATAGGCTTGGTCTTCATCAACAAAGGAGCCATTCCAAGGCTGGCTACGAAGAATGTTAACTCCACCAGTTGAAAAACTAAAACTACGATTCCCTTTATAAGTTTTCATTTGAAGAGAAACTACATCGGAACGTAATGTAAAATTACATTCTGTACCTCCTTCTAAATTCTGTTTAAAATCAAACACCCAATTTCGGTCATCCAACCATCGTGAAGTCCCTAATTCTAAACAATTGGAATCAAAAACAGGACTAGCTTCCCTAGGATCACCGAATAAAACCATGGGTTCGCTAAACCGAACTGAAACTTGATTCGGTTTTTTAATAAACCCCGATGGAGAAAAAGATTCAATAGTATAATTAGATTGAGCAGAAATAGAAAAAGCGAAAAGATAGGAAAGGAAAAATATTACAAAAGAGTATCGCAAGGTAAGCTCCCAAGGTTGAATTCTCTTAAATTTCAAGAGCTTTCAAAAATTGGAAAGAAAAATTTATGAATAAACTAAAATCATCATAATTTACGATTGATATTGTAGTAGATAAGCACAGAAGCTACCCAAAACAAATTCAAAAATAAAAGAAAACTTAAACCATAATAACCAGCCCTAAGCACCTTATCTTTGGGACTCAGTACCCAAAAAAGAAAAATAGGGCTCTGCCATGTTTCTAATCCTAGTTCAGAAGAGTGAGCTTGTACTTTAGAAAGCAGAATACTTCTTAAGGGCTCTCCGACCTGGTAGCCACCTTTTGCCTTTTCATCCCAGTTGCATTTTGTAGCAACTCCAATGAGGCTACAAATCGCCCAGGTTCCTATCTTATCATTGGGCAAGTAATCTTTATCCAGAATAGGAACTAGTTTATATTTAACAATAGCTAATTGGGAACTACCACCTGGCCTCTGCAAAACCGATTGGGAATCAATGATCTCTATGCTTTTATCATCTAATAAAACAGGATCTTTGAACTGAAAGATTTTGGCATGAGAGAAATAGATTGATTTTCGAACTTCAATATCTTCAATTATAATTCGACCCATAAGAACACCAAAGAAATCTCCTAGAACTAAGACAGAAACAGCAGCACCAGGCAGTGAGAGGAAACCAGCAAGAATAATACCATAACCGAACTTAGTTGCAAGATAAATTCCTAAAAATAATAAGGGAACAAATACCAATACTAAGAAGAGGATAGTTACATTCATAGATAATGATTGGCTCATGGGAATAAATGAAAAAGTAACTGTATTGATTAAAAGCAATCCCATTAATACTAAGATGCTAAGAGGAGGACGAGGTGGTCGAGGATTTTCCCTTTCTCTTCGTCTTCTAGGTGATTCAATAAATCCTAACATCAGCATCCTTTACAGCAAAGCTTTGTAGAATCGCATCCCAATCTTTATCCGCTTGTGTTTGATTTGATGATGGATAGGATAAGGCAAGAAAAATACCCTTCCCCCTTTTCCAATAATAGAATTCCTTAACCTGGATTTCAGTAGCAAGTCCCATGGAATTTACTTGTATGAACTTTGATTCGTATCCAATTGGATTTTTTTTTCTTTGAAACTTTAGACTTCTTTTGGTTGCATCTGTCAAACCACGTTTGTTATCCCAAAAAGTAAAATAGTTGTCTTGGTTGAAAATAGGTTTCTGATCCATGGTTACACCTATCATAAACAAGATTCTAGGTTCTTTAAGGAATAGTTCATTTTTATTTGCAAGTTCATATTTTTGTAAAAATATTTCCTCATCTGTCTTATTTATTGGAGGATCCTCTTGGATCTTTTTAAATAGATAATTCACTTGGTAAGAGATACTTTCTGTTTTTTCAGAAAAATCATTTTTGTCTCTAAAATAAATCCAAGACCAATCTAATGGAAGATTTAGAGTATAAGAATATTGGGAAGACTCTATTTTCAAGCTACTTTCCACATAACATCCGTAAGGATCAGTAATTGCAAAAATATCTAATGAACGATCCGAATTCGATTTCAAGATTTCATTTTTTTTCTGACTTGCAAGCTTTTCTATGGAAGATATATGGGAAGAATTGTTTTTGGAAATTCTCTCACAAAAAAGAATTCCTTCGAGAAGGTGTAAGGATTCTAACCAAAAACCATTCTTACTGAGGGATAATGCCTCATGGTATGCAAGACTTGTATTATCTTTATCTGGAAATTTTTTAAAATATAAATCGTCCAAAATATATTCAATGCTTCCATTTGCTTTCAATTTATAATTTCTTCCGAAACGATCTTGCTTTACAACAAAACTTTCTGCATTTTTAATCTTGGATTGAATCTTATTGTAGGATTGCTCTTCGTCTGCCGTAGCCGTTGGAATCCAAGGTCTTCTCAATAATTTATTTGATTCTTGTGAAAGTATTGGAAGGAAACTCACCAATAATAGAATACTAATGGTCCTTGGTACAGAATACATCTTGGTTTACTCTGGTGGGTATTTTGTTTTACAGAAATTTAAAGTAAGTGTTAAAATTCTAACTAATTCTTTGCGATGCGCTTCATTGGCTACCTTTGAAAGAATGTTTTTCAATTGACCAAGTACGCTGTCATAATCCGGAGAAAGCATAAATGACTTTTGGATATGAGGCCAAGCCTTTTTGACCAATGTTAGTAAATCAGCATCTGCTTTCTTAAACTCAGCAGTGCAACGATCTAGGGCAACTCTTATCCACTGGAAATGGGTCACTTTTTCTTTCATAAGTTCAATGGATGCTTTGTTAAATTCCGTCTTAGATCTTAGTTGCTCAATAACACTATCCCAATCAACAAAATCAGATTTCATTTCTTTGGCTATATGAGTTCGTAAGCTAACAACAAGTTTGGTGATTTCAGATTCTTGGTTCAACCATGATTTATATCCATCAGCATCTGCTCTAGCTTGGAAGGCATTCACATTGGAAAGTATTGTAAAATAATTTTCGATATTAAATCGTTTGCAAGAAGAGTCAATATTTGCAGATACAAGTGGTTGATCTTCTTCTGAATTAAAACCCAATAAATCATGGAGATCATCTAGAACTCCTTCGGGGTGTTCTCTTGGATCAGAAGATTCAGAATCGTTCTCATAGGAATTGGAATAACTTTCAGTTTCCATTTCTGGCTCTTCTTCAGGTTCTTCAAAATCAATATCATCTATATCTTCCAATACATCTTCTGAATTTGTAGAAGGTAGATTTTTGATAGGAGCTAGTGTTTCTGGCTCAATCTGCGAGACAATTTTTAGTTCTGTTCCCTGGAGTACCGATCCATAAATTTCAACGATTTCTTCCAGAATTGGCTTATCAATAAATACTTTAACAGGTGCTTGCTTTTTTTCAGCTGCAGGATCAAGTCCTGTACTTGCGGGAGCTCCACTTGGTGCACCCATCAAACCTTGGGGCTGTATGAGTTCTCCCGTCTGAGTATTTTCTATAACCAAAACTCCTGAAACTTCTGAAAACTTAAATCCATCTGGAAACTTGTAATCTGTAGTTTCTAAAATTTCTTCAGTGATTCGTTCGTAAATTTTATGTGAACCAGATTGAAGCTTTTCAATTTCCGTAGTTTTGAATTTTTCTTGGACTACTGGTAAAATCTTTAGAAAATGTTCGTTTAGATATGCGGAAAGTTCATCCTTTGTTGTTTCGAGGATTTCTGCAAATTCCGGAATCTTATGAAAGTATTGATCCAGATTCTTGACACTTCCTGCCATGAATGCTTTCAGTTTTTGTATTTGCTTACTTGATTTATCTTGTGGAACACTTTTTGATTTATTAAATCTTTTGAATACTTCTAGATGGGCATGAAAATAAGAAAGGAATTCCCCGTAAGCTGTGAATACGTATTCGCTATTCGCATTCTTTTCGATTGTTTTTTTGCTAGAATCGCTCATGCAGTCTTCTTAAATTTTTGTCCTTAGACTCTGGTCTGTCAATTCCTTAAATTCTTTGGTTCTAAGAATTGACAGAGAAATCCCTAGGGCAATTCTGTTCTTATGAGAATGGTTTTAATTCTATCAATTATGACAACTGTGTTTTTCTTTTCTTCATGTTCTGAGAGAAAAGACAACACTCTTAATAATGCAATTCTGCAATTTGCTTTACTCTGTCCAGGTGGAACTTCATCTGCATGTGTTGCACAAACTTGTACGAGCCAATATCCAGTTGTTACAGCAGAGAATTTTACAGCAGTAAGCAACTGTACCTCAAACTGTAATAATAATTGTAATTTGCAAAATATCTATCTCCTTATTGAAGCCCAATGAAATTTTGGGTCTTTTAGGGAACAAATTATTGATTCGAGAGAGATAAAACACTGCTTAAAAAGATAAAAGCAGTTTCTATTCTTAGTACGGACTGTCCTAACTTATACTGCTCAAGGCCCATTTCTTCGAAATTTTCCTTCAATTCTCCAAATCCACCTTCTGGTCCTATAATGGGAATCTTTCCTTTCATTTTCATGGGTTCCAATCTTTCTTTTGCCTTAGGATCCAAAAAATAAAATTCTAAATCTCGATTTTGCTTTATCATACTCAGAGGATTATCATATAATTTACAAACAGGTAAAGAAACTCTTTTGCTTTGCACAGCTGCTTCCAAAATAATTCGCTCCGCTCTATCTATAGAAAACTCCATACGAGTCGATCTAGGAAAATTACAGAACCAAAATTCAGTTACTCCGATTTCTGTACCTTTCTGCAAAAGCCAGTCCAATCGATTGCCTTTAGGGATAGCTCCTGAAAGTATTAAAGAGGATTCTATTTCCAAAGATTTTTCAGAGCCAGAGATGAGTTCGATATCTTTACTATTCGCATTGGATTTATAGAATACACTTTGTCCATTTCCATCTCGAATCTCTATTATTTTATCTTGATTGAATATTCTTAAACTTTTGAGATGTGCAATTTCAGTTTCGAGAAGTTTAGAATTTTTCAGAAATTGGAAGTTTTTTCTAAATGTCAGAAAAGAATTTTCTTTATCTGGCAAGATTCTCAACCTCAAAAAGGGCAGGATCATTCTTCACAGTTGTATCAACTTCTTGTATTTCAAGAACACCAATATTGCCTGTGGAAAGATCAAGCATTTCTAATCGAGCAGCAACTTCTTTTTGTTCCACACTCTTGCTTGTTTTAAATTTAATCTTAGCGTATTTAATGTTTAAACTTTTGTAAAGAACGCCTTCTTTGTCGTGAAAGTCAATCCTGAAAGGTCTTTCATCCTTTGACATCAAAAGAACTAATTTCTTATAATCATAAGTTATGATGGGCTTAAGTGTCACTCTTGTGAAGGATTCCCCATTGATTTCGGTTTCTCCATTCACAATAGGATCATAATTTGCTTGGTAGAGGTATCCAGAAAGATCTATAAATGAAAATCCTGAATTTTGAAAAATTTCATATTTCTCCTCTTCAGCTTTGCGAAAGAGTTTGGTGGAGAGAGAGTTATAAACAAAAACTCGATCTCCTTCATCAAGGGAAAGGAGCTTTGTTTCGAGACCACGACCCTTCCTCTCCATTAGATATAGCAAATTTCCTTCATTACGAAAGAGATTTACCTTCCAAGTTTCACTAGCACCTGTTCTACGAATTAAAACTAAATTAGATTTAATCAAACCATCGCCTAAATTCAATTCTTGGTCTAATTTTGCTAAAATATCTTGGGCATTTTTACGACCAAGGGCCTGTGCTTCTAACTGGTCTACAAGAGAAAAGGTTAAGAAGCAAAAACTCAAGAATAGGTAGAAGATGGTTTTCTTCATAAGATGTAAATTTACTCTACCCTCATAGTGGGAGCTGTATAAGAATACAATCCATGAACAGAACCTTGGGCTTGGGCTTGTTCAGATCTTCTTTCAAACCTAAGATTACTGCTTGCGAGTTTACTATGCAAATCTTGAACAGAACGCACTCCCATATCTTGAAAGGATTGTTTAAGACCTTGAATCAAATAGGGAATAAAATTTAAGACAGAACCCTTATCCACAACAGTACCAGAAACACCTTGAGCCACTTTGATTTTCTGATCCTCTGAAAAATATCTCTTAGCCCCACCTGTCTTCATTGCTTCCATACTTGCCATACCACGGTATTTTTTTAAACGGATACCATTCTCATAAAAGTAATCTCCAGGCGCTTCTTTGGTTCCTGCAAACATAAATCCCATCATGCAAGTAGAAGCTCCTATAGCCAAGGCATTTGCCATGTCACCTATACTTGATATTCCTCCATCTGCAATTACCGGAATCCCAAATTGAGATGCATAAGCTGCTGTGTTGTAAACTGCTGTGGCTTGGGCCCTACCCACTGCCATAGTATCCTGAGTAATACAAATGGAGCCAGGACCCATTCCTATTCTTAAACCATCAACACCTGCATCAATTAAACTTTTTGCTTGGGCTCGGTTCACAATATTTCCACCAATAATTTGCAAATCTTTATGAGTCTGCTTGATGTATTTGATCATATCAATTTGGTAAATAGAGTCGCCTTGTGCAGAATCTATGATTATTACATCAACTCCTACCTTTACAAGTTCAGCAACTCGCTCACGAGACTCAGGAAGGGTAGATACAGCAGCACCAACTAATAGTCTTTTGTCTGCATCTTTAGATGCATAAGGGTAATCTCTGTTCTTCTTGATGTCACTTCTAGAGACCAATGAAACCAATCGTCCCTGTTTATTAATGATAGGTAATTTTCCTTTTTTACTTTTCTTGAGAATGTCATTTGCTTCAAGAAGAGAGATACCTTCGTTCGCTGTTATGAGTTCAGTCGTCATAAGTTTGCCCAAAGGAAGTGTTCGATCTTTTTCAAAATCAACGTCCCTGTTTGTAACTATTCCAATTAATTTAGAATTCGGAGTTCCGTCTTCTGTAATCGGAATTCCACTGAATCCTTGGATTTCCTTGATCCTATCTAAATCAGAAATGGTATGATTGGGTCCGAGTACGATTGGTTCTGTAATAAATCCATTCTCGTATCTTTTCACTTTTTTCACTTCAGCAACTTGTTCATCCAAAGTATTATTGTAGTGAATGATTCCTATGCAACCCATTAGAGCTTGAGCAATGGCCATTTGGTGTTCAGTGACCGTATCCATGGGTGAACTGATGAGTGGTCTTTTGATACTGATTTTTCGAGTCAGTTTCGTTTCAAGATCAACATCAGAGGGGTTAAAATCTATATATCCAGGAAGTACCAAAAAATCTCTGTATGTTAATCCAACATTTTGGCGAGAAAAAAGCTCTGCTCCGGAGAGTCCATCTATGATTTCTAAGTTATTTCCGCTAGAATTTGACATAATTATCCTTATACCTACTACAGTCTAAATTAAAAACAAGAAAGCAAGAGAATTTCCAGTATTCTTAAGCCGATAATATCCTTAGTAGAAAATGGCACAAGACACAGTTGAAAGACAAAAACGCAATATGGATCTTTTCTCCGAACCGGAAAAAAAGTTGCATGTGCTTACTAAATTTCTAGCCGGACAGGATCTTAAATTTAAGGATTTTCCAGAAAAAGGAAAAATAGTTATTAAAAAAGTTAGTCCTGATGGGAATAAAATATTAATCTCTGCCGATCCCCTGAGTGATCTTCAGGTAAATGAAAAAATCACTTTTTTTAAGCTTTTAGCAAGATATATACAATTAGAATGCAAGGTATTACAGGCTAAGGGTAACAATGAATACATTCTATCTGTTGAACGCATAGGTATTGCAAATAAAGATAGAGAAACACCAAGATTACCCGTACCTCCAGGTCATGTTTGGATAACGAACATCTTAACTTCTAAGGCGACCATTGAAGCGAATATGTTCATCATCCCTACCTCAGTGAAAGTTAATTTTTCAGATTATGAAATTAAATTAAAAAATACCTGTGATTTTATTAAGATTTCAATTTTTAAATCGGATGATCCTGAAAAATTTCAAATTGTTAAGAAGACTCAAAAAATTCTATTGATCGAAAATACTCAAGATTTGCATTCTTATAACTCTACCCCTACTCCAGATTTTATAAATTTTGCAGAAGATGTTGATTCAGATATTCCTGCAGCTATGAGAGATTTCAAAGATCATAAGATAATTTCTGAATTAATCGTTCCTGTGATTTACATAGATCTCGAAGAAAGAGCAATACCTATTGGATACATCCATATGCAATCAAAAACTGAAAATTTTGATTTAATGAAGGCTATGGAAATTAAAACTTTAACTTTTGAAATGGTTGATCGTATTCGAAATTCAAATACAATAACAATCACAGACCGCTTCCCTGTTCAAGATATTTCCACAGGAGGACTAAAGGTTAAAATCAATAATCCAGATTTGAATTCAAATCTTCCTCGCTTAACAGGCTTTAATTTTGATATTTTCTTTAAAATGCAGTCTCCCATGTCTGTGTATGGAACTATACGCTCTGTAACTAAAGATTTAGATGGATCCTTAATTCTTGGAGTGCATCTAGCTGGTAATTCATCAAGACCAGGTGAAAAGAAAAGATTTCTTGAAAATATAGAATTATTAAAGAAAAATATGTGATATTTTTAATTTCTTTAATCAAAAATAACATCAATAAACAGTATACATCCTCCATCAAGATTCTTAGAAAATGTTTTTAGAAAAGTATTTTCAGAAATATCGTGATAAACTGAACTAATAACCCAATCAATATAGTTCTGCGATGATTTGTATTTGTGTTCAAAGAAGTACGGTCTCCAAGACCAATTCTTGCCTTTGTATTCTGATATTTCGCTAACAATATCATCGGTCTTTACATAATTTGGTGAAACCTGAATACCTTTTGAATCAGTAATATACAATCTAAAGAAGGATATATTCGCATTTGAAAGAAAGTCCTTAATTGAATTTTGACTCTCTAGTGAAATAAAATTTAAATCTAAAGTTGAAAGACTTTTTTGAATTTTACTTTCCCATGCATTTAGTTTTTGAATCTCAATTGTCTTTTTTCGATAGTATTTATCTAGACTTAGATTCAAGTCTTGTTTAAAATTAGTCGGATCTATAAATTCTCTTTTAGCTTCAGAAAAATAATAGCCTTGGAGGAATCTTGAACCGTAATTTAAAGCATTGTAAAGCTCATCTTCTTTTTCTATACCTTCAAAGAGCAAGGAAGATCCTAAACTTTCACCTAACTTTGATAGGGTAAATAATATTTCTTTAAAGTTTCTAGAAAATACGGACCTCCGTATCATTTGCAGATCTACTTTAATAATATCAGGATGAAATAAGCCTATTCTATCTAAGTTTGAGGATTCTGAACCTACATCATCTACTGCAATACGAAAACCTTCTGATCGATAAATGTCAATTATTGGCTTTAATACTTCAATATTTCCATCTATCCTTTCTTCTGTAATTTCAACTATTATTCTTTCAGGATTGATTCCATGCTTTCTTGTTAGTTGAATAGTTAAAGGTAGATCTTTATTGATAATTTCCATGTAACTAAAAATACTAGATGGGGATATGTTAAGAAAGAGACTAGCTTGGGGCTCAGCCTCTCTGGCAAATTTTTCGATTGCCAGCCTTCGGATCTCTTCATCAACACTTTTCTTTAAGCGCAAAAAACTTTCTGAACTATAAGATTTATTTGGATAGGTTAAGAAAAAATTTCCAAGACTACTTTCTACTTTTTTTTCCATTCCAGCAATGTTTCTTGTGTGTTCAATTCGTCCTAAAACTTCGTAACCATACACCAAACCTGATTCTATGGAGACAACAGGCTGAAAGGCAGGAAATAAATTGCCTGTCTCAATATAATTCCTCCAATCTATCCAATTTTGTGGTTTTTCCATCATTTGCATCAAAGTAACTGTGGATTTAGTGCAATATCTATGCTAGAAGCATGAAAACTTGGTATTATGTAATCAATCAGCTAATAAAATAAACAAACTTAGTTTTATAGAGGATCTAGCCTTATTCACTTTGTTTATATTTTGAACATAAAGCTTTTTTTTTAATCATTTCGAATAAAATTCCCTATTTTAAATAGGATTTTGTCTCAACTGATCCGTTTGCTAGGATAAGAACTAAGTAAAAACAATTTGACGAATTGATTTGTATAAGGACAATAGACAACAATCTATGCGCTTTTATTCCAAGGCAATTTCTTAGTGAAAATCATTTTAATTCTATCTACAATTCTTTATACTCTCTTCTTATTCTTTAATCTCTATCTTGATACAAGTTTAGTTACAACAAGAAACAATTTCATATCTTTTGTTGTAATTTTTATATTCCTAAGTTATTTTTTTCAGAAATCATCAAGAAGGAATATACTTGACTTCGCTTACTTTTTATTGGGCGGTTTAATTATAATTTATTTATCATACTCAGCGATTATTAATTTCCCAACGAATGATATTATTAATAGAAACTTTTTAAGATTTTTACATTATATCCTACTATTAGGATATATATTCTTCTTTCTTAAATATTCAAAGAGAAGTTATTTAATTCCAGCTACATATTTGATTTTGATTCATTCAATTTTTTTTATGTATAATGATTATTTAGCAATTTATTTATTTCCTTATCTATTGATTTCATTAGGATTAGAGAATTTTGTTCATAATGATTCAAAAATAAATATTTCTGATTGGAAAATTTTTGTATTTCTTTTCTTGATAGTAGCAACAGTTTTTACAACTAAACCAGCATCAATACAAGAGTTTCGAGCTTATGGCTTATTGATAACTTTGATTCCAATAATTTTGGTAATTAGAAATATACCTGAAATAAGCATTTCAAAGTTTTTATATTTGTTAGTTACCATCTTTATAGTTCAAGGATTAGTTTTAAATTTTAACATTATTAGAGATTTACTATTTGTTCATCATACACTTCAACCCAGAGGAACAATAATAGGAATTCCTGTTAGTTCAATCGGATCTTTAGGTAGTTTGGGATTTTTTATATCGGCTTCTTTGATCTTATACAATAAAAGCAACAGAGTTCAGAGCACTCTAGGCTTCTTATTATTTGCTATTTCATTAATGCTATTGTATTTTTCTTATTCAAGGACTTCTATAATTGCAAGTATTATAGTTTTTTTCATAATTTATGTCTTGGCATTCAAAAAAAATATACACTTATTTTACAAAAATAAAATAATTCTTATTTTGATTATTGTCCTTTTAGGAATTAGTTTGTTTGTTTTTATTCAAAAATCATTTGAATTGAATACTTTTCATGCAAGATTATCAATCTGGGAATTTCATTTGAAATCCGTTTTACAGTTCTCACCATATTTTGGATTAGGTATGGAACCTGAATGGCGAATGATTTACTCTATTCCTAAAAATCTTTCTCAAGCAAGCTTTTATGATTTAATAGAATACTTAAAAACTTTCAGATCAAATCCAATCGCTCACAATTTAATTATTCAAACTTTCAGTTCTTTTGGATTTTTAGGAATTTTTGCTCTCTTATCATTTTTAATTTATTTAACTTTTCCTATATATAAATTTTTATTCAAAAAAGAAATTTCTCTTTATAATCTTTTATATACAGCTACATTAATTGGAATCCTTATTCATGAATTAACTGACGTAAGCCTACTTGAACACCAAATATTATATCCAGTTGTTGGAATTATAGCCTTACTTAAACCAAAAACCGATAATAAGAATGAAGGATTTTTAAAATATATCAATTTTTCGGTGATTTTCATTTCAACCATTTTGATTTTATTTTCAATTACTCAGATCAATTTAATGAAAATTCATAAAAAAGATTTAAAAAATATTTATTCGCCAGATAATCTAATGTATTTAATTGAGAAAGAACCAGGTAACTTTACGGCTAAATGGTCCCAACCTAAAACAGATATAATATTTAAAATTTTACCAGAAAAGAATTTTTACAAAATGAGATATTTTTATAATTTGCATAAATTTAAATCGAACGGGGATGTTTCATTTATTAGCCAAGCAACCTCTGATTTAAAAAAATGTATCCTTTTAAAACCCGAAGAGCCTCTTTGTATATTTTATTTAGCAGAAGCTATTCAATACTTAGAACCAGATCAGTTCGCTAACATAACAGAATTTTTATACACCATAGCCAAAATCCAAGATCCATTTTTTACAATAAGTAAAGAAAATAATAACTAGTTTATAAAATAATTTTATCCAAATAAAAACATGATTAAATATAGAAAAATCTTAGAACATAAAACCTTTCTAATAATACTTATTTTATTTTCAGGTTATATTATTAATTTTAGATACAATCTTGATAAAACCCACATCTTTGTTGCGAGTGATGGCCAAATTAAGTTTTATCAAGCAATTCAAGTTTATAATAATAAAAATTTAAGTGTTGATTGCTTTTATCCAAACAAAGAACTTGATCCCTCTTATTCTTATTACCCAATACGGTACCCCTGGACTATCATTAATTCAAAGAATTATTCATGTGTCTTTGAGTATCCACCTTTTTTCCCAGCTATAGCTTCAATATTCAATTGGAACCAAAATTATAAATTACTAATGTATGTGCCCTTACTATTTTATATTCTCGCTTTTATCCTTTTTTATTTTGGCTTGTCTAATTTTTCAAATAATAGTTTCATAAATGCTCTCTTATCATTATTATTTTTCTATTCTTTTCCAATATTAACCTCTATGGATTTTTCAGAGAATCCACTATATCATCTATGTACAATAGTTTCTATTTTTTATTTATCATCTAAAGACAGCATTCGTCATTCTCAATATTTTATTTTTGGTATTCTAATTGGAATTTCTATTTTTTTTAGAATGGAAATTTTGATACCTGCTTTTATTATTTCTTTATCAATTTTTCTTTCTAAATATACCATTAAAGAGCGTATACAGTTTTCATTTAACTTTGGTATAGGTTTTTTACTTACTATTAGCATATTCTTCCTTTATAACTTCATAGTATCGAATCATATATTAGGTTTTAGATATATTTCTTCACTTTTAGAAAATCGCATTGTATCTCCTAGCATTTCATTTAAATTACAACTATTAAAATCATACCTATTTGGTGATGAGATAATGGTAGGTATAATGAAATTCTACCCTATTTTATTATTATTACTGCCTACATCAATATACTTAATCATTAAAGGAAAATTATCAAAGAAAGAATTTATATTTATTACTTCTGGCTATGCATCACTCATTCTCATTCCTCTCTCTATAAATTTCTATGGAGGTGTTGGATATTTTGGGCTAAGATACTTAGAGACGCCATTCTTGTTTCTACTTTTTGGATTCAGTATACTTATCACTAGTAGTTATCATAAGTTAAATAAAAAATACCAAGGTATTATCGTTTTAATAATTCTTGTTTCTATGTATTGGAGTCACTTGTCAACAAAGGAAGGAATGAAAGTCTTAAAGAATAGTGCAAAAGAATTTTCACTTCTTCAAAATCTTCTAAATGAGAAAGAAAATATTATTATACATACTAGTTTATATACTTCAATTTTTATTGGACCCTCATTCTTAAACAATTCCCATTTTCATATACCAAATGAAAATGAAATAAACAATTTTCTTACTAAAATTAATAATAGGAAACAAAAATTTATATTTCTTTTGCCACCAGAAAATATGTATATATCGTCTGATATTCCTGAATCTCTTATTAATAATTATAAAACAAATGTAGATCCGAAAAATTTAAACATTCAAATAATAGATTCAACAGCTTTGAATGGAGTGAAAATTGTAGTTGCGAAATTTTCAGAAAAATAGTTCGAATACAAAGAAAATCGTTTACCTTTTTAATTTAATTCTTTGTAAAAATAGTTTACCAAGAGTTATCACACCTCGAATAATTTCTTGTTTAGATATCTTAGAAACTCCATCAACTCTATCAGCAAAGTAGATAGGAAACTCAGTCAATTTATTTGTTAATCGTGAGACAATATAAACAATTTCAAAGAAAAAAGAATATCCAGTTGAACTAACTTTTTGTTCTAAAATTTTTATCAATAAATCTTTTTTAAAAGCTCTAAATGAAGTAGTACATTCTTTTAACTTTATAGATAAAAGAAGTCTAGCAAGAAAATTTGCTATAATTGAGATAGCTGTTCGTATAAAGCCATAACCCAATCCTCCTCCCTTTATATATCTAGAACCTATAACAAAATCATTTAATTCACTAAGTTTCATCATTTCATTTAGATATTTTGGATCATGTGAAAAATCTGCATCCATAGTTATCAATAGGTCATAATTCTTATCCACAGCATATTTCATTGCTTCAATGTGAGCAGTGCCTAATCCCAATTTACCAGATCTATGAATGACTTTTAAGTTTTTAAGTTTATCTGATAAGGAATCTAGTAATTGACCAGTACCATCTGGTGAATTATCATCTATAACTAAAATATCAGAGGTTGGGACAACCTTAAATATTTCAGTAATTAACCTTTGAATATTTCCAATTTCATTGTACGTGGCAGTAAAAATTAATGTTTTCATAAGATAATTTGCTATGACTAAGGGTTATTTTTATTAAATTAAGATTTTGAAAAGGTCAGAATTAATCTCTCAATTTAGATTGATATTCAGTAAATTTTTATTTCTTTATCATGTCATTCAAAAAATCACAGATTCTAATATAATTAATAATATGTAATTTGATAATAATTTAACCTCATCTTCGATTTTTTCTTCCTTCTTATCAAAAAACGAATGTAAATTATATTCTTTGGAAAATTATTGATAAGTAATGTTAGAAAATCTAAAAAATCAATTAAATTCTTTCTTAAATATTAAATTTTTTTGGATAATCCTAATTTTATTTTTTTCTTTTCCTGCAATCATTCTTTCCTTAATTTATTCACAAGGTTTTAACTGGCCTGATGAAATTTTCCAGTCTATGGAACTAGCTTATCACATAGTAACAGGACGTGGTGATATTACCTGGGAGTATAGGGAACAATCTAGAAGTACACTTTACCCTCAATTGCTCTCTCTTTGGCTTAGGTTAGTTTACATCTTCACTTTTGATCCTAGGATTCTGTATATATCGACTCGATTCTTTCTATCTCTATTCTTCTTAGGAAGTCTTCTATCAATATCTTATTATTTCTTATTTCATGATAATGTAAACAAAAACAGTAAACCTACAATAAAATATCTATTTCTCATAATGGTTGTAATTTTATTTCCATTGAACTATTATTTTGGTTTTAGAACATTAGCAGAAAGTATTTCATCATCCTTAACTATAATAGCTATCTTTATGATCCAATCAAGGATAGAAAATAAAAATCAAAATATACTTTTCTATTCTTTTTTAATAGGTTTTACTTACGGTATTCGCTTTCAAATGGCTTTGTTTTTTGCTATTTACGCCTTATTTCTTGTTCATTACCTATGGTATAATAAGCTATATGCGTCAATTAAAAATTTAATATTAGGTTTAGTCTTAGGATTTATTGTTTATTTACTTTCAGATCTTATCTATTTTGGAATTCCATTTATATCATCAATAAAATATTTCAAAGTAACTATTTTAGATGGAGTCGGTGACAATTGGGGAACGAGTCCATTTTCCTTTTACTTTAAATCTTATTATAGGTATCTGAACATTCTTTTAGTTTTACTGATACCAGGAATTTACTATAATTTTCGAAAGCATTATCCCATTATTTTAGGATTAGCTTCCTTTATTTTAATTCACTCTTTAATAGCACATAAAGAATTAAGATTTATATATTTCACATTTCCTGTTATATTATTCTATATAGCATCAGGTATTTGGAATATTTATAATTTAATGGAAGAGCGTTATAATAAAATCAGATATCTCTTTATAATTGTATTCTTAATGATGAATTGCTTTCAATATTCAGTTGTTTTAAAGAAGAAAATACAATGGAATTTTTTAGACGATAACCTTCAATTATTTCTGCAAGCAACTCAAAATGGAGTAAATGGAAATTCTTTAGTTACTATTCAAGATACATTTGCATGGGGAGCAGGATATGTATATTTAGGACCAAATTTTAAAGGTATATTGAAATATTTTGATATGAATAGTAGATCAGCTATAGAGCAAAAAGTAATCATGGAAAAAACCAATTTTAAGAATCTTCTCATTCATAAAAATAATATTAATTACTATTGCAAATCTTTTGGCTATTGTGAAGAACTTTTCTCTAAAGGTGAATATATTTGGGTAAGCAAATTATAAGTTTGTAATTTTCATTTCATTCTCGAGTAAATATTTTCATTTCTGATCCATAAAAAGAAATATTTTTCATTTTATATTGATCTTTCAAAATATGAATCTGATCATCTGCAAGCTTTCCCAACAAGCCTGCTTCTAGGAGAATAAATTTATTAGGTAAGAGGGTTAAATTTTGTTTACTTATTTCTGGCAGCATTATTACTTTCTTTTCTTTATTGTATTTCTGTCCATAGAAATTATAGAAATCAACTTTATCAAATGAATAAAGAATAAAATCAGAATATTCCTTTTCTGCACTTACTATAGCTAATGATTTAAAATCCGTTTTGTGAGGCTTGGAATAATCTGAATAGTATTGATAAAACATGTATAAGGAAAATAAGATTATTATAAAATTCATAAGATACTTGTTAGGTAGGACTATTCTATTAATAAGGTAAGAAAAAATAAATAAAATTGGAAATATCAATACCAGAAGATTTCTAGCAGTAACTATTGGCTTGTATAGAGAAACAAAAAAAGTAAAACTCAAAACAACTAGAGAAAATAGAAGATAAAATAGAATAAGTGTTCTCTCTGTTCTGGTGGTTTTCAATATTTTTTTAGATAAAAACGAATAAGTATATAATACCAAAAATAGAATTATAAAATATATGAAGTATTTACCTTTTAAAAAATAAAAAATGAAATTAAGAAATTCGAGGTATATTAAAAGATTTGGTTGAGGTATCCAATTAATACTTCCTCCTTTTAGAGATAATAATTTGAATATTTCAAAGGAAAAAAATAGTAAAAATAAAACACCACTTAGAATACTCATCAAAACAATTCTTGTGTTCTTTTGGGTGATAGCAAAAACAAAAATAATAAATAAACCTAAGCCTGCATATATAAATCCAAAATAATGTAAATATGAGATAAAAATTGAAGTAATAGCTAAAATGATAAAATCATTCTTTGAGCCTTCTTTGTGTTCAAGAATATTCAGGATTATTCCAGAAAAAGTGTGAAGGTATATAAATGATAGAAGCATCATTAAAGCATAAGATCTTAATTCTTGACTGAAGTATACACCCCCAAGACAAGTTGAAAAGATTATTAATATATAAAAATATACCTCTTTTCTAAAAAATTTTGGTCTTAAAACATAATAATATATCAATATTAAATTAATAGAACCGACCATGGCTGAGGTAAATCTTAAAGAATAAACAGAATCCCCGAAAATTTTTATCCAATAGAAATAAATTATAGTAAGTAAGGGAGGATTCGTATCCACAAAGTGAATATCTAATAGTTCTTTTAGTGAAGATTTGCTAGCTGCAAGAATATAAAACAATTCGTCAAACCAAACAGATTGGAAATCTAAATGATAAAACCGAACAAATATACCAAGGATTAGGAAGAATAAAGCAATGAAATTTATTTGTTTGTTTGTCATACTTACTAAAAGTTAATAATCTATTTATAATTTTTAAATGTCGAGAACAAAAACCTAATTCAGACCTTTATTATTCTTATTTTTAATTGAAAATCTTATCTATCTTAATTTTCATATAAAATAATAAATGTTCACATTAATTCTTCCAACCTACAATGAAAAAGAAAACTTAAAAGAATTCCTCCCTAAATTAGAGGTACTTTTCAATAGTAAGAATACCTTATATGAAATTATCATAGTTGATGATGATTCCCCTGATCACACTTGGCAGTGGGCTCAGGAATACTCTCTCAAGAATTCAAGAATACGCGTAATACGTCGCATCACTGAGAAAGGACTGTCAAGTGCTGTAGTTACCGGTATGGCTTCTTCGAAAGGAAATACTATTGGCGTAATGGATGCTGATATGCAGCATGATGAATCAATACTTCCAAAAATGATTGATCTTTTAAAAGAAAATGATTTAGTAATAGGATCTCGACGTACTTTTGATGGAAGCTATGGAGAAATGAATTGGTATCGTCGGATTTTAAGTTATGGAGCCACTATTTTAGCAAAACTCATACTTCCAATCAATACAAATGATCCAATGAGTGGATTCTTTGTATTACGCAGAAATATATTTGAAGATTCAAAGGACAGAATTAATCCTAGAGGCTATAAGATTCTCCTTGAATTACTTGCTATAAATCCAAAGATGAAAATCGCCGAAGTGGGTTATTCTTTTCGAAGGCGAGAATATGGTGAAACGAAACTTTCAGGTTCTGTGATGCAACAATACATTATTGCTTTGATTGACCTTCGATTGGGTCGTATTTTATCTTGGACTTTTATTAAGTATGGTGTCACTGGCTGCTTAGGTGTATTCATAAATTTATTTGGCCAATTTATTTTTAATCAATACTTTAGCAATACTCACCAAAGGAATATCAAAGAAAACATGCTCTTGCCTTCTACTGCAGTTGCTTTCGGTTTCGAATTAAGTGTGATTTCTAATTTTTTCTTAAATAATTTTTGGACCTTTAAGGATAGATCAAAGAAAGATTTTAAAAATGGATTAACCGCTCTATTAAAATTTAATTCAATTAGTTTAATTGGATTTATTATTCAATACTCCTGCTGGTTTTTTCTGCTTCAAGTGTTCCTAGAATATTTCCCTATATTCTTTTCTGAATTTTCAACATATATCGCGAATTTAATTGGTATACTTATAGCGACTGTAACAAATTATAAATTAAATAATTCTTATACATGGTCTGAGAAGTAATATGCATAAATATATTTTTATTTTAGTATGTAGTAGCTTATTTTTTATTTCGAAATCTGATTTTGAAATTGTATATGGCGATTCAGGTTTTATGTGGATTCAAATCATGGATCTCATTCAAGGTAATTTCACTTCTTTCTCATTTAAATATTCTGGTGAAATTTTTGATGCTAATGGAGTATTTCTTCCTTTTGTTGATCCTTTTATAGGAAGGTATCAGCAATACTTTTATATAGTTTTTTCACCTTACTTTCCTTTAATAACAGGATTGACAAAATTTATTTTTAATTCAAATCTTTCTATATACTTACTTGAATTAATCGGTATTATCATTGCTTTAAATTTCTTTTTCCTAATTCTACAACAACATGTTAAGTCAAGAATTAATTCAATTATTATCACTTTTATACTTCTCTTTTGTAGTACAATTTTTACATACAATCTTGTGATCCACGAGTATTCACTCGCAATTGCTATGTTATATTCAGGATTGTATTTTTTCGAATTTAATTTAGATAAAAAAGATATTTCGATTTTTTATTCTTCAATCTTGCTAGGATTATCCCTCTTTTTAAGATTAGAATTTATTTTTCCTATTTTTTCATGGATTATTGTCTCTCTATTATATAAAAAGTTCTCATTTTATTATGTAGCTATTCAATTTGGAATTGCATTTTTAACTATCATAATTTCTTTATTTATCTTTAATTTCATAATATACGGTCATCCATTAGGCTTTAGATATTTATTAACAATGACTAATCCAGAGATAATGATGATTCCAAGATCTGAAATTATCACTGATTTATTATTTGGCAGATTAAGAGGCTTTTTCTATCAGTCACCTTATTTATTATTATTTCTAATAATTGGAACTTTCCAAATAGTATTAAGTAGAATAAATAAGAAATCAATCTGCAAAGAACAAGAATTCTACTTTTTAATTACAATTTTTATTTTATTATTAATCTCTTTTACTGCTCCAAATCATGGAGATCACTTATCTCCAAGATATTTATTTGGAATTTATCCATCCTTCTTTCTTTTTTCTTATTATACATATAATATTACCAAAACAAAACTAAAACGCAATTTTTTATTATTATTTCATTTGTTAATTATTGTTCTTATACTTTTCTCAGTTAAACAATTATACAAAAATATTAAATTTATTTCTGATTCTGATAAACTTGTCAGATCACTTACAGATAAGGTGAGTGAACAAAAAGAACAAAATATAGTTTTTCTTGATCAAGTTCTTGCAAAAAATCTACAAACAATCAATTATACAAAAAATTTATATTATTCTAAACCAGAAGATATTTCTAATTTCTTAAAAGTTTCTAAAATAGATAAAAGTAATATTTTATTTATTAGTACTGAATATTCAAGTCAATGTATATTGGATTTTAAACTTTGCAAAGACCGTAATTCGTTTAATAGTTTAAATTTTTATAAATATCAGGACAATTGAAATGTTCTGATATGTTTTTTAAATTGGTAAATATTGAATAATATTTCTAAGGAATCTCTAAAAAAATGAAATTTGGAACCTTTCATCTCACTCCAGTCTATCCCTATTTCTTTAATATTGATTTCAAATAATTCAGCTAAGATAACGATTTCAGTATCCCATATCCATCTTTTGTTAATCATAAATTTTTTTAATCTATCATGAGAAGATTTTTTTATAAATTTTAAACCACATTGAGTATCATTGACTTTGACTTGAAATAAAATTTTAATAAGTTTTATAAAAATTTTATGTGCAATTTTTCGTTTAGAGAAATAAGTGATAACTTTATTATTATCTATTTCTCTTGAAGCCACTAAAAGTTCAGTATCCAAATTACTATTAAAATAAGACCAGAGACTAAATACTTCATATGTAGGAACTGAGCCATCTGCATCGACAATTCCCAAATACTCATATTTGGAAAGTTCAATGCCATATTCAATTGCATTAAATTTACCTTTATTTATCGCATAATGATACAATTTAATGTTATCATTTAAAAAAGGGGCTAATCTATTTTTTAATAATTCAAACTCAGCATTAGAGCTACCGTCATCAATTATTAATATTTCAAATATACCAGGAATCGATTTAGAGAGAGATTGTAAATAAATTGGTAAGCGACTAGATTCATTAAAACAGGGAATAATTAAAGATAATCTTTGAAATGGATAAGTGTTCTTATATTGAAAATTTATAGATTCCATAGAATGAATCTATCTTTTATTCTCCTGTTTCTTTATTTTTGATTCAAAATTTTCTTTTTCAATAACCTTTATTTTTTCTGGGTCATCAGTTGCTTCTTTTATTTCTTGAGAACTACAGTTAATTAGAATAATCAGAAATGAGAATATAAGAATGAAATAAAGTGGAAATTTGTTTAATTGATTAATTTTCATTATTTGTAAATAAAAATGCCATCTTATCTAGTTATTTAACAAAATAAGATGGCTTGGTAAATTAGATTTAGATTTTATTTAAAATCTCTTTCTCTTGGTTTGAAAGTATCTTTGAAAACTGGCTCTTTAGTTGGTTTCGGTTCCTCAACTACCGGTGCAGGCTCTTGTTTAACAGGAGGTTTAGAAGAGCAAAAACCGTAAAATAGAGAAATAAAAACCAAAGTAGTAACTAATAGATATTTTTTCATAATGTATATCTCCTAATTACAAAAAAAAACTTTTGAGGCTATTTGTCCATCTTTAATATGGAAAAATGTCCAAATTTATAGTGTTCGAAGGAATTGACGGTTCAGGTAAATCAACTTTAAGTAAAAATGTATTCCAGTTATTTGTTAGTAGAAATATTCCAGCAGAACTATTTCGAGAACCAACTAATTATGAAACAGGTTTAAGACTAAGAGAATTTCTACAAGGTAAGATACATCTAAATCCTGAGGAACAATTGAAATTATTTATTTCTGATCGAAGAGCATCTGTTACAAGAAATATACAACCTTCGCTGAACCAAGGTAAAATTGTGCTCTTAGACAGATACTATTATTCAACTGCAGCCTACCAAGCAAGTGAACAGAACTCTCCTCAAGATATACTAGATTTAAATTTAAAAGAAAATTTTCCCATACCTTATAAGATATTTTTTCTCAACATCAATCCTGAATCAGCAATGAAAAGAATCCAATTCAATCGCAGTGAAATAGACGTTTTTGAAAATTTAGAGAAACTTACTTCTATCCGAAATAATTATTTATCTATCTTACCTGATAGTGCAATATTTTTAGATGCTATGAAATCAGAGGAAGAACTTTTAAGAGATGTTTTAGATAGCTTAGAAATGCATTGAAATATTGCTTCCAGGAATGAGAAGACTACCACAAAGAAATTCATTCAAGCTTAATCTTTAACTAGGTTATATTTTAAGAATTGATTCTTTGTCATTCAATTTTCCTTTCTTGAATCGAATAGCCATCATATCACCTTGGTTTGTTAATTTTACCAAGCTATCAAAAATTTTCTTAAAAAGAAGAAATCCCCAACTAGGATTTTTTTTCATAGTCATTCCACTTCCATAAGTAATGGAACTTTGATAAATATAGCCGAGTCCTTCCATGATTTGAATAAGTTCTTTCAGCCCAAAATAAAAAAGATGTTCTGGAACATTTAAGAAACGCCATTTTTGTTTTAAAAATTTTGCAAGTAATCCCCACCTACAAGTTGATAGAATCAAAATACCATCATCGGTAAGATGTGAGTGCATCTTTTTCAGTACAGAAATAGGTTCGCGCATATGTTCTATGGAAGCCCAGAGTGTGATAAGATTAAATTTTTCTTCAGCACTCTTATCCCATTCTAGAAAATTGCCTTCTACAATATCCAATCGTAATTTTTCTCTAGCAAACTTTATGGGATCAGGAGCAATTTCAATTCCCATACTTCTCCAACCCAGAGACCTCATATAATCTACAAAATAACCAGCCGCACAGCCTACATCTAAGGACCTTGGGTTCATTTTTTTATAATCAACAAAATCTACACCTAGATCCTTTAAATTAAGATTCCATACTCGAAAAATTTCATTGCGCGTATCTTGTGAATAATAATTTTCATAACCACGATCTGTTCGTGAAGTAAAATATTCATTAGAGTAGTACCTATCCAAGATTTCTTGGCTTGGAAGTGGTACAACTTGAACTATTTTACAATTTTTACATTGAAAAATATTGTAAATCGTATTATCTTTGCTAGGCTTAGAGAATAAAAGTCTAAGACTCTTAGAGGAACAAATAGAACAAGAATGAGTCAATAATTTATTAACTTAATGGCTTCTTTGCAATCAATTGAAAAAACTCATTTCGTAAGCTGGGACTCATGAATTTTCCAGAATATTCAATTGTAGTTGTCATGCTGGATTTATCATTAATGCCACGTGTTGAAACACACATGTGTCCTGCCTCAACAACCACGATTACGTCTTCAGTATTTAGAACGCTTTTTAATTCTTCAATAATCTGAACAGTCATTCGCTCTTGCACCTGAGGTCGTTTTGCAAAATAATCCACTATGCGGTTGATCTTAGATAGACCAATGACACGACCATTCGAAATATATGCAACATGTGCCTTACCAACAATAGGAAGAAAGTGGTGTTCGCAAGATGATGAAAATGAGATGTTACTTTCGACAAGCATCTTGTCATATTGGTATTTATTATCAAAAGTAGAGATTACTGGTTTATTGGCAGGATTCAATCCAGAAAAAATTTCTTGGACATACATTTTCGCAACTCTATAAGGAGTGCCTCTGAGGCTATCATCAGTCAAATCCAATCCCAATTCATCCATAATGAGTGCAAAATACTTCTGTATGTTTTGGATTTTTTCTTCATCCGTCTTCACAAAGGCATCTTCTCGAAGTGGGGTCTCGATGGAAGTCATGGAGTGGTTGTCACCTTGGGTGGTGAATGTGTCGTATTCAGGGTTCAGGATCATTTAGGTTTCCTTCAATTTTTACTGTATACCAGCTATGCTTTAGACACAATTGTTTGGTCTAAATCAGAATATAAGTCAGAAAAATTCCATAGTTTAGTGTTTTTTAAGCAATTTGAGTCCTATTCCTAAACCAGCAAGCAGGATGACAATCGTTGATGAGCTTGGAAAATAGATAATCTCATCCTGATACGGGAAGCCAATCAAAGATATTCCAAAACCAAGCACAGTAGCAAAAAGACTCATAAGGGCAGAAATAATCAAAAGGCCACTCATGCTACGAACAAAGCTCAAAGCTACGAAGGATGGTACTAATAAATGAGCAGTGGCATAAAAAGATCCTAAGAGATGGATAGCTATACTAACAAGCACTATTGCGATGCTATAGAAAATCATTTCATAGAAAAAGAAAGAATTTTTTCTAACTATAAATTCTTCTTTATCATAAGATAAAAATAAAAACTTTTTGTAGAACAATAGGAAGAAGAGAAAACACAAGGCTAATAGGATAGGTTCCATATTTGATAAATTTATTTGATTGGTTAAGATATC
Source organism: Leptospiraceae bacterium (assembly GCA_022402465.1). GTDB lineage: Bacteria > Spirochaetota > Leptospiria > Leptospirales > Leptospiraceae. The sequence goes on along the minus strand of JAKRSH010000024.1, from coordinate 87,703 downwards.
ACCGAAATAAGAAGCCATGATTTGATTCTTTACATTTCCGCCCATAGATAGAAGGAATTGGGAAAAGGAAGCAAAGAATACAAAAAGAACGCCAAGCAAAGTATCATTTTGCGAATTAGCTAACTCTTTGGATGATACTAAGGGAGATATAATGATTAAAGAAAATAAGATAGCAAACCATTCTCCCTCTAAACCTAAAAATAAAGACACTGCTACCCCACTCGAAACAACCTGGGCTAAAGTTAGACCAAGGAATGACATGTTTCTCAGTACTAAGAAAGAGCCAATGATAGAAAGCAAAACTCCTACAATTGCACCTAAGATAATTTGTGGAAAGAAAAAAGCGAAGCTATTGAACACTTCCCAATTCATACCAGTGATGAATCCTTGATCTGATAAATCTTAGAAAAATTACTGAGCCAGTCCTTAGACAAATGGTGGGTGATAACAAAAAAACTAAAATTCTCTTTCGCAGAGAGATCATTGAGCAAATAAAAAATTCCCTTCTGAGAATCTTCATCCAAAGCGTCTAAGGGCTCATCTAAAAATATACAATTTGAACCTGAAATAAGGGAACGTGCAATGAGGTATTTTTGCAATTGACCTCCACTGCATTCGCGAATTAGTAAATTCTTATATTGATGAATGCCGATTCTTTCAAGATTTTCATTAGCAAATTTCTCTTTAGCTACTTTATTGGATTTAAAAATTTTAAATCCAGAAGAAAGATTCAAAGCCGCTTCTACTGTTAGTGGAAATCCCAGTTTAAGATCTTTAATTTGAGGAACAAGAGACATCTTAGTTGTATTAGGAATCTGCTTTAGGCCAGAAATTAGTGGGATAAGACCTACTATAGTTTTAACTAGAGTGGTTTTGCCAGATCCATTCGAACCAATAACAGCGATCATCTGACCTGATTTGAGTGTTAGATTAACATTTTTTAATATAGGTTTCTTTGTATTGTATCCTATAGATACGTCTTCTAGTGAAAAATACTTTGATTCCATTTTAAAATTTAAATCATTCCACTATTTAAAAATTCATTCACTCGCATCTCGGATTCTTTGAAGCATAATTTGTATGCAATCTTCATATGTCTTAGCTTCTGGTAAGGCTCCTACGGATGTAGGCATAACCAATATTTTAGCTCCGTTTACCTTACTCGCTACATACTCTGCATATTTAGGATTATTAACTGGAGAGATTAAGATAATTTTGATTCCTTGGGCATTCATTGTCTTAATAACATTTTCCAAATAACGGCTAGAAGGTGGAATTCCAGGTCTTTCCTCAATAGAAAGATTAGAATTAAACTTAAATCGCTCTGCCAGATATACAAATTCTTGGTGAAAAACTGCAACCTTTATACCAAAATATGGCTGCATTTTCCTCATTTCAGATTTTAGCAATTCGGTCATACGAGATCTAAATTTTACAAAATTTGACTTATAGTAGCTTTCATTTTCTGGATCCACCAAACTTAGATTGTTGAGAATATTAAATCCCATTTGAATCATATTTACTGGATCTAACCAATAGTGAGGATTTCCATAAATATGCAGGTCTCCCATGGATCTGTCCACAGCGACTGTAGGTTTGCCTAAAATATTTATTCCTATACTTGCATCACAATAACCATTTTGACCTTTCTGTATTAATGAGTTTCTGGATTGTTCTAAAAGTAAGGGAACCCATCCTATCTCAAGATCTAATCCAATCATACAGAAAACATTGGCTCGATTTAATTTTAACAAAAAATCTGGTCTTGTCATTACAAAATGAGGATCATCAAACCCACGAATCATAGATTCAACTTCGACCTTCTCACCACCAATTTGCTCAGCTAGATACTTCAAATCAGTGGTAGTAACTACTATCTTTAGCTTTTCATTGGCATGGATAGGAAAGGTCGAAAAGATACTTAGATGTATTGATAGAACTATTATACTCTTCAAAATAAAACTCAATCCATTCTTATTATTGAATAAAATACAAATTGCAGTATTGCATTTTTGGAATATGATTTGAAATTTTTTTTGATTGGTATTTTTCATTGTAATTATTTTATCTCTGATTTTGTTTAATACTTATGAGCAGGGTGAGCTCCTAAAATAAAAGTAGCTTGTACATAATATCTATAATCAATAAATTCTGGATCAAGGTCCGAAGAAAAATCAGCAGTATAACGCCTCTCGACTGATGTTCGGATAAAACTAAATTCAGAGGGTTTGTAAGTAAGCTGAATTGTATTTCCCTCAACTGCATTTCGAGCAAATTTTCCATCTTTATCTCTAAGATTGGGCACATTGAAAAAATCATAACGATATCCAATCAACCACTGTTGGTGGAACTGATAGTCTAACATGATATAATATCCCCAGAAAGTTTCCATAGGTATGGGATTATTTCTAAATGTGGTTGGATCAATTTGATCTGGGTATCGATTTTCCCTATACCATAATTCGCTCATAAGAATGAAGCTTTTTAACATGGATTGATTCCATCTAAGAACTGAATCGAGACCATATTGCATTCGAAAAGATTTAGTAACAGGATCAATTTCATAGCGCATAGCTGTAGCACCGAATTGAGTTCCCCAATTGTTTCCTAAGTATATGAAATTTTTTAAATGGGCATACATCATGGGATTATTCTTATTCACACCTGCTGTATGTGTGTGGCCCCAATAACGACCATTTGTAACTCCCAAAACCAATTCCGTTGTCATAAAATTCCAAAACGGAAATAGTATACTTGCTTCTGCTCCTGTATCTTCGACTGCCTCATTGTCCATAAGCCTTTGGTGAACAATAGGAGCCATTGTAAAATTCCAATCATGCCTGTGGATACGATTCAAGCGTCCTACATCTAAGAAAAACCTTCCGACTTTAAGATTTACATATTTGCTAATAAATGGAAATATAATATTAGCCTCATGAATTTCAAAAAAGTATCTTCCACCTTCGTTATGAGCAGCAACTAATAAGGTACCTCTTCCAAATTGATCAATAGCACCGAAGAAACCAAACTCAGCCTCCCTTACATCCAAAGAGTTGGAAGTCGTCTGTGGCTTGTTATTGTCCCATTGACCGACCATATCAACTGAAGCACTCATATCCATCATTAAGTTCTGTACAGAACGATCTGCTGTGAGTGGATTCACCTGAGTCGGGCTGGATATATTTCTTGAATTTTCAAATTTCGATTGTTGCTTTTCTTGTGCAGCAATTTCATCTAACAATTGCTTTTCCCAATCGAATTCTTGGTTTTGTGGATTCTTAGCAGAAGACGAAGTCTTGGGATTAGGATTTTCTGAAGAATTGCTATTGTCTAATTTATCAATTTGACTGAACTGTTCCCATTCTTCCCTATACCTGTCGTTTGGTGATACAAACAAATTTTTTAGAATATTTGTTTCATACATACTCTTATAGCGAGGTGAATTGCTATTTCTCTTAGAATCTGTGTGTGAGAACACAGGGTCTGATTTTTTTTGAAATTCTAAATTCTCAGAGAAAATACTAGATGAGAGAAAACAAAACAAGATTAAAAAATAGAAAATTTTCATTATTATAAATAGCGCTTTTAAAGTAAGGTTCTTTTATTGTACAAAATGTACGATGACCTCTTGCCTCTTTAAATTCAGAATCAAAAAAGGCAGAAGATCATCTAAACCATTACTGTTTAATAGATCCACCTAAGGCTAAAGGTTGGTTAAAACGAATAGATGTTACCGCAGCATCTTTGAATGCATAACCCGCAAAGATTTCTGTGAGTGCCGCATTGGCTAGCTTACTAGAAGCGTTTTCATATGCATCCGCCTCAAAGTTCAATACATAACCTGTACTTTGTCTATCTGCAGTTGTCAAAGAAGCACAGGCTTTGGGCCAGCCTATCAAATGGTATTTCACTTCATTTAAAGACTCAACTTCTCTGTGGATGTCAAAGCAATAGCTTGTAGAAGTCAATCCAGGAACAAAATTAGCTCCCCCTGCTTGGCCAGCTGTTGGATTGGTTGTTCCAATAACAGAACTTACAAGGCTTGTAGGCTTTATAGAAATATAAGCGTTTTTGTTGCTGCTATCAAATCGTAGGTTTTGGTCTACAGAACCGAAAAGACGAATCTCTCCGTTGGTTGATGTAAAGTTGAAAGTGATTTCTACGCTAGTTTTTCTTTCTAAGCCATCTATGTTTTCCTTTCTTTCAGGCTTACCTGCTGGATCTGCAGTTCGGAAGGCAGTGAAACCATCTCCGTAGTTCACAGAAACAAATCCAGTATTTTGTGCTAAAATCGCCAAAGCTAGGAGATTCGTTTCATCATCATTATCTTCCTTCTTACAAGCGAAAGTAAGACCTATAATTGTTGCAAAAATTACAACTGATTTCCATTTTTTGTTATTCATATCAAATTCCTTATTTAGTTTAACAACCTTTTTAGATTGCTTATTTACCATTTCTTTCAAATGCAACTATGTTGCAATATAATTTTTCTAAAGGTTTTAATGTGGTGCTATCATCTCACCTGCGATGATAGTCCGAAGTGTAACACCATTTAATACAAAACCAATTCTCGAGCCTGGGCTTGCTCCAGCAGGAAAAGATTCAAAACCATAACCTCCAGGTCGCCTATCTTGGTCGGTAGTAGCCGAACAAGCTTTGTCCCAACCAATGAGGTGAGGATTCCCGCCCTCATCATGAATATCAAAGCAATAAGTTTTGATTTGTCCAACTGGACTAGAAGGAGGAAAGCCAGTAAGTCCACTGATCGCATTATTGCTATTAATTGCTTGGATGGTGTCAGTTCTTATTCTCAATTTAGGACCATTAGCATCCGTTCCTGAGACCGCAGCATTTCCAATGACATCCAAATATCCATTAGCTCTATCAATTTGAAAGCTTACCTCTATGGATTGATTCTTAGTTCCACCGACGGATGAAAAATCGGAGCTAGACACTATACGACTTAGTTCTCCAGATCCTTTCACCCCATTGCCCGTAAATTCGATGTTTATACTAGGAAAACCTAAAGAGGAAAGAGCATTCGAATCCGAACAACCAAATATGTTGAAACCTGTTCGAGTTCCATTGGAGTTGCCTGTTACGCTTCCAACTCCACCACGTATGGGTGCAACACTAAATCTACCGCAAGCAGAAGCTGATTGTGCCGTTATACCTGCTGTTATAGCATCTAATACATTTTGGTCAAATTTCTCTGGCTTTCTTCCTAAATACTCAGAACAGGAAAAAAACAAGAGAAATATAGGCAAAATTAAGGACTTCTTGGGTGTAACTGAATTGCAAATACAACTGAATATCATTTGATTGACAGATTCTCAAAGCAAATATTACTGTCAAGTAAGGATTTCTCAAATTAGCGAGGTCTACTTTTGAACCACAAATCAATTAAATCGATTCTTTACTTCATTGCTTTACTTTTCTTTAGCTTTTCAAATTGCAAAATTCCTTTTATCACAAAGGAAAAGGAAGACAATTCAGCAAATCTTTTACTTCTGGGTCTTGCCTTAGCCGCTTCCCAAACCCAAGTTATCCAAGAGCCACGGCCTTTTCGAGGGAGATCGGTATATTCATACTCATCCACACAAGGACCTGTCGTTTTCGATTGGAATGTGGATAGAGGATTTTCTCCTTTAGCTTCCTCCAATCCATCTAACTTAGTAACATCTGAAGCAGGTAGATTTTCTATCTATGCCGATGGAACTAGATTTAGATTTATAGACGCAGGACTCAATTTAAGTCCACATGGGGACCATTATCATGTCGATAAGTCCAATCCTCAAATCATAGACCCAAGTCATGCAGGTGTAAGTTTGGACATAGGTGGCACAACTGCTGTCCGAGCTTTCTCTTATAATGGAAAATCAGGATTTACTTATGCCAATGGGCAAATCCGAGTCTTAGAAGAGAGTACTATGGTAGATGAAAATGCAGGAATCACAATAAACTCACCCAGTTCTCCGCCTGCTTCCCACAATGGTATTGCGATTTGGATCAATGAAGGTAAACTGATCCGTTCTACAAATGCAGATACAATTAACTTTCGATCGGGAGGAACAGGAACTAGTTTTGGGACAGAGGAAGGAATTGATCAAACTTGCACATCCTGGGGAATACCCGCAGCCTATAGATTTGCCCAAGCAGGAAATAATTTTTCTAACTTTAATCTAACTTTTTTATACGACCACTATCTAGCCTTTCCTTGTAACTCAGATGTTCTCTTAATTAAACACTTTGATACAAATGCAACATCAGGTGCGGGAAGCTATACTTTTGCCAGAATTTCCACCGGAGCTAAGCTTGCGGTGCTTAAATCCTTATTTGTAAATAACAATTATTCACTTGGTGGGCGAAGTACTAGACCTGTGTTTTATGGAAATTTTGGATCAAATTCAGAAACTCAATTGTTTCGAATCCAAGGTAGCAATAATACTATAATTTCAAGATCACTTCCAAGCTACATAGGAAGAAATATAAGCTCAGAAGAAAGAGAAGGTAAAGAAATTTTAGTCCTAGACAACCAAGGAATTCTTCATGTATTGAATGCAGAGAACCTGGAAACAATCACAACTAAATCCATACTTCCTGCAGAAGCAATTCTCACAGGAGGCTCGGCGCCTAAATTATTTGGAACTTGGGATGCTGCCTTCATTTTGTACCAAACGAATTCGGGAGAAATTTTCTTACAAGAATTTAACGTTGCTGAAAGAGTTGCGACCCGTAAGGTGACTCTTCCTAGATTGCCCGCTGACATTACCTTCCATGCTCCAAGAAGCCAAGGAACAGATTATACGGGACCACTGCCCTGATAATTAAATTAGAGTTAAAAATAAAAAAAAAGCCGTAGAGCAAGGCTTTACGGCTTTTGATAGAAAGGAAAAAGAATTTCTTAACGTTTCGAGAATTGGGTTCCGCGTCTCGCTTTGTGCTTTCCGTATTTCTTTCTCTCAACCATACGATTGTCTCTGGTCAATAAACCTTCTTTCTTCAAGGTAGGTCTCAACTTCTCATCAAATTTAGAAAGGGCACGACTGATAGCATGGGCTATTGCTCCTGCTTGTCCAGTGATACCACCGCCAGAAACATTGATAGCGATATCAAATTTGTTGCGAGATTCAAGAACATCAAGCGGCTTTAGAGCAATTGCTATCTTACCTGCACCAGCTGTGATGTAGGTATTGATGTCTTGTTTGTTTACAGTGATTTTACCACTTCCTGATTTTAAATTGGCTCTTGCGATAGAAGTTTTTCTTCTTCCTACGGTCCAAATTGAATTATCTTTTGCCATATGTAATAAATCCTTATATTTCCAATTTCACTGGTTTTTGAGATTGTAGAGTATGCTTATCATCCGCAAAAACTCTGCAATGCGTTAGCATAACATCGCCAAGACGGCTTTTAGGTAGCATACCTTTTACACCTTCCATAATTACTTTCTCTGGATTTTTGTCCAAAAGAGCGTGAAATGGAGTTGCCTTCATACCACCTGGGTATCTGGAGTGGTGGTAGTAGATTTTTTGGGTATTTTTATTACCAGTTACTTTGATTTGTGATGCATTGATTACAACGATACCATCACCACAGTCTTGGTTAGGCGTAAATGTAGGCTTGTGCTTGCCTCTGAGACGTTTTGCTACTTCTGAGCATAGTCTTCCTAGTGTTTTTCCCTTCGCATCGATGAGAAACCAATTTTTCTGCACTTCTTCTTTCTTCAAAGAAGGAGTTTTATGTTCTTTTGAAATGATAGACATCCTAATTTTCCTTTCTTTGGACAGGATTTTCGTTTTAATTCCAGAGTCAAGGGGAAAGATGGATTTCATTGAAAGAAGAAGAGATCATTCAACTTTTTGCGAATCCATCCGAGCCTATGTTGGATGATTGCCACCATTTTGACAGCAATAAACTAGTCACTACGGACAGTCTTGCGGAAGGAACCCACTTTCGTTTGGATTGGTCCAGCCCAGAAGATATTGCAATCAAGTTAATTGAAGTCAATGTATCTGATATATTCAGTTCGGGAGGTAGACCCAAATTTTGCCTACTCAATCTAGGCTTATCCCAAGAATCTAGACAAGATTCGTGGATCAGAGCCTTCTCCCAGGTCTTCCGAGATCGACTTGGGCTGTATGGAATTGAACTTGTAGGTGGTGATACTTTTTCTAGCAAAATTACCCACTTGACACTAACACTCTTTGGGGAATTGCCTTCTGACCACAGTGTATGGAGTCGAAACAAGGCAAGAACAGGGGATCTTATTTACCTGACTGGTTCAGTAGGACTATCCCACTTGGGTTACAAGAAACTGAAAGCAGGTGACTTACTTAGCTCCAATACTAAACAAATAGAAAATGGCGAAGACAAGAATCCAGCTTTGTTCAAAGAGGCTATCAGAATCCACCTTCGCCCTGAATCAGTTTATTCAAAGTTATATGAGCCTTTTAGAAATATGAAAATCAACGCGGCTATGGATATAACCGATGGTTTGTTCCAAGACTCCTGGAAATTAGCTAGGGCATCCAAGGCTTGTATGAAGATTCATTTAGATAAGCTTCCTCGCGTGGATGAATACTTAAAGTATCTAAGTCTAGATGAAGTACTTAGTTCAGGCGAAGAATTGCAATTGCTCTTTACCTCGAAAGAAAAGCTTCCAGAAGTTTTGAATGGTATTGCTATCACAGAAATTGGAAGGCTTAGCGCAACAGATCAACAAGCCAAGGTAGAATTCTTATTTAAGAACAAAATGTACCAACCTAACTATCTTGGATATGAACATTTTTAAATCATAATAATGAAAAATGTACTATGAGTAAAAGCTAAATCAAATCCTCTTAAGAAAGATGAATCATTTCAAGAAAAGATTCATCTATTTAATTATCTTATTATTTACCGCGACTTCCCAAGTTACTACATCTGGCAATTTGTCCCTCATTTCATTTAAATAATCCGTAATTTTCTTTCTATCTAAGAGAGTTGGGTCATAGTCCATTCTGAAATCATAGGATCCCAAATGCGTGGACATTTTGCGAACCATTTCTTCCTTCATCAAGCGTTGCCATTCTAATGATCCCTTTTTCTCGAAATATTCATAAAATGCCATCTTATCTTTGAAGCTAGGAAGTTTCGTAGATTGTACTTTGGATGCAGGAAGACTAACAGGGGCTCCAGATAGTTGGTTGGATTTAGTATTTGCAATTGTCTTCTTGATATCTGCTATTAGAAAGGAACGAACCTTTCCATCTAGAGAAGATAGAAATTTTACCAAATCATTAGGCGTTTGAAATTTAGGAGGTTTTAAGTATTTTTCTATGTAGGCGTCTTTACTTAGATTTTTTTCCTTAGCACGTTCGGCGGTTCCATCACCATCAAGAATATCTGCGATTATAAATGATATCTCACGACGAAAGACTATAGAACCATCTTTCAGCTTAGCAAGCATAGCCAAAGCTTGGATGGATTGAGCGAGTAAGCTAGCAGACATATTTTCATATCCACCTGAGGCAAGGATCTTCTTTTCTAAATCAAGAAGCTGGTCTTTGTAACCTTCCCTTGCCTCCATTTCTTTCAGGTTCATAGCAAGACTTTCATCGTATTCAAAGACGGAATCTTTTTGCTTTAGAATTCCAAATTGAAGTAAACCATCCCACAACCTAGCCGGGTTGAGATAATTCAAATCACGCATAGGATCAGGAAAGTATTTTGCATCTAGTTTAGGATTATTAAAACAATGCAAGGGATGAGAACGCTCTTCCATCAATGCATGATAATCCTTCATACTATCTTCAATGTTTTGAATTTTATAAATGGGCACACCTAAAAGAATGCCTATGGATATCATCTCATAAGGCTTGCAGATAGATGGCACTTCAAAATTCTCTACGCTGATCGCTGGAACTATGGAAGATCGTTTCTTATAGTGATCCAATCTTCCTGGCAAGTCATTCTCTTGAACTTTGCTATCATCATCTCCATCTTCATAAGTATTCAATGGAAAATTTGAAACCGTTCTGTAGTATTCCATAGCATCCAAGCCTGATGCTTCTACGGAAATATAGGGCCTTGAAAATGTGTCCAACTTTTCTAAAAGTTTCTTGAGTGGGATTTTCTTTTCTTCTAGTACTGATTTGATGCTAATAGTATTGAAGTTAACTCCGCTCATTCTCGAATAAATTAGCTGAAAAAGTTTAGTACGAATACTTTCCATTTCAATTTTATTCTGAGTAGATTCTGATACCTCTAATTTGTCTTCGGATTGCTCAAGTTCCTCGGCAAGTGCTTTCTTAATCTCCAAAGGAGTTAAGGACAATAAGGCTGGATAGGTTCTGTTCAAAATGTCCTGAATTTCATCTGCCTTCTTATCAAGAATAGAAAGTCCTCGCGTTGCTATCAAATGGGTTGTAAGAATCTGCATGGCATCATCTTCTCTATCCATATGAATAAAATCGACCTCATTGGACATATCTTCTATGGATAATCTAGAATAGAAATATCTATGCAAGAATTGATCTATCTCATCTGGATTGATTAAATAGAAGAAGAGTGGATTTTTCTTCTCTATTAGTTCGAATTTTTCTTCTTGGATTTCTTTCTCTAGAGTCTTCTGAAGTCCTAACACTTTTTCTTTAATAGTTAAAACTTCATTGTTGCGAATATTAAAGACGGATGTCTTCAAATCTCGAATAAAATTCTCTGCGGAAGAAAGCAAGGATTCAAAGACCAATTGTCGGAAGTTAAAATCTTGCATCTTGATAAAATTCTTCGCAGTATCCTTGCTAAATGCTGTCCCAGATGACTCAATATCTTCCATGGCAGCTTGCATGTCTTCACGGGAGTATCTCTGTAAACCAACTCTTTCTTGGTAGTATTTCTTTTGGTAAAGATCCAATTTATCCAAAAGAAGTCCAAGTATAGACTCTGCAAAATGAAATCCTCGATTGGGATCTTTCATATACTTGTGGATTTCTTCTGTTAAGATGGTTGCGAACTTTTCCACTTCCAATCTAGATCTCTGTTGGATACGACTGAGATAATTTGTTTTGATTTTTTCAGATTCTTCTGGACCATAATCACGAAAAACAGAATCCATAATAGCAAGAACACCTCGTGGATCATTCTTCGCTAAGGCAGCTTCCATTCTCAGATTCCATGACTTGAATTCAACATCCATATCCATTTGGTAGTCTGGATAAAGAATCTCAAACAAAGAAAGACAATTCAATCTAAGTGCACGAACTAAACCCTTACTTAAATCACCAATTGTTTCCAAGAGCAATCTTGGACTTACTTCTTTAACAAAATTTTCAATTAGCTTATTCGCTGTTATCTTATATCCTATATTAGTCATCTGTTCTACGGGATAGACAACTCTTGAGATACCAAATGAATTGAAGCATGCCTTACGCTTAGAACCTTCAGATTCTGGAAAATAACCCGATACGCGTGTCGAATCATTCACCATTCTTTCTTCTATGGCACCACCCACAGTGGATGCAACAAAGGTAGAAATAAATTGACCTGTAAGTTCTTGCACCTGATCACGACCCTGCAAAGTATTGCCAGCCATGTTCTCAATATCTAATAAATACAGCATACCATTATCAAAAATTTGATCATTGACTACTACTTCTCTACCACTTGGGTATTTTGCTTTAAAAGAATTCCCGCTCATGAAATAGTCAAATTCTTTCAAGGCTGCATAAGCATTGGCTCTAGCATTTCGATTATAAACAACCTTCTTAAAGGCAGATGGTAGAACTAAGATTCCATAAATTCTAGGAAGTGGCCAGTGATCCTTAAAGATATCTTTTGCCATAGCAGCGATATCGAGTATCATTCCATTGCCTGTTCCGCCTACGATAGAACAGGTGATAAATATGGAAATCTGCCCATCGCGTTTAACATGGACTCCCTTGAAATTAAATGTTTTGCCAGCGAATCGACTAGGATTTACTGCAAAATGATATCCTTTCTCATCTTGAGGAAAGGATTCAATTTGAATCATGGACTTGGAATGAGGTGCCAAAATTGCTCTTGCTTGTGCATCAGGTTCAAGCGCTATAAATTCTCTTCCTTTCTCAATTTTATCTTGAAAATAGTATTTATTAATACCTGGTTTAATTTCAAAAGAGATCATCTCTTCTTTTCTATCTTCTTCTTTTACATCTAAAAGCTGAAAATACTTAGGAGTATTGGACAATTCGTCCAAACGATCTCTTTCTTTGATTAATGCTTCTCGAATTTTTTCTTGGTTATCAAAAAATGCAATTCGTCCTAAGGGTCTTGTTTGGTTGGCTCCCTGCCCTGCTCTTGTTGAGATGTCGTAGACATCGGGATTAGGAAGCCAGTCATAGGCTGGATCATTTGCATATTTATCTCTGAGAAAATCCATGGATAATTCAGGTGGTGTTGGAGAAGAAAGGTAGAGCATTCTACTTTCTTCTTGGAACATTTGCTTAGATGGGAATCTGTATTTTCCACCCTGAGCTTCTATACTCGTCTCAATATCAGTAGTATCAATTCCAACAAATCGTAAATAACGAAAGGCTTCATTCGGTAGATTGTTTTCCATCCATTTCTTAACAGAGAGAACACCCTTCATACCTGAACCACCGACACCGATAATTATGGATTTACGTACGGCCGGTTTATCACCATCTAATACTCGTTTTATGGCTTTTTGTATATCGCTCATTTTTTCGCAAAAGGATCTATCATAGGAAAGAGACCCTCTCCATTCTGGCTTGCTGTGTCATAACCAGGGTAGATTTTGTATAATTTTAGAAAGAACTGTTTCTCAACCACAGGAATTCCAGATTGGGTTACTGTATCAATATTTTTTGTAAAGAAATGAAATTCAAAAAATCCACCCCTAAACTTTCCATCTTGGGTAAGCCTATCGCCTAATCGAAATCGTATGGGACTTTGGGGATCTATACTCCCTAGAGAAATATCTCCTGTAGGATCGGGTTTGGATTTAATATAAATCCTCATTCTCGCACCCATTTCTTGGATTTTACTTTCTCCTGGAAGAAGATACAAAAGCTTACCACCTCGCCGAAAATCCACCACATACTCTTCTTCAATCTTTTCTGGTAAATCGTAAATGTCTCTATTTCTAGAATTGTCCAATTGTCGAATCATTATTGTTAAGTGATGATCTACAATTTCAGTAGAGTATAATTTTATCGTTCCTTCTTTCTGACCTATAGAGATAGTTTTTTCAGGAGAGTCAGCCTTAAGAACATATTTAAAAATCAAACCAGGATCTGGAATATCAGATTGCTTGGGCATCTTAGCTGAAAGTGTAGCTTGAGTATCAAGTGCTGGTTTATCTACTATAGGTTCTGGAATCTTGGCTGCCTTTTTTGTTTTTCCTTCAGGTTTAGGCTCTATAGGAGTTTTGTATCGATTGTCCTCTGGAAGACTTGCGGAAAGCCTGCGAATTCTAATAAATTGATAAACAATATACAAAAATAAAAAGATACACACTAACATCAAAAAGAAGAATAATGTCTCGAAGTTATCAGCCTTATCTTCTATACGCTTAACGTATTCAGGAGAGTAAGGGCTATCGTATTGTGCTAAAAACCAAATCAATGTAGTTCTCCTTAGATGTAAATTCCATGTATAAAGTTATCAGTTGAGCCTATGAACAATCTATTATCAAAAATAACAGGCGCTCCATTGATATTGCCGTCGGTATTGTATTTTAACACCAATTTGCCAGTGGTCTTATTCAAACCATAGAGATGATTATCTTCTGATCCGAAAAAGATTGTATTATTATGTAACAAGAATTCACATCGAATTCTTCCATCCGTATTAAACTTCCACTGTAGTTTTCCATAAAAATTCAGGCAAAAAATCGTTCCTTCATCATTCCCGAATACAAAGTATTCATCATTGCCATCTAAGAAAGAAATAATTTCCGAATGTATAGCAGCTCTAGCAGGAAAAGTCCATTGTGCCTTACCTGAATTTGGCTCAAGAGCATACAAGACTCCATCCATAGATGCAGCCAATAAATAATTTCCTTTTTTGCTTAAATATGGTTTTGATCGAACTGGCCCATCGGTTTTGACCTTCCAAGCACTAGAAAGTCCATCAGCAGAATAACTAAATGCATAAATTGATTTATCCTCAGAGCCTATGAACACAGATCCTTTGCCTAATTCTGGGGAGCCAACAGTACTACTAATTCTCTGTTCCCATAATTTACGTCCAAGCTTACCTGACTCGACTTCACTTCCTGAGTAGCAATCAAAGGCATGTAAAGAATTCATAGAAGCTATCAATAAAACCTTATCCGTTGCAAATGGCTTTGAAAAAACAGTTTGGTTTAAGGGCTTCTGCCAGATGATGCTTGGTTCTGCAGGCTTACCATCTTCTGACCAATTCAAACGAATCGCTGATATTGTACCTTGTTTGTTGACTGCAAATGCAACACCATTCACAATAACAGGTGCTCTATAAAAAGCTCCAGGTATACTTATATTCCAAGCAGGAGCAATCTTCCCTTGGGCATATTCAAAAAGTATTACTTCGCCCTTATGGTTCACACATAGAAAATAATTTCCACCCTTGGGTCCTTGTATGGATATTAAATTTCCAGTGATATGACCCTTGGTTCTAAAATCTTGGAAATTTTTGCCAGGTGCTTCCTCTGGATTGGCACTAGCTACAAGAAGGTCCGCTAAGGGATCTTCCGCCTGCTGCTCTGAGACAGCAATTTTAAATGTTTCATCCACAAGAAGTCTCGCCTTGGGATCAAAAAGCTTTAGTTCACGAAATGCAAAACCCATACTTCATTAACGGATTGCAAAGACACCAAAATCAAGGATTTTTCATTTTCGATGCAAATAAAGCAGAGCTAGAAATCCGTTCTAGCTTGATTTTGGAAAAATTTAGACCTTGCCTCTATATTTTAAAGCAATTTGTCCCGTTCTTGCGATTTCTATAATTCCATAGATCTCCATATTCTGTATGAAACTCGAAACTTGTCGGGTATTTCCAGAAAACTCTACCAAAATGGAATCAAGATTCAACTCGACTATCTTTGCCTTAAAAACTTCACAAATAGAAATCACTTCTACTCTTGTTGCATCCTTCAAGGAAACAGAAATTAAAACCAATTCTCTATTGATAGAATCTTCATAAGCAAGATCTTCTACTGAAAGTACATCTGGTAACTTCATGAGTTGTTTCTTGACTTGGGCAAGCATTGCCTCATCGCCTCGAACAACTATAGTCATGGAAGAAATCTCTACATTAGAGGTAACTCCGACAGCAATGGAATCAATATTATAACTTCTTCGCGTGAATAGTCCAGATACATGGCTCATCACACCTGGATTATTATTTACTAATATACTTAAGGTATGCTTCATTTCTTCATCTTCAAATGATCTTTGAATTCAATCATTTCCTTTTGGGATAATCCTGCTGGTATCATAGGAAATACCTTCTCTTCGGCTGGTATCATAACTTCAATTAAAGCCGCTTTATCATCCTTAAATAAGAATTCTAAACCCTTATCAATTTGATCCTTGGATTCTATCTTCATACCAGGGATGTCATAAGCCTCTGCAACTTTTACAAAATTCGGATTGTAATTCCACTCAGATTCACTAAATCTTTCTTCGTAGAATAATTCTTGCCACTGCCTAACCATTCCCAGGAAGTTATTATTGAAAATTACAATCTTTACTCCCAATTTGTACATAGAGATAGTAGCAAGCTCTTGGATATTCATTTGAATTGAGCCATCTCCAGATATGCAAATTACAGTTTTGTCAGGTCTTCCAAATTTAGCTCCTATCGCTGCGGGAAGTCCATATCCCATAGTTCCAAGACCACCTGAGGTCAACCAGTTGTTAGGTTCATCAAAAATGTAATACTGAGCCGCCCACATTTGGTGCTGGCCTACATCGGTGGAGACAATAGCTTCTCCCTTGGTCTTCTTATACATCTTTTCTAAGAATTCCTGGGGACGGATAGCATCACCAGTATTATCATATTGCAGTGGATGTTCTTTCTTGAAGGACTTAATTTGATCTATCCATTCTTTTCTTTCAATCTTCTTTACAAAAGGAAGAATCTCGCGAATGCAATCTTTCAAATCTCCATGAAGCACATAATCAACATCAATTCTTTTATTAAATTCAGCCTTATCAATATCAATGTGTGCTCGAACTGCAGTTTCAGCAAATTCACCAACCTTAGCAACTCTATCATCAAACCTAGCTCCTAGGTTCAAAAGATAATCACATTCGACTATCGCCTTATTTGCATAAGCTGTTCCATGCATACCTAGCATACCTACAGAAAGCTCATGAGTTCCTGGAAAAGCTCCAATTCCCATAAGTGTTGTTGTAACAGGAATATTTCCTGCTTCAGCTAGTAACTTGATTTCAGCTGCTGCAAAAGAATTGATCGCTCCGCCACCTACATATAACAATGGTTTCTTGGCACGATTTAATGCCTCAGCAAATTCTTCTACATTTCCAATCACTTTAGGTCTTTCATAATGATGGGATGCAATTTTTAATTTATCCGCTTTACGAATATTCGTTAATTGAAGTTGAACATCTTTTGGAAAATCAATCAAAACAGGGCCAGGTCTTCCACCCATGGCGATCTTAGTTGCTTCTTCAAAATGTCTTGCAATATCATCCGCACTTTTCATTAAAGCATTGTATTTGGTAATAGGAATAGTGATTCCATAGATATCAGCTTCTTGGAAGGCATCAGTTCCAATTACCGATGTAGATACTTGGCCAGTGATAGCAAGAACTGGAATAGAGTCCATCTTTGCATCTGCGAGTCCAGTTACCAAATTCGTAGCACCTGGTCCAGAGGTTGCAATGCAGACACCTAACTTACCTGTTGCTCTAGCATAACCCTCCGCCATATGTATAGCACCTTGTTCATGTCGAACAAGAATATGTTGTATTTTCTTACTATGATATAATTCATCATAAAAAGGGAGTATGGCTCCGCCGGGATAGCCAAAGGCAATATCCACTCCTCTTTCTTCTAAAAGCTCAACTAAAAGCCTTGCCCCTGTGATTTTTCCGTCAATGTTCATGAAAAACTCTCTTAAGAGTCAATTCTGTATCCAAGAGAGGAAAGTCAACAGAGATTCCCATAAGAGATTTTCATGCTTTCCATACTTGCGACTTGAAATTGCTATAATCATTTTAAAATCACATCATAAAACCATAAATAGGATTCTATCAAAAACGAGAATGAAATACTTTACAGAATCCATTGTGGTGAAAGCTTAGAGAAGTAAATTGGATTTATCTTAACAATTTATTGCCTAAAATATAACATAGATAAAAGTTTAATAGATACTATGGATTCTAAGCCAATTGAAAATTCTCCCAATACACCTATCTTAAGTAATTCTGATGAAGATGATCAATTTGCAAAGATCAAGAGTCTAGCTAAGGATGCTTATCGTTACCTAGACCAAAGAAGATATCTTGATGCAAAAGAGAGACTTGATGCCTTATTGATTTTGGATCCATCCAATACCTATGGTCTTGTTGGTATGGGAGATTTGTTTTTCAAGACTAAGAAACCTGATGAGGCTATTCCATTCTATAGAAGATGCCTTGAACAAGATTCATCGAATAAATTCTCTCTCATGGGTATTATGAATTGCTACCGAGAGATGAATCAATTGAATAAGGTTATAGAGATAGCAGAAGAATACAGACACATAATGGTAACTGATGCAAGCATTCTTTCCAGAGTAGCCGATGCTCACCGCAAATTAAAGAACTTCAAAGAATCAGAAATTTTCTACATGTCTGCCTTGCAGATCAATCCTAACGACCAGTATGTTATTGTTGGTTTGGGACATCTGTATTTTGCCTGCCAAAGATACCAAGAAGCCATCCAATGGTGGGAAAAGCTATTAATCACCCAACCAAAAAACATCAAAATTTTAACAGAGATTGGAAATAGCTATCGAAAGATCAAAGATTTTGAGAAAGCAATTCACTACTATGAAAAAGCAAGAATCCTTGATCCAAATAATTTCTTTGCCTTATACGGTCTTGCTGAATCCCATCGTGGTCAGAAAGAATTTGAAAAAGCAATCACCCATTGGGAATCCATCTTAGCCTTTGATCCTGATAATAAACTCATCATCAATAGATACGCAGACTCTCTTCGTGGTCTGGGAGAATACGATAAGGCTCTTGAGTGTTTCAATAAAATACTTTCCTCAGGAGATGATTACTATGCTTCTTTGGGTAAGGCTGCCTCTCTTCGTTTAATCGGTGATATAGCAAAGGCTGAAGACATCTACCAAGATCTACAGATTAAATTTCCTATGGATCCTAGACCCTCTCTTGAACTGGCTGATCTTTGGTTTCATACAGATCGTTCTAGTGAATCCTTACAATTATTAGAAGAAATTGCTAAAAAATTTCCATCCAATTCAGAAATAACGGATAGAATCGATAACTTTAAATCTAGATCTTAGAATGGTCTCTAACTGTCCGATTTGCAGGTCTTGAAAATTTTATCTTTAATCTGAACAAACTTAACTCATTTGAGTTACATTGTCTGGTTGGCTACTACCGCTAAAATTGATCTCGTGAAATTAAAAAAAAAATTTACTTTTTAGTCTTAGAACTCAATATTAATAGCAATCATAAGTATCATTTTCATTTTTCCTATGAATTGATTCTACAGAGATAGATTTTAATGAAGTTGCATCATTTAGAGATGGTAATGATGTTTTATCGCATAGCCAAGATAATTGATTGTTTGATATTTGAATGCTTCCACAACCTCCAATAGATTTTGCATCTTGCCAAACAAGTGGAATTAACTCACTAAACAATATCAATTGAGGAGTGTCCTTCGAAAAATGAGTAATACGAATCTGGAATTGTGACTCGCCTCCTCTGAGATGAAATATCCATGCATACTCAGGTTTACTTTTATTTTTATAGACGTTTGCAGGTAAAGTCTCAGGGATTTCTCTAAGTGTTAACGTAAACTTTAAGCTATCAGATGTATTTTGATAAGTGCCAGTTAATAGATCAATGAAACCTGAATTTTGTGGTCTATTGAGAAATCCAGCTCTTTCGTCATTTCGTAAATCATTGAATTCCCAACTATCTGATATTTCATGCTCAAAGCAACTAATATTCGAAGTTGAATAAAATAGAGCATAGAATAATTCATCACCTAAAGAGTCTGATGAATTACCATTAAAGCATTCAAGTTGAAGTAGTAAGCACATTGTTATAAAGAAATTAAGTTGAAATTGTTTCATAACCAAGGACAAACAGGAAATCCTGAAGCTGTGTTGTTAGAACATGATATGCCCCTCAGGATAATATTTGCTTTTACTTTTCCTGTTAGGTTTAAGAGAGTTGTATTGTAATTTAGATCATTTAAACAAGCATTACTTGTTGAAGACATCAATGCTAAATCCGAATTAAGATTATCAAGTTGAGAAATTTCAATTGCAGACAGTTGGCGTTCAAAGCTCGCAGTTAAATACTTTGAAGCATACAATCCAAGATTCTCACAAGATTCATGAGTAGTAAATTGAAAGTCTGTGGCATTGTTAATGCCATTCAAATTCCAAACATCTTTGAAGAGCATTGAAGCTGGTGCTTGGATTAGAGAATACTTAGTTAATAACTGACTAGCTCCAGCTGAACAGTTCGGAAAATTGATATTGATAAAAGTTAGATCATCAAACCGATTCTGACGTATAGAAGTAGTTCTGATGTTATTAAAATACTTCAAATTGCAATTTTCTGGTTTGGTTAAAAAGCAGGTAGCAACTTTAAAAGATGAAACTTTTGTATTTACAAGACATGCCTGCATAATTTTATTTTCTAAAATTATTTCCTGAGTCAATGCATCATTTAGTATTCCTAATATTGCATTACTAGAACCTTGATTAGGATTCAAGCAATGCAATTGGATCAATAAAATAAAAAATAGATGAGTCTTTAATATTTTAAATATTTTTATATTTACTACCAGCATTTTCCAGTGAACAAACAAATTAATAGGAGAATATCAATATTGCTAGGGTGAACTTCTACTGGGACAGCTTCAATTATTTCTATAATTTCTGTGTCATCGGTTTCGCTTGATACTGCCCCATCGAATCTAGGAGGACCATTTTCTAAGGATCGATGCCAATTTAGTTCCACCACCTTCCTAGCCACGTGATTGGACCAGAGTAAGTAACCTAAATAATTCAAATGACCTATTTGGTCGGCGATTAGCTCAGGCTTAGCAGCAAAACACCAACCAAAATCAGTGCAATCTTTTTCTCGTATAAACAAATGGTACATTGGCAAGAAATGAACTCTTCCTTGTCCCATTACATTATTTACTTCTTCTACAGCTTGTTCAAGTGGACCTTGATTCAAGAACATGCCCATACTAGAAATCATACTTGGATTATTTTTTACAACATACAACCAGGTCCAATACCAATCATCCTGTTTAGTTGGAGATAGACCCTGATTTTTAATTTGTGATTTAAGCTGATTGAGTTCTTGAAAGTGGGTTTCAGCTATTAGTTTATTTATAGCATTATTATAAGACTGCTTCATTTGAATAATAGAATTAACTAAAGGCCCATGATGGTCAGTTAAATCTGGAGAGAAGAGAGAAAGTCCAGTAAGCCACTCCACAGGAGATAAAAAAGTTAAGGATAATAATACTTGTGCATCTGTTTCTATTGCTTTTTTTTGATTATCATGAAGTTGATTCATGTTAGCTTTAAAACTTGGATCAGGTTGAGTCTTCAAAGCTTCAAAAAAGTTTTTAATATGTCCCAATGTAGGGCTATAAGAAAGATTAGGGAAATTCCCTAAAACTAAAACATTCTTATCTCTACGAGCATGCCTAAGCGCATAGATTATAGCTCTAGTATTATATGTAACTCTATTTTGTACATCTCCAAATTTCCAAGGCATAAATGCTAGCAATAAAGAATGCCCCCAATAATCATTCCCTCCGATTTCAAATACTACATTAGGAGATGTTTTGAAATTGATTCTTCTATAACTAGATGCAGCACAATTCCTAATCATATTAAATAATCCATAGGTAGTATCCCCGCTATGTGCAAGATTTTGAACATTCCACTGCACCGCTGGATACATAAGTGTTAAATATTGATCCCAACCAAAATATCCATAACCTCCCTCATTAATTAAATCCCCTAAACTATCACCATAAAAAGTTAGAAAAGTTTTATTTGGTTCGAAGGATTGCGGATGGTTTGAATCAAATTGAGTTTTACAATTATTTTCAGTTTCTTTATTCGGATCAGCTCCATAAAAATTATCTCTCTTTTCAGAAAAATGTGATCCATCACCTATTGTAGTGAAGAAGTATTTATCCGCGTAAAGACTATTCAAGAATATAAAGAAGATTAATAATGTTATTGAAGATTTATTCACAGTTTTACCTCTGTTTTATGGGTTGAATGTCGTCGGAGTGGTAATTTGAACACTTCCAGAACCAGAACTAGATGTTAATTTAGCAAAAAACTTAAATCTATTTTTTTGGATTGGATTTCTTAATCCAATTATTATATTTTCAATTTGGCCACTTAAACCAGAGTCACCGATACCTGGAGTTCCACCTTCATGAGTACAAGATTCTGATCTTAAAGTGACATTTTGACCTAGATTTTCCTGGTAACTGAATGAAAATTCTTTTGCTAAAGAATCAGTTATATTAGCCATATCTAACCTTGCTCTATTATCAAAAAGATAGCTCTGACCTTCTTCAAGATAGATATTATGAATCCCAGGTTCCAAAACGGGAATTTGTTCAGTAGGAGGACAAAATCTATTGAAATCTGGACTTGGAAGAATTACTAAAAACAGAAGCGCAGATTCACCGCCTGGTTGACTTAGCTTTTCTTGCCAAGTTTTTCGCGGTGGATTACAATTCACTAATAAAAAAATCAATAGTATGAAATGTATAAATAAATTTTCAGTTTTCATAAGTGATTGACACCTCTTCGGATGAGTTCTTCATTCACCTTTTGGCGAATAGCAACAGCTTTTTCTCTTGCCATTACCAAGAAAGGTATTGGAATTCCTTCATTAGTATCTCCGCTATGGGCAAGGTTTTGAACATTCCATTCAACCGCAGGATACATAAGTGTAAGGTATTGATCCCAACCGAAATAACCATAATACTGCTCGTTTACTAAATCACCTAAGCTATCTCCGTAAAATGTTAAAAAAGTTTTGTTGGGTTCGAATGCCTCTGGGTGTCCAGGTTCAAACATTATATTGCAGTGGTTAGGTGTTTTAATAAAGCCATCCCTTGTTTGCCAATAAGGCTTAGTCCCAGGCAGTGATGTAAAGAAGTTCTTGTCTGCGATTAACTCACCTGTTTTAAGAGCAGTTATTAAAATTAATAGAAATACTTTTTTATTCATAAATTACCTTTTATTTAATTGCTAGGATTTGGTTTTGATGGTGAAGTGAGCAGAATAGTTCCAGATCCAATAGTGGATGTTATTCTAACAAAATTCCGACTTCTACCAGACCGAAATGGATTAGCTAAGCTAATTTTGACAGATTCTAGTTGTCCTTTAAGTCCGGAATTGTTCCTGGATGAAATTGCATTTTCATTTTGACCACAACGTGGCGTTTCTAGAGTAACATCTTGACCTGGATTTTCTTGGAAAATAAATGTGAATTCTTTAGAGTCTCCATCAGAAATTGAAGTAAAACCATCTAATCTTGCTCTGTTGTCAAAGAAATAACTCTGCCCCTCACTTAGAAAAATACTATGATTGCCAGGCTCTAAAATCGGTATTTGATCTGTAGGAGGACAAAATTGGTTAAAATCTAAAGTAGGAAATATAAATACCCAAAATGCAGCGGCCTCACTGCCACCTTGCGTTAATTTTTCTTCTAAGGTCTTCCGCGGTGGATTACAATTCACTAATAAAAAAATCAATAGTATGAAATGTATAAATAAATTTTCAGTTTTCATAAGTGATTGACACCTCTTCGGATGAGTTCTTCATTCACCTTTTGGCGAATAGCAACAGCTTTTTCTCTAGCCATTACCAAGAAAGGCATTGGAATTCCTTCATTAGTATCGCCGCTATGTGCAAGATTTTGTACATTCCATTCAACCGCAGGATACATAAGTGTTAAATATTGATCCCAACTAAAGTATCCATAAGCAAATTCATTTATTAAATCTCCAAGACTATCACCATAAAATGTTAGAAAAGTCTTGTTGGGTTCAAAAGATTGCGGATGGTTTGGATCAAATTGGGTTTTGCAGTTGTTTTTTTTCTCATCTTCTTTATCATCACCTATAAAGAAGTCTAAATTTTCATTTGGAATAGACGGAGACCCGAATGTTGTAAATACATTCTTATCAGCTCTAAGAGAATTTGCAAATAATATGCTAAATAAAACAATAAATAAATTGACTTTCATTTTTTTATATCCTTATAGGTTAAATTTTATTGGTGTAGTTAATAGAATATTGCCTTATCCTTTAATTGAAGTTAACCTTGTAAAAAAACTAGATCTGTTGCTTGTTTTTTTTGGACTAGAAAGTCCAATTGTTAATGATTCAAGCTGACCATCTAATCCAGAATCACCATTTCCATTAAATTCGCCTTGAGTTATACAAATCAATGAGGTTAATTTAACATCCTGTCCTGGATTTTCTTGAAACTTAAAGGTAAATTGTTTACTCAATGCATCAGTATTATCAACCATATCTAGTCTTGCTCTATTATCGAATATATAACTTTGCCCTTCTTCCAGATTGATATTATGGATTCCTGGTTCCAAAATTGGAATTTGGTCAGTAGGGGGACATGCATCTGGTTGAGGTAAATAAAAGCGAGCGAAAATAAGAAACTCAATCTGAGTAGGATCTGTTATCTTTTCTTCAAGTGACTTCCCGCCTTGTGGTTCACAATTAGATTGAAGAAAAATAATAAAGAGTGTAAACAATTTAAGGAAAATAATATACTTAATTTTTACAGTTTTCATAAGTGATTGACACCTCTTCGGATGAGTTCTTCATTCACCTTTTGGCGAATAGCAACAGCTTTTTCTCTTGCCATTACCAAGAAAGGCATTGGAATTCCATTATCAGTATCTCCATAATCGATTGCAAGGCAAATCATAACTAGACTTAGTGTAAGTTTTTCTCTTACTTTGATAAGTTGGAAGAATTTAACACAATTAGACAAAGATAGTAATTATTGAATGATTCATGATTTGACCTCTTTTCTATGGATTAAACGTTGCAATAGTGGTTAACTGAATATTCCCAAATCCTTTATTTGATGTTAACTTTGTAAAAAAACTAGATCTCTTGCTTGTTTTTTGGTAGTAGATAGACTGAATGTTAATGATTCAAGCTGACCCATTAATCCAGAATCACTATTTCCTTTAAATTCACCTTGAGTGACGCAAATCAATGATGTTAGTTGTACATCTTGGCCAATATTTTCTTGAAATTTAAAGGTAAATTGCTCACTCAATTAACTACTTATAGATGAGATAGCTAGGATTCCGTATCTTGTCTTAAATGTATGAATGATTTTAAACTGAACTCTTAAGAGTTGTGTATTTATTGGGTTAAAAAAATTTAAACTAGGTGGGAAGAGTCCCCAAGACTAACAAAAGCCAATCGTGAGGACTATAAAAAAATTAGTAACGAGGTCCGGAATTTCTTCTTGGTCTCTCTGCTTGTGGTTTAGCTTCATTCACTCGAAGACCACGGCCTTCGATTTCTTTACCATTTAACTGGCGAATTGCTTCTTCCCCTTCTTTGTTGTTTGACATTTCAACGAATCCAAAACCTTTAGATCTTCCTGTCTCACGATCGATAATAATCTTGCTTTCTGATACCGACCCGAATTGAGTAAATAATGCCTCAAGAGCGCTGTCTGTCATACCATATGACAAATTTCCTACATAGATATTCATTTTCTAAATCTCCTAAATCTTAGTGCCCATAAGGACACTATTAGTCATGGTAGAAAATTCAGAAAAAAAAGGCAATACTTTAAAAAACTTAGATTTTTTTTTACCCCTAAGTTGGATAAAATTGGAAAGTTTTTTCCTATCAGCCAGCTGCTTCCATACGGTGAGAATTCTCTGCAAAACTTTTTGCTTCTGCAAATTTCAAGGATACCAATTTGGAAATCCCAGACTCTTCATTCGTTACACCAAAGATAGCATTTGCACGAGAAATTGTAGACTGAGCATGAGAAATTACGATAAACTGAGTCTTGTCTTTGAACTTATCTAAGATAGAACAAAACCTTAGTTTATTGGCTTCATCTAAGGCAGCATCAATTTCATCTAAGAAACAAAATGGAGAAGGTTTCACCATGTAAATAGCAAACATCAAGGCTATGGCTGTAAGTGATTTTTCACCACCCGAAAGTAGTCTTAGGTTCTGTACATGTTTGCCAGGTGGTTCTGCCATAATTTCAATTCCCGAGTTCAAAGAGTCCTCTTTCTCGGTTAATTCCAAAGTTGCCCTTCCACCACGAAAGAGTGTAGAGAATGTTTCTTGGAAATTTTCTTTAATTCTTTCAAAGGTCTCACGAAAAAGATTTTCCGATTCCTGATTGATGGCATCTAGCACAGTTTCTATTGCCTTCTTGGAAGCTTCAATATCTTCCTTTTGATTCTTGTGGTGGTCGTAGATGTCTCGGATATTTTTGTATTCTTCAATAGCAAGAGGATTGATAGACCCCAGCTGTTGTATTTCGAATTTAGCATTTCTTAGTTTTGTTTCTTCTTCTGACTTCTTGAAGACTAGATTTGCTTTTTCATTCTCAAGTTCTTGCTCCGTCATGGAATAATCATTGTAAAGATCTTCAGCTATAGCTTCAATCTGAACCTTTAAAGCGGAACAATTCTTTTCCTTTTCCGTGAGTATAGGAAAGAGTCCTTGGAACACTTCTTGGTTTTTGCTTATGTTATTCTTTAATTCTTGGATGCGAGCCATAATTGCTTTTAAATCTTCTTTCTGAGATTCGTAAGCCTTGCTCATAGAAAGAAATCTATGGTAGGATTCTTCTATCTCCTTTTCCAGTTTGATAACTTCATCTTCAAACTCTTTCTTTCTTTCATTGATAGATTCAATGGACTCTTTCATACCTTTCATTCTTTCTTGGATTTCATTTTCTCTTGTTTCCAAAGATGTAAGATTATTCTTTAAGAGTTCTTGTTTAGAATTGATTTCTAAATTGCGTTTTTCTATTTCAATGAGATCAACATTCTTGGCTTCAATTTCAATTCTCAGCTTTTCTATTTCTTCATGTGAATTACGATTCAGACGAGTAAGATTTTCATTTTCTAAAATCAAATCTTCCATCCTTCTATCCAGTTCTTCCTTCTTAGAAAGAATTCCATCCTTATCGAGAAACATAGAACGAAAATGATCATCAATTTCAGTATAGGAAATGAGGTCATCTCTTAGCTTGGGTAAATTAATTTCTTGTAAGCTTGCCGCAACTTCCTGATGAGAATTGGTTTCTGAGTAATGAATTGCTTTTTGAAAATCTTGGATGTAGGTATCTAAGGTATCAAATAGGGATTCCTTGAGTTGGATTCTCTCTTTTTCCTTACCTTCTGCATCTTTCTTTCTTGCTTCTAACAACTGAACCAACTCTAGAACTACATCTTTGGTTTGTTCACGGAGTTGGGCGTTGGTAATTTCATTTTCTTTTAATTGAAGTTCTCTTAGCTTAATTGCTTCTGACTCATGCTCAATCTTTCTTTGTAATTCGAGTTTGAGCTCTTTCAAGGTCTCCCACTCAATTTTCAGATGTGAACTTTGTTCTTGCAATTGCTGAATAAGAGCCTGGGTCTCTTCTCTATCCACTTGGATTCTTTGGATGGTTTGAGTTTCTTTTTGGAGAGCTTGGTTCAAATCAAAAATTCGAGACTCATATTCTTGGATGATCTCTTTATTTTTGGCAATTTTTTCTTTCTGAACCTGGGATAGAGAAAAATGCTCAGCTAATTTTTTATCAATCTCCATCATTTCTTTTTCTAAACTAGATTTTTCTTCACCTAGCTTTTCTATGATGGTATTTTCCTCTGAAATCAAGGAAAGCAAAGATTGGTTCTTTTCTTTGATCTCGGCTAATTCATCTTGGTAGGTTTGAAGTCTGGATTTGAAATCACGAATCTTAATATAACGGATATTTTTGTCCGCCTCATTCATATCATTCTTTAGCTTGAAATAAATTTCAGCCTTTTCAGATTGCTTTTCTTTGACATCCATATCCTTTTGCATAGAATACAAAATGTCCGAAATTCTTTGTAGATTCTTCTCAGTGTCATCCAATTTTTTGAGAGCATCTTTTCTTTCCATCTTGAAACGTGAAATTCCAGCTGCCTCTTCAAAGATGGCACGTCTTTCTTCGGGCTTGGAATTGAGAAGCTGGTCAACCTTGCCCTGCTCCATAATGGAATAGCTGGATTTGCCAATACCAGTATCCAATAAAGTTTTCTCTACATCTTTACGAGTTGTTCTTGAGTCATTGATGTAGTATTCATTTTCCCCATCGGGATAAAGTCTTCGAGTTATCTTAAAATTAGGAAAGTCCACAGAAAAGAAATGATCTGAATTATCAAATAAAATAGAAACCTCTGCAAAACCTGAAGCCTTACGTGCATCGGAGCCATGAAAAATCACATCATCCATTTTCTCTCCACGAAGACCCTTGGCTGATTTTTCACCAAACACCCATTTCACGGAATCAACGATGTTTGATTTCCCGCAACCATTCGGTCCAACAACTGCTGTGAAACCTGGGTCAAAAGGAATGTCTGTCTCGTCTGCAAAAGTTTTGAATCCAACAATGTTTAAGCTTTTTAAATGCATATATATTTCTCTTTATGTCTCTTGGTAATCCAGGGAAAATTCCCTATTGACAGGCAAATCTACCCAAGCAGAATTACCTCATAGTATTATGTCTCAAATACCAGAAAGTCTGGAAAGTGAAATTTTTAAAAGAAAACCTTATTTAAAAAATTATTTTTCTTCCACTCAAACCAACAACAATCTCGCTCTCCTGCCTTCTAAAAGCCATTGGAAGTCACTGGAAAATTTTTCATTCTCAGATTTTGCTGTTTCAAGAGACGATTGTATTGATTATGTCTCATATAATGAAAAATCCTTAGCTAGTTCTTACGATCCTACCAAGCAGGCTGAGAGAAGTCTTGCTTCTATTCCTTTTAAACCAAGTGACTTGGTAATCCTTCTTGGACTTGGAAATCCCATACTTCCTCACCTAACAAATATTTATCTAGCAAAGAATCCTGTAATTCTTGCCATTGATGCCATGGAAGAAATTGTCCCCTTGCTTTGGTCCCCCTATCTTATTTCTTATCTTCAAGAACCAGGAAGGCATTTATTCTGTGGAGATAAATTTATTCAACTTCTGTGGAATTATTTGGATGGACTTCCCATAGAGCGCCTATCGGGCATTAAATTTATTAAGAACACAGCAAGCATACAACTTGCTCCTGAATTCTACCATGAGATAGAAACAAAAATAAGAGAATTATTTAGTTCAAAGATGAGTGATCTATTAACCAAATTTGAATTTGAAACCTTATGGACATCCAATATTCTCAAAAATTCCATTCGCTACTTCTCAACAGATCATTGTTATAAGATATCTAATCTTAGGTCAGAGCTTTCGGGCATACCTGCTATGCTAGTTTCGGCAGGTCCAAGCCTTCGAAGTACTCTACCCATGATACATGCTGTCCGCAATAAGGTGTTTTTACTTTCCTGTGATACCTCTTTGAAAGTCCTACTGAATTCAGGGATAGTACCCGATGCAATTTATACCTTAGATGCTCAGATGAATAGTCTCTTTCACTTTCTCGGAGAAGATCTCTCCGAAATTCCTATCTTTGCTGATATGGTTACCTCGCCTTATCTCTTGGATAGTCTTCGTCCAAAATCTGTAGTTTATAGCATGACTGCAAAATTTATCCAAGACGCTAGAGGTGAATGGAAACGAGAAGTTACGTCTGGTGGTGAAATTGCTGATGAATATTTAGGCGAAATTGGTGATATCCAATCTGGAGGATCTGTTGCAACAACTGCCTTCGATGCCTTAAGGTATCTAGGTTGTGAACATGTATATTTTGTAGGTCAAGATCTTGCTTATACAGGAAGAGAAATACATTCAACAGGAACTCATCATAATGAAAAATGGCTTAGTCTTGTTAGTCGAAAACAAAGTCTCGAAAAAATCAATGAGGCTGTTGTAAGAAAACGAGATACTCGTTATGTTGAATCAATCCAAGAGAATAAAAAAGTCCTTACAGACTATGTTTTGGATTTATATAGGTATTGGTTTGAAGAATCAGCAAGCTCTATAGAAGGGATGCAATTAGTAAATTTAGGTAGGAAAGGCGCTAGAATAAAAGGCATGATCAATGATAGCCCTGAGAATTATGAAAAATACTTTAGAGAATATAAAAATCATAATTTTCCTTGGAAGATGCATCCTATTTGGAAGGCAGGCAAACTAGATGCTATCCCTACCAAAGAACAAAATCCTCATACCAAGGATTCTTCTAATGCCAAGAATCTTCTAAAAATAAAAATCTGGAAAGATATTAATGACTCTTTGCAACTTATGAAGGAAATCGTAAAAGATGAAAATGCGATTTCTAAAATTGAAGCATGGTTCCGTGAGAAATCCTACTTGAAGCGTATCTACCGTAAATCGGAAATCTATATCGCTAGACATAGAGATGAAATGTCTGATGAAAAGAAGAAATCGCTTCTTCTAAATAGCATCACCAAAGAATTAAGTATTTTAAAACGAAAACTCTATCCAATGATGGATGAAGATTTCTTTCCTGGGTAGAGTATTGATTCATCTAGAAATTCTGGAAAATATTCAAAAAATAATTTCTGAGAAATAATTCTATGTTTATGAAAGTAATTCTGTAAATATCTTTCTGAATAATCTAATATTGGCAATTGGTGAAATCCTATCCTATCTTCAAATTGGTAGAAATCATCCTTGGTCCAATTGGGCATCATTCCTAA
The DNA here is from genome assembly GCA_022402465.1 of Leptospiraceae bacterium. Classification (GTDB taxonomy): domain Bacteria; phylum Spirochaetota; class Leptospiria; order Leptospirales; family Leptospiraceae. The sequence goes on along the minus strand of JAKRSH010000024.1, from coordinate 57,592 downwards.
AGCATATTCTTTTACAATGGTCCAATCTAACTTAAATTGCATCCTTGAACCTCGAAAAGCACTAGATCTTTCCATTAAGTTAATGAGTCGAACCAAAGGACATTCTTTGAGGAAGTATTGAGTAACAAAAACAGAGACAAATTTATGAGAAGTTCCCATAGGTTCCCAAACTATTTCTGAAATGTTACCAAAGGCTCTTTCATCTTCTATCTGGTCTAACAAGAACTGAAGAGGAGGAATTTTCTTAGATGCTTTTAGGAAGGTATTTTGTTCCTCGTATCCAAATTCTCCGTAGTACAGCCATTTGTATAAGTCTTGAATTTCAATTTCTGGATGTCTATCTAAGAAATTTGCAGTTAAGAAAACTTTTTCTTGTTTACTTAGTATAGAATCCCTTTCAAGCTTCACCAGTCTTTCCTTTGCCGACAGCCTTAAGCTCTTCCCCTTTGATTAGGCGTATGATATTCTCCCTATGAAGAATCAGTATCAATAGCGCTATACAAATCAAAATAACAAGCATAGTTAAGGAATAATTATCTGGTCTATAGAATATATGAAATAATTTATATATAATTGGCATGGAACCAGATGCTAAGATGGAACCCAAAGAAACATAACCCGATAACTTATAAACGGTAAAGAAGACAAAGATGGCTACAACTGTTGTGATTGGCACCAAGGTTAAACAAACTCCCAAGGCTGTAGCAACTCCCTTACCACCTCGAAAGCCCAGGAAGGGAGTATAAACATGTCCTAATATTGCAATGGCACCTGCTGCTATGGGAAGATACAAGGGATCTTGCATGAAGCTTGTATCCACAAATTTAGGTAGATAAAAATTCACAAATAAAACAGGAAGAATTCCTTTTAAGGCATCCAGTATTAAAACTATAAAGCCATATTTCCAACCAATCACTCTACCGACATTGGTCGCTCCAATATTCTTACTGCCATGTTGCCGAATATCTATTCCAGCAACAAGGTTAGTAATCAAATAGCCATTCGGGATGGCACCAATTATGAAAGAAACAATTAGAAACAAAATCACAATGATCATTCATTAGTCCTCACTTCAATCTTTACTGGAATACCACCTAACTCAAATTCCTCGTTTACCTTTTTACGAAAATAAGATAGAACCTGTGGAGTAAAAAGTTCTTTGCTATTCACAAAGAAAACTAAATGAAAAGGTGAAGATGATATTTGTGTCGCATATTTAACTTTAGGTGGTCTCTTGGATGCACGTGCAATTTTCCCATCACTCAACCATTCCCTTATCTTCTTATTAAGAACAGAGGTTGTTACTTTAAGTTGAGACTTAGCGGCCATGTCTAAGGTAGCATCCATGATTTTGCTCACTCTTTGTCTGGTTAAGGCACTTAGTGTAAGTATGGGTTTATCCTTCATAGCTGGAAAACGAGAAATTACATCCTTCTTAAACTCATCCAAAGTCTTATGATCCTTGTCTTGGACTAAATCCCATTTGTTAAAACCTATAACAACTGGTTTGCCAGACTTTTCTAAATAAGAAAAAATCTTCTTATCAAATTCACCTACACCCTTGGTTGCATCTAGTAGAAATATGACAACATCAGAATCTTCCATAGCTCGTAGAGATCGAGTGTAGGAATAGAACTCTAAACTTTCCGCTTTCTTACTTTTCTTACGAATACCAGCTGTATCGGTTATCTCTATTAATTTTTCCTTATATTGGACGAAAGAATTCAAAGAATCACGAGTGGTTCCAGCGACCTCAGAAACAACAGAACGCTTATAACCCAGTATAGAATTCATCAAGGAAGATTTACCTGAGTTCGGTTTACCAGCTATAGAAATTCTAAGATCAGGATTTAAGGAATGCGAATGTTTAGTGGGAAGGTAAAAATTTATTTTCTCAAAAACTAATCCAAGATTTTTTTTACCCAAGGCAGAAACAGGAATAGGATCTTGTATACCCATCCTATACAATTCTTCTAAGTCGGCATCATCTGCATCGGAGTCAGATTTATTGGCAATGAAAAGGATAGGAGTATTCTTAAGTTTATCATCTTTACGAAAAAGTTGAATCAAAGTATAATCATAATCTCGGATATCTTTTTTATCAATAACATGAATGATTAGTGCGCTTTCTCTCAAATGCTGGAAGCTTACCTCCAAGATAGAAGTGCTCATCTCATCAATGGATTCAATGTCTAGACCAGGTGTATCTCGTAGCATAATAGGTGAAATCAATTCTTCTCTTTCAACTAAAATCTCTAGAGTATCTCTTGTAACGCCTGCTATATTTTTGGTAATGGAATGACCTTTTTTTCCAGCTATGCGATTAAAAAGTGTAGATTTTCCTACATTCTGTCTACCTAGAATGGTAACTATGGGTGGTTTTTTCATCTTTTGAGCCTATTTTTCATTTCTCTTTCTATATCAAGCTTAGCTTCTTTCTTCATCATATCTTCACGCTTGTCGTGTAATTTTTTAGGCTTACCCATTGCGATGATAACTTTAAATTTTCTGTTGTCTTTAAAATAGCACTTAACGGCTATTAATACAACGCCTTTTTCCTTCACAGCTCTTTCCAAACGAACAATTTCTTTTTTATGGAGAAGTAATTTCTTAGCTCGCAGTTCGTTGTGCGCAACATAACCCTTATTCTTATACTGAGGGATTTGAAAATTCTCTAAGAAGATTTCTCCATTTTTCACCTTAGCAAATGAATCGGTAAGATTTCCTTTCTTCTCTCGCAAGGCTTTTACTTCCGTTCCAGTAAGCACTATTCCTGCTTCGAATTCATCTCCCAATTCAAAATTGAACCTTGCTTTCTTATTAACTAAGGGTTCTATTTGTTTGGATTTTTCTTTTGCTGCGCTTGCCATTTCAGTTCCTTTGGCTGTGGTGAGTCAAAATCAATCTTGACATCTCACTCCCTATAAGATTCGGCATATTATAAAAATTTTCTGAGGTAATCTGAATGGAATCGTGGAAAATATGCTCAGCTATATATCTAGATCCCAAGCCAACTCCCAAGAAAACATAGTTTTTACTTTCGTTCTTTCGAACCATATCTCTGAGTAAGACTGTCTCTCGTCCACCAATTTCATCTTCGATATCAGCCTTGGCTCTTTGTCCACGAAAATCAGAAAGTATAACAACGATTTTAGTTTGTGCTTCTGGAGTAAAAAAGTTTTCCAAATTGGAGAGTATTTGGTGCTCTGGAATGGAATCGCCTTCCCAACCTTGGGTAAAAAAATTAAATAGACTTTCTTCAGCAATTTGGTCAAACTCGTCCTCATATTTCTTTGCATGAATGATATCTATTTTGTTTTTAACATTTTTTAGATCAGAATAAGAATGAACGGAGAAATTGACTTCATGATCTCTCAGTATATAAGCTGAGGTGAGAAGTGCAGAAAGTACGGCTACCGAATAATCAAAGTTAAATACTCTTCTGCATTTGGAGACTAAGAAAGCGACTTCAACGCCCTTGAGTTTCTCTTCTTCTTTCTCAATGAGGGTCTTATCAAAGATTCTTCCATCTCCCTTGCCGTTTTTATAACTAATATATCTACGTGCATCAATTCTGGATCCTTCATTTCGATACATTCTTGTTATATCAACTTCAGGATCAAAGAGTCTTTCTAGATTGAGTTCAACTTCTTCTAATTCTTTTCCAAAAATTTCAAGAAACTCTTCTCTAGAGACTACCATTTTATAATCCCAAAGTAGTCTTCGTTTCTTTAGAAATTGTTTATATAGCTCTTCAGTTCTATAACCCCAAGCACCACCGCCACCGGCTGGCTCACCCTGACCCATATTTCCACGAGTGTCCTTTCCATACCAAGCATCAGCACCTTCTTTTTCATTGCCACCTGTAGGAGCAGTATTGATTTCGATTCCTCGTTTGAGTGGATCACCAGAATTGATTTTGCGAGCCTTTCCAGTCAGAGCTTCCCTTTTGTGAAGCTCTGGATCCCACCAACGTTTCTTTTCTATATTGGTGGGTTCAGTAAAAGTTTTTTTTTTCTCTTCGATCTTCTCGAAGAGTTCACTCACAGCCTCTATGCCTTGCAATTGAAAGTCGAGTATCTTCTCGAGTTCCGCTCTTTCCTTAGTATCTGACACTTGGTTGGAGTAAGCAATCCTGCCTCCACGTAGAGCAACATCTTTTACATTCTGTTGGTTGAAATGTAGGATATGATCCTTCCATGTGAGCAAGTTTGAAATTCCAAAGGAGTATGGAACCAAATTTGCCGAACCAATTGTACGCTTATGTGATAGATTCTTTACCTTAAGGTGGAATTTCGCCATAGCTTCAGGAAGGAATTCATCTGGGAGATAAAAAGCTAAGATCTCTTTAATGGTGTCAATATCTTCTAGCTCAGGAAAAAGTATGGAAGTGAATCTATTTCGGAAGGCTCTTGAGATAGTAGGAAGAGATTTAGAACTACGGAAAGTTTTGAAAGCAATCACTCTTGAATTTTCTTTTAATTTGATAGGAACCGATTCTCCACTTTCGGGAGGTAGTGCCAAGGACTTGGCATCATCGGTGAGCATATTCATTTTCTCTACAAGCTCTGCACCTGCGGATTCAAGCCCAGTTATGACTATCATGGCTCCCTTTCGTATTCCTCTTGTTAGAGGACCATCAGTCCATCCCACTTCAGAGGCAGCAATTGGCTTGAGGGCACCTATGATATCAGAGGTGTGAACTCCTTTGGAAAGTGAAACCAATTCTACTTGGTTGCCTATGAGTTCCGTTATAAGCTTATAATACACTTGTGGATCTTGGTCTTCTCTGAATTCGATGAGAACGTTTTCCTTGTTCTGGAAAGCTGTTGTAACCTTTTCCATAAAATCCAAGATAGGATTTGGTAATGGAACACTTGTAAGCAAAGACTTAGCCTTGCTTTCATCTAAGAGAGAGATCTTCTTGTCATTGCAGAAAAGAGTTTCGTCTTTGATGTGAAAAGACACATCAATGTTCTGGGACCTATTGATATCGGAAGGAATTTGTCCCCACTGTTCTTGCAGTATAGGACGAATTTTGTCACGGTCTTCTGATTTACGAAAAGGATCATAGTAAAGATGCAACACTTCTCTCAGCTGAACCTGAGGATCTGATTTACCAAAAAGCAAAACTCTTTCGCATAACTTTTTTAGAACACGAATATTAAAATGGTATTTTTCTAAATCTCCACGACCAATATCCCCTTGCTTGATAAGCAGTTCAATTTGAATACTAGTGGAAATCGCTTTTCTCAGAAACTCAGAATTCAAATCTGGATACAATTTGCTTAGAATAAAAAGTATTTCATCTGGTGTGTGCGGATCTATGAAGACTACAGAAAAGTGTTTTGTAATATCAAAAGGAAGAGGCTTACGACCTTCAAAACCTTCCGATGGATTCTGTGTACCTACAAAATGGAATCCCGGATTGCCAAGAATGCGTTCCCCTGATCCCTCTAAGATATCAATAAATGCGGATTCATAAACTGAAGAAAATCTCTTGAGAATATGAGGAGTCGCTAAGTTCATTTCGTCAGCAACAAAAGAATAACCAGATTTTAGAGCAGAGGTCAGAATACCATCAGTCCACTCAAAACCCTTTCCATCTAACAACACCCTATACGATCCAATCAAATCCTCAGGCAAGGTATCTTCATTTAGACTAAAACGTAGAGTTGGCTTCTGCATCTTCCAATTGATATAATAAACAAGAGCATTTTTACCAACACCAGCATCACCAACAAGAAGTACAGGTCTTCCTTCTAACATAGGATAGATGATATTTTGTAGATTTCTGATTGTAGAATCTGTTTCGACAAGATCAGAAGGAAATAAAAGTGATGGGTTTCCCCCTTGGAAAAGAGGAAGATCCAGTCCTGCAACGCGAACCGTATTCATAAGTTAATAATTTGCTTGGGGGTCTGTGTGACAACCAAAATCTATTGACTCTTAGCACTAGACTCCGAGTCTATGTTTATGCAACTCTCTCAGAAAATGTCACGCATAGATAGCTCTCCCATTCGAAAGGCTTTCGAACTTGCAAGAAGTATTGAAAATCCAATCAATTTTTCCATTGGCCAGCCTCATTTTCCCTGTCCTGCACCCATAGTCGAAGCAATGAAGCAAGCACTGGATGAAGGCAAGACTTCTTATACACTAACAGCTGGTATACCAGAACTCAGGGAAGCAATCGCAGAAAAATATCGAAACATTAATAATATTTCCTATGCCACAGCAGATAGAGTCCTTGTAACTTCTGGCATAAGTTCTTCTTTGTTTTTACTCTTCAATGCGCTCGTTGATCCAGGTGACGAATGCCTAATTGTTTCTCCCTACTTTCTTATGTATCCATCCATGCTTGGCTTTTACGGGGCAAAAGTACATACTGTCCATGAATCCTTCAAGGATTCAGATCTTAAGAAATGGGAATCCAAAAAATTAAAGCTCATACTTTTCTCAACACCCTCAAATCCAACAGGTAAAATTCTATCTAAAGAACAATTGTCTGCACTGGCAAAACTCGCTGAGACGACAGGTGCTTATTTGATTTCAGATGAGATCTATGAACTCTTTGATTATGATCATAAGTTTACATCCATTGGTGCTGACTACGAAAAGACAATAACGCTATCTGGATTTTCCAAAACATATAACATGACAGGACTTAGACTATCCTCTATTTTGAGTCCCTTGGATGTAACCAAGGCTCTAACAACCTTACAGCAATACACAGTAGTCTGTGCACCAGCACCCGTTCAATGGGCTGGTATCACAGCCTTACAAACAGATATGAGTTCTTATATCCAAGACTACAAAGAAAAAAGAGACTTTGTATTCGATGAATTGAAGAACTATTACGAAATAGGTAAATCGGATGGAGCCTTTTATTACTTCTTGAAGGTTCCAATTCAGGATGAAGATTTTGTAAAGAAGGCAGTAGAATTAGAAAAATTAATTTTGGTTCCAGGGTATATATTCTGTGAAGACCATAGCCATGTGAGATTGTCTTTTGCCTGTGACTGGGAGCAATTAAAACAGGGTGTCTCCGCCTTGCAAAGGTTATCTAAACTTACAAATTAATGGATCTTTCTTTATTTCTCCAAGGCAATACTAAACTTGCTCTCTACCTTCCCTTGTTTGTTTTAGGCGCAAGCCTTGGAAGTTTTTATTTCAATCTCAGCTATCGCATATTAGATCTTTACTACACTCAGAAGCGAAAAGTCTATACAGGTTTACCGAGACTTAAAGAACTTTTGATTACACCTAGTCATTGTGAGAATTGCGGACAAAATATACCTTCGATTTATTTAGTTCCCATACTTGGCTATCTACTGACTCGAGGAAAATGCAAGCACTGTGACTACTCCATTCCACTGATCTACCCTATCGGGGAAATATTTTTTGGCTTGGTTGCGATTTTCCTCTTTCAGGCAAGCAACAATTTCTTACTAAGTTTTACTTGTCTTGCACTTACGGGTCATTTAATTATTTCCATATCAACGGATGCTACACACTTTTCTTTGGATTATGAGAATCTCATTTGGATTCTTCTCTGGGGATCTTTAGCTAACTATTTATTAACAAATCAATTTCCTGGCCTTGAAGATTTCTACGTGATCTTAGGATTTGGTGGATTCTATGTCTTACTGTATTTCTTTTATCCAAGAGGAATTGGACTTGGAGACGTACTTTTTGCACCCTGCTTTGCCTTCTTATGCGGTCATCCTTGGTGGATGCTTTTCTTAAATGCATCCTACATACCTGCGGTTCTAATCTCTTTAGCCTTTAGAAAAAATGACCAAAAGATTACCAACACCCCCATCCCAATGGGAGTGTATTTCTGTTTAGGCTTGTTTATTACATTTGCATGCAAAATTCTTTTTACCTACTATAACTTCCTAGAAACAGAGAGTATTCCTATTTATGAGTGAAATCAATTTAGCCGACATCCGAATCAACTATTCCAAAAAAGAACTAACAGAAAATAGTCTATCACATGATCCCATCTTAGCATTTGAAACATGGATGCAAGAAGCAATCTCCTCTAAAGTTTTGGAACCAACTGCTATGACTGTCTCAACAGTATCCAAGTCGGGAGAACCAAGCAGTCGCATACTTTTATTAAAAGGCATTTCTAAAGGAAAATTCCAATTCTTCTCAAACTATAGTTCACGCAAGGCAAAGGAAATGGAATCCAATTCCCATATTTCCTTACTTTTCTTTTGGCCGGAACTGGAACGTCAGGTTCGAATCCAAGGTTCTGCCACCAAACTGAGTAAAGCTGAATCACAGGCTTACTTCCACACAAGACCCAGAGAGAGCCAAATTGGAGCCCATGCTTCTCTTCAATCATCCGTAATTGAATCAAGGGAAGCCTTAGAAAGAAAATACGCGGATTTAGTTCTCAGCTTCCAAACGAAAACTGAAATTCCCATGCCTGAGAATTGGGGAGGCTATGAATGCGAACCATCTTCAATAGAATTCTGGCAAGGAAGACCAAGCCGTCTGCATGATAGGATACGTTTTGTACGAATGAATAGCAACGATCATCAAGAACGCAACAATCCATCTCAAATAAAGAAAACTTGGAATATAGAAAGACTTAGTCCTTAGAAGATAAGTTATGTTTGTCAAGCAATCATTTGCTTTTTATAATTATTTATTTGCTCTTTCAATTTGGGCACCTTATCCAGCTCTCCCTCTGGTCAATAAATTGCGATTTGGTTTAGAGTTCGTAACTCTCCGTTTTCTTCCAATTTATTGACCCCGCTCGACAAGCCCAGCACCTACGCGATAGCTGGTGCTGGGTCTGGGGTGCTTAGGTGCTTAAATATGGATAGACCTACCATGATTTAGCAGTAGTTATCATTATTTTATATTTTAATTTAATAAGTGTCATATTAATAGACCCAATTTGGTATCCAGCACCATTTAGTAAAGCATAGCTGAGCGTTATAAATGGTGCTGGACCAAATTCATCAGAATTAAATTTGTCCGGCCCAGATGGTAATCTAATATCTATGAGTTTTTATAATAAAGAACACATCCAAGACTTAAATGTCTTCTTAGACTGGGTCGAGTGCTTTCAAATAGGTTCCGGGTTAAACGACAACCAAGAATTTGCAGGCAATTTTCTCCGTGGTTTGCTAGATGGAGGTTATGAAGATGCGAATGCTATTCCAATCATTCAGAGACAATTGCATTTTTTACAAATGGGACTTTACACCGCTTATGATGGATTTGTGCCAAGAGAATGCACTCAGAAAATTTTAACTCCACTCGCGAAAGATTTAATCAACTTAGGATGGAATAGAAAGTTGTGCCAGGTTAAGTTAAAATTCGATGAACTTCGATTCTACGTTTACGATTCAAATGAGTCTATCCAAGAGAGGATTTGTATAGCTATGGCAGAATGGCAAAGTTAATCTAAAGTATCCCATTCAACAATAGATTCGTATTGTTTTAAATAAAATGATGGATTACGTAAGGAATATTTTCGATAACAGGAAACCTAAGCAGTATTTTACTGAAAGTATTATAAATCAAAGGAAATAGCATGAATCTATTAGATACCTTTCATCCAAAATCAAATCCCCAAGGAGAGTATATTCGATTTTACTATACCAAAAAGTATCTTCAATATCGATCTAAAAGCATTTATGAATCGAAAGAAAAAAGATTCGAATTAGGAAGAATGTTAGGATATAATACAAGTAAATCGACATTTATTTCCAAGATTGAAAAAAGAATACAAACAATGGAAAATTGCACATGCATGATTCCCTATACCTATCTTCAATTCATTGGTGCAAGCAAAGATGAGTTAGAGACTTGCCAAGAAATGGACTGGAGATCCTTTGAAGAAGAAAAAGATAAGTCTAGATTTCCTAAGAAGGCAATTCAAAGATTAGCTCCAGCGATTTTTAAAACAGTACAGATACCTTCTGGATTTTCTGAAGAAGAAGCTATCGAGTATTTAAAGAAGGATGTTTATAACCTGTCCTATAATACGATCATCTATCCCGAACTTTTAATCATCTCCTTGCCACCAAAGCCTCTATGTCCTATCTACATTTGGCAAGAACCCATCTTCAAGGAAACTGAGCTAGGACTGGACTTTGGCAGAAAGTGGTCAGAGATTGGTCGGACTAAAATAGGATAAAATCAATTGCATCTATAGCTTGATAATCAAAAGAGGAAGTAAATCTATGATCCAATTTCATTCGAACAAATTTAATCTTACTATTCACATCACAGCTATAGACTATCAATATCCCGGACAGAATGACAACCACTGGGATGACAATTGGCTTAAAATGGAGCTTGAGATCAGCTACGATGAGATCTCTCATAAGAAACAAGATCCTTTTCTTCTTACTTGGGAGTGTAAAGAATTAGCGAAATGGTTTTACAACTTTCCTCATAATAAGTTAAATGATTTTTTTATCAATTTAGAAAATACTCTTACATTTACAAAGATTTCTACTGATTCATTCAGTGAGGATTCCAATCTAAAGATTCAAATTCACAAGTCTCTTATTCCATCATCTTTAATGAATCTAAATATTGAGCAAATCACTGTTGATAAGGACGATGATATAAATTTATATTTTATGTTATGCGATAAAGAATCAAAGATAATTGCAGACCATTGGAACCAGGTCTTAGATAAATTTCCTTATAGGTAAAATAGATATCCCTTTTTGAGTTCCTAACTCTGGATTCCGAGTAAATGGCCCATTTTTAATTTCTTGGTTAAGAGGTAATGATGATTTTCTGAATGGGATTCTATCTCTATAGGAACTCTATCAACTACGGAGAGTTGGTAACCTTCAAGGCCGACTATCTTTCTTGGGTTATTGGTGATGAGCTTCATATTTTGCACACCGATATCTTTGAGTATCTGAGCTCCAATTCCATAGTCTCTTAGGTCAGGTGCAAAACCCAATTCCAAATTTGCCTCGACAGTATCCATTCCCTTATCTTGGAATTGGTAAGCCTTCAGCTTATTGATAAGTCCTATGCCTCTTCCTTCTTGGCGCATATAAAGAAGAACTCCTTTTCCAGCATCAGAAATCATCTTTAAGGCAGCGTGCAGCTGAGAGCCACAATCACACCTCTGGGAGAAAAATATATCACCCGTTAAACATTCTGAATGCACACGAACAAGAACCTCATCCCCTGGCTGAATATCTCCCTTAACAAGTGCTACGTGAATCTTATCATCTATCAATGTCGAATAAGCTCGGATTTGAAAATCACCATATTCTGTTGGCAATCTTGTATCTACTTCGAGGTGAACTAATTTATCCTTTTGCTGCCTATAACGAATTAAATCTTCTATGGTATATATATTAAGATTGTGTTTGACTGCAAATTTTTCAAGGTCTGGAAGTCTTGCCATGCTTCCATCTTCGTTCATAATTTCGCAGATGACTCCTGCAGATTTCAGTCCAGCAAGAACACTCAGATCAACAGATGCCTCTGTATGCCCAGCCCTTCTTAGAACTCCACCAGCTACAGCCTCCAAGGGAAAAAGATGTCCAGGAGTAACTAAGTCATCCTGAGTGGAGGTTTCATCTAACATAACTTCTATAGTTCTAGCTCGGTCTCCAGCAGAGATCCCAGTTGTTGTCCCTGATTTTGCATCAACCGAAAGTGTAAAAGCTGTACCGTGTTTATCGCCAGATCCTGTCTGTAATTTTCCAAGACCTAATTTGCGCAAACGATCTTGAGACATAGGAATACAAATCAATCCTCTTCCATGAGTTGCCATGAAATTGATTTGTTCCTTGGTTGCAAATTCTGCTGCAATCACTAAGTCGCCTTCATTCTCCCTGTCTTCTGAATCAACAAGAATGATCATTTTACCTGTTTTGATATCTTCGATTGCTTTTTCTATTGGTTGAACCATGATGGTCTCTCCTAATACCAATTTTTTAAAATTTGTTGAAAAAGACACTGAAAAATCATTGATTTCCCATGGCAAAACTAAGTAATTAACAACAAGATATTCATTGTTCAAGGATTTATTATGGAACTCAAGCTCAACCAAGTTGGAAAGATTAAAATTATAGAAATTTCAGGTAAATATGACATTGAGTCCACCGAAGAATTTGAAAAAATATTCAACCAACAATTGGAATCCAAGCCTCAAATTGTTGCTATTGATATGACCAAATTGGATTACATAGATTCATCTGGAATTGGTTCCTTAATTAAATGTCTGAATTCTTTGAAGAATAAAAATGGGAAGATGATCCTTGTTGGAATCAAGCCCATGATTATGAATGTCTTTAAATTAGCGAAACTAGATATGTTTTTTGAAATCACTTCTAAGGTAGATTTTGATACAAAATACATGGACGATGATGATGACATCGACGCTCTCTTGAAAAAGTAATACATCGATACTATGCTAGCCTTTTCAAATGCTAAAGTATACAAATAGCTCTAATCTTGAGACTAGTTTTTTGTTTGCATTTTCTCTAAATAACGGGCAATCAAATCGATCTCAAGATTTACTTTAGAACCTAGCTTCCAATTCGAGGCTACAGTTTTATGAATCGTTTCTGGAATTAGAACTAACTCGAATTGATTTTTCTTAGGTAAATTAACTACAGTTAAACTAATTCCATCCACGGTTATACTTCCTCGCGTAACTATGTATTTATCCATCCAATCACTGTATTCAATATGATAAATCCAAACTAAACCATTATCCCTTGTCTCCGAAAATACAACTTGTCCTGTTCCATCTACATGTCCTTGGACATAGTGTCCACCTAGCCGAGTGCTTGGTGTTACTGACCTTTCTAGATTGATTTCACTGCCTACGATTAACTCACCTAGATTAGTTAGCTCTAGAGTCTTATAAGATGAGTAAAAGGAAAAAACTTCCCTATTCTCCTTTAAGTCCGTAACTGTTTGGCAGGCTCCAGATATAGAAATACTATCACCTAGTTTTAAATCATTATCTAACCAAGAAAATCTAGCGGTAAATTTCTTTCCACCATCTGTTTCCAATACCTCAGTTATGATTCCTTTTCCTTCCACCAATCCTGTAAACATACTTACTCCTTTTTAAAAACCTTCCAAGTATCAGAATCTAATTCTTCTCTATAAATTTCATTTTTCAATTTATCTGCAAATACTGGTGACCTTCCACTGGAAATACTGGTATTTTTGCTTTGAATGTATAAAATTTCATCCTGAGATTCTAAGACATCATAGAATCCCTGATACAATAGATTCCCTCCCTCAACAAGCAAAAGATTCACACCAAGTTCAGCTAACTTAGACAAGATTGTTTTTGCAAAATTTTGATCAGGTATACTAATGAATTTAGAATTAGGAATTCCTTGCAGCTCATTCAGCCTTGCACGAAAATCTTTGTTCCCTTTAGCATTTGACTCACTCATTACAAAGAAAATTACTTCCGGCAAAAGCGAAACATCCACATCGCTTTTCTCATTAACTATTTTAAAATATTCTTGAATTTGAATGAATAAAGCCTCTTGAATCTTTTTCTGATTCTCACAAAAATTGGGATGTAGATCTGTGCTCTCAGATACTACAAAGGCTCGTTTGGGTTGGTAAAAGAAAAACTGATTAAAGTGTTCTTTCCAAATCGAGGAATCTTTTGCATAAGCTATCAATCTTTGCCAGAAACCAAAGCTTTTAGAAAAGTCTTCCTTACTAGAACTAGAACTTATAATTTGACCTGAACTAGAATTTGAATTTGATTTTAGATTATGATTTGAATCTATCCTTGTTAAAGTATCAGCAATGGCTTGGGGTATTCGAAAATCCAAGGATGGATTGTCTATCTTAAGAGTCTTAGGTCCAACTAAGATACAATCTACCTTAGCTCTCAGTAAACTCAAAGCTTGATTAGAAGAAGAATTGCTGATGGCTTGACTTAAGTCTTCCTTGCTTGCATAATTTCCTTCTTTAGATACAACCGATTTTAGAACCATCTTGGGTCTTTTTTTCTCTATACGAGTGAAGAAGGGTTCCAAAAAATCCCTAGATGCATCTTTTAATTCTTGAGAAAGTTGCCATTCAATGCCAGCATCCTTGTATATTTGAATATTACGTTTTTCGGAAACTAAGGGATTAGGATCTAAAGATCCTACAGAAATGGACAAAGGCTTCTTAGAAAGTATGAGGTCTCTACAGGGAGCCGTTCTTCCAAAATGAGAGCAGGGTTCTAGACTAACATAGAGGTGGTGCTTATTCGTTTCACTGGCTACAATACTTTCCTTTCCATTCTTGTCTTGCTCCCAAATTCTATAAGCTTCTCTTTCTGCATGGTTGTATCCTGTCCTTTGGGTATGTGCCTTAGCGATAATTTGATGGTTGGTATTAGTTAGTAAAGCTGCAACTGGTGGATTGGGAGAGCTATAACCTAGTGCAAGAAATGATTCCCGAACAATGCTTTCTAGAATTGGTTCCTTCGGTGAATCAATCTTCATTATCGATAGGTAGTTTCCTAAACTATGCCAAAGAGATTTCAACACTCCAGCATAGTTTTAATAAATTTATGCCTGTTTAGATTTACGATTTCTCATAAAATTATCAAACATTTCCATAGCAGGTGCAGCGATGAAAATCGAAGAATACGTTCCTACAATCACTCCAAATAACAATACATAAGCAAAATCATACAATTCCACAGCACCACCTATGAGTAAGGCAACAACTGAAATCAAGGTAGCAAAGGAGGTGTTCACTGTTCTACCTAGAGTCTGGAAGATAGAAGTATTGATAATGGGAGCCATAGCTACATCTGGATTGTCTTGTGAGTTCTCACGTATCCTATCAAAAACTACTATAGTATCATTGATAGAATAGCCTAACAATGTCAAGATAGCTGCTATCAGAGGTATACTTGGTTTGATTTGAAAAGCACCAATCATCGCTAAGGTAAAGAAGAGATCATGCAGAAGAGCAAAACTTGCACCAAAGGCAAATCGAAAGAATCGAAAGCGAAAGGTCAAATAAGCAGTCATCACAACTAAGGTCCAAAGTATAAGAGAAATTCCAGTCTCAGTCAACTCTCCACCCACTATAGCACCAACTTGGTCTGCACTTAGAATATCATCTCCCGAAAGAGTAAAATCTTTGGTAATGGATGCAATAAAATCTTGAACAGCAGAACCATCGACTTGGTTGTTTTGCTTTCTTTCTGAAATATATTGGTCCAATACAGCAAGGCTAGTATCTATTTGCCAGATATTTTTATCTTTATCCAATTGAATCAATACAGCTTCAATCTTTCTATTTGCAAAATAGGAATTCAACTGCTCTCTTGTGATCTCAGCTTGGAAATCTATGGTAGTTCGAATTCCACCGTTGAAGTCTAAGGAATTAGCAAATCCTCCATAAACTCCATATGTTACGCCGAAACCTGCAAAGATTAGAATCCAAGAGATGGAAATACTAAAATATTTATACTTAATAAAATCAAACATTAGTTAGCTCCTTTCTTTCTTAGGAATTTGAATCCCAATCGGAATGTTTTGAGAGGCGTTTTATTAGCAGTAAATTCCATTAGAATTCTACTTAAGACCAAAGATGTAAACAATGAAGTTATAATACCCCAACAAAGTGTAATGGCGAAACCTTTGATTGGTCCATTCCCTAAACGTATCATTAAGATACCTGAAATTAAGGTGGTAACATTGGCATCAATGATAGTCCAGAAGGCATTTTCGAAACCTCTAGAAACAGCCAGAGTAACATGCTTTCCAGCATCTAGTTCTTCTCGGATTCTTTCATAGATAATTACGTTTGCATCAACTGCCATACCCACTGTCAGAATTATACCTGCAAAACCTGGTAAGGTTAAGGTAAAATCCATTAAGCTGAGTAGTGCCAAAAGTATAATTACGTTTACCAGTAGTGTGATATCTGCAATAAATCCTGCTATACCATAATAAAAAATCATATAGCCCATAACCAATATGAATCCTATCAATACAGACTTCATACCCACTTTGATAGACTCTAGTCCTAGTGTAGGTCCAATAAATCTCATTTCTAAGATACTAAGAGGAATTGGAAGGGAGCCCTCTGAGATAACATTTGAAAGGCGAGAAGATTCTTCCTGATTGAAAGAACCAGAAATTTCAGCCCTTCCCCCAGCGATAGGATCATTGATTTTTGGATTCGAAACTACCTTATCTCCCCAAACAATTGCTAGGTTTCGTCCTCGATTTGCCGATGTAAGCTCAAAGAACTTGTCAGCACCTTGGGGAGTGAGAGAAAAGGAGACAGTCCAAGCAAAACTATTTGGATTGTACGAAGGCTGTGCATTCGTAAGATCATTTCCAGAGAGAGCTATAGCTTTTTCCAAAACAATAAAAGATCTAGGAAGCAAGGGAGAGTTAGAATTTGCACCCCTTGCCCATAAGGCAAATAATTTGTATTTATCAACTGGAATCGCATATTTCGTTTCTAGTTCTGAGAGAAATTTCGTTTGAGCTTCACGCCCTAGTCTATCTTTTATGATTTTTTGGTATTTTACAATATCAGTTTCTTCTCGCTTACCCAAGTCCAATAATCGTTTCTCTTCGTCTGCAATCTTAAGACCGTAGACTCCAGGATCGGGTTCTTCCAAACGATATTCAACAGTTTCAGTCGATTGTAAAATTTCTAAGATCTTTGATGAATTGGAAACTCCCGGAAGAGAAACTTCCACTGCACCCTGCTCTGATTGGATACGAACCTGAGGCTCAGTAAGATTTTGGTTAGTAAGTCTATTATCAATGATAGTCTTAGCCTTTTCTAATTCTAACTGCTTTCGAAAAGGTGTTAATTCAAATCTAGATTCAAATTCATCTAACTTCTGATTGACTTCCGCTCTCTCATCTTCACTCAGACTGAGGTCATTTTTCTTGGTTTGTAGTTCGCTGAATTCTTGCGAGTAAATGTCCCGCAATTTTGAAACATATGTCTCAAAATCACCCTTCAGAACAACTCTCATACCGCCTTGTAAATCCAAACCAAATTTGATTGCAAGTGGCTTGCCACCTTTTATAAGTTCTTCAATTTGTGTTGGCACCAAACGATTCTTAGGTTCCCAAACTAATTCAGGATTCTCTTGAGAAATTTGGTTGATTTTGGCTGAAGTTATGAAACGACCAGTAATGAGGAAAAAAGCTTCAGATTTATATTCACTAGGATTGGGACTTATTCTCCAATCTCCATCTGCATTGTAGTCTGATTTCCATTTTTCTTCAAAGGACTTAAGAACTAAGCTCTTTGATTCTTGGCTAATCTCTTTAAACTCAGGGCGGATTGCTAACTCTAATTCTCTTTCACCAAACGATGGATAGAGGATTAGAATAGACGCAATTACTGCGAGTATAGGTATTATAGATGCTCGGGAAGATTTCAATTTCCACTCCTAATTTTTATTGATAATTTTTAACGTCTCATTCTTCTAATGGTCGGTGAAGACTTACGAGAAGAAGAAGAACCGCCTGATCGCAGTCTGTACAAACCAAATAGTATTAAAATTCCGAATATATAAAATGCCTTCTGGTATTTGGAAAGAAATTCTACAAATGAATTCCAGATGCTATAATTGCCTGTTATTTGTGGCAGGGGATGAATCTTAGAAGGTTCTGATTCTTGGTCTTTGCTGGCTTGGTCTTTAGCTTCCTCTTGGGAAATCTCAGCTACAAAACCTGGTAAATAATCTGGATTCATTGCAAGAGAATCATCTATCCATTCTGCCGATTCCAAACTTTCATTGCTAGTAGAATCTAGGCTGGTTCCTGTGTCCCCTGCTGAGTCCTGGGAGGTAATCGAAGACTTAGAAGTCGAAGTTGTACTTGGTGGCTTCGTATTAGTGTTTGTAATAGTGCTAGGACTTGTTAGGGTAGAAGAAATCGGATTAGTTTTTTTTGTTGTGGTGCTGGTCGATTTCTTAGCAGTCGAAGTGCTTGACTTCTTAATCGTAGTACTTTGTTTGGTGGACTTGGTCGTAGAAGTTGAGGAAGTGCTGCTGGATTTAGGAGCAGTTTTTTGAACTGGCTCCTTTTCCACAGGGATCTTGATATTTTCAACCTTATCTAGAAAATCCAAGCCATCAGAACCTTGGCTTGCCAAAGGCATGACTATTCCCATTATTAGAACCGTCAATGCTTTTGGAATCCAAGATAATTTCATGAATATTAGGTTGACTCTTTCTTGGAAAGGATAGAATTGGAAGTAAAGGTAACATTCGTGTTAGCTGCTACAGCTAGAACGACAGTTTGTTCTGCTTCCCGAACTTCGACTACTTTTCCATGAATTCCACTCGAAGTTATAACACTGTCCCCTTTGGTCAAGGAAGCGATCATGTCTTTTCTTTTTTTCTCTTCGTTTCTTTGGGGACGAATCACGAGAAAATACATGACAACAAGCATGATGGGGATTAACATTAGCGTTCCAAAACCGCTATCTTTGCCCGCTTGGGCGAGAATTAAACTAATTGCTGAATTTATTTGCATACCTATTTTAAAAGCAAAATCTCACTTGCGAATTGGGCAACCTTTTTATTTAAAATCTCTTTTAAAGCATGTTTATAGCCCATAAGTATGCTTTCTGCTTGGCCCAGAACCCATAATGCTACTCCTGCGTTGAGTGCTACAAGATGTGTTCCAGATAAATCCTCTCCTTGGATGATTCTTCTAGAAACTTCCAAAGCTTTTTCAGGAGTGGAGATATAAATTTCATCTGGATTCAGTTTAGGAAGATCCAAAACTTGGGGATCGAATTCGCCGTAAGTCATTTTTTTATTTTTGAAGAAGCAATAATCAGTAATTCCAAATACGGAAAATTCATCTAAGCCATCCCGAGAGTGACAGACAAGACCAGATTCAATTCCGAGTTCCGAAAGCGCGAAGGCTACTCTATCTATCCAATCCTTAGAGAATACTCCTATTACTTGGTGAGTGGGATGAAAGGGATTGCTTAGCGGTCCAATCAAATTAAAGAAGGTACGCATCCCTAATTCTTTCCTTACATTACCTGCAAATTTCATAGCAGGGTGCCAAGCTGGTGCAAATAAAAAAGCAAATCCCGTGTGTAAGAATCTAGACTCAACTTCTTCATGACTCATATCTAAAGGAATCCCTAAACTTGCCAGTAAATCACTAGAACCAGAAACGGAAGAAACCGAGCGATTGCCATGTTTTGCAACCTTAATTCCCATAGAAGCAAGTGTAAGCGCAGAAAGTGTAGATACATTGATACTTCCTTTGCCATCTCCACCTGTTCCACAGGTATCTATCACTGGATAATCCCAGTGTGTTGTCTTAGGGGCAAGAGCCGCCTTCTTCATAGCTTGGGCAAAGCCTAGTATTTCTTCCCCAGTTTCACCCTTTACTTTCATAGCAGCAAGAAAAGCAGCAAGAACGATTTCGGATACCTCGCCTCGCATAACAAAACCTAGAAATGATCTTGCTTCATCTCTATTGATATCTTGTCCACTTGCAACTTTATGAAGAATGTCTTTGGCTTGCATGAGATCCTCGTATAGCTATCATTATATGTTTAGGTTTCAAAAGTCTTGAGTTAGATATCATATACCTAAGTCCAGATAAAAGAGTTATAATTGTTGTGATGAGCATTCCAAAATAAGGGAGAAAGCTTGCAATTCGATTGAAGAATTGCTGCAGATTCATCCCTGTACTACTATTCCACTCATCCATGAAAAGGCTAAAATTCTGACTTGCAATTTGAAATGTACTAAGTCCATTAGCGATTCCCAAAGAATAAATGTCATTGATCATAGCTCGCCTAGGTCCTGATATCAACATGAAGATAACTAAAATTATTAATATAGTACCCATTTGGAATGCAGTCTTTACCTTACCCATCATAGTAGTACGCAGGGAAAGTCCTTCTCGTATAGCTAGCCATCTTAAAATAGTAATTAGCATGTCTCGAATTATAACTACTAGAACCATCCATAATTCTATCTGCATGTGAAGAAATAAGAAAGTAGTAAAGGCTCCAATTACCAAGAATTTATCAGCTAGGGGATCTAAGAATTTGCCGAATTCTGTTTCTTGGTTCCATTTCCTGGCAAGGTAGCCATCCACCAAATCCGTGATAGATGCCAGAGCAAAAATAAAAAAAGCCCAAACTTGATAAACCAATTCTTTTTGAAATAAAAAATAGATAAATACAGGAAGGCTCAATACTCTAAGCAGAGTTAAAGCATTGGGCAAATTGAAATTTTTCTTAAGTTCCTCCATTTCAAGATTCCACCCAAGTTCCAGTCATATCATATTCTTGGTAGGAATCGATGAGAACCTTGCCTATGTCACCGACTTTCAAGGAATCGGATTCAACAAAAACAATTTCGTCTATTTCAGGCGCATCTTGGAATCGTCTAACAACCCAGATGCCATCTTCCGCTTTTTCATCTACTATAGCATCATAAGTTTTGCCAAGTCGCTCTTGGTGGATAGTTTCCAAATTAGATAGATGCAATTCTCTGACAAGATTCACCCTACGAGCAATTTCTCGGTCGGCTGGCTTACCTTTCATGTGTTCCCCCTTGGTTCCTTCTTGGGGTGAATAGGGAAAAAGATTTACCTTTTCGGGTTTTACTTCTTCTAAGAATCTCAAGATCAAATCTACATCTTCAGCCTTCTCACCAGGAAATCCCAAGATAAAAGAAGTTCGAATCTCTAGCCCAGGCATCACTGCTCTTGCCTTATTGTACAAATCTTTAAAAAATTCAAAATCGCCTGAGCGGTTCATACTTTTTAGCACATTTGCAGATACATGTTGCAAAGGGCTTTCTAAGTAAGGTGCAAGCTTAGGAATTTCTGGAAAATAATCTAACAATCGATAGGTTTTTTTATCTGGGTAAAGATACAATGGACGCAGTATTTCCAAACCTTGCATGCCTGAAATTTTCTTGAGAAGCTCTGCTAATTTTTCTTCGGATTTATTGTAGTAAATTGTATCCTGGGAAACTAAACAGATTTCTTTTGCACCCGAGACTAAGGCTCTTTGGGTTTGAGTAATGATATCTTCCTCAGTGGAATCCTTGAATTTACCTCTGAGGGAGGGTATAATACAGAATGCACAGCCACGGTTGCAACCATCCGAGATTTTGACATAGGAATATGGCTTAGAATAATTTTCTACGATATCCGAAACACTGAGCTTAGAAAGCATTTCTTTGTTAAATTCTTTTTGATTTCCAAAATCTAAGGGGAAGTGTTCTCGGAGTATTCTTCCTGCTTCAGCATACTTTCCCGTTCCGAAAAGCAAATCAACTTCAGGCATATCTTGCTGGATTGCATCCGGATAGCGCTGAGAGAAGCACCCAACAACGATTAACTTTTGGTCACGAGATTTCTTAATTTCCCCAGCAGTAAGAATTGTTTGAATGGTTTCTTCCGTGGCTGATTGAATAAAAGTGCATGAATTGATAAAATGAAAATCACTGTCCTCAGGACTTAAAGAAGGTTTTAGCCCCTCTTCTAACAAGGATTGGTGTATGCTTGCTGAGTCGGCAGTATTCTTGGGACAACCCAGGGTCGTAATGTAAAATGACTTCCTGGATTCACCCATAGCAATTATTCCCCCAGTTCTTTGATAATGGACTGAGTGCTGTCGTAAGGGTTTTGAGTCCGAACGAAAATCTTTTTCACAAGTTTGCCAGGCTTACCGAGTAGAACTTTTTCTTTTCCATTTTGGATCATTTCTACCGCACCACCATCACCGACTTTAATCTCCAATCGATCTCTTGCTTCCAAGGTTTTCAAATCACCAGCAGAAACAATTCCTCTCTCTCCTGGCTGTCCATCAATAATGAATTCAACATAAGAATTCTTATTAAAGATTAAAGATACTTGAATGGGAACATCACCAACAGGTTTGGCAACAACTCCTTCTCTTTCTTGGCCTAGAGTAACCAGAACCTTAGCTGATTTTTCTGTAACAGCTTGGGTATAGATACGTATGTCTCTTCTCAAATTGGCAAGTTCTGAAATCTTAGGATTGAGAACAGTCTCTTCACCTACCATAGTCTTGAAGCTGTATATTTCTTTCTCAGGAAAAATATTGAATCCAATTTCAGCCTTATTTTTATCTGCATCTCTTCCTTCTTGGACCGACTTAATAAAAATCTTGCATTGCTGATTGCTAACAGAAAAGCTAACTCCCCTATCTTCTGTTAGAATAAAGGGGACAGAAGTCCCTTCTGGTATAGATTGATTCACAAATTGAATGGAAGCTGGTATTAATAAATCCTTATCCGAAGAGCTGACAGTATCTGAATTCAATTGATCGGTGGATATACCTGATGAATCAGAGAAAGATAAGTAAGCAATATAAATAGCCACAAAAATCAAAAAAACAGAAACAAAGGTCATCATTTGATTCTTATCTATAAGTGTGGATGAGGTTGGTTTTGTTAATTCCTCAAGAGGAGCTTGTGCTTCCTCAATTTGTTCTCCCCTATAGAGATTCATAAGCATGCCATTGTCTAATTTCAAATAGGTTGCATAATTTTTTAAAAACCCAAGTGCAAATGTTTCTGCTGGAAATTGTCCATAATCTTCCGTCTCGAGTGCAATAATATATTTCATGGAAATATTGGTATCTTTGGCGACTTCTTTGACGGTAAGTTTTTTTTCTTCTCGTGCTTCTTTGAGAATTTGTCCTACTCTCTTTTGATTCAATGCTATACTCCTAGTTAAACTCAGTCTTCTGAGACAAGCGGGTTGTTTACGATTTTCGCATTTCCGCTAATATGAAAATTAAATAATCCATCTTCAATCTCGCGGTTCAAATCCATGTTTGAAAAGCTGATATTTGTTTCTTTCCCTCTGCCATCATAAGCTGTGGCCTTTCGGACAAGGTAAGAAGTAGAATCTATATACAATGTCATTTTCTCAAATCCACCTATTTTCTCCCTTTGGTCTAGGGCTAATACGAAATATAGAGTTGGATCCTTATCATCGATTAGGCGGGGCTGAGTTGTTGTATCAAATTTATAATGGTATTTGCGAAAGAGTCTATTCAAACCTTCTGGGGATGCGGAAGTAAAGACAGGACCAGAAGAATTTTTCTTATCTAATTCCAAATCTTGTTTTCCAACTGCACCTAATTTCTTAATATAAATCCAAAGAGTCTTTCCATCCGAAACAATGGCATCACCTTCAGGCGAAGTAAAGTCATAACGGATCTTACCATCTTTTTTATAAAGGCAGGTTCCATTCATATTTCGAATTGTCTTCCCTTCCGTTGTTGTTATTTTAAAATCCGCAGAATAAGATTTGATTTCTGTAAACTTCTTCTTAACTTTCTTAACTACCTCAGAAGGCGAATGCCAATTATGAGACGGGTTTTCCTCTTCTGCGTAACTTGCAGAAGATAGTATTAGTATTGCTATGGCAAATGTGAATGATAAGCGGATCTTAGATAAATTCACTGAGAAATTTTCCTCTAAAATGACTATAGTCCAGAAAATGGACATCCAAGCTAGTAATTATTCCCATTTCCTAAAGTTGTTTTAGAATCTCGCGTGGTTTCGAACCAATTTGCGCTGATATGATCCCACGTTTTTCTAAAATCTCTATGACTCTAGCTGCCTTATTGTATCCAATTCTTAGATGTCTCTGAAGCAAGGAACCAGAAGCCTTTCCTTCTGAGCTTATGACCCTCCAAGAATCTTCAATAAGCTTCTCATCTTCTTCAAAGGCATCGGAGGACTCTGAGGTTTCCTCATCTAGATTAATTTCTACATAATTGGGCTGTCCTAATTTCTTAGATTCTTCCACTATACTTTCGATTTCAGCCTCAGTAACAAAAGGAGCTTGCACTCTTACAAGATCAGAGGCAGTAGGAGATCTGTACAAAAAGTCCCCTTTTCCTAGAAGACTCTCTGCACCATTTGCATCCAAAATTGTACGAGAATCTGTTTTCTGTGCAACTTGAAAAGCCATCCTCGCTGGACAGTTCGCCTTGATCAAGCCAGTGATGACATCTACGGAAGGTCTTTGGGTAGCCATAACCAAATGTATGCCTACCGCTCTTGACTTTTGGGAGATACGAGTGATTTGTTCCTCTAGGTCTCTTCCAGAAACCATCATAAGATCTGAAAGCTCATCTATAAAAATAACTATATAAGGCATTTTCATATAACCTTTCTTATGTGCCCAGTCTTCTACCTTTTGGTTGTAGCTTTGGAAATCTCTGCACTTCAAAGATGATACCGAAAGATACCTTGCTTCCATCTCTTGGATAGCCCAGGCTAGCGCACGGGTAGCTTTCTTCGGATCAGTAATCACTGGCATAAGAAGATGAGGAATATCTTCATATAAGGTCATCTCAACCATCTTGGGATCTATCATAATGAAACGAAGTTCTTCCGGTGATCTAGTAAATATCAAACTAGTAATCATGGAATTCAAACAAACTGATTTACCAGAACCTGTAGTTCCAGCCACAAGAAGGTGTGGGAGTTTTGTTAAATCAATATTCATGGACTTACCAGAAATATCCTTCCCTATGCAAATTGTTAATCCACCTTGTACCTTTGCTAGGCTTGATTCACGCAAAAGCTCCGTTAGATGCACATCTTCTCTATGTAGATTAGGAACTTCAATTCCTATGGTTGATTTGCCTGGAATTGGAGCTACAATTCGAATATTTGTTACTGCTAGAAAATACTTTAATTCATCAGAAAGAGAAGTAATCTTAGAAAGTCTCACTCCATTGGGTATTGTCAATTCATACCTTGTGATGATGGGTCCTCTTTCCATAGAAACAACCTTGGATTCAATTCCAAATTGGGAGATGATCTCTTCGATTTTTCTAGCTACCTTATCAGAATCTGCCTTGGATTCTAAGGGTTGGATTTTGGGTTTTGCAGCACCTAGAAGTTTGGGTGATATATAATAACCTTTCTTTAGTGGAACAGGAGGAACAAAACTCTTAGGGCTTTCCTCCATGCTAACTTTTTTTACTGTAGGTTTGAAATTCGCTTGGATGAGATCTTTACGCAACTCATCTCTTTCTTCTTCCAATTCATGATCATCTAAGTTGATTTCTTCTGCTTCCTCTTCGAAATCATCTTGGCTTGGATTACTTGTACTTTGCGATCCCAATTCTTCATTCTCCCAATCCACAGGTTCGAATTGAGATTCATCCCAGTCCAAAATAGAATGCGATTTTTCAAGAGAAGATGGGCCGAAGGATTCTCTGTCTTCTTCTCTACCATTGGTTTCCTGAGTGTCAAAATGATTTTCATGTGCAAGACTTTCATTTTCCATCTCATCTTCAAAGTATGAATCTTCTATCTTATCTAGCCTGGATGGTTCTCTGTTTTTTTCTTTTGGGTTCGTTCTATAGTCGAGTATCTTGAAGCCAAAACTTGAAGAATCCTTGGTCTCTGATAATTTTCTTTGTAAGTCTAGACTTGCATCATGAAATTTATAAATTCTATTTTCCTCAAAATTACCATTGTAGTAATTGGTGTTCTTGTATTTTGGATAAACTTTTCTTTTTACATTTCCGTTTTCGATTGCAGTGCCAGTATTCCTTTCTTTTCCAAATTGAAAAATACCTTCCTTCTTGGAAGTTTCCTTAGTAGAGGAAGAATGATTTTCAAGCTTATTCCCCCAAATTCTATCCAAGACAGTAGCTGACTGCGTACGTTCTGGTACAATTTGATTTCTTGGGGAAGTAGAGGTAGACTTATGCTTCAAGTATTCTTCCATTTCCCAAGGTGCAGGAGCCGCTTGCCTTGAAGATCCAGTTTGGTAGGCATAGGAATCTGAAGCCAAGAGAGGAGCTTGGAAATAAGATTTCAAATCCATCCAACTGGATGGAAATTGAAAATTTGATTTTCCTTGCAGCAAAGAATTCATTTTTTTCATTCTGGCAATGAGCTTGTCTCTAGTCGTTGCTAGGTTCTCATCTTTTAAAATTACAAATAAAGAGTAGGTAAAGAGGAAGGCAGTCAAAATCGCCTTACCTGTAGATCCTATAGTAAAATCTAAAACCTTACCAACAGCCATACCAAGAACTCCACCAGAGTCTCCCACCTTACCGCCGTCCTCAGTTAAAAAGCCTAAAGCCATAGATATTGAAAGAATGAGCAAGGGAAGAAGTAACAATTTGCCCAAAAGATCTATTTCTTTGTTGCGAAAGGAAGCAGCTCCTAGAGCTAAAAGTCCTATCGCAAGAAGGAAGCCAGCTTTTCCCAAAAGAAAGAAAACACCGTAAGAAAAATAAAATCCCAGTTTCCCAAACCAATTTAAGGCACCCTCAAGGTCAGCCTCTTGGAAGGAAAGTAGGGAAAATAGACAAAATACACCAGCAAATAGCAAAGCATAGGGAATAAACTCTTTCTTGGGAGACATATACTGCTAATGTCGGAAGAGATTTCAAAATTTTGAAGAAAAATATCTACTTGAGTGCTAGGTAATTCGCAGCTAAAATTTTCATAGTTTGTGGATCTTGCAAATAGACTATGACTGCAAAATGAGAAGCATTCTTTTCTAGCTGAGAAAAATCCATAGAAATGGATCCTTGCGGAAAGGGTTCCTTCAGGCTCTGAAAACGTCTTACTACATTTTCATGCTTTAAAGTTTTACCAGCATTCTCTCCTCGCTTTACAGAATTGGTAATTCCCTTTTCCACTAAGGCAAATTGAAGTTCCAAGTTTTCCAAAGAGCAAGGCAGTGAATAACTTACTTCCACTGAATCAGAGCTAAGTTTTGACTTCAAATTTAGAAGATACTTTGCTTCCTGTTCTTTTCTCTCTTGCAGGCTAGCATCCAAGGAATAGAAGATGGCAGATCGATTGGAACCTACATAATCTCGACTTCCATTGAGAACAACTTGGGGAGTGTAGAGCCGTGTTGGTATAGCCTTGGCATATCGTTCTTGCCTTTTGGAAAATTCTTCATTTCCATAAGGATCTTTCCAACCAATATAATCCCAGTAAGTAACATGAAAGGACAGTGGGTAGATCTTCTTCTTGGGATACATTTTACTGAGTTCTGCTAGAATTTCATCCGCTTTTGGACAAGATGAACAACCCTGGGAGGTAAATAATTCTACTACTGCAAAATTTCCCCAAGACCCTTTTGATTCGGAACAATTCTGGGTATCAGATCCTCCTCGCTTCTCTGCATTAACAGAACTTATACTAAATTGGACTACAGCAAGCAATTTCAAAAGAAAAACTGAGAAGTTAAATGCTGTAGATAGAAATCGTTTTGGAAATATTGCAGCTTGATTCATAGGATATTCCTTCTTTCGTAAAACAAGAAACCAAGGTTACAATTTCGAAAGAAAATGCGTCCATAGAAGGATTCTTTACCTCAAATTTAAGGCTCAAGATTTAAGACTTAGACAATAATCACAATTGTCACAGGACGTAGGATTTTCACCGAAATACTTGTACAAAAAGTCTCTACGACAATTCGTTGATTTAGTGTACATCAGCATCTCATATAAGCGTTTTAAGGAATTCTGTTTTTTTTCCTCTAATTTGGTTTCAGCACTCAATTCATCAGGTAAGCCTCCAACTAACTTGAGATTGTAGCTTTCCACATCCCCACTTGTTACTGCATACCTTTCAAATAAATTTAAGACTGTTTGTAAACGGTGATCGCCTCTGTTTTTAAAAACTACCTTAGCCTGGAGTTCTTTATAGTCCAAGGATGCTAACTTTTCACCTTCCTGACGAAAGAGATCATATACTTTTTTTATAAAACTTGCAGAAGGATTCTGCCAATCTATAAAATCCATAAGAACGGCAAGATCACTCTCTACATAAAAAAGATAACAAGAGGAATCCAGTCCATCTCTACCTGCCCTTCCTATTTCTTGGTAATAGGATTCAATAGATATAGCTAATTCAGCATGGATGATGTTTCTAATATCAGGCTTATCTACTCCCATCCCAAATGCATTGGTTGCAAGTAAGATTTGAGTTTTATTTTCTAAAAAATTATTTTGGATACGATTCCTATCTTTAGCATTCAATCGACCATGATAGACAGAATGAGAAATTTTATTGGTAGAAAGGAAATCTGAAAATTTTTCTAATTTATCAATGAGATTGAAATACACCAAAGTTGATGATTTATTTTCATTCCTAGTTATTAGCTTAGCTGAAATCAAATCCAAAATAGATTTCCACTTCATGGGTTCGTCGACATTCTTTTCTACATGAAGGTAAAGATTGGAACGAGCAATACCAGAATGAAAAAGCTTCATTTCTTCCTCATTGAATCTAAGCTCTTGGAGAATATCAGCTTGGACTTGTTTGGTTGCGGTTGCAGTGAGAGCCAAGGTTGTTGGCGATCCCAAAATATCTCTAATTTCTGCAATGCGAGAATAGTCTGGCCGAAAGTCATGTCCCCATTGACTGATGCAATGTGCCTCATCTATTGCAAGCAAATCAACTTTTATGTTACGAATCGTATTTAGGAATAGTGAACTCCTGAAACGCTCTGGAGTGATATAGAGAATTTTATACCTTCCCTGCTTCATACCATCTAAACGATAACTTCTTTCTTCTTTGCTTAAGGAGGAATTAATAAATGTAACTTGGTCTGTAATCTTTTGTAAGGCATTTACCTGGTCATACATAAGTGCTATGAGTGGAGAAATTACTATCGTTACTCCTTCAAAGAGTAAAGCTGGAATCTGGTAACAAAGTGATTTGCCCATACCAGTTGGCATGATCACAAAGCAATGTTTGTGGCTCAAAATTCTTAGAATGAT
Source organism: Leptospiraceae bacterium (assembly GCA_022402465.1). Taxonomy (GTDB): domain Bacteria; phylum Spirochaetota; class Leptospiria; order Leptospirales; family Leptospiraceae. Next base: position 28,828 of record JAKRSH010000024.1, on the reverse strand, counting down.
ATCTTCTTGGTAGGAACGAAATGTCTCGATTTGAAATAATTTTTTAACTGATTCTAAAGATTGCAAAATTTGATACCAAAAACTGAAGCTATAAATTTAAATTTATAAATAATGGGAAAAATCAAAACGATCTAAATTGTTCTTACTAACAAAAAATAACTATCTAAAGAGATCTTTTGAAAAAAAATTTAGGTAAAATCGAACTATTACTATCTATTTAAAATTCGTAAACTTAGCATCAAAAGGAAAATCAGCCTTACGAATCAAATCCATTACTTCTTGCAGATCGTCTTTCTTCTTACCAGTAACTCGAACTGATTCACCCATAATTGTAGGCGTTACTTTCAGTTTGGATTCTTTTATCAATTTAGTGATTTCTTTGGTTTGTTCTTTTTCTAAACCATTCTGAATCTTGACCTTGAGTCTTGCAGTTTGGCCAGAAGCCGCTTCTGGTTTTGCAGAAAAATCAAATGCCTTTAGACTGATGTCTCTTTTCGCGATCTTAGCAGTGAGGACGTCAATTACTTGTTTGATCTTGATATCATTATCGCTTGTTATTGTAATAGTCTTATCTTCTAATTTAATATCTGATTTGGATCCTTTGAAATCAAATCTCGTATTGATTTCTGTCATTGCCAGTGCAATTGCATTCTTTAATTCGGAGGTTTCTACTTCAGATACTATATCAAAACTTGGATCAGCCATAATCTCAGTTTAGAAAGAGAGAGTTTTTGCGTAAATTATTTTTCCATTCTTTCCTTAAGGAAAATTAAGAGTAAATTCCTTTTCAGAAATCTTGGATCCTATGGATTTTGAAATGAAAAATCTTAAACGATTCAATAGAGGAAGCTAGTCCTCATTTGAATTCAAAGAATTTGATTGTTTTATGTTTTGACGATTTCCATGCATCTCAAAATCTATAATTAAACGATTCTTTAGGAGTAAATTATGAACTCATTTCTTCTTCCCCCACTTGGATTTCTAAACCTTGGACCTTGGGAAATTGCCTTAATACTTTTTCTTGCCTTGTTACTCTTCGGTGGCAAAAAGCTACCTGGACTTGCCAAAGACTTAGGTGAGGGAATCCGTGAATTTCGTAGATCACTTTCGACCCAGGTAGATGAGGATCGCAAAGAAATCGCTTCATCACCTGCGAAAGAGGAAGAAGCTTCTCAATCAAAAGCATCCAAACCGAAAGTAAAATCTGAAACGAATAAAAAGAAAAAAGCGTAATTAAAGAATCAATCTAAGACTTTCACGATTTATGAATTGATCTAATAGCAAGAATGAGCACCAACAAATCTATACCAATTGACGATAGAGAAAAATTCATGACCCTTGGGGACCACCTAGAGGAACTTCGCCAGCGTTTGATTAAAGGTGTTCTACTTACAGCTACAATTACCATAATTGCACTCTTCTTCGGTGCCGAAATCCATTCCTACTTCATAAGTCCCTACAAACACGCCTTAGATGATCCTAAGGCAACATTCTACCAAATAAAGCTCATGGCTCCATTTTTAATTTATTTAAAAACTGCTTTTTTGCTTTCGATTTTAATTGCGTTTCCATTTTTATTTTATATTTTATGGGGTTTTGTAGCTCCAGCCTTGGATGAAAGAACAGAAAGGTATGGTCTGTTAATTATAATATTCAGCACCTTACTTTTCTGGTCAGGCATCGCACTTTGTTGGCTTACAGTTTTTGAAAATTTTCTTCGCATATTTCTTGTTACATGGATGCCCGAAGGAGTGGAAGCCAAGCTTCCTATTGATGAATACTACGATCTTTTCTTCAACCTTCATTTGGTTTTTGGTATTTCCTTCCAACTTCCAGTTGTCTTAGTTCTTTTAGGAAGGATTGGTATCATATCTTCTGCCTTCCTCGGAAGGAGGTGGAGAGAAATTATCATTTCCTTATCTGTTTTTTCTGCAGTTTTCTCTCCAGGGCCAGATGTAATTTCTATGCTTATGCTTTTTGCACCTTTAGTTCTTTTGTTCCTAATTTCCCTTCTTCTTATGAAATTCTTTGAGAAGCGTGATTCTAAATGATCCAAAGATTTGAGAAACTTTCCTTCCGTTACAAAATCACTATCCTCGTTTTTCTTGTCTCAATTATATTCTATATGGCATTTATCCTCATTGAAGATCTCTTAGTTTTTGCTGCTATCTTTAAAAATGTCGATGGATTTGAATCCTCCCGAAGGGGAATTCGATTGGCTTTTGGAATGTGTTTTTCTGTTCTCATCGCTATCATCACAGCCTTTTCCTTTAATCTATTCTATGATAGTTTAAATAATCTTATTGTTATATTACAAAATTGGAATCATGATTCAGAGAGTAACAACGATTTTACGGCTAATGATGAACTGGGTGACCTTGCTAGAAGTTTGAAGCTCACTATTTTTCAAGAAAGAGAAAATGCTGAAATCTCAGCCTTTGAACACCACCAAAACGATTTACGCAATCTAGCATCTAATATTCAATCTACCTATTCTAATATTCAATTGAAGAAGATGAAACGAATTGATGCTTCAGTCTTTCCAAGTAAATCTAAAAATCCTAATATGGACTATTTTAATATAGTACCAAATGCTAATGGTTGCCTAGGTATAATGGCAGGATTTGAACAGTCAGGTATCAATGAAAATTCATATAAAGCTAGACTACATGGTATTATGACCCTAGCAGAAGCCGCTTCCAAGAATTCCCACCAAATTCAATTGAAAGACTTGATACTTTCTATAGAATTAAATCCGACCTCCCTTTTAAATGCCTTTATCTTCGATTATCATTCAATGACAGGAGAACTTTCTTATACATCTTGGAAGTTAAGCTCGGGATATATTATCAACGAACAGAATGTCCGCGAATTGGAGTCTGGATCCAATCTACATGTTCCATTTGGTGGAGAAGCCTTGAATCTAACTTCTGAGATATTCAAAGAACAACTAGAAGAAGGCGAGACCTTTGTTCTTTTGTCAGATCAAATTACAAGTAAACATGCAATCAACAGATTTTCTTTTATTAGTTCTTTAAAAAGAGAGCTTTCTGAAAGAAAATATAGGACAAGCAATTCAAGGGAAACTAGTATTTCCATAGCCAAGTGGGTTCTTGGAAAATACGGAAAGAAATCCCTAGAGGACCTAGGAATTATTGCTATACGAAGACCTTTCCGCTAAGAAAGGTCTTATTTAATTTCTTAAATCACAGTTTAGAATCTTTGTCTAAGCAATCTTTTCAATATCGCCTTTCAAAATCACCAAGGGTGATTCTTCCTTACGAATCACTTCCCCAGTAACTACAACCTCGAAAACATCTTTTCGAGAAGGAATATGAAACATGAGGTCCATCATAGTATCTTCAACTATTGCTCTTAGACCACGTGCTCCCGATTCTCTTTTGATCGCTTCTTCAGCGATAACAGAAATAGCATCATCTGTAAATTTCAAACGAACATTCTCAAGCTCAAACATTTTGATGTATTGTTTCATGATAGCATTCTTAGGTTCACAGAAAATAGATTTCAAAGATTCCAAAGTGAGTTCATCCAGAGTTGCCATAATTGGAAGTCTTCCAACAAATTCAGGAATCAAACCAAATTTCAAAAGATCATCTGGAATCACCTGGTGGATAATCGATTCATCTTGCTCTTCATATTTCTTAGGTTTAGAATCTTCATGAGTAAAGCCTATTGTCTTAGCACCTACTCGATTCTTAATGATACCATCTAATCCTACAAAGGCTCCACCACAGATGAATAAGATATTCTTGGTATCTATAGTGATGTATTCTTGGTGAGGGTGCTTTCTTCCACCTTGGGGTGGAACATTAGCTACAGTTCCTTCTATGATTTTCAATAAGGCTTGCTGTACACCTTCTCCACTTACATCTCTTGTGATGGAGGCTGAATCTGATTTACGTGTAATCTTATCAATTTCATCTATGTAAATGATTCCAAGTTCTGCCTTTTTGATATCATTATCCGCATTTTGTATGAGCTTTAGAATGATATTTTCTACATCTTCGCCAACATAACCTGCTTCTGTTAATGCGGTTGCATCTACAATCGCAAAAGGTACTTTAAGAATTCTAGCAAGTGTCTGAGCCATGAGAGTCTTACCGGAACCAGTAGGACCAACGAGAAGAATATTCGATTTCTCTAATTCAACTTCTTGTTTCTTATCATTGAAGTAAATTCTTTTGTAGTGGTTGTAGACAGCAACAGATAGAGCACGTTTCGCTCGGTCTTGGCCTATCACATATTGATCTAGTATTTTTTTGATTTCAACTGGTTTCGGAATATCTCCAACAACGACTGGTTTATCTGTTGTTGCAGGTTCTTCGGCTATGATTTCATTACAAAGAGAAATACACTCGTCACAAATGTAAACACCTGGACCAGCAACCAATCTACGAACTTCATCTTGTGCCTTTCCACAGAAAGAACAATGTAATTTCTCCTTAGTCGGAGCTACCTTTTTACTCATTCAACCTCCTAAAACCTAACAGGAGCAATCTGTTAGGCTTTCTTGCGGTCAGCAATTACATTGTCGATGACTCCGTATGCCTTTGCTTCTTCCGCGCTCATGAAAAAATTTCTCTCTGTATCTTTTCTGATCTGGTCGGCAGTTTTACCTGTATGTTTTTCGTAAATATTGATCAATGTTTCTTTAGTTTTGATAATTTCTTTGGCAGAAATCTCTATATCACTGGCTTGGCCTGTAGCTCCACCAAAGGGCTGGTGAAGCATGATTCTTGAATTAGGAAGTGCCGATCTTTTGCCGTGAGCACCACCCGCTAACAGCAAGGCAGCCATAGATGATGCCTGTCCTATGCAAAGTGTGCGAACCTCTGGTTTAATGTATTGCATAGTATCGTAAATAGCCATACCTGCACTCACATAACCACCTGGGGAATTGATGTATAGATAGATATCTCTGTCAGGATTTTCTGCTTCCAGAAAAAGCATCTGCGCTGTGATCACATTTGCATAGGTTTCATCGATTCCAGATCCTAGGAAAATAATTCTATCCTTCAACAATCTTGAAAAGATATCGTATTGTCTTTCACCGCGACTTGTTTGTTCAATTACGTATGGCATTAATGTCATTATACTTGTTTCTCCCCGTTCAATATCTTGGACGCTTCCTCTAGGTTAATCACCTTGGGATTTTTCTTCTCAACTGATTCGTATACAAAATTATCGACCTTTTCCATCAGAATATTCTCCTGAATTGTTCCCAATCGACCGTCTTTTTGCAAACTTTGAAGAAAAGCCTCATAGGTCTGGCCATAGACTTTGGCTACGTCCTCTAGTTTTTGTTTGAGTTCCTCTTCTGGAACAGATATTTTTTCTTCTTCAGCTATCTTTTGTCTTAGGAAGTACCCTTGCAATCTTTTGAGCCCCATGGAGGTGAATTTCTCCTTGGTTTCTTCTATACTTGAGTTTGTACTTTTTGCATAATCTTCCATACTAATGAAAGGAATTTTGTACTGCTCAAACATAGTCTGGTACACAAATTCTGCCTCTTCTGCAATAAGCTCATCTGGAATAATGAATTTTGCATCATCAATCAATTTATTATAGATTTCTGTCATAGACTTTTTCTTGAGCTCTTCGGTAGAAGACTTAGCTAAAGATTCTTGCAATTTTGATTTCAGTGTTTCCAAATTTTCGGAGCCATCATACTCGCTTGCAAAATCATCATCAATGGCTGGGTAATTTACGTTGTAAGCCGCTGTGCAAGTAATTTCATATTGGTAGGTCTTACCAGCTGATTCAGGTGAGATTGGAAAATCGGAAGGATAGGTATATAAAAAGGTTCTAGTCTCACCGACTTTCATACCAAGAATTTTCTCATCAAAACCTTGTGGATTTCTCTCATCGCCAATTTGGTATTTGCCATTTGTGGATTCTACAGGGAGCTCTGATCCCTCTAAAGAAAATTTATAGCTCATCTCTATAAGGTTTCCAGTTTGTAGAACTTCCCCTTCTTCTTTCAGAACATTTCTCGCCATATTTTTCTGAATGGCTTCTAATTCTTTCTGTATGTCGGCACTGCTTGGAGTCACTTGGTAGGGCTCTATCTTTACTTTTTTTATTTTGGGAAGAGTAACCTCAGGGTAAGTAAGATAAACAGTTTTTGCCGTGAATCCCTTAGTTCTATCAAAGGTGTCCACATTGAACTTGGGCATGCGAAAAGGTTTTGGATCTAGTTTAGGGAAGAATTCTATTATCCCTTCATTGAGTGAAAAATTAATAGCATCTTCCGCTACAGAATCACCAAGCAGTTTTTCAACCGTTTTCAGAGGAGCCTTTCCCACTCTAAAGCCAGGCACTTTTGCTTTGTGGCGGGCTTTTTCATAAGCTTTCTGAAAGCCCTGTTCCAATTCTTCTGCAGTAAAATGAACAGTTAGATCGACAGTTGCGTTTTTATTTTTTTTTGTAGAGTATTCCATAGTATTGTTCCGGTTTGGCGTTGTGATTTAGGCAAAAACTGAAAAATTTCTGTAAGAAAAATCCCATTCCAATTTGCCTTGATTTTATGCGGTCTTAAAAAGCGGGAAACGGGATTCGAACCCGCGACCCTCTCCTTGGCAAGGAGATGCTCTACCACTGAGCTATTCCCGCATGAGCTTAAAGCTATTGACATGATTTTTTAGGGAATAGCTGTGTAAAGGGATTTCTGGTGATTTTTGAAAGAGAATGCTAAGTTTTTTTACAGCATGCTTAGGTATTTACCGCATTGCGGAATTCTCCTATAGACTTACTAAATCAATGAGATAGAATATTATCTATGAAAAAGATTATGAGTATTAAAATTATTTTAGCAACTAGTTTGATTTTTCTGATTCCACAATGTGTAAGTTTGAGTGGCAATAGACAAAATGAGTGCAATACCTACTACGATAACAAGTACCCCTGTCAATCAGGCTACTACCAAAATTACCGAACAGATCGTAACTATTGGAACCAATACAACCAAAGAAATCACATGAATTCCTTCCGAACAAACCAGCCCCCTAGGCAACACAATCCACTTTATGTTCCAAAATCAAGATACAACAATCTATCAAGACCAGGGAAATGGAGATTATGAGAAAGGAAATCCTATAGCATCTTTCGAATATAAGGATATACTGTTTCAGCCAAAATTTCGTGACCTTCACTGGTCGGATGGATACCATCTGCCTGATTTAGCTTTCTTTCACCAGCTACCCCTTCGAGTAGAAAAGGCAGTAGGTCAACTTTTTCTTCCTTGGCTATTTCGGAGTAAATGGCATCAAATTCCTTACGATATGTTTTTCCTAAGTTTGGAAAGGTTCTCATTCCTATAAGTAAAATCTTAGACTCAGGATTCTTTGCCCTAACCTTCTGAATGATCTGCTTTAAATTGCTTTTGATTAAAGAAACTTTCACTGCTCGCATCATGTCATTGGCACCTAACTCTAAAACAAAGATTGAGATTTGATTGCGAAGAGCCCAATCAATTCTAGACAAACCACCAGAACTCGTATCACCAGAAAGCCCAGCATTGATTGCCTGTACTTTGATACCCTCTTCTAGTAATTTTTTTTCTACTAAGCTTGGCCAGGCATAATCCTGGGAAGGAAGTCCTAAACCAGCTGTGAGACTGTCACCGAAGAAGACAATGGTTGGTTTTGAAGTAGCATCAGATAAACCCGAGACATCTTCGGAAGGTATTTTGGAATCAGAACTGGGACTTGGTTCGGAACAATGAGTCATAAAAAATAAACTCATAAAAAGAAAAAAGTAAGGAATGGAAAGTTCGAGTTTCAACTTTTTTAGAAAAAGCATCTGCATATATTCTATTTTTTAAATGCTCCAAGCTTTATCCAGATTTTTTTTAATTACTTACGCATCTTAGAGATCCATTATTGCTTCCACCTATACTTGAATAGTTACCGTTAGTAAGAATGGAAATTTTAAAATCTGGCAATTCTGTGGACGTAGTACTCGACCAATAGCCTTGGCCTGCGGGAGTATTAGGAAAAATGGAAAGATCCACCCTGGGATTGGCATCGAATCTTATAAAATTAAAAAAATCTTCCAATTCATTTGCAGAGGGGAGTCTCCACTTTTGGGAATTTAAACTCAAGGAGTTGCAAAAGCTCGTAGCATTATCCCACAAAAATAGTCCAGCTGTTCCCGTACAATTAGAACCTGTTTGGTTATTCGTACATTTCTGCCAACTCATTCTTGTTTTGTGGTCTATTACAGTAAGATTTCCATTGTCGGTGTATCGAAAGGAACGAAGAGAAGGAAAACCAGCAACACAACGGACATTCAATAAGCTAGCTGGAGTAATGGAATTAAAGTCTGTTAAAGTTGTAGAAAATGAAACATTAAATGGAAAGAAACCACTTACCGATTGAGTTATAGTCCAAAATGTACCTATATTTCCTGCACCCGATGGAGTATTTGGAAAGGCTGAGGCAAAAGTTCTTGGAATAGTATTATTTAAATTCTGACCACTGTAATCTATTAAAGTTCTGAGTTCATCAATTTTAGGTAGGCGCCAATCTTTTCTACCTGCATAGCCTTCCCCGGCATTAGCCGAGTTTAATGAGGAACATCCATTCGGTCCGGTTTGTGCTGAATTCCAATCTTGGGTTGTACTGGAACCCGTACAATTTGCACCAGATTGACCTTGAGTACAGGATTTCCAAATAATACCAGTAGATTCATCTGTTGTAATATAATCATTTGGGTATTTAGCATTTGCGATGGGACCTGTGAAATTTCTCGCTACTCCATTTTTGTATTCCCCATCTTGACCTGAGTTCGCACAAGTAATACCTGCTCCAGCTTGATCAAAACATTGTGTCTTACCTGTCTTGAGAATTGGATAGCTATAATAGTCAAGCTGAGAAGTTCTAGCTAAGATATATCCATTTTTAATAGCTACTGCTGTGATTTGAGCTCCTGCTAATTTCCAAATATGAATGGGTTCTAAATACTCATTTGAACTTGAAGTTGGCTCAGAACCATCGACTGTGAAATAGATCTTTGTGCCAGAGGCTGCTGTCATTGTAATGTATTGAGGATTTATATAATGGGCAGGAGTTGGACTAATCGAAATTGAGGCAGATTGAATGATTCTAAGTGTAAATAATGTTTCCAATAAGGAAGAGTCTGTATCCAATTCACTTTCTTTGAATAAGATACAATTTGTAACAAAAAACAAAAGAATCCAAGGAAGAACAAACTTTTGAATACATAATTTAATATTTATCATTTGTATAATTTATAACAAGATAGGTATAAGTATATTTCATAAAACCTTGATTATTGCAAGAAATTATTTACTGTTTTTGTTAAAATATTCAATAAATTATTAAATTAATCATTGAAAGCTTTTCATTTTCTCTCCTTTTAAATTAAATAAAGTAAACTAAAAGTAATGATAGAGATAGGTTGATGCTAATTGCCCCAAATATCCCTTTTCTAGAAAATAGCTAATGTCTAAGTGATTAAAAATACTTAGCTTCTAAATCTTTCAGTAGTTCTTGTAGGATTTTCTTTCTTTTGGCTGGATCTAGTTCTTGGGATTTGAGTTTATTTCGAAATTCTAAGATATCTTCCCACTCGGTATTATGATCTTCGGGCAATAAATCATTCAAAATCTTTTTGACAAGAGAGCCAAGTCCTGCAAATCTTCCATCAGTCGAGACAGCAATACGTATTGGTCCACGGTCGAAAACAGAAGCAGAATAAAAATCGCAATTAGTGGGATCATCACAAGAATTAATCCAAATTTTTTTGTCTCTAGCATAAGAAACCATAGAGGCATTCAATTGTTTATTGTTTGTTGCAGAGAAGATTAAATCTCTTCCATCCAAATCCTCAAATTGGATTTCTCTTTGCTCTTTGTGAATTTGAGGGTGGTTTAGCAAGAAAGCTTGGCATTCTTCATTAAAATGAAGTGAGATAACAGTAACTTTTGCATGTGCTAAAACTAAATTGGGAAGTTTCTCCATTGCAACATTTCCACCACCAATTAAAAGTACATTTCGTCCCTCTAAGTTGAGGAAAGCTGGATACTTTTTAATAATTTCACCTAATTCTGATATAGATGAATCTCTTTGTTTCGTATTTGATTCGTCTTGGGGCTCAATCATAATTTTGTAGGCTTCATAAAGTATTTTAAAATTTAATTAAAGCACCTGTTTGCAAAGAATTATTCATTCTAGTTTGGTAATAAGTTTATCTAAGTTGGAAGAATTTTTCTTTTGTTCGAAATTCTTTTGATCTAAATCCTGTGATATACGTATGGATTCACCTATATATATAATTCCTGGCCCATCAGTAGACTTAGATAGACCCTTCTCTTGAATTTGCATTAAATTAGAATACAAAGTTTCTGAGGTCTTAAGGCTTGCATCCACTACCATAGCAACTGGAGTATCACCCTTCATACCATGGGCTATGAGTTTGGATGCTATAGTTTGGATATTTTTAGTTCCCATTAGTATTGCTATGGTTCCAGGAAAATGAATCAACCAATTCCAATCTGTTCCATCTCGAAGAATTGTATGCCCATCCATTACAAACAATTGTCTAGATATGGCACGGTGGGTTAAGGGAATCAGGGCTTCTGCAGCACCTGCTTGAACAGAACTTACTCCTGGAATCACCTCAAACTCTATACCTTGTTCGGCGAGAGCTAGAATTTCTTCACCAGCTCGACCAAAGATAAAAGGATCTCCTCCCTTGAGTCGAACAACTCTCTTCCCAAGTCTTGCATAATGAATGAGTAGATTATTAATTTCTTCTTGGGTTGCAGAGTGCATACCTGATCTTTTACCCACATATAAAATCAAAGCATCCTTGGGAAAGATCTCTAAGAAGGAAGAATCCAAAAGTGCATCATATAAAATTACTTCTGCTGCTTGGATGCGGTTCAAACCACGAATCGTAAGTAGATCTGGATTACCTGGTCCAGCACCTACTAAGGATACTAGCTTAGCTTTTGTATTATGATTCATGCTCTTAAATTATCCTATTAGAAAATTCAAATAGATTGACTATTTTCTTTCCTTTGTCTATTGTTATGATACAGTTCCAATCAACTTTGTTTCTTTTCATTTATTCTTTCAGGATAAAAAATTTCGTTCCTACCAAATCTATATAGGTAAACCACCTATCATTCCAGCACCAACAGATTGATTGGTATTCTCATCAATGAGAATAAAGGAACCCGTCTCCTTATTCTGGCTATAGTCATCCCATGCTACGGGTTGAGCCGTACGAATTGTAACTAAGCCTATCTCGTTCAGATTCATTATGGAAGCTGGATCTTGTCTTGTTGCAGTAGAAATATCCAATTTACTATCTATAGTAAAAACCTCTGCTCGAACTGATTTGGTTCCCTGCCGAAGCAAAAATCGATTCTTCTCATACAAGGGAGTCGGCTCCATCCAACAAATTGCTGCTTGGAATTGTGTTCCAAGCTTTGGATAACTTCCAGGCCCAGTGATCACATCTCCACGACTGATATCCAATTCATCTTCTAGGCGAACTGAAATTGACATTCCAGGAATAGCTTCTTCCCATTCCTTGCCATCAAAATCAATTGCAGCAACTCTTGATTGCATACCAGAAGGAAAGGCGGTAATGCGATCTCCCTTTCGAAGTATGCCGCCACTCAATTTACCCGCATAACCACGATATTCTGAATCAGGGCGAATTACAATTTGAACAGGCAATCTTGCGGAATTTAACTCTGATTTTAATTCAAGGGAGACAGTATCCAAGTATTGCATAATAGATTCACCTTTATACCAAGGCATGGATGTTGATGGATTCACAACATTATCACCCTTTAAGGCGGAAAGAGGAATAGTTTCTATTTGTTCAAAGCCAAGATTTCTTGCAAAATTTCGGTAGTCGGAATCAATTTTCTGAAAAACTTTCTCATCAAAATTCATTAAATCCATTTTATTGATTGCGACCAGGATTCTTGGAATTTTTAGTATGGAACCAATCAGAGTATGCCTTCTGGTTTGTTCAATGACACCTTTTCTAGCATCAATGAGTATAATCATTAAATCAGAGTTTGATGCTCCAGTAACCATATTTCGTGTATACTGAACATGACCTGGTGCATCGGCGATGATAAATTTGCGAGTAGCAGAAGAAAAATATTTGTATGCAACATCAATGGTGATACCCTGCTCCCTCTCAGCCTTAAGACCGTCAGTTAGGTGAGCAAGATTGACTTCACCATCTTCTTTATTTGTAATAGCTTCTAATTGATCAGCAAATACAGAATTGGTATCATAGAGTAGTCTTCCGATCAAAGTACTTTTGCCATCATCCACAGATCCTGCGGTTATAAAACGTAACATATCCATCAGAAATATCCTCCTCTTTTTCTTTCTTCCATTGCAGCTTCCGATCTTTTATCATCCAATCGACTTCCTCTTTCCGTTGTTCGAGAATCTCTAATTTCTTGGATAATCTCGGACAAAGAGTTCGCTTCCGATTCAACTGCAGCCGTACATGTCATATCACCCACAGTTCTAAATCTTACCTTAGCCGAGAAGACTTTGTCGCTTGGTTCTAGATTCACAAACTCGGATACAGGAAATAAATGCCCATCAACCCTTAGAACATCTCTTGTGTGGGTGAAATAAAGATTTGGTAGTTTAATATTTTCTCTTTCTATGTATTCCCAAACATCTAACTCCGTCCAGTTGCTAATAGGAAAGACTCTTACGTTTTCTCCATTATGAATCTTACCATTATAAAGATTCCACAATTCAGGTCGCTGAAGTCTTGGATCCCAACCACCAAACACATCTCTTACTGAGAAAATTCTCTCTTTGGCTCTAGCTTTTTCTTCGTCTCTCCTAGCTCCACCGATACAGGCATCAGCCTTCAATCGAGTAATTGTTTCCAATAGACTTACGGTTTGGATTCCATTTCTGCTAGGAAATTTTCCTTTTTCTTCCACAGCCCGACCAGCATCAATACTCTCTTGCACAGAGCCGATTTCTAATTTTACATCAAACTGCTTGACAAGTTCATCTCTAAATTCCAAGGCTTCGGGAAAATTATGCCCCGTGTCAATATGCACCAGAGTAAATGGAATTTTGCCAGGTTCAAAAGCCTTTTTTGCTAGATGAACCAGTGTTATAGAATCTTTTCCACCAGAAAAAAGCAAGACGGGTCTATTAAACTGAGCTGCAACTTCTCTGAGTATATAGATACTTTCTGACTCCAATTGGTCGAGTCTAGTCATACTAGGAAGTGGTTTATTCGCTGAGTGTATGATGGATTTATCATCACTGATTTCTTTTTTATTGGGAATAAGCTTTCCATCCTTCCAATGAAGACCGCATTCTTTAGCAGAATCTGCCTCCCACCACCAACGACCAGCTCTTGCGTCTTCACCTGCTTGGACAGCTCGAGTGCAAGGTGCACAACCTATGCTAGGATAACCTTGGTCGTGGAGAATGTTATAAGGAACTTGGTTCGTTTTGATATAATCCTCAACCATTTTTAAATCCCAAGCTAAGAGTGGATGAAATTTCCACAGTCGATTCGCCTCGTCCTTTTCCAATTGGGTAAGATGGCTTCGTTCCGGAGACTGCTCGCTTCGGATTCCAGTGATCCAAATTTTCACCCCTGAAAGTGCTCTTTGAAGGGGAACAAGCTTACGAATTCTACAGCATTCTTTTCGATTTTCTATAGAATCATAGAATCCATTCGGCCCAACGGACGCTATGTAGTTTTGAATATCTTCTGCCTTGGGTGCAAAAGCTTCGATTTCTATAGAGTATTTTTCAATCGTAGACTGCCAAAGTTTATAAGTCTCTCCGAACAATCTTCCAGTATCTAAGGTAAAGATGCGAATGGGAAGTTTTTCTTTAGAAATCAAATCTGTGATCACCTGGTCTTCTAGGCCAAAACTGGTTGAAAAAGCGACCTGACCTGGGTAGGATGTGGCTAGATTTCGCAAAGATTCTAGTGGATTTTCTGTGATGAGTTCTTGGATTTTGTCCATTATATTAAATAAATAGTTTTATATACTGGATTTTAGCAAGAATTTTACAAATAAAAATGGAAATTTTGGGGTGATTTTTGAAATTTTTTCTTATAAATCATACAATTTTTCTGTTAGTTCGGATTTTTTCATTTGCCATAGTAGAATACGTTTTAAATAGTGAATATAAATTCCAATTTAACAGATTTTAAGGAGATACTCATGGGACTTAGACTTGGAGATACAGCGCCGGATTTTACTGCGGATTCATCGGAAGGCAAGATAGAATTTCATAAATATTTAGGGGATGGATGGGGTGTTCTTTTCTCTCACCCGGCTGATTTTACCCCAGTTTGTACTACAGAACTTGGTAGAGTAGCCAAATTGAAAAGTGAATTTGAAAAACGAAATGTAAAGGTAATTGCCCTTTCCGTAGACGGAGTAGACTCCCACAAAGAGTGGATCAAGGACATAAACGAGACCCAAAATACTCACGTAAACTATCCAATTCTTGCTGATAAAGATAAAAATATTTCTACCCTCTATGACATGATTCACCCAAATGCTGATACCACTCACACAGTAAGGTCTGTATTTGTAATTGGTTCCGATAAGAAAATCAAACTCATCATCACCTACCCAGCGTCTACTGGGAGAAATTTTGATGAAATTCTCAGAGTCATAGATTCTCTTCAACTCACAGCCAACCATTCTGTTGCTACACCAGTTGATTGGAAAGACGGAGAAGATGTTGTTATCGTTCCTTCCGTATCAGATGAAGATGCTAAGAAAAAATTTCCTAAGGGATGGAAGCCAGTAAAACCATATTTAAGACTGACACCACAACCGAATAAATAAGCTAGTCTATAAAAAGAGGGAGGACTGCCGATACTAATAAAGGCAAGAGTCTCTCTTTGGAAAACTTTATTCTTGGGAGTGAAGCTTTCTCTTTCGCTAAATAGCAGTAAGGAACGAAAATGGATAGGGATTTAAAAAAAGATTTTAAAGAAATTGTAAAAGTTGCCTCACCCAAAGAAAGAATCTGGATGTTTGGATTCTTGGAAGCAATTGTTGAAGAAGGATATACCGAACCTCCCAATAATACAGATTCTGGCAAAGATGTTCCTGCTAAGAAAGAATCCGAAGCTGCCATAGAAGCAAAAAAAGCCATCACCCAAAAACAAACCCAAAGCTCTAACAATGGTGCAAGCCAAGCTGCTAGTTCAGCAAGCAAAACTGATTCCTCTTACATTTCCATGGCAACACTTGTTGCACCTGACCAGAATAAATCGAATGTAGCAGTCTTGCAAAAGACTGGATCAGAATCTATCAAAACAGCGACTATAGTCTTCGGAACTGAAACTGGAAATTCCAAAAAACTAGCCTCCGTTTTGCAAAACCGATTGAAAGCAATAGGTGTTAAAGCAAAAGTATCTAGTACAAACCAATACAATCCTAAAGATTTAGATAAGGAAGAGCTTCTTCTAACAATTATTAGTACCCATGGAGATGGAGACCCTCCTGAGGCTGCTCGCAAATTTCATGAATCTTTGAAAAACAGAAAAGAGTCTTTACCAAAATTAAAATACTCTGTTCTTGCTCTTGGTGATACATCCTATCCGCTCTTCTGCAAGGCAGGAGAAGATGTGGATGTATTCTTAGATAGACTCCAAGCAACCAGAATACTCAACATTGCAATGTGTGATGTAGATTACGAAGCAACAGCAGATGAATGGATGGATGCTATCTGCAACTTACTTTCTTCCGGAATTGCTATCTCTAATAACCAAGGCTCGCAAGAAAACCAAGAATCTTCTTCCCATTCAATTTCCAGGAATAATGGGAATGGTGCTCACCTAGCAGATGATAAGGGAGATGCTAAATTACAAAATGGAACTTCTAAATCCACTGCTAGAAAATTCCACCTAGGAACTATAACAAAGAGTATCGATCTAACGGATGCTGCTGCTAGCAAAATTATCCGTCACATAGAAATTGAAACAGAAGAAGAAATAGATTATCTTCCTGGAGATAGTGCTGGGTTTATTCCAAAGAATGACCCTAAAGAAGTCTCAGCCATTTTGCGTGGACTTAGACTTAACAGTGAGGATTCCATTACTTGGAGGAAAGAAACTCTGAGTATACAAACTCTGCTAGAAGAGAAAGCCTCCATTCGTTATTTATCAAAAAGGGTAATGGACAGTCTAGAAGCAATAACTAGAAAAAAATTGCCAAATGCTCGTTTGGATTTAATTGATATAGTGCAGAATTATCCACCTCATGATTCTATTTCCAAAGAATCTATTCTGGAAATACTAGAGCCTATCACTCCACGATACTATTCAATCTCATCATCACCAGAAGCCCAAGGAAAGAATTCTATCCACTTAACAGTGGCAGAAGTAGATTTTAAAACCGCACAAGGAAAAACTCAAAAAGGCTTTTGTTCGGATTATCTTTTTGAACTAATGGAAGGAAGTAGTGTAAATTTTAGAATTCAAAAAAATGATAATTTTAGAATCCCTGCCCCTGATGCAAATGCGATTTACATAGGTCCTGGAACAGGAATAGCTCCTTTTCGATCTTTCTTGTTTGAAAGAGACTCACTTGGTCATACAGGCAAGAATTGGTTATTTTTTGGGAATAGAAATTTTTCATACGATTTTCTTTACCAAACTGAACTTTTGGAATTTTTTGACAGTGGGGTCCTAACAAAATTCAATACAGCTTTCTCAAGAGATAATTCTAAAAAAGTTTATGTACAAGATAGAATTCGTGAGAATGGGAAAGAGTTAGTGGAATGGCTAGATGCTGGAGCTATTCTTTACATTTGCGGTAGCAAAGAACCTATGAGTTATGATGTTGATAAGACGCTCATTGAAATATTTATGAAAGAAAAAAATCTCAAAAAATCAGAAGCCGAGCAATTTCTTTCCAACCTAATTGATACTGAACGCTACAAAAAGGATGTTTATTAGTCTATGCCTGAAGAGATTAAAGAATCAGCTGCTGAAAAAGCCAAGAGACTCAGTAAGGGACTTAGAGGAAGTCTTGTAGAATCTTTATTAGATGAACATACAGGTTCCCTACGTGAACAAGATCAACTGCTTATAAAATTCCATGGCATCTACCAACAGGATGACAGAGATAGAAGAGCAGAGAGAGAAGAAAAAAAATTAGATAAGCATTATACATTTATGATTCGCCTTCGAATTCCTGGTGGATCCATAGGACCCGTTCATTATGAACGCTCTCAGAAAATAGCGGGTGATTATGGAACAGGAACTTTAAAGATAACAACACGACAAACTCTACAAGTTCATGGTATCATTAAATCAAACCTTAAACCTACTATTAAATCGTTTAATGAAGTATTCTTAGATTCTATTGCTGCCTGTGGTGATGTAAATCGAAATGTAGTTGCTACTGCAAACCCTGCAAGCTCCACTCATCATACTGAAATCAATCAATTGGCAGGAGAAATATCAAAATTACTGCTTCCAAAAACAAGAGCATATTATGAGATTTGGCTAGACCAAGAAAAAATTGCAGAAAAATCGGAAGAAGATCCACTCTATAAAGAACTCTACCTCCCTCGAAAATTTAAAATCGCAATCGCAATTCCACCATGGAATGATGTGGATGTATACGCTAATGACATTGGTTTAATTGCGGTAGAAGAAGCAGGAAAAATCATAGGCTACAATGTTGTAGCTGGTGGTGGACTTGGAACTACTCACGGGAATGAGAAAACATATCCCAGAATAGCGACTATGTTAGGTTATGCTTCCAAAGAAAATGTTCTTAAATTTGTTTACGAAATCGTAAGTACTCAAAGAGATTTTGGGAACAGAGAAGACCGTAAACTTTCTCGATTGAAATATACTATTGATAGAATGGGACTTGGTAATTTCAAAGCAGAAGTAGAAAAGAGAGTTGGACTTCCTTTTGAAAATGAGAAATCATTTACCTTTCAAACTAGGTCAGATAGTTTTGGTTGGGCACAAGATCACAAAGGCTTCTGGCACTTTACTCTCTTTGTTGAAAATGGTTTGATTGTAGATTCCGATTCCTATAAGATCAAAACTGCATTGATGGAAATTGCTCTTACTAGGCGAGCAATCTTTCGATTTACTTGCAACCAAAATGTAATCCTTTCGGATATATTACCTAAGGATCTCAATCTTATCCAAGCAATTTTAGAAAAATATAAACTTGATAAAATCCAAGAGAATACATCCAACATACGGAAAAATTCTATGGCATGTGTTGCACTAAGCACCTGCCCTCTCGCCTTGGCTGAGGGGCAAAGGTATCTGCCTTTATTCCTTGATAAACTAGAAAACCTTATGGATGAATGCCAAGTCAAAGAAGAAGCTATCACCATAAGAATGACTGGTTGTCCCAACGGTTGCGCAAGACCTTATATGGCGGAGATTGGATTAGTTGGAACAGCATATGGTCATTATAATCTTCATCTTGGTGCAGATTTCCAGGGCAAACGATTGAACCAAAAATTCAAAGAGAACTTAGATGAAGCAAATATCTTAGAAGTTTTAAAAGGTATATTTACACAATTTAAATCAGAAAAGAATCCAAGTGAAACTTTTGGAGATTTCTGTGTACGCAAAGAATTTGTAAAGGCTTAGAATTTTAATTTTCAATTGACCTATCTATCTAAGTTACAAAGATAGGAAGCTACTATATGTGGTTTAATTCTCTAGACTATCTTTTCTTTTTTCTAATTGTTTTTAGTTTCTATTGGATAGTTCCTAGTCTTTTCAAAAAATACATACTTTTATTTGCATCCTTCTTTTTCTATGCTTATTGGGATCTAAGCTTTTTCTTTCACTTTCTTGGAACTACAATTTTTAGTTACGGAATTGTATACTTGCTCCGGAAAGAAAAGAAAAAATCTATTATGATAATAGGTGTAGGTTTAAACCTTTTCAATCTGATCTTTTTTAAATATAGCCAATCATTTATCAATGGTATATTAAGTATCCCAGGCAATGAAGATTTATTTTTTGTTTCCTTTCCGAAAATTATCCTACCACTTGCAATCAGTTTTTACACATTTCAGATAATTGCTTTTATTGTAGATACATATCGTAAAGATACTGATGGTATTGGATTTATAGATTTTATCCTTTTTATCTTTTTCTTTCCACAATTGATAGCTGGACCGATTATGAGACACACAGACTTTTTCTATCAATTAGATAAAGTAAATATGAATTGGAAGGATACACAAGAAGCAATTCTTCGAATTCTTTCTGGTGTATTCAAAAAAGTTTTAATCGCTGATCAAATGGCTAAGTTAATTCATCCAATATGGTCAAATCCAGCGAGCAATAGTGGAGTTGATATATTTCTGGCTGTAATTGGATTCTCTGTTCAGGTATATTCTGACTTTTCAGGATATACTGATATAGCTAGAGGTTCTGCTTTACTTCTAGGTTATAGAATTCCAGAGAATTTTAAATCACCATATTTTAGTATTAGTTTTTCAGAACTTTGGTCCAGGTGGCATATTACCCTATCCACATGGCTCAGAGATTATTTATTTATACCATTAGGCGGAAGTCGAGTAACTCAGATTAGATTATATTTTAATACCTTAATTGTCATGTCCTTAGGTGGACTTTGGCACGGTGATACTTATACCTTCTTTTTATGGGGTCTAATTCACGGAACCTTATTAATTCTTGAAAGGAAATGGGGAACCATTCAAACTAGAAGCTCAATAATAAATTATTTATCTGGTTGGATTATTGTTACTATTGGTTGGCTAATAGGCGCATTGATGTTTAGATCAGGCAATTGGGAAACATTTGTATCTATGGTTGGAGCTATGAATAATCCAGGTAAGGTAAATATTTACTGGCAAACATTCCTTGAGATTACAATACTATGTTATGGAATACAATTTTTAGAATTGAAGAACTTTTTCTCCGAAGCAATAAAATGGAATAAAATGGCAATGATTTTTATCTTAAGTACTGTAATGTATTTTGCTATTGCTAGAATCAAAATCCAACAGGATCAGTTTATTTACTTCCAGTTCTAAGCCTATGAAATATAAAATATTCTTCTTACCTATTAGTTTGTTCTTATTTATTTTCTTAATTGATAAAATCTCAATTATACCTGGCATTCATGAATTAGGTCGTATCGAGAACTCTCCTCTCGAAAATATAGCGGATGGAGTCAGAAGAATCTATGCAAGTAAAAAACTAGATAAAGAAAAAACTATATATAATAAAAAAACAGCTATCATTCTTGGAACATCAAGATCTGATATTTTGAAATTCAGTTCTAGTGATTTTATTAGAGATTCGAAATTCATTAGTTTTGATGAAAAGAAAATGCTCTTACATTATGATGTAGAAACAAGATCAGTTGTTAAAGCATCTGATTTTCTTTACAATTATTTTTTATTTAAGAACATTAAAGACTCTGGTTTTAAGCCTGAAATCGTATTGATTGAAGTATCACCAGAAACAACTAATCTGAATAGCCCATTCCATGTTAGTTCTCAATATTCAACGAATATTATACCTTACAAATTGTTACTCAACCTTGTTACGATAGCAGAGAAATCCTGGTTTAAACAAGTATTAACGAGTGCAATTTTTCCCTCATCCTATTATAAGTTTAAACCTGAGAAAGCTATATCAAATTTTTTCACAAACAAAGACTACCTTACGAATAATAATGTTATAGCAGCTTATGAATTTTTCCCTTCGACTACTCCTTTACCAACATCTTATGAAGATTACCGATCAGATAATTTTCCTCCAGAAAAATACCAGGAGAGGATATTGGATTATTCTAATTTTCTAAAGCAAGATAATATTTTGAGAGATTATAGCATATCAAAATCGGAACTTGCCTTATTGGATTTACTTTTAAAAGAAATCCATGAGTCTAATCTTAATGTAATATTCTGGAGACCCAAAGTTCACAATTATTACTACACTATGCAATTAGATTCTGGGCTTGGAAAAATTGACGAAATTATTGAAACTAAGATTAGAAATGCTGGCTACCCTTATATCAATCTTCAACTAACCAAAATGAATTGTGATTATTTTACAGATGCGAGTCACCATTCTGGACGTTGTGCACCTGAAATTTTAAATAAAGTTTTAAGTGCTGTACATTGATCTCATCGAAATTCAGAAAAGGTAAATCAAAAAGAAGACGAATTGAATCTCTTCAAAATAATTTGCATTTCTTCTAGGAAGCACTGAACTGATTGGTGGCTTGCATCATTGAAGAAATTGCAACTTGATTCCACATTAAAATCAATAGCAATAGCTTGGTTCTCCTTAGCTAGTTGTTGAATTTTTATCCACCAAGTCTTATCAATTTCCAGCTCATAGTATGCATTTCTGTAATCATCATATACTCTTGGCCAAACTAAATATACCTTAGTCCCTTTTGCTTCTGCTAACTTTAAAAGTTTTTCAACAAAAATAAATTGAGTATTAGATAAGTGAAATTTGGAGAGATAGATTCCTTTAATTCTTGCAGCATCTTTTTTTAATTTTTTTTCATTATTGGAAAGCGTTGCATATCCCAAATATTCTCCTTTTCCAATATTTAGAACCATCATATCTTCGTTAAAGTCAGGATCATATTCTCGCATTCTTTTGGATTTGAGTCTATCAATAAATGTTTTAAATTCGATTTGCATTGATTTAAAGACAAAAGCCTTTCCTAGCCAATATTTATATTTATCTTCCCAAGGAATCAAATCTTTGTATTTTTGATAAAATTCATCATCCATTCCCAATCGCATGAATGGATCGTAGATCATACCTTTAGAATCATCAAAGGCTTCAGGACTCACTGAAAAATAAACCATGTCAGGAACAAATCCAGCTTGAACCATTTTCTCGTATTGCATAAAAGCATACATAGGAACAGCTTGGGGAGCGGCAAAATTATATATAAGCCATTTCTCTTTTTCAGAATTAGGAAGTCCAGGTTCTGAAAATGGATAAGCTCTAGAATCTCCTAAAGCTACTGCAATTTTCTTTGAGCGATCTTTAAGGATGGGGTTCTCTAACATACGCTTCATGAGCACTTTGCGATGGTGGTAGAAGATGGCATTTCCAGGTTGGATGAATTTTGTCTGAAAATATTCTAAAAGAAATATCTTATCTACCAAAAATAAAATTAATAAAAATACAATCGGTGCAAGTAAAAATTTCTTATCTTTCATCTTTCCAGCCTTCCTCGTTCATTACAGACGCTATGGAAATCCATTTCCACTTGCCCATTTCTAGATTTATATTTGATAATTGAAGATTTCCTATTCTAGTGCGATTCAAATCAATTACTCTAGCACCAACTTTTTGAAACATTCTACGAAGTTGTCGCTTGCGACCTTCTTTTAAGGTTACTATAAATTTTTTCGTATTACCAGATTTAGGTGACAAACTTAATGCACGAAGAGTTTCTCCCTTATCTCTCATTCCAACAATAAATTCTTTATAAATACTTTTCGCATCAATAGACTCTTGTAGAATCACTTCATACTCCTTATCTGGGCTTAAGCTAGGGTGAGTTAATTTTTGGATCAAATCACCATTTGGCGAAAGAAGCAATAGACCTCGAGATTCCAAATCCAATCTTCCAGAAAACCGAAATTTTTCAAATTCTTGGGGAAGAAGATCAAAGATGGTTTGGCTATGATGGTAGTCTTTGTGGGATGTTAGATATCCGGGAGGTTTGTTGAGTGCAATCAGTTGATCAGGATGAGATTCAGGACTGATATCAACCTTTTCACCATCAACCAAAACCTCATCCTTTCCCGGCTCAATTTGTATTGTAAGATCCTGAATGAAAATACCATTCACTTGGACACGACCTTCTCGTATCCAATTCTCAGCCTTGCGCCTACTTGCTACTCCTGCTTCTGCCAAGAAACGATTGATCCTCATAAATTCCATTTTACAAAATACGAGTTCCAAGGAAAGTCTAAAGAATAGGCATGAATCCTCTTAAAAAGAAGCCAAGAACCAAGGAAAGATCAACAATTCCAGAAAGACCTGAATGGATGAAAGTTCGTCTACGATTTCCAGTTGAAGACGATGCTGTGGGAATTGTCCGAAAGACAGTTTCTAAATCAACCATACATACAGTTTGTGAATCAGCATCTTGTCCCAATCTCAACCATTGTTGGTCTCGTAAGACAGCAACCTATATGATAGCTGGGGATGTCTGCACTAGAAGGTGTAAGTACTGCGATGTAGCCTTTGGAAAACCTTCCAGTCTTGACTCTATGGAACCCATACAAGTGGCAGAATCTGCTCTTGAATTGAATTTAAATTATGTGGTTCTCACGTCTGTCAACCGAGATGATCTTGCAGACGGTGGTTCTGCGCATTTTGCAGA
Source organism: Leptospiraceae bacterium (assembly GCA_022402465.1). Taxonomy (GTDB): domain Bacteria; phylum Spirochaetota; class Leptospiria; order Leptospirales; family Leptospiraceae. The sequence goes on along the minus strand of JAKRSH010000024.1, from coordinate 5,406 downwards.
AACCATTTACGAAATAAAAAAAAGACTCCCTAACTGTAAGATTGAAGTTCTGGTCCCCGACTTCAAAGCAAAAAGAGAATCTTTAGATCGAATTTATGCAGCAAAACCAGATCTTTTCAATCATAATATTGAAACTGTTCGTGACTTATTTGCAAAAGTTGCTCCATCCAAAAATTATGAAACCTCACTTATCGTCTTGAAAGATGCTTCCGAGCATGGATTTCCCACTAAAAGTGGAATCATACTTGGTATGGGAGAAACAGAAGAACAAGTCATTCAAGCACTCAAGGATCTTTATCATGTTGGAGTAAGAATGATTACTATAGGTCAGTATTTGCAACCTACACCTACTCATCTTCCAATTGTCGAATATGTAAAGCCTGAACAATTTGTACGATTAGGCAAGATTGCACGAGAGATAGGATTTACCAATGTCGCTTCAAGTCCACTCGTTAGAAGTTCCTACCATGCAGATGAACAATCTAAACACAGCCTTACTTGAGGAATCTTTAGGCATCTTGCCTAATAAAGAAATCACTAAGATTTTCTTTCATTCCATTATGGCAGAACTCTCAGAGCTACAAGAAGAAATAGGCGAGTACACAGCTAAGGAAATTGTTTTTCGTTCCCTTGACCGCATACCCAATGTTAAAGTTGAATGGGGGGATCCAAGAATCTATGGCAAAAATAGAGTGCTTATGGGAACCCAAGAAAAAATAGCTGTGCTAGATATTACACCTGTTATTCAAGCTTTGAAATTAGTTTGGAATACGTATTTTAGCTCTCAGAATGCGGATTGATACCATCCAAACTCATAAAGTATTATATTTTTTTGCGGAATATTATGTATATGGGTGTATAATGACCCACTATTGATTTGCAGATAAGTTGGGAAGGATTAAGAGATTGAGGTGATAGTTTATTCCTGCTAAAACTAGCCCACTGAAGGGCTAGAGTGAGCAGGATGAATTTGTTAGCTTATTTTATTTTAGAATTTAACTTTAGTTTGGTAGTCGTAAACTACTTCTTCTACATCATCCAAGTTAATTTTCTTAATGCCTTGTTCAGTATGAACAATCATCATATTATTTTCTTGGTTGATAATTGCACCAATTTCATATTTACCACTAGTAAGAACGATTTTTTCAATTCTTTCATAGTAAGATACGATATCTTTTTTGTTGTTAAGTTCTTTAGGTTTTTCAGCTAAAGAAGATTCAAATTTTTTCTTTTGAGCTTCTTGCTTACTTGCTAATTCTTCTTCTATTGCTTTTCTTTTTTTCTCAATTTCAGCTACTTTTGCAGCGTTATCTTCTTTTGAACCAGATTGGTTAAGCTCTACTAATTCAGCAGCTGTTTTCTCATCTACCTTAACGATAGTGCTCAACTCTTGCTCTTCTGATTTAGTTACTTTAGCAGTTTTGACTATAAGTTTTTCAGATTCAACTGTCTGTGTTGCTTTCTTAAGATCCAGAGTTTCAATATTGCTTTCTAATTTATCATTCTTGGAAGTAATACTTGTTTCTTGACCTTTTTCCAAAATAACTTCAGCAGCAATCACTGAGTTTCTCAATTTTTGGAATTCAGCATTTTCTTCTATTTCTTTGTCTGATAAATTTTCAAGAGCAGGAATTCTTGGAGCCATAGCAACAGCACCATCAACAACTCTTACTTTTGCTTTATTTGTCTTAGCATCGTTTTCAACAATGAAAGAAGTTCCACGAACACCCGCAATTGCAGTCGGTGTGATTACAGAAAAATTATCTTCTTTCTTAGCCTTGTTTACATTTGCAAAAACTTTCCCTGAAACTAAAGATACTTGAGTATCCACAGCACCATCTGTATTCATAGCTAATTTAGCAAAATCTAAAATCGTTGAAGGAGATACCCGAATGGATGATCCATTGGTGAATTGTAAATCAACTTTGCCCTTATCGCCAGTGTTGATCGTGTCACCAGTCTTAACAGTTGAGCCAAGTTGTGCTTTTTCTTCGGTTCCATCAAAGTGGGAAATTTTAGATTCTCCAACACTGAATACAACCACAGCACTTAAGCTACTGTCTTTCTTGTCTCCGCTTCCTAACTCAGAATCGGGCTTCTTGCAAAGACCGAAAGCTAGAGAAAGAATCAAAATGGGGAATAATACTTTCCATGAAAATTGTTTCATACCTGCTTACCTACCTTTTCCATCTATGATGGCATATTCAAAATAACACCTAGATTGGAGATTTTTTCAAAAAAAACAAGAAATTATAAAAATATCAAGTTTTGTTCAATTCAAGCAGTTTTTAACTACAAATCAAGATAAAAAATTTAAAATCATTCCTCTAGAGAGATTTTTTATTCCCAATCCAAAAGAGAAATTTTGCATAGGAATAGATTGTAAAAAACACTAAGTTCAACACCCGGTGGAAAGAATTCCAATGAATCTTAAAATATAGATTGGTCTAATAGGAAAGTATGGCTAAAATAGAAAGCACACAAATTCGTCAAGTTTCCAATCTCGCTCTTTTGGAAGAGATGGAAAGGAAATACAAATCCATTCCCATAGAAGCTATCGTAAAGCAGGACATTTTAAGACAAGGAATTCATTTTCTTCCTGAATCCTTCCTCAATCAGGGAGATTACAAGGCTAAGGATTATTTTATCTTTTCATTTGACCATACTCCTCTTTCTGAACTAGGCGGAGGTGCTGATACCAAGGCTCCCGAAGAAATTCGTATACAAGGTGGACATTTTGACCTCAAACCTACGGTAATTTCCACTCGAAACAACCCCAACTCACCTTATCAGATGAGATCTGTAGAGGGAATTCCAACTCTCTTTTTACAAGATATTTCTATGGGTGTTGCAGCCTACCCACCCAAACCTGCCTGGTATAGGCATACTACAAAAAATGGAAAATTACCTGGAGAGATAGCACCCGTTATCGAATGGGGATATTTAATCTATCTCACTGTGTTTCGCAACTGCCAATATTTTGGAAAAGAAGAAGAATGCGCTTATTGCGATATCAATCACAACTACCGCCAACAAAAAGGAGCCGGTCGTCCTTACACTGGAGTTAAGGATACTGATGATATTCTAGAAGTCTTGTCTTGGATAGATGCAGAGGATGAGATTGCAAAAGTTTACACCATTACTGGTGGTTCGGTGCTTACAAATCTTAAGAAAAAATCTGAAGTTGATTTTTATTTGCAATATCCCCAGGCTATAGAAGAAAAATTTCCAAAACGTTGGATGGGTAAATTAGTTGCCCAAGCATTTGAAAAAGAGGATTGCCAAAAATTTAAAGATGCAGGAATTCAAATCTACCATCCCAATTATGAAGTTTGGGATAGAGAACTCTTCAAAAAAATCTGCCCAGGAAAAGAAGCATGGATAGGTTATGATACTTGGATACGAAGGGTGGTTGATTCTGCTGAAGTCTTTGGCCCAGAAAATGTTATTCCTAACTTTGTAGGTGGTGTAGAACTATCGGAACCGTGGGGATTTAAAACTGTAGCTGAGGCAATACATTCAACAAGCGAAGGTTTGGATTTCTTTATGTCTAAGGGAATTGTTCCAAGGTTCACCGCTTGGTGCCCAGAACCTTATACGACTCTAGGAACTCAGGCTGGTCCACCTCTCGAGTATTTCTGTGAACTACTCACATCCTGGAAAAGTATTTTCGAAAAATACAATCTGCCCACTCCTCCTGGATACGGAGAACCTGGTCCAGGTAAGGCTGTTTTTAGTGTCTCCGCATTTATGGATGTTATTGGATACAAGGGACGCGCATAATCAAGCTTGGATTCTAGCTTTCGCAAAATTGCCGTTATAGGATCTGGAGCCGTAGGAGGATTCTATGGCTCTCTTTTAGCTAAATCTGGATGTGAAGTAAGCTTTCTCATTCATTCAGATTTTGAAAAAATCAGTAAGCAAGGATTAAAGATTGAATCCATTTGGGGTGACTTTGGTGTATTGCCTTTGTCAAAGGGAAGAGTCAACCAGGACAAAATCTCGAATCCGAATTATAAAAATTCTTACCAAGCATACTTCGTAAATGATAGTAAAGATTTTGGTTCCGATGTGGATACAATCTTGATTTGCCTTAAATCCACAGAGAACAAGCAACTGGCATATTTACTGCAAGCCTTCCAAGATATCTCTCATCAGAAAAAGTTACAAATCGTACTCATCCAAAATGGGATAGGCCAGGAACTTTTTATCCACGAATTGCTTCCTTTTGCAAAGGTTTTTGCAGGCCTTGCTTTTCTTTGTTCCGTCAAAAAATCCCCCCATTGTATCCAACACATTGACTATGGAGAATTGACATTAGCAGAATCGCAACCGGATCAAACTGCTTGTGGTATTGGATCGGAGTTGAAAGATCTGGGGAATCTTTTTCAGAAAGCTGGCATTCCTGTTAACTTAGAAGATGATTTAATTCTTGCAAGGTGGAAGAAGCTATTTTGGAATATTCCTTTCAATGGACTTTCTGTACTTCTGAATGCAGAAACAGATCAGATCGTCCAGAATCAAGACTCCCTTACTCTTGTTCGGGATCTTATGGCAGAAGTTCAGCTAGCTGCAAAAGCGGAAGGCAGGTTGATTCCAACAAGTTTTCTAGAAGATCGTGTAAAAAGAACCTTTTCCATGAAGCCCTATCCCACTTCTATGAAATTGGATTATGAGAATGGACGAGCAATGGAACTGGACGCCATCTACCGTTCTGTTTTGAAGCGCGCCCAGAGTTCAAATACATCTCTGCCTAATATAAAATTTTTACTGCATGCCTTAGAATATTTGGAGAAAAACAAATCCATTGACAAAAAATAAAATCTACCTCCTTCTCATTCTAAGACTAGCCTTAAGATTAAGCTTTTAGCTTGTTTCGAAGATAGATCAAGCTTGGTCTACGGAAGGCTTTCAGCATCTCTCCCATAAATTTAGAAAAAAAGCTTACTTGCCTATCAAGAGAGATCATCTGTAGAAAGAGTTATAGTTCAGGTTGCAAAGATTTCTGATTCAAGTTTCCTTTTGGTATTTGACAAATGCCCTTCTCAAAAAATACTGACTTTGGAAGCGGCCCTGTAGCTCAGTCGGTAGAGCAGAGGACTGAAAATCCTCGTGTCGGCAGTTCGATTCTGTCCGGGGCCAATTCCAAGCTTTTATTTCCATATCAATTATAAGACTCAACTAAGAATCAATTCTTTTTATAAGAATTCGACTTTAAGCTTCCTGTCCACTTTGCACATTTAAGTTTGTGCAGTAAATTTTATGATTTTAAATGATTTGGTTTTTTAAAAAAATTCACATCAGCAAATGAGAAATAAATACTTGATTTGACAATCTACAGTTTTATATTTTTAGATAACGTCCAAAATCTTTCGCAAAATTGGAACTTCAAAAACTCTCCCATTA
>JAKRSH010000023.1 GCA_022402465.1 Leptospiraceae bacterium | reverse complement strand
ACTTCCTCATATAACGAAGATTTCTTCCAGAGAAACCACTTCCCAACTTCCGATTTAAATCCTGTGCAAGAGTCTGAATAATTTTCTCACCGTACTTCGCTCGGAAAGTTTTATTCTGTTCCACTTCCACTATCCGCGCACCTATCTTCCAATTCGATACAAGCACAGATTTGTTCCATTCCGCATCTCCAGAAGCAAGAACTGTTTCATAGATTTGTGAGATTTCTTCGACTAAGGATTCATAGGTGGATGGCATTTGTATTAAGAGGATGATTTATGATTTATTTTTTCAATAAAAATTATAAAATATTATATATTACTTTAAAAATATAAATGCATCATTTATAAACATAGTTTATAAACCAGTTGGGAGTGTTTTGATCGCTTATAACTGAAATTTGATTATTAAAATACTCAGCGATTAGTTGGCTTGTTTCACCAGAATTATCAAAAAAGTATGCACGATAAGTATGCCTCAAAGCGTTTTTAAGGTTTCCTAGACTTTTATAATATCTATTTCGAATTTTATCTGGATCAACTGAATGTCCATTTTGTTCAACTCGAATAGCAACACGATTGATATTGATTTCAACGTCATCCGTACAGAAGAAATATAAATAATTATGAAAACCATTCAATTCAGCAGTTTCCAAATAATGGATCTTACTAATGTCGCTCATTACTGTCTCAAATAAAAAATCAAGTTCCATATTTACAAGTTTTGTCCGGAAAAATTCTGCAATATCAGATGATACATAAGAATTGCGTAAATTAGAATTTTCATAAAATAATTTTCCATCAGTAACTCGAAATTTTCTAAATAAGAATTTATCATTTAGCCTATTAGGAGAAAATTGAGACTCTTTAAAATGAGCTTGAATTTCATTTGTATCAATTGGTATATGAAACTTTTCTAAATCCAAAAAACCATTCTCATAGATCGAATTTTCGATCTCATCAGCATTAATATAAATACCTAATTTTATATTTTGTCCTATAGGAAATTTCTCTATAAATGTTGATTTGCCAGAACCATTCGGTCCAGCAAATATTCGTAATCGCTTTTTCTTAATAGAATAAGAATTCACTATGAAGTTAATTTGAAATTTAAAGGAATTTTTTCTTCGCTACTCGCGTTTTCCTTAAGAGTTTCAATTCTTCCATCAGGATGTTCAATAACCAAAGATCCATCCTTGATTTTGTAAATAGGAAGTTTAGTCTCTTTCGCTTTTTGACTTGCCTTATAGCTTGCAACTATCGCTGCTCCAGCAATTGCTGCAAGAGTTGCATTTTCACTACGATTTTTCTTATCTAATAAAAGGGCTGCCAAACCACCTCCGACAACACCGCCCGTTATCAATGACTTTAGCAATTCATCATCGGATTTGTTCATGTTTCAATTTTACATAATTTTTGGAAATTGTCCAGTAGATTTTCAATTGTTTATAAGCCACAATGCAATCGAATTCATCCTTTTCAATACTAAGAATCCATTCTGAGCAATGTTTCATAATTAAATTAGGTTGTTTAGGATAGGATTGTAGTGCTCCATTTCCCCTTCCGCGAATACATTCTTGATATGCTTACTGACAGTAGACTTGGACTTCTGGAACAATTCACAGATCTGTGCTTGAGTCAACCAGACTGTCTGGTCTTCTAGTCTAAATTCAATTTGGATATCACCGCAGCGGTTTTGGCAAAACAAACTGGCCACTGAACGTGAGGATGAAAACCCATAGAGATATTTCTTCGACTAAAGATTCATAGGTGGATGGCATTAGTTTAGTAGTTCTCTATAAATTATTGTAATTATATAGATCATTAGATCTATTTAACGATTCACAATCATATTCCCTCTAGAATCATATTGGTAACTAATGATTTCGCCACTAATGATGAGGTCGATAGCTTGATTGATCTCTTGCAAGGGAACAATGAACCATTCCTTAGGTGTGTGTTTCTCACCTTTGCTGTCAATAATTTCCAATTGTAATCTGGATGATCCAAAGAACTGATGTATAAGTTTTTCAAACTTTTGCGGGTTTAAATTAAAGCATTTCCAGGTCGCTATGTTTTCTACGGGAGCCATCAGATAGGTGGGTTCTTTTTCTGCGTTTCGAATTCTAGTTGCCACATCAGTTGTAGAGTAGCCAATTTTATAGAGATTTTCCATGAAAGCAATCTTGGGGTCTTTGCTTTTAGATTTTAGGACATAGATATAACCTACTTCTGAGTCCTCCTTAGAGATTGCATTAAATCCGGTTAAGAAATCTTCTTCAGAAGTTGCTTTACTCTTAGATACCGATTGCCCATTGTCGAATAGATTTTTTCCTAATGAGCGAAATTTCATATTAGATTCAGTTCCATTTTCGAATATGACTCGAGTTCGACCATCCACTTTACCATTATTATCTTTTGTTAGATTAATTGTTTTCTCCAAGAATAATAAGATTCCATTGTGCACGAAATAGTTGCCCTCTTCCAAATCCTTTTCGTTGAAAGGAAGAAGCTTTCTTGTTCCTTCGGAAAGTTCTTTCTGTACATTTTTAAATTCATCTTCGTATTTATTGAAGTCTTTGCATTTTTTTCTCATGGCAACAAAATCTGTCTCACTTCTGTCTTGCTTGGGGACATGTTTCAAAGTGTGGATGTCTATCGAATCTACTGACAAGAGATTGTCGAAATCTTCACTAAATATATCATAAATAGTATTAATTTCTTTCTGTTCAGATGTTGCATTTCTATCATCTTGGCTATCTTCTAATACATCCTTGAGAATCTTGTGCCGATCATATTCTTTCAATTGAAGAGTTTTCATTGGATCTTCATCTATGGCTTTAAATCTCGAATACAACTGGAACTCGCTTACACTAGAGGTGTTGGGTTCGGGGAGTCTTCCATTCTTTTCCATGAATCCATTGATTTCTTCGAAGGACGCAACTAGCCTCTCATCTGCAGATTTTGCATTTGATTTCTTAGGTATAACATCCAATAGACCAAGGGGATCATTTTTGAATATTTCTTCTAGAACGGCATCCTTATCCATTGGCAATTCGCTTTCTCTTTTCTTCCTTAAGATAGATCACACATTCCGCCATCCTTCTCTCCAAAGGATCATTGGATTGCATAGACAGCTCTTTATTATACATTTTGACAAATTCCTGAATCTTAGGCCAGAGAATCTTTGCTTCTTCAAAATCCATCTGAATGCGAGTAGCTTCAATGGTTTCCTGGATGATTCTAAGGACTTGCGTTGTAACAGATTTGGATAAAACTTCGAAAGCTTTCTGAAATGGATTCACTCTGTCTATGAGGTCTATATGTATATCATCAATATTTACAAAAGTTCCTGCCATACGAACGAATCGTTTATCTCCAACTTCCTTAATTTCGCCATTTTTGATTGCAGAATCTACTACTACATACTGACGCACTTCCTCCACTTGTTCCTCATCTAGATCAGGATATTTTATTCGAATAATTTTGGGAATCAATACTTGATTCATAACTTGTGCATCAATATTTCCAGGCATTGCTTTAATCATATCGGGATCTTGTAGGATAGATGCTTTTAAATCATTTAAATCAGATTCAATGATTTCTTTCACACGCTTTGAACTTGGTTCTTTAAAACCATGTGGTAAGATTTCACCAGGCTTGGGTTTGTCATCTGGTCCCACCTTAGTTCTAAAACTCCAATTGGGAGCAAGCACCTGTTCCATGAGAAGAGATGCTGTGATTGCCTTGAGCATATTATTGACAGATACTTTGACGAGTTCATCTTCTGCATCAGGTTGAGCGATTAGATTGGTGAACTGTGCGTGAGTTTTGTTGCTACTGTCCCTGGTTGCTCTTCCAATAATCTGGATGATTTCTGTGAGGGAACCTCGGTATCCAACGGTAAGTGCATGTTCACAGAAAGGCCAATCGAATCCTTCTTTTGCCATACCGAGGGCAATGATTAAATCCATATCTTCTAGTTTATTGGATTTTCGGAGGTATTCCACAATTAGGTCTCTCTTTCGGGGCTCATCTTCTACGAGATCGGCTACTTTTATGATTTTCCCATCGCCATGCCTTTTGATATAGATAACACCTGTCTCGGAATCTTGCTTTTCTAAATCTCCAATGGCATCCAGGATAAACCCTACTTCATCATGCTTTTGTTTGGTGGATTCTCCAGAATTTACATTGGGTATATGGAGTATGGTTTTCTTGTCGGTATCCAAAACATCCATGATTGCATCTGTGTACTTACCTTGGTAAAAATGATAACCTATCCCTAAGGACTTTAGATAGGTATATCCGTTCAATTGCTCATTATAATTGTAGGTGACTTTTGTAAATTTTGCCTCATCCTCCGGACTCAATACGGGAACCGCATCCCCTCGAAAATAAGATCCAGTCATGGCTATGATATGAGCCGAAGAATTCTGCATGATTGCACGAAGTATATCACCGAGCTTATTATTTGTATCCGCTGAAACGTGATGGAATTCATCAATGGCAGTTGTAAAGTATTACTTTACAACTGAATTCTCTTCCAATTCGCCTTCTTCTAGGATACTAGCGATGTGCTGTCCTATATTTTGCTTGGTTGAGGCGAAAATTTCTGCAAGCTGAGTCTGATTCAGCCATACATTTCCGTCTCGAAAATAGAGAGAAACGGAAGAGTTCCTAGTTCTCGGACAGTTTATATTGAAAAGAAAAGTTCACAGATTACTCGGATATACAAGAAATTGCGGGGGATAAAGAGGATTCCCGCCCTATGTCCACCCCGGATTTTGGTGGAAACGGTGCTTGGTGAAAGAGCGTCACATGTTGAAGTTCGTCTCTGGTAGTCTATAGAAAACTCTTGCATCGATCAGAAGGCCGAGTCCAGATACCCATCTATTCAACTTAGAACTTCGCACTTATTTTTCAAATAGATTCTCTGCGATCTCAAACTCATCACGAAATGGAAGCTGTAGTTTCTCCAACATTTCTGGGATCGCCAGTTTCCAACTCACATAATAGTATGCGAGTAGATGGTTACCTGAAAATGATTTACCTGGAATCATTGAAACAGAATATCCATCCTTTTCAGGACTAATACCGTTCATGCCAATTTTAGCAATCTCCATAGCTATATTTTTTATATCAGCAATTGGCATGTCTCGGAAATATTCCAGGGCACCTATCATGTAGAAAACGATTGCCTTGTTGAGACCGGCGATTTCTTGGTTGCGCAGGAATTTTGCCATTTCCACATCTTCCTCTGAGGCATGGGAAGATGCGAGTGTCTCTTGTATTTCCTCGTTCGATTCCTCTTCCAAGAAGGATTCTTCCAGTTTCTTTCGCTTGAGAAAGTCTTGCTCCGGTAGGAGGTAGAAGAATCGATCTAGGTCGAGACGTTTGGACCAGCTATCCAATAATTCATATTCAATGCCTGGGACTTTAGAATCTTTTTGGCGTATGAATTCTTTATAGAAACCCTCTGCAAGTTTTCGTTCCTTGGGACTTGCATTAAATTCATTCTCTAGATCGATATGAAATAAATCTCTAAATTGGAACGCTCCCATCAAGTTGTAGGTTTTACTTTTTGATACAATGTGTTCCGATGCTATTTCTAGAATTTGTGGATCGGTTACTGCTTGGATGGATTCTTGCATTAACCCGAGAAGTGAGATGAACTGATAGGGACGGAGTTCTTCGAATTCGTTGAACAAATAATCTTCTATAAATAGATCGATAGGTGTATTGAATAATTGGGATATGAGACCATCTCGGATAGATGATACAAAATTGGAAATGTTGGTTTCGGGAATTCCACGAGATCGTAGCTTTTGAATCGTTGACTGGGCAAATTCGTAGAATGCAGATTTGTTTTTATCATCGGATACGATGAGTTGGTATTTGCCATTCTCCCTAGCATCCATTACAAATTTCAAATGTGTCAACTCATGCATAATGAGATGAGCAATCCCTGGTTTGGTTGGTTTGTATTTTACTATGTGTTCGTTTCTATCATAGATCTCTGCTTACTCAATCTTGGCGTAGTATGGGACATCACTGGATTCTTCGATCAGAATGGGAACACCAGATCTAGACTCTAAGTCAGACTTGGATCTGTCAATGATAGAGTTTCCAAAATCATTTTCAACAATTCGATTGCATAATTCAACTAGATTTCCTATCGTTTTCTGAAACAAATCGTCCTTTTTCGAATTGTGTCGAAGCCCAGCAAGGTAGTAGTCGAAGGCTTCCTTGTGATTCCCTGAATTATCAGCTATAATTCCAAGCCCCAGATAAGTATTGGAAAATTCGGGATTGGATTCTAATGCTCTCTCCAAGTAGGATCTAGCTTCATCCATTCTGCCTAGCTTACCCAACTGGCTTCCTATATTATTCAATGCTAGGTGGTCGTTCGGATTGATCTTCAATACTTGGTTGAAATAGATAAGAGCGGTATCTGGATCTTCTTTATGAAGGAAAAGAATATTGCCCATCATGGTAAGAGCATAGGTGTTTTGATTGTTCCACTTCAATGCTTCAATCAGATGATTTATAGCCGCGTCCTGGTCTCCTTCCTCAGAATGTATCTGTCCGAGGATTCGGTAAAAATCAGAATTGGTCGGATTCTTCTCTATGAGAGATGCGAGGAGAATTTTAGCATCATTGAATTTACCAGAGTCACAGAGTGCGATCGCTCTTTTGTAGTCCATCTCTAAGCTTTCCAGTTGATCTGTATAGATATGTATGATGACTCGGTCATTCTCTACAGATACATCTGGTTGGAAAAATGGTGTGGAATAATAACGAGCCATCGCCTGTTTGATGGATTTGGTATCCCCCTTGGTTAGATCAGGGAAGAGTGAGTAGAATAGATCGTCGAGTTGGTGTATGATTTCCATGGATAATTCTATTATACAATTACTTGAGGCCAAATTGGGAGGGAAAGGAGAAAAAATTAGCTTTTATTCCTTAGGATTTAAAGACCAGAACAAATAAATAATTTAATACTAGATTCAACCCATAATTACTTTATTTTGGAATACTTTGCTTAAAGTATTCAGATAATGACTCATCCACACAATATATATAACATCCTTTCATACCTCTCGTCATAAGGGTTTTATAAGTATTCTTAATGACTCTGTCGGTAAGGTTTATTGTATTTTCTGAGTCTTCTTTCATTGCTTTTTTAAATCCATGAACCGTTTTATCACTTGATGCGCGTTTGTATGGATCAGTTACTATATTTCCGTTTTCAAATCTTAAATCACCACCAATAATTACTCCAACATAATCCATTTCTAGACCTTGACAAGTATGAATACATCCGATTTGTTCTACAGATTTTGGAGAAATAATCCAGAGATTTCCATATGAGCTAAAATTCCATTGTTTGTAAAAATTGAACTCAGGAATTTCAATATCATATAATGAATCATCCTTTTTACTTTTCCATTTCCAGCAGTATCCAGCAACTAATCTAGATTTGTTTGTTTTCTTATTTTTCTCAACTATCAAATCAAAAAGGTTATTTGGATCATCAATAACTTGAAAATCATACTCAAAACCCGAGAAATCTAAATTTGCTGTAGATCTGATTTGTAAAATATTATCTAACCAAGCTAGGTAACCATCAGATCCATTACATCGAAACTGACTTTCCAAAGCTTGGGTAGAAATTTCAGCCTTATAATGTTTAGCCCATTTTATAATTTCTTCTTTAGAACCAATATCTTTTATTGTTACTCGTTGATCTTCATCTAAGAAAAATATAGATGTTTTAGCAGCATTAATTATTTCCTTAATTTGGTTCTCTCCTAAGTTTTGATATAATCCACTCTTCTCATTTAAGCGATGAGCTTCATCAATAATTAATGCATCAAAAGAATTCTTTTCTTTAGATATGAATTGTCCAGATCCTGAAAATAAGAGGGAAAATTGAGATTTTTTAAATGATTCAGAATCCTGTTTGGTTAATTTTGATTCATATACATTTCTAGGAGCTGCATTTTTGGAAACATACTGTACATTTTTTTCTAAGCCAAGAGATTTAACTAATAAATTAATTGCAACAACAGATTTTCCTGTGCCAGGACCACCTTCTATTATAAACACTTTTTTTCTATTAGAATCATTCTTAATTAATTCCAAAGCATGCTCATAAATAACTTTTTGTTCATCAATCATTACAAATTCAGAATTACCTTTTAATAATTTTCCAATTGAATCGGCTAACTGCTTTGATGGTTTTATTGGTGATCTCTCTAGTTTATCTAAAACCTCTCCTTTATCTCCGTATTTAATCCTAGATCCAATAAAATCTCTAATCTTTGGTGCATCAGGTTGAGAGTAAATAGGCGCCAATTTTGTATATTCTGAATAGAAGTCATTTACTAACGGATCATTTTCCTTTCTTATTTTTTAATTGTGCAAATAAGCACAAGGTTGTATAAATAAGTCTGATGAATAAGCATATTCGTTAAAGGATCTTAATAAAGAAAAATATGACCATACTTGGTAAGAAGGATGGGTAGTTTCTACAATATTTCCACCAAACCTTGTCTTAACTACTCCATCTTTCATTGTTTTCTCTGCATATTCCCATTGTTTTAGCTCAACAATGAAAAGGTTTTCCATTTTATTTTCATCTTTTCCGGAAATCAAAAAGTCCATTCTTTTAGAACTTTGCGGAATAAAACACTCGATTGCGACCCCGGCATCTCCGGGAATTTTGGAACCTTTTGTTAAAACCTGATCCATAGCTACTAAGGAATTCTTCCAAGCCATTTGTTCTGAATGTTTAGCTTTCCAATTTAACCGAGCTAATAGACTATCCCGCATTATCTCGTGAATAGCATTTGTATCAACATCTCGAGAGAAAGAATCAACTGTGCCTTTGTATATAATCATTTTGTTACTTTTCTACTGACTAAAGTTATTAAAAATAAAATCATTGCAAAATTTCCATTTATTGCTAAGAATAAATCGTATTATTTTTGATACAAACATAAATACACTTTTTATCTAGATCACTTCTATCCTCTTGGGTATGGGATGCAATCGCATTCGTAAATTGATCCTTCTCGAAGAGATTTGTATCTTCTGCAAAATAGCAAAACAATAGTCTAGCAAGGAATACATTGAGTCCATGTAAAAATTCAGGTGAAGTGTCCGGGTTGTCTTTCTTGATCTCGTCGAATAGCTTCGCCATCTTCACAGCGGCTTTTACATCGGCTGGATTTTCAGAGACATACTGCGACTTCTCCATTCCTGCCCAGTGTAAAAAGAAGTCAAAATGCTTGATCAGATCCTTGAACTCTATGTCCAATCGATCTTTGGTCTTGGTATCCACTGCAAGGAAGGTTTTGTAATCGGTAACGATCAAAAATCGCTGGTCGTGCTTGAAATTTTCTTCCAGCTCTGTAATTTCTAGATGCAAATCCTTTTTCTTAACGTCACGAAAAAGTATCTTCTTCTTCCAAGAAATCTCACCTTCCGTCTTGGATAGGTTCTGATTCCCATTCTGCAATCGTGCAATGGAAGACTTGGGAAGCCCATAAGCTAATAGAAAATCATAGATCCAAGTCTCCTTGTTGGGAGATTTCATGATCTTCTGGATGTTGGATTCTATTTCGGCGATATTCAAGATGGGTTCCTAATGTAGAGTCAATATAACACACTAGCTAGACAAATTCAAGCTAGTTTATTCAACGTTTCGTAGGAGAAATTTATTTGGGGAATCCTACTAAATCTTATAATAAAGATCCATGTTAAAGTCAGAAGCCCATCCCACTCTTGTTCCCAATATATCCTACAATGAGTTTCTTTATATCTGGATCGGGATAAAAATATAACCGTACTTCATCAGAACCTATACTCCATTTACAATGAAGACTAAATGTCCTGTGATTACCATCTGGACAGAGGAATGTTCTTTTTTCTTTTGATTTATTGATTCTGTCAGGCGTGTCTGGAGAACAGTCAATTCCAAGTGACTTAAAGTCATATGCTCCATTACTCCAATGAGAAGCATGTATATTGAGTCGAATTAATTTTTTCAATAGTCCATTAAGTCTTCTATCACCAATTCCAATATTCAAAATCTGATTTCTTGCATTTTCACAGAATAGTAAACTTGGAAAATTTGTACCAAGTAATTCAACAAAAGATATAATAGAAGTTATTTCTTTTTTTAATCCAAGATAAACAACTGTTTCCGAGTCAATAGAATCAATCGATTCAGGTGAGTAAACATTATTGATTTTTTCTTCTTTTGATTCTTGGTCGTCTATAGATACTTTTATTGGAAAGGTGTTCTGCATCCAATATTTATCATGAAAAAATCCAATAGTTAAGGATTGGGATAAATAGGCTCCCAGAACTCCTAAACCTTCTACATATGATTCATCTTGTAATTTGATTACTACCTTTGTCTTGGCAAACTCGGCTAATAAATCATCACGATCATCATCAATAAACGGTCTAGTGCGAATACCTAGAAGTAATGTTTTATAATTATCCTGTCTTCCATCGTAAAGCCAGTCTTTAACTGAATAGTTTTCCAGAAGAAACAACTCAAAAAAATCTTTATCAAACCTTAAACGAGAGAATCCATAATTTTTTAATCTTTTAAATGTTTCTAAAAATGTTTTAATACTTTCTGTTACATTTTCCTTAGAAGGAAAGTATGTTTTTAAAGAAAGTTCGTTAAAGTGTGCATCCATTTTTATATCAATTTTAATAACTGATTGTTCCACTCTTCCATAAAGTTTTTCGGGTAATCATTTAAATTACCTTGCGAATCAACTTTTATAGATGAAATTGTGGAAAATTGCTCAGAACCTTCATTCTTTTTATCAAAAAAATGTATATTAACATCTTTAGCTTGAATGTTTTGTTCCTTAACAGAGACTCTTATTCCATTTAATATATGATCACTATGAGTTTCCACAATCAACTGCACTCCTGTAGAAGCACACAATGACAATAGCTTACCAAGTTCTGCCTGACCTCGTGGATGAATATGTGATTCTGGGTTCTCAATTATTAGAGTATCACCAGGCTTAGAAGATAAAATCAAAGTAATAACAGGCAAAGTATATGTTAATCCAAAACCCACATTTTGCGGCTTAAATCTCGAAGTATAACCATCATTAGTTTCAAATTGGTAGTCCAATAGTACGTTTTCAGTACCTGGAATTTCTGTTGTATTTAATTTGACTCCAGGACTAATTTCACTCATCCATGCTTCAACCTGATGTATTAAAACTTCAGATCTTGCTTTAGCGTGCATTAATGTTTTTTCTGTTATTCTTTTATTTCCATATGTATACAAATAATGAGCAGTAAACTCCCCATAATTACCAATCTGCTTTAAATTATTTACAACTCCATATGAAGTTTGATAAAGAGTCTTAGGTCTAATTCGTTCCGCATTTAGGTACTTAAAATTATCGGTAAACAAACTTTGCTTATTTAATATTTGAAAATCGATTTCTATGTTCGAGTTCAGAGTGTCTCTCTCAGAATCATATTCAAAAGACCAAAAAAAATTACTTCCATCTGAAAAAGTAATACCAAATTCAATAATTTCATCTAATGCATACTGATATAAAGCATCCCGTCCCTTACCAATATCTACTTTTTCATTTACTAAAGAGATAATTCCTTTATTTATAGTCCGACTGCTATTTAACAATAATAGCACTTGGATCAAAGAGGACTTTCCCATCCCATTTAATCCTGTGAGAATATTCAATCTTGAGAGTTCAATTTTATTATCTTTAATTGATTTAAAGTTTTTTATCAATAATTCCGTTATCATTTGGAAATTACATCCTTAATTAGATTCTCGATTTTTTCTAGACGCCTTTTAACCCTAGTTTCGTCTCCAGTAGCGTTTGTTATACTTGCTATAAATTGATCATCGGATTTACAAAGCTCAGAAAAAGATTTCATAAGAAACTCTCTTTTCGATTCGAGAATTTCAATTTCCCCTTGATCAAGTTTTGCTAATAGGACACTCCAGACTTCGAACAATGGCTTATTTATTTTACTTCTTGTTTTAGGATAATTGTTTGCCTTACGGAATGCCCAATCTCCAAATATTTTAATGGCTGCATTCATAGACTTTTCAAAATCACTTTGTATTTTTTCCCTTTCCTTTATACTTAGTTCTTTTAGATTTACTAATGCAGAATTCATAAAAGTATCTAAATCAGGGCTATATTTGTTATAACCAATTGTGTAAAATGCAACAAATCTAGTTACTAATTCTCGATCCGCCATACGCTTGGTTGAAATGGAATTAAGAGTTGCTTCCTTAAATGAAGCTAATTTCGATAATGATTCAATAAATTTTGCAGGGACACCCTGATTCAGAGCATGACGAATTTCTTGGGGCTCTAATATAAGCCCACCAGTATTAATTCTTTTGAAGATATTATACATAACTTCGGGTGGTGTACCAGGATTAGTAATATAGGCAACTACCTGAGTTTCTTCAATTTTTCTTTGTAAGGTTCGATCAAGTTCATCAAATCCTTTGTCATTTAATTTAGATAAAAATTCAAGGCCTGTTAATTTTAATGATTTAAGAATTACAAAATTTCTTAATGTACTCAATCTTTGAAGTCCATCTATAACAAGCCATTTATTATCATCTGAACCATCGAAATAAAAAGCTGGAAGTGGAAAACTTATTAGAATAGATTCAATCAATCGACTTTGTTTAATTTCGTCCCATAAATCATCTTTCCTCTGAAATTCAGGATACAAATCTATTTCTGCGGGTTTAGCAAAAAGTCTCTTAATCAATAAGTCGATTGATAACTGCTTAGTCTTAATTTCAATTTTTTTGGGATCGAAAGGATCCTTTAGTATTGATTCAGATGTAGTATCTTCTTCTTCAAAAGTATCCTCTCTTAAATTAATGGAAGGTTTATTTTGTTTTTTCTTATTTTCGGACATTTTGGATAATAATATACTATCATTTAAATATTATCTGCAGTAATCAATTATGAAAAAAAATGAATGAGGTTTTCTAGTGTAGCTCAGCATCCCCGTACATAAAAAAAGCTCCTAACGCCTTATGGCATCGGGAGCTTCTCTTCCTTCGAATCCTTGTTCAACGATATACAGCCAAATCTTTCGATTGGAATCTCTTCCAATCTTTTTGCATCTTTGTTCTTTGGATCATCTAAGACTTTCATCTTAGATGATTTAGCGTTGTCTGAACTTTTTGATTGCCCCGATATACTCAGAGCAATTGTAATATGGTCAAGCCGAACGAGCTATTAGTATCACTCGACTGA
>JAKRSH010000022.1 GCA_022402465.1 Leptospiraceae bacterium | reverse complement strand
GGGGTATGCCAGTCAACCTGTCATTTGTTGCACTTATTGGTTTAATCCGCTTAATAAATTAATTGTTCAAACACTAAAACACTTTTATTTTTCTTTAGGTTCAATGAAATACATTTTAAAAAAACTTCTATTCCTGTTTATTTTTTTCACGGTAATACATTTAGATAACCTGTCTGCCCAAGATCCAATAGATTCTAATCTTCCATCATTCCGAAAAGCTGATAAAATAGGTCTCTCTGTAAATTATTCTATCTCGAATCGACTTCCTTTTACGAGAATCGGGAATGGTGACGAATTCGCAGATCGCATTATAGGAAATCGATTATCAGGAAATGATATCGCTATTTTTTATAATCCTTTTGATAATCAAACATTAGGATTTCGAATTCAACAAAATAAAGAAAATTCCTATTCGACTAGTTATGATTATGGTAGCATTAGTTTGGGATTTTATAACCAAGAGGTGGAATACTATAGACCTAATGTGGAAGCTTTCTATAAATTTTATCTCTTTAATTCTTCTTTTTATTTTTCACCCATAATCGGAATATCAAGCCCTAAGAAAATAACAAGCATATTGGAAAGAGCTTCACCATTTATTGACTCAACGGGACGAGATTTTTTCGTTCCATATGGTCTTCAAACAAATGTTTCTTCTAGAGTTTATGGAGGAATTGACCTTGGTTATGGTTTTTCTTTTTTTGATAGTTTTTACTTAAATATTGGATATATGCTCAAGTCGGGGTTGAATCCAAGAATGCGTTCCAATTATTATTTGGGTATTACAGAAATTTCAGATTACTATAGGAATTTCAAAGTCGAAAATAGTATAACGAGTCATATAATACTATCTAATATAAATAGAGAATTCAATGATGTTAGATTAGGTTCTTCTAACTTCTATATCGAAGCTGGAATCATTTTCTAAATGAAAAGGTAACGACTCATTTTAAAATGAAAAGTGATTTAAGTCAAAGGAATATTTTTGATCATTTTTTTAAAAAATGATCATTTGTTCTGCATTGTTATATTGTAAATTAATTTACAATATGGAACCTTCACCTAGCGAAGTGCATGCCTCCTTACCGTCTTGGTTGTATCAAGGTCGACTACACCAAAGGAGGACGGATTGTCCTTCCCACTACTTGCGACAAGGAAGTCGCAACTTTCGCTTTTGGGCAGGATCTCGGTTTACCCTTTCTCGTCGCACCCTGGAACATCGTGTTCCAAAGTGCGAGAAACGCACTCCATGTCATTTTGGCTCGAAAGGGTAAATCCTCGTTTGGTGGGAAGATTTCAACTAACTTAAAAATATATTTACAATATTTAATACATCGCATACTTTGATTAATTGTGGATGAATTACTAATTTACAACCGCCCGCACCTGTATGTAGAGGGGAATCCTGTGGGATTTAGAGATGAGAGTGGGAATAACACTGTTATAGGTCAACTCAATACTATTATGAAGCATATGATAGGTGGAATTAAGATAGCAACTAAAACAGCTCGAAGCCTAGGAAGAGGCTTAGATCATTCAATGCGAAAAGCAGGCAGAGGAATAGATGGAGCCGCAAGACAATTAGCAAGTGGTGGCAAGTATTCAAGGAACAAAGGAAATGATTTGGATCATTTACTTGGAACTAGGAGAACCTTTGCAGGAATAGAGAATAGTAATTTAGGAGATAAATTAGATAAAATATTTCGAATAGACGTAATCCTGGTAACAATCTATTTTTCAGTTTTTTTGGCAGGAATTGTTGCTATTATTTTAGGTGGAGAATTAATTTTAAGCGGAATTTTTTTGTTTGGAATTCCTTTATTTATTTTAGGATTGGCTTTAACAGGAGCTAGTGCTTGCAGGATAATGAAGTCCCTTGAGGAGCTACAAAAACTACCGAACCCACAATTACAATGAAATTATTGATAATAAATTTGATTATTCTATTGAGTAATTGTAGCTCAGAAGAAAAAATTGAGAAGATTACTAATGAAATAAAATGTGGAGGTTGGCAATCAATTAAATGTCCGAAAGATTATTATTGCAGTCAGGATCCAATACAATTAGATCAATACGGAATTTGCAAGAAATTTTAATGGTATAAGTAACAAAAAATTTAACTCATTGAGTCCCACTCATCACTATCTAGTCTCTTAGCCTATGATGATTCTTACGAACAATTTTCTACAAAGAGATCATTAAACTACAACCACCTAGCGAAGTGCATGCCTTCGCAGCGACTCTTGCCGACCAATCTAGCCTTTTTCCCTACCGTAGAAGGACAACCGCCCGCACTTATTTAGGAGGAAAGTCCATATTGTCCCAGTAGTCTTTTCCATAATCAAAGAAAAGTTCTTCGCCAGCTTTGATGGATTTTAGTGCGATAAATCTCGCAGTCTTCCAGCGAACGGATGTTACGAGTTCAGCATTGGGTTTGTTGGAGTGGTTGATGAATCTAGTAAAATTCGATTCTTTTCCTTCACCATAGATCCACCAATCTTTGCAGATCCAAAGTAGATACCTAGACTCAACATATTTATTTGAATTGGCTTGGTCATCTGTAAGAACCTTGCCCATATAATAGCCGATGTGATCGCCTTTCTTTAGATTTACTTTTGTGAAGAGGCCCTTACCGATCTTAGGAATAGAAGAAGTTTTTACTTCGAAATTTTCTTCCGAATAGAATACAGGTTTGTGCTTCTTGGCTGACTTCTTCTTCGCAATGTGTTTAGCTTTCTCTTTGGCTGGGTTATGTTTCATATCGTGTATAGACCAGATTTATTTTTAAAGCAATGTATTCAAGTACGTATTCAAATTTCACAAGCTGTATTCCGATGATTAGGTAAGTAACATGGAAGAAAAAATACAAAAATCAGAGTTGGATAAGTCAAGCAACGTTGTTAGTTTGAACATGTATAAGTTAAAGAAATCTTTGAAGAAAGAAGGTTTTGAAATCGTTGAAGATACCAAGGGTAAGATCACTTTGGTTGTGAGAGTATCTAAATAGTATTTAGAGTTTTCCGCAGGTTTTCGTGTAGTAAGATTCTAGACTTTTCTTTTGGTAGAAACCAGGTGAAAGATTTAGAAAGATGATGAGATGACGCTTTGCTTTCTTGCATTCTTTTTTCTCTACTCGAAAGCGAAACAAAGCAAGTCTTGCATCGGGCAAGGCAGGTTCATACTCTAATGCTTCCATAAACAATTGCATATCACCACTGGATTCCGCTTTCAATAGCAGAGGATATGTTTTGTTCGCAAATTCTTTGTATTTAGCAAGATTCCCTGGATGAGAAATTTTAAAATGAACTGTATCATATTTCAATGATTTGCAAGCACCCTTCCATGTCTCTTGGTTAGAAAGTTCATTCCAATTGTGTTCCATAAGTCCAGCTAGTTGCGAACCATCTGTACAGCCTGCCTTATAAAAAATATATCTCATGGCCTCAGGACTAGTTGCAAGTATCTCTCTACTTCCATCGGGATGGAACTTAGCTATGCTTGGTATGGGAAGAATGTCCTTAGAATTGATCGCTTGCAGAGAAGGATCTGGGATATCATCTTGGGATGAAAAAGTGGAGCAAGTTATCATCGAAAAACAAGCTGCTATTAGAAAGATATGCGGAAAGATCAACATCCATCTAGTTTTCGTTTTAAAGCTTGTCATCCCTAGTCAAATTAGGAATCTGGACGTAAGGGTCAACGCTATTGCCATTCAGAATTTCGGAGCTTATTAGTTTTCATGTCGTATAAAGTCATACAAGGCAAAAGAATTGCCACCAACCAAAAGCATTGCTTCATCGTTTCCCGTTTTAATGAATTCATCACAGATCGTTTGCTGCAAGGTGCCTTAGATGCCATAGTTGCCCACGGTGGAGATTTGAATGAGGTTACCGTGGTTTATATCCCAGGTGCATTTGAATTTCCTTCTACTGTCGCAAAAGTTTTAGATTCTAAAAAATACGATGCGGTAACCTGTTTAGGCTGTGTCATCCGTGGTTCCACTTCACATTATGACTTGGTTTCCAATGAATCTGCTAAGATAGGTTCATTATCTGTTGAATATAAAATTCCTGTTATTTTCGGAGTCATCACCACTGAAAATATTGAACAAGCTATTGAAAGAGCAGGTTCGAAAGCAGGGAATAAGGGATTTGAAGCTGCTGTAACAGCCATAGAAATGATTCAACTTTTCCGAGAGATTTAGATGGCATCTAGGCATAGAGGTAGAGTGCTTGCCCTCATGGGTCTCTACCAAACAGATTTGGTAGAAGCTTCTTTGAAAGATGTCTTAACCTTTGCGTATTTTGATAAACCAACAAGCCAAGAAGAACGCGAACATGCGACATTTCTCATTAAAGGAGTTGTGGATAATTGGGAAAAGATCGATACTATAATTAAGGAAAACTCAAACAATTGGGAGCTATCTAGGATTTCAATAGTAAATCGTTCTATTTTGAGACTTTCTATTTTTTCCATGATGCAAGAAGAGTGGACACCGCCTGCGGTTATCATTGATGAAGCTCTTCTTCTAACAAGGGAATATGAAAGTGAAGAATCAGTTGGATTTATTAATGGAATTCTAGATTCAATAAAGAAAAAGCTCCACCCCTAGGGAGGACTTGCGAGATTTGGAACCTATTAAAAAAAATCGACTTCGATTAGAACTCAGTGAAGATTCTACAGTCTCCTCAGCACCTAAGATTTCCTTGGAAGATGAGGACTACTATGCTCCTATTCCTAAAAGACGAAATTCAAAAAACCTTCTTGGTTTTATCTTCTGGACTTTTCTAGCATTACTTATTGCCGCCTTATTAGGTTTCGGTTATTGGTGGCAGTTTATTCGAGTCAGTGATGCAGATGCTCTCAAAGAAATAGCGAACTCAGAATTACTAAGAGAAAAAAGAAGTCTAGATCAAATATTAGAAAAACCTTATCTCCCCTTATCTCATGCATCCTCTGCTTTGAACAAATGCATTCAATTGTATAGGGAAAATTATATTCAGAAGGCATTTTTATCTTGTGAGGAATTTTTAAATACTCCTGCCTCCGATGAGGAGAAGTCGATAGCACTCACCGTACTTGGCGTGTTATTTGATGGCGCAGGACGTTATCCCTTGGCTGTAGAACGTTTGGAGAAGGCAACTAGGTATGATCCCAAGAATTTCCATGCTTACTACAATCTATCTCTAGCTTTCCGACATATGGGCAGAATGGAAGAGGCAAGAAAAGCAGCACAACTTGCACGAGAAATCGCACCCAATGATCCCAAGGTTGCCATGCTATCTGGCAATTTATTCCAAGAGTTAGGTGATACTGAGAGTGCTTTAAATGCATACAAGACAGGGATTTCAGCTTCTCCAGAGGATGCTTCCTTGCTTTACAATCTCGCCTTGGCACAATACAAACAAGGTAAGATTCCTGATGCTATTGATAATTTTGAAAAGGCGATATCCCAAGATCCAAATGGTAGGGTGACCATACTTTCCCATGGTCATCTTGGTAAGATCTACTTTGATAGAGAAAATTGGCAGAGAGCTGAGTATCATTTCCGAGAGGCAACCAGGCTTCAACCAGACAATGCACAAAACCAATACAACCTAGGTTTGGTTGCCTTGAAGCTCGGCAAAAAAGAAGATGCTGTGTCTTATTTTAAGCGTGCCTTGGAAGGCGGAACCAATGAACCCGAAGTCTACCTTCGTCTTGCCGAAGCCCTAGAATCTCTAAAGCTTCCAAGCTTAGCAATCCAATCTTTGAAGAAGGCCTTGGAAATCCGTCCCGCAGATGTAGACGTTTTGTTCGCATTGGGTGATTTGTATTACAAAAGAGGGGATCTCATACCAGCGGAAGAAATATTTCGTAAGATTATAAGTGTTACACCAGGTGATACTTATACAGAGACTGCATTGATTAATTTGGGTATTATCCTAGATGAAATGGAAAGATACACCGAAGCAATGGACACCTTGGAAAGAGTTATACAACTCAATCCTAAGAATTACAATGCTTATTATAATTTGGGTCTTGCAAGCTTACATTCAGGACAAGCTGCTCGTGCCATCCAAGCTTGGAAGAAAGCCTCAGCTCTGGAATCTGGTAAAAATTTCCAAGCCAGAGAAAGAATTGCGGATTACTATTCACAGAATCTATACAATGGGGAGGCAGTTAGCGCCTATGCCTCTATCTTGGAAGACAATCCCAATGCGCATAAGATTCGCATCAAGCTTGCAAGTGTTTATAAGAAAATGGGGCAGGCAAGTTCAGCCGAAAAGCAGCTGTTACATGTTTTAAATCATTCAGAAAGTGGATCTGAGATGAAAGAGGCCCATAAGATTCTAGCCCTAGTTTATGCTGAAAGCAAAGATCCAATCATGGAGAAAAAGGCCAAAGAAGAAGCCTTCCGAGCCTCGCATATGGATCCTAAGGATATGGAATCTCGTCTTGTCCTTGCCAAAATTCTCAGTAATTCTGGGTCAATGATGGAAAGGGAAAAGGCTATTGATGAATTGAAAATTATAGTGAACTCTGATGTTACTCCTAAGGTTGCGGCACAAGCCTATAACCTCATGGGTTTTTGTCAGTACAAGAACGAAGAATTCCGAAAGGCCTTGCAGAGTTTTGACAACGCACTTGCCTTAGATCCTTCTTATACAGAAGCCTACGACAACAAGAGAGTGGCAAGGGCGGCTTATGAAGATAGTTTGAGTGGAAGGGGTGGATTGAACTGAAGCTGGAATTTCAATTTGAAAGATCGGAAGATTTTCCAGATCTGATTGAAATTTGCAAGAAGACCGGAGTGCATCGTTTTCTTCCAGCAAAACTTAGGAAGTACGACTCGAATTATTTTTTAACAGAATACAAGAATCAATACAATAAGACTTATTTTGATGATGAGACAAATCTTAGGAACTTAGCCAAACAAAGATTAGATCTTTTGAAGAAAGTATTTCCAGAGAGTAGCAATCAGGCAGAGCCGAAACGCCTTCTGGAGATAGGTTCTGCAACTGGCTTCTTTCTAGATGAGGCAAGAGGCCTTGGGTATGCAAGCCAGGGAATTGAAATCTCTAAGGAAGCCTCAGAATATGCTCAGCAAAAATTAAAGCTCAACATTTGGAATGGAAGCTTTACAGATTTTCCAGAAAAGACTAAATTTGACGTGATTGCGAGCTTTTTCACACTTGAACACTTGCCCGATATTACCGCTATCTGGCAGAAAATAGACCTTCTTCTAAATCCTGGGGGAGCCTTGCTTCTAGCCATTCCAAGTTTCTACGGACCCAGCTTTCAGACGAATCCATCAGAATGGTTCAAAACCCATCCAGAGGATCATTTTTTTGACTATGACCCTAGATCGATTGAAAAATTATTGAAAGAGTTAAACTTTGAAATGGTAGTTCGTATGCCATTATCTTTCCATCCGAACCGAGATCGTGGATGGAGGGGCAAATTGCCCTTAGCAATTTATAAATGGATCTCAGGGATGACTTGCTACGGTGACACCATGCAGATCGTCGCAAAAAAGAAAAATTAAAGAATACCAATATGCAATTTACTGAATTAAACTTAAATCCCATCCTACAAGACAATTTAAAAGAAGCTGGCTTTGTAGAACTCACTAAAATCCAAGAACAAGCAATCCCTTTTGCTCTAGAAGGCAAAGACATTGCAGGACTTGCCCAAACGGGAACCGGCAAAACTCTTGCATTTCTAACCCCAGCCATCCATGAGATTCTCACAAGCAGACCTGATTCTGGCTTACCTTCTATTTTAGTTCTTGCTCCTACCAGAGAACTCGTGTTACAGATTTCTGGCGAAGCAAATAAATTATTAAAGAATACAGATTATGGCGTAGCTACCATTATTGGTGGAACAGATTACAAATCCCAAGAACAAGACTTAGTTAAGAATCCAGGAGTAGTGGTGGCAACACCTGGAAGACTCATTGATTTTGTGAAATCTAGAAGTTTGGATCTTTCTCAAGTAAGAACTGTGGTAATTGATGAAGCGGACAGAATGTTCGATATGGGTTTTGTTCAAGATTTAAAATATGTTTTTCATAAATGTAAGGATAGAAAGCAGACCATGCTTTTCTCAGCGACACTTTCTTCTGAAGTTATTCGACTAGCTTATAAATACTTAGATGAACCTGTGGAAGTTCAGATTGATCCTGATAAAATTATTTCCGAACGAATTGACCAGAAGTTGTATCACTTGGGTCGTGATGAAAAATTATCCTATCTTGTGAACTTAATTTTGTCAGACAGTATAGATGGTCTTGGGATTATTTTCACGAATTATAAATCAAACATTCCACTTATCATTCGCACACTCCATCGTTATGGAATTTCCACAGCAGGTCTTTCTTCTGATTTCGATCAAAAGAAAAGAATACGCCTTCTGAAAGATTTTAAACTAGGGAAATACAAAATGATGGTAGCAACAGATGTTGCCTCACGTGGTATTGATGTCGAGAGCATACAAGTTGTTTATAATTATGACCTTCCTAGCGATTCAGAGAATTATGTTCATAGAATTGGACGAACTGCACGCGCTGGAAGAAAGGGAAAATCTATATCCTTTTGTTCGGAATCTGATTACCAAGAGCTGGAAAGAATTGAAAAATACCTGAAAGGAAAGATTCCTACAGAGGCTATCAATGAAGACTATCTTGTATTTCCAAAAGGAGATTTCGTAGCATTTGAAAGTGATGATCCTGCCATTACGAAAAGTCTCAACGAGAAACCGAGTTATTCCAAAGCAGCAAGTGGTAAGGGCAGAAGGGACAAGAATCCTCGTGGTCAGAATCGTGAACACAAACCAAGAGAAAAAGAAAAGCCCCTTAGCAACAGAGAAACTGATCTTACAGCTAAATCAAAATCTGATTTTCCAAAACAAAATAAACACCAAACAAAGTTTAAATCAGATTCTTCACAAAATAAGAAAAATTATTCCCAAACAAATAAGAATACGAACTATGCTAGTAACAAAAGTTCGGATAAATCAAAAAGGAATCTTTTTGATATTGAAGAAACTCGACAAAATAATAAATCAAAAAAGAATTCGTTTTGGTCCAAGTTCAAAAGTCTATTTGGCTTCTAATCTGCTTTTTACTCAGTCTACCGATTTATACCGAATCGGTAAAGCTGCCACTCAGGGGAAAATACTCCTATCTACAATTAGATGAGATTCAAAGAATTTTTCCTGAACTCAGTATCACAAATAACGATCCTATCCAAATAACATCAATTAAAGGAAATAATAAAGAAATCCGAATTCATGTAGGGTCTTCTTTCTATGTCTTAGATGGAAGTATCAATAAGATTCAATTGAAAATCCTTAGTGCGCAAGGTAAAATATTTATCCCACCAGATTTAGTAGAAGCCATACTTATGAATTTAATTGAGTATGAAGTTTTTTACCAATTTGCAGACACAAATTTAGTTCTTGAAGTAAGAACCAAGGATGCTGGCAAAAGCTTTCTACCTGTGAAAGCTGTAGTTATTGATGCAGGTCATGGTGGTAAGGATCCAGGTACCTCTAGTAATACAGGTAAAAATGAAAAAGATATAGCTCTAGCAGTTGCGAACCAACTGTATGCTGCCATACGAAAAACTTATCCTGAAATGGTGGTATATAGAATTCGATCTGATGATACTTTTGTTCCTTTGGAGGAAAGATCACAACTAGCCAATAAACTTTTGCTTGATGTGAAGGAGGCAATCTTTATTTCCTTGCATTGCAATGCTTCCCTTTCTGATAAACCCTCTGGTTATGAAATTTATTATTTATCTCAGACTCCCACAACAGAGCAAGCAAGAGAAACGGCAATATTGGAAAATAAAATACTTCATTCTAATTATGGACATATTGTAGCGAATATTCAATCGGGTATGATGTCAAGTTTAGTCCAAAGAAGATCTAGGAAGCTAGCCTCTAGTCTTGATTTTCATCTAAATAAGGGAATCGGTAGACTCATTCCTCAAAGAGGAATTAAAAAGGCAGATTTTTCTGTATTGCGTGGATCACTAATGCCTGCAGTATTGATTGAAATGGGATATTTGTCTCATCCCAAGGAAGCTGTTTTTTTAGAATCTAAGAAGGTTCAAACAAGGCTTATAAAAAGTATTCTCCAAGGCATTAAGGATTATGGTGATGGCAAAGATTAATTATAAAGACAAATGGATGAATTTTAAAAGTTCAGCGAATGAAAACTGGATAAGGGTTAAAGAATTTTCCATTAAGCATTGGACAAGATTTTATGAGATAGCTATAGCTAATCAAAATACAAATATCCGAAAGTATTTAATGTTGTATTTTGCTTGGATAGGATTCTTGCTCTTTGTGAGTTTCTCCTATCTTGTTGAGAAGAATCCTTTTTCTCTTTTAGTTCCTTTCAATCTATTTGCTCTGCCATTGCATGAGACCAGAACTCTTACTAAGGTTTATGTTTCCGATGGTGAACAAAATATTTTTCCTTCTGATAGACTTGTTTATTTACAAGATTCAATCAAAGATGATATTCGAACCTTACTTGCTGAGATTGGAAGACCTCCTTATTTTTCTAACCTAGCGCAAGTTAAAGATAAAATTGCAAGTTCCAAATTAAAAAGATTACCCAACCTTTCGATTGCTCTTGTAAGTATTTGGGTGCAAAATAATGGGAAACAGATTATTTTAGATTTTTCCTCAAGAGAGATAGAAAGAGAAATGGGGAAGTATAGATTTCCTAAGTCCTCTTATGATATCAGTGAAGATGGAGAAGAACAACAAGAACAGTCTTCCATTGAAAGCTATTATTCTGCGCCTAGTAATTTCATAGATGAAAAAACTATAAAGGAAATTGAATCCAAAAAATTCACAGTATTAGGTCTTGTTATTGATTGTATCGAAGAGACTCTTTTTGCTCAATATCCTAACTTAGAAAAAATAATTTTCAAAATTGATGGAAGGAGTGTTGAATCGCAAGGTTTGTATATTCATTTTGTTGAGCCACGCACAAGGGAGACCAAATGAACCAAATTTGTTCCATATTTTTATTGCAGTTAACTATCTTTTCACTGTATGCTGGGGAAGTTTCTCCAACAATGAAAAATATTTCGAAATTTGATGAGGATAGATTCTTCTTTCATTTTGTAAATTATATTGATAAGGATGGAAATAGAATCTTTGATTCAAATTCTAATTCAGATCCATCACTGGCTAGTTTAGTTGTTATTCGTGATTCTCAGACTTATATTTTTCGAGATGGATATGATGATAGGAATGAAGTTTCGTCTCGTTTGAAAGACTACCAAAAGCAAGTTTCTAATTATAGATCTCGTCGAGCCTTCCTAAAGGAATTTCGAGATATAATAGACGAAAGGCAAAAACTTTCTAAGATTTCCGATGAATTCAAAAAGAAAAAGGATAACTCTAATTACTATCTACATGGTTTGTATTTAAAATATGATAGTATTTACAAATCTATTGACCTAGAAAAAAAGAAGGCAATCTCCGAGGAATACAGACAGAAGAAATTTTCAGGAGAGAATAGTCCTCGTCATATTTCCTCTAAAGAAAAATTAGAAGCCTTACTAAAAGAACAAGAGGCTAGAGCTAGTTTCTTAGAGAAAGCACTTACCCAGGAAATGAATGAGGGCGAGAAGCCAAATTCGGAACCAAGTCAAAATTCAAATAAAGCGAGCTCTGAAGGTGCAGAAACTAAGGTTGATGCAAATGATACTAAGGACAATTCAAATCGATCCATGAATCCACTACCTCCAGCACCCAATCCTGGTGAGCTAAATACAAAAAATTTCTATACTATCAATGCGGATGGCATCGTAGATTATTTTTCCTATTCAAGAAACGCAAGAACCATTGACCTAGAGAAGAAAGATACTGATTCTTCTAAGACTGTATCTGAAAAATACTCCAATTTATATAATACTTTGGTTGAAAGATTGATTAAGGCTCATCTAAAGAAATTAAAGTATTTGTATGCTCGTAAGAATGAAACAGGTTCAAGAACATTAACAGAGGCAAATCCTATAGGTAAAGGTAAACGAATCATTCTGCTTGCTAATGATAATACTAGATACAGCATAGAAGACTGGGACGGCGATGGAATTACAGAAACTTTTGAAGTAAGTAACCAAAGTTATAATATTCAATATGCAAGTGATTCAGCGAACATTATTGGAATGTACAATTGCAATAAGACTAAACCCTGTGACTTAATTCAATCCTTGCTTGTAGATTTAGAGAATGGATCTAATATAGAACTCTCCTCTGTCCAAACTTTAGGAAAAGACCAAGTTATTTTAGGATCAGAAGATGAGCTACTTAAAGATTGGGAAGAGTTAATTAAAAAATAAATTATTTATTCTTATTAGATGAATTAAATAAACTTAGGAATTTTCCATAACCTTCTTTCTCGAGCTGGCTTAGAGGGATGAATCTAAGCGAGGCACTATTCATACAGTATCTGAGACCAGTTGGGTTGGGACCATCTTCAAAGACATGACCAAGATGGCTTTTACCATGTTTTGATTGAACCTCAATTCGTCTCATGCCCCATGAAGAATCTATATGATAAATTATTAGGTCATTAACAAGAGGTTTACTAAAACTTGGCCAGCCTGTGCCAGAATCATATTTATCAAGAGAGCTAAACAGAGGCTCACCAGAAACTATATCAACATAAATTCCTTGTTCTTTATTGTCATGGTATTCATTCCGAAAGGGTGGTTCAGTTCCTTCTTCTTGGGTTACCTTGTATTGCATGGAATTTAATTTTGTCTTTAGAATATCCGAATTAGGTTTCTTCCAGTTTTTCGGTAGTTCCCAATCTATTGTAGATTTAGGCAACTTAGATGTTACTTCAGCTGCTTGATTAGAATCTTTGCTTTCAATCTGCCCACAATTCATTATGCTTAAAATCCCAGTAATAAAGCTATAGAATATTATTTTGTTCATACTGTATTGTATTCTCCTAGAAAGAAAAAAAGTTACATTTCATTGGAAATAAGCTTCGCATCTACCCACATATTATTATCTTTGATGAGTTCTATGAGTTTCTCATCTGCGATTTCTTCAGGAACATTTTTCATAATGATTTCTTTGCCTTTGTAAAGATGAACTTTCCCAGGTGCCGCTCCAACATAGCCAAAATCTGCATCTGCCATTTCCCCAGGTCCGTTTACAATACAACCCATCACAGCAATTTTAACGCCAATTAGATGATTCGTTCTTTTTTTGATTCTTGCTGTGGTATCTTGCAGATCAAATTGAGTTCTTCCGCAAGATGGGCAGGAGATATATTCTGTTTTTGTCAATCGTAATCTTGAGCCTTGCAAAATATCATAGCTTAAACTCAACTCTTCGAAAAGTTCGCCAGGAAATTGAATTCGTATCAAGTCCCCAATTCCATCAATCAGTAAACCGCCTAGACCTATGGATGCTTCATACAAAGCTTCTTCTTGATTGGAGTGAATGCTTGTTAGAGCAATTGGATAATCGTAATTTGACAAATGCGTACAAAGCTTACGGTAATCTCTAGTTAAATCGCTACTTTCTAAACTAAACATAGAATTTGAAATCGCAAATTTTTGAATGTCTGAAAGTATTCCATTTATTCTTGGAAAATCTGACGCCTTGAGTATCCACTCTATGCATTTTCCTTCCTTGTGAAAGCTAGAGATAGCACCTAGAAAGATTTCCTTTTCTTCTTCATTTGCAAAGTGAGGAAAATAGCTTACCCATTTATCAAAGTTGATTAAATCGGATAGATAGTCATGGACCTGGTTCGCCATTTCCCCTTCTAGAAGAAAAGAAAAAGATGCAGGAATGATATCTTTATTTCTAAGAAATGAAAGTTCCTTTAAGGTAGTTTCATTTCGTATTTTGAAATGCAAGGATTCTGGTAGTATAGAGAGTGGAGCTGCCTTTAGAAAGAGATCGGAAATTTCTTTCTCATAATTCGATTTGACATATGAACAGTCTACTTCAACTCGGATAGGATTCTCTTCGCCCAGTTTAGTTTTATTTAATTGAATAGGCTTAGCATAAAATCTTGAATATTCAAATGGATCACGAAATTCTTTGTAAGAAGAATTCCATTTCAATGGTTTTTCTGCATCGGTAGAGTCATTTGTAGAAGGATGTCTTAAAGTGATGGATTGAGATTCTAAGTTTTGGATATGGATTTTATTATATTTCTCAACTATAATTTTAGCCACAGGAATTTCTAAAACAGGGTCCTCTGTTAGAGATACACGAATTGTATCTCCTAAACCATCATCTAGCAAACTTCCTATTCCTAAGGCAGATTTAATTCGACCATCTTTGCCATCACCAGCCTCAGTCACTCCCAGGTGTAATGGATAGGTCATATTCAATTCCAAGAACCTAGCGGCCAGTAAACGATATGCCTGAATCATAATTTGTGTATTAGATGCCTTCATGGATACTATGATATCCTTGTAAGAAATCGATTCAGCTATTCGGATGAATTCTAAGGCAGATTCAACCATTCCTTCCGGAGTATCCCCAAACCTGTTCATGATGCGATCTGACAAGGAGCCATGATTGGTTCCTATTCTCATTGCAACTCCGAGTTCTTTGGCTCTTTTTACCAGAGGTAGGAATGTTTCTGCAATTCTTTCTAATTCAAGATTGTATTCTTTATCTGTATATTCTAATATTGCAAATTTCTTTCTATCAGCAAAATTCCCAGGATTGATTCTCACTTTTTCTACATATTCAACAGCCTTAAGTGCTATGGAGGGAGTAAAATGTATATCAGCAACTAGCGGAACAATTAAGTTCTCTTCTATCATTCGCTTTCGAATCAAGGGCAAGGCTTCAGCATCTTGTGAGCTTGGGACTGTTAATCGAACTAATTCAGAACCAACTTCCTGGAGTTCGCGAATCTGACGAATGGTTGACTCAACATCCTTAGTATCAGCATTCGTCATGGATTGAACTCGAATTGGATTTGATCCACCAATTCCTACATTACCCACTTTTACTTCATGGGTTTTTCTTCTTTCATATTCAAAGGCGGAAGTATTGTATTTTGTATTCATGGTACCTTTAATAACATTTTAAAAAAAAGCGATATTTAGGAAACTTTTTTGCAAGGATCTTTTCTCTCTTTCCCATAAAATTAGACCACTTCGGGGTCGATAATTCAATTAGGCCAGACACCTATGGAAACAATACAAGACAAAAAATACAAAGTTCTAATCACAGTTGCTATATACCGGAGTGGTATTCTTTCTTACAAAAGCGAACTTATGGTTCCAAGTTTATACCTAAGACGTACCGAAGCAAGGGCTCATATCAAAAGGGAAATTTCAGAACGACTTGAATATTCCCAGTTCTTTCGATCACCTCGCTTGGATTATGATTTAGTCCGGTATACTGAAGAAGCAACTTGCAATACCTTCCTTAGATATTCAATTATGGATGTATCAAGAGAGTTCCAACCTTTATAAAAGTTTATTCTAAGAGTGAATGCCCAAGAATCTTTAAAGGCTTGGTTCGATCTAAACAAAAGAGATCTTCCTTTTCGAAATAAACCTTCTGCCTATAAAATATGGGTGTCTGAAGTTATGCTGCAACAAACAAGAGTTGCAGCCATGCTTCCTCTCTACAATCAATTCCTTCTTAGTTTTCCAGATATGGAGACTCTTTCTAGAGCATCCGAGGAAGAGGTTCTGGAGCATTGGCGTGGACTTGGCTATTATTCTAGAGCTAGAAATTTACATAAGGCATGTCAGATTGTAACATCCAGATACAATGGAAGATTTCCAGAGACATTAGAAGAAGCTTTAGAAATTCCAGGAGTTGGTCCTTATACAGCAAGGGCAATACTCTCTATGGCATACGGTAAGAAATATGCTGTGTTAGATGGAAATGTAAAAAGGGTTATTTCTAGGATATTCACAGAATCTGATGAGAAAAAATGGCAAAGTCTTGCCGATTCCTTTCTAAACCTAGACTACCCAGGCGATCACAACCAAGCTATGATGGAATTGGGTGCCTTGGTTTGTTTACCCAAACCAATCTGTGTAAAATGTCCAGTCCAAAACTCTTGCAAGGCTTACAAAGAAAACGCTATTGATAAATACCCTCCGAGTAAATTGGAGAAGACAAAGTTTGAACTGGAATTGCATTTTTATTTGGTTTATAAACAAGGAAAACTACTTCTTATCCAAGATTCATCCAGAAGATTTTTCAAAAAGTTATACACTCTCCCATTCTTAATTGAAAAAGCTAAGTTACCTGCTAAGGAAGCAAAGAATTATCTTAATCCAAGTTATATGAAAGAAATGCTCGATACACTTCCGTCTGAACTTATACCAGGAACTGCTTCTCACTCAATAACTCATCATAAGATTAAAATCTTTTGCCATAAAACATCTAAGGATCTTCCAGAAGATTTCTTAGGGGGGCATAGTCTTTATTCAAAGTGGATAGATAAAGACAGATTAGAAATGGAATTTCCTTCTTCTATAGCGAAAAAGATTTTGAAGTTTTTGCCAGGTAATGGACTCTTTCAAGAATGAGAGAAATCTACATTCGAAAGTTGCATTACGAAGAAGCGCGAATCAAATTAGAGCGAGAAATCCAAGATGCATTTGTTGAAGGTGAAAAATACATTGAAATTGTCCATGGAATAGGAGAAGGGATTCTGAAAAAAATGACAATTGACTATGTAGACAGCCAAGATTTTCTGAAATTAGTAGAGCGCCCTGAGTTTTTGAGATCCAATCCTGGAACTACCATGGTAGAAATCCTCGGACCTTCGAATGAAATATTAAGAAAGTATATAAAATGAACAGAATGCAAGATTCCATACAAGTTTTAGATGTCACTCTTCGTGATGGAGAGCAGACACAGGGTGTAAGTTTCTCTAGTGAAGAGAAAATGAACATTGCCAAATTTCTTTTACAGAAGTTGAATGTCCACCGTGTTGAAATTGCATCCGCCAGAGTCTCACGTGGTGAGTTAGAATCCGTTCGAAAGATTATGGACTGGGCGGCTGGTGAAAATTTAACAGATAGGATAGAAATTTTAGGCTTTGTGGATAGTGGTAAGACAGTTGATTGGATGAAAGAGACTGGGGTACGAACTCTTAATTTATTGACCAAAGGATCTTTGCTTCATTTAGAAAAACAACTTCGTAAATCTCCAGCTGAACATTTTAAAGAAGTCTCTGAAGTTATTCAACTCGCCACCAAACAAGGATTTAGAGTAAATGTATATTTAGAAGATTGGTCTAATGGTTTTCGCAACAGTTCAGGCTATGTGCTTGATTTAGTTGGGCATTTGCAAAAAGAACCTATCCAATATCTCTTCCTGCCAGATACCTTAGGAGTTCTATCGCCAGATGAAACCAGAGTAGGAATTGATAGTATTCTTCAGAGATACCCCGAACAGCATTTAGAATTTCATGGGCATAATGATTATGATCTAGCGGTTGCTAACTGCCTGGTTGCCGTTCAGTCTGGTGCAAAAGGCATTCATGTCTCTGTAAATGGGCTTGGTGAGCGTGCTGGCAACTCTCCTTTAGAAGCTGTAATTACAGCACTTCATGATAAGCTTGGAGTAAAGACAGGGATAGTAGAAAAGGAAATTACAAATGCTAGCAGATTAGTGGAAGTTTTCAGTGGAAAACGAATTTCTGCTAACCGTCCTATTGTGGGCGAGGATGTTTTTACCCAAACTGCTGGAATCCACGCCGATGGAGATAAGAAGGCTAATCTCTATGCCAATCCAATTCTTCCAGAACGATTTGGAAGAACTCGAAGTTATGCTTTAGGTAAGCTCGCAGGTAAGGCAAGCCTTACAGAAAATTTAAAACGACAAGGATTGGTTCTAAGTCCAGAGATGGAAAAGAAAGTTCTTGACCGTATCATTGAATTAGGTGATCAAAGTAAGATAGTAACTCCCGAAGATATACCTTTTATTATTGCGGATATATCTGGAAAGTCAGAAAGTATTAGTTTTAAAATCATAACATGCATTGTCGAATCAGGTCTAGGGGCAACACCGAGTGCAAAACTTCATATTCAATACAAAGGCAAAGACTATTCAGCTGATGGAAGCGGGGATGGCGGCTATGATGCCTTTATGAAGGCACTTCGGAAGATCAATAAGGAAATTGGGATAGAGATGCCTTCTTTGGAAGATTATGAGGTGCGCATACCACCTGGTGGAAGAACAGATGCACTCGTTGAAGCAGTGATCACTTGGAAACGAAAAGACGATCCTATCCCTCTTAGAACAATAGGAGTTGATTCGGACCAGGTCGTGGCTGCAATGAAAGCTACTGAAAAAATGATCAATCTTATCTTCCCATGATGAATCTCTTAATCGCAGGACTAGGCAATCCAGGAACTAAATACGAAAAGACTCGCCATAATATTGGATTTATGATATTGGATGATTTCTGCTCGAAAGAGAAACTAGATTGGTCAACTAACAAAAATTCCCTATATACTAAATATAATTTGCAAGAAGCAAGTATTCATCTATTAAAACCCCAAGAATATATGAATCTGTCTGGTAAGGAAGTATCTCGACTTGCAAGGATGATGAAGATTCCTAGTTCTCAAATTCTAATTGTACATGATGAGATTGATATTCCTTTTGCCAAAATTAAAAACAAGATTGGGGGTGGAACAGCTGGCCACAACGGACTTGCAGACATAGTGGAAAGATTAGGAAATTCTGATTTTCATAGACTTCGATTTGGTGTAGGTAAGCCTATTCATCCTGGAATGGATGTTGCTGATTTTGTCCTACAAAAGTTTTCATCAGAAGAAATAGAACAATTACAAGCACTTATCCAAGAGTCAAATAAGAGAATCCATGATTGGATTCGTGAACAAATCAAAATTGCAGCAAGAAATAATAAATCAATATGAATACCATCCTACCTGAATCTCAAGTGGATTCCACAATTCTGGACAAAGAAACAAAGAATTCTGAGTCTAGCAATGTTAAACTTTCTAAGCATTCCAAAGATTCTGCCAATAGCTTAATCAAATTAGCATTTCAAACCATTCTTACCATTGTGATCTTGGTATTGATAGTAATTGGTTTGAGTTTAACAATACGAGAAGAACTCATTTTTTATTCAGAGAAGGTGGTTCACCAAATAGGTTTTTGGGGACTTCTTTTTGGAATGCTTCTTAGTGATTCTCTTCCTATTTTTATTCCTCCTGATGCTTTTTTAGTTTTTTCTATAGCAGCAGACTTAGAACCTTTTTGGGTGATAGTATCTTGTTCTATTGGTTCCATTATGGGTGGCTGCATATCATATGCAATTGGTAGATTCATTATTCCTAGGTTTTCTTTAGGAAGAAGGCTTATTCTTCAATATGAAGATAAACTTGTTCCTTATATTCGTAAATACGGGTTCTGGGCGGTTGTTCTCTCTGCTTTAACGCCTATTCCTTATTCTTGGATGGCATATACAACAGGTTCTTTCAAAATGAGCTTTTTGCAATTTTTTCTTGGATCCCAATTTCGAATTGCGAGAATGTTAATATACTACTATGCGATGAGACTTGGATGGCTGGAGATATGAATGAGGGCTTGCTTTTTCCTCCTACTAAGGATGAGCTACTCATTGGTGTTCTTAAGCAATACCAACTTCCTGAGGGTATACTTCCTCAGTTAAAACAATATTTGGATGGAAGCATTCCTGAATCATCCTTAGTCTGTTGCCAATCGGGCTGCGATATTTGCAGTGAATTTATCTATATCGCGTTGCAAAAGTCTAAAGAAGTTTTGGCAAGATCGGAGTTTCTAGAGTCTTGAATCTATTCTCTTCTTCCTACATACCACTAGCCCATAGACTTAGACCAGAGAGCTTCGATGCTGTCTTGGGCCAGAATCGTATCATGAATGATTTGAAGCGTTTGAAAAGGCCTGTCTCTATTTTACTGTATGGACCACCTGGCTCTGGTAAGACGACACTTGCTCATATTCTTGCAAAATCTTGGAATCTACCAACACGAACTTTAAGCGCAGTATCATCAGGAGTTAAAGAAGTTAGAGATGTTTTCACAGAAGCAGATAGGATAGGAACCATCTTACTTTTCTTAGATGAGATCCACAGATTCAATTCCAGCCAACAAGATTCCCTTTTGGATGTGGTTGAGAAAGGAAAAATAGTCCTGATTGGAGCAACCACTGAGAATCCTGGATTTAGGATAAATAGACCGCTTCTCTCGAGAATGCAAGTTTTCAGACTAGATCCTCTTTCCGATGAAGCCTTGGATGAGGTTCTCGAAAAGGCAATGATTCTGGAAGGTAAGAGTCGTAGCCTGGATTCCGATGCTAAGAAATTATTGATTTTAAGTTCTGGCAGAGATGCACGCAAGCTATTAACAACCCTAGAGGCACTTTTCTCCCTGCACTCAGAGGGTTCTTTAATCCCATCCGAGGAAGTGAAATCCTATCTCGACTCACGAGTTGTTGATTATGATAAAGATAAAGAAAACCACTATGATCTTATTTCAGCTTTTATAAAATCCATGAGGGGATCGGATCCTGACGCGAGTCTGCTTTACATGACTTTTATGTTGGAAGCAGGGGAAGACCCCTTATTTATTGCTAGGCGACTTGTGGTTTTTGCTTCCGAAGATGTTGGCAATGCTTCCATACATGCCTTGCCACTTGCCGTGGCTTGCCTAAATGTAGTTGAAAGAATTGGAATGCCCGAGGCAGCTATCTCACTTGCACAAGTTACAAGTTTTCTTGCCTCTTGTCCAAAATCAAATGCTAGTTACTCAGCTTGGCATTCAACTAAGAAGTTCATCAAAGAAAAAATATCTCAGCTCATTATTCCCAATCACCTCAGAAATGCTCCAACTTCACTGCATAAACAAGAAGGTGCAGCTAAGGGATATAAATACCCTCATGATTTTCCAGGAAATTTTGTTGAAGAGAATTATTTTCCTGAAGAATTTGCAAATGATCCGCCCCAGTTTTACTTCCCAACTGAGAATGGTATGGATATAAACCTAAAAACTCAACTTAGGAAGATCTGGTCAGGTTCAAAGTTCAAGAAATATCCATAATTTCCTAAAAAAAACCAAATTCTCTCTTGACTTGTGTCTAAGAGAAAAGAGATACTAGAAACATAAATCAATATGGGAATCGCACCAGATAGTTTTGCTCCAATCGCCTTACAACTTATCTTAGGGATTGGTTTCTCCGCAATCATTCTCGTTTTAGCTTTTATTATTCAACCAAAGAAGAAAACCAAACCCCAGGATACTTTTGAGTGCGGTGTGGAATACTATGGTGATGCAAGAAGTCTTTTTAATATAAAATTTTATATGGTGGCTGTTTTGTTTATTCTCTTCGATATCGAAGCAGTATTTCTTTTCCCTTGGGCTGTGAATCTCTTGAACTTTAAAGAAGCAGGCTTGGCTATTTTTATTTTTGTCGAAATGCTTGTATTTTTACTGATATTAGTTATAGGACTCTATTACGTCTGGAAGAAAGGAGCATTGGAATGGGATTGAAGGATTTAATGAGTAAGCCTGGTGAGATGCTAGGTGATATGGCACAGGTTGCAAATCTTGATTCAGTAATTCAATGGGGTAAATCCTATTCACTATGGCCTTATCCTTTTGCAACTGCATGTTGTGGAATTGAGTATATGAGTACATCCTGTTCTGATTATGATATAGCTAGGTTTGGTGCGGAACGTCCTTCCTTTTCTCCACGCCAAGCTGATATGATCCTCGTTCTTGGAACTATCACTTATAAAATGGCTCCAGTTCTTAGAGAGATCTATGACCAATTAGCTGAACCCAAATATGTTATTAGCGTAGGAGCCTGTGCTTCTTCAGGAGGTATGTTTCATACTTATGGAGTTTTGCAAGGTATAGATAGAATCCTTCCTGTAGATGTGTATGTACCAGGTTGTCCACCAAGACCAGAAGCCTTACTAGATGCTGTAATTAAATTACAAGAAAAAGTTAAATCCCAAGGACTTGAAAATCGAAGACAGGAAGTCATGAGAAAGATTCAGGAGATCAACGAAAGAAATCGGCCATTGGTTGTAAGATGATTGAATCGATTCTTACGTTTTTAAAATCGAATTACTCTCATTTTCTTCTAGAAGAAGAAAATAGAAATTCAAACATCCCTCATGTTTTCCTTAAACCAGAAGGTATAGTTCCTGTTTTGGAAGCACTAAAGTCTCATAAGGATTTTTCTTTTAACTACCTAAATGATTTAACGGCTGTTGATTGGCTTGGAAAGAAAAAGATTCGCTTTGAAGTCTTGTATCTTATACGATCACCTAAGAATAAACACTTCCAGATCCAACTACGTGTTCCTGTAGACGAGGGAGATTCAGTTCCTTCGATAGTTTCTGTTTTCAAAGGTGCCAATTGGCCAGAGAGGGAAGTTTACGATTTGTTTGGTATTCCTTTTATCAACCATCCCAATTTAGAAAGAATTGTTTTACCAGATAATTTTGTGGGATACCCCCTTCGTAAGGACTACCCTCTGGAAGGTCCAGGGCAAGATTATTTGATCCAAGACCTTTTGCAAATCCATATCCAAGATGATATTTCTAAGGAAGATTAATTATGGTGATGTATGATAAGACCAAAGCCCATTTCAATGAAAAATTTAAAAATCTTCCCGAAGGACATTTACTCGTTAACCTAGGACCTTCCCATCCGGCTACCCATGGAATCTTGCAGAATGTAATCCAAATTGATGGGGAAAGAATCGTAGAAGCCGAATCTGTTATCGGCTATGTTCATAGATGCTTTGAAAAGTTAGGAGAAAGATACGATTACAATCAATTTCTTGTTTGTACGGATCGTATGAACTATGTATCTACACCAATGAACAATATTGGTTGGATACTAACTGTGGAGAAGATGCTCCAAATAGAAGTCCCTGATAGAGTAACTTATGTTCGTATGATAATCTCTGAGTTATCACGAATTATGGATCACATTGTTTGTGTAGGGATTCTAGGGGTAGATATTGGAGCTTTTTCGGGCTTTCTTCACTTATTTCACCATAGAGAAAATATTTACCAGGTTCTAGAGAAGCTAACAGGAGCCAGGCTCACAACCACATTCTGTCGTGTAGGTGGAATGGAAAGAGATATCTATCCAGAATTTGTTGATGAAATACAGTTGGTTTGTAGAGAGCTTAAACCTGCCTTAGAAGAATTCAATAATTTATTAATTCGAAATCGTATCTTTCAAGATAGAACTGCAGGGATAGGTGGACTATCTCAGGAAGACGCTATAGCCTATGGATATTCTGGTCCTAACCTTAGAGCTACTGGAGTTGATTGGGATATTCGAAAAGACCAACCTTATATGCTCTATGATAAGGTAGATTTTGATATACCAGTTGGTGAAGATGGTTCCGTTCTGCATAGAACTTTGGTTCGTATGGAAGAAATGCGTCAATCTATAAGAATTATAGAGCAACTTATTAATAATATTCCAGCAGGGAATTATCACGCTGATCTTCCTCATATCTTTCTTCCATCCAAAGATAAAGTTTATAAAAATATGGAAGAGCTGATCTATCATTTTAAGATTATCATGCATGGCATTAAAGCACCAGTAGGGGAATGTTATCTTGCAACAGAAGCCGCTAATGGAGAGCTGGGTTATACAATTATCTCAGAGGGTGAAAAGACTCCATGGAGAGTTCACGTTCGAAGACCTTGCTTTTGGTACTACCAATCTTTTCCTGATCTAGTTAGAGGTGGACTTCTTGCAGATTCCGTAGCAACTATGAGCTCTTTGAATGTAATTGCTGGGGAGTTAGATTGTTAATGAATTACCAATTCTCAGCTAAGAGTGAAGAAACTTTTCTAAAGATTAAGGATCAATTTCCAGATAAGAGATCATTGATCTTACCTTGTTTGTATTTTTTGCAAAGAGATAGGGGTTTTGTTGATAATGATGGTATGCAATACATTGCTGATCGAATCGGATCGCCCATTTCCTTAGCCCATGTTTACGGTGTTGCTACTTTTTATACAATGTACAATAAGAAACCAGTTGGAAAGTTTCATGTCCAAATATGTTCGAATATTTCTTGCTATCTTTCTGGTTCTGATTCGGTAACGAAAGAATTTTGTAAAACACTAGGCATTGATAAAGGGCAAACAACCAAAGACAAAACCTTTACTGTTGAGGAAGTTCAGTGTTTGGGAGCTTGTGGATTCGGTCCCGTTGCTCAAATCAATGATCGTTATTATGAAAATCTCAAACCACAAGATGTATCTGCCTTGATCCACACTTTACAGGCAGAGGGGCAATAATATGGCGGAAAAACTTTTACTCACCAAACACATAGATCATCCTGAATCCCATACTTTGAATCACTACCAATCTGTAGGAGGATATAAGTCGGCGAAGAAAGCACTTAGTTCCATGACACCAGATGAAATTGTAGCACTTGTTAAAGATTCAGGGCTTAGGGGTCGTGGTGGAGCTGGTTTTCCTACAGGCATGAAATGGTCTTTTATCCCTAAGACAGATAAGCCAAAATATTTGATCTGCAATGCAGACGAGGGAGAGCCCGGTACTTTTAAGGACCGCAAGCTACTAGAAAATCTTCCTCATATGTTAATTGAAGGAATGTTGATAGCTGCAAAAGCCATTGATTGCCACCAAGGTTATATTTATATCCGGGGTGAGTTCAATAAAGGTATAGACATTGTTTCTCTTGCAGTAGATGAGGCTTATAAATCTGGGCTTTTAGGGAAAAATATTCTAGGCTCTGGTTACAATTTTGACCTAGCTGTTTATGCAGGAGCAGGTGCTTACATTTGCGGGGAAGAATCAGCTCTGATCAATTCTCTAGAGGGAAGAAGAGGTCATCCAAGACTCAAGCCTCCTTTTCCAGCTATATCAGGCTTGTACAATTGCCCTACGGTTGTAAACAATGTTGAGACCTTGTGCAATGTTCCTCATATTTTAGAAATGGGTTCTGCAGAATACAAGAAGATAGGAACAGAAAAGTCACCAGGAACTAGAGTTTTTTCTGTGAGTGGTCATGTAAATCGTCCTGGAGTATATGAAATCGAGCTCGGCACCCCTTTAATGGATCTTATCAACATACAGTGCCAGGGTATGAAAGATGGCAAGAAACTAAAAGCGGTTATACCAGGTGGTTCATCAGCTCCAATTTTGAATGCAGAAGAAGTGCAAAAGGCTAAAATGGACTTTGAATCTATAGCCTCTTTCAAAAGTATGCTGGGCTCAGGTGCTGTCATTATACTCAGCGAAGATGCAGATCTTGTTGAAACAACCTACAGGTTAGCTTCCTTTTATGCACATGAATCCTGTGGACAATGCACTCCTTGTCGAGAAGGCACGCACTGGGTCAAAGATCTTTTAAATAAAATCAGAATAGGGGAAGGATCTCAGAAAGAATTAGATCTGATACTATCTCTTTCAAGAAATATGGAAGGTGGAACTACAATTTGTCCACTTGCTGATGCTTGCGTAATGGCTGTTAGACCCACAATCCAAAAGTTTACAAGTGAATTCACTTCTAGATTTAAACTGGAATCTCATAAAACAGAACAAAAAGAATTAATAGGACAGCACGGATAGTATAAGTATGGATATAAGTGTTCTTTTCGTTTGGATTTTTAAAATAGCAAATTTCTTTATCATTATTCTAACGGGTGTTGCATATTATACCTTAGCAGAGAGAAAATTTGCTGGTTTTATCCAAGATAGACCAGGTCCCAATCGCGCTGGAATATTTGGTTTACTTCAACCCTTAGCTGATGGAATTAAATTTCTTACCAAAGAGGAAGTAATTCCAGCCAATGTCTCCAAGGGCATGTATCTACTTGCACCTGCGATCTCTATGACCTGTGCCATTCTAGCTTGGT
Organism: Leptospiraceae bacterium; assembly: GCA_022402465.1. GTDB lineage: Bacteria > Spirochaetota > Leptospiria > Leptospirales > Leptospiraceae. The sequence continues at coordinate 173,269 of JAKRSH010000022.1, read as the reverse complement.
CTATAATTCCTTTTGGAGGAACCATCCCTCTACCTGAATTTTTGGCAAGTCTACTTGGAACTAATACTTTGGATCTTCAAGTGGCCAATCCTGATTCAGGAATCTTAATTTTGATGGCTATTTCTGGTCTTGCAGTTTATGGCATCATGATTGCAGGTTGGGCAAGTAATAACAAGTATTCTTTGTTAGGTGGAATTCGTGCTACAGCTCAAATGATTAGCTATGAAATACCCCTAGGTTTATCTTTGGTTGCCATTATTGTAATGACGGGTTCTCTTCGCTTGACAGACGTAAATGATATGCAGATTGGTTTATGGAATATCTTCACTCCACCAGGATTCATAGGTTTTTTCATTTTTTTAGTAGCAATTTTTGCTGAAACAAATCGTATGCCTTTTGACCTTGCCGAAGCTGAATCTGAGTTGGTGGTTGGATTTCATACAGAATATGGAGCCTTTAAATTTGCCTTATTCTTTCTCGCTGAGTACATGAATATGATTACTATGAGTTGCATTACGGCTCTTTTGTTCTTTGGTGGATACAATGTTCCTTTTGGAATTCTAGAAGGATCTGTTTATTTACCAATTTTAGGTCTTTTATTTTTTCTTATTAAGGTTTTGTTTTTTGCCTTCTTTTTTATTTGGGTTCGATGGACGGTTCCAAGATTTCGCTACGACCAACTCATGACAATAGGTTGGAAGAGACTGATTCCTTGGTCTTTGTTTAATGTTTTTCTGGCTGCTTCTTATATTGTTTTTTTCAAAGATTCATGGTGGTTATTATTTAATTAAGATGAATGAATTTAGTCTTCCACAAATATTATTTTATTTCTTTGGCACTATCTCTGTGCTTGCAGCACTAGGAGTAATTTTAAATCGAAACCCTATCACAGCAGCAGTTTTGCTAGTGTTAACATTCTTTTCTTTATCTGCTATCTACGCTATCATGGGAGCTACTTTTATTGCTACCATGCAGATATTAGTATATGCGGGTGCGATTATGGTTTTGGTTGTATTCGTGCTTATGCTTCTTTCCTTAAAGACAGAATCCATTTCTAAAGTTTGGGAATTCCCAATCAGAAAGATCTACCTATTCTTTACAGTTGGATTATTATTACTTTTTCTCGCTATGGGCGTAAGCATAGGGGTTCCACATGGAAAAGTTTCGCCCAAGGGTGTAGATGCTACTACAGGAGCCTATGAATACAAACTGTTCAATGAACAAGGTCAGGCAACAGAATTTTCAGCCAAGGGAAATGTAGCAGTTGTTGGGGCTTCTACCTTTATTGACTATTTATTGCCTTTTGAGATGATATCTATCCTGCTTCTTGTAGCAGTTATAGGTGCTGTGATACTTGCTAAGAAAAAATTGGAGCAACAATGATAGATTCAAGTATTGAAAGTATTCCTCTAAATCATATTTTAACCTTAGCAGGAATTTTATTTTCCATAGGTGTTGCAGGAGTCCTAACTCGACGCAATGCAGTTTTGATTTTTATGAGCGTTGAACTGATTTTGAATTCGGTGAATCTCGTTTTCGTTTCTTTCTCTAAAGTGTTAGGAACTGTAACCGGAGAGGTTATTGTGTTCTTTGTTATGGCATTGGCTGCTGCTGAAGCGGCTGTAGGATTAGCGATAGTGATTGCAATCTTTCGACAAAAGAAAACATCCAATGTTGATGAAATTAATTTACTTAGGGGCTAAGTTATGTTAGATCTTTTTTACTTAGTTATCCTACTTCCACTGCTTGGTTTCTTGCACAATGGTTTATTGATTCGAAAGATTCCAAATCGTGTAGCAGGGACTATAGGTTCCTTAGCAGTATTTATTCCATTTTTAATAACTCTGGGTGCTTTTTTAGAATTCAATCCAATGATACGAAAAGATCCACATCTTTTTACTTTAATCCCTTGGATAGAAATTGGAAGTTTCAAGGTGGATTTTGCCTACCAGGTTGACCAACTTTCCCTATACATGACCTTAATCATTACTGGGATTGGTTCCTTGATTCATCTCTATAGCATAGGTTATATGAAAAAGGAAGAAGGCTTTGTCCGTTTTTTTTCTTACTTGAATTTATTTATCTTTTCTATGTTGAACTTGGTTTTGGCTGATAATTTAGTTCTGACCTTTCTCGGTTGGGAGGGAGTTGGTCTTTGTTCTTACCTTTTGATTGGCTTTGACTACCACAAATCGGAAGCAGCCTCTGCTGGTATGAAAGCTTTTGTTGTGAATCGAATGGGCGACTTTGGTTTTATACTGGGTATGGCTTGGATTTACTGGCTTACTGGTTCTCTTCGTTATACGGATATTTATGCAACACTTCCCATGATAGATGAGTTTCAGATATATGTGAATTGGATAGCATTATTCTTTTTTATAGCCGCAGTTGGAAAGTCAGCTCAGATTCCTCTCTATGTTTGGTTGCCTGATGCCATGGCTGGACCTACACCAGTCTCAGCTTTGATACATGCAGCAACCATGGTAACTGCTGGTTTATTTTTAATTGCAAGATTGAATATTATCTATATAAATGCGGAACTAACTTCCTCCCTTATTGCATGGATAGGCGGAATCACTGCCTTTTTCGCAGCGAGTATTGCAATATTTCAAAATGACATTAAGAAGGTTCTAGCTTATTCAACCGTTTCTCAGTTAGGTTATATGTTTATGGCTATGGGGGTTGGAGCTTATGTGGGTGGACTTTTTCATGTAATGACCCATGCCTTTTTCAAAGCTCTTCTTTTCTTAGGGGCTGGATCTGTTATCTTAGGTCTCCACCATGAACAAGATATCAGCAAGATGGGTGGAGTGATGAGGCATATGAAAATCACAGGGCTCACATTCTTAATTGGAACTCTTGCTATCTCTGGTCTCCCTCCATTTAGTGGCTTCTTTTCTAAGGATCTCATTCTGGAAAAGGTGTTCGCCCAGTCGCAATATGGAGTCATTCTTTGGACTCTAGGTGCATTAACAGCTTTGATGACTTCCTTTTATATGTTTCGATTGCTTTTCTTGGTGTTTTTCGGCAAAGAAAGATTCTCTTCTCATAACCATGATCACTCTTCTAAACATTCCGAACACTCTATCCATGAATCTGCTCTAACAATGACATTGCCTTTGTTGATTCTTTCTTTAGGTGCAATGTTTGCTGGATTTTTACAAACCCCATTTTATGCAGGAGGAATCACTTTACTGGACCAGTATTTTTCTCCTATCTTTCAATCAGGCATACTTCTTAAAGAACATTGGTCTTTAATACTTCCGTCAAATTATTCGGCCGAGACAGTACAGCTTAGCCATTTTACAGAACTTATTTTGGTTTCTATATCAATTGCTTTTGCTTTTTTGGGGCTAGCGATAGCTTATTTCAAATTTATTAAGAACCAACAAATTCCAACTATAGAAGTTGTTGGTTATAAAAGAGTTTTGACAAATAAATATTTTATTGATGAGATTTACGATTTTCTTTTTGTAAAATCATATATACGAATGAATCGCTTTATAGCATTCACACTTGATGCCAAAATAATTGATAAATTCTTCATGAGTCTCGGTCTTGGATTCGGACTTATCTCAGGATTATTTCGAAGAGTTCAGACTGGCTTTGTGGGAGATTATGCCTTGTATATAGTTCTTGGAGTGATAGCTATCCTTTCCTTTGTTTTAGTGAGGGGTGTGTAAATGCCTGAATATATTTTAAGTATAATTCTTTTTCTACCCTTAGTTTCAGGTTTGGTAATTCTACTTCTTAAGCGAAATTCAACTATCATCTGGTTGTCTACAGTTACTTCAGCCATTACAACTTTACTAAGTGGATTATTGGTTTTACAGTTCAATGCCAACGAACCTGGATTTCAATTTGTCCATTGGATTCCCAATTGGATAGTATCTGGAAGACTTAGCATAGATTATATGATTGGTTTGGATGGACTTGGGCTCTTACTTTTCTTCCTAACTTCATTTTTATTTTTTCTATCGAGTCTTACAACTTGGAAGAATATAACCATTCGAATTAAAGAATTTCACTTTTGTTTATTGCTTTTAGAGTTTGCCGTTCTTGGAATTTTTTCAGCTCTAAACACGGTTTTATTCTATGTATTTTGGGAATTAATGGTTATTCCTATGGCATTGATGATTGGAGTTTGGGGTGGGGAGAAGAGAATCTTTGCTGCTGTAAAATATCTCATTTTTTCAATGGCTGGTTCTCTGCTTATGCTCGCAGGAATCTTGATTCTCTATTTTAAGACTGGAACTACTTCTATTGAATCTCTTACTTTAATTTTTTCCGATCAATATTCTCCTGAGTTGAGAATCTTCGTTTTTGCATCCTTCGCTCTAGCATTCTCTATCAAGATTCCAGTCTTCCCTCTGCATACTTGGATGCCAGATGTGCATACTGAGGCACCTACGGTTGGTTCGGTGGATCTTGCGGGTGTTTTATTAAAATTAGGTATCTTTGGATTTGTTCGCTTTTTAATTCCTTTCTTTCCTGAAATATCCCTCCAAGCACGTGAGATATTTGCAATTTTAGCAACGATAGGAATACTTTGGGGAGCCTTCTCCGCTATGGTACAAGAAGATATCAAAAGAATCATTGCATACTCATCCTTATCCCACTTAGGCTTCACCTTACTTGGCTTAATGAGTTTTACTGAAATGGGAGTAGCTGGGGCTATGCTTCAATTAATCTCACACGGTATTTCAACAGGAATGCTATTTATACTGATTGGTATCTTCCATGATAGAACGTCTACTCGTCAGCTTTCAAAAGTTGGCGGTGCAGCTAGTTTCTTGCCGGTTTTTAGTGTTTTCTTTGTCATTGCCATGCTTTCTTCAGTTGGGCTTCCAGGAACCAACGGTTTTGTTGGAGAATTTCTGATATTGATGGGAACCATGAAATACAATTATATCTTAGGAAGCATAGCAGCAACAGGTGTTATCTGGACGTCTGTTTATTTACTTTGGCTTACCAAGAAATTTATCTTTGGCAAACCCATGGATTTACAAGGTCGCAGTGTAAAAGATATAGAATTCAGGGAATATATAATTTTAATACCATTGGTTATTGCAATTTTCGCTATAGGTCTTTTTCCAAAATATTTCCTTAAAATTCTTGAGCCTTCTGTCAATACATATCTAAACTCTGGTTCTGTTCGAATGATAGAAGAAAGAAAGCAAAGCTTGCTAAGCCCTAATTTTGATTATAAATCATTGAGTACAACTCCTATGAGCTATGAAGATCGTCTTGGAAGATATAAATCTGGTTTTGAAATTCCCATTCTTGAAAAAATGAATCGAATCTTTCCAGTCGAAACAGAATCAGAAAGTAATTCAATTTTAGAGGAATTTGAAATTGAGAAGTTGGATGAAACCCAAAAAGAGATAGATATGATAAATGGAGAGAATCCATGAATAACCAATTTCCTATCGCCCAAGATTTTTCAGCGATACTTCCCTTTGCAATATTGACTGTTGGATCTTTGTTATTTTTAATCTTCCAATTTATCTTTCATTCTAAGGATAGATGGCTTCTTAGAGTTTTAACTTTGCTAATGATACTTCTTTCGGGATACTTTGTTTACCAAGGGAACCAATCACCAGGAATCGGAAAATACTTTCATGGACAATTGAAAATATCTGAACTAACTATTTGGTTGAATCTATTGTACCTAGGTTCTGCATTTATTACAGTACTAGTTTCTCCTTTAATTTTAAAAGTTCATGATGTTGATTTTCCAGAGTTCTATCCACTTGTATTATTTGCAGCCCTAGGCATGATGTTTATGACTTCAGGATCCGATTTAATCGTAATATTCATTGGTTTAGAAATTATGAGTCTGAGTTTGTACATTCTAGTTGGGCTAGCTCGTAATACAATTTCAGCCTTAGAAGCTACAATGAAATATTTCCTTCTAGGAGCATTTAGTTCTGGTTTCATGCTCATGGGTATTGCATTTTTATTTGGAGGTTCGGGTTCAACTGATTTAGAAATTGCATTGAGACCTATAGCTTCTAGTGGTTACCAAGCCAATTATACTATGTTAGGCTTAAGTTTATTTCTTGTTGGAATATTCTTTAAAATGGCCTTAGTTCCATTCCATGCCTGGACTCCAGATGTTTATGAGGGAGCTTTAACATCCATTACTGGATTTATGGCTTCGGGTGCTAAGGTTGCTAGTATGGGCCTTTTGTTAATTGTCTTTATTCAAATTCCATTTGGAGACAAAACTTCTTTTTGGAATTTAGGAATTGGAATAATTGCTATGGCATCTATGACCTTTGGAAATATTGCCGCCTTGCGACAAACAAACCTTAAACGAATTCTTGCCTATTCATCTATTTCCCATGCAGGGTATGTTGTCGCTGGGATTATAGTTGGGGGCAATATAGAAGTTCTTTATTATCTTTATATTTATGCAATTATGAATTTAGCTGGATTTACCTTGATTGCTTTCTTGGAAAATACCAAATTGCATGTTAGTTTGGATTCTATTTCAGGATTGATGACTCAGAAACCATGGATTGCCATTGCGCTAACTATTGTATTTCTTTCTTTGGCAGGTTTTCCTCCTTTCGCGGGATTTTGGTCTAAGCTTTTCCTCTTTCAGAAGATAGCGGAATCAGAGCAGACATTCAACTTGATTCTTCTTGTTGTTGCTGTTATGAATTCTGCCATAGCTTTCTTTTATTATATTAAAGTTGTATTATATAGCTTCATGCTAAAAGAGCAGGGCTCGGTAACAAAATCTGAAGAACTAAAACCGAATCTATCTTTCATTGTAGTCATTTCTATATTGACTCTACTTATTGCCTTGTCCTGGTTGGTCTTTCATCCATCAAGTTTCGTTTAGGAGAATAATATGGCAGAAATTTTTACTTCAAAATCCAAAGATCCCATTTCAAAACCCGAAGAAGTTCGTAATTTTCTTAAAAATAAAGGAATTGAATATCGTTTCTGGGATGCTCATGCACAATCAAAGCCACTGCTATCTATGGATAGTTTGAATGATGGCCAAAAGGAAGAATTGTTACTAAGCTTTGAGAATAGATTTGAAGAATTAAAATCAGAATATTCCTATAAGTCAAGAGATATGATAGTCCTCAATCCAGAAATTCCAGGTTTGGATGCTATGCTTGCAAAATTTGATAAGTGGCATTATCACACTGATGATGAAGTTCGATATATTATCGATGGTTCAGGCATCTTTGGATTCCATATCCAAGGAGAAAAATTTGAGGTTAAGGTGAGCCAGAATGATTTTATATCTGTTCCAGCTAACACAAATCATTGGTTTAAGCTAGATGAAAATAAAAAGATCAAAGCAATTCGATATTTCCAAGATATGTCCGGTTGGACCCCTGTTTATATCAATGAATCTGATTTAGTTACAATCCAATAATCAAATTGTATTGAATCAAATTGGTGATTTTTTTAAAAGCTAGTTGAATAATTAATCATAGATCTAGTCAAGTATAGTGGGTAACTAGAAATTGAAGACTTGTTTTTCCAAGAAATGAGCTGAGTTCAAGGTTACCCCAGAGATCAATGGATTCTTTCATAGTTACAAATCGAGACATTTTCTCTGCCTCATTCCAAATTATAAATTTCAAATTTCCCGCTCCTAGAATTTTAAACCTAGCATGCTTGCCATTTCCCATAAAAGTAAAATTCAATACTTTAGCTTTTTCTAAGGACAAAAGAATAGGTGGGTTACCATGGCCTGTTGGTTCTAAATATTCTAAAACATGGAAAAGATTTTTATCGAGATCTTGGGCTCTAGTTTTTAAATCACTGATGATTTGTTGAACGGGTTTATCAATATTTTTGAGCCATTCTACACTGAGTGTATAAATTTTTTCTTGGAGTTCTGGGATTCTATTGATTTCAACCGAGAAACCTCCAGCCTCAGGATGTCCACCAAATTGATTTAAAATATCTTGGGCTTCTTTTAATAAATCAAGAACATTTTCAGCACCACTAGAGCGAATGCTCCCTCTGGCTTGGCCATGGTCGGGAGTAATGAAAATTGCAGGCTTTTGAAAAGTTTCAACTAATTTAGTGGCAACAATCCCAGACACTCCAGGCTCTAAGTCAGGTTCATAGCAAAAAAGAATAGGCTTTTCTGTTAGGTGAGCATTTCTTTGGAAAAATTTCTCAGTTTTATAAACATTTCTCTTGGTGCGTTCTTTTCGCTCTTCATTTGTCTTTATTAATTCTTTGATTTTACTTTCAGCAGCTTTCTCTGTATCTGCAAGTAAGAGATCAAAGGCAATCTCAGTCTGTCCCATACGTCCAGCGGAGTTCAATAAGGGACCTATTCCCCATCCTAAATCCTTGGAACTGACTTTCTTGCCTAAAAGTCCGGTATGTGTAAGTATCATTTTGATACCGGGTAAACTAGGAGTATTTAGGTTTGTACTGAGTTCGGAAAGATAATCACAAGCCAAGCGAACCATAGATCGATTTTCTCCAACTAAGGGCATCATATCAGTAATAGTACCAATACCAGTAAGAGAGCTAAGAGGTGTTAACTTTATGAATAAATCAGGAATACTTTTCAATTGCTCATAAAATACAAGTTGCACACCGGGAATGGAAGCATACAAAGAAGCATTTTCCTCTTGTATTTTTGCTTCCTTGTTGAATTCAAAAATCTCTGCCTCATTTTCATTTGGATTTTCTATACGAATTCCATTTTGATAGTATTGTATTTCCTTAGTATTGGAAATTTTATAAATTTTATTGTATTCTAGACTTTTGTAAAAAAGGATAGCCAATGAAAGTTTCCAAGCAAGAAAAGATGTGCAAATTTTCTTTTCAGGATAAATCGAATCAATTCGTTTAGGATTCAATAAGCAAGAATCTATAGTTTGAGATGGAATCTCGTGGTGGTCTATTACTATAGACTTAATTCCTTGCTTTGCTAAATCATTGATTTCATTAGCATTGCTTGTTCCAAAGTCCAAAGTTATCAAAAGTTTGGGTTTAAACTTTTTTATTTTTGCAATTGCTTCTGGGCATAAACCATAAGCCTCATTCTTGGATGAGCTTGTAGCCTCCAAATGAATACTCGGAAATTCCTTTTTTAGGAAATGGTATAAAATTGCTGTGGAACTAACTCCATCTGTATCCCTATCCCCATATAGAAGTATTTTTTCTTCATTCTCTATAGATGCTAATAATTGCTTGATAGAAGGGATAATGTCTGGAAGTAAGAAAGGGGAATGAAAGAAGATTGAATTTGAAATTCCCTTTTTAAAAAATTGGAAAGAATTTATTTCGTGAGGCTCTAAGCCCTTGGTTCTTTTCTGAATTAAAAAATCTCTAATTTCAGTTCCAAGGGTAAAATTCTGCAACAAATGTCCATGTTCGGGTTGAATTGACATCTACATGCTACAATTCCCTAAGAATTTTGATCCACTTTCCACTTCAAGATTGGGGCTTTTAATATCGCCTATCAATTCAGAAGGTTTCTTTAATTCAATTTTCTCTTTGGCATTTACATTACCTTTTACTTTGCCTTCAACAACTAAGACTCCTACTTCTATATCCGCCTCTAAAGAACCTGTTTCGCCTACAATCAATTTGCCTGTTGTTTGAATTGTTCCTTTAAAATTACCGTTAATCTTTAGTGTATTGCTATAAACCAAGCTTCCTCGAAAGGAAATATCATCACCAATCACTGTGTCTATTGATTCTTCTCTCATAAAACCTCTAAGGAATTATTTCCAGTATACAAAGATTTGGCAAGATGTTTGTATAAAAATTTTATTTTTTTTTTAGTTTTCCCGCTTATGGTTTATTGTTTCCTGGTAATAATTAATAAGATTTCTAAATTTTATCAATTATAAAATCATATGATTGAAAGCATTATTCAATTCTCTATCAAAAACAGATTCGCAGTCATCTTAGCAACTTTCTTCTTCGTTCTGATTGGTCTTTTCAATGCCGCTAAACTTTCCATAGACGCTGTTCCTGATATAACAAATGTTCAAGTTTCTGCAGTTACCTCTTCACCAGGACTTTCACCACTTGAGGTTGAGCAATTTATAACCTATCCTATTGAATTGGAATTCAATGGTATGCCCAAGGTCAAAGAAATTCGTTCAATTTCAAGAACTGGTGTTTCAGCAGTTACTGTTATTTTTGAAGATGGAACAGATATTTATTTTGCAAGGCAGCTAGTTAATGAGCGCCTGAAGATGGCTGAAGAAATCATACCCAATGGATATGGAAAGCCTGAGCTTTCACCTATTGCAACTGGGCTTGGTGATATTTACGAGTTTACTCTTTCTTCTGAAAAGCATACCAAGGAAGAATTAAAGACTTACATGAAATGGGAGATTGCTCGCCAAATACGCTCTGTTAAGGGCATAATTGATGTAAATATATACGGTGGAGACGAAAAGCAATACCAAATTAAAATTGATCCCCGTAGGTTGCAAGCTCTCAATTTGACTTTAAGTTCAATTGCTGAATCATTAGAATCTGCTAACATGAATGTTGGTGGTGGTTATATTTCCAAAGGTGAAGAACAAATTGTTATTCGAGGAGAGAGTCAGTTTAAGACTGCTGACGAGATTCGTAAGGTTGCAATTCGTACATCAAGGGATGGTATTCCTGTTCTATTAGGACAGATCGCTATCGTGGAAGAAGGTCCAGCTCTTCATTTTGGTTTAGCAACACAGAATGGAAAAGGTGAGGTTGTGACTTGTACCTCCATCATGCTTATGGGAGAAAATTCCCTCGAAATTGTAGATTCCGTGAAGAATCGTGTAGAAGAAATTAAAACTAAACTTCCTGAGGGAATGGTAATAACTTCCTTTTATGATAGGTCTGAGTTTATTTCTCGAACTTTAAGTACAGTATTCACGAATTTAATTGAAGCAGCTGCCTTAGTATTACTTATTTTAATTGTGACCTTAGGAAGTATTAAAGGTGCACTCGCCGTCGCACTTGCAATTCCTGTCTCCATGCTAATCGCAACCATTTTTATGAATATGTTTGGGGTTGTTGGTAACTTAATGTCTCTTGGAGCCTTGGATTTTGGATTACTAGTCGATGGATCTATTGTTATGCTAGAATCCGTTTTGCATGGATTCATTTATAAACAAGCAGTCTTAGAAACCCAGAAATCTAAACATGATTTAACTCTTTTAACCGAGGATATTATTTTAAGATCTTGTCAAAAAGTAGCAAGAGCCTCTACTTTTTCAGTAGGAATTATTCTTTTGGTTTATCTTCCATTAATGACATTAGAAGGAACCGAGGGAAGGATGTTTCGTCCTATGGCGATTACAGTGGCTCTTGCCTTAGGTGCAGCCTTGGTCTATTCTTTGACTACTTTTCCAGCCTTACTTTCTCTCATCTACAAAGAGCCGATTTTCAAAGAACCAGCCTATTGGGAAAAGCTAAATCATTATTATGAATCTAAATTAAACTATGTAATGCAGAAGAAGCTACGTGCTTTGTTCCTGGGAACCTCAGTAACTATTTTCTGTTTGATGTTAGGTGGTCTTTTGGGCTCTGAATTTTTACCTAAGATAGATGAAGGGGAACTTGAAGTAGATATTAAGAGGCTTCCTTCAACTTCATTGTACCATTCAAAGCAACTGAATACAGAATTAGAAAACGTACTTCTTACCGTACCAGAAGTAACTATGGCAACATCAAGAATGGGAAGAGGGGATTCTGCTTCGGAACCTGTTGGAACTGAGGAAGGAACCATTATGGTTAAGTTGCGGCCAAGAAAGGAATGGACCTCTGCTAGTGATAGAGAAAGTCTCATGGAAATCTTAAAATCTAAAATGGAAGTAGCTGTTCCATCTTCATATATATCTATTTCACAGCCAATTGAGAACAAAGTGAATGCCTTGCTTTCAGGGTCTAAGGCCGATATTGTAATTAAGATTTTTGGTGATGATCTAAATACTTTAAAAGATATAGCAGATGATTATGCACAAAAGTTGAAGAAAGTTCCTGGATCTGCTGATCTACGTGTGCAAAGGTTACTTGGATTGCCTCTACTTGAGATTAAGGCTGATCGAGAAAAGATGGCGAGATATGGTGTGTCATCTGAAGAAATACTAACAACAGTTCAAACATTAAGAGTTGGTTATGATGTTGGCAAGGTTTATGAGGGTTATAAGCGCTTTGATTTGATTATACGACTGGACGCCGATGTGAAGGACATGGATGTCTTGCAAAATGTTCCAGTAATGTCAAGTACAGGTGAGCCTATTCCCTTGGGACAAGTCGCTAAAATTGAACTGAATGAGGGGCCTTCTGCCCTTTACCATGATGGACTAAAGAGAAGGATACTTGTAGAGACCAATGTCCGAGGTAGGGACATGATTGGATTTGTAAATGAAGCTATTAAAGCTACTTCAGAGATAGAGAAGAACCTTCCATCAGGCTACAATGTTAGTTGGGGTGGACAATTCGAAAACTTTACTCGAGCAAAGAATCGTCTTTCGATGGTTGTTCCCGTTGCACTTTTGATTATTTTTGGAATGCTTTTCATTGCCTTTGGAAATGTTTACTATGCTTTAGGTGTTTTTATATTAGTTCCTTTCTCCGCAGCTGGTGGAGTTCTTTCTTTGGTCTTAAGGGGCTTACCTTTTAGCATACCTGCAGGGGTTGGATTCATTGCTGCTGCTGGGATTTCCGTTCTGAATGGGGTTGTTTTTGCCTCTTATCTGAAATCATCCTTAGAGAATAATGAAAATATCCATGAGGCTGTTACAAAGGCTGCAGTCGGAACACTGAGAGCAGTAATCACAACTGTGTTAGTTGCAGTTATTGGATTTCTTCCTATGGCAATCGCAAGTTCTGCTGGTGCTGAAGTTCAAAGACCTTTAGCTACAGTTGTTATAGGCGGGGTATTATTCGCTACTTTGATGGCACTCTTCCTTCTTCCTCCTGTTTTTCAATTCTTAGTTATTGCAGCTTTAAAAAGAGAAGAGTCTAAAGAAGAGCAAAAGAAAGAATTAGAGAGACAGTTCTTACTTGGAAAAAGTTTTCAGAATGAAACCGTTAGCCAAATTGAATCTGAAGAAAATGACCCAGAAGATGATTCAATTTCAGAAAAGTCTATTAGAGCTAAGAAAAGGAAGAAGAAATGAAAAATAAAAATATCTATGTATCTCACCCTTGGCATGGAATCCATCCAGGCGATAAAACTCCTCAAGAGATGGATGTTTTTATTGAGATGACTCCCATTGACACTATGAAGTATGAAGTGGATAAAGAGTCAGGATACATTCGAGTTGACCGCCCTCAAAAATACTCCAACCATTCCCCATCTTTATATGGCTTTATTCCAAGAACTTACTCTGGTGAAGAATCCGCTAAGAGATGTATGGAAAAAATTGGACGCACTGGAATCATTGGTGATGGTGATCCAATTGATATTTGTGTCTTAAGTTCCAATCCTATCAATCATGGAAACATCATTTTAACTGCAATACCAATAGGCGGACTTAGAATGATAGATAAGAATGAAGCTGATGACAAGATTATTGCTATATTAAAAGACGATCCAGTTTTTTCTAACATCAAAGACATCAAAGATCTTCCAGAGACATTAGTAAATAAATTAAGGCACTACTTTCTTACCTACAAGGCAATCCCAGTAGTGAATGAGCATCCACCAGTAGAAATTCCTGAAGTATATGGATGTGAAGAAGCAATGCAAGTAATACTTGCTGGATTAAAAGACTATGAGCAAAATTTCGGAATCTAAAAAATTTCGTATCCTATTATTAGTATCGATTCTGAGCCTTAACACATCTATAGATTCGAAAGACGAAAATTTAAGTCGAATCGATGGATCTGAACTTGAAGAAAAAATTGCTAATATGGATATCACCGAATTAGAGATGTTTGCAACGGAAAGCAATCCTCTTTATTTAAAAGAAAAAACAAATATTGGGAGTGCAAGGGGGGATGTGATTACCTCATCCTTGTATTATAATCCTGTATTGGCTATACAGCAGCAATTTATAGGTGCAAGCAGAAATTCTGGTACAGGGCTTCCTGAAACTTACGCAATTTTACAGCAACCAATAGATATAAATGGAGTTATTCCGCAAAGAAAGAAAGTTGCACTGCAAGATTTTCAAGTAAGCCTTGCCAATTTTTCTGATTTTGACCGTATATTCCGTCTTCGCATTCGCCAAAATTACTGGTCTTACCTATACCTAACTGAACTAATACGATACCAAGAAGAATTCATTGAAAATTACAACGATTTACTCGAACTCACAAAATTTCGTTCCGATAAAGGTGATATTTCTTATTTGGAATTCGAGCGAATAGAATTAGAGCGCATACAATTAGAACGGGAATATAAAAATACAAGAATCAATCGAGCTCAAGTTGGAAATCAGCTTAGAGTCTTAATTGGAATTCAAAACCCACAAACTGTTCTAAAGTTCAAAGGAAGATTGGAATTTCAATCTACTAAGGAATTGAAATTAGACCTAAATGACTATTCCATTGAGAACCGACCGGATCTACTTGCTTTACAATTTAAAGAAAATCGAGAAAGATTGAATGTTGAATTGAAGAAGAGGGAAGCTGTTCCTACCTTAACCATAGGTGGTGAGGTTATGAATAAGGGACCTGAAAACTATATGGGTGTCTATGCTAGCATTCCTCTTCCGGTTAACAACAGAAACCAAGGTGAGATTCTTAAAGCAGAAGAAATTGCAAAGGGTGCTAGGTTGAATGTAGAATCCAAAAGAATTGAAATTCAATCTGAAATACTTACCGCCAAGCGAGAGTTGGCTGTAAGAGAGGAGCAACTCTTAGAATATAGAAAAATTAACCTTCTTGAGAAAAATAAAGGTGTTCAAGAGAAATCGCGGCTAGCTTATATTCGAGGTGCTTCGAATCTAGTAACTTTTCTTGAGGCTGAAAGAAATTATCTTACAGTTTTAAGAACATATTATGAATTAATTTATTTGTATTATAATTCTATAGATATTTTTCGAGCGGCTATCGGAAAATTGAATGAAGAATCTACTTCTGGCCAAAAGAACACTGGTATAAAAGAATGAAACAAACAAAAGTATTTCGAATCGCATTATTAATTTTAGGTATAGCAATTGCAGTTTATTTCTTCCTTCAATGGAAGGGTAGCAGTAAGGAAGAAGTTAAGGAAGTAACAGCTCCTAAAGAAAGACAAATTCAAATATCTGAAAGTATTTTGAAAAATCATCCAATCCAAACTACGAGCTTAAAATTAGAAGGTGAATTTGAAGAGGTTCTGCTTCCAGGTAAGGTCTCCTATGACTTGGCTAAGATGGCTAGGATAGGAAGCCGAGTTCCGGGAAGAATTGTATCCATCTTTATAAATGAAGGTGACTACGTTAGTAAAGGCCAGGTTATTTTTAGCATTCAATCTGTAGAGTTAGGTGATATGGAAGCTATTTACCGTAAGGCGAGTGCAAGAAAAGAAGCCTTACTACTACAAGCGGAACGAGCCAAAGAATTGTATGAGAAAAAGGTTACATCTGCCAAAGAATTTGAAATGGCTATGATGGATTACAAAACAGTTAAGACTGAATTGGAAACAAGTCGTTCCGCTTTAGAAAATTATGGATTGAATGAGGCTGAGATCAATGCACTTGTTGGAGGCAAATCCTATTCCTTGAATCTTCCTATACGAAGTCCAATATCTGGTACTATCACAGAAAGAAATGCAATTTTGGGTCAGGCTGTTTCCGTTCGGGATAATTTATTCACAGTGGCAGATCTTTCGACTCTTTGGATTTTACTTGATGTTTATGAAAAAGATTTAAATCAAATTCGGATTGGTACCCAAGCTGAGGTTTTCCCTGTGGGAAGTGAGGCAGATAAGGTTACTGCAAAAGTTGCTCACGTAGGTGAAGTAATAGATCCTGTAAAGAGAACTGCCGAACTGAGATTGTTGGTTAAAAATGCCAAAGGTCGACTTCGTCCTGGCCAATCGATTAGTGCAGTAGTCCAAGGTTTAGTTGCCCAGGGTGAAAAGTCAAAATTCTACACTCTTCCAGAGAAATGTGTTCATAAAATCGAAGGAGAGACTATTGTTTTTTTACAAAATACAAATGGAACATTCACACCTAGAAAGATTCAAGTTGGACGTTTGGTGGATGATAGGATAGAAGTTCTATCTGGTCTCAGTGAAGGCGACGTAGTTGTCTCTGATGGATCTTTTTTATTGAAAAGTGAATATTTAAAAATATAAATTTGTATTGACATAACATACATTTCCTAGGCACTTGTTAAGTATAATGAAAGAACTTACTGACAAGCAAGAACTCGTATACAAATTTATTACCAATTCTATGAAAGAACGAGGTATGCCACCTACAATTCGAGAGATAGGTGACGAGTTTCAGATAACTGCCAAGGGAGCTTACGATCACTTAAAGGCTATCGAAAAGAAAGGCTTTATTAAGACCCATAAGAACCAATCTCGTGCAATTGAATTAACAAGAAATGATGCTCTTGATTCTTTACCATCCCAAGCTATTACCATTCCTGTTTTGGGTAGAGTAGCTGCAGGAATGCCCATATTAGCAGAGGAAAATGTTGAATCCTATATTCCTGTTCCAGATCGATTGGCGAAGAAACCAGGAACCTTTGCCTTAAAAGTAGTTGGGGATTCCATGATAGACGCTGGAATCAATGATGGGGACCTAGCCATCATCCAAAAGAAAGAAACCGCGAGAAACGGGGAAATTGTTGTAGCTCTACTGGATGATGAGGCGACTCTCAAAGTATTTTATAAAGAGTTGGACCATATTCGTTTGGAACCAAGAAATCCTAAATTAAAACCTATCAAAACTAAAAAAGCCATTGTTATGGGCAAATTGATAGGGATTCTTCGTTTTTACTGATTGACGGAGGAAAGGACTCCAAGGAATCTAAGTAGAGGTTTGCTTTTGAACTATAGATTCCTAATTTTTCCCTTATTGATTTTTCTACTTTCCTGTGCTCCAGAAAAAGAGCAAGTCACAGATCTTGATCTCAATCGAGTCCTTGAGAAATGGTCTAAGGATCGAATTGCAACTGCTATTTCTATTGAAGAAGGAAAGAAATTGCCTTCGGACCGAGAGCTTTTTATTGAAGCTTGCAAGGTTTACAGATTGAACCCTGAAATTGCCTTTCAAGTTTTAAAATCAAAAGAACCTAAAATCTATAAATTGGTTCAGGGGGAGATTTGAAATTTTTAAAAAATCTATCATGGTTGGGTCTAGGATTTTTCCTGGGCTTTCTTATTTTTGCATTTCCATCCAAGGCAAAAGCACTTTCCCAGGATGCCGAGGAGTATCTCCAAATTCTACATGAAATAGTTTCTTATCTTGAGACAG
The DNA here is from genome assembly GCA_022402465.1 of Leptospiraceae bacterium. Taxonomy (GTDB): domain Bacteria; phylum Spirochaetota; class Leptospiria; order Leptospirales; family Leptospiraceae. Next base: position 155,903 of record JAKRSH010000022.1, on the reverse strand, counting down.
ATTATGTTGAAAAGGTAAATGAAGCTGATCTATATAAGGGTGCAATACAGGGCATACTTTCCGCATTAAAAGATCCTCACAGTAGATTTTTATCCAAGGAAGAATTTAAGGAGCTTCAATCTGAAACTAGAGGATCCTTTGGTGGACTAGGAATTGAAGTTTTGTTCCAAGATGGCAAAATCCTAATTGTCTCTCCTATTGATGACACGCCAGCATCCAGAGCAGGCTTGCTTCCTGAGGACAAAATTATTGAAATCAATGGAATCAAGACTCAAACCATGAATCTCAATGATGCTATAAGTTTAATGCGAGGAGAAGTTGGTTCAGGTGTTAGTTTATTAATTGAAAGAAAGAATGTGAAACCATTTCCAGTCGATCTTGTTCGTGAAATGATCAAGATTCAATATATCAAAAAAGAGTATCTCAAAGATGATAAAATAGGTTACATTCGCCTGCTTCAATTTATGGGTAAGGATACAACAGCCAAAGAATTTTACCAAGCTATTCAAGATTTAACCAAACAAGGCGCAGAGAGCTTGATTATAGACTTACGAAACAATCCAGGTGGACTTTTGGATTTGGCTGTTCAGCTTTCTGAAATTTTTCTTGATAAGGGCAAAGAAGTTGTCTCTGTTCGTGGAAGAGATGGAGTCATGATACGAAGTTATAAATCAAGCACAGGTTTAGGTAAGTTCTTAGATATTCCTGTAGTAATTCTTATGAACAATGGTTCTGCAAGTGCATCAGAAATTTTGGCTGGTGCCTTAAAAGATCACAAACGTGCTAAATTAGTTGGAACCAAATCTTTTGGTAAAGGTTCCGTTCAAAATATCTACAATCTTCCACATGGAACAGGTGTTGCATTAACAATACAGAAATACTATACTCCTTCTGGTGTATCCATTCATGGTAAAGGTATAGAGCCTGATATTCTAATTGAACCTTTTGGTCCTAAGGACGATGATAAGTTTTATTTTGAAAAACTTTCTAAATCAAACCTCCTGAAGACATTTACTAAGGAAAATCCTATTTATTCGAGTATGAAGGGAGACCTCTTTTTTCAGAAACTTCAAAAAGAAAAAATACTTCTGTCTGAAGATCTGTCTAAATTTCTTTATTATTCCGAAACCATGATAGGGAAAAAGGCGCCATTGATTACTTTAGAATTCGATCCCCAATTGAAAGAAGCGATTCAAATCTTGAAGTCTTCTAAAAAATAAGGGAATGATAGGTTTAGGTATAGAATCATCTTGTGATGAAACCAGCTTAGGTCTTGTTAGGGATGGGAAAGAAATTTTGCACCTTGCTTTGTTTAGCCAAATTGAATCTCATGCTAAATTTAGAGGTGTTGTACCTGAGATCGCATCTAGAGCTCATTTAGAAAAGATCAATTTGTTATTAGATGAGTGTCTTAGTCATTCAGGATTAGACTTTTCAGAGATTGCCTATGTAGCAGTTAGTCAAAGACCTGGTTTAATGGGTTCATTAATGATTGGTGCTCAGATGGCAAGATGTATTCATTTAGTGCATGGTATACCTATTGTATGTGTCAATCATTTGGAGGCACATCTTTCTGTTGTTCGATTGAATATAGATCAACTTCAAAATTCCCAAGAAATCAAACCTATAGCTCCCTTTCCACACCTTGGATTACTTCTTTCAGGAGGCAATTCGAGTATTTATATTCATAAAGATTGGAATGAACTAGAGTTGATAGGTGATACTATGGATGACGCACTAGGAGAAGCATTTGATAAGGCAGCATCCATACTTGGATTAGGATATCCCGGTGGACCCGAAATTGAAAAATCTGCAAATATATATGAACAGGAAATTATATCTGGCAGTAAGAAAGCAGAAATTCCAATTCTTCCAAAGTTACTCAAGTCACAACCCCATCATGAACTCCATTTTTCTTTCAGTGGATTGAAGACAGCCTTATTAAATGCAAAAAAAGACCATCCTTCCATTTCCATAAATCGATTTTGCTTTGAATTCCAAGAAACAAGTATAGAGTTGGTCTTAAGAAATATTAAGAACGCCATCAAGAAAACAGGAATTAAGACTGTTGTTGCTGGTGGTGGGGTTTTAGCGAACACCAGACTTACCAATAAACTAAAGGAATTTGCCTTAGACAATTCTGTCGAAATTTTATTTCCTAAAAATAAGATTCTTAGTACAGATAATGGAGTCATGGTTGCATGTTTAGGATATTACTTATTTACTAAAGGAATTAAGGACGAAATAGACTTTCAAGTAAGTCCAAAGAGGATAGCATAAAATATGAAAAAGAAATTAGCATGGATACCCAATACTTTAACCTTAGGTAATTTGACCCTAGGATTCGTTTCTATACTTGTAGCGTCGGAATACAATGTTGATCATCCTAACCCTATAGGTTTATTTAGCCTTTCGGGATTTTTAATCATACTTGCTGCCTTGTTTGATGGGTTTGATGGAATGGCTGCTCGAGCCTTAGATGCAACGACTGAGTTAGGTGCTGATCTTGATAGCCTTGCAGATTTAACCACATTTGGAATTGCACCAGGTGTCCTTATGTACCAAATGGTATTCCACCAATTCAAAATTGATTTCTTTTCAATAGAGGATTTATTCCCAGTTGGTATGCTAATTGCTGCTTTGTTTCCAATTTGCGCAGCCTACAGATTAGCAAGGTTTAATGTTGATAGTGATCCAAAATCTTTTACAGGATTACCTTCTCCTGTAGCAGGAGTTATTGTAGGAATTTTCCCTCTTGCCTTTTCCGTACTACCAGTCCCAGTTTCAATATCAATTACCTTTTTTATTTTAGTTGCTCTTTTAATGGTTTCAACTATTCGCTACTCCAAACCACAAGTAGCGATTCGAGGAAATTTTACTTGGGGTAAATTGGGAATTGTTATCACAGGGCTTTTAGTCTTATTAACTGCGATAGGAACAGAGCGTTGGCCTTGGGTTTTGTATGTGGTTTTGTTTCTTTATGTATTCAGTGGAATTGTATCTTTCATTATTCACACGATACAAGAATTAAAAGTATAGCTTCAATCTATCTAATAAGATAAAGCCAATAAGTTCAAGTTAAACTTTAGGGAAAGGAACAGCAATCGGAGTAGATTGCATTTTGTAACAAACTTGTTGATGATTAAAAGCTAAATGTTTAGTGAAAGGAAAGAATTTATTTAATAATATCTAGATGCTTATCTAAGTTTGCTATTCGCAAAATTGTCATCACATCCTTGGATACATTCTTGAGCTTCAGGTTACCACTTTTCTCAGTCAAATACTTTTGAGCATTGAATATGGCTCCTATACCTGAGCTATCCAAGTATACAGAATCACTAAATTCTAAAATTATGTTAAGATTCCCTTGGTCGGCTTGCTGAATGATGGTATCTTTCATTTGAACTGCATTCTTTAAACTGACACTTCCGTTGATCAGAATAGTGCAGATCCCATTTTCGTTTTTTATTTCTGTAGAAAACATGCTTCCACCCCACATTGAAAGATTTTTGCTTAAATTCAAGAAAAAAAAAGATTTTCAGTGGAAAAACTAAGTGGGTTGCATTAAAAAAGATAAAACTATTATGAAAATTAAATTTTGGGGAGTTCGTGGCTCCATAAGCGCTCCTGTAAAGCCTAACTATATTAGAAATAAAATAAAGAATGTCCTATCTCTTGCCAATGCAATGGATATTCAAAGTCCTGAAAATATTGATAAATTTTTAGATGGTTTATCTTTTTCCAATCATTCAACTTACGGTGGCAATACGACTACTCTTGAGATTCGAGATAAAGATAATAATTTGATTTTACTCGATTCAGGAACTGGGATTCGAGAGTTAGGGATGTCTATGCTTGGCCAAGGCTTTGCACAAGGTAAAGGGGAAGCATTTTGGGTAATGACTCATACACACTGGGATCATATTCAAGGGATGCCTTTTTTTGTTCCCTTATTTATCCCTGGCAATAAGTTTCATTTTCATACTTCTATGGATAATCTCGAAAATCGATTGCAATACCAACATGCATTTACTCATTTTCCAGTTCAATGGGACCAATATCATGCAACTAAGACTTTTTCTTATCATGAAGAGGGTGAGATCTTTCAATTGGGAAAGCATATCCGAGCACTGTCAAAATCTATGCGCCATCCAGGAGGATCTTATTCCTATAGATTTCAAGAAGGTAATAAGATTTTAATTTTTGCATCTGATGCTGAATTTAATTTAGAGGAAATGGATAATATTGATCAATATTTAGGTTACTTTCGGGGAGCAGATGTTTTGGTTTTTGATACCCAGTATACTTTTGAAGAATCCTTGCAGAAGATTGATTGGGGCCACAGTTCAGCATCAATGGCAACTGATATAGCACTAAGAGCTGGAGTCAAGAAATTGGTTATGTTTCACCATGATCCATCTTATGATGATGAGAAATTGGATATGGTATATTTAAGAGCATTAAAATATAAAGAAATGTTTGATCCCAAGGGAGCCTTAGAAATTGTGATGGCTTATGAAGGATTAGAAATCGAAATATAAATTTAAATACAAATTTACAAATTGACAGGAATGGAAATATGAAAAATAAAAATTCATTTATTATTGGAATTGATGCGGGGACTACAGGAATCAGAACCTATTGCTTTAATGATAAGGGTAAGCCTCTTTCTTCGGCTTATCTTGAATTTAAGCAGCACTTTCCCAAGCCAAGTTGGGTTGAACATGATGCGAATGAAATATGGGAAAAGACTTTAAAATTAATCAAACAAGCTGTATCTAAAGCAGGACTCTCACTAAAAGATGCAGTAGCTATAGGTATTACCAATCAACGTGAAACGACGGTTTTATGGGATTCAAAGTCAGGTAAGCCTGTCTATAATGCTATTGTTTGGCAATGTAGAAGAACTTCAGCTTATTGCCAAGAACTGAAATCCAAACACTTAGAACATCTTTTCCGAAAGAAAACGGGTCTAGTGATTGATGCATACTTCAGTGGAACTAAGATCAAATGGATTTTAGATAATGTAAAAGGAGTTAGACAAAAAGCTGAGGCTGGTGATATTAAATTTGGAACTATAGATTCTTGGTTATTATATAAATTGACTGGAGGAAAATCTCATAAAACAGATTATACCAACGCTTCCAGAACTCTAATTTATAATATAGTTGAGAAAAAATGGGATAATGAGCTTCTTGATATTCTAAATATACCGAAGAAGATACTTCCAGAAGTTCAGAATTCTAGGTCATTGTTTGGAACAACACTAGGATTGAAAGGTATTCCTGATGGGATTCCCATCGCTTCTTTAGTTGGAGACCAACAAGGTGCCTTATTCGGTCAATTGTGTACAGAAGTTGGAGAAGCTAAGAATACCTATGGTACGGGATGTTTCTTGCTTTTTAATACTGGAGATGAATTCAAACTTTCAAACAGCGGTTTGGTTACAACTCTCGCCTTAGGTGGAGAAGGAAGAACTGTTTATTGCTTGGAAGGATCTATTTTTATTGGAGGAGCAGTGATTCAGTATCTTAGAGATAATTTGGAATTTTTTGAAAAATCCTCTGACTCTGAAAAGTTAGTATCTAAGCTAAAAACAGAAGATGATATTGTTTTCGTTCCCGCTTTTGCTGGTTTAGGTGCTCCGCATTGGGACATGGATGCTCGAGGTGCAATTTTTGGATTATCTCGAGATACAACTCCTGCTCAAATTACAAGAGCGGCTCTTAAATCAATTGCCTTACAATCCTATGAGCTTGTAAAGGCTATGGAAAAGGATACTGGGAAATCATTGAAGATACTCCGAGTTGATGGTGGTGCTACATCTAACAAATATTTAATGCAATACCAAGCCAATATCTTGAATACAAAGGTAGTTCGTCCTTCAAATGTGGATACAACTGTTCTTGGAGCTGCGTATCTAGCAGGTTTAGAAACTGGTTTCTATCCTTCTGTAGCTTACTTAAAATCTTTAGATAATAAGGCGACAGAATTTAAACCTTCTATGAAGCAAGAACTTCGAGATAAGGAGATTGATCTTTGGAATAAAGCAATTCTAAAGGTTAAGACCAAATAAGAAAAATTATCAAAGCCATAGTCATCCAATTGAAATCCTAAACTGAGATTTTAAGTTGGATGCTAGGCAAATAGAGAAATGAAATTGATAAATCTTGAATCCGTTCATATTGTTTGGCTTTTTCATTTTAATTCTAGAGCTTTCAATAGCTTCCATCTATCAAACTAAATTCAAAACTAGATTTTGATTTTGTAATTCCAGCACCTATTACGAATTTAGGATTTCCTGAAAGAGATATACGAATTATAAGATTAGGTGGAAGTCTATAAAAGCATGAGTTCTCTATTTCATTTTTTTGGATAAAAATATCAAATCTTAATATATCTATCCAATCTCTAGTTATAAATAATATACTTGTTTTAGTCCTTGCAAAAAAAGAAATAGATTCCTTGGAACTAAAGAATTGAAATTTTTTAGAATCTTCCCCTATATGATTTTCAATCAATGATTTATCTGTTGTTTTATTCGGAATTCGATAGGCTAGATAGCTTCCTTCTTTATAATAAATTTGTCTTGAGAATCTTTGGAAGATAGATGTTTCAATAATGTTTATTAAATTATCTGTATGCTTCTCATCCAAGGAAGGACTTTCTCTTACCATCTTCCATTTATTTTTCGATAAGGAAGACTGAATCATATTCAATACAGGACTACTTAATTTAGGAAGAGAAGATTTAATGATTCTCTCGTCAATTTTTGTTAATATTTCCTGAAGGAAGATGCCATGGATTAATGGAAGAATCTCAATTGTGAAAATAGTATTTCTTAAAACTTTAGCAAAATCAATCTCATTTGCAAAAAGATTGGAAACTATTTCCTTTTCTTCACTTGGCTTTCCTGCATATAATATCTTTACAAGATTGTGCATTGTTTGTTTTTCGCTTTTAGAAAAATACAAAGTATCTATTTGTTCTATAACTTCTGTTTCTGTAAAATTAGGATTTACAATATCTCTTAAAGAAAGATAGCGCGTGCTAATCATTTGATCTCTACTTGTTCGTTCTAAGAAAAAATTTCCTTGCATTAAAGAATATTTTTGTAAATTCCAATTTTCCATCCAAGAAGGTTGGGGTTTTTGATTGGATGGAGTTACAGTTTCATATTCAGGAATTTTAATTTCTCTGGTTTCAAAATTCCTTCTATTCCAAGTAATATTGTAAGTAAATCTAGGAATGACTTCAAATTCGGAATGCAAGGAAGGTAGAGCAGGGATAGTCGACTTAAGAATATTGTAAAATGGTGAAACTTCTGATTGGATTCTAGCTATAGAGTCAGGTGTACCAAATAAAAAATGATAATTAACTCCTTCTTGAAATATCAACTGTAGACTCTTCTCTTCAATTTAAAAATAGTTGGTATTTTAGAATGGAAAAATTCTAACTACCTTTCATCCCCTATTGTCTAAATCTACATATGGAATGGAATCAAAAAAAAATACTTATTCTTGGTGCAAATGGTGGAATAGGATCTGCAATAGCTAGGCAACTCTCTCAGCAATCGGCAATCATTTATGGAACTTATCGTAGAATGAAACCAAAGGATGCTATATGGAATCAGAATCATTTATATGATTTAGATTTTGAGCTAAATTTAAATGAGATACAAAGTAAAATTAAAGACATCTTAAGCTCTAACGATATTGATATGGTTATTATTGCAGCGGGATCTGCTTACTTTGGAAATTTTTCAAAGATGGATACCAAAGATATACAGCACACCTATCAAGTTGATTTGATTGCTCCTATCATTATCGCTCAATCTGTATTGCAGTTTTTCTTAGAAAAGGGAGAAGGGCATTTGCACATTGTTGCTGCCATTGCAGGCTTATTGCCAGCTGTTAAGAATATGGCTGTTTATACCTCTTCCAAATTCGGTTTGGTTGGATTTGTTCGAGCTTTAGCAATGGAGACAATTGGAACTCAGGTGAGAGTTTCTGTTAGTTGCCCATCTGGTGTAATAACTGAATTGCCTGAGAATGCTTTAGGTGATAAAGAAGCATTTCTTAAGGTCATTGAAGTTTTGAAGAAAAATTTTGAATCGGCAGATGATGTTGCTAAAGGAATCTTGGAGGGACTCTCCAGTCGAGATGTTTTGAATTTGCCTACAGAGAAAGCAAGAGCATTAGCAAAAAAACTTTAAATTGAATTGTGGAATGTACCGATGGCCGGAATCGAACCGGCAAGGGGTTACCCCCGGAGGATTTTGAATCCACTGCGTCTACCAATTCCACCACATCGGCATATAATCCATATTTTTTGGTGCTGAGAAAATTCCTAGCTATTTACAATACATAGCCTATAAATAGAAATGATAGGGAGAGGCTTATTCCTCTGCTTCTATGTACTTTCCTTTTCCTCGTGCTACAATCTTACCAATTTCGTTCTCGATTTCAGCTCGATTTTCAATCACCTTTTTATTCTTCTTCACAAACCAACCTCGAAGATGAAGTGGTTCATTCACAAAAGCAGGTTGTAGGAAACGAATCGTCAATTCCCCTGTTTGTGTTTCAAAATTCATTGCTTCATTGATTTTCATCATGATTTCATCAAGGATAGTTGTAAGAACCCCAGGATGGATAGTATCTGGAAGACCTTGGAACTTATCAGGACAGGTAAAATCGCCATAAGCCGTTTTAGTATCTTCGTCGAAAGTGATTTTCAACTGAAGTCCATCCATATTATCTGGGCTAGATCCAAAACTCAAATTTTTCTTAGCAACTGCCTTCATATAAGTTCATAATTCTTAGTATGAATCCAAATGTCAATAAGAAATTATGTAGATAGAATCAAGATTTACCCCCTCATTCTTCGATGATAAATAGTATAAGCATATGTTAACAGCGCTTCTCTTACTTTTGGGGCTTTCTGGGGCAGGCGCGGGACTTTATTCCGTGTTGAAAGAACCCTCTGAGCCCAACTCGGATTCTGGTTCGAACACAGGTCCGAAATCGGCTTCGAATTCTTCCGATTCCCAATCTTCCTCAAATGATAAAACAGGTGCATCAACCCGCAAACAATACCAAGAAAAATCACCAGAAAATCTTCCCCTTGGTGATTATGGAGATTCGAAAAAACAGGCTCAATCGGAAAAAGAAAAATATAATATTCCAAAAGGTGCTAAACCACCCAAAGTAACCTATCCTGTAGATGAAATAATCAGTAAGAATTCAAAATATTCCCACCACCGTAGACCCATTATTAATGCAGAAGCACTCATTGATAAATTAGATTTGAAAGGTGCTACCGAGCTTTACCAGAGAGCAAGTTCTAGGATTCCTGATGAGGAAATCATTCATAAAATCCAAACAAATATTGAGGACCTCAATAAGTTCCTAGAGGATTCTAAAAAATTAGATGATCTCTACAAGGGAAAAGAAGAAGAATCAAACTTTGATGATCTAAAGAGTAAGATTCCTATCTCTGGTCCCATCCCTATTCGAGACTTAGCTGAGGCTATACGGGAAATTTCGGAGGCACTAGCGGAGTCACTCCATAAAGGTTTTCTACCACAAGCACCCCTAAGTGCAGCCCAGTCTTATCCACAGGCTACTTCTCCCTCATCTGGAGGCATGCCAAATCCAGCTGGTCAACCAGGTTCAAGTTCTCCTTTGGCACCACCAAGTTCTGACTTCAATCGGCAATTGCCAGAAGACTACTTCCCAGCGCCCATTGTTTATCAATTTGTAAATGCTTCACCTCATAATTTAGCACCATCCGCTCACCCATCCAACTCTCCTAGTCCTTCTACTTCACAACCGCAATATCCAAATTTAGAAAACAAACCAACTGCTACAGATTTCAAAGAAGATCTTTGGAGTCCAGGAACCTTAGATCTACCTGATGATACCTTCTTTTCTAGGGAATGGGATAAGTTTAAAGACCTTCCTTTAACAGATAGAAGATCTGGTAAAGAAAGAAGGCAGACTAAAGATCGCAGGACAGGCTTCAATCGTAAAGACAGACGCTCTGGAGAAGATAGAAGGAAAGAAGATCTTTTTAAATTAAGAGAAGAATACCTTAAGCAGAAAGCCAAAGAAAAAAAAGATTCAAATCTCAATCAACCACAACCTGGTTCGCTCTCAGATACCTTAGAGCCACATCTTCCCAGTCCCTTATCCCTACCTGATATTAATCTTCCAGATCCAGATGAGTATAAAGTCCAGGATGGAAGAATCATTCGAATATCCTTAGAGCCCTATGAAGTAACGGATGCTAATCTTCCTGATCCGGTTACGATAACCCCTGATGTATCACCAGTTAGTTTAGAGATGCCTCAAATGCCTTTACCAGAGGCAAAACAAGAAATTGCATTCCCACAATCTCCTGAGGATTATGTTGGTCTTCCTGATCCAGAAAATTTTCAAACAGAAGGGCTAATAGAAAAGCCGAGTGAACTCCCACCTCAACTCCCAAGGCCTTTACCCAGGGAAGAGCCAAGGGAGGAAAGACGACCTGAGGAAAATACCAGCTCAGAACTTGATTTAAGTTTACCAACGATAGGTTTACCTGATCCAGAAGATTTTGCTAAAGAAAAACTCTCAGAAGGCGTCCTAGATTCAAAGACACCTGAATATGAAGATGGTATCGATGAAGAAGGAGAAATTCCGGACATCGAAGTTGTTGACGGAGACTTGGATGAACAACTAGGAGAGATTGAACCCGAAGAACAAGAGCCTGAAAAGATTTTGCATGGAGTGCTTGAGCTCAAACCACCTGAAGTGGATGATGCACCTTTTTTGACCTTAACCTATGATTTTGGAAAAATTCCACATGGCTTTCGACTTTCTCGTAATTATTCAATTATGGAATATTCCTATTACAAATACAAACCTATGCTTATGAAGGCACAGGAATTTGCACGAAGGAAGATGTTAAAAAACGCTTTAAACTATTACAGAGTGGTGAAATCCCAAAATATTCCACCTGAAATGAGAAAAATGATCAATAGAAATATTCGGGATATCACTGAGTTTATGGAAAAGTTTCTTATGGCAAAAGGAGGATAAATTTTTTTAAAAATTTTGTTTCCAGACTCAGTCTAATATTTAGAATGAATCTAAAAGGAGAATCTAAAAATGCCACAAGTTACATCCCTGGCTCCCGATTTTAAGGCTACCGCAGTTATTGGTGAGTCTTTCAAAGAAATAAAACTATCTGATTACAAAGGAAAATGGGTCGCACTATTTTTCTATCCACTTGATTTTACATTTGTATGTCCTACAGAAATCATTGAATATGATACTAAGCTTGATGAATTCAAAAAGCTTGGAGCTGAAGTTCTAGGTGTTTCTATTGACAGTGAGTATTCTCACCTTGCTTGGAAGAAAACTTCTAGAAAAGAAGGTGGAATTGGTGATGTTAAATATCCATTGATTGCTGATGTTACAAAAGAGATCTCGAAAAGTTTCGGAGTTCTTCTTGACACAGGTGTTGCCTTAAGAGGAACATTTATCATAGATCCAGCTGGAGTAATTCGCCAAGCAACTGTCAATGATTTGCCAGTAGGTAGAAACATTGAAGAGTCCATCAGGCTTATTAAGGCTTTTCAATTTGTTGAAAAACATGGTGAAGTTTGTCCTGCTAACTGGGATGAAGGAAAGAAAACCATGAAGGCTGATGTGACAGGCTCTAAGGAATACTTTAGCGCTGTAAATTAATATAGGAAAGAATATGGAAACTACCTTAGATAAGACAACACAAGAATCGGATCAATACTACAAAGCTGATAATTTTCCGAAAGGCTTAACTCGAAAGGTAGTTGAATCTATTTCCCATATCAAAAATGAACCAGGTTGGCTAACAGAATTTAGGCTAAAAGCATTTGAGGTCTATAATTCAAAACCTATGCCAACTTGGGGTTTTATTCCTGAAGCAAATATAAATTTAGATAATTATGTTCATTATGTTGGTTCAAACCAAAAAAAGAAAAAATCTTGGGATGATGTAGATCCAGAAATTTTAAGATCTTTTGAAAAATTAGGTATACCAGAACACGAAAGAAAGTATCTCGCAGGAATCGAGACAATGAATGATTCCGAGACGATTTATGCCAATGTTAAAAAGGAACTCACTGATTTAGGAATTATTTTTTGCGACATTGATACTGCAATAAAAGAGTATCCAGAGCTAGTTCGAAAATATATTGGAACTGTTGTTACTATAGGAGATAATAAGTTTTCAGCGCTTAACTCTTGTGTTTTTAGTGGTGGTTCCTTTGCTTATGTTCCCAAGGGAGTAAAGACTCCTATGCCTTTGCAGGCATATTTCAAAGTGACCGCTCTTTCATCTGGACAGTATGAACGTACTCTTTTAATTGCAGATGAAGGTGCTCACATCGAATACAGTGAAGGCTGTACATCTGTCCAAGATGCTGGAACAAATTTCCATACAGCGGTTGTGGAGTTGGTTGCCTTAAAAGGTGCCAAAATTGAATATACGACCATTCAAAATTGGAAAAAAAATATGTACAACTGGACTGTAAAGAGAGGACTTTGTCATGAAAGCGCTCATATTACTTGGACAGATTGTAACATTGGTGCCAATACAATTAAATACCCAGGTATAGTTCTTCTCGGCGATAATTCTACAGGAGACGTTCTTTCCTTAGCATTTGCAGGAAAGGGTCAAATCCAAGATACAGGTGCACGTATCATTCATGTTGGAAAGAATACAAGATCCAATATATTGGCCAAGGGTGTCTCTTTGGATGGAGGTATTAATTCTTACCGAGGTCTTGTAAAGTTTGATGCTAAATCACAAGGATCTTATAGCCATGTAAAATGCGACGGTCTGATGATGGATGATAGATCCCAGTCTCATGCCTATCCTTATAATGATGCAACTGGGGAAAATGGTACATTAAATTACGAGGCAACCGTCTCAAAAATTGATGAAGACCAATTGTTTTATCTTCAAACTAGAGGTCTCTCCGAGGATGATGCCAAACTGTTAATCATCAATGGATTTTGTGAAGGGGTTACCAAGCATTTAGATGTGGAGTATTCTGTAGAAATGACAAAATTGATTAAAATGATTTTAGAAGATGGCAAGGTGATTCAAGAGACTTGAGAATTCATGCATTTGTGGGTTCAATTATTGTGCCCTTGCAGTTCTTATTTTATAGATTCACTAACCTTAGTTATTTTTGATTTACAGCATACTATAAATGCATTTTAACGAGTAAAGTAATTTCTAATAATCATTATAAAACACTATGAAATCCTCCTCCAATACTATTGAAACAAAGGCCTATTCTGAATCAGGGGATTCCTTATTTTTGGAAGATGTCAATTTTACACCCCAGGGTAAAACAATCTCTGAATTAGAAGACTTTCTAATGCAAAACAAGGAGCCTAAGTATAGAGCCACTCAAATTTTTGAAGGATTGTATAAGCATAGATATAAGAGCTGGGATGAATTTACAAACCTCCCTTTGAACCTTAGGAACAAATTGAAGTTAGTTTCTGAATTTCAAGAAATGAAAGTCTCTCACCATTTGGTATCTGTAGATGGGACACAAAAGTTTTCGTTTGAAATAGAACCGGGTAAAGAAATAGAAGCAGTTTGGATTCCAAGCGGAGATGGCGATCGCAAAACAATTTGTATATCCTCGCAAGTAGGTTGTACATTAAACTGTTCTTTCTGCGCAACTGGCACCTTAAAGTTCCAAGGGAATCTAAAAACTTGGCAAATATTGAATCAAGTTTTAACTGTTGAGAGCCTTGTTGGTGATAAGGCAACAAATATTGTATTTATGGGTATGGGTGAGCCTATGCATAATTACAAGGAAGTGATTCGAGCCGCTGAAATATTAAATCATCCCAAGGCTTTTCACCTTGGTGCCAAAAGAATAACAATATCAACTGCAGGAGTTGTTCCTAGCATATTGAAATTTATTGAAGAGAAACAACCATATAATTTTGCAATCTCCTTGAACCAATCCAATCCTAATACAAGATCTGAGATTATGGATATCAATAAAAAATTTCCTTTAAACGAACTCATTCTTGCTGCTAAGAAATTTGTAAATGAGCTAGATCGTGTTATAACTTTTGAATACGTTATGATCCCTGATAAAAACATGTCGGATGAAAATATTGCAGCTATGGCAATGATTGCTTCCAGAGTTGGAAAATGTAAATTCAATGTTATTCCACTGAATACTAGCTTTCATGGCTGGAGAACTCCAACACAAAATGAAATTGATCTATTCGTTCTTAAATTAAAATCAAAAACAAAAGTTCCTATTATGAATCGAAGATCTCCTGGTAAAGAAATCGGTGGTGCCTGTGGGATGCTTGCCTTAGAACGCAAAGAAATCAATAAATAGTATGTTTCGAAATAAAAAATTTCTATTGAAAAAAACAAACTCAGTCGACTCTTTAAGTAGGCTTGATCATAACTAAGCGAATCACTCAGTTATGATAAGTTGTGTATGTCTGGTTGTTTGGGTCCTTCTTCTTTTTACATAGAAGGACCATTTTTTTATTCTTCTATTTCTAAATTCTCTAAGGTATCCAAAAAGCCCAATTGCTTGAGTGGTGCTAAATCAATCATATCTTCCGCATCTAAGTTCAATCTATCTTCTAAAGCATAGGCTTGCAAGAGACTTGCTGTGGCTAGGTGATGAACTCCAGCTCTAGCATGGGCTCTTGCTTTGATTTTTAGAATCTCTGTATCAATCTCGCCATTGTAGTGGATGTATTTATCAATAAAATGGATGCAGTTTTCATGATCACCTACCAGAAGATAACATATTCCTAAAATATCATAATGCAGGAAGCTACTTTCATTATCCATGAGCAAAGATTTCTTTAAGGCAGAAATGCTAGAATTGTAATCACCTCTTTGAAAAAATAAACTTCCCAGTTCAGCCCAAATATCTTTTCGCATAATTCCTCGTCCCTTTGTTAGAGAAACTTGGGCTAGGGCTTTTTTAAGAATTTCTATGGCTTCGTTTGATCTTTCCATATCCTTCAAGAGAGATGCATGTGTGAGGTATAATTCAAGATTGTCTGGAAAATGTTTAGATGCTAAACTAAGCAGAGCTTTAGCAGCCTTCCAACGTCTTGTTTTGATTAAATACTTTGCATAAAGAATGCTACCCCAAGGATTGTCAGGAAATTCATCCAGTAAATCTTGGTAGATTTTTTCTGTTTCCAGTGGATTGCCAACTTGGTGCAGGCACCAAGCTTGTTTGGATCTAATTTTAATAATTGTTGTTTGATTTTGGGTTAGACTCAAGGCTTTTTGGTAGGCATTAAAGGCTCTAGTGAAGTCTTTGGATCTTTCTAGATTGATTGCAATTTTAGTTGAATCTACAAAAAATTTCATTTTTTTTCGAAATACCCTTTAGCTTTTCTAAATTCATCCGAATACAGATATAGGGGACGAAGGAAATGCAAATAAATAGCTACAACCAAATGACAAATTCTCAAGCTAATATGATTGAACGAATTGCGAATCTGCCCAAGGAAATATTCCAAGCGCAGATGGTAACTTCTGAGAAAATCATGAAGCTCGCAATTGAACAAAATATCCAAGGCTCTGCCAACAAAGAAAACGGATTGGATATTCTCGCTTAAACGAATAGAGCTCATCTTATTGTAAGATCATGAATTAAAATTGGGCTTCTTGCGATTTTGAAATGCGTTGATTGCTTCACGAAAATCTTTAGAATCCATTTGACCTGCATTCCAAGTAGCAACATAATCTAAGCCTGCGGGAATAGACTTGTCCATACAATAATTCATAACTTGTTTAACTCCACGAATTACTATAGCAGGATTTTCTGCAATTTCAAGAGCAGTTTCTTTTGCTGCCTTCATTAATTCTTCAACTGTTGGGAAAACTTTAGTTACAAGGCCCATAGCTAGGGCTTCTTCGCCACTGATGTCTTTGCCAGTTAAGGCAAGTTCCCTTGTGTGTGCTTGCCCAATAATGGATGGAAGCCGATTTAGAGATCCCATATCAGCAACGATTCCAACTTTTGCTTCTCTCAAAGAAATAGAGGCATCTAAGGTAGCATAGCGAATGTCACAGGCGGCTATCAAATCAAGTCCACCTCCAATGCAATGTTTCTGTACAGCTGCAATTGATGGTTTGGGAGAATTTTGGATTCGATTCATACCTTCCTGCATTTGTAGTATAAGCTTGTAAAATTTTTCTCTATCATCACCCAAGGGACCCTGTATGGTATCTTTAAATTCAGTGAAGAAGTTGGTGAGATCAAGTCCGGTGGAAAAGGATTTTCCTCTACCAGCAATTACAAAGGCTCGTATTGCAGCATCATTTTCTATCTCTTCAATCACGAAGGGAAGGTCTCTCCAATAAGACCAATCCATTGCATTTCGTTTGTCGGGTCTATTGAGGAAAAGAGTTGCTATGGAACCTTCTTTCTCTATTTCAAAAAAAGGAAAACTTTTCATGATGCTTTTGGCTCCAAGGGAGGATTCTCTGCCTGGGCATCTCGAATCCAAAGCCTTCCTTTGAATAAATAGTACATTCCAAATAAGATCAAGGCTATTGAAATATATTGGGACTGACTGAATCCATGCCAGTAGTAAGCAGTTAAAAATTCAGGGTTCTGAGTTGAGTCCGGAATATTTGCCATTTGGGGTGGATCGATAAATGGAATTACTGCTTTATTGACTCTGAGGAATTCTATGGCAAGTCTTGCGGCTCCATGGATTATTAAAAATTGGCAGGTTAAACTGTATTTTCGAAAGCCTTGAAATCTAGCCCAATATTGGAAGTAGGCAAAATATCCAAAAGCAAGAATGGATTCCATAACAGGTGTATTCCAAACTGGAACACCTGATGGGTGAGCTCCATGGTAGTTGAATACTAAGAGAGGAATCTCTACATCGGTTGCGAATCCATAGCATCCATCTCCAGAAACAAAACAACCAAGTCTACCGATAGCATAGCCTATGGACATAGACGGAGCAACTGCATCAAAATACAGTCCATAATTTAAACCCTTGGATTTCATAAAAAGATAAACGAATAAGAATCCTGTTAAGAAACCACCATAAAAAACCAAACCACCACCAGAAAACAAGGAGCTCCAAAGCCCAGGTTGTCCTGGAAAACCATACCAATGGGTGATAGGGTAGAGATACTTACCTTCGAACCCGGGAGCATCAACAAAAACTTGATCCCAAATCTCGAAAATGAAAAATACCTTAGCACCAATTAAGGTTCCTATGATACCAAGAAGAATCATAGTATCTGAGTGAGAAGGTTCGAGACCTTTTCTTTTAAATTCTTTAGGAAGCATGTAGGATGCTGTTAGAAAAGCTAGCATCATTAATATACTGAAAGTGGACGGGCCATCCCAACCAAAAAAATTGGGAATTGGAATTCTATCTATCATTCTTACTTTCTGAGGGCTAAGCTGAATCTATCAATCAAAATATCTAATCTAAGTTGATGAATTCTTCCGGATCCATAGAAGGATCAAGACCTATGTGAACTTCATAGTGAACGTGTGATCCTGTTGCTTTACCTGTCTGACCTACCAATCCAATTTTATCGCCTCTCTTTACTTGCATGCCTTCTTGTACCAGCACTTGAGAGCTATGGCCATAGATCGTGTAGAAACCATTTTCATGGTTGATTCGAATTGCTTTCCCTAGTCCACCTGTGCTGAACTCTAATTTAGGAACTATACCGGGAGCTGTGGCATAGATAGGTGTTCCTTCCCCAGCAGCAAAATCAATTCCCGAGTGAAATTCCCCTGTCGGTAAAATTCCAAAAGGATCCATTCTGTAGCCCCAGGTAGATGTCACATTTCCTACTCCAGGAGCTAAGGGTCTACCCCTAGGCATATTCTGGAAAATCGTCTCCCTTCTATCTAAATAATCTATAGCATTGTGAAAAACCGGTTCCATTTTTTTGAGGCGGACAGAATTCTCAGAGTAATTTTGGACAGTTTTGGGAAATAAATTCATATTTGTTTCCATATCATTATAATCTGGAGAGGGAATGGCAAGTTCAGGAAAGTAATCTTGGGTGATTAATTTTTTCCAGGAAACCTCATCCCAGGCAAGTAAGTTCAGTTCTTCTGTTTGTTTTTCTAGGTTTTCTATGCTTTCTTCCATATCCTCAGCCAGTAGGCTGTAGTAGAGAAATTTTGTCCTATCTGCATTAGAGTCCAGAAGAATTGCAGGATCACCCTTCCAAATAAAGCTGTAGTAGACCAAAAACCAGAAACTCAAGCTGATCAGTAGTATGGATAGAGCAGAAAGGAAAATAAGCATGGAAAAAGACATATCCAATTTCACAACCACTTGTTCCGAATGAGGAACAACTAGGAAACTGATTTTTTCTCTACCTTTCCCCTGCCAAAAATGCCATCTTTTACGGAAACGCAGAGAGGCTATGATCATTTTTTCATAGAGTGTTTCTGAGTGGGTCAAATTTTCCAAGGTTGCCTCAATGTCCTTAAAATTTACTTGCCTTGGCAGTTTTTAAAAGGATACTTGACGTATCATATATGTTGAAAATTTTTGCAAACCTTTTCCGGAGGAAGGGCGGTTCTCTTGATAACGTCCTTGTCTATCCTGAAGGGAAAAGATACTATAAAGAATCTCATTCGATTCGTAAGACATCAGTCGATCCAGATGCTATTAAAATCATTCACAGGCTGAACAAATTCGGTTACAAGGCTTTTTTGGTTGGGGGAGGTGTACGCGATCTTTTGCTCAATAAGAAACCAAAAGACTTTGATATCGCAACAAATGCCACTCCCAATCAGATCAAGAAGATGTTCAATAATTGTAGAATCATTGGACGTCGTTTCAAGATTGTCCATATTCTCTTTAAAGGAAAAGTAATCGAAGTATCCACCTTTCGTTCTCTTCCTGAACACCGAAATGAAAAGCATAATAAAGACAAAGACTATCTAATGAAGAAAGATAATGTCTACGGTTCTGCCAAAGAAGATGCTGCACGAAGAGACTTTACAATCAATTCCCTTTATTTTGATACAAGAAATGAATCCATCATAGATTATGTTGGTGGATTTGAAGATATCAATGAACGAGTGCTTAGAGTAATCGGAGACCCCGATATGTCTTTTAAAGAAGATCCCGTCCGTATGCTAAGAGCTGTTAAGTTCTCGGTCTTATTGGGAATGGATATTGAAAAGAAGACCAAATTAGCTATAAAGAAAAATCGTCTTGAAATTCTGAAAGCGGCTCCTGCTCGAATGATAGAGGAATACAATAAAATCTTCCGCACCTGGAAGACTTCCATTATATTTAAGGGTCTTGCTGAAAATCACCTCTTAGATGTATTGATTCCTCAACCATTTGAACATATTAAGAAAGATGAAACTTGGATTGCGAACTTCTTTGAAGAAGGAGTAGGTAAGAGACTTGCTATCACGGATAAACTTCTCACAGAAAGAGAAGAAATGACTCCTTGCATCTTCTATGCTTTGATATGCTACGATCTCGTAAAACCTTCCTTAGACGGTTC
Source organism: Leptospiraceae bacterium (assembly GCA_022402465.1). Lineage (GTDB taxonomy): Bacteria > Spirochaetota > Leptospiria > Leptospirales > Leptospiraceae. The sequence continues at coordinate 136,343 of JAKRSH010000022.1, read as the reverse complement.
TAAGGGTAATATTGCACATAATATCAAAGAGGCCTTGGATCCATTTTGTGAAAGTATGGGAATCTCAAAACGTGATAAAGATAAACTTATCAAAATGTTTACGAGCCAATCCAGATTCCTTTCTATAGAAGACGAAAAAGCAGAGCAAAATGCTTTCTTTAAGAAAAAAGATTTCTTTTACGATGCATTTATGCTTTTTAAGATTATTGCTATTTCTGTACAAGACGACAAGGCTCTACAGTCAGCATTTTTTTGGGAGATTTCTCTAAGACAAAGACCTGTTAGAGACAATCATAGAAATTCTCATAACAATCAAAATAATCAAAGCAACCAAGCTAAGCCCAACATTCAAGTTCCATCTACTGTTTCTAGCAATTCTTCGAGCAATCATCATAGCTCTGGAAAGAAGCCTTATAAAAACAATAGAAATAGAAGGCCGCACAATAGGAACCAATCAGAGTCAAAAAATCCTGATACTTCCTCTGATTCTTTCAAAGAAGGAAAAAGTCCTGAGTAGTTTCTAATTCATATAAACTCTAATCTCATGTTACTTGGAACTGGATTAGAGTTTTTGTTCCCTTATTCCCATGACCTAAAGATTTTATCAATTTACCCTTAATTTGCTTAGTAAGAATATCTATGAGCTTTAATCCAAAAGTAGAGACTTTGGACTTTCCATCTTCTTCTGGATCGTAGCCTATGCCATTGTCTTCAACTGAAATTTGGTAAAGCTTGGACTCTAAAAGCTCTCCTTTTATATTAATTCTAGCCTTAGTAAATGTTAATGGAAATGCATGTTTATAACAATTTGTGAGTAATTCGTTTAAGATAATTCCAACAGGGTACAAAGTATTTGTAGCACAAACCACATCTTCTAGATCAACAAAGAATTCTGCATTTTTCATAGGAAATGAGGTTGTTAACTCAACCAAGAGAGAATTTAAATATTCTTTAAGGCTAATATCATTAAAATTTTTGCTCTCAAACAATTTCTCATAAATTATCATCATACTCATGATTCTTTTTCTGGCTTCTTGAAGAGATGTTTTCGCATTTTCTTCAGTAATTTCTTCTTCTTCAAGATAGAGAAGTGATGAAATAGTTGCCATATTGTTCTTCACTCTATGGTGAATTTCCTTAAGTAAAACTTCTTTTTCATTCAGGAGTTTAAGATTTGTTTCCTCAGATTCTTTTACTTTAGTAATATCAATAGCGGAGCAAATAAGTCCTAAAATTTTTCCATCATTATCACGGATTGGAGAATTGTACCAATTGCAAAGAATTCGTTCACCATTTTTATTGATTACACGATTTGTATATTCTAATGTCTCTGTTTTCGAATCTATTAAATTTGGAATATTTTTAATATTGTTCAAATCTTCAGGTGCAACAACTAATGAAATAATATCTTTGCCTATTACTTCTGCTTCCTTGAATCCAAATACTTTTTCACACATTAAATTCCATTTAAGAATTTTAAAATCTAAATCTATGAAAGTACAAATAATTGGCATTTGATTGAATTGTAGTTCTTGGATTTTAGATTTTTCTTTTAGAGCCAAAGAGATTGATTTCATTTGGCTTATATTTTCCGCAAAACCAACAAGATTGTAAATATTAGAATTTTCATCTTTGATAGGATATAATCTTGCTTGAAGCCATTTTATTTCGCCAAGCTTATTGATGATGCGATATTGGAAATTGGTTTCAGATTTTGTCTTTAAAGTAACTTCATAATTTTCATGAACAATTTTTAAGTCTTCTCTATATACAGCTTCTAGAAATTTTAATTTATTTTCGTAGAGTTCTTCAGGAGAAAATCCAAAAAGATTCTCAACGCTTGGGGTTATATAAACAATAGTTTGATTGATGGTGTCTTCAATCCAGAATATTTCATTGATATTTTTTGTAATAAGATTAAATTTTAATTCATTCTCTTTTAATTTTTTCTTAGTAAAATAAAGTTCTAAAGCCATTTCTAAATTGGAAATAAGAATATGCTCTCCTGATGATTTAAGAATAAAACCATATCTATGAACATCTTGTATTTTCTGAAGAGTTGTTATATCAGAATGACCAGAATGAAATACAACAGGAAGATCTCTATTCTCCAAGATGAATTTTGCAGCCTCAACACCATTCATTCCTTGCCCAAGTTCAATATCCATCAGCACTAGAACTATATCTTTATTACCTTGGATTTTGAGAATAGCATCTTCCCCAGAGTGGCTCGAGATGGGCGTGTAACCATATTTTTCCAATATCAGGCAAGTCATCATAGACTGCAGAGGTTCGTCATCTACAACAAGAATGGTGATATTGCTTAAAAATTTCATGAATTTAGTTTATAATAAAAAAAGTAATGTAGGGAATTCCGAAATCATACGATTATCTCATTACAGGTAAATGGATTTTTTTAATTTGTATTAAATTTTTTTATCCCCCTACTTATCCCCAAATAAACGCATTTTTCATCAAAAATCATCAAAAAACAATGATTTCATATTAAAATCTTAAGATTAATTACAGTCTTTTGATTTCCGATATCTTTAATGTAAAAAGAAATAGACCAACACACCAGACAGACATACAGGAAGCAAGGATGCAGCCTGAATGTTGATCAAGTTTCAAGGAGGAAACCATGATCATCAACCACAACTTATCTGCGATCAACTCGCACCGAGTTCTAAAGTTTCAAAACGACGAAGTTTCAAAAAACATGGAAGTATTATCTTCTGGGATGCGTATTAACCGCGCCGGAGATGATGCATCTGGCTTAGCCGTTTCTGAAAAAATGAGAACTCAGGTTAAAGGCTTAAGACAAGCTGAAAGAAACGCTGAGGACGGTATGTCTATGATTCAGACTACTGAAGGATACATTCAAGAAATGAATGATATCATCCAAAGAGTTAGAGTACTTGCGATCCAATCTTCTAACGGTATTTATACTCAAGAAGATCGTCAAATGATCCAAGTTGAGGTTTCTCAGCTCGTTGATGAGGTAGATAGAATCGCTTCTCAAGCAGAATTCAATAAAATGAATCTATTGCAAGGTGATTTCGCTCGAGGTTCTCGTTCTGCTTCTATGTGGTTTCACATTGGACCAAACCAGCACCAAAGAGAGCGAGTATTTATCGCAACAATGACAGCTAGATCACTCTCCTTGAAAAAAGAAGACAACTCTCTAATTACTCTTTCCACAGCTGATTTCGCTAACGAAGCAATCGGAACTTTGGATGAGGCTCTTTACAAAATAAATAAACAAAGAGCTAACTTGGGTGCGTATTTCAATAGGCTAGAGCATGCGACTAAAGGTCTCATGAATGCTTATGAAAATACTCAAGCATCTGAATCAAGAATCAGAGACGCTGATATGGCTGAAGAAACGGTAGCATTTACCAAGAATCAAATTCTAGTTCAATCTGGAACTGCGATGCTTGCTCAAGCTAACGTTAGACCACAGTCCGTATTATCTCTACTTCGATAATCCGGTAATTAAAACCGCCAAGGGTAAATTCTCTTGGTGGTTCTCCAAAAAAAACTTAGGCAAAACTATCCTTAGGATAGCTTTGCCTTTTTGTTTTAATTGTAATATTATTATAAATAAATATTCTAAAATATAATTCATATTAAAGCTTTAGCATTTTTTGATTTTTTTATAAAAAATTTACTAAAAAATAATTTTAAATTGACTCTATTGAAGTATTATGTACTGTTATGGTATAAAGGGGAATATTAAATAGAATAAATCCTTTGGCGCATGATTCTATGTCGGGCTGCTTCTCCCCTTTGCAGCCGGACATGGAATGTCCGACTAACTTTGATAAAGTTAATGTTAGTTAGCAAAGGAGTGTGAAAGATGATTATCAATCACAATTTAAGCTCGATCAATGCGCATCGAGCTTTAAAGTTCAATCAGTGGGAAGTAGATAAGACTATGAAGAATTTATCTTCTGGGATGAGAATAAACTCATCAGGAGATGATGCTTCGGGTCTTGCTGTTTCGGAGAAATTAAGAACTCAAATTAGAGGACTTAGACAAGCAGAGCGAAATGCAGAGGATGGAATGAGTTTCATTCAGACTGCGGAAGGTTTTCTGGATCAATCGGCTCAAATCATCCAGAGAATTCGGGTTCTATCTGTTCAATCTTCGAATGGAATTTACTCCCCAGAGGATAGGCAGATGATTCAAGTAGAAGTTTCTGCTTTGGTGGATGAGATTGACCGAATTGCATCGCAAGCTGAGTTTAATAAATTCAGACTTTTCGATGGGCAATTTGCTCGAACTTCTAAGGATGCTTCTATGTGGTTTCACATGGGGCCTAACCAACACCAGAGAGAGAGGTTCTATATTGGAACTATGACCTCAAGGGCATTGAAGATGGTCGGTGACGATGGACGTCCCATTTCTCTTTCAACACCAGAGAAAGCGGATAATGTTATCGGAATCGCAGACGCGGCTTTGACAAAGATCATGAAGCAGCGTGCGGACATGGGTGCTTATTACAACCGTATGGAATATACTTCCAAAGGTTTAATGGCAGCTTATGAAAACATGCAAGCATCAGAATCTAGAATCAGAGATGCGGATATGGCAGAAGAGATGGTTGCGTTTACAACAAAACAAATATTAGTGCAGAGTGGTACGGCGATGCTCGCGCAATCAAATATGAAGCCAACTTCAGTGTTAAAACTATTAAATGGAATTTAAGTTCCTTTAATAGAAAAGGTGATCCCCCTGGCTCATTAAAAGAGTCAGGGTTTTTTTAGTCTCCCCAGTTATCTTTTATTTCCGATCCAGAATAGATAGCAGTTGATGTTTCAAGTAGTACTGTCATTTGATCAAGATAGATAAAGAAAGCTCCCTTGGTTTGGAATGGGTTAGAGTAAAACCGTATTCCTTTTACCTTAAGCGGGATTTGCAAGGATTGAACTAGACGAATATTTTTTTCAGGAATTTCAAGCCTAGCTTCCACTCTTTTCCAGCCTTCAAATTTAAAATTTCCTAATTCCAAATATAAGTCTTGGGATTTTTTCTGTTCTAGAATTAATTTAGCACTCATGTTTACATTTTCAGAATATGCCCAGAATTGAATTCGTATTGGGATGCCTGATGGTAGATAAATGGGAGCCTGAGGTCTAATTTCTAATTTATCTATTCCTGGTTGTTCCACATAAGAGTGAATCATGAAGGAGCGGTTTTTTTGCGTGGTCTGAGTTTTATTGATTATTTCATTTTCGAGATTAAATGCTTCCGAACTTGGAGTCTTGGAAATAAATTCTGTTTGGTTTAAAAAGGAATTTCCACGAAAAATTTTCCATGGATTTTCATTTTCAAAAGCATCTATTAAAAACAATTGATACGTTGATCTCTCTGAGAGTACCCTTTCGAGTAACTCAACTCGTCCTAAGTCATCTGCTTCCTGCTTTCTTGGTGCAGAAACCATTGGAAAAAAGGTTGCCAAAACTAGAAAAATTTGCAATACTCTGGAGAGACGGCTTAACTGAGCCGATATTAGTAAAGCCATGGCAGATAGAGAAAATGTTAAAATAGTTATTTCAGCCGCACTCATTGTAATTGTTGCATCCATGGGTATCTATGCTTTTATCTATCGGGATAAAATCTCAGAAATGTTACCAAATTGGCAGGGAAATAGAAAAAGTTCCGAAAGAATGATAGTTGGTGACGAGAAAAATACATTGCTAGATTCACAATCTCCAAATTTGGCTAATGCAGAAGAAGATAAGGATCTTCCTAGCTACAAAATGGACGCAGAAGCTAAGGAATACCCTGAAATTCCCAATCTTCCTCAAAAGGAACCGAATAATAATTCTCAAAGCATGGAAATGAGCGATGAGAAAGAATCAAAACCTATGCATTCTAAACCAAGGATGAAAGATGCAAGCTCATCTGTAAGCTCTTTAAAAGAAAATCCAATTCCGCCTGAAATGTCTGATACATCAGCAACTGTGTATAAGGCTGATCCTATGAGTGAATCTAAAATCGATAATAAGAAAGTTTCGAAAAATGAATCCAATGTTATACCAAAGCAAAAAGCTACAAAAGTCACTATTGAAAAACCAAAACCTTTGAATAAAACAAAATCAAATTCATTAGCAACATCTAAAACAAAACCAAGTATAAAATCTCAGTCTGTTGCTAAAACAAAAACCAACCTAACAAAAAATGTACAATCTAAATCTAGTTCTAAACCAAGTAGTTCAAGTAACTCTACTTCAATTTCCAATGTAAAATCCAATTCGGAAAGAATTAAAAATTTAGAAACAAAATTAAATGTCCATATGCAAGATACAAATTCTAGATTAGAATCTATAGAAAGACGAATAGAAAAACTTGAGTCGAAACTTTTAGAAGCGAAATGAATTTTGGAGAGAAGTATTTCTCACTTCTAGAGGAAGCAAAAAAAATATCAGGTAATGAAAATGTTACCTTAGTTGCGGTCTCAAAGAAACATCCATTTTCAAGTTTAGAATCTGCTTATGAACAGGGGATACGAATATTTGGAGAAAATTCAGTTCAAGAAGGATCTTCTAAGTGGAATGAGTTTGAGAAAAATCATTCTGCGAGATGGCAGATTGACAATTCAAAAAAGCCTATCTTCCATCACATTGGTCCCCTGCAGTCTGGAAATATAAAAAAGGTTGTAGGTGTTTTTGGTTTTGTACATGGACTTGGTTCCTGGGGAGCATGGAAAGATCTTACAAAGAGAGCCTTTTCTGAACAAACAAAGATTCAATACTTCCTACAATTCAACCTTAGCAAAGAAGATACCAAACATGGATTTGATGAAAACGATCTAGAGACAATCTTAAAAATGCTAGAAGAATATTCTAATGAATATTGCAATTTTGCAGGACTCATGACCATGGGCCCCTCAGATGGAGATCCTATTCTTACACGAAAGGTATTTAAAGAATTGAGAAGGATAAGGGACCAGTATTTTTCTAATGGACTTCTATCTATGGGAATGTCTGGAGATTATAAAATTGCATTAGAAGAAGGATCTAATCTCATTCGAATTGGAACAGCAATATTTGGAGAAAGAAATTATGGATAAATTAACAGTAGGTTTTCTTGGTCTAGGAAATATGGGATCTGCCATTTATCTCGGATTAAATGACGATTTTGAAAAAATAGCTTTTGATATTCATAAAAAGAAAGATGAAAGATTTCATTACACAGAATCTATTGAAGATTGCATTTCCAAATCAGATATATTAATTTTGGCTGTTAAGCCCAATACTATAGAAGATGTAATTTCTAAAATTAAATCTCCCAAAACAATTATTTCTATCGCAGCTGGAATCAATTTATCTTTCCTAAAAGATAAAGCACCTATTGGAAGCTATGTAATAAGAACTATGCCTAATCTTCCTATTGTGTATGGTAAAGGAGTGCTAGCTTATTACGGCGATAAAGAAGCCTATTCAATTGTTGAAAAAATTTTTTCACCAATCTCGCTTACCTTAAGTTTGGAAAAAGAAAGCAATATGGATGCTATCACTGGACTTAGTGGATCAGGTCCTGCTTTTGTATTTAGTTTTATCCAAGCACTTGCTGAAGGTGGTGTGAAATCAGGTCTGAGTTATAATCAATCTTTGGAGATTGCAATTGAAACTGTTTTAGGTTCAGCAGAGTATCTAAAAAGAGAATTGGAATCCAAATCTGCTACTCATCCTATGGAACTTAGAAATCGTGTAACATCTCCAGGTGGGACTACTATTTTTGGACTTGCAGAGTGGGAAAAAAATTCTCTAAACTCTGGCATTCTAGAGTCTGTCTACCAGGCAAGTTTAAGATCTAAGAATTTATCTTAATATTATTATAAGAAGGTTTCGATCCTATACTATGAATTAGGTTTTTAATAGATTCCCTCTTCATCGTAATGGAAAGATATCCCTGGCATAATATATATTTCTGTTATAGTTTGCTTGGCAGAATTGGAAAGTTCGGAAAAACCTATTAGCACTGATCTCGCTGAATAGTCTGTTCTAAGAACACTACCTAAGGTATCACCATAGTATTCGGAGTAACTTCTCTTGAAATCTTTTCGGATTAAGCCTATATCTAGACTAAAGCGACAGTAACGAAAAGAAGATTCTAGGAAGAATAAAGTTCCCTTATCTCTAGCCTTACCTCCATAAATTGGTAGAACTCCCGTATAACCTGTCCCAGTTGATGAAGATTCTTGGCTAATGAGTTGGGAGCCGAATACAGAAAAATTTCCTTTTCTATCTAAAAGTTCAAACCTAGACCGGATCTCCCACCAATCGGTTAGCTTCATCTTCATTAATATTCCAGGGACTATTCCTTTCATGGAAAATTCTGCATTAGCATCCCCACCAAAGGACCAAGTTGTCCTGGTATCGGTAACACCTGTTTGTGGACGCGATGAGGCATAAGAACCATAGGATATTTGGTTCTTCTCAGAATATCTATGAATGTTCAAGGAAGGGCCTATCATCAACCAACCCAGCACTGGATGTATGTAAGAAAACCTGAGGTGCTGGCTTTTTCCTTCGAATCTAAGCAAACGATTTCCTTCAAAGGCAGATGCCCAATAGTTATCTGTTCTTGGTGCAAAAAAATTCACAGAAGCTGGATTTTCCCTTCCATATTTGCCTAAAGTTAAATCTTCCGCAAATTGGATTTCGTATTTATTATTATAACCGTACGTAATGTCCCTATATTGGGGAGTAGTTTGTAAATTTTTTGATTCACTAATGGGAATAGCGAGGGGTGCTCCAGGATCTACACCTTGTCGAAAGATAGAGTTGGTAAACCAGTTTTTACCAGTCTCATTGAGAATAGCAGAATCCAATCTTCCGAGTCCAACTCCCATACGAAATTGCAATCTATGTTCAAACTCTCCATTGAATTTTGCAAATTCTTCCTTACCTGAAATCAAAGCATGGCTATCACCAGGCTTTGATTTGGTTTCCTCTTTAGGCTTAGGAAGAGATTTTGCCTCAGAATTTTCTGATTTGGGAGACTCTGATAAGTTAGGAGATGAATTTTCAGAAGTAGGACTCGCATTCTGCGCTTGTATACTTTGCTTCGGAAGAAGGAGGACAAGCAAGGCAAGTATAATAGATGCTTTTAGAAAAACAAATTTTGCTTTCGGATAAGATTGCTTGTTTAGAGTCAGAATATATTTTCTTGTATTTCTATAGTCCAATGGATGATCCTATGTTATAAATTTTATTCCAAAACAAAATTTGGAAGCTTGTATCAATTTGTAAGGATTTCATTTACTTTAGGACGATTTTCACTGTTCCAATTGTAATTTCTGTTCGGCGGTTTCTGGGCTCAGCACGAATTGTATCCACTATCTTTCTCTGGTCCGCATATCCTTCCACTTCTGTAAATCTTGATTCAGCTATATTTCCTACTTTAACCATCTCATCTTTTACAGAAACGGCTCTAGCCTTGGATAAACGAAGATTCAATTGGAATGCTCCCACACTATCTGTGTGACCACCAACCTTTGCCTTGGTTTCTGGGTAAGCTGCCATTGCTGCTGCAATTTTGGCAAGAAGATCCTTAGCCTTGGGAGTTAAAGCAGATTTACCAGTAGGGAAGGAGACATCGCCATCTATAGAAAGTAGGATTTCTCTTAGGCGTTTATTCTCATCTTCAATTCGCTTTAAGGAAACACCCTGTGCCTCCAGACCATCCGAAACTTGTTGAAATTCTGTACCAGAATATTCAAAATCTCTCTTTACACCCTTATACATTTTCTCCATGTAATCTTCTGTTCCAAGTTCTTCTAATTTTCCTTCTTGGAGAGAACCTAGCGCTTCTTCACGAGAAGCCATTTGTTTGGCTGATTTTGCCACCTTACAGCCACAGATCTTCTGCCAAGTTTCTGTCTGTTCTATCTCTGCCCAATCGAGGGCGAGTAGGGGAGCTTGTGAAAATATTCCAAGCAATGCTGCAGCAAACAGGGCTCCTTTGGTAAGATTATAGTTCATTTTGTTCCTGGGTTGTAGTATTTTAATTTAAATTGCTCAATCATTATAATTTACCTATTGCTCCACACATATCAACTTCTTGGAATCAGTGCAAACTGCTTCAGAACTTGTAATAGATCCGCTTCCATTGTTCTTCCAGATCTGACCATAGAAAGAAGGGTTGGGGTTATCTGGGCAATTTCTATAGGTGAATCCATGACAATTGTGACGGTAGGTAGTTGCCGCACAAGCAGGAGTGCTAGGTTGTGTAGTAGGAGAAAGATTTGTTGCCATTCCCGTCCAGAATTCATCTGCAAGGGTACTTGAAAAATCTCTAACCATACCGAGAGGATTGAAACTGCCTGCACCATCTGCTATAAAGAGTCTTCCGTTTTCATCACTGCAATTTGCATAAGTGGATCCCGTGCATCGGTAGTAATGAAGATTCGGCTGGATTACTACCGATCCTGTAACAGACGGTCTATTGTTTAATACGTCGGGATTTGTTCCATTACTTACAATTAAAGCCTTATATGTTCCTGTCACTCCACCAGGCTTATTGCTATTGCAATTGCTGTCTGCTCCTAATACTCCTTGAGCTGTCATTTCTCCATTGAAAGAAGTTGAGGTTACAAATACTCTCTTTCCTGCAGGTTCATTGTCTAAATTGTTAATGTTTCCAGAAGAAACTGTGGCTGGTGCAGCGGCATAGTTAGGTTCTGTTGTAGATTTGGTCATAGTAACGGTAAATATCTGGGTTCCATCGGCGAAGGTATCATCCGCACCTGTTACAGTAAAGGATTGTTTCTTGGCGTCACTAGAGCAACCTGTATTGCTTGCATTTGCAATATCAACTTGGCTATTTACAGGAAATACTATACTTGCCGTGGAGAGGTTTCCACACTCATCACCTGCTACTGTACAAGCCAGATTCAGAGTGACTGGATTGGAAGGGTTGTTAGCACCAAGGCATACATCAATCGTAGCGGTGGTTGTTGTATCTTCACTGGTATTTCCAGTAACTCTTACATAATAGTAATTTTCATTGTCCGTAGTTGCTGCAAAAACATCAATAGGATCATAGGATATTCCCCCAGAAGATGTAGCTGTGATCACTGTCCAATCAACTGTACCATCCACGATAGCATCATCCGCATGTGAAAGAACTATTCTATTGGAACCTGCCGTATCCATTCGATTGTAATTCGTGTTGTCAATTGTTACATTTCCAGGAACTGTCCCTTCGGTTGTATCTGAGCTTGATAAACCTACAGTTGTTGTGCTTGCTGGGCTATTCTGTGAGATCATCCAGATTTGGGTATTCGCAGATGGTTCAGCGCCAGATAGTCTACTTCCACTGGTTCCCAAGGGAGAACCAGAAAAATTACAAGGCTGAATCAATCTAGCTACATCATTGTCACAAGATCGTATAGAGAAAACAGGTCTAGCAACTGTTGTGCTGTACGTAGTATCTGTGGATGTTACGGTAAAGGTGACGTTGTAATCTACATTTCCTGTGTTAGCACCATCACTTCGACCTTCGACCCGAATTTCTTGGTAGGTATTCCAATCGGATGGAGTAAATGTTAGACTTGTGGTAACCAATTGGCATTTTGTTCCACAGTTAGTACTTAAATTAAGAGTAACATTGCCAGTAGGTTTGGATCGAAGCTTCAACCTATAGGTTGCGTAAGTGGATACCATACGATTGGATTCATCTGTTGCAAATCCTGTTATCGTTCCACCCGCCGCTGCTGTAGTTCCTGTGGTTGCATCGAATCGTTCATAGGCATAACCTGGAACACTTTGGTCCCGGTTGTAGATTACCACATCCCTCGGCTTTAGTCCATTGTAATCAGGATCGCTACTTACAGCAGGATTCGTTCTTATTGCATAGATCTTCAGCCCATCCACTTCCAGATCATCATTCGAGTTAACAGTTACAGTTTGAAATGTATTCCAATTGGCTGTTGTAAATGTTAAGGATGTGGGTGTGGCATTTCCTTCACGGTTATTTGCATTGATAGGATCGAAGGTATCATTGAGTCCTATGGTTACGTTCGATGTTGGAGCAGTTCTAAGTACAACTCGAAATGTCCCGCTGTTAGGTGTAGCTATTCCTGGTTCTTCCATGATTTGGTTTATATTCGATACCCGAATCCCAGGACCTTCGTCATCTTCCAAAGTTGCAGTTATATCACAAGGATCTTCTCCTGTATAAGCGCCTGTTACAGTTTCATTGGAAGCATTCTTCATGATTGCTTTGTCAAATTTGATAGTGGCTGGGCTAACTACAGGATTACGAATAGCATCAATGACTCTAGTAAATGTAAAGCATTGTCGACTGTTGGTCCCTGATGCTGTGAAAGTAAGGAGAGTAGGAAATGGAGAAGAAGCAACTTGAGCAACATTTGCAATGTATGGAATATGGGAAATAGTCATCCTTGTATCATAAGGATTGGTAAGTGCCACTGGAATTTCAACACTTCCCGTAAATGCGGTAGGAAGATAGATGCAACTTTGGAAAGATCGATAGCCCCAAGCTGCGCCAGCATAGATTCCAGAATTATCTACGTCAGTATCTGTTAAAAAATTATCAGAGGCTGCATTGAATACTGAGTTTACATCTCCATCTTCTAGAATGCTTACTTCTTTCGTAGAAACAGTAATTGAAGTTGAACAACTTGAAGTAGTAGAGGCTGAAATTTCCTCCCGAGTTCCGCCAAATGCCTCTGTGACTCCAAACAACAATCTGTCCGCTGCTTCGTTGGCTGCATTGCATTGGAGGATTAAAATTGAAACGATTAGAACAGTAAATAAATTCTTGAATTCTTTAACCATATATGAGATGTACATCGAAAGACCTCGGGCAATAATCGTTATTAACTGTTTTTTCGCAAAAAGTAGATTTTTGTCAATAGAAATTGGCTTTTATTAAGATACGGAAAGTTTTTATTTCTAAACTTTGTATCCATAAATAAAAAATTTATTAGAAAAAAGAAGAAAATGTTTGTTGGAAATTCTTAAAGATTTATCGTCAAAAGAAAATCAAATTTGCTTGTGCTTCATCTGCAAAACAACAGAGAAAGAACCGTGCATCTTATACGCGATTCTTTCTATTAAATTTTGAATTGAAATCGTACGCTAAATGAAATTTAAAAATTGCTCCACATCTTTCTTAGAGCCAACAATCAAGGTAGATCGTTCATGCAATTCCTTAGGATGAAGATCTAGGATGCGTTCTCCTTTGATAGTGACTGCCATTCCCCCTGCTTGTTCAGCTATAAATGCCATAGGAGCAGATTCATAAAGCAGTCGCAATTTTCCATTGGGGAATTTATTCGACTTTGTGTCATTTGGGTAAAGGAAGATTCCGCCTTTCAAGAGGTTGCGGTGGAAGTCTGCGACTAGAGAGCCGATATAGCGAGCAGATCTTGGCTTATCATCTTCTATGGATTTGATATGTTTGATATAGTTTTGGAATTCAGGGGACCAGTAGTTGTAATTCCCTTCATTAACAGAATAAATACTGCCTGATTCAGGCATCTTCATATTCGGATGAGAAAGAAGGAATTCTCCACAAGAAGGATCTAAGGTAAATCCAACAACACCATTGCCAGTCGAGAGAACTAACATGGTTGAAGATCCGTATATAATGTAACCTGCACATCTTTGTTTGTGTCCTGGTTGCAAAAGGTCTTCCTTGGTACCTGGAGTTTTTGCTTCAATATCCTGGCGGCGGTGAATAGAAAAAATCGTTCCTATAGAAACATTGGAATCAATATTGGATGAGCCATCTAAAGGATCTATAGCTATGGTATACTTACCACATTTATAACCTTCGGGTATATGAATCAGGTCTTCTTGTTCCTCAGAAGCCATCACACAAAGATGTCCACAGATAGAAAGTGCATTTGTGAAAATACGATCTGCATATTCATCCAGCTTCATCTGGGTCTCGCCTTGTACATTTTGTGTGCTATTGCTACCGAGAATGTTATCTAAGAGTCCAGCTTTTCTAACTTCTCGAGTAACAACTTTGGCAGCATAGACCAAATGACTCATAAGTGCAGTAAAGCCTCCTGTGGCATAAGGAAGTTTAAGCTGCTCTTCAATCAGAAATTGCGATAAAGAAATAAGGTTGTCTTGGGGTTTTACTTGCATCATAGAACGTAATACCAAAATAATGAAAAAACCTTCTCGGTAAAGGAAAATCTTAAAACAAGTATGCTTCAATTGAAAAAGGAATTCTTAGACATCTGCGATGAATTGACTCAAGAAATGGGACAATTGGATCCTCATTTTAAAGTTGTGGAAGCTTGGGATAATGAAAGTTGGGATTTCTTTGGGAAAGCCATTGCAATTAAGGCAGCGGAATTAGGTATCTTTCAATCTATACTCTACCAAGATAGCATACTTTATGAATCAGGCTACAGACTCCTAAACCCCTCCAAAATCAATGCTAAACTAGAGAAATGGAAACATAAGGCATTCCGAGAATATACCCCATTCAAGAGAATTCCAACAGGTAGCTTTGAAGCAGCTGGCAAGAAATTTGAAATATTTTCTTCTCTACATACTGTACACAATTCTAAGCTTATTTTTATTTTTGTAATTGCCCAAGGTGCTGAAATCCCCGACGAGAAATGGAAAGAGATGGTTCAATTGATAGAAAGTCTAGGATTTTCTCTTGGTGGTAAGAAGAATATATATGAGCCATTGTTTACGGATATATCAGAGCGTTTTTTGCGACATGTTCAGAATGAATTGATTGAATCAGGGACTGGTGTACTTACACATTTTTATATCCAAGATTTAAATAAATACTTCGAGAGCATGGGTATGCAAAAGTCCTTTGAAATCCTAAAATCAGTTCATACTCTCCTTCAATCCCATCTTAAGAAAGATGATTCTTTTATTCATGTAAGTTCTAGGTCGATTTTTACTTTTTCCCCGCGCTGCACTTCTCAGATCGTATTGGAGCGTTTCGAGGATGTTTTTATCCAAGTTCATCATCTTATCATCGATTATCGCATGCGTTTTCGAGAAGTGACCTCCGAAAGTGATCTTAAGCAAGTTTGGACTGAGCTCGTTCTTGATAGAAATTGAGCTTGGCGAAGTTTTCGGCTTACTTGACAAATAAACTTGACCTAAAAATATAGGTTATTCACGGAATTTAGGAGATAGGTCCCCATTTATGGTAGGAATAGTAATTAAAGAAGGCGAGTCTATTGAGGCAGCTTTAAGAAGATTTAAGAGAGATTGTGCCAATGCTGGTATTATGAGTGAAATCAAAAGACGAGAATACTTCGAAAAACCTAGCGTTATCAAGAAAAAAGCGATTGAAGCAGCGAAAAGAAAAAGAGACAAAAAAAGAAGACTCTTCGCTAAAAAAGACAAAGCCTAATTCCGCGAATCTAACGAAAAACTAACGTTCCTTCCAGGAGACGGCCTTACAACACCATGCCAACGATCCAGGAAACCATCTACAACGATATGAAAGAGGCTTTTAAATCCAAAAAAGAGCCTAATCTTTCTACGCTTAGACTATTAAAATCTGAAATCCAATACGAGCTTACGAAAAGTGGAGCCAAGGAACTCTCAGATCCAATTATGATCCAACTGCTCAAGAAAAATCTTTCCCAAAGAAAGGAATCAGCCTCAGAATACAAGAGAGCGGGTAGAGAAGATCTGGCCCGCAAAGAACTAGAAGAAGCTACAATCATAGAATTGTATCTTCCCAACGAAGTTGCTATTGAAACAATAGAAGCCGCTATCCAAGACGCTATAAAAATACTTTCTGCTCAGGGACCTTCTGACGCTGGTAAGGTGATGGGGAAGGTTATGCAAAATTTTAAAGGACAAAATATCGACGGCTCCAAAGTATCGGAAGCTGTCAAGAAAGCTTTACAGGCATTAGGTTAATAATGTCAGGAACTGAGTTTAAGGATAAAGTTCGAAGGGAAATACCCATCGAATCTTATATAACACGCTTCGTTCCTTTGAAGAAGGCTGGTAAGAGTTTTACTGGTCTATGCCCCTTTCATAAAGAAAAAACTCCTTCCTTTCATGTTCATCCGCAAGGTGGCTACTACCATTGTTTCGGATGCAAGGCATCAGGCGACCTTTTCAAATTTGTCATGGATTACCATCGTGTAGATTTTGTTAGATCCATGGAGATTCTCTCTGAATTTTCAGGAATTCCACTTCATTTAGGTAAATCTGCTCAAGACACAGAAAAGGCTAAACGTAAAGATGAAGCCTATCGTCTGAATCAGAAAGTAACTGAGTACTTTAAGAAATGTCTTAAGGATGCAATTGGACAAAATGCACGAAATTATCTAGAGGGCAGAGGTCTTAGTCCTGAAGAAATTGAATTGTTTGATATTGGTTTTGCACCCGATGGTTTTCAAAATTTGAAAACGAACCTCTTGCATTCTGCTTACGAAGAAGAACTTGCCATAGAACTTGGAATTCTAAAGAAGAATGAGAAGGGCAATGTATACGACTTCTATAGAAACCGTGTTATGTTTCCCATCAAAGATGCCTCTGGTCGAATCGTTGGTTACTCAGGAAGAACACTTGCTACAGATTCTGATTTTCAAGAAGCAAAGTACATCAATAGCCCCAATTCACTTGTTTATGACAAAGGTCGTCAGATTTATAATCTTTTCCTTGCCCAAGAAGAAATCCGAAATACGAGAAAAGTATTTATTGTTGAAGGTGTGATGGATGCTATAGGTCTTTATACTAGAGGTGTCAGAAATGTCATCGCTCCTCTGGGCACTAGTTTTACAGAAAACCAAGCTAAGATCCTAAAGAATTTAGCTGATTCCATAACCCTTGTCATGGATGGAGATGGGGCTGGAACCAAGGGTGCCTTACGTGCCTCAGAAATATTACTTAAGGAAGGATGTTCTGCTTCGGTAGTGACTATGAAGCCAGGAGAGGATCCTTTTGACTTTTCCCGAAAAGTGAATCGATCCGAACTTAGGACAAGCTTAGACGAATCATTAAGCGCTTGGCTTTTTCTAATAGAAGATGCAATTCTGGGTAAGACACAAAGCTCAAGCCCCGAAGAAAAGAAGGCAGCTATAGAATCCTTGTTTGTTTTTGTCAAAAAATGGGAAAAAGTTACAGACCAACAGTTATTCATAGGCGAGGCAGCCAAGAAATTAGGGCTTTCTGTTTCTGCTTTATGGAAAGATTTTACAGCCAACACAGAACAGTTTGCAGTTCAAATTTCCGATAATAAAGATAAGGCAATTCGTAAGGTAGTTGTCAATCGTCCAATTACCAAGGGTGCGATTGAGTGTGAAAGGACCTTGCTTGCCAAGTTAGTTTCTCATCCTGATTTATTTCGATACTCGGATGAGGTAGATGGATTAGAGTTCTTGGAGGATTCCTCAGTTGTTGTTTGGGAATGGCTTTATACTCAGTTTCATATGGGCGAGACTATAGTTCCTGCAGAATTTCTTTCAACGGATTCTATCCCTGAAGAAATTCGCGAAATGTATGCACCTTTTCTCATGCAAGAAGAAGTAGGTGGATTGGATGACCAATTTGAAGTTTTCGAAGGGTTGTTGCAGTATCAGAAAAGATACTACCACCAATCAGAATTAGATCGCTATTTGCTGGATAAGACAGCATCCAAGGATGAATTCGATCGCATATCTTGGATTAAATTTCATAAGGATAAGATCGAACAAATCAATGCTTCACAACGAAAAGGTGTGAAGGTTGCTCGTTAGATTAGATGTTATAGACAAAGAGGATTTGGAATGATAGAAAATTTACAAGAAATGCCTGAAGTTCAGAAAATTATCGCTTTAGGCAAGGCTAATCGAGAAGTAAGTTATGATGAGATTAATGAAATCTTACCTGACAAGATCCTTAATTCGGAAAAGATAGATGACGTCTTTACATTGTTACATGAACTCGGAATCGAGGTAGTCGAAGATTATACTAAGGAAGCTGTTGAAGAAGCTGTACAACTTGCACGACCTGAGAAGATAGAAAAACCTGAAAAGCTTAAAGAAATAAAAGTTAAAGATAAAGAAGATAAAAAGGAAAAAGAAGAAAAAGCTGCTAAAAAGAAAAAAGATGCAGCTGGCGGAGGATCTGAAGATCCTATCCGACTTTACCTGAAAGAAATTGGTAAGGTGAGTCTTATTTCTGGTGAGACTGAAGTATTTCTTGCTAAGAGAATTGAAAAAGGCGAGAAGATCATTGAAGAAACTATTCTTAGTTCTAGCATTCTTCGCCAAAACTTTGCTAAACTTATTCCTAAAATCAAAAGCAAAAAAATTCGTGTCTATGAATTGGTTAAAGTGGACAAATTGTATGCACTTAATCAAGATGAGGCTGAAAAGCTTGAGAAAAACTTCTTTGATAATATGGATATCATCCAACAAGATGAGAAAGTATTCAATGAAGCAACGAATCGAATTCGCAAATACTCTGAAAATAGTAAGAAATATCGTGAGTTAAAAGAAAAAATTGATAATTCATCCAATAAAATTGATGAAGCAATCCGGAATATTGGTGTATCACAAAAAGAAATCCAAAAAATTTCTCAAAAGATTAAATCTATGGTATTTCGTATCAAGGAAATTGAGAAACATTTCTTAAAAATTAAAGCGAAATACGGACATGATGTCAAAGAAATCAAAGCCTTCAATCGTTTCATAGAGAAGAATGAAAATCTTGATGAAATTGAAAAGATGATGGGTGTTGATATTGATGAAGTTCGTGAAGTAATCAAAGACATCCGAAATAATGAAAGAAAGCTTCGCCGTATGGAACAAGAAGCTGGATCGCCAGTATTCGAAATCAAGGAATGGGGCGAGAAGATCATCAAGGGTGAGAGGGAAATCTCACAAGCCAAAAAAGAATTGGTTCGTGCGAACCTAAGGCTTGTAGTTTCTATAGCTAAGCGTTATGCAAACCGTGGAATGCATTTCTTTGATTTGATCCAAGAAGGGAATATAGGACTGATCAAGGCTGTAGATAAATTTGAGTATAAGAAGGGATACAAGTTTTCAACTTATGCTACTTGGTGGATAAGACAAGCTATAACTCGTGCTATCTCAGATCAAGCTAGAACCATTCGAGTTCCTGTTCACATGATAGAACAAGTAAACAAAGTCATTCGGGAAACTAGACTTTTTGTACAAGAATTTGGTAGAGATCCATCGAATGATGAAATAGCTGAAAGACTTGGCTGGCCTGTTGCAAAAGTTAAGGCTGTGAAAAATGTTGCCAGAGAACCAATCTCCTTAGAAATTCCAGTTGGTTCAGAAGAAGACTCTGAACTGGGAGATTTCATAGAAGACAAAGATGTTCAGACTCCTGTTAATCATGCAGCTTCCAAAATCCTTGCAGAACAAATTCGACAAGTTCTTCAGACTCTTCCTGCTAGAGAACAGAAAGTAATCCGTATGAGATTTGGCTTGGATGATGGATATGCTCAGACCCTAGAAGAAGTTGGTTACCAATTCAAAGTTACAAGAGAACGAATTCGACAAATTGAAGCTAAAGCGCTTAGAAGACTTAGACATCCATCTAGGTCAAAACGACTTAAGGATTATATTGATTAATAGTGACAGAAGAAATTGCATCCCAACTTGAAATCATTCGGAGGGGAACAGTCGACCTTATTAGCGAGGCTGAGCTCACTTCGAAGTTAACAAAGAAGAAAGTATTAAACATAAAAGCTGGATTTGATCCAACAGCTCCAGATTTACATTTGGGTCATTTCGTACTTTTGCGAAAGCTCAAGCATTTTCAGGATCTTGGTCACAGTATCCATTTTTTGTTAGGTGATTTTACTGGTATGATAGGTGATCCAACTGGTAAATCTGAAACAAGAAAACAACTTACCAAAGAAGAAGTCTTAGAGAACTCTAAGACCTACCAAGATCAAGTCTTCAAAATCCTAGATTCTAAAAAAACAAAGATCGTATTTAACTCAGAGTGGTGTCTACCTATGAAGGTAGAAGAAGTGTTAGGCTTAACTGCAAAATACACTGTTGCAAGACTTTTGGAAAGAGACGATTTTAGTAAGAGATACAAATCAGGTAATCCCATTTCATTGGTTGAGTTCATGTATCCACTTTTCCAAGGCTATGATTCTGTAGTAATGGAATCAGATGTAGAAATTGGTGGAACCGACCAGAAATTCAATCTTCTTGTGGGTCGTGAATTACAACGAGATTACGGCAAGGAAGCCCAATGTGTAATTACATTACCTTTGTTAGTTGGACTAGATGGTGAGAAGAAGATGTCCAAATCCCTTGGTAATTATGTAGGAATATC
Organism: Leptospiraceae bacterium; assembly: GCA_022402465.1. Lineage (GTDB taxonomy): Bacteria > Spirochaetota > Leptospiria > Leptospirales > Leptospiraceae. The sequence continues at coordinate 116,051 of JAKRSH010000022.1, read as the reverse complement.
CGAATCACCAATTGATATGTATGGAAAGTTAATGTCTATCAGCGATGACTTGATGTGGAATTATTTTGAGTTATTGACAGATGTAGCCATGACCCAAATTGAATCCTGGAAATCTGGTATGAAATCAGGTAACATTCATCCAAAAATTGTAAAAACGGAAATGGCTCTTGCAATCATGGATCAACTTCATCCTAAAGAGGAAAATCGCAGTGCAATTGATGAATGGAATCGAATCCATGATCCCAAAAATAGATCTATTCCTGATGATATTCAGAAAGTTCAAGTCGGACCAGAGTATTTTGCAGAAAAGAATCCACAACTTGCCTTTCTCTTAAACAAATTTGAATTCACCGCTTCTGTCTCTGAAGGAAGACGTTTAATTAAAAATGGTGGAATCTACGTGAATGATGAAAAAATATCTGATGAGGCATTTTCTTTAGAAAAAGGAAATGAATATACGATTCGGCAAGGAAAGAAAGGCAAGTTTATTAAACTTGTAACTTAACTGAGGTTCCTTTGGAAGAGCAAGAAGTCCAAGACATCGTCAATGAACTTTCGAAAGATATTTCTAGGGATGCTCAGCTTCGAGACAAAATAAAAACTTTAGTTCTTAGAATCACTATCGCTGCAGTTGTAATCTTTCTCTTAAGTATAGGAATCTATTTATTGTATTTAAAATTTTCTCTGAATAAAGTGGAAGAAGACTTAGCTCTAAAGCAAAATACAATCGATGACTTAGAATCTAGTTTAAACTCGCTTATGTATGCGGAACAGTTAAGAGAAGAAGAATCATTAAAAATCCGTGAAAGTTTAGATGATTCCGAAAATGTTTTTACGGATTCACTGGATCGTAAGGTTCTTAAAAATTTAAAAATCATGGAAGCAGCATCCAAGGATTATAAGGGTAAAAATATTTCTAGAGGAAATGAAAATTTTCCAGAAATAGCTTTGACCTTTGATTTGGCTTCTGGTGACGAATTAAAAAATGTAGAGAATCTAATAAAAAAATACGGAATTCGGGTAACTATCTTTCTTTCTAATGAAAGGGCTCAAGATGCTTCGGGATCCTTTTTCTTAAGTTCCAACTTAAAATTCATAAAATCTATGGCGAAATCAGAAAATGTTGAATTTGGAAACCATACCTGGAGTCATTACAATTATGTAAGAAGTATACATGAAACTTCTTATAAGAAGAGGCGTGTATTGGAATATCTTTCTAAAGATGTATTGACTTTAGAGAGAATGGCGGAAGAGTTATTTCGAGTAGAATTAAAATTTGAAGATCTCACAAATAAAAAATTAAAAAAATTTTACAGACTTCCCTATGGAGCTGTTAACTCATTAATTCTGAATTCACATGCTTCAATTGGATATGAAAATCATATTATGTGGTCTAAGAATGCTGTTGGTTCCTTAGATCTACCAGATTATATTTATAAACAATTTCTAACTCGCTATAATGAAAAAGGAAAGCCACAAGTAGTAAAAAATCCATTGTATAAAACGGGAAGGGAAACCTTAGACTTTTTATATAAATGGGAGAACCGAGATAAAAATGGCATGAATGGTGCAATCTTACTTATGCACTTAGGAAGTCCTAGGAAATTTGATAAACTCATAGATATACTTCCAGAGTTTATCGAAACCATGCAGAAAAAGGGTTACCAATTTGTAACTGTTTCAGAAGTCTTAAACGACAAATTAGATAAAAATTAAACCTTAAAAAAAATTCGTCAAAATTAGTTCTATCAGTTATATCGATAAAAGCGACTATATTTATATATTAATATACTAATATTATTTTAGCCTAAGGCTGTTTTACCAAAATTGAAAATAAATATTTGAATTGGAAAAGTTATAATGTCTATTAATACAGCTGGAGGATAAAGAATATATAGAAGAGGATTTGGTTTTTCAATTTTACGTCCGTTTATTTAATTGATTTCGGTGCTTTATTGCAATCTCCAATAGGAAAAAAAATATTCCTTTCTGAATTATACTTTTGATAATAACAAATATCATTTAAGTCTGCTCTAGCTTTATGATATGTTATTAATCTAGAAAGTCCGTCAGAAGAGACACTTATAGATTTTGGTAATCTATCATCAAAATAAATAGAATTTTGTTTTATTGAATCATTTATGAATGCTATTTTTTGATTGAAGAAAACAAAACCTTTTTTCTTTAAAATATAAAAATCTTCATCCTTAATGAAATGTATATTTTCAGTAGAGTCATCAATCGGATCGCAGTAGACAAGATTTCTATCTTTATATGAAAGACAGTCCGCATAAATAAAATTAGAATCTTTGCTATCGAACGTTAAATGAAATACTTCTTCTGTTTCATTTATATTTGTATAATATGCGGATATATTTTTTGCACGTATTTTATCAATTCTGCTAATTTCATTTAAAGAGAATATAGCTTTTATTTCTTTAGGATATGTTTCATAATTTAAAGTTAATGTCAAACATGAAGATAAAAATAGATTTATAAATAAATACAATATAGATGTATTGAATAATTTATTCAATCATTTACCCATTATCTTTGTTATCTGAATCAAATTATGATGATTTTTATAGCATCTAGGGAAATTTTCTAAATGCTATAAATACTGACTAAATTCTGTTCAATAAAAAATCAATACATAGATTTGATGAGTTTATCATATTTATCCATGATTACGTTTCTTTTCATCTTGAATAAATTTGTAAGTTCATCTCCCACTTCTAATGCCTTAGGTAGGAATCGGAAGTCAGCTATTTTCTCAAAAGATTTAAAACCATTTTCAGAAGAAACCGATTTCTTGATTATATTCATGAATTCTGTTCTAAGTTCTTTATTGGAATTCAAATCTTCTCCTTCTTTTACTTTGAGACCGGCTTCTATCATTCTTGCATAATCAGGCCAGATAAGAGCTGTTAAATTCTTTTGGTCTTGTCCAACAACGATTATCTGATTGATGTATGGGTGTTCAGTGATAATATTTTCGATAGGAACTGGTTCAATGTTTTCACCACCTAGCAGAACAATGGTATCCTTTACTCTTCCTCGAACGGAAAGTGTTCCATTGGTTGAGAAAAAGCCTAAATCTCCGGTATTCATCCAACCATTATTCAATGCCTTAGAAGTTGCCTCTGGATTTTTGTAGTAACCCTTCATAACTTGAGGGCCTCTTGCATGGATGACTCCCATCTTACCTTTGGAAACAGAATTGCCCTTGTCATCTAAGATCTGAACATCAGTTCCTTTAGGTGGAAAACCTACAGAGCCTTGGATTACTCTTCCTACAGTTCTTACTGCAATAATAGGTGCGCATTCTGTCATACCATAGCCTTCATAAACCGGAATTCCTATAACATTAAAAAATTCATCAACATGAGAAGGAAGTGCTCCTCCTCCTGAGATGGTTCCTCGCAATTCACCGCCTAGTACGTCTCGGATTTTTTTAAAAACTATCTTATCAGCAATTTGGGAAGGGATAAATAAATTGATTGAATTTGCCAAAGATATCGCGGTGTTCTTACCTTTAGAAATAAGATCTTCTTCCACTTGCAAGAGTCTATTGCCTGCTAAATAATCTACACCATCTTTCCAGGCTTTACAAATTTCATATGCTGTCTCAAAAATCTTTTTCTGAATATCGGAAGATTTATCTACTTTTTGCTTGATACCCATATAGAGATTTTCCCAAAGTCTTGGTGCAGATGCCATGAAGGTAGGTTTAACTTTCTGGAAGTCGTCTCTGAGATCTCGAATATTTGTATAATAAATTGCACAACCTGCAACCATCATAGAATAATCAATCGCTCTTTCAAAAATATGCCATACAGGAAGTATGGAGAGCGCTCGGTCTTTTTCTTTTAGACCTACCATTCCAGGAACCTCAGTCATATTATAAACCATGTTTTGGTGGGTAAGCATTACACCTTTAGGTAGTCCAGTTGTTCCAGAAGTATAGATGATGGTAAATAAATCATCAGGTTTAGTTGAATTCATTCTCGAATGCAATTTAGAAAGATTTTCTTTTCTAAGAGACTCGCCTTTTAAAATTAAGTCGCTAATATTAAAAACATTCTCTTCCTTTGGTTTATAGCTTGGATCTAGGATGATCCATGTTGTGACTTGAGTCTTGGATCGTATGGAACTTAGGGATTGAAATAGTTTTTCATGTTCTACGAAGCAAATCTTACTCTCACTGTGTTCTAAGATGTATTGGATTTCTTGGGCTGTTGAATCGGAACCTCGAGGAACATCCACAGCTCCATTGATAAGAACTGACATATCAGCTATGGCCCACTCAACTCTATTATCTGCCATGAGTCCCACTTTATCCTGAGGCTGAAGTCCGAGTTCCATCAATGCTAATCCGAGATTCTCAGCTTTTGTATACACTTCACCTAAGGTAGAACCTTGGAATTCTTTATTCGAAGTTTTAGCGAAGAATAATTTTGTATTTTTAAAATGTTCTAAGGAATTTTGTATTGCTTGGTTGATTGTTGTATATGGTTTCATTGTTTGTAAATTCTATGCAAACCATTCCTTATGACAAGTAATTTCTATGGTTTATTTGAGAATTCTTGGAGATCCCTGTGTTCTTTTTGTGAATTTTCTATAGCAGGAAGTAATTCTGGATTTAATTTTAAGGCTGACTGGAAGTATTTTTCACTTAAAATTTTATCATAGTGGCTAGGCGAGGAGAGATACAAAAGACCTAATTTATACAGGACAATACTTTTTTCTTTCGAATCTTTAGAAGAATCTAAGGCAATTCGAAAGGAAGGCAATGCTTCTTGGAATTGCTTATTTCCTAATTTGCAAGAACCAAAATAATAATTGTAGAAGAACCTTCCTTTTTGATTAAAAGGTCTACCTGCAATCTTTTGCAAGGATGATAAGCAGGAAGGGTATTGTTTCAAATTTAAGTACCCGTAACTTAGAGCTAAATTAATTTCGATAGAATCCCAGCCTCTCTCTTCTTTATAACTTTTATTTGCATCTTCTAGTTGATCTACTCCTAGGGATAATTTTCCTAAAGAATATAAATTGATAATTCCTATAAAAATTTGTGATTTTTTTAGTTCATTCTTACAATACGGATTTGATTTCAATTCATTGTACTGTTCATCTAGAACTGCATAATTTAAAAGATTGTACTGAAATTGCAAAATCTTATAATTTGGTTCACAGATGTGTCGACTTTTTACTTTAAACTCAGAGTTGTAATCTTCTATCAATCGATAGTAATATCTTATCGACTCAATCCAGTCTTCTTGTTCTTCGTACTGTTTGGCAAGTTGTAAATTCTTTTCACCAATTCCCTCGCAAAAAGTAATGTTCCCATTTTGGTCATAATTGCATTTTCTTTCTATATTTCCATTTTCATTAAAATCTTCTTTATGGCTGATTAGTGTACAGTTTTCGTAAGTATACCATATGTCAGGTATTCCATTTCGATTTGTATCTCTAGTTTTGGATTGAATGCAATTTTGTATACTAGGATGATATTTTACAATACTTGTTGGTTTTCCTGTTTGGTATTCATCTATACCCACTGAAATAATTTTTCCGTCTGAATAGCTTACCCATTTGTATGCTTCAAAACCTTGGTCTGCGTTTAATTGAAAGCTAATTTGAATTCGATCTTTATTTAAGAATTCCGAAGAAATGCAATGGAACTCAGGTTTCTGCGTTCTAAGAGTATAAGCTTGGGAATAATAGTGATTCCAAATTAAAGATTCCATTCCATTTCTATGATTGGCTTGTATATAATTAGGAAACTTTAGATTGATAAAATAATAACAAAAGGAGTGCAATCTGTATGCTATAGTTTCTTGGTGGAAATCTATAGGTTGGTTAGAGTAAAAGAGTCCAAAATTCTTATTGAGAAATTTTTCTTCCGTTAGATTTAAATACTTCCATAATTGCTCATTGGGCATAGCTTCCAATCTTGAGGATAATACTATGAAGATTAGAATTATTTGAAATAAACGAATAAACAAATAGTTTTAGGAACTTTGCTTTTTGACATAAAGATCATAAAGAACAGAATTCTCATATGGATTTCCCAATTTTCGTAAGGAAAAAAGTTCTGCAAGTGGTAGCTTCTTAGCATCATCTAAATAAAAAACTGCTCTCTTCGCATCATATCGAACGATACCTACTGATTGGGAGATAGTTCCAGCTTGAGCTACCGTGTGTTCAAGAATATCTTCTTCGAAAATCTCTTTATCATATTTATCCAACATATTCGTGGATGCAAGAAGTTTATAATTTTCAGGATTTGTAACTTCTTGGTTGAATTTCAGTAGTTTGCCGTGTTGAGTAACTGTTATGCCTTTGGAAATAAATTCCTTTTGTGTTTTGTCCCAAATCCGAAACTTGATTTCAAATGCCATTGTAAACTCCAATAAATGAGACTTAATTACTGATTCAAGAAAAAAACAAAGAAAATTGACAATCGTTCTACAATCCTAAATCTAGGGATAGTAAGCCATGAAAATTATTACAGTATCTAATATCAAAGGTGGATCTGCCAAAACCACAACTTCTATCTTTCTTACAGAAGCACTATCCCGAAAGGGAAGAACTCTTGTCATAGATTTAGATATGCAAGCAGATTTGACAGATTATTTTTTGCCAGATTCAAGCCCCGAAGATATTGACAAAGGAAATATATTTAAACTCCTAACAGGAGAATCAGATTTTGCAAGTTCAATACACAAAGGAAAATTTGCAGATATTATTCCTGGAACAATAGATTTAGCTTACCTAACAACACGAGTATTTCAAAATTTTTCTATTTTAAAAAAACTCAGAACTATACTCAATGAAAATAAAGATTATGATTTCGTTGTAATTGATACTCCAGGTTCTGCGAGATCAGAGCTAACTGTCTCTTTAGTTGCTTGCGATATAATTTTAGTTCCAGTAACACCAAGTAAATGGGCGATCCGAGCTGTGAATCTCTTGTTAGATGAGATTAAGAATTCAAGAGAGATTACAAATAAGGAACATAAGGTTTGTTTTGTACCATCTATGTTTGGCAAATCCATTAAACATACAGATTTGCTGAATCGCATAAGATCCTTAGAAGACTTTAAAACTCTTTCACCCATACCGAAAAGTGAAAGTATCAAAACCAAATCTGAAAAAAGAGCAAAATTACAATTGAAATCCGTTCCTTGGGAAGCATTCGACCAGCTAGCAAATGAGGTTATCGCATTATAATGTTAAAACTATACTATGAATTCAATTCCGAATTAGATTATTCTCGCGACAAGCTACGCTGGAATGGTTGGGGTTCCTACCAGGAGGATTTTTATGCTAGCCATCTCATGCCAGAAATCATTCATTTTCTCAGAGAGGAAATGGATGTTGGAAAAGATGTGTATACTCCCTCAGTCCCTCTGCCTGCAATTTCACTTCCCAAATCGAAGCTCAGTCCAAGGGAAATATCAACTTTGGAATCGATTCTTGATGAAGATCTATTGCAGACTTCTGATAGACAAAGAATTCTCCATTCAGCAGGTAGGAGTTATTATGATACAATTCGATTAAATTTTAATTTGTTAAAAAGTTTTGTCGATGCAGTTGCATATCCTGTTTCAGAGAAACAAATCACCAAGGTTTTAGAATATTGTAATAAGAATAATATTGTTGTGATTCCTTTTGGTGGAGGTTCCTCGGTTGTTGGTGGTCTTGAAGTTACCAAGGCAGCAGGTCAATCCAAGGTTCTAAGCTTAGACCTAACACGTTACTCAAAGTTGATTGATCTAAATACTAACAATAGAACCGCTACTTTTCAAGCCGGTATTTATGGCCCGCATTTAGAAAAGATTTTGAATAAAGAAGGTTATACTCTTGGGCATTTTCCTCAGTCTTTTGTTTATTCTACCTTAGGTGGTTGGATTGCTGCAAGATCAGCAGGGCAGCAATCCAATCGTTATGGGAAGATTGAAGATCTTTTAGTCTCCGCTAAATTGATTACTCCGTCGGGTATCATCCAAACAGGAAATTATCCTTCTTCTTCTTCAGGACCTGATTGGAACAGAATTATATCTGGTTCGGAGGGTTTACTCGGAATTATTTCAGAGGTTACAATTCGTATTCATGAAATCCCCGAAAAGAGATATTATACTGGTTTCTTATTTCCGAATTTCCATGCAGGAAAAGAATGCATACGTGAGATTAAGCAATCAGGTATTTCAACCTCTATGCTACGTCTTTCGGATGAAGAAGAGGCAAGGTTGTTTGGAACTCTTGGAACCTTGGGATCTAAGGGAATACTTTCAAGAATCAAACATTCTATACAAGATTTCGTCTTGAATGTCTACGGACTTAGAGATAAAAAAGCAGTTTTAATTTTGGGTTTGGAAGGTGAGCAGTCCGATCTAGAACATAGGTTGATAAAATTACGTGGAATTATCTCGAATCATAAGGGCTTTCATGCAGGAACTTCTATAGGGAAGAATTGGATTAAAAACCGATTCAATATGCCTTTTCTAAGAAATCATATTATGGAATACGGATTTGGTGTTGATACTATGGAAACATCTGCGCCTTATGATAAGCTAGAGCAAATTCGTGACGAATTCCATACTAAAGTAAGAAGTCAATTTAAAAAGGCAAAATCACTTTGTCATATATCGCATTCCTATGAGAACGGAGCCTCTCTTTATTTCACTGTAATTTTCGCTCTGGATGCTAAGAAACCTATAGAACAATGGTTTAGATTAAAGAAATTAGCATCAGATATTTTCTTTAAACATGGAGCTGCCGCAAGCCACCACCATGGGATTGGTACGGACCATAAAGAATGGTATGCCAAAGAATTTGGTAAGTTAAGTATTACTGCACTCCAAGCTATGAAATCTATTGTTGACAAAAAGAGTATTATGAATCCTAAGAAAGTGTTTCATGGATGATGAATGAGATTCGAATAGAAAAGTTTTCCCTTGAACTAGATAATGGAAAGCTTTTCTTCAAATCATTTTGTCCTAAAAATATTTTATTTCCGATTCCAATAATTTGTATTCATGGTCTAACGGGGAATTTATTATCTTTCGAAAGAGTAGCAAGATTTTTAGCAGAGCGTGGTCATAAGGTATATACTTATGATCTGCGAGGACGGGGTGGAAGCAGCAAAGAAGAGATCCCATATTCTGCTGAATCTCATTCTCTTGATTTAAAGAAAGCCTTGCAGAAATTCTCTGAAAATAAATTCCAAATAATAGGTCATTCACTAGGAGCTTGGATAGGTTTGTATTTTGCCAAGGATTTCCCCTGGCTTGTCAACAAATTAGTCTTAATTGATGGAGCAGGAATTACAGATTTGCAAAATAAATGGACTAACTTGCAAATGGTAAGAGCTTCTTTAGAAAGAATAGGCAAAAGTTTTACCTCACCAGAAGATTATTTGAAACATGCTAAAGAGTCCAAGCTTGTGGAGCAGTGGACCAAAGATCTGGAAAACCTTCTTAGCTATGAACTTGTTAAGAGAGGTAACTCCTGGTATTGCAATATTCCAGAATTTGTAGCAGAGAGCGAATTACAAAGTTTAGGTGGTTCCATCACAAATAGAGGATTATTGAGGCAAATATTTTTTCATTTTTCTAAGTGGTTATCTATTATTAAGAAAAATAAGAATCTACCTTACCAGGATATTCTAGCAGAGACTCTTATTATGCGTGCACTTAAACCAACTCTTAAGGGAACAAAACCCTTGGTGAGTGATAAAAGTTTAACAACCATGCTAAGAAAGATTCCATTCTCTAAATCAATTTCAATTCCAGATAAAAATCATTATGGAATCTTATTGGATTCTTGCCCTACGCGTGACATAGAGTTGGCAAAATTTCTTGAAAACGAATTATTTTTCTAATAAACGAAAACCTAGCTTTAATTGGTTCGATTGACAGTTAACTTGCAAATCTGAAATTGGATTTGAGAGGAACTTATGTTTAATAATGCCAAAGAAAAATTTGAAAATCTAAAAAAAATGAAAAGAATGCGTTCTCAAGTAAAGAATCTTGAGAAAGAACTACTCTTGGTTGATTTTAATGGTGAGTCCAAAGGCGGGCAGGTTACCTGCACTATGGATGGTAAATTTAATATTAAGAAATTAGATATTTCAGAAACTCTTATTTCATCAAAAGATAAGAAAAATATTGAAAAATATGTAGCAGAAGCAGTTTCTAAGGCTTTAACAGCCGCTCAAAAAGGCTCAGCTGATAAGATCCAAGAAATGGGTGGATTGCAAAATCTAGGTTTTTAATTTAGAATTTAATTTACTCTAGATAACTGATTCTTTTAGATTAGATTGTTAAATCTTTTTGAAATAACATTGTTAAAATTTGAAGAAAAGAGATAGACGCTTTAAGCATCTATCTCTTTTTTTTATTAAGATTTTGGAAGAATTTCTACTTCTACTCTTCGGTTCGCACCATCAGCAGGAGACTTACCAGGAAGTGGTTGGTCAGAACCAAGTCCTCTAACGGAAGTTACTCTAGCTTTTTCTACGCCATTGTCAGACATAATAGAAACAACTTCTTTGGCTCTTGATTCAGAAAGTTTTAAGTTTACTGATTCAGATCCAGTTTTGTTGGCATGACCAGTTACAGCAAGATTAGTATCTGGGTAAGCAAGTAAAGCTTCAGATAGTTTGTCTATGTTCGCCTTTCCTGTTCCTTTAAGATCTGATTTACCATTTTCGAAAGCAATGTCACCGTCCATTTTAACTTTAAGAGCGGTAATATCACCATTTCTGTCTTTCACGTCCTCAAGTTCAATTCCATCTTTACCAAAGTTTTGTTTGATATCTTCTTTCATCATATTAAGATAAAGACCAGTTCCAAGACCAGCTGCACAACCAGCAGCTAAACCAACGATCTTACCGTTGTTTTGTGCTTTTTTCTTTTTAAAAACATTGAACACTTGGTTTTCAAGTTTTTTTCTTTCTTTTCCATCTTTAGCTCTTTGCATTTCATCATAAACTGCACCAAAAGCAAGACCAGTTCCACAACCTATACCAGTCGCAATCAATAATCTCTTTGCATTTTCTGAACAGCTACTAACAAGCATACCAGCTAATAATAAACTTAATGTAATTTTCTTCAATTTTCTTCTCCTGTAAAAATTTTATAAAATGAAGACATGCCCTCTAGCCAAATCGATCCGATAGTAATTTAACTACTTGATCTGGTCTACTATTGGCTTGGGCTATCATCGCGGTTCCCGATTTTGTTAAAACTTGGTTTCGAACAAATTCAACAACTTCTTCTGCCATATCAGCATCCCTGATTCTGGATTCCGAGGCAACCATATTCACATAGTTGTTTGATAGAGAATTTATAGTTAACTCTAAACGATTGTAATAAGCTCCTAGGTCTGCTCTTTGTTTGTTAACTCTCCCAATTGCATCATCAATTAAGCTAATTAAAGCATTTGCCTTATCTGGAGTGGAGAGAGACGATTTATTCGCACCGTCAATCAATTTGAGTGAGGATGCATTCATAGTTCCTATATAAAGCGAGAGTTTCTCATCTTGGTTTGCTCCTACATGTAGAAGCATGGGGCTACTGAGTGATCGAGAGAATCTTCCATCAAGAGGGCGTATTCTATTGAATTCAGATGTCTTACCTATACGATCGACCTCTTCAATCAATTGCGAGACTTCCAATTGAACCAGTTGACGATCTTCCGACGAATAAATACCATTGGCTGTCTGAACAGAAAGTTCTCTAAGCCTTTGAAGGATTCCATTAACTTGGTCTAGGGATCCTTCTGTAACTTGCAAGAAAGAAAGTCCATCTTGGGTATTTCTTTCTGCTTGGGCTAGACCACGTATTTGAGTCCTAAGTCTTTCTGATACTGCAAAACTAGGAGCATCATCACCTGGTCTATTGATACGCATCCCAGTGGAGAGTTTCTCCAAGGATTTGTCCATAGCATTGTTTGTTTCTTTGAGAACTCTATTGGCACTGAGTGCAGAAATATTATGGTTGATTTTCATAAGCGACTTCCTTGTAAAAATTTTGGATCCGTCCAAAAAAAAAGTAAAATGAGATTAAAGTCAGTCCCTACAGATTTCGATAATCGATATGGGAAGACCTACTGCTTTCATAAATAGTGCAAAAAAAGAATTTGGCAACTACAAAATACAATAAAATCTGAGAAATTATGAAAATTTACACTAAAACTGGTGATACGGGTGAAACATCCTTGGCTATGGGCGGCAGAGTTCAGAAATTCGATCCAAGAGTTGAGTTGTATGGAACGACCGACGAACTGAATTCAGTTCTTGGTATTTCGATAAGCTTTTTGGATACAGCATCAGCCTTGCGTGACAGTCTTGTTTTTGTTCAGAATCTCTTATTTGAATTAGGTTCTGAACTCGCTGGTTATCACAAACTTGATGATGCAGGGGAATTAATCCCCATCATTCAAGAAGCGGACATTAGCTTCCTAGAAGGAAAAATGGATGAATGGACAAATGAATTAGAACCATTGAAACATTTTGTACTTCCCGGTGGAAGTAAATCGGCTAGTTTTCTCCACCAAGCAAGAACTGTATGTAGAAGATTAGAAAGACGAATGGTTTTTGAAGCAAAAGAACATGTATCCATTCCTGCTCGTTCTATTATATTTATAAATCGATTGAGTGATTTTCTTTTTGTTGCTTCTCGCTTTGCAAATCTGGAAGACAAGGTCAAAGAACCTATTTGGATTTCTCGAGTTAAAGGAAAATGAATACTTCTCACCCAAAAGCCTTACCAATTCTTTTCCTAACAGAAATGTGGGAAAGATTTAGTTACTATGGTATGAGAGCCTTACTGGTTCTATATGCAGTTAAGTTTCTTGGATTTAGTGATCGATCTGCAGGTCAACTTTACGGCGCTTACACTGGTCTTGTTTATTTAACGCCCATTATCGGTGGCTGGCTATCTGATAGATTTTTAGGACTCAGAAGATCTATTTTGATAGGTGGTGTTCTGATGGGCTTTGGTCATCTAAGCCTTGCCTTTGAAGAAATAGAATTCTTCTTCTTCGGCTTGTTTCTTCTTGTAGTTGGAAATGGATTCTTTAAGCCCAATATGTCCAGTTTAGTTGGTTCTCTTTACGAAAAAAATGAAAGTATGCGTGATAGCGGATATACTATTTTTTATATGGGAATCAATCTAGGAGGATTTTTAGGTCCCATCATCTGTGGTAGCTTAGGTGAGAAAATGGATTGGCATTACGGCTTTGGTGCAGCTGGAATAGGCATGGGAATTGGAGTTTTAGTATTTTACTTTGGTCAGAAATTATTACCAAGTCATATAGGAATAAAACCTGAGAAAAAAATTATTTCCGATATCTCTGGAATAAAATTAAGTTCCATTGAAAGGAACAGAATCAAGACCATTCTTGTTCTTTCTTTTTTCTCTATATTTTTTTGGGCAGCCTTCGAACAGGCAGGTTCTTCCATGAATCTTTTTGCTGATCGATATGTAGACAGATCCATAGGTGAATGGATGATTCCTGCTTCTGTGTTTCAATCAGTGAATCCTATATTTATCTTAATTTTTGCGCCTATATTTGCGAAAATGTGGACTAGTCTTGCTCGAAGAAATAGGGAGCCCGATAAACCCATTAAATTTGCCTTGGGATTAGTTCTTCTAAGTCTAGGTTTCGCCTGTTTGGTACTAGGTGCAAGGCAAATCGCACTTGTCGGATTTGCTGGAATGCATTATTTATTATTGGCTTATCTTTTCAATACGCTCGGAGAACTCTGTCTTTCACCTGTAGGTTTATCTATGGTTTCAGAGCTTGCACCAACTCATCTAACATCAATGATGATGGGAATTTGGTTTCTCTCCAATGCTATTGCACATTATTTAGGTGGGGTATTCTCAGGGATGGTTTCAGAAATACCTTTAACAGTCTTCTTTGGTGTATTTATCGGTTTTGCAATAAGTTCAGCACTCATTCTACTATTGATACGGCCTACCTTGAATTCTTGGATGAGTCATAGTAAGTCTCAATAAATTCTTTAGCTTTCTGAGGAAAGTCAGTAATGATTCCATTGATCTTATGAGTTAAGAAGAACTCCCATTCTTTTTCTTCATTGGAAGTGTAAATGAAAACGGAGTATCCTTTTGCTTTCAATTGGTAAATGTCCTTGTGAAAATCTAGTAAATAAGATTTTTCCCAAACAATTCCGTCTGTTTGCAAAGCTTTTGCATAAAAATAGGATCCTAATAATTTACCTTTAAGTCCTTTTAATTTACTGGTTCGGGGATCAGCTATTAACTGAGCAATTTTCATATTTGGTAAGAAATTTTTGACAAAATAAAGGGCAAGTGGAGAGAATGAAGATATAATTATAGAATTAGAATCTTGATTTTTCAGCAATTCTGCCAAGGCAAGTGCTGATGCTTTTGTCTTGGTGAGAGAAGATTCTTTCTTAATTTCAATATTAATGAGTGTTTTACCTGAAAAATTACCTATCACTTCAAGTAAGGTGGGAATCCTTTCTCCATTATCCAAAGTAAACCTAAGAAGTTCTTCTAACCGAAACTGAGATACCAAACCTGAGCCTGTGCTTGTTCGATCTAGAGTAGAATCATGGAGAACTATGAGCTCACCCGATTTACATAATTGCGTGTCTAGCTCAAAGCCATCGGATTTGGTGCTTGCTTCTCTAAAGCCCTGTAGGGAATTTTCAGGTAGAGTTCCTTTACTGCCCCTGTGACCTAGGATAAGAGTAGTCTGGTTCATTTCCATAGGATCATTTGAAATGGATTTAGTATATCGAATACTTTGTTTGGAATTTGAATTACTGAATAAAGCAATAATATATTTCCAAAGACAATGAATTTGAAACCAAAATGGGAGAGGAAATACTAAGTCTTCATCCAGCTTCGATGGTGTTGCCATAATTTTCCTTCCCGTCCATTGCATTGCGCTTCAGATTATCAGCTTCCTCACCTAAATAAGTATCCAGCCAATTGTGAGCCAAGTAAAGTAATGGTGTGATTAAAATTGCAACACCTAGCTTGTATACAAAATTCGTCATGGAAATATTCAATAATTTTTCAAGAGCAAGATATTGACCAAATGCAATAAAGATAACCACAAAGGAATCTACAAGTTGCGAAATAATAGTTGAGCCTGTAGCTCTCAGCCAGATCTTTTTCCCTTGGGTTTTGATTCTCAGGTAGTGAAAAACTTGAATATCTATCATTTGCCCAATAACATAGGCGGTTATTGATCCAATTATCACTAAGCTAGAATTAAAAAAAACCATTTCAAAAGCCTGGTCGTTAACAGGAGAATCAGGCATGGCAGGGATTGCTATTCCTATAAGTATAAGAAAGTAGGCAACTATAACCATTAGCATTCCAAGGATAGTGGTTAGACGAACGCCTTTTCTTCCAAAGTATTCATTTAACAAATCTGTGATTATAAAAGTGACAGGAAATGGTATAACACCTAAGGTCATAGTAAATCCAAGAAAAGTAAATAATTTACTTCCAATTACTTCTGCCATTAAGAGAAAAGTAAGGAAGATACTATTCAATATCAGGAAAAGTTTATATGGTTTGGTGAGATGCATGATTTTTTACTTTATCTGGCGGATCGATTATTAAAACTAGAAAAATCAAAGAATCAGATTTTATTTTATTCAATTAAGACAAATCTTTCGATACTTATAAAAAGATATTATTAGGCACGGTTTATGTCAGAAGAAAATCCAATGGAAGGCAAATATTCCAATTCTAAGGAAAAAGTTTCTTGGAAGTACTATTTCATTTTTAGCTCATGGTTATTTTTATGTCTTCTTTCCTTTTACTTGGGTATAGGACTTATCCATTGGGAAGAAGCAGAATCTAATCCCAAACAAGTCTACCATGCTTCCATGGGAGATGGTGTTGTTAAGGCATTCCAAGAAGAAAACAAGCTCGTGAGTGATTCAGAAACGGATACTTCCCTTGCAAAGGAAGAAGAATCCGATAAATTTGCTTTTAAGAGTGTATTGGAAGAATTATTTTCTAGCGATCCCAAAGGGGAATCTTCTAATTCTGATTCATCCAAGGATTCCAAGGCAAGTGGGATTCGATCTTCAACTTGGTTCTCTGACTACGAGGCAATGAAAAAGGTTGTACATCTTTATGATGAAATTCATCCTTTTATCTACTCTATGAAGGGTGGTTTGACCAACAACGGAGAACTTGCTCATTCGTGGAGTTCAAAGTCAAAACTAGAAAGAGTTGCTGAGCTTCGAAGCTTAAACCCTAAAGTCAAAATTATACCGACAATTTTTCGTTGGGAAAATCCTAAAGAGAAAATTTCAGAAAATATTGGAATGAACGGGCGTAGCGATATCCGTGATAAGCATATTCAAATCATAGTGAATGAAGTAATGACTTATGATTACGATGGAATTGATATCGACTATGAAGGAATGAGTTGCGATAAGAAAGAAAAGTTTGAAGAGTTTATAGTTCTGCTTTCTAAAGAACTCAAGAAAAAAAACAAACTTCTTTCTGTTGCTGTTCACCCAAAAACTCCGAATCCTAAAGGGAAGCTTACGAAATGTAAGGGTTTGAAAAATGATATTCTTGTGGATTTCAAGGAAAACTGGCGTGGACCTATGACTCATGATTATGAATTTCTTGGCAAGCATGTGGATCGTTTGAAAGTAATGGCTTATGAACTTCATCCAAGAAAGTATAGAAATCCAGGACCTGGACCTCAAGCTCCCAATGTTTGGTTGAAAGATATTATTAAATATGCTAAGAAAAGAGTTCCTTCTGAAAAGTTATACATGGCGATACCAACCTACGGTTATGATTGGGCTTTGAATTGCAATGTTTCTGCTAAGTCAGTTTACTATTCTGATGTCAAAAGAATTAAGGCTATGAATCCAATCATCCACCAACCAACAGACATTACTAGCATACTTAGCCAAGGCAATCGCACAGCGAATTGGACTAATCTAAGTAAATTCTCATGGGTTCATGAAAATAAAATCTACGAAGATCCAACTCTTTGGTACCAATCTGCTGGATGTGATCGTGTTGCATTTTACATGAATCGTAAAGCCTTTGAACAAAAGATGACTCTACTTCGAAAGTATGGATTAGCAGGTTTTTCTTTCTGGCAATTGATTTCAGATAATGATCCAGAAATCAATGATTATCTTGAATTGCTAGCAACGAATAAACTTCCAGCTGTTCCTCTTGCTACCGATTTATACGCTGATGAAAAACCAACAGTGATTGCGGATGCAGCAGCGAGTAAGGACAAAGAACCAAAAGTTTCAAAGACCAATCTTTCATCTTCTTCAAAAATAGAAAAGCAAGTAGAGTCCAAGAAAATACCTTTAAATACTTTAACGACTGTTAAGAGTGTGCCTACTAAAAACAATCTTTCTACGAATCGGGAATCTGTTGCACCCATTGCTAAAGCAACAGAGACTCCTTCTAAAGATTTAGATAAAAATAAAACACTACCCTCAGATTCTACAATTGATGGGGAGAAAATTTTACCTCAAGTTAAAAAAGAGACAAAGGATTCTAATTCCAAACTTGTTCCAGTAAACGAACTTCCAACTTCAAAACCCCAAGAAGTTCCTAGTGTTAAACCATTGAAAGAAGATATTATTTACGAATAATTAATCATCCTTGTTTACTGAATCTGTCGAAAAACTTGCCTCCATTCTCAAAAATGGGGGCATTGTTATTTTTCCTACTGAGACAGTTTATGGAATTGGAGCTTTGGCAACCAATACGGATGCTTGTTTAAAAATCTACTCCATTAAAAATCGACCGTCCGATAATCCTTTGATTGTTCATTTTGCAGATAAATCAGAAATAGAAAAATACTGTGAAGTTTCAGCTATCGCAAAAGTCTTATTAGATGAATTTTCTCCAGGACCGCTCACTCTTGTCTTAAAGAAAAAGAGTGATTCTTTGTTTAGCTGTGGGCTAAGCACTGTTGCTGTAAGAATACCTGATCATGCTGAAGCTAGGAAATTAATTTCCCTATCTGGTCCCATCGCTGCGCCTTCTGCTAATCCATCTGGTAAGCCTTCCTATACAAAAATGGAGGACGTCTTGGAAGAATTTTCTGGAAAGGTTGATGGATTTTTGAAAGCTACTGAGCCAAGCTATAGTATGGAATCTACCGTTTTGGATCTGAGCCAAGGAAAAGTAAGCTTACTTAGGACTGGTAGTATTGACCGAAGAATGATAGAAACAAGGCTTGGTATTCAGGTTAAAGTCCATGAGTCTTCAGAAATTATCAGTCCAGGTATGAAATACCGTCACTATGCACCTAATGGGAAAATATTTATTTCTAAAATTTTGCCTTCTGTTCAAGCAATTCAATCCAAACATTACATTGTTTCTAATCATCTTGAAAATTCTATGGATAAATCCATTCCTAAAATAGCTAGAATAGGATTTACTATGAGTGATATTTCTAATTTTGATAAAATTGTATTCCATAATTTAGAGTATATGAAGTCTTTGTATAAATTTTTGTTAGATTGTGATAAAGCTAATATTGAAATTATCTATTGCCAAGAGCCTAAAGATGGAGAACATGCAGATACTATCTGGGATAGACTAAGGAAAGCCAGTTCTGCTTGATAGGGTTTATAAGATTATTTTAATTCCTTGAACTAATCATAATATAAAGAATTTCTGATTTGTATTCAAATGTCTGGGACAAAGAATTGGGATCAATCCTGGAATTTCCTCGACCAAACTCTCGAATGTAAGTTAGTGAAATGGAAGACTTTGATGTAACCCAGGAAACACCTAAACTGATACCTCTATTGTCAGAGTGTTCAGATCTTGGATTGGTGCCACTTCTTGGTATCTTATAAGTTAATGAATTGTTTCCATTTCGAAATTGCAATTGGTTACCTATATTACTTTGCAAACCTAAATCTATGGCTGATTCAGTCCAAGAAATAGGCCTTGTATTTGCTTGGTTTGTGAAAATTCCACCAGAGATAGCAAATGTATCAGCAATATAATATTCTGCTCCAGTGGCAAAATTCAAAGTGGAAACCCTTGTTAATTCTCTAACTTCTTTGTCATTAATGATATAATTTGTTCGGTTGCCAAAAATTTGAATTTCATCTTGGTTTTTGAATGATTTGAATCCAGTTGTATAAATAATATCAAAGGACGCTAAGAACTTTGAACTTGGAAAGATCGCAGTTCCCAGTCTTATTTCAGAAGTCTCCGGAATGGCTGCATTTAGTTTGGGTCTATTTGTTATTACACCAGATTCAACAGAATTAAATTGATTGTTGGTTCCTTCAATAAAATCTACTGCATTTGCGCCACTAGCACGCAGAGAATCTGTATAAATTTCGTTATACAGTCTATTGCCACCTGTAACTAGAATTCTTCGCATGCTTAATCCCAATGAAAGCTTATCTGTTGCCATATATTGGAATCCAATAATAGGTAAAAGTCCTGTTGTCATACGATTATCAATTAAGGACCGCATAACATAAGAAGAATTGGAGAATTGTTGGAATTGTGTTTTAGATGAATTCTTTACATCTTGCAAGTAATACAAAGTAAATCCAAAAGATAATCTATCAGTAATAAGATAAGATCCACTAGGACCTATTAACATTTGAGAACTGTTTTCTTTAATGGTATTTCTTGTCTGATTGATAGTAGGAGAAATAAGAGGTAGATTAACCTGATCTGTTCTATCATAGTTGAGTGTATAGGCATTCACTATGGAGAAACCAAATTTCCAGTTATCTATTGATTTTAATATTCCCACAAAATTAGGATCAAAGCTTTGCTGTGTTTGCTGGTATACTTGACCAGGTGTATCGATATTAATGTACTTACGTTGGGAGTTTTTAAAATTACTTGCGGAAATTGAAAAGCCATCTCTATAAGAGAAGGCAAGTCCAGCAGGATTGTAATAAGCCCCAGATGGATCATCCGAAAGAGCAGTAAATGCTCCAGCAAGTCCTGGAGAGCGCTCTCCATAAAATCCTGTTATATTATTATAAGGTTCCGAAGCAGTTAAAGTCGAACTGAATGTTAGAAACAAAATGGCTAATTTGTAATTGATACGAGTTGTAAATTTTATTTTTTTCATTGTCTTGAATTATAAAAAAGAAAGAGTATCATCCATTTCGGTGTAGATAATGTCGTCATTACCATCTATTTCAATGCGCCAAACTGTTAACTCAGTCGCTGGATTATCAATATCATCTCCGTAATATACTATGAAAGTTTCATCTAAGATTGTATAACCATCCATTCCACCATCATCTTCAAATATTCCATATCCAATTACATTTTCATCAATTGTTGGATCATCCCCAGTATAAACTATAACGAATACATCGTATTCATCAAAAGTAGTATCTCCAATACAATTACCTGGAACGCATCCTAAATCTAAGGTAAGTTCAATAAATCCATCGAAAAGATTGTTCTCATCAAAGGTATAATCTCCATCATCTGTTCCAAAACCATCAGTATAAACACCATTTTCATAATATTCAATCCATGTAATATTTCCATTTGGATCAAAACTTTCATATATTTCTATATCAGTTCCCGAAGCTCCGGTTCCACTTTCTTGGATGCTTGTTATAGCTCTTCCACCTTCATTGTCTGTTCTACCATTGATATTGGTATCGACTGTAATAGTTGAAGATTTCTTTTCTTTAGATTTAAAATTTAAAGATACACAATTATTCGTATTTTCATCTGTTTCTAAATTGCATTCTTCAACTGTTAAGGTTTTAGAAACTTCGCTAGCGTTATTGGATCCTTGCTTAGTTGTTAATTTGGTCTGCAATACGGATCTATCTTTCTTTTCAGCAGAAGTAAAATAAGTAACCGAGGCATTGATTGTAATATCTATATTTAAAACCTTGATACTTTTCTGAATAAAACTAAAAATTTGGCTTTTATCATTATTCCACCGAATGGTTTTGTCAAATGCCGTTTTAGAATTTATATTGCTAGGGCAGGTCTTAGGAACTGTGATACTATCACTAAAGCTAAAACTAACTTCATGGTTGTAAGATCTTTCGGAGGATACCCTATAAACAATAGCAGGTGTCGGAATGCTTTGTCCAATGCGAGGAAGAATTCCTTGTCCTTGTAAAGAGATCAATTCAGTTTCTGCTTCCTCTTTTGATAATCCTAATCTCATTAATCCGTCTAAGATTTCATCTATAGCTGCCTGACCAATCTCAGTCCTCGCTCTACCTCCAGGAATACATACTCCAGGTGAGTCTTTGGCTATGCCATATACGGGTGAAATGAGAACTAGGTCTCTTTTTGAATCTTGTAAAATTTTCGAAATAACAGAAGAACCATCCTGCAATATACCAATTCCTGTATTATTGGTTGAAAGAAGATTATTAAAGTCTTTTGTATTGAATTGTTTGGTTGATAAAGCCAATCCAGCATCAGCCTTTCTTATGGAACGGGGAACTGGAACGGAAACATTGCTTGGTAATTCAGAATTAATGGCAGAGCCATTCAGGCTTAAGCGAACCAAAAGTCTGGCTAGTAATTCTAGAGGATCATTGCTTTTATCTTTACCAAGTTTGCATTGGAAAAAAGATATAAAAATCAATAAAAAAATTACTAACTTTTGATTCATAATAGGATATGACTGGTATAGCGTTGGAATCTGTCAATGTTGAATTTACTAGGCTTCAAAATTTCTTGTAGAAAGAAGAAATAAATTGAATTTTCCTGTGCATATTGTACGAATATCATTATCTCAATATGCCTTACAATAATTCTAAAAATATCAGCTTAATTCTATTTTATTTTTCAGCAATTTGCATTTTATTTAACACATCTAATCTTTTCTCCAACGAAATTTATTATGTTCAAAGCCCCAAAGCTAAATTATTAGCTAGTCCAAAATTAAATTCTGATGGAACAGTCTTAAGTATTGGGTCTAGTCTTAAGAAAATGTCAGAGTCTGGTCTATTTTACCAGGTTCGATATGGTGAAAAAACAGGCTATGTTTCGAAATTATTTATTTCAGCATTCCCTCCAGGCAAACAAATAAAACTGGGTTCTACAAATTCATCCAATGAACAAGCCTTGGGTAGGCAAAGAGCATCTGACTTTACGAAAACAGCAGCTGCTAGGGGACTTTCTGAAACAGAAAAATTACGTGTAAGAGGTTCTAGTGAAGATTTTGATTTTGAGTCCGTTAGGTGGCTTGAAAATATTGGTCAATCATCCAGAGAAAATACTAAGACTTATGAAATTGTAACTGAAAATAAGAATAATACTTTTTTGCTTAGTTTTGCTAATGATTCTCTCCCAGCAGAGACTAAGGCAGAAGTTAAAATGGGTAGAATTTTATCTGCTAAGCTAATCAAGAAATATGGTTTAATTAAAAATGAAAACTTAACTATATACTTAAACAATCTTGGGCAATCTATAGCAGAAATTACTTCTAGGCAAGATCTTTCTTTTCGTTTCGGAATCTTGGATTCTAATGAAATCAATGCTTTTGCTTGTCCAGGTGGATTTATTTTTATTACTAAAGCTGCTTTTGAGCAAACCCAAATCGAATCTGAATTAGTTGGAATATTATCTCATGAAATATCTCATGTAGTTTTAAATCACCATGAAGCAGTCCCTCATGATAATATCGTTTTAGAAATCATATCTTCTTTGCTTGCAACTCCTTCAATTGAAATAGTTTCATCCACTACAGCAATTGCTATAGAAGCTTATAATGAAGAATTTTATGAGAAAGGGCGCGACAAAGATACAGAATATGAAGCAGATGAATCTGCCGTTCAACTAATGATTCAACTGGGTTATTTGCCTCACAGTTATGTTAATTATTTAAATCATATTTCTAAATTTGCAAATAATAATACTATTTTAAAAACTCATCCCAATACCGTACTACGTACAAAGAAAATAGAAAACCTAATAAATACAATGAATCCAATTCCTGAATTAAAAAATTCTAATGAAGAGTTTGAAAAAGCGAAAAAGAGTCTATGAAATTTCGAGATAAGATCACTCCATATTTTTTAACAATTATATTCCCGTTGATTCTCTTATTCTCTTTTGATACTTTTGGAGTTCTGGATGTTTGGAATAAAAAATTATCGGATGTTCCAATTTATTTATTTCCAGAACATCATAAATTTTCGAAAGATATAGTTATACTAGACATCGATGAACATAGTTTAGCGCATTATGCAAACCACCCCGAGGTTGGAAGATGGCCTTGGAGGAGATCTATTTATCCATCAATTTATGCTTTTCTGAACATGGCTGAAGCTAAATTTATTGTAAATGATATTCTGTTTACGGAATATTCCCAAGACGATGAAACTCTTGCATTAGCGAATTCAATTTTTCCAAATATATCCCATTCAGCAGCATTTAGAGCTGATGAATTTAAGTTAAACCAAAATTATATTAATTTATATAAACGATTTAGTTTAGGTAAGGATGCTTCCAGGCAATTAGCTAAATTTGATTCAGCCTCCTTTCCTAATGGTAAGATTGGTGAAACAGCTCCTCATATTCATATTGTAAATGTTATGCCTGACAAAGATGGAATATTAAGAAGATTTGCACCTATTGTAACTTTAGTAGGAACTATGTTTCCAACTCTTTCTTTGGTAGCTTTCTTTGAGAATCAGACTATAGATTTTACATTTAAAAATAATGAATTAGTTTTAACAAAAGATGGAAAGTCAAATAATTATCCAATCAATAAAAGAGGTTTCATTAGATCATATTATTACTCTTCTAATACTCTTCAAAACATTCCTAGGTATTCTGCAAGCGATGTTCTCGAAACATATTCGAGAATCATCGATGGACGCGTAGAAGATGAATCTCAATTATTGATTCCTTTAGAGTATTTTAAAGATAAAATAGTTATACTTGGAACAACTGCACCTGGAACTCATGATGATGTTGTAACTCCTTTAGGATTATTTCCAGGTGTCATAGTTCAGGCTAATTTTGTTTCGAACTTAATAGAAAACCATAGTTTATTTGAGATCCCCATCTATTGGGGGAATATTTTTTCTTTAATATTTTTATTTTTAATTTCTTACTTCTTATTAATTTCAGATAACAACTTTCTTAGAATTATGGTTCCTTTTG
Source organism: Leptospiraceae bacterium (assembly GCA_022402465.1). Classification (GTDB taxonomy): domain Bacteria; phylum Spirochaetota; class Leptospiria; order Leptospirales; family Leptospiraceae. Next base: position 91,890 of record JAKRSH010000022.1, on the reverse strand, counting down.
GCTTGTTTATTTTAATTGGAGTTTCAAGCTTTTTACTTTATGAAAATGATATTTTATTACCTATAGCGCCATTCTTAATTACATTGCCATTGTCATTTATTCTAGGTTATGCGTATGTTACATATAAGGAAGGTTTTGAAAAAAGAAAATATAACTCAGTTCTCCGAAATTTAATTGATCCATCTGTAGTATCTTTAGCCCTGCACGATATAGAAGCATTAAAACAAGGTGGTGAATGGGAAATTACAGCCTTTTTCTCTGATGTGGTTTCTTTTTCAGAAATATCAGAAGAACTAACTGCTACCGAATTAGCAAAATTGCTTAATGAATATTTGAGTTCTATGACAGATGAATTAAAGAAAAATTTAGGAACCTTAGATAAATATATTGGTGATTCTATTGTTGGAATTTTTGGTGCTCCTATAAAAAATGAATCTCACCCAATAGATGCTTGCAATACTGCCTTAGCTATGCTATCCAAAATGAAGGAACTTAACCATAAATGGTCTACTGAAAATAGTTATACGATACGGGCTCAAAAGATGCAGTTTCGTATTGGCTTGAATTGTGGGCTAGCAAAGGTTGGATTTATGGGAACTGAAAGCCTGGCATCTTATACTATGATGGGAGATACTGTAAATATTGCAGCAAGACTAGAAGCAGCTGCAAAAGATTACGGTGTTCCTATTCTTGTTTCTGAAAATATTTTTAATAAGTGCAAAGATAGATTCGATTTTTGGAAATTGGATTCTATAAGGGTTAAAGGAAGAGAGAATCCTTTATCAATTTATTCGCTTAATAATCATAAAGGTTCAAGCTCCGACCAAGAATTAGAATTTATACAAACTTATGAAGATGCATTTAATGAATACCTTAAGATGAATTGGGGAAAAGCTATTTCTCTGTTTGAAAAAGCTTTTGCATTGAATGAAAGCGAGAATAAGGCTTGTGATTTATTAATAAATCGATGCAAAATTTATTACCAACAACCACCTAAGCAAGGATGGGATGGTGTATTTACCAGATTAGGAAAATAATAATCGATGAAATCCAATTTTTCTGTTTCTAGAGCCATTTCTTTAGGGAAATTTCTAAGACGTTTGTTTCTATTGGTTTGCCAATAAAATCATTCATACCAATTTCCAAACATTTCTCTTTATCAGATGAAAAATTATCCGCCGTCAATGCTATTATAGGTGTTATGTTATCATTTGCTGCTTTACGTATTGCATTCGTGACTTCGTAACCATTCATTTCAGGCATTTGTAAATCCATAAAAATTAAATCTGGTTTTTCTCGTTTGTAGATATCTAAAGCTATTTTACCATTTTCCGCTTCAAAAATTATAGCTAAGGGAAGCGTTTTTTGAATGATAGATTTTGCTAATAGCATATTAATTAAATTGTCTTCAGCTATTAATATTTTGAATTTTTTGTTTAAATCAAGTTCGTTTTCTGTGATTTGAAATTCTTTTGTATTAAGATTTTCTTCATTAGAAAGCAAAAAATCTTCATTAATATTTTCTACATTTTGATTTTCAATTTTAGCTTTAATTTTAAATGTAAATTTACTACCTAGATTTTCCTCACTGATTATTTCTAATTTGGAGTTAAATATTTTTAGTATTTTATTGCATATTGATAATCCTAAACCAGTTCCACCATATTTTCTTGTTGTAGATGAGTCAGCCTGAGTAAATGCTTCAAATATTTCTTTATGTTTATCCTTGGGAATTCCAATTCCAGAGTCTTCAATAATGAATATTAACATTTTTTCTTTTTTTGTATTCTCTATAAATTCTTCATTAATTATTAATTTAATATAACCTTTTTCAGTAAATTTAATTGAATTACTAATTAAATTTAATAAAACTTGTCTTAATTTTAATTCATCAGTATGATAATAAATATCTTCTCCAAGATTAATATCTAGGATGAAATTTAAGTTTTTTTCTATAATTTGGTATCGAATTAAATTTATCGTTTGATTTATGAATCTTTTTAAATCGATCTTTTGGATATCTAATTCATACTTTCCTGCCTCTATTTTAGAGAAATCTAATATATTGTTGATTAAATTTCTTAGAGTGATAGATGACTGTTTTATCAAGTTTACATATAAACTTTGTTCTTCATTTAATTTTGTATCAGCTAAAAGATCCGAAAAACCTATAATTCCATTTAGGGGAGTTCGAATTTCATGGCTCATATTAGCAAGAAATTCTGATTTAGCATTGCTTGCAGAATCAGCTATTTCTTTAGCCCGTATTAATGATCTCTCATCTAATTTTCTTTTTGTAATATCAATAAAATTTGCTATAGCGCCTGATAAATTTGAATATGAATCATAAATTGGATATGCATTAACAATCAACCATTTCCAATTTCCATTCTCATCAATTATTCCGTGTTCAATATTTGATACAATTCTATTTTCTTTTAAAGCTATAGCTAATGGAAGTTTATCAGGTGGATAAGGATTATTGAATTCATCTATTTGTTTCCAATCTTTACTGTCATAATATAAGCTATTGATGGAATTTTTTGTAAGATTAAGTATATTTTCAGAAGCATGATTTGCGTAAATTATTTCTCCATTAGTATTAATTTGAACTATTCCCGTAATTAAATTATCTAATACATATTCTAAATGCTTCTTATTTCTTTCTAGAGTTAATTCAAAATCTTTAATCTTTGTTATATCAGTTACTACCGCCAAGAAACCTTCTACATTTCCTTTATCATCAATATCTGGGATATAATGAGCTAAGGTATAGCCAATAGACCCATCCATTTTTTTTAATTTCCTTTCAAATTGAATGTTTTTACCTTTCAATACATCCTTGATATATTCTAAATTTAAATTATATATTTCCTCTGAAAGAACATCTTTAATATGAGAACCAACCACTACTTGACTACTTTTGCCAAACCATTCAAGATAATTCGAGTTTGCATAAATACAAATTAAATCTTTATTCCAATAGCCTATCATACCTGGAAAAACATCAGTAACCCATCTTATAAATTTTTCTTTATTAATTAAGGTTTTTTCAAATTCAGTTCTTTCTGAATTTGCTAGTGAAAGTTTCTCTTGCATTACAGAAAGCCATTTAAGTATACTAAAATTTATTCCTTCTTTTAATTGTATCTCTGTATTAAAATTTCCATTACCAATACTTTCTATTGTGTTATAAACTAAGTTAGGATCTCCTCCTAAAATGGACCTTAAATCAAAATATGACAGTAACATAATAGTAAAAAGACCTAAGCTAAAGATTAAGAACAAAATCCTCGATGCATTTGTAATATTCTTCCAATATTCGATATTTGGTTTAGTCCTATTCTCTATACTTCTGCATAAATTTTGAGCAAGAATCATCAGATTACTTCTAAGGTTTCTATACTTTACATCAAAAAGTAAATTTAGCGCTACCTCCCTCTTTAGGCTATTTCCTTCAAGGATGGTGAAACTTTTTATTTCGATATCTTGGATATCCTTTGCTATTAAAGATATCCTATGTATAATTTGTAATTCACTTCTTGTAAAATCAGCAGTTTGAATTCTTTCTTCGAATGAAATTAATTTTGAATCAATCGGAAGGCTATCTGTATCTCTAAAATTCCAATGTGAAACATGGTAGTCGAGTGGTCGAGGTTTCTCACCATTTTTAATTGAGAGGATAGATAAATAATCTTCTTTAAATAACTTTTCGTTTGTAGCAATATAATTTCTAGAGAGTCTAGTTAGCTCATCACTCGTTGCTACGATTTCATTGGCTAGATCTAAAGATTTTAATCTCTTATTAGTGAGATCCTTAGTATGATTATCAAACCATATATAAAAAGAAAAAGAAAAAAAAGCTAGAATCGCTAAAATGAATAAAATCCATAAGCTCCGTTTAAATAGACGAAATTTTTTAATACTCATATTGAAGATTATAAGAAATAAATTATTTCATTCATTCTTATTTATCAATTTTTAAAAGGTGGATATATTTTTCAAGAAGAATGAAATAATTATTTTATAAAGTTTTGAATACTTGTAATGATAGGATTCATGAAATATATTTTAATTTTGGTATTCTTATTATTCAATTCAGTCAATTTCTTAAATAGAGATCTAAACTCAAAATCTACAAGCAATTTCAGGAATGGAATAGATTTCTTGAATGCTATCTTTAAATTAAAGTTAGGTGCTAGATAATTTATTTTAGTATATTTCAGAGATAAGTCTTCTTTTATTTCATCTAAACATTCAGTTAAAGATAATTCTTTGTCAATAAATTTCTGATCAATGAATTTTTTAGGAGAAAATACACGACCACCTCCCATTTTTTCAAAAATGGACTTATCTAATTTTCTAGCCTCAGAGACTCTTTTTATAAATAAATTTTCAACTCTTTGAATTTCTTGCATTAAAAAGTTTTGGGATTCTTTAGATAAACTACCAGAATCTGTAAAAATCTCTCTTTGCGGATAAAATCCTATCCTATCTTTAAAGATTCCAAATTTTTTGTAAAGACCCTCTAAATCAAATCTCATCATGATTGTTCCTATACTTCCAACAATACCAATTGAGTTAGAATAAATTTTTCTAGAGCTACAAGCTATATAATAACCTCCAGAGGCACAAGTATTTGAAATATAGGTATAAACAGGAATTTTTCTATCAAAGGATTTTAATGCCAAATAGATTTTTTCTGAATCTATTGCAGATCCTCCAGGTGAGTCCATATGTAAAACTAATGCTTTGATATTTTTATTTTCTTTTAATTCATTCAGTATTTTAATTGTAGAATGTCTTTCTATGACACCTGATTTTAACTCTGAATCAGTTTTATCGCCCTCTGATATTTCTCCTTTCATAGGAAGAATAGCAATAATAGATTTTTTAACTATGATAAATTTGAAATTTTTAATTTTGTCACGAATCTCTATAGAATGGAGACTTAAGGTTTTAGAATTCGGTTTTGATTGTTTGTCGTCTTGTAGTTTTTCTAAATTATTATCATTTAGTTTTAATAGTTTATCTAAATTTGTAAAATGATAATTTAATTTAAAATCATCATATTCTAATAATCCATTGAAGAACTTTAGTTCATAGAGATATTCAGAATTTAATATTGGTCTTTGTAGAATTTTTTCATTTAAACCAGAGTTATTTCGGATAGGAGAAATGATTTCATTTTTCAAATCATCGATGAGATTTTTAAGATTTGATTTAGCTTCCTTAGAAAAGTTCTTTCTGGTAAAGATCTCACCAAAAGATTTATAAGCTCCAGATTTATAGACGTCTATTTTAACATTCCATTTTTTAGCAAGTTCTCCAAAGAACATAGAATCAATAGTGGGGAGAATGGAGGTAAATTCTGAAGTTGCAGAGCTGTATCTTTTGTCACATATTGAAAGTAAGAACAAGGATTTAAGATCACCCTCCTCACTAAATCCAATTAGACTGACACCATTTTTCTTGATTCTTTCTAATTCATTATAAATAGTTTGAATTTCAGAGAATCCTAATTCCATTTTGGGAATAAGAAGACTAAGATATTTCACTCTAGATTCCTTGCGAATCAAAGTTAAATTAGAAATGAATTCAGTAAAAAAAGGAAGATCAGCTTCTCCTTGAATTTTACGAATTAGGTAACTTTTCTGTGAATCAGTGAAGGAAGAAGGAATTTCAAGATATACATGATTTCCTTTAGCTAGAGCACTTCTTAGATAATAATAAAATAGAATGATTAAACGAATGGGAAGTAAGATAAGGGAAAAAAAATATCTCAAGACTAAAACCTCTTCGGATAGCTTGCGAAAAAGGTTTCCAGAAAGCTACTGTAAAACAGATTGGAATAAGAGGAAAAGATTGTGGCAGGATTTTTAAAAATACGCGGAGCTAGAGAGCACAATTTAAAAAATATCGATATCGATATTCCAAGAGACAAAATGGTCGTCATTACTGGTCTCTCTGGTTCAGGTAAATCCTCATTAGCCTTTGATACGATTTATGCGGAAGGTCAAAGGCGATATGTAGAGAGTCTTTCAAGTTATGCTCGTCAATTTCTTGGTCAAATGGAAAAGCCAGATGTAGATCTGATAGAAGGCCTAAGTCCAGCTATCTCTATAGAACAAAAAACTACTGCTAGAAATCCAAGGTCAACAGTTGGAACTGTAACAGAAGTATACGATTACTTGCGTTTACTTTATGCGAGGGTTGGGATTCCTCATTGTCCTAAGTGTGGAACGAAAATTTCTACTCTATCTGTTGATCAAATTTTAGATAGAATCAAATTATTTCCTATAGGTTCTAAGCTTCAAGTTTTAGCTCCTATTCTAAGGCAGAAGAAAGGTGAACACAAGGATATTCTTGACAAAGCAAGAAAAGATGGTTTTCAAAGAGTAAGAATCAATGGAGAAATCAAAACGCTAGATGAAGAAATTATTCTTAAGAAAACCTTTAAAACTGATTTAGATATCATAGTAGACCGAGTTCTTGTCAAAGAGGGTATTGACTCTAGATTATCTGATTCAGTGGAAACGGCATTAAAGCAATCCGATGGAGTAGTTGTTATATATGATGAAAAAACGGATCATGTATATTCGCAAAAGCTAGCCTGTCCCAAGTGTGATGATGTGACACTTCCAGAATTAAGCCCTCGTTTATTTTCTTTCAATTCCCCTCATGGTGCTTGTAAGAATTGTGATGGGCTTGGCAGCTTACTAGAGTTTGATGAAAACCTTATTATTTCTGATGAAAATTTAAGTTTAGTTGAAGGAGCAATTGAAGCCTGGGGCGGTGCAAAATCAAATAGCTATTGGTTTATGGCAACTCTTGAAGCATTATCCAAAAAATTAAAATTCAATCCTACCACTCCATGGAATAAACTGAGTCGTAAAATTCAAGAAGTGATACTTTATGGAGATGAATCTATCAAGATTGATTATGATTTTCGCAAAGAAAATTCGCATTTTGAATTCTCTAGAAATTTTGAAGGAGTGATTCCTAATCTTTCCCGTAGATACAAAGAAACCAAATCTGATAGCATGAGACAATGGTATGAAGGCTTCATGACCAACCATGTATGTCCTGAGTGCAATGGTAAGCGACTCAGCCCTGGCGCTCTTGCTGTTAAAATAAACAATCTTGGAATAGATGGATTTACCGAGATGTCTATTGAAAAGGCATTGCAATTTTCCAAAAATTTAGTATTTGAAGGTTCCAATATTCCTATCTCAGAACCCATTCTAAAGGAAATAAACCAGAGATTAACATTTTTAAAGGATGTAGGTGTTGGTTATTTAAATGTTTCGAGATCTGCCTCAACTTTATCTGGTGGTGAGATGCAGCGTATTCGACTAGCATCCCAAATTGGTTCTCAACTTATGGGCGTTATGTATGTTCTGGATGAACCTTCTATTGGTTTGCACCAAAGAGATAATACTAAGTTGATCAATACTTTAAAGAATCTCAAGAATTTAGGCAATACAGTTATAGTTGTTGAACATGATAAAGAGACTATGGAAGAGGCAGATTTTATTTTAGATATGGGTCCAGGAGCAGGAGTGCATGGAGGCTCTATTGTTGCATTTGGTACGCCAGCGGAAATAAAAAAGAATCCTCGTTCCACAACAGGAGCTTACCTTAAGGGTGAGAAGTTTATTTCAAGACCTGAGATAAGAAGAGAAGGTAACGGTACTAGTTTAAAAATTTGGTCGGCTACACACAATAATTTAAAGAATCTAGATGTTGAATTTCCCTTGGGAATGATGGTTGTTGTAACAGGTGTTTCTGGATCGGGAAAGTCTACCTTAGTAAATGAAATACTTTATAATAAACTAGCTCATGACATCATGAGAACTAAGACTATACCTGGTAAACATAAGAAAATTACCGGTATAGAAAATATTGACAAAATTATTAATATAGACCAGTCCCCTATAGGTCGGACACCTCGTTCTAACCCAGCAACATACACAGGTCTTTTTACACCTATCCGAGAACTTTTTTCTAATTTAGAAGAGGCAAAACTAAGAGGTTATGATCCTGGAAGATTTAGCTTCAATGTGGCAGGCGGTCGTTGTGAGAAATGCCAGGGAGATGGTATATTGAAAATTGAAATGCACTTTCTTCCTGATGTATATGTTACCTGTGATGTCTGCAAGGGAAAGAGATACAATAGAGAAACCTTAGAAGTGAAGTTTAAAGGTAAAAATATCAATGAAATTTTAGAAATGACTGTAGAAGATGCTGTTGTTTTTTTTGAAAATATTCCTTCTGCTAGACGAAAGTTAGAAACACTAATGGAAGTAGGTTTGGGTTATATCACCTTAGGACAACCTGCAACAACTTTTTCAGGTGGAGAAGCACAGCGTATCAAACTTTCTACTGAACTAGCGAAAAGACCAACTGGTAAGACTCTTTATATTTTAGATGAGCCTACAACAGGTCTTCATTTTGATGATATCCAAAAACTAATGAACGTACTTCACTCATTAGTGGACAAGGGAAACTCTATGGTAATCATAGAACACAATTTAGATGTAATAAAATCTGCTGATCATATTATTGACATTGGACCTGAAGGTGGAGATGGTGGAGGTGAGGTTCTCGCAACGGGAACACCCGAAGAAATAGCCCAAGTCAAGAATTCTTTCACTGGAATCTATTTAAAAACGATTCTAGAATCTGAAGGTAATAGTCTTAATTCTGTTAAAAAAGTAGCAAAGAAGAAGTCATGACTTCAATTTCTCTTGTAGAACATCGTGAATTTTATCGTACAAAGTTAAAATCCTTTGAAAATAAAAATGTTTATTCTATTTTTAAAGAATTTTCTCCAATATTAGCCGAAAGAAATTTCTTCCAACATTTAAAGACTAACGAATCCTTAGATTATATTGATTTCTTAAATCAAATCAGAGCACTCGCAATGCATCCAACTGGATTAGGCCTAGCACTCTCTGCAATGCCAGAAGTTAATCTTTGTGGAAATATATTAGTAATTTCGAATAAAGTAGAAATCTTAAATCAATTGTGTGACGGAAGAAAAATCATCTCCATGGCTGTTTCTGAAAAAGGATGGAAGGGAAGACTCAAAAATATGAAAACAACCTTCTTGGAGAATAATACCGAAAGAGTATTAGTCGGCTCCAAAGGATTTGCAACAAATGGTAGAAACCCTGATTATTATTTGATCCTAGCTAAGATTCAATTAACTTATGAAGCGTATTTACTTCCTTTTAATACAGTCGGTTTAGAGATCAATCCATTTGATTTAAATTATGCACGAGAGGCAACTCATGCAGAAATTCACTTCCATCAAATTCCTGAATCAAAATTAATAAAGTTAGATATGCAATACAATGAATACGCGAAAACTCTACGTATTCTTGAAATGTTTTCATTTCAATTTATTTTGCTAGGATTCATAGATAGAATACGAAATGAAAAATCTATGACTATTGAACTTAAACAGACTATTGTAAATTTTGAAAATGAAATTCAAGCTATCATTGATAGATTAAAGAATCAATCCAGGTTTACGTTAAACTCTAAAGATTTAAAATGGGGCTCCACTGTAGTTGAAACTCTGCAGAACCATTTACCTGAAATTAAGAATTATTCTGAGTGGGAACTTTTTAAAATTCTTTTACCGAAAGAAGAGTAATTTTTAATGATGGTGATGTCCATGCCCACCGTGTATGTGAATGGCATCTCTATTGATTTTTATGGATTTGATCAAGGCTTCAGATTCTTTAGTAGTGGTCTCAACATTTACATGAGTAATTCCATATTTTTCTTTTAGAAGTTTATGCGTAGCAGTTACTACAACTTCCCAAGAAGACTTTTCTTTAAGCATTAATCTTAAGTTAATGCATTCCACTCCATTCGTAAGACTCCAATGGTGGAAGGATACAATTTTGCTAACCTTATTGTTAGCTTTCACATCTGATAGTATATGTTCTAATTTATGTGTGTCTGGTGAGGATTCCATTAAACTTTTGATAGAATCATTTATTAAACCATATGTTGCTTTTCCAATGACTAGAATAATGAAAAAGCTAAAAAGAGTATCTATCCATTGGATATCAAAAATTTGAATGATAATTGCACCCAGTACTACAGATACTGTTCCGAGTAAATCGCCAATAACATGAACATAAGCCGATTTTAAATTAATACTAGTTTTAGAAACATTGAATAAGACCAATGCAGAAAGAGAATTGAAAAATAAACCTATCAAACTATAAATTAACATTTCTCGGGCATGAACAGTATGTTGTTCCATAATTCTTTCGAATGTTTCAAAAAGTAAAAAACCACACAAGAAAACTAATAAAAGTGCATTGATAAAGGCAGCAATGATTTCAATTCTCAAAAATCCAAAGGTATATTTCATAGTTCGATTGCGCAAAGATACATTAACGGCGATTAGACTTATCGTGTGTGCGAGAATATCAGTAACGATATGAAAAGCATCTGTAAGCAAGGATAATGAATTGCTCTTATAGGCACCATAGATTTCTACAATGAAAATAAGAATAGAAATTCCCATGGAAATAAGTAAGGATTTTTTAGAATTTTTTGATTCTTCTTGGGACAAAAAGTGTAAATGGGAAGCGTCTATATCATGAATCATTGGTTTCCGTCCAGATTTTAAGAAAAAAGTCAATTCGCAACTATAAATTCGGTTGAAATCTCCAGATTATTTTTTTTCAATAGAAGGAGTAATGGAAGCAAATACAAGCCAAGAGCCATCCAAAGTCCCTGAGATTGAAACTGATGAATTCGAAGATTGGTTTGAAGAATTTACTCATTTAGTTCGATCAGGTCGGGATGAGGAAATTGTTCAGCAATTATCTGGTTCCCATTATGCGGATTTTGCGGAAGTTTTGCATGAGTTAGAATACGATGAGGCCTTCTACGTTTTTAGACTTTTCCAAGCCGAACGACAAAGTGAGGTCTTGGTTGAATTGGATGAAGATTACCAATCGGAATTCATGGAGAGGTTACAACCCAAGGAAATTTCCGCAATTTTTGAATTACTAGAATCGGATGATATAACATTTATTTTAGCATCTGTTTCTCCCTCCAAGGCTGAAGAAATTCTTAAAATTTTAGATAGAGAAGATTCCCAACAGATTCGAGTTCAGATGGAATTTATTGAAAATTCTGCTGGTAGAATCATGAGTAGTGACTTTGCGGCAGTGTATGGGACAGATACCATTCGTAAGGCTGTATCTAAGATTCGCAAAATTGCGAAGGTAGTTGATGATATCTATACGGTGTATGTAATAGACCAAGATGGCAGATTGATGGGGTATCTTCGTTTGAAGGAATTATTACTAACCAATCCTTCCAATAAAATCAATAAAATAATGATAGGATCTCCTCTCAGCGTACATTTTAACACAGACCAAGAAGAAGTCGCTCGTATGTTTCGTAAATACGATTTAGTTTCTATAGCTGTTGTGGATGATAAGGATGTGATGATAGGACGCATCACTGTAGATGACGTTCTTGATATTGTGCAAGAGGAAGCCTCAGAAGATATCTATCGTATGGGAGGTCTTTCTGAGGATGAGAAACTGAATACTCCAGTATTTGAGTCTCTGCGAAAAAGAATCCTTTGGCTAGTTGTGAATCTCGCTACTGCCGTACTCGCAGCCTCAGTTGTATCACTTTTTGAGGAGACCATCCAAAAGGTTGTAGTCTTAGCTACTCTTATGCCAATTGTCGCGGGAATGGGTGGGAATGCGGGAACTCAGTCTATAACAGTTGTTGTTCGAAATCTAGCAACCGGTGAATTAACTCTGAACACTTGGTGGGAAGCTGTTCGTAAAGAAATTTCTATAGGCATTCTGAACGGTTTATTTCTCGGAATCTTGACCTCAACCATGGTATATATCTTTAAAGGAAATCTTGTACTTTCTTTTGTCATTGGATCTGCTATGTTTGTGAATCTTTTTATCGCAGGAACTATAGGTTCTTGTATTCCCTTATTATTAAAGATACTTAGAATAGATCCGGCAATTGCTTCTTCTATTTTTGTTACGACATTTACTGATATTTGTGGATTTTTCTTTTTCTTAGGTCTCGCTCAATATTTTTTATCTTACTTGAATTGAGATTCCTAGTTTGAATTCTTTCTTGAAAGTATGCTTAGAGTCTCAAAGATTGGAATGTATGGTAAAAATTATCCAAGTCATCCTATCGATTGCAGTTCTTAGCTTTTCTATTGATTGTAAAACTCTTCCATCAGGTGAACCTCAATCCGATCTAAATTCACAAAATACGATTCCTAATCCGACTGAGGATGAGATTTTACCACCACCTGTGGATGGAGAAAAAGTTCTCGATGAAAATGGAGAAGAAATCCAGAACTCAAAGTTACAGCCCGTTTTTTTTCAGCTAGCTTCCAAAGATAGTTTAGAATACTTTCGAGTAATACTTTCTGCCAACCAATACTTAGTTCGACAAATTCGTGGCTCAAAATTCATAAGAAGAATTCCAGATCCAGGTGCAGATGATCTCACTCGTGAAGAGATCCATGGCTATGATTTAGTAAATTTAGAGGATGAGGGAATATTATATATAACTTTAAATTCAAATACAGGGTCTATTGAAGTTATAAATTTTGATAGAAGAGTTCCTCGTATCAACGACATAGCAAAGATCATACAAAATGATTTAACTCGTTGGAAATTTAAACATGAGTCCTCTGAGGAAAAACCTATTATAACCAAATTAAAAGTATTTTATCAAATTCATTTGAGTAAGACATTAACTAGAGAAGAAATCAAAGAGAAATATTTTAAAAAGAAAAAATAATAGAAGGCATTCATTATTCGATTATTTCATACTTTTTCTTTTGAAATTGGTCATTGGGATCAATGACTAATTTTTCTGGGTGAAAAACTATAGTCCAATATCTTCTGAAATAACCAAGCACACCCAAGGCCAATACAACTAGTAAACTATATGCGCTCCATTCTGGGTGAAAAAAGAACATAGGAAGCTTGGGAATTGTTACCAATATGGGAATAGACATATACCAAATAACGGAGACTGCAACAATCCCAACTCCCAGCTTCCCCCAATAATTTGGTTTACCTTGCAAACCTCGTTTGAAATAGAGGTAGCCTCCAAACCAAAGACCTAGGAATTCTCTTATGCTATACAGAATCAAAATCCAAATAGGAAAATAAAAATAAACAACACAGATTCCAAGTGCTGAGATAGTAACTATCTTATCACAGATAGGATCTAGATATCTGCCCAATACAGTTTCTTGATTCAGAATTCTTGCAATCTTACCATCAAGATAATCGGTTAGGACTGCTATAACACTGATTAAAGCAGGATAGAAAAAGGAATCAAAACTAGGATTGCTTGCGTATTCTTTAGAATAAATTAAAAATGGTGGCACCAAGGCAACACGCGATAGTGAAATGAAATTGGATAGTGTGAAGATCCTTTCTTGTATAAGGTCTTTTGCTTTTTTTTCTTGAACAATCATCGATCTATATTTTCATTTTATCTTATTTCTTTAGAAATGCAAGCTTCTCTACAAAAATTATAAAATTTCTTTGACAGAGCAGGCTCCAAAATTATCGTAGCTAAAGAACAAGGAGTTGTAGCTCAGCTGGTTAGAGTATCTGCCTGTCACGCAGAATGTCGCGGGTTCGAACCCCGTCAACTCCGGTTCTTTTCTTTTGATTCTCCCTTTTTTTCAACCATCCAAATTAAATAAGCCAAGTACCCAAGTAAAGATAAGATAATAAATTGCAACAAGTGAACTGCTGTTGCGAAGACAAAACCATCCTCACTTCTCAGACCTAGCAAAACAAAACCAGATACTATGGATGCATGGAAGACGCCTAGGCCAGAAGGTGCAGAGGGAACAGCAACTCCCATAGCTCCACAAAAAACGATAAATAAGATACTGGTGTATTCTAATGGAATGCCGATCAAATACGATTCAAACATATATGTTACTGCATAACCAGCGAGCCAGGTAGGGACTGTTATTGCCACAGGTATCAATAACTTGCGTAAGGTTAGAAAATTCTTCAATGCTTCTAGGTGCGGCTCTAGACTTTTTATAAATATCTCTTCTTTACCTATCCATGAAAATACCATTCTTCCCATTCGAATTAAAAAGGAATTGGCGAACCGTATCAAAACTAAAAGGAAGAGCACACCTAGAACTACTAATCCAGAGATAAAAATTCCTGTAGGACTCGAATTGCCATCTCCTAAACCGAGTAGTAGAAAACTACCTGCTCCTATCAAAAGTACAATAATCAAATCTAAAACTTTTTCAATAAATAATTGAGAAACTAATGTTGCATAGTGAATATCAGAATTGTTCTTGCAATAGTAAAGCCTAAGAATATCCCCACCGCGAGCAGGAAGAACCATATTCGCTCCCACACCTAGAAATGCAGATAGCATAGACTTCTTAATTTCTAACTTTCTATCAAGAAGGTAGTACCATCTTAGTGAGAATGGAATCATTGCTAAAATATTCCAAATAAGCACTGGTATCAGAAAAAGAGGATTCCAACGTTCTTGGACTTTTGCAAATTCATTGAGATCAAATTTAAATAATAAAAATCCTATAGCAATCGCTGAGATAAAAAGAGATAAGAGTAATTTTTTATTTTTCATATTATAGTTCTATCCTGGGGGCCATTTTAGTTTTCTACCTGCAAGTAAATGAAAATGAATATGAAATACTGTCTGTCCACCATCAGTGCCTATATTGTTGACAACACGATAACCAGCCTCACTGATTTTTAGTTTTCTTGCTGTTTCCGCCATTTGAAAAAGTAACTTCCCAATTAAATTGGTATCAGAAATTTGAACTTGGTCCAAGGAAACAATATGTTTTTTGGGAATGAAGATCAAATGCACAGGGGCTTGGGGATCAATATCATGAAAACCCAGGATTTCCTCATCTTCGTATTCTATTTTAGCAGGAATTTTTTTATTAGCTATCTTACAGAATAAACAATCATCCATGATTCCTTTTCTCCAAAATTAAACTCACAGCTCCTAAAATTGCTTGGTTCTTACCTTTTTTGATTTGAAGACGATCCCGCAAAACTGGAAAAACTTTTGCACGTATGCTTTTCTCCAAATTATCACCAAACAAATCCCAAGATTGGGAAAGTCCGCCAACATAAACGACTGTGTCTACATTTAAAAGATTCACAATATTTCTTGTGGCCTCAGCAAGAACTTCAACCCCAAAGTTTAGGATCTCTTTGGCATTTTCATCTCCAATTCTCACCTGTTCAAAGAAATCTTTGACAGTTGGAAGACTGCTAAGTGAAGCATCTTTGTATCTTGCAAGTAATCCCTTTGAACTGAAATAGCTTTCTGCACAACCCAGATTGCCACAGCCACACAAGGCACCTCCACGTATAATGGTTGTATGTCCAACTTCCATTCCATTGCCTTCAAAGCCATTGAACAATTTGCCATTCCATACCCATCCGCCTCCTAGTCCTGTTCCAAGAGTAAAAACGAAGAGGTTGGAAGAGCCTTTGCCTTCACCGAAATAGTATTCACCTAATGAGGCACAGTTGGCATCATTATTGAATTCGATTTCCATTTTAGTAAAATCATTTAAAATTCGTTTGATCTGAAACTTATCAACCTTGGGAAGATTTGCAGATGAAAAAATAATTCCATTTGCAATATCTATAGGACCTGGTGAACCAAGGCCTATTCCAGATAATTCATACTTGGATAGATAGGGTGTTATGATTGTCTTTAATGCTTCTTGGAAATCAGAGTTCTCCATTCTGGAATGAGTAATCTTAATAGATTCATCTTCTACAAATCCAAACTCATCTACGATACCTGCTTTAATGGAACCTGCGCCTATATCTAAACCTAAAAACTTCATATTTACTAAGATTTAATCACTTGGTTAAAAGATCCATTCTTCATTTCATAAATAGTTTTTGCATCAAAGGCCAAATTCATATCATGGGTTACCAAGAGAATTGTTAATCCCATTTTATTATAATCCATAAAAAGCATCTGCACAAGATTGCTATTCTCAGGATCTAAATCACCGGAAGGTTCATCCGCAACAAGGATAGGTGGATCATTGATTAGGGATCTTGCAATGGCAGCTTTTTGAATTTGACCACCCGAAAGTTCACGGGGAAGAGCGTGACGGATATCTTTCATATCCAATCTTTCTAAAAGGAATTCGCATTTTCTGTGGTATTCCTCTTCCGAAAATTTACGAGTAAAGATGACTGGCAAAAGGATATTTTCTTCTATGGTAAGATTGGGAACAAGTTCACTAAATTGAAATATCATTCCCAGATCTCTGGCTCTTAATTTTGCGAGAGCTGATCTTGATAAATGAGAGAGTTTCTTATTATCATAGAGAATCTCCCCACTGCTTGGAGAAATGAGTCCTGTTAAAAGCGACAATAGTGTTGTCTTACCAGAACCACTTGGTCCTATGATAGCAACATAATCTCCTGCATTGACATCGAAGCTAATAGAATTGACTGCTTTGAAATCTTTATACTGCTTAGTCAGATTATTTACCTTGAGCATCATTATTTCATTCTCCGGATGCTTGAGTAAGGATCTCTGAGTGTGGTAAGAAGTGCGCTTGGAACTCCAAACAAGAGAATGCAAGAGATTCCAGAGAGAATAGCAGTAATCTCTATTGCCACTAAATTATAATAGCTCAGAGGAGCAATTGAATCTGAAATAAGTAGGAACTGCAAGATATTTCCGAATACGAATCCTGGTGTGATAAGCAGTACTAAAAGTAGAACGTGAATCTGAACGCAAACCCAAGAATTGCCTCCCACAGCCATCATTACTCCGAAATCAGCGATTCTTGGAAAGATGGCTCCTAAAGATAAGAAAGAGAGAGAAAAGATGGTTGCATAAAAAAGGAGATGGGGAGAATTCCTTAATCCTTCGATACTAGAAAAGGATATGACGCCAGAGGCATTGATTTGGATTCTGAGAGAATGGATCAGAAAGAAAAAGATCCCGGTAGAAAATAGTCCAGTAAAAAGGGAATAGAAACTATCCCGCTTCCAGAAGCGATAGGCGTATGAAAATGCGTTAATGCTGCCCATAATCTGAAGTCAGATTAAAATGGGAGGGGATTAAATCAAATGATTAAATCATGATGTTCATCATACTTATAGGAACTGGGGTTATCATCTTAGGATTGGTAGGAAGTTTTCTTATCCAAAACCAAAGGGATATCTACGGTAAAGCTTTATCCTTAGCAGCCAGTGGTAATTTTCTGGACGCGCGAGCTATGATACGAGACCGCTTGGATCTATCACCAGGAGATAGCCGCGGGCACTTAGTACTTGCTAAAATTTATTCCTTAGAAGGAGATTTTTTAAATGAAGCGGTTCATTTAGAAAAAATTCTTCAAATCGGAAGATTTGAAAAAGATATGAACCCAGTACAGATTTCCAATCGAGTTGCGGATATCTACTACGATAAAGACATGAGTGAAGAAGCTTTCTTTCAATATTTAAGTACCTTAGAAATTGAACCAAATAATCCAACTGCATGCATTCGTCTTGGCTTCATGGCACTAGGGCAGAAAGAATTTAAAATCGCAGATCAATTTTTTTCTAGATTGAATGCTAAGAATATTCAATTTCCTTCTTTTTTTACTGCAAAGGGAGTAGTTGAAGGAACCTTAGAAAAGAATGGTGAAAGATTTCTTTTTGAAAAAGCCTATAAGATGGAAAATACAACTGTGGCTGGATTTCTTTATGCTATCTCCCTTGCAAACGATGCAAAATTTGATGCAGCATTGAAAATTGCAGATGAAGTAATTGATAAACTTGATGATGAATATCTCAGATTTACACTTTTTCAATTTGTAATGGCTGTTAATGTAAAAGTGAAAAATTATTCTGAGGCGATCAAGTATGCTCGACTCTGCATGGAAATGGCTAAGCTAAATGATTGGCCATCAGAAACGATAGAATCTGATATTCATTTTTCATTACTTTGTGTTCATGAAGGAAAATATGAAGAAGCTTCCGAATATTTAATTGAAGCGGAAAGCTTTCGTCCTAACGAAATTGAAGTAATAAGTTTGGCAAATCTTAAATATAAATTAGAAAATAAACAAGGAACTATTGAATCATTAAAAGACGAGTATGATATAGAAGCCGAAGTAAATAAATTATATCATGCATTATTTCCCAATACTCGTTATTTTGAATTATCAGGAATGAGAACATCTGCTCCCTTTAATATACGTGGTATGGTTGATGAGGGGGGCAATAAAATAATCAAAAAATTGGACCAAGTAGGAGTTGACAGATTCGAGAAATATCTTTCCTTACAGGGAACCAATTATAAGAACGCCTGTGTCAGAATGATACTTGGACTTAATTTCCGCGTATCCAGAGAATTACCAAATCCAGAAGGGGATGGAGTCAATTACACAGGCTTGAGTAAGGAAAACAAAGAACTCAGAGCTTTATTTCGTTTTAGAAAATGGCGAGATTCCAAAATTTCTGATGTTTTTCTGCGCGAAATGATCAATGAAATGGAAAAAGCCTCCGCCAATGTTGGATACTTGATTGGTAATTTTGAACTTACAGAAGGTGGAAGAAAATTTGCTAGCCAACATTCTGAAAAATTTGTATTTATAAACGGCAATGAATTTGACACTATGCTCTCTAAAATTCTAGAATAGCATCTTAGCATGCAGCCAAAACGAACCTATTTTACTATCTTCTTAGGAAGCTTATTTCTTTTAATTATTTTTACCTGCCAAACTTTACCTGAGTTGGATGGTCCCTTGAATGTTTCGAAAGGAACTGTCTACGGGAAGGCTCAAGAAACTGATAAGCAGGAAATCGAGGCCCTTTTTCAAAAAATGGTGCAAGCTGTCCTTAATAAAAATTTATTAGAAATTTCAAATGATATTCATCCTAAGCAAGGAATCTGGGTAGATCTTAAAGCACAGTGGACTAAGGAAGAATTTGTAAATAGCTTTGGAGAAGTTGACAATTACTTTGAAATTTATTTTTATTCAACCACCAAGCTAAGACAAAAAAAGAAAAATGATTCCTCATGGTCCGTTAGAGACATTTTAATTCTTTCTAAAGGAATACGTATTGATTATTATTTTGATTCGAAAGATGAATGTGAACTTGATATACTCTTTGAAGCTAACCAAGAATTAGAAGGTGATTTAGCAAATCCAATTTTTAGAAAACAGGGAGGTAGGTGGTATATTTATCGCCTATTTTAAATTATATGAATAATATAGATATCTCAGAAGAAAATCTCCAGGAGAGATTGTACTTGCTTCAGAATGAGGCTAATTTACAGAGTATTTCTTTTTATGTAATTTTAGAAGGTTGGGCTCAAACAGGTAAGGGACAAATTTTAAAATCTATCACATATAGAATGGATCCTAAACGCTATAAGGTTTATTCTCCCATTGACACGGATTATTTTGATGATCATTATCCTTTTCTTTATAAATACTGGCAACATTTTCCTGCAAAAGGCCATGCTCTCTTTTTATTAAAGTCCTATTACCATAGAATTACTAAGGGCTTTCGTGATAAAAAATTCAATAAAGAAAAACTTCTCGAAGCGCAAACCTCCATCTTAAATTTAGAAAAAACTCTTTCCGATGATGGAGTTGTGTTTATTAAATTTTTTTTAGACCTTAAAAAAAAGGAATTAGAGAAAAGATTAAAATCTGCAGAAAAACAAGGTAAGACCTGGGAAGTTACTAAAGAAGATAAAGATCAGGTTAAGAATTATAAGAAGTATGAATCAATTTTTAAATCATACAGAGTATTGACAGACCAGCCATATGCTCCTTGGATTACAGTCGCAGCCGAAGATAGTAGTAAAGCAAAACTCAAAGTAATGTTAATCTTAGTTCATGAATTAGAGCGAGTTTTAAAAGTGAATTCAGAAGAACTTCTAGTAAAATTACAAAATACGGAGTCCACAGAATGAATTCTCAACTAAGCTTAAAAAGTGTAAATTTGGATGAAAAACTTGCTATAGATGAATATAAAAAGAAACTTAAAATCCTGCAAGAGAAAGCTCGCTTAATAACGCATAAATGCCAATCAAAGAAGCAATCTATAATTGTTGTTTTTGAAGGTTGGGATGCAGCTGGGAAAGGCGGTGCTATTCGAAGATTAACGGGCTTGATGGACCCTCGTCTTTATGAAATACATAACATCGCAGCCCCAGATTCAACGGAAAGAACCCGTAACTACCTTTGGAGATTCTGGAGAAGAATTCCAGAAAAAGGTGTTATGGGAATCTTTGATCGATCTTGGTACGGGCGTATAATGGTAGAGAGAGTAGAAGGATTTGCTAAGGAGGAAGAATGGAGCAGAGCTTATAGGGAGATTCAATGGTTCGAAGAAGATCTCTACAATTCTCAAATCAAAATCGTAAAATTTTTTCTTCATGTAGATCCTACTGTTCAAAAAGAACGCTTTGAGGCTAGGGCAGATGATCCACTAAAGAGATGGAAACTAACTGAAGAAGACTGGAGAAACCGAGACAAGTGGACTTTATATGAAACTGCAATTGAAGAAATGCTTTTAAGAACTAACTTTAAATTTGCGCCATGGGTAATTATCAATGGCAATGATAAATATTTAGCAAGGATACAAGTTCTTGAAAATTTCATTAAACACTGCAAGTAGAAATTATCTATAAGGGTTCCAAGGGATTTCTAAAACAATTTCTTGTTCCTTGGGATCTTTTATAATAAAGCCAAGTAGCAATATTTTACTTTTTAATGCTCCTATCCCAAATTTAGATTTTTTAGCCAGATATTCTTTATTGCATTCTGGAATCTTAGAGTTTGATTCGGGTGAAGGAATTGGAATTTCGATAACAGTGGAAGTATGAGCTGGGATATTTCTTTTTGTTATTTCTATTTTGTATTGGGAAAATTTACAGGTTTCTCTTTTTTCAGTTTTCCAATAATACGAATACTCAAGATTGGGTTCAGGGAATTCAAATGAAGTATTCGTAGGATTTTCTACTAGTAGATAGGTTAAAGTATTAGCAGAAGTATTGTATTGAGACACACTTAAGCTAAGCTTAGCCTGATTCCAAGTCACAAAGTCGGATCGTGTTGAGGAATTTAAAATACCTGGATTTATATTTTGGTATACAAAATAAAAAATTAACATCAATAAGATGATGTCAATAAAAATTACTATTTGTTTCCAATTCTTCTTCCTCTTTGTATTTTGAAGATTTTGCAAATATTCTTTGAATTCTTCTGGTGATCTACTATGGTAGCCTTTTGCCATTCTAAACCTTCTTTAAATATTCCAATATTTCCCATGAAGTAGGGGAACGAACTTCCATTTCTTTGCATAAATTTATGGTATTAAGTGCAAAATGTACAGCATCTATCATGGAAAAGCTGCGACTCAAATACAGGGCTAAAATTCCTGTTAGCAAATCTCCAGTTCCCATAGTAGCGAGTTTTGAATTGGGTTCATTCCATATAAATATTTCTCCATTTGGCGAGAAAAGTAAAGAGTAACTTTCTTTTAAAAGAATATAGGCATTCAATTTTTTAGAAAATTGCAAACCTGAACTGATTCTATCTTCCCAGTTTAAATTACCGCAGTTCGTTAATCGATTAAATTCACCGAAATGAGCAGTCAGAATGCAATTGGGGTGAAAGCTTAAGTCGGTAATTATATTGAATATATTGAAACTTGGAATTCTTCCGGCATCTAGAATGAAATACTTTTCTGGAAAATTTTTAATTTGATCCCAGTCATTCAAAACTTCATTATTTTCGAGAGCGGGAACTAGGGTCCCTGGTCCCCATACCAATCCACTTGCTTTTCTAAAAAAAGGATCCTGCCAGAAATGGACTGGATCAGTATCTATCATATAACTAGGATTAATCGCTTCTTTGTGGTTCCAGATTTCTTTTGAGAGAGAATTTACTTTAGAGATTCCACCACCAATTCCATGGAAGGAGGAAAGTGAAAGCAATATAGCACCTTCCATACCCTTTTCAGCCCCTACAAATAAACAAGATCCGGCATTGTATTTGTGGGAACTTATTGGTTTACGTAAGGATTTTAATATGTTATCCTTAGGCAATATTTCTAATTTTTGAATATTATGTTTAAGCTTTCTTTCTTCAATAAATTCTTTCCTTGGGAATCCAATAGGAATTAAAATTTTATTTTCATCAGAAAATCCAAAATTTTCCCATTTAGAAGATGCAATTTCTACTAAGGTATCCGCTGGAAAAGATGTAATTTTCTTTTTTTGATCTTGGTTTGAAATCCATTCCATCCAGGCTTCTCGCCCAGCGATCGCATCTATAGAAAGAAAATGACAATCATCTTGAGTTTTATTTTGTTTCCAAATATTTAAGTCTTTTATAATTTTTGCGACAGCATCTGGAGGCGGCAATCTTGCACCAATTCCATAAAGGCAATCTATAATAAGAAAGGAATTTGCGAAATGTCTCAAATGGTTTTCTAGGTCTACCAATTCAGCCAGAGAAACTTTGGTTACTTTTAGTAAATTATAATAGTAAATAGATTCCTTTGTTCTAGGAGATTCTGCATAGAAGATTCGTACATTTTGTCCTTCACTCTGCAGGAAATATGCTAAGGCATAACCATCACCACCATTGTTACCAGATCCACAAAGAATTATAATTTCTTGGTATTTAAAGAATAAATCCCTACAAACTTGAAAGATAGAGATCGCTGCCCATCCCATCCACTGAATTCCATTTATTTTCGTGAATTCTTGGGCGTAGGTATCTAAATTTTTAGCGTCTTCGAAAGAGAATATTTGTTTTCTATAAGAAGACATGACTTATTATACTAACGCCATCTATACAATTCTAAATAACCAGCTCGGATCCGAATGGAATAAATATTATCTTCAGAATCGGTGAAGGTTTCCCTCCATTGACCTCTGGGTGCATTGAATTCTAATCTTTTATTATTTATGTGATTGCCATCTTTATCATGGACTTGCAGACGAACAGAATCTCCCTTATCTTCGGTTTCCCAAATATAGAATTCATTATTGTCTCGAACAGAAAATAAAATCTCATTTGGATCTTGGATCTCTTTCAATAGAAAAGTTTTAGTTGGTTCACTAAAATTTACTTTATAGATTCTTCTAAATTTAAATCTTGTTTCACCTTTTGAATAATAGCTTAGAGATACCAAAGCATATTCTCCCGATTCAACGGGATACATTTTATCCAATTGAATTTTGTATTCAGAATTATCGGGTGATTTGTAGACATCTAAATTGCTTTCTCGGATTTCACCAATTACTTTCTCTTCTTTAAAGTATGTTAAGCGCATTTCTTCTGCAAATTTGTGGTAGATGAAAATTTCATCTTCATCAGGGGAAAGCATATATTCAATAAATCGAAATGGTTCAGTATTTTTTCCTGTTGCACCTAGGATACTTGTGACAATTCCTTTAGATGACATTTTTAATACAAAGCTAGGAAGAGGTGAGGTTGCTGAGGTGTCAAAGCTTCCGCTGTATTTTTTAAATAATGATTCTTGGTCGTTATTGCTATCTAAACTATTTTTAGATCCAATTCGATTTTGAATGTATAAATTCTGTCCAGAATCAATAGTTATGTTTCCTATAGTTCCAAATTTATATTTGTAATGGCTTATTTCAGGATTTGATGGATAGTCGGGATTTCCTAAGATATATTCTAATTCCCCCTGGTTGTCGAATGCTTTAATAAGAGAATTACTTGTATCTACCAAATAGGAAGTTCCTGATTGGTATGGAATCGTCAAAGGTACATTGGTTAAAACATTATTTACAAGCTCAGCTTGTATGTGAGAGGGTGCGCTTCCGATCTGAATCTTTGTAATAATATCAGGTTTCAATACATCAACCTTAAATTGGATACAAGAAGATAAGATAGAAACGCTTAGTAGCAGGTAGGGTAAATGGAATTTCATTCTTGGAGTATATTCCCTATTTTTTACTTTACAGGACAACCAAGTTTTCCCATGATGTAAAACAAGTCCTGAAAAACTTTCAGGGATGGTATTTTTGGCTATCAGCGAAGATCAAATCAAGGATATTCTCAAAGAAGTTTTAGTATATCCACTAGCTTTATTTTCTCTCAAGATTAAAAAGTCAACTTTATCTTCAGTGATCTTGGAAGTTGTTTTGGATCAAATGGTTCACCCCACTGGATCTGCAAGCTTACAAGATTGTGAGATGGTATCCAGAGTACTTTCTGAGAAATTAGATGCTTTGGACCCAGATGGAAATTTTCAATTGAAGGTTCAATCTGCTGGTGCTGAGAGAAAATTAAGACTACCTGAGGACCTGGTTCGGTTCCAGGGGCTTTTAGCTCAGTTGGAAGTTGTAGCTGATGGTGGTAAAACCACTCAATCCGTCTACAAAATCCTTGAAGTTAAGGATGACAAGATTCGGCTAGAACCGTTTCATGGGAATGGTAAGAAGAAAAAGTCTTCCATTATTGTGGTTACTGAACTTCAGAAAGTTAAGAAAGGGAACCTTTATATTCATATCTAGGTATTATGGCAACAAAACTAGCTAACAAAGAAATCGGTTTAATTGAGGCAGTACAACAATTCTGTCAAGATAAATCATTAGATAAAGACGCGGTGATGAATATCATTCGCGAGTCATTAATCATTGCATATCGTAAAAAATTAGGATTAGATCCTGAGAAGGATAACTCTATCCATGTAGAGTTTTCTTTAGAAAAATCGGGAGATGTATACATAACTGTAGAAAAACTGGTAGTAGAAACAGAAAATCTTCTGCAACCTGATCCATTAGCCATATCCCTTAAGGATGCGGAAAAATTGGAACCATCCTCTAAAGTAGGGGATAAAATTCTCGTAAGAGAAAAGCCTATGGATCTTTCTCGGATTATTTCCAGCCAAGCTAAGCAAATGGTATTCCAACGCTTACGTGATATGGAAAAGGAAAATCTTTACGAAGAATACAAGGGTAAAGAAGGCGAATTGACGCATGGTTACTTTCAAAGATGGAAGAAAGATCTCATGTTAGTAGATCTTGGTAAAATTGAAGGGATAATGCCGAAGCGCGAGCAAAATCCTGGTGAAAAATACAGACAGGGTGACCGCCTCAAAGCAATTATTTCGCGAGTTGAACTAAGACCCAAAGAGCCTATCCCAGTTATCACTCTTTCTAGAGCTTCTGGTGATTTTGTTAAGAAATTATTTGAAATGGAAATTCCTGAAATCTACGATGGTATTGTTGAGATCCGTGATGTTGCGAGAATTCCTTCCATTCGAACCAAGGTTGTTGTTCACACAAACAAATCGGATATTGATCCAGTTGGTGCTTGTGTTGGAATGAAAGGTGTACGTATCCAAAGTATTGTAAGAGAACTAGGAAATGAAAGAGTCGATATAGTACAGTATTCTGATGATCCTTCCACTTTTATCATGAATGCAATATCACCTGCAAAACCTATAGAGGTTCATGCAGACAAGAAAAGAGGAGATGCACTAGTCATTGTTCCAGAAGAATCTCTATCCCTTGCGATTGGAATCAATGGTTCCAATGTAAAATTAGCTTCACAGTTGAGTGGTTTTAAAATTGATATCAAAACTGTTAGTCAATACAACCAAGAACTAGCTTCACCGGAAGCTAGAGAAAAATTAGACAGACTTTTCAACGCACAAGCCCAAGCAGAGTCAGAGGAAGAAGAGGAAGACGATGATTTAACTCCACTTTCCGAAATACCTGGCTTAACACCGAGGGTCGCTAGTCTTTTAGAGACTGGTGGTATCCAAGACGTAGAAACATTAATCGAAATTAGTCCAGAGGATTTAGCGGCAATTCCTGGAATCGGACCCACTACCGCAGAGCATATTCTAAGACTACTTCAAGAGTCCGTAGAATGGGTCGAGGAATAGGAGAGTTTTCGTCAGAGTATGGAAGATCAGAAATCAATAAAAGAAACCCTTAAAAAAGATGGAGTCGATCTCAAAAAGGGAAAGATAAAGATTAAGAAAAAAGAATCTTCATCTGGAACGAAACCGACTTCCTCGGCATCTCCTTCCGTTAAACCAACGAAGGTTCCTCAGTCATCGGAAGCTTCCTCGCAAGCTCCGAAAAAAGATCTTTCTGAACTATACCAAGAAGAAAAGAAAAAGCAAAATTTTTCCTCTCAACCTATACCAGAACCTCAAAAGCCAAGAGTAATTAAGCCTTCTGCAAACAAGGTTATAAATGAAGAAATCATTGCTGAAGAAGCTACTCCAGTTGAACAGTCTTCGGTATCCGAAGCTCCACTAGAAAAAGAAGCAGTCAAAAAGGCAACTGGAGCTACTCCGATTTCTCCATTTGCAACCAGAGAGGGTCGCAATCCTATCATCTCTCGAGCTGTTAAAAAGCCTGAAACCATTAGGGATAACAGAGGTGGATCTACAGGAACTAGTCCAAGCAGAGGCTACCAAGGCAACAATCCAAGACAAGGTGGACCAGGGGGTCGACCAACTGGTGGTCCTGGTTCTAAGCCAGTTGGAGGTGGAGCAAGGCCTATCCAAGTTGGTGGCGATTTAATTCCCCCTCCTGGATCTACAGGATCAGGTGGAAATAAAAAGAAAACAGGTTTTGATAAGGACAAGAAAAGAGAACAAGTTGGTTCTGAAAATGCTAAGTTCTTCAAGCAGAATTTTCGAAAGTCTAAACAGCAATCTGTAACAGCAACCTCAGTTCCTAAAGAGATTTCCATTATGGAGAATATCCAAGTTGGGGAACTTGCAAAAAAACTAAATCTCAAACCAGGTGATGTAATCGGTAAACTCATGAAAATGGGCATGATGGTTACAATCAATAATGTTATTGATGCGGAAACGGCTTCTTTACTCGCGGATGAATATGGTTGCAAGGTAGTTATTGTTTCCTTGTATGAAGAAACTGTAATTGATGAAGAAGAAGACCAAGCAGATGACCAAATTAAGCGTCCTCCTGTAGTTACTATCATGGGTCACGTTGACCACGGTAAGACAAAATTATTAGATACTATCAGATCCAGTAGAGTTGCTGAATCTGAATCAGGTGGAATTACCCAACATATTGGAGCCTACCAAGTTGCTCATTCTAAAGGTGTTGTAACATTTTTAGATACTCCAGGTCACGAGGCATTCACTTCTATGAGGGCTCGTGGTGCCAGTATCACTGATATCGTAATCTTAGTAGTTGCTGCTGATGATAGTGTCAAACCACAAACTATAGAAGCAATCAGCCATGCAAAAGAGGCTGAGGTTCCTATCATAGTTGCAATCAATAAAATAGATCTACCAAGTGCTAATGTCGAAAAGGTGAAGCAAGATCTTGCAAGCCTAGGACTTCAGGCAGAAGATTGGGGTGGAACAACAATTTGCTGTGAAATATCTGCAAAGAATAACATAGGTATAGATCATTTACTTGATATGATCATCCTTCAATCGGATCTAATGGACTTGAAAGCAAATCCAGGACGCCGAGCAAAAGGAACTATCATAGAAGCGAAACTGGATCCAGGTCGCGGTTCTGTTGCTACAGTACTTATACAAACCGGAACTATACGCATAGGGGATCCTTTTGTCGCCGGAACTCATTCCGGTAGAGTTAGGGCCATGTTCAATGACCTAGGTCAAAATATTGAAATTGCAGGTCCAGCTACTCCAGTATTGGTTACAGGATTAGAAGCAGTTCCAGATGCTGGAGCTCCTTTTGATGTTGTAAAAGATGAGAAAGAAGCACGTATTATTTCTCAGTCTAGAAAAGAATATGAAAGAGTGGGTCAGGCAGGTAAACAGACTCGAGTTACTCTAGATACCATGAATGACATTATCATGCAGGGTGGTCTCAAAGAACTTAAAGTTATCATAAAGGCTGACGTTAGAGGTTCTGCGGAAGCAGTGAAAGAAGCCTTAGAAAAATTATCTACCAATGATGTTCGCTTAACAGTTATTCATGCTGGAACAGGTGCTATTGTTGATACAGATATTATGTTAGCATCTGCTTCCAATGCTTTTGTGATTGGTTTCCATACAAGAGCGAATCCTAAGACTGTGGCTCTTTCTGAGAAAGAAAAGGTCCAAATCAAATACTACAGCATTATTTATGATGTGGTAAATGAAATTCGAGCAGCTATGGAAGGCCTACTGGATCCTGAAAAAATTGAAAACATTATTGGAACTGTAGAAATCCGTGATATCTTCAAGATTACAAGAATTGGAAATATTGCAGGTTGTATGGTTACCTCTGGTAAGGTTACCAAGGCTGCAAGTGTTCGAGTTATTTCCAAAGAAAAAGGTGAGATTATCTTTGAAGGAAAAATCAAGAGCTTGAAACGTATGAAGGATGAAGTTTCTGAAGTTGCTAACGGTTTCGAGTGTGGTATCTTACTAGATGGATTCAATGAATTTTCTCTAGAAGATACGAT
Source organism: Leptospiraceae bacterium (assembly GCA_022402465.1). Classification (GTDB taxonomy): domain Bacteria; phylum Spirochaetota; class Leptospiria; order Leptospirales; family Leptospiraceae. The sequence goes on along the minus strand of JAKRSH010000022.1, from coordinate 63,398 downwards.
TGAAGTATACGAAATCAACGAAATAGCTAAGAAGCTTTAACTGATAATAACTAAGGACTTCTCTTTTTGAACGAAATTCGCCAGAAAAAAATCGAAAGAGAAATCCAAAGAACAATTGCTAGCTTAATCGTTGGTGAAAAAGTAAAAGATCCCAGAATCTCTATGACCACTATTCATAGAGTGGAACTGGCTCCTGATATGTCAGTTGCTACAATTTATTACACAGCCTACTGCAACAATAATGAAAGAAAGAAACTTGCCCAGGGACTTAAGTCTGCAACTGGTTTTATGCAAGCTATGATAGGAAAAAAATTGAACTTGCGCTACACGCCAAGGTTGAATTTTATCTGGGATAAAGATTATATAAAGAGTATTGAGATCAATCAATTGATAGACGATCTAGCCCCCAAACAAACTATCGAATGGCAAGAAGAAAAGCCGATGCGATCAGAGGAAATAAATTCTGAGATAGCATCTGTAGATAAAGATGAACAAAAATAAGGATGGATTCTTTCTAGTAAACAAAGAAGCTGGAATTACTTCATCGCAACTCGTTCAGAAACTTCGTAAGCAACTTAATATTCCCAAACTAGGACATACAGGAACTCTTGATAGATTTGCTGAGGGATTGCTTATACTACCAGCTGGACGAGCAACATTTTTCAGTCAAGACTTTCTGAAGCTGAGTAAATCATATACCGCAACTTTGGAAATTGGCAAAGCTACTTTGTCAGGTGATCCAGAATCCGAGATTTTGGGCCAAGCCTCTCCTTCAGAAGTAACCAATATCTGGCAAAATGAATGGAAGAACGGACAGGTATTAATCGAACAAATTGAAAATCTTGTTCAATGGAAAATGCAAGATGCTCCCAAGATTTCAGCTCTGAAGCACCATGGAATGCGTTACTCGGAACTAACTAGACAGGGTCAGGAAACACCTCAAAAAAAACGAGAGATCCAAGTCTTTTCAAGTAGGATAATTTCAAATTCCTGGGAAGATTTTTCTTTTGAAGTTCATGTTAGTTCAGGAACCTATATTCGCCAAATTGCCATCGATTTAAGCCAGATTTTAGCATTTCCCATAAGTTTGAAGAGACTAATTCGAAACTCGGTTGGGAAATATTTGCTAAAAAATGGGAAATTTGCTGAGGAATTGAATTGGAGCGATGCTTTAGGAATTCAGGAATGTTTTCCCTATCCAGAATGTCTTCTGGATGAGGTGGATCAAAATTCAGTATTTCATGGGAGAAAAATCCAAGGTTTTGGTCTAGAAAATTTGGAAATAGGGAAGTTTTATATGGTAAACCAAGCAAAACAAATTCTAGCCTTGTGTGAAAAATTTCCTGACTCTGAATGGAAGTATCTTAAAGTATTTCATTGAATTTTAGATTTTCAAAACTAGAAAACTCAAAAAAATGGTAAAAAAGCAGTAAAAGATCATGATCACAAAAGAACAAAAACAGACTCTTATCCAAACTTATGGAAAATCCGCTAAGGATTCCGGCGCAACAGAAGTTCAAATCGCTTTAATTGAAACTAGAATTAAAGATTTAAACGAGCATTTTAAAAAACATAAGAAAGACCACCACTCTAAGGTTGGTTTGATTAAATTGGTAAACCAAAGAAGAAAATTAATCGATTATTTAAAAAATACTGACCTTGATAAATACAAATCTTTAATCCAGAAACTCGGGATTAGAAAATGATCTTCACACAGTCGAAGTCCCTGGGAAGGGACACTGTTTCTATGGAAACAGGCAAGTGGGCCAAACAAGCTCACGGTTCTGTTGTGTACAGAGTTGGAAACCTTGTTTTACTAGCAACTGTTTGTGCATCAGACGATGCGAAAGAGGGACAAGATTTTTTTCCTTTAACCTGTGAATACAATGAAAAGATGTATTCTGTAGGGAGAATTCCAGGTGGTTATTTCAAAAGAGAAGCTAAGCCGCCTGAGCATGAAGTTCTAATTTCAAGATTAATTGACCGACCTATACGACCTATGTTCCCAGAAGGATATTTCTGTGAAGTTCAGTTGCTTGTTCAAGTTCTTTCTGCTGACAAAACTGTATGTATTCAAGGTCATGCTATAACAGCAGCTAGTGCTGCCCTAGCAGCTTCTGATATTCCTTTTCATGGACCAATAGCTGGTGTAAGGGTAGGAAGGATCAATGGTGAATTTGTAGCGAATCCTACCAATCTAGAAATGCAAACATCCGATATGGATCTTATCGTTGCAGGCACTCATAAAAATATCGTAATGATAGAAGGTGAGGCGAATGAGATTTCAAATGAAGATATGATGGCTGCTCTTACTTTTGCCCAGAAAGTAATTGCTGACTTGGTAGAGTTGCAGAATGAATTTGTATCTCCTATGAATATCACCAAACGTGAAGTTAAGTTAAAGACTCCTAACGAAGAAGTTACGAAACTCGTAAGGGATTATGCATTTGAAAAATTGGGGAAGGCTAACCGCAATACTGAGAAGGCGAAGAGATCTTCTGATATTAATGAAATCAATAAGCAAACTGTTGAATACATCAAAGAAAAATTAGGTACCGACGAATATACCAAAGAAGTAAAGCATTTTCTACATGAATTAGAGTATGAAGTAGTGCGTGATTTAGTACTTTCTGAGGGGATTCGAGCGGATGGTAGAAAACCTGAAGAAATCCGTGCTATTTCCTGTGAAATAAATGTTCTTCCTGGTGCTCATGGTTCTTCTATCTTTACTCGCGGCCAAACTCAATCTTTGGGTGTGATGACTTTAGGAACCTCTATGGACAATCAGAGATATGAAAGTCTAGAGGGTCAGAAAGAGAAAAATTTCATGCTCCATTATAACTTTCCTGCTTTTTCTGTTGGTGAAGTTAGGCGCTCCTCTGGTCCAGGACGTAGAGAAATTGGACATGGGAATCTTGCTGAGCGAGCTTTGAAAAAAGTGCTGCCAAGCCAAGATAAGTTTCCTTATGTGATTCGACTTGTTTCCGAAATTTTAGAATCCAATGGCTCTTCTTCTATGGCATCAGTATGCAGTGGTACTCTCGCTTTAATGTCAGGAGGAGTTCCAATAAAGGCGCCTGTTGCAGGAATTGCTATGGGACTTTTCAGCGATGATAAGGGACGATTTGCAGTTCTAAGTGATATTGCTGGTATAGAAGATCATTTTGGGGATATGGATTTCAAGTTAGCTGGAACCAAAAACGGGATTACTTCCTTTCAAATGGACTTGAAAGTCACTGGTTTGGGTCTCGAAGTTCTGAAGAAAGCTATAGAACAAGCAGAACGCGGTAGAGACCATATCATGGGTGAGATGTTGAAATCCATTGATAAGGTAGCTGATCATTTAGCTGTAACTGCTCCAAGGATACACCAAATCCAAATTCCTAAAGATAGAATCGGTGAATTAATAGGACCAGGTGGTAAAAATATTCGCGCTATCATAGAACATTCAGGTTCGGATATCAATGTAGATGATACAGGCAAGGTTACAATTTCTAGCCCTGATACTAACTCACTCAAGAAAGCCGAGGATATGATCGAAGGGATCTTTCGTGATATCGAAATCGGCGCAATCTATGATGGTCTAATCAAAAAGATAACTGATTTTGGTGCCTTCGTAGAAATTGCTCCAGGCAAGGAAGGTTTGGTTCATATTTCCAAACTGGATTCTAAACGAGTTGCAAATGTAAGAGATGTTGTAACCGAAGGGCAAATCATCCAAGTGAAAGTTATCGGAATTGATAAACAAGGAAAGATAGATCTTTCCAAAAAAGACGCACCGCAAAAGAACTAAGGAAAAAAAGATTCCCACGCTTCGAAATACAACTAAAGAATTCATTTCGAAGTTAGGGAAATCTAATCTTTCTACCTATAACGAGACTCTTCATAAAAAAGTTTATCCAAACGGATTTACTTTGCTCTTCCAACCAGTAACTCACGTTGCCTCCGTATCTTGTGGTCTTTATCTTAAAAAAGGATCAGTCGATGAACTTTCCAATGAGGCAGGTTTTTTTCATTTCGTAGAACATATGCTTTTTAAAGGTACTAAAACAAGAAGTGCCAAAGCCATTGTTGAGACTGTAGAGAGAGTCGGTGGTATCATCAACGCTGTTACCAGCAGAGAATACACTTCTTATTATATCAGTTTGATTCGAGATGAGATGGAACTTGCTTTAGATATACTAGCAGATATGATCCAGCAGCCTTTATTCAAAACTTCAGACATCAATCTAGAAAGAAGTGTGATAATAGAGGAAATAAAAAGTTATGAAGATAGTCCTGAAGATTATTTGTATGATTCTTATTATGAAAGTTATTTCAATAAGGCGGCCATAGGTAAAAACATTGCGGGAACTATAGAAAGTGTTAGTTCAGTCAATAAAGAAAAGTTAGAGCGCTTTTATCAAAAACATTATCATCCCTCTAATCTGATACTTTCTGTTTCTGGCAATACCAGTCTTAAAGAGTTGCAACCCCTGGTTGATAAATTTTTTCTAAAGGGATTTGAGAAAAATAAAATATTCAATCCTAAGACTTCTTATCCTACAAAATCCAAGCAGTCAAAAGATATTGGCTCTGACAAAAGCTATAAATCAAAATCTGCTTACTTAACTAATTCTGAATCCAAGGAAAACCAAGACTTCTCTGGTGATCCTTCTCCCTTAAAGAAAAACTTTGAAAAGGTTTTGATAAAGAGAAAAATCGAGCAGGTTAATTTTTATATGGGAGCAGAGGGATTTGCTCGAACAAATGAAAACACTCCAGCTTTGATTTTAGCTTCGAATATTCTTGGTGGAGGTATGTCCTCTCGACTCTTTCAAGAAGTAAGGGAGAAACTAGGTTTATGTTACAGTATTCAATGTTTTCCAAGCAGTTATAAATTTGTAGGTATGACTTCAATCTTTTGTGCAACATCTCCTAATAAAACGAATTTAGCAATTGATGTTATATTGAAAGAAATTGATAAAATTCTAAAGAAAGGATTTAAAAAAGATGAGTTAGAACATTCTAGATCCAATCTTATTGGAAGTCTAGCTATGGGTTACGAACTTTCCGAATCAAGAATGAATAATATTGCCATTCAGGAAATTTACTATGGAAGATTTTTTTCCTTAATGGACAGAATCAAAATTTTCAGCAAGATAGATTTAGATTCCTTGAATGATGTTTTTCGAAAAGTTTATCAATTAGAGAAATACCATCTTTCGGCTATTGGAGATTTAAATACAAAAGATTTTGCTAGTATTCCTAATTTTGTACCTAGTAAAAATAGGTTGAAATTAAAATAAAATTCTTTTGTCTTAAGAAAGATGAATTCCATATCGATTAAAAAATTTCATGAATCCGCTATAATTCCTAGCCGACAGACTGAAGGAAGTGCTGGTTATGATCTGCATGTTTGCTTGCCTGAAGGGAAATCTGAGATTTTGTTACAACCAAAAGAACTGGCTTTAGTTCCTACAGGAATAGGAATTGAACTACCCATGGGCTTCGAGGCTCAAATTCGTCCTCGTTCCGGGCTTTCGACCAAGAACAAAATACTATTAATCAATTCACCGGGCACCATAGATTCAGATTACAGAGGTCAAATATTTGTTCCGCTCATGAATCTTTCAGAAACAGAGTTTTCCATCACAGCAGAAATGCGTATTGCTCAATTGGTGGTTGCAAGGTATGAAATTTTTACCTGGAAACTAGTTACTGAGCTTTCTGAGACTGCTAGAGGCTCAGGAGGCTTTGGCTCTAGCGGAAGCCATTGATTTTAAAAAATTGACATAATCCAAGAAAAAAGGACATTTATCTTTTTATAAAAACAGCCGATGATCCAAAAGAGGTACAATCTTATGATGAGATCCCTATGGACAGCGGCTACTGGAATGATTGCTCAGCAATTTCAAATTGATACAATTTCCAATAACCTTTCCAATGTTAACACAACGGGTTTTAAAAAGAACCGAGTAGATTTTGAAGACCTAGTTTACCAACACCAAGTTTTGGCAGGAACACCTGCGACCTCCGTGAGTGAGATTCCAACAGGTGTTAATGTGGGTCATGGTGTTAGAACAGCTGCAACCCAGAAATTATTTGAAATCGGTTCCTTCCAGGCTACGGGAAATAAATTGGATTTAGCCATTACCTCTGAAATGGGATTTTTCAAGATTCAAATGCCTGATGGTACTTTTGGTTTTTCGAGAGATGGTTCTTATAAGATAGATTCAAAACAGCAAGTTGTTACCTCAAATGGGTATCTTTTGGAACCTCCTATTGTTCTTCCAGAAGGAGCAATTTTGAATACTCTTCAGATTGCGGAAGAAGGTGAAGTAACAGTAAAAATTGCAAATGATATAAGACCTACCGTTATTGGACAGATTGAACTTTATCGTTTTGTGAATCCTGCTGGTCTGCAAGCAATTGGTAAAAATTTATTTCGTGAGACTGTAGCAAGTGGACCCGAGATTCCAGGAATGCCAGGGGAAGAGGGTTTTGGAAATGTTCTTCAGGGATTTCTTGAAATGAGTAACGTCAAGATAGTAGAAGAAATGGTAAATATGATAGTTGCCCAAAGAGCCTACGAATCCAATTCCAAGGCTATTCAGACATCTGATAACATGCTTTCCACAGCAATACAATTGAAGAGATAATGAACTATAGAATTCAAAAAGCACTGACAAATCTAATAAAGTTTTTCTTTGTTATTTGCTTTGCTTATTATTTCTCTAACTTCCTTGTATCTCAAGATCTTTCTTCTGGATCCTTATGGAAGGATAAGAATCCATATTCATCATCAGTAGAAATAAATAATGGAGATATAATTGAAATTGTATTTTCTGAAGGAATCAAAACTGATTATAAAGTAGAGTATAAATCTGATTCAGATTATAAGATTATGAGTAATCCAGATAAAAAAATGATTTCTGAAATCAATGGATATGAATCTGATCAATCCATAGCAAGAAATATAAATGGAAAATCAAAAACCCAAGGAAAAGTAATTGGTCGAATGGCTGCTAGAATAGTTGGTCTTGACGTAAATGGTGATAACCTAGAAATAGAAGGTCGACGAGAAACTCGGTTTGATAATGATAGACAAGTAATAACTGTTAAAGGTACGATAGCTAGAAAAGATTTAGGATCTTCTCGAGTTGTCGATTCTTCTAGAGTAGCTAATTTAGAGATCAATTATCTTGCTAACCCAACTCCAAGAAACTTACAAAATCCTGATATAGGAATCAAACAAACCCAGAACCCTGATGGTACTACAACTTTTAAGGCTGAATTATCTGAGGTTGAAAAGCAAGAACTCATACTAAAATATATGAAAAGGATGTTAGGCGAATCTGGGGAAGAGGGAAGTCGATGAAGTTCTTGCAAAATCCCAATTTTAAGATTCAATCTAATTACTTAATGTCTCTCTCCATAATTTTTGTTTTATTGATTTTATTTTCTAATTCATTAGGTTCAGTAGAGGTTCGATTAGGGGATCTTGTAAAAATCTATGGAACAAGGGAAAATCAAATAACGGGTTACGGATTGGTTGTAGGACTTCCTGGCACAGGTGACACAAGGTCAGCTTTAACCGGTGAAGCTCTGCAAAACTATTTAAATAATTTGGGTGTAGACACAAAGCTTAAACCTAAAGATACAAGAAATATAGCATCTGTTATAGTTACAGCAAATATACCTATTTGGTCCCAGGTGGGAGATAAAATAGATGTGACGGTTTCTTCTATAGGTGATGCTAGATCACTTGATGGAGGAGTTCTCCTGCAGAGTCCACTCAAAGCAGGCAACGGAAGTATCATCGCTGTGGCATCAGGTAATCTTCAATTTGGTAATACTGATGACCAAGGTAAGAGGTCAGGATATTCAAGAAAGAACTCTGGCAAGAATGCAGGTATAATTCTTGGTGGCGCAATAATTGAAAAAGAATTACCATCAAGACCTATTCTCCAAAGTGCTGATAGTAGCAAGAAAATCTCTACAGACAATCCTATTGAAAATTCTGATTCCCAAGAAGAAAAAGCCATCCAAGGCAAACTTAGAATTCAATTGTTGAATCCCAGTTATTCGACTTTGAATTCTATCCTTGAGAGCATAGAAAGTGAATTTGCTGAGCTAGGCATAAAACCTGTAGTTATCTCGAAAAGAGAGTTTGAGATAAATTTACCTTTAGAGGTAAGCCCTACTAATTTTTTAGCAACTTTTGAAAACCTAAAAATTGAACCCGAAACTCCTGCAAGAGTTGTCATCAATGAGAAATCTGGTGTTATCATCATGGGTGGTAATTTAGCACTTGATGAAGTTGCTTTCTCTAAACAAGGATTAAATGTTAAATCTGAAAATAACAAAGGTAAATCTAAATATTTTTGGACAGATGTAGATGATAAGCAAGAGTCTGTTTTTTATCTAAAAAAATCAAATAATGTTAAATCCTTAGTGGACGAATTAAACCGTACAGGTGCCTCAACAAAAGATATTATTTCTATTCTACAGAGTCTTAAAAAATCAGGTAGTCTTCATGCAGAGGTTATTGTACAATGAGTGAAATATATTCTATCCAAGATTACTCCAATCGTTTCCAAAGAGATTCATTTAATATCAATAAATACCGAGGTATTACTGAATTTAATCAAAATAAAAATAACGATATTGATAAAAAAGATTCACTAGGTAATTCTAAATCGGCCACTAGAACTGGTAATGAAGCTGTTAAGGAAAATAAAACTTTCGAAGAAATTTTAAAAGAACAATCTATTGAGAAAACACAAGGAATAGTTAGTTCAGCAAATTTACAATTTCCAAAAAACATCAAAGAAGAAGTTTCACAAGATCCTTATCGTAAAAAACTCTATGATGCATCTGTAGAATTTGAATCAATTTTTGTTAAAATGATGTTAAAAGAAATGAAAACATCTATTCATAAATCTAATTTGATTAGTGGAGGACATGCGGAAGAAATTTTTGAAGATATGCTTTATGATGAGTATGCCAAAAATATTTCCAAAAATGACTCTATGGGAATTGCAGAACAGGTTTATTCTTCCCTTTCTTCTAATCTACCGCCTTTGAAACCATAGATAACAAATCCAGAAGTTAGTGGATAAGACTTCCATTTTAGTTTTGATTTAAAATGATAGAAGGCAGTCTTAAACCAACGAAGATAGTCGATTGCATTTTTAAAACTCCCTCTAGATTTCATTAGCTTAGAATAAAGACTTATATCAGAACCGTAGTATATTTTCATTCTATGGATTCCTCGTTCTATAAAGGCATTTCTCAAAACTGACTCAGTGTAATAGAAAAGATGCCCAGGAAGATAGTAATGGTATTCAGAGGATTCTTTCTTTGCTTGCCAGCCATCAAAGTTGGCTGTTTGTATGATCAACAATCCATTAGGTTTCAATAAGTTAGTTAGTATATCTAAACTTAATTTTGGATTTGGTAAATGTTCAATGACTTCATTCAAGACTATAATATCATAATTCTCTTTAGAGAATGGTGCATTTTCTAAGACTCCTTGAAAAGTGGGGATTCCAATAGAATTTGCATATTTACAAGAATACTCAGATAACTCTATACCTTGGATCTCAAATCCAAATTCCTTGGCTCTAGAAAGAAATCCTCCAAAAGAAGATCCTACTTCTAAGATGCTTCCTTGCCTTTTATATTTTTGAATGAGTTTTAATCTTGAATTCCAAACATACGAATGAAAATGATAATTTTTTCTTTCGTCTGTGTATGCAAAACTTGCTGTCCCATGGTAGTAATCTTTTTGGTATAGCTCTTCTAATTGAGAAGGTCTAGGAAAGAGCTTTTGCAATCCACAGGTTTTACATAGGTAAATGGGTAGATTGTAATTATTAAATGTACTATTGTAAAGAAAATGAAAATTACAATTCTTGTTTAAGGGACAGATTTCTTTTTCATTGGGTTCATTCATTCTTTTGCTAGGCTTGGCAAAGAAAAATATGGTGAGCGATTTTTTGGTGTAATTTTCCCATAGGAGTTCTTTCCATATAACCTAGGCTCAAGTTATGAAAATCATTAAGTAAATTCAAACAATCTTCCTGACTGAAGAGTTGAACAAAGCCACCTTTCAAATCTTCTATTTGAATATTATTTTGGGAATTATTTCTTAGATGAGTATCTTTATCTGAACGAAGTGTACCAATGAAATAAGCATTAGGTTTTAGGATTCTTTTTATTTCTTTAAGTATTCGATCAATTTCTTCTTTAGAATTATAATGAAGCATTCCCCAAGAAACTATTAGATCAAAGGTCTTAGACTTAAAAGGATAGGGAAGTTTGTCGATTTGCAAGGCAGTCACATCTGGTAGCTTTGACTGAATCATACTGATTGATTCTTGGGAATAATCTATGGCATAAGTTTCATATCCAAAATTCTTCAAGAGATAGGTGTGTCTCCCTGAACCAGCACCTAGATCAAGTGCTTGATAAGATAATTCTTTGCGATCTTGATAAGGAAGCTTGCTTAAAATACGCACTAGATTTTCGTCTGGATAAGCAAGTTGAGATTTGGATTTCGTATAATGGGAATCCCAAATTTTTTGAGTAAGATTAGTATCCAATTTCAATCCTTTTAGAGAGATCATCTAACCAAGATTCTATATTGATATCTTGGGATCTTGTCAATCCTATCACTTTGACTCTTGAATTATTGCCTCTTGATCTATCTACTATGTCATTTTCCTTTTTTAAGTTCTGTTCAAAGAAAAGATTTTCATATATGGATGGAACGAAATCGGGAATACTTTTGATTTTAGAAGCAAGGAAGGGTGGAAGATAATAATAAATACATGTTATTAAATTCTTTGGAGTTGCATTTTGCTTAGGAGCAGTAAAGGCTCTACCAGCGAGTATTTTTACATATGAGTCAAAATAAGAATAATTATAAGCATTAGGAATTAACTGATCCGCTAGGAACTCACCTCCAACTTCAGGATTGCACTCAAGTAAAACCAAATCACCATTTCTATCAATTTTAAATTCAGCAACAAATGGACCATTCGAGTAATTTGTATAAAAAATTATATTTTGAATAAAAATTCTTATTTCTGCTTCCAAATATTGGAAACGGGAAGGTGAAGTGTGGGCTAGCTCCAAAAAAGGAGCCTTGTTTGTTGTCCATTTGTCTGTTATTGAGAATAAATGAAACTTTTGATTGTGGGTAAGTCCTAAAACTGTAATTTCAGGACCAGATATAAATTCTTCTAGAACAAATTTCTGAGAGTCAGGAAAATTTTTATCTATCCTTAATTTGAATTCTTCCTTGGTCTCAAAATGTTCAATTCCAATTTTTCCATTTCCCAAAGAAGGTTTGAGTATAACAGGGAATTGAATTTCATTCAATAATTTATTTAACGAGGATTTATTCTTCCATTCATATGACTTAGGTATTCTTAAACCTTTCGAATTTAAGAAGCTAAGATACGTTTTCTTACTTTCAAAAAGTTTAATTACCTCTGGTTCAGTTCCTACAAGTTTTAATTTTGATGATAAGTAAGCAGTTGAATAGGTTGCTTTACCATAAGATCTTGTTCCAACTGCTACAATTCTATCTGTTAAGGGAATGTGTCGTAAAGCTGAATAGATCTTTCTGTACTCACTGGTTGATTCTAAGATTTTTACATCCGAAATCTCAAAACCTGGAGCAATATCATTTTTATCGATGGAGATGGTTTTCAATCCCAAAGAATTTGCTGTCTCAATCAATGGTTTTTGATTGAGACCAGCTCCAATAGAAATAAAGTATCCTGATTTTTTCAAATCAGCTTCCTCGGTTACCACCTCTTCTCTGAACACCTGGAGTTCCAATACTTTGGGTTCTACCATGGAACTTACTCCCTCCCAGATTATTGGAAGCAAGACCAGCCCCTTTTTTATCTTGAACCTTAGCTTGCAATTCTTCCAAATTCCCTACGGATAGCACTTTTTCTTCTACAGTCTTGCCATGAAGCGCATTGATCGCTTTTTGTCCTGAAGCATCATCCATTTCAAGATTGCCATATCCCAAGGATTTTTTTGTGAGTTTATCTTTCTTTAGCGTGAAGGATTCTACTTTTCCAAATGCTTCAAACATTTTCTGAATAGCGGATTCCTCAAGAGTTTGAGGAAAATTGGAATAACTTATCTTCATACGAATCAGTACCTCTTCTTTGATGCTAAGGATGGTCAAATTGTAGGCAAGTTTTTTTGAAAAGGACTCTTGAAATTCCAAAAAAAATCGATACTAGACATAGGTAGGACAAAATGATACGTGGAATTTATACTGGCGCAAATGGGATGAATCTTCAACAAGTTCGTATGGATGTAATTGCGAACAATCTAGCCAATGTTGATAAAACGGCATTCAAAAGAGATACTACCGTATTTAAAACCTTTCCCGAGCTTTTATTGCATAGATTTAATGATGATGGAGTTGGAAAAACTCCTATGGGTTCTTTTGATACAGCTCCCCTTGTTGGCAAACTTGGGCTGGGTGGTGAAGTCAATGAAGTATATACAAGATTTGAACAAGGTGCAGTTAAGAAAACGGATAATAACTTTGATTTAATGATCCAAGATAAACCAGGACTTGAGAAGCCCGCTTTCTTTAGTGTAATGACTAATAAGGGAGAAAGACTTACTCGGTCTGGTGCTTTCATCTTAGACCGCATGGGATACCTAGTTACTCCCCAGGGTTATCCTCTCATGGGCGAAAATGGACCTATCCAAATCAACCAAGGAAATTTTCTTATCAAAGAAAATGGGGAAATTTTTGTGAATAATAGAATTGGAACTAAACCAGAAGATGGTGTAAATTTTGATAACAATCGCTTTGAAGATCCCATTATGGTGGATAAAATAAAAATTCGAACCGTTGAACATCCAAGGCATCTTGATAAAGAAGGCGATTCTTTTTATGTAGATACACCCGAATCTGGAGAGCCTTATGCTTTCCAAGATTTAGATCGTCCTCAGATTCTACAGGGCTACCTAGAAGCCTCCAATGTTTCGGTGGTTACAGAGATGGTTGAGATGATAGAAGTCAACCGAGCTTATGAGGCTAATTCCAAGGCAATGCAGACCCATGACCAATTGCTTGGACGATTGATCAATGAAGTAAATCGTTAGATAAAGATTTTACAAACCTAAGAATCTAATTATTTTTGGATTATGAATTTCTGGTTCCAAGATTTTCCATTACCATCCTTGAAGTTTACGACTTGGAAATTTTTATTTATTTCAGTTCTTACACTTCTTTCACAACAATTATTATCACAGAATATAAAAGTCTATGGACTTTCTACTTGTTCCCATTGTATCCATTTCTTGGATGAATTAAAAACCTTAGATGAACCTTACACATTCTTTGATATAGCTGAAGACCAAGGTAAAATAAAAGAAATGCGAAAGTATGCTGAAAAATTCGATCCTGACCTGGACTCAGTGGATCTACCTTTAGTTGTATATAAAAATAATATTTGGATTAGACCTAGTTTTTCTGAATTTGCGACTAAATTAAATTTTCCAAACTACTATAAAAATTTTAGTAAACAACATAAATTAATTCTTTATGGTTCCTCTACTTCTTCAGAAGTAGAGGATTTAAGAATGCATTTTAATCTTAGGAAAATTCAATACATTTATAAAGATAGTAATCTAAAAGAAACTGAAGAAGAGATTCAAAAAAATATACTATCTAATTCCACTAACAAAAAATTCCAAGACTCATTAGTCTATCCTATTTTATCTATAGATGGTAAGTTTCATATAGGTGCAAATTTTCTTAATACTAAAAAACTTTTCAAAAAATAATTCCACAAAATAGCAATTATTTTTTTATAAAGTATGAATTGGTTGCATATGGATAAAAGATGGTTGCTATGAATCCAGAACTATATCCATAAAGAAGTTCTTCAAATGGTAATCCGAAGAAATAAAGATTTAAAAATTTATCTGTATGCCAAGTAATTGTAAAGATTCTTGGATAGATAATAATTAGTACTACACATAATATAGTATAAATCAAACAAGTTAAACATCCTCCCCAAATCGCAGGTGAAATAAGATCTCGTCTTTGGTTGAAAATAAATAAACTAAGTCCAATCATAATAATTATACTTCCATAAATGATAGGAATTTTAAAATATAAAACAGAAAGCAATAATATTAATACGATGATGAACAGAAGACTGATTCTTTGAATTTGTCGTATGCGGTTTATTTTTTCTCTTGGGTGGTACTTGAATTGAAAAATGAAAGCGTATACTGTAGATGAAAAACTTGCAAGTCCTATAACAAATATAATATCTTCAAGACCAAATCCAATTTTATCGATGAGATTCCAAAGAAATTTTGGCTCCCAATAATTTGGGTAGAATAAATACTCTGTAAAAGCGAAGGGAATGCTTGCAACCGACATTAAAAAAATAGGTTCTCGTAAATCCTTTCTAAGCAACCATATAGCAATTCCTGGCATGATGAATAATAAGCTTAATACTAAAAAGTTATGATCTATCAAAAATTGTAACATTTATATTTGAATCTTAGTTAGTAATTGATTTTGTATCTTATCCAAAATAGTGGATTAGAATTAAAACTATCTCAGTTGCCATTGTTGTTAGGAGAGAAAAAAACACAAAGAAACTTAGTTTCGTTTCGTTTGGATTTGATCTGAAAAAAGGGAGACTCAATAGAATACCAATAATTGGAAGATAAATTAAAAATTCCATCTTTGGATTCTGGAATGTTTCTTTAAAATAGATCCATAAGAGAACTAAAGAAATAATCTGCAAAACTAAGATTGTTGTTTTAGCGAAATCACTCCCAAATTGAACCGTAAATGTTTTCTTGTCAGAAAGTGCATCTGAAGGTTGATCTGGCAAGGAAGTTGCAATTGCACAAGCAAGATGAGTAGGAAACAAAATACAAAGCAAAAGAAATGGAAGTCCTATTAAAGAATTTGATTGGATATAAAATCCAAAATAAGGAAGTACGAGTCCAAGTCCTAAAGTCTGCAATAATTCGCCTCCACCTCGATAAGAGAGTTGTAAAGGTTTATAAGAATATGCCCAAAGTAAAGAGAAACTTAGAATTACAAATGCCAGGGCTAAGTTTCTTTGGTAAAGAAAAGTAAAAATGAATCCCACAACCAAACAAAGAGTCATTGCTGCTAGGATTGCTATCTTAATAGCACTAAATGAGAGTTCCCCATTAACTAATACTCTTGATCCACCAGAAAATATGGTGTAGGTTTTATTGAGTCTATCTGTTTCAAAGTCAGCAAAGTCATTGGCAAATATTATGTAAAATTGTATAAACAAACTAAAAGCTAATAAAAGTAAAAATAAATGCCATGAAAAATATTTATAGATTGAAAATGCTACCATTTGTCCCAGTAGTATGGGAATTAAAATGTAAGATTGCGACGGAAGTCTTGCTGCCTTTATCCAAATAAAAAATCTAGAGTTCATCATTCACCTTCTTGGTTTTAGAAATTTGAAAAAATGCAATAGCTACAACAAAATAGAAAAATGAGAGGAAAGAATTTTGAAAGAGTAAATTTCCTGATTTAGATTTATTTGATTCTAAAATAGAATTTATACTTTGTAGGAAAAGGTTAGAAGGTATTAAATCAAATAATCTTATAGGAATCGTATTAAAGAATAAAATCTCTTTTCTAGGAATTGGGAAGAGAGCTCCTGATAGCAATAATAATAAAAACATAAGTAGACTGGAAATTGTAAAAGCTTTAAAAGTATTTCTTGTGAGTGATCCAACACTTGCTCCTATCCAAATGGAAGTAAGGGAATTGATAGTAGCGAAATAGAAAAATTCTATTAAAATTTCTATATTGTATATTTCATAAAAAAATAAAAAAATGAAAGTTAAAAGAATAGAAATTATACTTAAGAAAAATTGAACCAAACACAATCCTATGATTCCTTGGTAATAGGGAATATCTGCAAGTATCAAACGAATGATTGTTTTTGATTCTATTTCTTTAGCAACAACCATAGAGGAAGAAAATACTACCATGATTACAGAAAGTAAAATTAGCAAAGTTATAAATTCTTTTGATTCACCCAAAGTAATGGAATAATAAAGTAAAAATAGAATAGGAGTTGTTGAAATCAGTAAAACTAAAGATAATATATCTCGTGATTGTTGAATCCATGCTTTCTGAATTAGATATATAAGTTTCATTTTTCAGTTGTTTGGATCAAGGATTTATAGATATCTTCAAGGTGTATATTTCGTTTGTTAAAATTATATTGCTCTTTCATTTTTTTTTGTAATTCGACAAAGCTTCCTTGGGCTAGAATCTTTCCTTGGTTTAGAAAGATTAGATGGTTGCATAGGTTTTCCAGTTCAAAAAGATCATGGCTTGAGAGAATTATGATTCCTAAGGTTTCTTGGGAATACTGCATTAATAAGTCACGAAGCAATAATTTAGAATCGATATCTAGGCCAGTAGTTGGTTCATCCCAAATCAGGATTCTAGGCTTATGCAATAGGGATAGTGCAAGATTTAGTCTTTGTTTTAGTCCACCGGATAAATTTTCAATTCTTTCATTTTGGTAACTGCTTAAGTGAAATTTTGCAAAAAGATCTTCCATAGCACTCATTGATTTTTGTTTAGATAAATTATAGAATCTTCCTAGGAGTTGTGCATGTTCTTTGCAAGTTAATTGAGTCCATAACACAGGCACTTGACCTGCAAATCCGATTAGATTCTTCGGAATGGAAGTATGGTTTTGTTCTAACTGAAAAAGGATAGATCCACTATCATAAGATTTTAAACCAACCAGAATTTCAAGCAGGGTGGTTTTACCTGATCCGTTCGCTCCAATCAGTCCAAAGATGCGACTGGATTCAAATTCTAATTGTATATCTTTTAGAACGATTCTTGGGCCATAGGATTTAGAAATTTGATCCAAGGTAATAGAGAATTTAGAATTGTTGGACATTTTTTTTAAAATTGTGTATATGGATTCAGATTGATTTCTAATATGAAAATGGAAAGTAGAATTATCCTTTCAAACATTTAATATCTCTATGAAATTTTTCCAAAGATGGCTTTTTGCTATAAAAATCAATTCTTGGCCTAAGATGCTGATCCCTTTTTTTTGGGGGCAAAGTTTAGGAGTCTTCATCTCTCATGACTATTCTCTTCTTCCCTTCCTAGTTGGATTGGCATTTACCTTTTTTCTGACTATTTTTATTGTTCTCTTAAATGATTTTTGGGATCAGAAGGTAGATGGAATCAAAAGAAGTTTGTATCCAAGCTCAGGAAGCCCTAAAACCATCCCAGATGGAATTCTTCCTGCAAATCAACTTTTACTGATAGGAATACTTTCAGGTGTTTTCGCTGGACTTATTTCTTTTTTCGCTGAATTTTTTTTACAAAGAGTTTCCTTCGGGCTTATGGGAATTATCTGCTTATTCATATTTTTATTGTACTCAGCCCCGCCTATACGTTTGAATTACTTAGGGGGTGGGGAATTTTTAGAAATGTTTGGAGTTGGATTCCTTTTACCAATTTGCAATCTATACCTACAAGCTGGGGAAATTAATATTTCTAATCTATATTTTCTTTATTTAAGTTCTCTATCATTTGCTTTAGCAAGTGCTATTGCTAGTGGTCTCAGTGATGAAGTCTCAGACCGCAAGGGAGGAAAGAAAACCTTTGTTACAAAATGGGGGAATGAGTATTCCAAAAATTTAATCTTAGGTTTTAGTTTTGTGGGTTTTTGCTTTATACTACTTACACCAATATTTCATGATGAAATCCTTTCTTGGATTGAAGTATTCTTCTTGGCAGTTTTTAATTTAATTCTATTACAAAATTTGTATAGTTTAAAAAAGAAAGCTGTTACAGAGGCTTTTTTAGATATTCAATATTATAAATCCAAATTGCACCTTTTGATTTGGGGGAATTTTCTAATTCTATCCTTAATATTCCTAGGTAAGGGTTTGGTCCGATTTTGAGTTCGAAATTTACTAATTATCAAATAGATTTACTAATTGCAATTGATCAATTATTAAAAGATCATTCTATTTCTTTCTTATCTTTATCTCCTAATAAAGAATTGGCGACTTGCATTACTCAAATATTGGAAGTAGAAAAAGAAAACTTAGATTCCGAATTGGAAATTACGGAATGGATTCTTTTCTGTAAGCTTCTCATAGAAGAGTCTGTTTTCAATTTCAAGGAAAACATTTTCTGGGATTTTGACTTTTTCATTCATTCTTTGGTTTCTGAATATAGTTCAACAAAAGATAAATCAGAATTTCTAGAAGAACGTAAAAAGAAAATTTCAACTATCTTTAGATTATTTGGGTCCCATTCTTTGGTTCGTTTTAAATATCTTCATGATTTTCTTTACGGTTACGATTGGTACAAATGGAGAACACAAATTATTCCAAATGAAACAAAAGATTTGAATCCATTTGGGCTATCTTTTTTGAATTATATTGAAGCTAGAGGATATGAACTTATAGAATTAATTGGACAAAATGATACAAACTATCCACAAATTGAAAAGGATGAAAATAGGAATCCTTTTTACTTTTCTAGATCCAAGGAAGATGAAAGTCTACTTTGGAGAAGTCTTGCCCAAGACGATTTAATTCCAATTCCATCCTGGGAAAGGGAAATCTCTATTTCTTTATCTAAAAATTATTCAGAAATCAGGAATCTTAGAGCAATCGAATTGCAAATAACAACAAATCAATCACCAGGTGCCCATAAAATCTAAGGATATTTCTAACTATTTTTGGTATAATTTCTGAAATTGTTTGACAAAAAATAATCCTACGAATAAGATAAGGAGGATTTTTTTACAAGTAAGGTTAGTTTAAGGTAAGACTATGGTTTCTAAGATTTATGTTGGCAATTTGAATTTTCGTATTACTGAAGAAGCGATTCGAGCAGTGTTTTCTGATTTCGGAACAATCCAAGACTGCAGAATGATTCGTGATAGAGAAACTGGAAATTTTAAGGGATTTGCATTTATCACATTTGATACTCCTGATTCAGCTCAAAAGGCTATAGAAGGAATGAATGGTAAGGATTTAGATGGAAGAGCTCTTAGAGTCAACCTAGCTGAGGAAAAACCTAGAAATTTCAATCCAAGAAATTCCTAATTGTCTCCATCTGCTAAACGTGTAAAGACCCAACTTTCTGATTATAAACCCTCTGGTTGGTTGATACCAGAGGTTAAATTAGAATTTTTCCTTCAACCTTCATCTACTCTTGTAAAGAGTACACTTCTTATCCAAGCTAATCCAAGTTTTAACCAAGATGCTTCCCTAAACCAAGTAAGTAGAGATTTGGTTCTGAATGGTGAATCTCTCAATCTTGTTAGCATTCGTTTCGATGGAAAATTGTTAGAACCTTCTGATTACAGATTACAAGATCATAGTTTGGAAATTCTAAATGTAAATTTGAGCAATCATACCTTAGAAATTGAAAATACGATCAATCCAATTCAAAATACAGAACTTTTAGGACTTTACCTATCTAATGGAATCTATTGTACCCAAAATGAACCAGAAGGTTTTCGTAGAATCACATATTTCATTGATAGACCTGACATACTTTCTGTTTATACAGTAAAAATTATTGTCGATCCTAAAGAATGTCCTACCGCTTTATCGAATGGAAATCGGATTTCCATAGAGGATGCAGAGAAGGGAAGAAAAATTTACACTTGGAAGGATCCCTTTCCAAAACCTTCTTATTTGTTTGCCATAGTAGCTGGTGACCTAGATAAGATTAGTGATCATTTTATTACGAAATCAGGTCGTAGGGTTGAATTAGAAATATATTCCAATAAAGGCTTATCTTCTTACTGTAATTTTGCGATGGAGTCTTTGAAACTCGCCATGCAATGGGATGAAGAAAGTTTTGGAAGAGAATATGATTTAGATTTATATATGATTGTTGCTGTGAATGATTTTAATATGGGAGCTATGGAGAATAAGGGTTTAAATATTTTTAATTCTAAACTTGTCTTAGCTTCTGAACAAACAGCAACTGATACAGTTTTCGAGGATATACTTAGTGTAATTGCGCACGAATACTTTCATAATTGGACAGGGAATCGTATAACATGCAGAGATTGGTTTCAATTAACTCTCAAGGAAGGATTAACAGTATTTAGAGATCAGCTATTCTCCCAAGATAAATTAGGAAGTGGTGTTAAGAGAATTGATGATGTTGATTTCCTGCGTAACTTTCAATTTCCTGAAGACAATGGACCACTTTCTCATCCCATTCAACCTAAAGAATATTTAGATATTGATAATTTTTATACAAGAACAGTCTATGAAAAGGGTGCTGAGGTAATACGTATGCTCTATACTTTACTTGGCAAAGACGGTTTTCGTAAAGGAATGGATCTGTATTTTCATAGACATGATGGACAGGCTGTAACAACAAAAGATTTTATTGATTGTATGCAAGACTCAACATCCATTGATTTAAGTACCTTTCGAAATTGGTATGACCGAAAAGGAACACCGATACTAAAGTTTACTGATCAATACTATCCTGATTCTAAAAAATATGAAATTACTTGGCAGGATATAAATTTTAATAGTTCGAATATTCCATTAACTTATCCCATACAATATTCTGTATATATCGATGGTGAAATTGTTAAATCTGGGATTTGGCAATTAAGTGGTGAATTAGGGAGTATAGATCTTGGCTTCTTTGAAAAGAAACCCATACTCTCGGTATTAGAAAATTTTTCTGCACCGATTGAACTTCAGTGGCAGCAATCTTTAGATGATGAATATTTTCTTTGGGCTAAAAGCAAAGACGCTTTTGTTCGTTGGGATAGTGGAAATAAAATTAAAAACAGAATTATCCAGTCCAAAATCAATTTAAACTTTGAAATTGATCCTAGATTTGAACAATCCTACGCTACAATACTAGATTCTATATCCAAGAGCAAAGAAGATTTTCGACTCATTGCAAGCTTATTGAATATTCCAAATATAACGAATTGTACAAATGTTCAAAAAGTTTATAAACTCGCAGAAACTAAAAAGGCTATATCGGAATTAAAACAATCCATTTCAGAGCTTCACGCAGAATCCCTTCTAAAAAATTATAACTATCTACTCGCCTACTTAAGAGATGAATCTAGTCGTTTGAAGGCAGTTGGTGGTCGTATGCTTAAAAATACAATTCTATCTTTTCTTAAAGATGAATCTATGGTTTATGAGCAGTGGCTCTATGCAGATAATTTAACAGATGAAATTGCATCTCTTCGTATTCTATCCCATTCAGAATCGGAATATTTTTTCAGAATCATGGATGCTTTTTTTAGTAAGTGGAAATCCAATCCTTTGGTATTAGATTTTTGGTTTTCTAGCCAGGCTTCATCCGAACGAGAGGATACACTTACAAGGGTTCAGGATATTAAGAATAGTAACTATTTTGATATAAAGAATCCTAACAGAGTTTCAGCCTTATTAGGGAATTTTTCTAGAAACAGATTGCAATTCCATAAAACCGATGGCAAGGCTTATGATTTTATTCGAGATTGTATCCTAGAATTGGATAGAATCAATCCTCAATCAGCAGCGAGATTGAGTAAAAATTTAGGTGACCTTGATCATTTACCAATTGAGCAAAGAGTCTTGCTTAAGAAAAATATTGAAATAATTTTAAATGAGAAAGATCTTTCTAATCTTGTATTTGAAATACTAGATTCCTTTATTTAAATATATTCTTCTTTGTTTTTCTTGAAAATGATGAGACCATCTTCTTCCAAACGCCTCGCAAGATTTAGAATAGTACTTCTTGCTTCGTTGATTTCTCTTAGAGTAAGCTTTCCACGAAGGTCCATGGATTCTAAAATATCATAAGATTTATTCTGAGACATTGCATTGAAAAAATGGTCTTTCATTTCTTCGCCAGCACCTCTCAGTGCCATTGAAATACATTCATCATTTTGCAATCTTGTTATTAATAAACGCATCTCTTTCTTGTCTAGGGCTAATAAATCTTCGAAGGTATAAAGTTTTTCTCTTACTTGATTAGCAAGATCAGGATTGTTGTCCTCAAGTTCTTGCAGAATAACATCTTCAAGACCTTTCTCCATATGGTTCAAAATGTTCGCAAGTGCTTCTGCTCCACCTGCTTCGCTGAATTCATGAGAATCTCTGGCATCATATTTTTTCTTGATAACCCTTGCAATTTCTCGAATTGCATCTGGATGGGTTTTGGACATATTCGCAAGACGGTAGGCAATGTTTGCTTGTTGGTCTTTGGGAAATAATTTTAAAACCTGTGCGGCATTTTTTGGTTCAAGAAAAGATAGAGTAACTGCCACTGTTTGGGCTGATTCTGTAGCTAGTATAGTCTGTAAGGTAGCAGGTTCAATATCATTCAAATATTCAAAATCCGTATGGATTCCTCTTCCAAGAACCTTATTCATGATTCCTTCCGCTTTTTCTTTCCCTAGTGTTCCTTCTAACAATTCTTTTGCGACATCTTCTCCAGCTTTGGTTTCTAATGAAATTCGATCTGAGCTTTTTTGGAATTCAGTTAAAATCGATTCTTTTTCTGTCTTTGATATGTATTTGATCTTGGACATTTCAGCAATCACTGCTTCCAGGGACTTATCATCCAAATGTTTTAAAATTTCAGCTGCCTCTTCACGCCCAATGGAGAGTAAAAGTAGGGCAGATTTTCGAGCGCCTGTCATGAGACATAAAAAACTAAAAAAAAACCAAGGGTCAACATTTTTTTATTTAAGTTAAAAAAAAACTTGTACGACAACTTGAATATCGAATATTGATCACAATACTTAAGGAACTGAAAGAATGCAACCAAACAACAAATTTAAAGAAACACTAGAAAGATACATCGGTTATAGAGGAATTGATATCGTTCTACATTTGAAAGATGGAAAGATCGTTGAACTAGATAAAAACCGAGTTATGGATGGTGAATTTGTTGTAGGTAATCTGCAAGAAGGGAAAGTAAAAATCGCAATCCAAGAAATCAAAAAAGCTGATTTCTTTGCTGCTTAATTAACCTTACTTTAATCTTTATTAGCTGATTGCCTTTCATTTGAATAAGGGTTGTCAGCTTGCAAGCAGCTCGGGATTCTCTAAGAATTTTTTAAGAGTTCCCAAAAACTTTGCACCCTCAGCTCCGTCGACCACTCGGTGGTCACAGGATAAAGTTAGAGACATTGTCTTTCCAGCTACTACTTGACCATTCTTGATAACAGGTTTCTCTTCTATTGCACCTACAGCCAAAATGGCTGATTCTGGTTCGTTGATTATAGCCGTAAAAAATGAAATTCCAAACATTCCTAAGTTTGATATAGTAAAAGTTGAATTTGTAAACTGCTCAGGCTTTAATTTTCTCTTCTTCGCTTGATCAGCTAAAGATTTAATTTCTTCCGAAATATCGATTAAACTCATCTGGTTGGTATTTCTAAGAACAGGTGTGATCAAACCATCTTCTATAGAAACTGCTATTCCTATATCTATTCTTCCATATTCAATTATTTTATCATTTTGCCAACTTGCATTCACTGCTGGGTGTTTATATAGGCTTAAGGCAACAGCTTTTACTATACAATCATTGATACTTATCTTTTGCAAAGGACTCTCATTCTTGGAAAATTCTTTAAGTCCCAGATTGAACTTTTCGCGAAAAGAAACTATGGCACTAGCATCAATTTCCATGTTTAAGTAAAAATGTGGCAGATTGATTTTAGATGATGTCAATCTTTCTGCAATCACCTTTCTCATGCCGGAGATAGGCTTCTCTAAATCTTCTCTTACCCTAGATTGTGACTTAGATGAAATTTGTTTCTGGTTTATATTTGGATTTTCAAGATAAGCAAGAACATCTCTTTGCAGGATTCTACCAGCGGGTCCACTTCCTTGCACTTTTTGTAGGTCTATAGATTTTTCTAGAGCAATTGATTTGGCAAGTGGTGAGGCTAAAATTCGTCCAGTAGCCGAAAAAACATTCTCCTGATGCGATTTAATTCCTTCCTTTGCTTGTGATTGTTTTTCATCCTTTGATTGTGAGGCTTCCTTTATTTTTTCCTTAGAAGATTCAATTGGAACTGGTTTAGTCTCACGTACTGAGGTTTGAGGGATCTTATTTTTAGATTCCTCTAAGAGTTTCGTTATATCTTCGTTAGCTTGACCAATAATGGCAACTGGAAGTCCAACTGCAACTTTTGAACCAGCATCGGCAACGATAGCAAGAAGTGTTCCTGAATCGTAGGCTTCCATCTCCATTACTGCTTTATCTGTTTCTACTTCTGCTAGGATGTCACCTGGCGAAACGGTATCTCCAACTTTTTTAAGCCAATTTACAATTGTACCTTCTGTCATTGTTGGGGAAAGTTGAGTCATTTCTGCGATCTTAGCCATAGAACCTCCTATTCTAACATGGAACGAATTTTTTCTTTAACACGGGTTGAATTAGGCAGAGATTCTCGTTCTAAATTTGCTGCATACGACATAGGCACATCTCTTTGGGTTACTCTTTCCACAGGATGATCCAAATAATCAAAGGCTTCTCTCTGAATAACATAAGCAACGTGAGTTCCATACCCTGCCATAGGCCAACCTTCTTCTACAACTAAGGCACGCTTCGTTTTGCGAACAGTTTGTATGATAGCTTCTTCATCTAATGGGCGTAAACTTCTTAAATCCAAAACTTCTACATTGATACCTTCTTTGGCTAAGTCTTCCGCTGCTTCCATAGAAAAGCCAAGTGCCCTGGACCAAGTTATAATTGAAATATCAGTTCCTTCGCGCTTTATTTCTGCCTTACCCAAAGGGATGTAAAATTCCTGCTCAGGTATTTCTCCTTTCATACCATAGAGAACTTCGCTTTCTATGAAAATGGTTGGATTGTTGTCAAGGATAGACGATTTTAAAAGACCGCAAGCATCCTTGGGTGTAGCAGGTGCAACTACCTTGAGCCCAGGAATATGAGCATACCAACTTTCAAAGGCTTGTGAATGTTGGGCAGCCAGTCTTCCTCCAGCACCTCCCGCTCCTCGAAAAACTATAGGCATAGGAAATTGTCCACCACTCATATAAAGCATCTTAGCTGCTGAATTGATTATTTGGTCAATAGCTACTAAGGAAAAATTCCATGTCATAAATTCAATAATAGGTCGAAGCCCTGTCATTGCAGATCCAACTCCTATCCCAGCAAACCCATTCTCAGAAATTGGGGTGTCTATTACTCTACTTTCACCAAATTTTTCTAACATACCTTGGGAAACTTTATAGGCTCCTTGGTAGTGTCCAACTTCTTCGCCCATGAGAAAAATATTGGGATCCTTTTCCATTTCCTCAACCATAGCACGGTTCAAGGCTTCTCTATATGTAGTGATACCCATTATATATCCTCCGCAAGAACATGATTGTATAACCAGGAGAGAGGTGGTTCTTCACTTTCTTCTGCAAATTGAACAGCCTTTTCTATTTTAAGGTTGATTTCTTCTTCTAATTTAGCAAGTTCATCTTGCGCTACCTTAGCATCAATTAAATCGCCATATGCTTTAAATAAGGGATCGCGTTTCTTATGAGTTTCTAATTCTTCCTTCGTTCTATACTTAGCTGGATCAGACATAGAATGTCCACGGAAGCGGTAGGTTGAAACTTCCACCAAGGTTGGACCTTCTCCTCGTCTGGCTCTATCAACAGCAACTTTTATATGATCTCGTACTTTCCGTACCTCATCACCTTCAATTCTATCTCTTGCAATATCATAGGCAACAGCACGAATGGATACATCTTTAACGGACAGAGCTCTATATTCAGGTGTGCCCATCGCATAATGATTGTTCTCGCAGATGAAAACAACAGGTAACTTCCAAATAGCTGCTAAGTTTAAACCTTCATGAAATGATCCAATATTTGCAGCCCCTTCACCAAAGAAACACATTGTAACAGAATTTTCTTTTTTATATTTAGAGGAAAAAGCGATTCCTGCCGCAAGAGAAATATGACCACCAACTATCCCATGCCCTCCCATGAAATGCTTTTCTTTATCAAAAAAATGCATAGAACCTCCATTTCCTTTAGAAGTTCCTGTTCGTTTCCCATATAATTCTGCCATGAGAGAATTAGGATCTAATCCTCTAGCCAGAGCATGGCCATGATCTCTGTATGTTGATACAATATAATCCTTTTCTTCCAAGGCAGCAATTGATCCAACTCCTACGGCCTCTTGTCCAATGTATAGATGTAAAAAGCCACCGATTTTACCTGTACTATAACCTTTTGCACATGCTTCTTCAAATTTTCTTATCAAAAGCATTTGGTAATAAAATTTCTTTAATTCTTCAACATTTGTCGCCAAATTAATCACCTTCAAAGATTAGACGTAAATTCATTACCTTATGAAGTATCATAAGTTTTTCAAGCAACATTCTTAAGATTTTTCTTGTATTTATAGTCAAATGGGCTAGGTTTGTGGAAACTTTATGAAAATAACTGCTACTGGTTTCGAATTCAATGATTTTAAAGCGTTTAAAAGGTTCGCAGTTGACCAAGAGTTAATTGGTTCCATTTCTCTTGAGGAAGCGATTGTAGATAATAATGGTAATATTCTAATAAAAGAAAAAGTCACAGTTAAAGATTCTATGATGAAGAAGCTTGAAGAGATGGAAGGGCAGTTTATTCCATTATTTAAGCTCAGTTTAACCAATGATTTATTGAAGAAAATCAAACAGCAAATATCGAAAGCTGTATATAAAAGATTTGAAGATAAAACGAATCATTTCTTGCATTTCATTTATAAAGAAAGTGAGGTTACCTTACCTAATTTCAGAGGAATCATTTTTCACGCTTTCTGTACAAAGAGTTTAACTTTGATTTTTTTTCGTATATTAATAGATCATCCTAATTTTTTCAATCATTGTGCAGATTTGGGACTAATGAGCATGGGATCTGTGATTCAGAAAAAATTAGGAATCAAGATGGTAAATCGTTATTCCTTTTTGTCAGGGCTACTTGCAGATTTATGTTTGGTGGATACTGATTATTGGAAGACCCCACTCAATGGAAAGGATGTTGCAAAGTACACAAAGCACTCTTCTCAAGCAATTCTGAAGCTAAAGCTTCCACCAGAACTTGCAGATGCTATCAACGCTCATCCAATTCCTGATTTGGTTATGGATACAGGATCTGAGGATTCAGGTCTTAATTTTGATATCTTAAATAGTAGTGTCTATCTAAATGAGTTACTAGAAATAGATACTCAAGGAGAAAAAATTGACGAAGAGTCTCCACACGATGAAGGAATTACAGAACGTACTTTAGAATTTGCTACGGAAGCTCTAAGAGTAGGAAGATATATAATGGAGAATTTGAAATCATCCTCAGAAAAAGATCAGATTTCAGAGAAATTATTGGTTATGTTTACATATAATGTGGAGAAAGGATATTTTAAGAAAGAAGTAGCGGATTTGGTTATTTCCCTTTTTAAAATGTTTGATACTGTAATCCAAAGAATCCGTATTGTATCAGAAATTGAAAATAAATGTAAATTCCAAACATCAGCTTGGGCTTATCCAAAACCTAAGGCAGCCCAAATTTTATGCAAAGATAGTCATTACGACTGTCCTCTAATTGTTGCTGGTTGGGACATTCGAGTCATAACTTCCCAAGAAGCATTTGGATATATCGGAACCAGCCTTAAGGAAGGCAGCTACCCGAAATGCCAATTGGAAGAGGAGTTGAAGCAAAGGTTACACATAGAGCCTGTTCCACCCACTAGAAAACTTAAAGTAGAATAGTAGAATAATACAATAGTAGAATAGACTATCTATTTATTTCCATCTTAAGCTTCCCATTTTATTGTATTGAAAGGGGATATTTGCTTCATTCATAGCAGGAAAAGACCATCCTGAAATACCTGTTAACTCATATTTTGCAGATTTACTCTTTGCTATGCTTACCAGTGCTGAACCTGCATCTAGAATAGGAACTGATGTTTTTATTTTAACAAAAGATGTCTTTCCATCATTGATTATTTCTTCAGGACTAGCGGTAACAAATTTCTGACCATCTAGTTCTAAATTAAATTTTAAATCATTCAAATTCATTTTCGAAGCAGCCTTATTTAAAAATTTTAAATCAAATGCTGTTTCTATTTTGGGACCATTCTTAGGATCTTTGTTTCCAAGAACACCACCAATGATACCTTTCGCAGAATCTAAAGCTAACTGAGAAAAATCTGGACTAATCATTGTGAAATTACTTATTTCTATATCGGGAAGTGCAGAAGGAATGGGTTTAATAAATTCAACTGGTACTGCAAAGGACTTCTTTCCAGCTAGATCATATTTACTAGGTATAGGAACAGAAAGATCACCTTTTAATTGTAGATTCAGAAATTCTTTGCTTGGAAACTTATTATAGAATTTGATTAAATCTGTGTATTTGAAATTCAATTGAAAAGGCATATTTTTAGTGGATTTTGATTCAATTTTCCCTAGGTCTGTTTTGAGGCTAGTTAGCCTTAATCCTTCTATGTTCACATCAAGCGCTAGATCTGATCTTGGTATGCTTACATTGTATGGATTTTTGATTGAGGTCTCCAAAAGTAAGCTTACATCAGTCATTGTTACCTTGGATAATTTTAGTCCTATAATTTCTATCTCAGGTTCAGGAATGGAAGATTTAATTACGTCGACTAAATTGCACTGATTGAGGGAAAAAATAAACAGGAAGGTGAGTATAATTTTTTTCACAATTTACTCTACATACTCTTATTCATTTTAGCAAACATTATTTTTTCAATTCTATAGAAATCGGTGCATGATCCGAAAGAACTATCTCATTGTGTATTTCACTAGCTAGAATATTTTTCATTAAGGATTTCGTTAGAAAAAAATAATCTATTCTCCAACCTTTGTTCTGTGATCTTGCATTCGATCTGTAAGACCACCAAGAATAATCTTGTCTTTGGGGATGTAGCTTACGAAAGCTATCTTCCCATCCTAGGGAAAGGAAATTACTGAGCCATTCTCTTTCTTCGGGAAGAAAGCCGCTGTTTTTCTTATTGCCCTTGGGGTTATGAATATCTATTTCTTGGTGAGCGATATTTACATCACCACATAAAATGACGTTCTTGTATTTTGATATAAGCTTTTCTGAATACCTGTTTATAATTTCTAAGAATTCCATCTTCTTTGCCTGTCTTTCCTCACCAGAAGTCCCAGATGGGAAATAAACATTCCAAAGGAAAAAATTTGGGAATTCAAGACCTAAGGATCTGCCTTCCTTGTCGAAAAAGGTATTTCCTAAGCCCACCAAAACAGATTTAGGTTTTACTTTTGAATAAACTGCTACAGAACTGTAGCCAGGTTTTTCTGCTGTATGGTGGTGGATAGAATAGCCTAAATCTTCCCATTTTTCAGGAAAACACTGTTCAGGTTTTGCCTTAGTTTCTTGGAAGCATATAATATCTGGTTTTATTGAAGAAATCCACTCAAATAATCCCTTAGATGCCGCTGAGCGCAATCCATTGCAATTTAAAGAAATAATTTTCATTTTGTACTACCTTTTAAAATGGAGAATAAGAACTGTAATTAACTAAGTAAATGGTCGAGAATAATAAAGATGAGCGCAATTAGAAATTTTATTCACTTAGGTTCCTCGGGTTCTGTTATCTATTTGGAACCTGTAAACCATTCATTTTCCGCTTCTGAGGCAGAGAAAAGAAGAATTTTATACTCAACTCAATTTTTAGGAAAAAAAATATTCCATGAGCAATCCTTCTATCATTTTGGAGTTCCCTCATCCTCTCAAAATAATCTTGATAGTTTGCAATTTAGTTTTCCTGATCCGAATGGCTTTGATAGTATAGCAGATATTAAATTACTAAGCCAAGAATTAATCAAAAAACTAAACGGCTCCAATTTAGTGATTTTTTATCATTCCGAAGAAGAGGAAAAAATAAATGAGATACTTTATTTAATTCGCTTAGGTTCTTCACCTTTTGAAATTGATGATACAAATACTCCTGATATTATTTTCGAGAAACCAAGCAAAGATTGGAAGCAGGCTTTTATCCAATTTGGATTTAATATGTTTCGTCAAAAATTGGATAAAACTTCTTTCGCGGAAATAGAAATTATTTCCAACTCAGAAAGGATAAGTAAAGAACCAGAAGATGATACTAAAGAAATCCAAACTATTTCTAGACCATCCATTGATGAAAATAAAAAAGAAAAACAATCTGAAGCCAAAGTAGAAATACAAAATCCAACAGCTGTAGAAACAAGAGTTTCAAGCAATATTGCTAAGGAACCTCCAAGTGTTCCAGAAGAAACCTCAAATATTCCGAAAGAAAATCCTAAACAAGTTCAAATCAAACAAGTAGAGTCTAAAATAGAACCAGTTAATTCTAAAGAAACTGAGGAAGCTAAAAAGCAAGAAACAAATATAAGTAACACAGAGAAGACCAATGCAAAATTTTCGATACAGATAAAGATGATGGGGATGATATCCTTGATTCTTGCAGTTACTGTCTCAACGATCATTGCAATTGCTACTTACTTTTTTAAAGATGATTCCATCATTCGAATCCAAGAAAATAACTTAAATTTAGTTGGAGTAATAGGTTTAAAAGTTTCATCTGATATTCAATCTATAGTTTCCAAAGCCGAACAATTGGTTGAAGGTAATAGAAAAAATATAAGTGATTCTGAGAAGAAATTCGTAACGGATCTATTCTTTAAAAATGACAAAGATTTTGTTTATGTTGGAGTGTTCAATTCTCAAGATGGAACTCTGAATAATGAAACATCTTATTATAATGAGGATTATTTAATTGATGTTGCAATTTCCGAGGAAGAAGTAAAGAAAGCTATATCAATAAACACAGAAAATATTCTCAAGGCTACCAATGGAACTCCTGTCATATTAAATTCAACACCAGGATTTTCTAAACCATCCTTTCTTTTAGCATTACCTGCTAACATAGATACTTCGACACCTAGATTATTTGTAATTTTAGTTCGTTTAGATAAGATTTCTCCTGCCTTTAATAATAAAGGAATCAATACCACTTTTATGGTAAATGGCGAGGGGAAAGCTATCGCTCACCCTATTGAAGAGGTTGTTTTATCAGCAGGTAACTTTATTGATTTACCAATCGTGAAAGAAATGCTTACAAGCCAAGTTGAATCTGGACTCAAGCGATTTGAGAATTCAGAAGGAAAAGCATTTCTTGGTTCTTATAGAAGATTAGGATTTGGAGATGCAGGAATTATTTCCATAGTGTCAGAAGAAAAGGCTCTACAAGCTGTATACAAAATTCAGGAAACTAATCTTTATATCATGGGAATTTCCTTATGCTTAGCAATGATAATTGTTTTCTTTTTTGCAAAATCACTAAGTAGACCAATACTTTCTCTTTTGAGTGCTACTTTGGAAATTGCAAAAGGTAACTTTAACATTGGCATTAAACCAACAACAAAAGATGAAGTAGGTTTACTAACATCTTACTTTGTTACCATGGGAGAGGGTTTAGAAGAAAGAGAAAAGGTAAAGAGCATTCTAGGTTCTATGATAGATCCAGTTGTGGTCAAAGAGGCTATGGTTGATATGCAGGCCTTAAAACGTGGAAAGGAAGCTGAGATCACTGCATTTTTTAGCGATGTGGCAGGTTTTTCAACAATTAGTGAGCAGCTAACATCTGTTGAGCTAGCGGCACTTTTAAATGAATACCTTTCAGCTATGACTATCCTCCTTAAAGAAAATGAAGGGGTTCTAGATAAATACATAGGGGATGCTATAGTAGGAATTTTCGGAGCACCTGTCATTGTTGATAATCATGCTATTAAAGCATGCAAGGCGTCCTTAGAGATGGTTATGAAGTTAGAAGACTTGCGTAATTATTGGCAGAAGAATAATTTATACTCCAAAGAAGCGCAAGAAATGGACGCAAGGATTGGCTTGAATACAGGTCTTGCAAAAGTAGGCTTTATGGGAACAGATGCGCTTGCATCTTATACAATGATGGGCGATACTGTTAACCTTGCAGCTAGGCTAGAAGCTGCTGGCAAGGATTATGGTGTCAATGTAATGATAGCCGAAGCAACGAAAAATTTAGTAGAAGACGAAATGTTTTTGAGATTTTTAGATCTTGTTCGGGTTAAAGGAAAAAATGAACCGGTTAAGGTTTATGAATTAGTAGCATTTAAAAATAATGTGGCCCAAAATATCGCTGATTCTGTTGGTTTATACCAAGAGGGTTTTGATTTATATCTTAAGAAAAATTGGGATGCAGCAATCAAAAAGTTCCAAGCTGCTGAATTAGCTAAGGGGAAGAAGGATAAATCAGCACATATGCTTATAGCACGTTGCCAAGATTATAAAATTTCTCCCCCACCTAAAGACTGGGATGGTGTCTTTACTCGAACCACTAAGTAAAAATGAGTCTTATCAATAGAACATATTTCACGATACCTATCTTAGGTTTGCTTATTCTACTTTTTAGTTTTTTATTATATAAAAATCTAACAGAAAAAGTAAAAGCTTCTGATAACCCTGTTATAGGAACTCTCACTTTTAAAACTAGAACCATACAAAGAAAATACGACAATGAAGTTATTTGGGAATCAATAACTACTGCCACTGAAATCCATAATAAAGATACAATACGTACAGAAAATCTTTCTGATGCAGTTCTAACCTTAGAAGATGGAACAAAAATTCAAATCGGTGAAAATTCTATGATACTTGTGGATTTTTCAGATAACAATTGGAATTTGAATTTTGCTTATGGAACTGTTGCTACAGAACGATCGGCGAATGCTAGTGATTCTGTGATGAACATCCAAGCGGGAGATAGTAAAATTCAAGTTGGAGCTGGTGGATTGAGTCTTGATAAATCTGGAGAATCCTTGAATGTAAAGATAGATTCAGGTCAGGCGAAAGTTACAAATGGTGGCCAAACCCAAGAGATAGCAAAAGATCAAATTGCAAATCTAAGTAGTGAGGGAATAAGTGTTAATGATATCGAATATAAATTACTAACTCCCAATGATAGAAGTATTTCTGTTATTGAAGGTAATAACAAAAATATAGGATTCTCTTGGAGCAAACAAGGAAAATCCAAATTAACAGGTGTTAAAATGGAAGTTTCCACAGATCCAGGCTTCAAACGAATCGTCACAAGTCAAAATGTAAAAACAGATTTTACTTCTGTCACTTTGGCACCAGGAAGTTATTACTGGCGTCTTGCGTATAAAGATGATAAGGCATCAAATCGATTTACCGCAATATCAAGATTCTCTATAGAAAAGAAAGAAAACTTGAGATTATTTACTCCTTCCCAAGGTCAGAATTATTCTTTTATTCCAGGATCAACTTCATTACCAATTAGTGTTTCTTGGTCCAAACTTCAATTAGCTAGTAATTATAATGTACAAATTTCTAAATCGAGTGATTTTTCAAATATTTTTCTTCAAAAAGATACTTTCAATAACTCGATTTCTTTTTCAGACATACCGGAAGGCAATTATTTCGTGAGGGTTTTAGCTAAATCCTCTATAAAAGAGATGGGTCTTATTACCAGTAACTCGCATTCTTTTTCCGTAACTTCTAGAGTGGATGCAGTTAAACCAAGTTTATTTGAACCTTCTAACGGTAAGACTCTTTCCAAATTTTCTATTCCAGATTCAGGATTATTTTTCTCCTGGAAGGACTCATCTGATTTTTCTGAATATGAATTTTATTTATCTAACAATGCGAATTTTACTAATCCTATTGTTAAAGATTCAAGTTCATCGAATTTTTATAAGCTAACAAATGAGATCAAGCCAGGAAAATTTTTCTGGAAAATCATTGGTAAAACTAAAACAGGAATTCAAAAAGAATCGGATGTCTATCAATTCCAGATCACCGAATCCCTTAACTTAGCATTGCTTAGACCAAATAATGGTTCTCAAATTGATTTAGATGATGCATCTAGCTTAAATCTTTCCTGGAAACCTTTTCCAAATATTGGATCAGTTACTTTAGAAATTTCTAAAAATAAAAATATGGAAGCTGCAATTCTAAAGGAAAAAGTATCTGGAACAAGCTATAAATTTGTTACCGATACCACAGGAATTTATTATTGGAGACTTGTTTGGAATGGAGAAGGTGAGTCAGCTGAATCTGAAATATTTAACTTTACAACTTCTAAAAAATTAGTCGCTCCAAATTTACAAATACCATCTAAGAATCAAATTGTAGATATGACATTAAGAGACTCTTTAATTTTTCAATGGAGTAATGTTGTAGAAGCCGATCAATATCAATTACTAGTATATGATGTAACAGGAATAAAAGAACGAGAAATTATAAACGTCAAAATTAAAGAATTAAAATATATTCTTACTGATTTAACAAAATTGAATGAAGGTAAGTTTAGATGGGAAGTAAAATCCTTAACCAAAAATAATGATGGTAGTTTTTCTTCATCTAATGCAAATAGAGCAGATTTTTTTATCAAGCTTGATTCAGGAACTATTACTAAAATTCTAACACCAGGGAAAGTTTATGTGGAATAGAATTTTACTTTCATTCATTATTTTTTTACCTTCCTTATTATTCTCTCAAGAAGTGGGCGATGCTACTTTAAAATGGGAGGAGGTAGCTAATTCGCTTGGATATGTAGTTGAGGCAAGAGATAAGCAGGGTAAAATTTTCCTTAGCCAAAAAATCACTTCAAGTAGTTATGAAATCAAAAACCTAGAACCTGGAACTTACGAACATAGAATAGGTGTAATAAATAAATTTGGGAAAGTCGAAAACTTTACAGAGTGGGTTCCATTTCAAGTTGTAAAATCTGTAGTACCTGTTTTCGGTTCTCAAAAAATCTATTTTGCAGGCCAAGATGAGACAACAAAACGAATTGAAATAACTGGATCCAATTTTCTCGATACTATGAAAGTCTACCTCCAAAAAGGAGAAGATAAAATAATTCCTAAGGCTATCAATATTTCACCGGATGGTAAAACAGCAATTGTTGATTTTAATACCAAAGATATCGCAGAATTAGGATTATATGATTTAGTATTGGAAAATCCAAGAAGAAAGGTTGCAATTAAAGCTAAAAATTTTGTTTTTGCTAAAGATAAAGAATTAGCAGAAAAAGTTGCCGCCAAACAAGTTCGAATTCAGAATAATGAGATTCCTCCAGATTATTATGATACTCCTTATTGGAGTACTATGTGGAGGTCTACTCTCGTTCCTGGTTGGGGACAAGATTATATTGATGACAAGAAATGGAAATTATACGTATATCCTGTTTTATTTTTTGGAGCAGCTGGTATATATGCAAAAGGATACCAAGATTTTTTATCTGCTAGAAAAACATATTATGATAGTGTTCAAATAAATTTCTTATTATCAAGCAGTTCTACAAATGAATTATTATTTCTATTCACAAACCAACAGTCTACGGAACAATACAATTCTGCCAAAGAAAAACTAAACCAAATACAAATAGGTGCAGGTGCAGTCGGCTTATTCGCTATTTATAATATTGTTGATGCTTTTTTATCAGTGCGACGTAACGTAGCAGTAAATGAAATTAAAACTTTGCCAATAGGTGAAGGCTTACAAATTAAAGCGAACTCTGAATTCAGATCGAATGCTAATTTTATTACTAGACAAGCTGAGACCTATCAATCATTGGAGTTTATCCAAACTTTCTAAGTTCTTTGCTGGATAAAAGTGCTTGTTGCAGAGATAGTGAAACTTGACTCTGGTATCTATGGGCATACCAATTCATAAATTCTCCATTCAGGATAAAAGCTCATTTCATAAATTTCTGAATAGATCTAAGAGTGATTTATCAGAAACTATTACTAAAATCATTCCCATTATTCAAAATGTTAAAGAAAAAGGTGATCTTGCAGTTAAAGAATATACCTATAAATTTGATGGAATAGACTTAGACCGATTTATGTGGAATATGGAAGATGTAAGAAATTTTTCGATTCCTACTTCTCTCCAAAAAGCATTTGAAGAAGCTAAAAAGAATATAGAAGAATTTCATAGATACCAAATTCCCAAATCTTGGACCCAAGAAATTTCTGGAAATCGATTGGGAATCAAATACACTCCTGTTGACTCAGTAACAATTTATGCACCAGGTGGGAAGGCATTGTATCCATCCTCAGTTTTAATGGGAGCAATTCCTGCTAAACTTGCAGGTGTTAAAAATGTACAATTGGTAACTCCACCTCAAAAAGATGGGATCCCTCCAGTTCTTGCTTTTGTCGCTCGCTTAGTCGGAATAGATCGCATAATAACTGTTGGGGGAGCACAGGCTATTGCTGCCTGTGCATTTGGTACAGAAACTATACCTAGATCAGAATTTATCGTAGGTCCTGGTAATTCTTATGTTGCTGCTGCAAAAATATATCTATCTGGATTAGGTGAAATTGGAATTGAAAGTCCAGCTGGTCCTAGCGAGGTTCTCATCATTGCTGATTCTAAGGCCAATCCAGAGTGGATAGCCTGCGATCTCTTATCCCAAGCTGAGCACGGAGAAGACTCAATAGCAATCTTACTTACAGATTCAATGGAACTTGCTATCAAGGTTCAAGAGGAGATTGAATTAGCATTTAAACAAAGAACCAAAAGACTTAGCATCAAACAAAAAGCAATTTACAATAACAGTTTTATCTTAGTCGCAGCTAGTTTATCTGATTGTGTAGATTTTTCAAATTTGTATGCTCCTGAGCATTTAGAAATCATGACAGAAAATTATAATCAGATTTTTGAAGGAATAGTCCATGCTGGTTCTGTATTTTTGGGTGATTTTTCTCCTGTTGCTATGGGGGATTATATTTCTGGCACCAATCATATACTTCCAACATCGGGTGGTTCAAGGTTGTTTTCATCTTTAGGTGTAGATCACTTTTTAAAAAGAACAACCTTTCAAGAAATTAGAAAGCAATCCTTGCAAAAATTATATCCTTTTGTAAAAGAAATGAGTGAGTCCGAAGGACTTGAAGAAGAACACGGGCATTCTGTTTACCTTAGGACTTTATAAATTCAATGTTAGTTCTAAATACAAGAAAGAAAATTGAAGAAAGTTTAAATGTATTTTGGCAGGATAAAAAAAGAATCGGATTTGTTCCGACTATGGGATATTTGCACCAAGGACACATGGAGTTGGTGAGAGAAGCAAAAAAAACTAGCGACCTTGTTATAGTTAGTATTTTTGTTAATCCAGCACAATTTAACCAAGCAGAAGATTTTAATAATTATCCCAAAAGCCTAGAAAAAGATACGGCTATGCTTGAATCGGAAGGTGTTGAAATCTTATATATACCTGATGCTGAAGATTTTTATCCCAATGAAATTCCTAAAATTAAAATTCAATTACCAGGTATGATGGATTATTTATGTGGTGCAACAAGACCTGGACATTTTGACGGAGTGCTTTTGGTACTCTCGAAATTCTTTCATATTATTAAGCCTAGTCATTGTTATATGGGTTTGAAAGATTTTCAGCAATATAAAATTGTAAAACGTTTTTCTGAAATATTAAATTTCCCAATCCAAATCATTGGCATAGAAACGGTTAGAGAATCGGATGGCTTAGCTATGAGTTCAAGAAATGCTCGATTGAACGAGAAAGAGCGTGAGGCAGCTAACTTGATTCCACGAGCACTTAAGTTGGCTGAAAAATTGATTCATGAAGGTGAAAGTGACTTAAATTCCTTATTGGAAATACTCTCGGATGTGATGAAAAGTAGTTCCTTATTAAAAATAGATTATTTGGAAATTGTTGATCCTGAATTGTTGACACCTATAGCAAAAATTCAAAATCAAATGCTTGTGGCAACAGCAGTTTTTGTTGGTTCTATTCGGCTAATCGATAATATACAGATAAGCACGGAAAAAGGTTGATATTTTTTGTTTTTAAGTGAAAAATTAAAAACCTTAGATATTTCTAAGGATATCCAAAATCAAATTTCAATTAAAGGATTAGATTTATATTCTATTCCTGATGCTTCATCAACATTTATTGCAAGTCTCTTGTATCATACATTGAGTTCTAATTCTGTATTCTTGGTTTATCCTACAAATTTAGAAGCTGAAGCAGCCTATAGAGAGTTATTTACATTTGTAGATTCTAGTTCTGTTCATTTTTTGCCAGGCAACGATACTATTCCTTATGAATACGCACATATCCCACCAGATACTAAACGAGATAGAATTTATACTTTAAGTCAATTATTTCTTAACCAAAAATCACTAATAGTAACTTCCGTTTCTGGCTTTGTCCAAAAGGTTCCAGGTAAAGATTTTATTTTTTCTGAGTCTATAGTTTTTAAAAAGAATGATGATTATGATTTGGAAGACATACTTCGCAAATTTATACAGCTTGGATATGAACGTAGACAAATATGCGACCACTATGGCACTTTTTCAGTTAAAGGTGGAATCATTGATATTTTTCCATCCCATCTAAACACTCCAGTAAGGTTAGATTTTTTCGGAGATCAATTAGAAAATATAAAATCCTTTGATCCTGATTCACAAAAATCACTTTCTTACTTCGATTCTATACCTATTTACCCAGTGGATGAATATGCACTTTCAGACAAAGAAAGAGATGCTTATTTTAAATTATTAGAATCAGATTCGCATTTGATAAAGCCAGAAGAGAGGGTTTTGATTGTTGAAGAAATTGTACCTTTGATTCGGGAGGGAGTTGGAATATTAGAATATTTTACTTTGGCTCAGCCTCATATTATTTTAGTTAATCCACTTTCTGTTAAAGATAAAACCTTACAGATGTTTAGGGAATTAAACTTAATATATGAATCTAAAAAAGATGAATATCTCTTAGCCTCACCTACAAAACAATATTCCTTTGAAAATGAATACAATTTTTTGACTAGTAATTTAGTTCAGAATACAATTCGATTGAATCGCCTTCCTCCACCGGAGGATTCTTTAAAAATTCCTTTTCTTTATACTAAAGAAATTCCAGAATTCAAAGGTAAAATTCGAGAAGCAAGAGAATATATTGAATCCCAGCTTCAAGCAGATGAGCCGAAAACCATTCTCTTAACTTCCTCTTTTATCCAACAAACAGATAGGTTGGAATCACTATTCGCTACTCATAAAATCCAAAGACTCAATAAAGAATCGGAAGAGCCTCTCCCAGTTTACTTACCTAAGGATGCAAAGACTAAATTTTTTATAGCTCTTTCTGAATTAAGAAAAGGTTTTGAGATTCCCGAATTGAATGTAATTATTCTCACTGAAAATGATATTTTTGGTAGAAAATACAAAAGAAAAACTCGCTACAAAAAAACTGCATCAAGTGCGATTGAATCATTTTTAGATTTAAAAGAAGGCGATTTTGTCGTACATATTAATCATGGTGTTGGTCGATTCAAAAAAATTGAACGTGTAACAGCAGATAATAAACAGAGAGACTTTCTCAAATTAGAATACGCTGGGCAGGCAAGCCTATATGTACCCTTAGATCAAATATCACTTGTTCAAAGATACATAGGTGGTTCAGATCATCCTAAACTTGACGCCCTGGGTAAATCTAATTGGAAGAAAACAAAGGAAAGAGTAAGAGAAGCAGTTGAAAAACTAGCAGAAGATCTTGTTCGCCTCTATGCAAATAGGCTTAAAT
Organism: Leptospiraceae bacterium; assembly: GCA_022402465.1. Lineage (GTDB taxonomy): Bacteria > Spirochaetota > Leptospiria > Leptospirales > Leptospiraceae. The sequence continues at coordinate 23,707 of JAKRSH010000022.1, read as the reverse complement.
TAAGTGGTTATTCTTTTCCTAAAGATACAATTTGGCAAGAAGAATTTGAAGCAGATTTTGAATATGAAGAAACCCCGGATCAACTAACAGCAATTGATGCAGTTAAGGCTGATCTAGAAAGCTCTAAACCTATGGATAGATTGGTTTGTGGTGATGTCGGTTATGGCAAAACAGAAGTTGCCATACGTGCAGCGTTTAAAGTTATAATGGCAGGTAAGCAAGCCTTATTACTTTGTCCGACAACAATCTTGGCGCTTCAACATTTTAATACTTTTTCAGAGAGATATAAAAATTATCCTATCAAGGTTGGCTTTGTTTCTAGATTTAAAACTATAACAGAAAATAAAGAATCCTTTGAGCTTTATGCAAAGGGAGAATTGGACTTTTTGGTAGGAACTCATGCCTTATTATCGACAAAATTAAAGCCAAAAAATCTAGGATTACTAATTATTGATGAAGAACAAAAGTTTGGTGTTAATCATAAAGAGACAATTAAGAAATTGAAAAACTTAGTTGATGTTCTTACATTAACAGCAACCCCCATTCCACGTACCTTGCACATGGCACTTTCTGGTATTCGTGATTTATCTATCATTTCAACTCCTCCTAAAAATAGGCAAAGTGTTGAAACTTATGTAATGGAAGAAAATGATGAAGTTCTTCAAAAGGCTATACGAAGAGAAATTGATAGAGGAGGGCAGGTCTTCTATCTTTACAATAGAGTTGAGAGTATAGAAGCTGAGGCAAATTTTGTATCAAGTCTAGTCCCTGATTTATCGGTTGGAATTCTACATGGGCAAATGGATGAGGAATTTATTGAACAAATTCTGTTAGACTTCTATCACAGAAAATATGATATCTTGGTAACAACTACTATCATAGAATCTGGAATTGATATGCCCAATGTAAATACTTTAATTATTCGTAGAGCGGATACCTTTGGCTTATCTCAACTGTATCAACTTCGAGGAAGAGTAGGTAGAAGTGACCGCAAAGCCTATGCTTATCTAATTCATCCAAGAGGGAGAGTGCTAACTGAGCAAGCTGAAAAACGATTGAATACTATCTATGAATACCAAGAATTAGGTTCAGGTTTTAAAGTAGCTATGCGTGATTTAGAAATTCGCGGAGCTGGAAATTTATTGGGCTCGGAACAATCAGGGGACATAGCTGAAATAGGTTTTGATCTCTACGTTCGAATGCTTGATGAGGCAATAGCTAAAATCAAAGGTATAGAAACTGAAATTGAAATTAGAACTTCAATCAATCTTTCTGCAAACTTTTATCTTCCAGATGAATATATACCAGATACCAAACAAAAAATAGAATTCTATAAAAAATGGGAAGGTTGTACTTCTCTGGATGATTTGGAAATAGTAAAAGCAGAAATGATTGATAGGTTTGGTGAGCCGCCGCTTATCGCTCAGACGTTTTTACTATTGGAAAGTATACGAACAATAGCTTCCAGCTTGGGCATAGAATCTCTCAATGAAGTGAATGAAGAAATAAAAATAAAATCAGGTGCTGATTTTCGAGGTGACCCTAATTCTGTAGTTCGATTGATTTCAAGAATAAAAGGCTTATCCATACACCCAAGTGAACCTACTGTACTCAGACTAAACGTCAAAGGTCGCTCAGAAGAAGAAAAATTAACTGCTGTACAAAATCTTCTTTTGCAAATTGAACCTAGTAAAAAATCAAAAAACAAGATAGACAATATGGTAGATAAGGAAAATATATCTTAAACGGATATTTATAATGAGAAACATAATACTATTAATTTTGGCAATCACTGCTATCAATTGCGGTGATGATTCACCTCTTATAGAATCTTTAAATGGTGAGAAAATCACTGTAAAAAGATTTGAAACTTCTTATGAAACTGCAATAGAAACCATGAGTCGTATGCAGAATATTGAGAAGAAAAATCTGTTAGAATTTATTTCTAAAGATATTGATGAGGTACCAGAACAATTCCAACCTCTCAACTACCAATTCCAAAAGAAAAATTTTTATGAAAACTTCAGACAAATGCTAATGACTAAACTAGCAGCTGAAAAGAATGGATTTACCTCAAGACCAGATATAAAAGAAATCCTCGAACAAGTGGAAATGCAAACTATTACTCAACTTTATATCCAAGAACAAGTTGAGAAAAAGATAAAGATTTCTGATGCGGAAGCAAAAGCTGAATGCGAGAGACTTAGAACTCAAAACACTCAAGTTTCTGGAATGCCTATAGACAAGTGCATCATGTTAGGTCGTGGAAATTTGAAAAGAGTGAAATCCCAAGAAGTCCTACCTAAGGTTATGGAGAGAATCAAAGAAGGTGTTTCTATTAAGCACAATGAAAAATTTGATTTGGACAGTTATTTAAACAATAATATTCTTCCAGGACAGGATAAAGTTGATTCAGAATCTAAAAAAGAATCTCAAGACTCCGACTCAAGCGACGGTGACAAATAGTATAACTATAGAAAATATTAGACATATCACTCAGCAATATGGATAATACAATCAATGCTATTCTCAGAAGCATTATTGAAGCGATCACAGAGTTTTTGCCCGTATCATCAACCGGGCATTTATTTTTATTTTCCTACTTTTTCCCTTTTTCAGATATAACAAATAACAAAGAAGAATTCGAAGATCTTTTCGATATTTTTATACAATCTGGAGCTATACTTTCAGTTCTTGTTCTTTATTTCGATAAATTTAAAATTTCTACTCTAGATTCGATTAAATTTATACAAGGAGATAGAGCTAAAAGATCGGGATTTGATTTTCTTTTATCAATATTTATAGGAAGTATACCAATTCTTATAATTGGATTTTTACTTAAAAATTTTTTGGATGGTATTAAAGCAAGTTCTTACTTACTCACAATTCTAGGCTGTACATGGCTTTTGGGTGGAATTGGAATATTGATTCAAGAAAGAATTTTTCAAAATAAGACTAAATTAGAAGATGCATCCCTCTTAAAGAATGAGCCTCATCCGCCACTTTTAGAAAATCATCAAAACCATTATCCAATTTTATCGATAAAGAATTCTCTTATTATTGGTTTCGTTCAATGTATAGCTTTGTTGCCTGGTGTTTCTAGATCACTCGCAACGATAGTAGCAGGCAGATCAATAGGTTTATCAAAGAAACATTCTGCAGAATATTCGTTTTATTTAGCAGTTCCAGTTTTGATTGCAGCCGGTGTATATAAACTTTATAAATATAGAAATATTATAGAAGGGGAAAAGCTATTTTTGCTTTTACTTGGCAGTATTCTTTCATTCCTACTTTGTATATTTGTAATCAGATTGTTCCTATCTTACATAAGAAGGCATAGCTTTTCTATTTTTGGATATTATCGAATTGTTTTAGGTTTGATTGTTCTTTGTTTCACATTAATTTAAAATTTCTAAAAGTCTTAGTGCGTTTCTATTATTTGGTTCCTTTTTTAAGACCTTGTTGACTAGGTATTTAGCTCGATTTCCTTGTTCTAGTTTTTTGTAAACGTCAGCCAGATTGATTAAATTCTTGATATTCAAAGGATCTCTTAAGAAACAACGCTCACCACATTCAGAGGCTAATTTATAATTGTGTATCATTTTAGCAGAATAGGAAGCATAGAAAAGTAAATCAGAATTAGAAGGTTTGGTTTCTAGAGCTTCTAAAAGGTGAGTCAAAGCTAGATTCCAATTTTTTAATTTGAAGTGGGTCTGTCCTAAGAGACTGAAGAGAGTATCTTTTTGGGGAAAGTCCTTAGTTATCAATTGCTCTAAGTTTTGTATTGCTTGCTCTAATTTCCCTAATCGAATCAGTTCTTTTCCTTTTTCTAGTTTATCTTTGGAATCTGTGTCTAAATCATTCTTAACAAGTTCATTTGGGCTGGAATATTGAACTCTAACTAAGGTTATATCATCTGTATAGTCGCCTCTAGATTCTATTTTTTGAACTAAAGTATCAAGATCTGCTTGAGATTCTTCAACTAGATCTAGAAATAACTCTTCATTTTCATTTATTATTCTTCGACCTTCTGAGTCTAAACCAACCTGAAGATCATCTCTACCATCTGATCCGATAAGAAGAATATCATCATTCTGAAGTTGAAATGTTTTTACAAAGAACAAATCATCATTTTCTGGAAATCCTAATTTACGAAGAACTAATTCATTTTCCAGAAAGCTAGATTTCCCATCTCTGAATAGAACTGTCCACGGATGTTCTGCATTGATGTAATACATAAATCCAGTATTATCATCAATCAGACATAGTACAATTGAGATAAGCATAGATCCATTGAAACTTTCAAATATTCTTTGTAATTCTATGAAGGTTTCCTTAATCCAAATTTCAGGATGTTTATTTTTGTTTTGGTCTGCATTCGATCTAGCTAAAACTGCATTAAACACTACACCTAAAACTAAGGCTCCTCCAGCTCCCTGGATGGATTTTCCCATAGCATCCCCATTGATTAGGACAGTGAATTTTTTACCTTTAAGAAAAATAGACGAAGAAATGCTTATATCACCGCCGATTTCGTGAGTTCTATCTTTGAAAACGAAAGTTTTCTTTTGTTTAGTGAAGAATTGAACATCCACAAATTCGCTCTCATTTGAATTAGTGGAAAGAGGATTGAGTAATAAGGATGTTAAGAAATAATCTCCATCTTGTTGAATCTTTAAATTTTGAACTTCTTCTAAAGTTTGGTTTAATTGTTCAGTTCTTTTAATGACTTTCTGTTCTAAATTCTCATTGAGTTCTTCGACTTGGCTATTCAATCTAACAAATCGATTTGCTAGGATAGTAGCTATACTCAAGATTAGGGTTATAAATGCATAACCTGACATTCTTGGAATAACTATAATATTTCTTGTACTTAATACATCTAGGACAGCTGCTGTGATCAAAAATATAAAACCACCAAACATTAATATTGCATCTAAATCTTTCTTGTAAGAATGATAGATTAAAATAGTAAAGACATTTGCAATGTAAATGATCCAAGTAGGCTGAACTATATAGATGTTTAATTTATTATAAAATTTAATATCTTGATTTATTAGTATTGCAAGAAAACAACAAGCCATGATTAAATCAGCAAACTTCAAGAAAATATTGTAAGACTTATCAAAATATTTTCTAAGGAAATGAGTCATAAAAGGAATCATAAACATTAAAACTAAATATTCTAATGTTTTCATAGTGTGAAAATTAATATCTAAGTCATATTTTATTTGATTTCTTAAGAACTGATATACAACTAAGCTGAAAGTAAATAAGGCAAAAAATAAATTTTCAGATTCTTTTCTCCTACGTATAAACAAAAATAAAAAATAAAATCCAACAGTGGCATAGACCATAAGTAACATAATTTTGATATATTCATCTCTTAAGAAAGATCTTTCTAATTTTTCAGATGGACCGATTTCAATTTTGTCTTGGTTAATTCCTGAATCATTATCAAAAAAAGGTTTTATTTCTATAAATAAATTATTGACTTTTCCTGGAACTAAGAGGTTTGTAGGTATCTTATAGATTCTTATTTTGTCATAAGATTCAGGAGAAGAATTAGAGAAATCACCTGTTGATCCAATAAAATTTCCATTCCAATATACTCTATCTTTATCAGAAATAATTCCTAAACGAATAGAAATATGAGGGGATTTCCATTCTTCAGGAAGTTTGATCCATTTGCTAACTCGAAAAAACTTACCACTTGTGGGAGTGATACTTTCTGAATTAATATTTCCTGGCACAAGATAAGGTTTCCAATCCAATTTAGAAAAGGTCGACCAATCATCAGCTTGTTTGAAGATTTCTGGATTTATTTCAGTTTCAGTTTGGTAATAAAGATTCTTGGCTCCATTAACTGAAATGCTATCCAAGTTTACTACTTCATCTAAAGATTCTATTGCTTGGATTTGAAATTGCTCTTGGCTAAAGATTGAATTTGGGCTTGTTAGTATAAGTAAGGAGAGACCAGCTACAATGTGATTCCGAATCTTCATGATAAAGACTAGAATCGTATAGCTGATTTCAAATACAAGACTTTCTTTTGGCTAATTTTTGAAACATTTTTGAAACATTTTAGGCTGCCTTGGATTCTAAAGTTTCCCCTCTTTCAAAACTTGGTCTTTGGTAATTTATCAGATAGAGCTCCTCCAATAGAACCAAAGCCTTCTGATGATCTGGTTCCCTCAATCTGATTCTCTCAGCGGTATCTATGCTATCTATAATACGATTGCATTTTCGAAGTGCTATCGCTTGCAAATATAGTAAATCCGTGTTTTCAGGAAAGTTCTCTTCGGCCTTTTTCCAAATGTAAAATGCATCTTCGTAATTTTTCAAATGGTATTCAACTTTTCCATAAAGTAGAATTGTTGCTAAATAATTCGGATTTAGGCTTAGAGATAGAATTAATTCTTTTTTTGCCTTATGATAGAGTCCTTTTTGAATTAGAGATTTTGCTTTCCTTAAATAAGTTAGATATTCCATATTTGAAGGTTCTTGTAATTTTAATATTTTGGTGTTTTCAATTTTTAAAATGGAAACATCATCAGCTAATTCTGATTTACTTTGTAACAGATAAATTGAATTTTCTAAATTCCCTTGTGTTTCTTCAAGATATTCTAAGAATTTATTTTCATTTTCATTCATATATTTATTTCCACTTGAATCTATAAAATAAACATCATCCTTTCCATCAGTTCCAATATAAATTTGATCTTGGGATTCCAAAAGAAATGTTTCTATATAAAAATTATCTTCATTTTCCTTAATTCCAATTTTTCTTAAGAAAAACTTATCATTGATTGGTAAAAAACTAGCCTGACCATTTCGAAATAAAATAGGTTGGGGATGCTCTGCATTAAAATAATACAAATATCCATTATTCAAATCAATTAAGCCCATAACCATAGAAACAAACATGGAACCATCAAAGGTTTCAAAAGCTTTTTGGATATCTAAGAAGGCATCTTTGAGCCATCTCTCAGGAAATCGATTTCTAAAATTCTGATTCTTTAATCTGGCAAGGATAGACTCTACAATAACACCTAAAACTAATGCACCTCCAGCACCTTGAATAGATTTACCCATAGAATCTGAGTTTAGAAATAAAATATATTTTCGCCCTTTTAATTCTATCTCTTCCGTTAAAGATAAATCTCCTCCTATTTGATGAATTTTATTTTTAAATTCAAACTGTTTCTTTTGGATAGTTATAAATTCTGTCCTTAGATGAGACTTAGGTGTACAATTTCTATGTAAGGGTTTTAATAATAGAGAGGTAAGAAAGTAATCTCCATCTTGGTTGGTTTTTAATTTTTTAATTTCTTCCAATGATAATTCTAATGATTTCGTACGATCTGTAACTTTTATTTCTAAATTTTTGTTTAGATCTTCCACTTCTTCATTAATTTGCACAAAACGGTTCGCTAAGATGAGGGCTTGGAAAAGAATATTTGCTATAAATATATACCCAGAAATACGCGGAATGTTCCAAACAAATCTTGCAGCTAAGATATCAACTACTGCTGAAAGAACAATAGTCAATATTCCTATCAAAATTAAGCTAGCATTTGTATTGGATTTCCTTGCTTGCGAAATTAATAGTTGCAATGAGTTCATTAAATACAAAATCCAAAGCGGTTGAATGATATATCGATTCAATTGATCTAAAATTAGAATATCCGAAATACTGATTATAACCAGAAAACTAAAAAGTGAACCTAAATCTAAGGCTTTGTATCTCTTAAAGTATGAATATTTAAAGAAGCATCTAATGAAATGAGCCATAAATGGAATAAAGCTTGGCAATACACAATATTCCCATTTCTTTAAAATCCAAAAATCTATATTCAGAAAATATTTACTTTGGCACCTGAGGAACTGGTAGAGCACTAAATTGATAGAAAATAATGCAAAAAAAAGGTATTCTTTTTCTTGAGGTCGCCTGATATACAGAAATAAGAAATAGCAAGCAACTGTTACATATACAACAAGAAAACTTAGTCTAACTGCCTCTTCCAGATAATAATCTTTGTAAATAATTTTACTCTCGCCTAATTCTATTCTATCTTGAACCAATCCAATTTCATTCGGAAAATATCTTTTAACTAATATATGAATTTCATTCTTTTGGTCTTTCTTTAAAAGATTCCAAGGTAAATCTAAAATTCGTATTTTATCATAAGCCTGGGGCTTATCGGATTCGCAATCTTGGTTTAATGGTAACTCTCGTTGATTCAGCCAAATTCGTTCACAATCTAGAATTATACCAAGACGTATAGAATAGGGCTTATTTGGATCCCAATCAGTAATTGAAAAAGTATTCCTTAACCAATATAAATCTGGTTCTGTATCAGAAGGTAAACTAGCTAAATTGTAAGGTAGAGAAATTAAACTCCAACCTGATTGTTTATCTAACTGAGAAATTTCTTTATTTATATTGATGGACTTTTTGTATTCCCAGACGCCTAAACTTTGGGAGTAGATAGGCTCTAAAAATGTCAATGCTATAGCAAGTAATTTATATTTCATTTTTCTCTCTGCCTTACGGTCTTTCTTTTTACTAGTTGTAAGCTGTGTTACAAAGCCGAAGAAAAGAAATATCATGAGAAAAAGAGTTCTCGATTTATGTTTAAGCTTCAATCTTGGTTAGAAATTAAATATCAACACTAAGATTGAAATTGGTTTCTGTGAAAACTATAGCTCCATGAATTTAAATTATCCTATTGTTAAAATTAAAGACAAAAGCTCTAAGGCATTTCGATTGTCTAAAAATCCCTGGGTTTATTCAGGTGCAATTCATGAGCTTGATTCATCCCTGGAAGATTCCCAGCTAGTTTATTTAGAGGATAGTAAGGGTCGAATTGGAATTGCTTATCTTGATAAGAATGGGCGAATTCCTCTTCGTTTTCTGCTTTTTACTGAGGCTGATGAAAAATTTGATACAAATAGTATTATATCTAGATTGAATGATGCATGGAATTTAAGATCTAGTTTTTTGGATTTTAGTTTCACTAATTCATTTCGGTTCATAAATTCTGAAGGTGATTATCTACCTGGCCTGACTGTAGATATCTATCATGAGTTAGCAATCTTTTCTATAAGTTCAAATTACGTTAAGAATTGGATTCGTATAGTACAAGAATTTTTAGCGACAAAGGGAATCCAGTATTTTGCAATCAAAAATGAAAATTCAGGATTTTCCTTCTTAACAGAGAAACATATAAGTGAAATAAGATTTAAAGAAAATGGCTTGGAATTTCAATTTTCAATACAAGATTCTCAAAAGACAGGCTTTTATCTAGACCAAAGAGATAACCGTAAGAAAATAGAAACCTATGCTAGTGAGCGAAGTATTTTAAATACATTTAGCTTTACAGGAGCCTTTGGTATTTATGGAAAAAGAGGTAAAGCAAAACATATCCACAATATAGATAGTTCAAACAAGGCAATTGAAGCTTCTAAAATTATTCAAGAAATCAATTTCCCTAATGATAATACTTTTCAACATTCTGTAGCGGATGTGTTTTCTTTTCTGCGTGAAATGGAAGTTTCAAAGTATGATCTAATTGTTCTTGATCCCCCAGCTTTTGCAAAATCAAAAAAATCTCTTCCTCAAGCAGCTAGGGCATATAAAGATTTAAATAGAATAGCCTTCCAAAAAATTGCAAAGAATAGTATCATTTTTACTTTTTCATGTTCAGGCTTTATGGATAAAAATTTATTTCGACAGATCATATTTGCAGCTAGCCAAGAAGCTGGACGTAAGGTCCAAATTCTGGAAGAGCTAGGACATAGTTTCGATCATCCTGTAGATATTTTCCATCCAGAGGGTGACTATCTAAAAGGCATGGTTTTAAAAATTGAATAATTGGAAATTTGAATTTCAATCCCCTTGACCTAATTCTGGGATTAAAAAAATATAGTAGCAATCATTATGAAATTTACTTCAATTACATTTGGATTTTTCTTTCTATTTATTTATTTTTTATACTGGCAATTAAAAGGGAGATCTAAACTTGTTTTTATTTTTTTAGCTTCCTTACTTTTTTATGCGGCATGGTCACCAGCTTTTGCGATTCATTTCCTCGCCATTGCAATTTTTAATTATCTAGCAGTTGTAAAGTTATTTGATCATAAATCAAAATCTCTACTTGCACTAATTCTATTTGTAGACCTTTCTAATTTATTTTTCTTTAAATACTTTTATCTTTTACTAGATTTTCTCTATAAGTTAACTCGATTTGAAATATTTCAAAGTCAAGTTTTCAATTCTTGGTTAGAGGCAAATACTGGTTCAAGTTCCATCTTTCTCCCTTTAGCCATAAGTTTTTATTCCTTTGTTTTTATTGCATACACTGTAGATGTCTATAATGGTAAAATTAAAGAAAAAGAAGGCTTTCTAGAGTATTTCACTTTTATATTTTATTTTCCTCATTTAGTTGCAGGACCAATTATTCGTCATAGCGATTTCTTTTATCAAATCAAAAATCCTATCAAACCTGATTCTGTTAAGATAACAAGCGGTTTGTATTTGATAACACAAGGTATGTTAAAGAAATTAATTATTGCTGATAACATAGCACCTATCATTCAACCAGTCTATGCGGATCCTACTGCTTTTAACTCAGCTTCCATATTAGTCGCAACTGTTGGATATTCTATGAGAGTTTATTGTGATTTCTCTGGTTACACTGATATAGCTAGAGGTCTTTCTAAACTTCTTGGTTTAGAGCTACCTGAGAATTTTCTTGCACCATATTTAACTACCAATATTAGAGATTTCTGGAAGAAATGGCATTATACTTTATCAACTTGGATACGAGACTATATCTACATCCCCTTAGGTGGTTCAAAATCATCTGAATTGAGAAATATATTTAATTTAACTCTAGCCTTCACTATTGGAGGACTTTGGCATGGAGCTAATTATACCTTTTTATTCTGGGGAGCTTGGAATGGTTTTGCAATTGCCATAGAGAGAAGGCTATGTTTAATTCTGCCTTTTTTAAATACCGATTTAGATAAGGGAAATAATTTTCTTGGTAAAGTTCGTTATTTAATTTATTTAATCTTAGGATTTTCATTCACTCAATGGGTCTGTGCAATAGGATCTTCTTTTTTCAATTCAGAGAATATCGATTTAGCTTTTCAGATGATAGTTTCTATGCATAGTTTCCAAGCAGGTAAACTTGCAACAGGAATTGAACCTGTCGCTTATGCTTTCTTAGCTACTTTATTTTTTAATTTTCTTCAAAAGAAAAATTGGGAAGGTTTTGGAACAAGTAATTTAGGAATAATATCCTTGTTTTTATTTTCTACAATCTCTTTAATTATTTTAGGATTATTTACACCTGAAGGAGCGGAATTTATTTATTTCCAATTCTAAACTATGAAAAATAAATTTATATTTGTATTACCTCTACTACTTGCTCTGTTTTTATTTTCTTTTGATAAAATATTTTCATTAGAGATTGTTAAAAAGTATACCATCCCATGGAAGAAAATTGAAATTTTATTTTATGAGTCTAAAGATGATTTATTTGATGTTCTTAAATCTAATTATCCCAAGCATCAATCTAAGGGAGAAAAGGTAGCATTGGTTTTAGGTTCATCCCGTTCTGGTGAGTTTTCTTACAAAGACATCCAAAGAGTGTTTAAAGATACGGCAACTTATAATTTTAGTGCTCCACTTGCGGGTCCTATTTTTCATTATTATTGGTTAGAGAGGATTTCAAATGAGATTCCTATAGATTTTGTTATCTTAGAGGCAGATCCCATCATTTTCAGTAAGAATAGTTTAAAATATACTTTTAGTTACTCCTTGGATTATAAATTTGTGTTACAAAACTCAAATTTTCTACCTCGTAAAGATATTAACCCACTTAAGGCAGAAGGGAAAGGTATGAGTTGGGATGAAGTAGAAACATGGTTTAATAAACATCTATTTTACGTTTATAAATACCCTCCCGATCCAAATTCTATAAAAGACAATTCCAAAGAAGCAATGTGGATTGATGGCGGAAATTTAACAATGGTTAAAGGTTATGATTATAAGGAAAATTTTCATAAAACAGTTTTAGAAGCAAATCGAATTGAATATGGAGCCATCCCGAATCAAATATTTCACCAAGGCGATGATAAATTTATAGAAAAAGATGCAAAAAATATCGCTAAGATGTTTTTTGGAACAAAATATAGTCCTGCTACAACACAAATTTTATTCTTCAAGAAGACTCTCAGACTCTTAGCCAATAAAAATATTCCAACTATCATTTATTGGCCTATTGTTGCTCAACCATTAAGAAATGATATGGAAAATCGTGGATTAGTTGAAGAATATATGACCTTTATTAATCATGAAATAGAGTTAATTAGGAAAGATTACCCTCAATATAAAACTTATATTGTTGATCCACAAAATTCTAAAAAACTGAAATGTAGAGCTTTTGTAGATAGTGTGCACCTAAGCGGAGCCTGTTATCCTGAATTATTTTCTCTTTTTAGAGATAGTTTTTCCAATTAATTTTTTGGAAGGTATTTTTTTAAGAGCTTTTGTATACCTAGTAAGCGTTTCTTCAAAGATTTGAGATTTCTTTTTAAAATTTTCCATATTAATTTCAGGAATTAATGGTACATCTTGTCCAGATTTTTTAATTTTATCTAGCTTCTTTTTTAAATTTTCATATCTTCCTGTCCAATAGGATATTGCTTTCTCACAATTCTTTATGCGAGTTGTAATTTTCTTGTAGTTTAATTCTTTGAGACCTCTAGGAAAGCTACCTAAAACTAATTGAATTTCCACAGAGTTACAAAGCTTCCTGGCTTCATTCTCTGAAATCATTTTTTTCTCCAAATAAGCATATACTTCAGGTCAATATGTATGTACGATTTGTAAATAAAAAAAATAAAAATACCATTTGAATATATGAATATATGAAAATTTAAATATCTCAATTATTTAATTCTTCTTTTTTGATTCAATATTGGTTCTTGCCAAAAAAATCGAAAAAGAATAAAATTGTTTACTATCATAGCAAAACTAATAGAAATTGAATGGGTATAAAGAAATTTATAAATATAATTGTATTTAAGAGAATTTTCGGTAAGTAGCATAATTGTATAGATGGAAGAAAAGCAAAATAAAATGTTGAAAAAGAAGAAAACAGAACTCGTTTTTAACAACCAAAGAGTTTCATTCATCTCTATTTTAAATTTATTGTAATTAAATAATATTTTATCATATTGCATAGAAGAGTATTTTTTATATTCATTGCTAAGTTCTGCCAGATCTGTTTTATCTATGTTTTTATCCAAGATTACAATATCAAAATCTAAGGTTCTATTGTATTTTTCCCTTGAGTTTTGATCTGAAATTACAGTATAGGCTTTTGTAATTTCTAATATATATGAATTCCATTCTTGGTTTTTCGAATGAATTCCTAACTGATTGTAGGAAAAAATAGCATTTATATATGCTTGTTCGATTTCTTCAGAATTAGCATCAAAAGGAATGCCTAAGATTTCATAAAAAGTTTCAATAGTTCCAATCGCTTTTGACATCTTAATTCGACTTTACAATACCCATATTTTTAATATTTTGACCTTATGCAATCATTACTCAAGTCAAATTCTCTTGAATCTTCTTTAAATGAATCGGAGCAGGTTCCATTTTTAGGTAAGGTTTTTGTAGAGACTTATGGTTGTCAAATGAATGAATACGATTCGGGACTTGTAAAAGGAATTCTTCAAAAAGAATCCTATGAACTTGTTTCTTCTGTTGAGGAATCTGATCTAATTTTTATCAACACCTGTGCAATTCGTGAAAATGCACATGCAAAAATTTATACAAAATTACAAAGTCTAGGATATCTAAAGAAACGAAATCCAAAATTATTAATAGGCATTCTGGGTTGTATGGCTCAAAATTTGGGTGAAGATCTTTTTAATCAAGAACTTCCCTTGGATTTAGTTGTTGGTCCTGACAATTATAGAAACCTTCCCCAAATTATACAAGAAATCCGTAGCAAAGCTCAATTCGCACCATACCAGTTGACCTCGCTTTCCAGAACTGAAACGTATGATGAAATTGAGCCTCAAGTTATCAATGGAATCCAAGCATTTGTAACTATAATGAGGGGTTGTAATAATTTCTGTACATTCTGTGTTGTTCCATACACGCGAGGGAGAGAAAGATCAAGACCTGTTTCATCAATAGTCAAAGAAATCAATTCACTTGTAGAAAGCGGTGTAAAGCAAGTTACACTTCTAGGTCAGAATGTTAATTCATACATGCACGAAGGTCATGACTTTGCTGCCTTAGTCAAAGCAATACTCGAACAAAGTACCATTGAAAGAATTCGCTTTTCATCTCCTCATCCTAAAGATTTTCCTATGCACTTGATCGATCTCATGGCTAAAGAAGAACGGTTCTCTAGTTATATTCACCTACCTATACAGGCTGGTAACTCAAAAGTATTATCAGAAATGAATCGGAGTTATACGAAAGAAGAATACCTAGATCTAGTAAGAAATATACGAAGTTTAATTCCCAATGTAGGTTTATCCACAGACATTATTGTGGGCTTTCCAGGTGAAACAGAAGAGGAATTCCAAGAAACCCTTGGTCTTGTTCAAGAGGTTGAGTATGATATGGCTTATATGTTTAAATATTCCGAGCGAGAAGGCACCATTGCTCAGAGAAAACTTCCCGATAATGTTTCTGAGAAAGATAAATCAGATCGCCTAACGCGACTTGTTGAACTTCAGACACTCATCTCTGCTAAGAAGAACTTCGAAAAGGTTGGCAGAACTTATGATGTCCTAGTTGAAAATACTTCTAAGAAGAGTAAATTAGATTTAAATGGAAAAACTCCCTGCGGTCGTATGGTTGTTTTTCCTATTCCACACGGAGAAAGTCAAGATTGGATAGGAAAAACCGTCAAAGTGCATATTACTCATTCAACAAGTGCAACCCTTAAAGGTAATTGGGTAGGTTGAAGATTGGCGGATGATTTAAGAAAAGTCCGTCTATCTTCCGTTAAAGATTTACCTGCCGATTTTTCAGTTTCCACTGATAGAGTAGGTATTTTTTATCGTTTAAAGCCACCTATTCTAGATTTATATATTTTTAAAGAAATCCTTAGTCCATTTTTAGTTGCTCTTTCTTTTTTTACTATGATCTTCATGGCAGTTGCTATTCAGAAAATGATAGGTTTGTTTATAGGTAAGGGTATAGACTTTTTCAAATTACTGGATTACCTCGGTTATATACTAGGCAACACACTTCCTATGACTATTCCCATGGCATGCCTTATGAGTGGAATTATGGCCGCGGGTAGACTCTCAGGTGACTCTGAGATCACTGCTATGAGGTCTGCAGGTATAAGCTTTCCTAGAATTTATTTCAATTTTCTATTCTTTGGCTTTTTGATGACCTGTCTTGTTGGTTATTTAAATTTTTATCTTGGACCGGAAAATACTCGAAAGATGAAGGATTTTAACAACTGGATCATGACTTACAATCCACTGTTAGCAATAAGTCCTGGTCAGTTCAGTGGAGACGCCACCAAGGAGTTACTTGAGAAAAAAGGTCGAACCATGTATTCGGGTGGGATAGATGAAGACACAGGTGACATTCTTGGTGTTCAAATTCGCGAATGGGAAGTCTTTGCAGAAGGAAATGATTTTATCAGTTTCAATGATTTAGTGATTCCCATGGGTGGTTCCCGTATGGTTCAGATCATCAATGCTAAGAAAGGAGTCTTAGTTGAGAAGTTAAACGAAAATGGTGTTTATGAAAAATCCATTCGCTTACAAGATGGATTTATCATTGAATGGAATGAAGAGAAAACTGGTTTCACTATAACGAATTTTATAAATGGTGAAATGGATTATAATGTTCCTGCAAAAGAGCAAAAACCAACTCTACAAATTAATGTAAAGCCTGAGACATTTTCTATGCCCATGTTGTTTAAAGTTAGAGATAGTATAGAATCTGAAGGCTTAGAAAATATTCCTGGATTGGAAATTCTCAAAGAATATGGAATTTCGATTAAAGGAGTTGGAGGTCTGAAGCAAATGGTAGAGAAAATGAAGATTGATTTGATCATGGCATCTTCCAATAACTCAACTTCCACTTCCGATTTAACACAACAAGTAACTCTATTTACTCAATTGAATGAATTATTAACTGAGTCTAAAAAAACTCTAACATCCTTTAATGTTGAAATCCATAAAAGAATCGCAACCCCTATTTCCTGCCAAATATTCTTCTTTCTTTCCTTTCCACTTGGATTAGTTGTGAAAAGATCGGGTAAGGGCATGAGTTTCACTTTGGCAGTTGTATTTTTATTAATCTACTACCTATTCTATATTTTTGGAAGTGGAGTTTCCTACAAGGAAGGAGTCCCAGACTGGATAGGTCCATGGTCAGCTAATCTTGTGATTGCTAGCATTTCTCTTTATATTATGATAACTCGAACAGATGCAAAATTTCCTGCACCTATCCAAAATTTCATAGATAAAGTCTCAATTGTTAAGGAAAATTTATTTTTTAAATTGTCTACAATTCTAAAAAGACATAAAAAAAGCTAATTGTTTCATCGATCTAATGAAAAAGTGTTTGAGAATTCTCATAGATTTCTACAAACTATAGTTTCATTCTAAGGAGAATTTATTTTGAAGAAATCAGTTATTTGGAATATATCCTCAAAGGACAAATTTCCACTTGAAATATGGAAACATCCTAAATTAACAATTGAACTTAAACATCTATCCTTATCGGAGGCGACTGACTTGGTTGTTTCTGACCAGGAAATTAATATTTTTTACCTTCGTGTGACCGCTAAGGAATGGAAAGATCTGAGAGAGAAATTTTTAAAAAATTTTGAACTCCATCCTTTTATCTCCATTATTATTCTTTCCACTCCTGATGATCCGGAAGTTTTTAACCAAGAATTAGTTTCCAAATCAAAATTTTTAGTCTTAGAAAATCCTATTCATCTAAGAGAATTGAGAATCATTTTGGACAGGATCATCCAAGTTGAATTTTACAAAAATGCTGCTATGGAAATTGGAAATGGCTGTCTTGCCAATGTGGGATTTTTCGAAGGTGTATTTTCCCTTGCTCACAAAGAGTATGAATCTAAAGAGCACGAAACAGAAGCATTACTTTCTATCTTAGAATATGAAGAAAAAGTTAAGATCAACCAAGATGAAATCAATTTAGCTATGAAAAAAGTGGACGAACTAAAAAACTTGGAGTTGATTGAACTTCATGAAAGAATTCGGGCGGGAGAACTTTTGGATGCCTTACGTGAGAAAGAATTAAAATCAGCCATAGAAGAAAAGAAGGCTACGGAAAGAGCTTTAGAATATTCTCGTGTAGAAGAAATCAATCAGGACAAAATCATCCAAGCCCAGGATAGACTTTTTTCTTATACCGAAAAAGAAATCTTAGAACTATTAGAAGAAAATAAGAAACTGAAAAAGCAATTAGGATTATCTTGATTAATAATCTTTCATGACTTTCTCAAAGATAGATTCATATTCTTTAGAGTCTTTGCCATATTGAACTTCTGCGTAACTAAGAATATGCTGTTTTTTCTTTTCTTTGTATTCCTCAGCAATGAAGGTTTTTTTATTTTTTGATGCGCCTAGTTCCATTTTTTCAAAGCAATGAGCAAGTAGTCTGTGCGGTTCACTCTCTGTTTTAAACTTATCATCTAAGGCTATATATCTCGATAAGATATCAGCTACGACTCCATAGTTTCTATAGGCAAATTGGTGTTTGGCATACTCACGGTATATCCCAGCTTTTAATTCGAGGTAAGCATTGCTTTCTTTGACTTTGGGATTTTCAACCTTATCTAGGGCAGTCATAGCTCTAACTAGGAATTGGAGGGCTTGGTTCCTCCCCTCATTCGTCATTTTCGTTAAATCTTTGTTTTGTGACTCTTCTCTTGCTTTCTTCTGCCAATCATATCTATCTTCTGGATGTACTTCCATCTCAAAATCTTCTTTTTTCTTTTCAACTGCATCCTCTGTATTTCGGAAAATATCTACAGCGGTTTTATAGTCTTCTAAAGATTCATTGAATTTTTTCTTGGAAGATGATTCATCGATAAAATCCAAAATTTCTAAATTTTTGATTGTCTCAGTGGAAGAGCCCCATCCAGAGTCAGGAATCTTAGAGTCAGGAACCAAAAGTTCAATTTTATTTTTACTTTCAGCATAAGTAGGTAAACAGAGAAGGAGAAGGAATAGAGAATATTTCTTTAGATCCATAACTTCTATTAATTTCGGTAGATTCTCTGAAAGCTTTAACTTGCCTAATTCCCGAAATCCATCAATTTGGTACTTATGAACATACCTCTCAAGAAAATGGAAAAGGTTAAGAACATTGTTCTAATCGCTCATGACAACCGTAAGAAAGATCTATTAGAATGGGTGATATACAATCGAGGAACTCTTTCTAGGCACAGATTGTTTGCAACAGGAACAACTGGAAAAATCATTCAGGAGAAGGCAGATCTTCCTGTCCATCGTTTCATATCGGGACCCTTGGGTGGTGACCAACAAATTGGTGCAAAAATTGTATCTGGCGAAATAGATTTTATGGTTTTTTTCTGGGATCCCTTAACGGCACAGCCCCATGATCCTGATGTGAAGGCTTTGTTACGAATTGCAGTTCTTTACAACGTTCCTATGGCCTGCAATCGATCCTCAGCTGATTTTGTAATTTCATCCAGCTTGATGGACGAACCCTACAACCGAGTAATTGTAGACTATGAATCCAGGCTACCAAATGTGGAACAGAATAAAATCTAAGTCTTACTAAGTCCACAGGCCAAAGTTTGGAATTCCACACCCAGTGCCTGGGCAGTTATTTTATGTCGATTTTTGAACTGTTGTCTCAGCAGGAAAGCCACAATAAATTTTGAAATAAAAGGAAAGGCAGCCTTAAATTCTATCTTATCTTCCAAGATGGAATTCTCTGCCTCACTTTGAAATTTATGAGAATGAATAAAAACTTTAAACGGTCCTTGCACTTGAATGTCTTGGAATATTCGATTCTTTTCGTAGAGAGTATGTTTTGCGATCCATTTCACTTTGACCAAGGGTACAATCGGAATTTTCATAATAGCCATTTCATTCACAGCTAAGGATTTAGGCTTTTTAAGGACTTCTATCCCTGGAACAGAGCCAACTAGAGAATCAAAACCAAGAGATGACTCATGGAACTGGAACAAATTTTCTACTGAGGTAGAAAATCTAGACTTACACACAAAGGTAGAAATACTATCCATATAGGATATAGACTTATGCTTCAATGGTTAAAACGTTTTTTTAAGAAAGAAAAGAAGAAAGATATTTTATTTTTTTCAGAGAAGGCATTGCAGTTCTTAATCGAACATTTAAAAACTCTACCACAAGAGTCGGGTTTAGTGTTTCAAGTGATTCGAGATAAAAAAGGAAAGGGTCTTGTCCAAGTAGGATTTGATAAACTTGAATCTAATCATCCAAAAGATTACCAAGATGGAATTCCAATTCATTTTCGAAAGAACTCCAAGGAAATTTTAGAAGGATGCGGAGTTGATTTAGATGCTAAAGGAAATTTTTTAGTATACCCGCGTATTGATCTTAATGTGAAGTTAAGTCCAAATGCCCATATTCTAATCTTTGAATCTAATAAGAAAATTCTTTCTGAAGAATCGGAGCTAAGGTATGGAGCCTGGGAGAGATCAGAAGATGTTCAGAAACCCTTATTAATCGATAGCCTTTTTAAGATAAAAGCAATAGAGTCAATCTACATTGAAAGCTACAAAATTCAAATAGAATTAAATAAATCTAAATCTTGGTCAATTTTTGAAGAAAAAGTTTCAGAATGTATTTTAAATTATTTGGAAAGCTTGCCTAGACCTCTTAGAATCAATTCTAAGGTTTCCTAACTCTAACTTTTTCACCTGTTGCAAATTCCCTTTCCCAGTCTCTAAGTTCGGGTTGAACAATAGAAATATAATCACCTAACTCAAGTATCTTGGAATAACCTAAGGACTTCTTTCCTCTATAGAATTCTACAACGGAATTAGGATTCAATCCATTGTTTTTTCCTAAGTTCACAACAACTCCATTATTTTTCATTTTCAGAATTTGACCCTCAATAGGGTATAAACTCTTAAATTTTTCAACAAAAGAAGATGTTATATATGATAGGGAGCCTCTTCCTTTTCCTCGAATCTTAATTGATTCAGAATATTTACCAGTTAATCTATCATAGGACTGAAATTCTACTTGAATGGAATTCTCGTCTTCATTTAACTTTCCAAAAATTAGGAATCTTATATCGGTTGGGTACAAGGAAGTTTCATTCAAATCGAAATATATAGAACTATGATAAGGATTCCAAGAGGATTTATTTCTAGACTCTAATAAATCTCGTAGAGATTTTTCTTCCTCTTGGCTTGCCACGCGAATTCCATTGGTTTGATTTAGCACCAATTTGATGGCAGATTGGAGAAGGTGACCTGAAGAGATAATAGATTGAATGCCAGAGTTGGGTTTGAAATCCAATACTAAGACCTTGGGACTAGTGGAAGGATTTTGAAAACCAAGACCAGGACCTTCGGGAAATAAATAAGCTTCCTTATATTCAATTGATTTTTTGGCTCTTAGCACTGCTTTTTCTAATCTGTTTTGAATTTTATAATTGCTCGGATCTTCCTTAAGTAAGCGTAGTAATGTGTTAATGTAATTGGGGCTATCACCTGTCTTGGAATAATGAGATTCAAGAAGAGCTTCTGTAACTGGAGAATGAGGACTCAAATCTTTTGCACGCCAAAGGTGAAATAAAGAAGATTCATAGTATAAGGAGTTCACTTCAGCTCTATGTCTCTCTATTCTATACTTACCTAATGATTTACGAAGAGGAGATTCCTCAGGAAGGTGTCTGATTGCAAAATTTTCTGCACCATATCTTATTATCTCATCTGTATCCAGTAGATTAAGTGCATTTTTCCAAAGACTTATAGCAAGTTGGGTATCTTCTGAACTAAGATTATTTTGTTCGGTCAATAATGAAGCAAGACTAACCATTGCATTTTTATTTAAGCTATCTGCTTTAAGTATCTGTTTTAAAAGATTTACAGCTTCTTTTTTTTCTTCTCTTCCCTTCCAAATATAAAGTTTAGCCTTCCAATGGTTAATTTCTAAATTGTCTGGAGAAAGAGTTAAAGCGTTGTCGAAGGCAGAGATTCCTCTTTGGAAATAGTTTTGACTTTCCTTAGAAGATGGATCAGAGTCATAGCAGAGATAAGTAAAGTATTTTCCTTTCAGTAAGAATCCTTGGTATCTATCTGGATTTTTATAGATCAGTGTCTCTGCAATGCCATTCACCTTTTCAAATTGATTCACTGAAAGATACAAATACGCTAATCTTTCTTGAAGATTGTAATCTAATTCCATTTTCTTGGAGAATGTTTCCAATTTATGAATGGCTAATTCTGGTTTTCCCATCGCTTGAAAAGTTTCAGCTAAAGCAAGGTGAATGATTGGATTGTTGGTTTTAGATTTGAGTGAGGTTTCTAAAAAATTTCTTGATTCATTGAATTTATTCTCTTGAACAAGGACTCGTCCAAGCCCAGCAATGGCTTCAGGATCATTAGGCTCAAGTTTAAGACATTTTTCAAAAGAAATCCTTGCATCACTTATTGAGCCTAAGGCGAGAGAGGCTTTTCCAAATCCAATCAAAGCTTTTACAGAGTTAGGATTTTGTTGTTTTGCTTGTAAAAAATGAATTAATGCTTTTTTATAATTTCCTTGTTCGTAAAGGCGATTGCCTTCCTGGATTTCTTCAATTGTTTCCATTGAGTACAAATCGTTTGCAATGAAACAAAAAATAAGAATAAATGCTATTGTCTGAAAAGAACTTTCAGAAAATACATGTGTATATTTTAAAATATTATGGAACAAAATATCCTCCTTGGGTCCTTCCACCAAAATCTCTATATTTTACATCGAGATTAAATGGTATCCACTTTTCGCTAAGGAAAGATTTAACTTCAGTTTCGTATGAAACCACATAACGAAGATCAAGTTTTGACTTGATAGAATCATAAAGGTTATCATCATCGCCATTGCGGATTATGGAAATTTGACCGCCCGTTTCTTCTGCTAGGTATTTCCAAGATTCATCCTCTGGATCAGGTTGATTCAAAAGAATAGGATAGATTTGAATTCCATTTACTTTTGCAAATTGAACTAAAGATTGAAGGGGGTATTGTTTGGAAGAGTAGGGAACTTCACCAGAGCTCAAATAGATTACGGCTCTAGGACCTATTTCATGAGTAAGATTTTGTATGGCTGAGTGAATAGCCTTTCCAGGATAGCTTGTATTCTCAGGTGTAGAAGTTCGCATCGCATGGTAGATTGTATTTTTGGAAAAGGTGTAGGGAAGAATTTTTGTCGCGTCTTTCCCTGATCGAAATAATTCTATGCGATCATTTTTAGTAAGTTTTTCAAAAAAACTTTCAAGTTGGTTTTGGAATAAAGTTAGATTATTATGAAAAGAATTTGAATTCTCAAAAGCGAGTGAAACTGTAATTTTATTATCTATTGTTCTAAGACTTTTCAAATCAATAAGAAATTTATCATTTTGGTTTTCTACTAAATGAAAATCTTCTCTTTTTAATCCAAGGATATCTTGTTGTCTCCTACTTTTAACTCTAAGGTAGATTGCAATACTTGGGAAATAGCTAGTATCCACTTTTTCTACTTCAAGGCCTAAGTTAGAAAGCAAATATGTCTTAGGTGCAAAAATATCAATCCTATGACGGTTGTTATCTGATAAGAATAGATATCCATAATTATCGAGTTTTGATGAAAAAGGTCTGTCAACATTCCTAATTTTGCCTTTACCATCCTTAAACTTTTCTAGCTTTTTCCAAGAATCATTTTCTGGGTTGTACATAAGTAAACCTGCAATTTCATCGGAAACATAAATCTGGTCATGAATAAATTCTAAAGAACGAGGTTTTTTAAAAAGATCGGATTTAATTTCATTTAAATAATTTCCTTCTTGGTCAAAGATCACTATGCGTTTTTGTTTTTTGTCTATGGCATATAAATTGTTTTTATGAAAATTTAAACCGGAAGGGAACTCCATAGCACCTTTGCCAGAATTTCCAAATGCAAATAGTGGTTCTAATTTAGAGGACCATTTTAAAATTCTGTGATTCCCTAAATCTGAGATATATAAATTTCCTTGATTATCTCTTGTAATTCCTGATGGTCCCCGGAATTGATTTAGGCCAGATCCCGTTTCTCCAATTCGGGATTGAAAGATTCCTTTTTTATTAAAAATATAGATAAAATCAGAAGGGAAGTCTGCTACATAAAATAAGCCCTTGTAGTAATCCATAGCTACAGGTCCTTTCATTTGACGAGCAAATCCACCTTGGCTTACCCAAACAGGATTAAAATTAGGATCTAACTTAACTAAGTTAGTCGTTCCAAAGGATAAAATATAAATATTTCCCTCTTCATCAATTTCAAGATCTACAGGGTTACGAAACCTAAAGCCTCTATTCTCTTCACCTTGGATAGATCGAAAGAAGGTCTTATCAGTGATTGATAAATTATTTCCACCAATTTCTAATCGCAAAAATTCAATTCGATTTTTAAGAATGGAATCCTTAGATTT
>JAKRSH010000021.1 GCA_022402465.1 Leptospiraceae bacterium | reverse complement strand
TTATCGATCAGTTTTATAATTGTAAAAGAATTCATTCCTATTTAGGTTATGTTAACCCTGATAGATTTGAATATGAAAATAGTGTCAACTCATTCGGGACCAGGGCATAGTGGCGCAAAAGGTGGAATCTCTCCTGAACAGTATGCTGCAATCAATTTCGCGAAAAATCCATCCTTTACCGACATATCCGAATTGAAAAATATTGCTACCAACGGAAACTCTGTAAGCATGACGACCACTTTGAAAGGAAAGTATGCGGGTGATTATCGCATCTCTTACAAACACTTAAACGATTTGCCTCTTGTAGATAATTCAACCGGAACAGTAAAGGCAGGGCAACAAATAGGAACTCTAGGATCTACAGGATATTCCACTGGACCACATTTGCACCTGCAAGTAGAATATACGTCTACAACTCCTCCCCCCAATATTTCCTCGGATTATTTTACAATTGATAGGCAAGACACGATAAAAATCAAGGGTGTGAACACAAAAGTTAATGTTTATATCATAAATCCCCATTATTTTGAGGACGTAATGGTAACAAAGGACACGGTCGTACCATGAAAACAAAGGTAAAGAAAAGAAGTAAAATCTTTCTTGTGGCGATCGTAATTTCAATCGGAACTTATGGATGTAAACCCAAATCTATATTAGATACTGCAAATCCTGAGATTGGGATTTTTGGAACCGAATGGTTAGAATCACCTAGTCCTGAGGATTTGGCTCCAGGTATTAAGTATTATAAATTGGGCAATCCTCAAGTGGATCAAATTCTTCTCAAGTCAAAACTTGATCCCCGTGAAATCGCCAAACGGAAATTTGTTTTTTTTGTCATCGAATTTCAAAAGGCGCTAGAGGAAAAAAATTACGACTTTATCGAAAAGCATTTAGGATATTACTTTCAGGTGGAAGCCGAAAAAGAATTAGGCATTGATGAAGACAAAAAAATGTCTGATGAAATAAAAATGCAAATGCTTACACAATACATTCACGATAAGTTGAGATCAAGCGACTCTTTTTGCGATATTGATTACCTCTTTCATAAAAAATTTCCATATTTAGGTGTAAATATAAGTGAAGTGGAAGCAAGAGAGTTGAATGAAAAAGATCCATTCCATAGTTATAGCATTACTTATGAGATTTCATTTCCCAGAGGGATTATAGAAGAAGATGGTTATGAAAGGTCGCATCGCTTAGAGGTGGAGTTAAGTGTGAACGGCAAAGGTGAGAATCAAACTCATTTCAGAATTGAAGATTTCAAAAATCACCAAGGCTGGAGTCATATTCCAAGTCGACGCCCACCAGATGAAGATTTTGAACATAAGTAAGTTGTTAGGTACTTTTTCTTTAACTGTAGCAATACTTTCATTTGTTTTTATTGGAGCCTGTTCTCCCAAAACAGATACCTATGATCCCACAATTGGACTTTATGGAACGGAATGGATAGAAGAACAAAGGCCAGAATCGGAAACAGTAGATCAAAATATAATTTACTTTAAGCCTGATGAGAAACTAAACCAACAATTTTTTAAGAATAGAATTGATCCTAGGGAATTTGCTAAACGCTTTGTTTTACTAAAAGCGAAGTCTTTGTTGGATGCATTTGAGAGTCCCGATCCAGACCGCGGTAGAGAAGTTTTTGCCTTTTCTCTGTATAAACCATTCCTCGCAGCCGCTGGTAAAAAAATTGGTGTAGAGTATAGCGAGTATGATAGAGGTTATACGTATACATCACAAGAAGATATAGAAATGATCTATACTTATATCAGACAAAATCTGCATGAAAAAAACTCCTTTTGTAATTTTGGACAGTTATTTTATAAGAAAATCAATAAGGTAGAAATTAAGCCATACTCCCTATGGGATAGAGTATTAGATCCTAAAAGTAAAAGTCATGCAATTCAAACTAATTATGACATCGAGTATTTCATGGATCCAGAAAAGGGATCAACCTATTCTCAATCGATTCGTTTTCGGGTTTATTTTTTAATCCAAGGCGATCATGAGATACAGATATCGATACTAGACGCTTCTCCTGCAGATTGTTTATACGAATGAATGTCGATTTTTCTATTTTCCTGATCCTCGCCCAGCACCCAGCACCATTTTTTTAATAAATCAATTCTATATGCGTTTAT
>JAKRSH010000003.1 GCA_022402465.1 Leptospiraceae bacterium | reverse complement strand
TGTTCTCCTTATCTTATTGTCGAAGAAGACTTACACAATTATTTAGATACTTCCATTATTGGTTGGAATTGGGTATAGGCTGAATATACCTTCCATGGTAAATGCAGGATCTAGTTTAATTTCTAGATTGCCAAATGTGACAGGGCAAACTATCACGGCAATTAGTGGAGCGAAGGGTAGTGGAGGGAAAGAAGGTCAAAATGCAGAGAAGCTATATAGGTATGTCGGAGAAGGGGAAGCAGTGGCGATAAAAAGGTCAGGAAAAATTCCAAATGTAGACAGGAAAGGTAGCCTCAAGGATGTTTATATAACTGATAAAGATTATAAAACTGCTGGAAAGGCTAAAACTCATTTGCAATTACCTGAAAAGCCTGCTTATAAAGTGGTAATAGACCCAAAGAATGTGAGTAATTCTACACCATTAAAAAAGATCAACCCGACAGATAATCCACAATGGGGGAAAGGAGGGGGGCGACAATCGATAACTAAAGAACCTATTCCAATTGACCCTTTAAAAATTGAAAAATTGAAGGGTGTAGAATAATTTATGAAGTGGCCTAAGAGCATAACAATATTTTTATTGGATACAGAAAAAAAAATGCCGCTTAATAACTTATCAGTCTTTATTGAATTGAAAACTCGAAAGAAAAACAATTATACTTTCGGCCCGAAAGTTTCGAATGAAGAAGGGGCTGTTACTTTTGAAAGAGAAGCAGTAAAAAATGAAATTTATGAGACATTGAAAGAATTTCCTATGGATTATGTATCAACTCTTTCTGAATGTGAAGATATTTTTAAAATTATTGTCGGTGGTAAAAATGAGATTTTAAAAAGATTCAATTATGTAAAAGCTTATTATCCAGACGAGGCAGAGAAGTTAAATAAGATTATTTCAAAACTAAGGATTTTAGAAAAGGGTGAACTTGTATATGAGTGCAAGTTACAGGATACAATAAGTTTATTTATTTGATGTGATTGGTTCTTATAAACACACATTTCACTGGATCTAATTAGAAATAGACTTAAGCCTCACAAAAACTTATTCCTTGTACGTTTTGTTCGTTATATTGGATGAAAATTACAGTTAAGAGACATAATTCTTATCGACCAGTTGAAATGTTTCGAAAATGCGATGAAATCAATTTCAGAAAACACGGTTTTTCCAGATTAACGGTCAAAGATGTACATAGCTAGATTGGAGCAAAAAGAAAAAGTTAGCTTATAAAATAAATCAGAACCTAAGCTGCTTTTACGTATGAATAAATATGATACAATCCATTCAAAACGGGGGTAGCAACTAACTTGGAATTGGGTGGCTTTTCAATAACAGAAGGAATAGGCGTTTCTTTGTTTAGCCTAGAGTGAATTCATAGAATAACGAAACACCAGTGAGCCATTGACCTCTTTCGCAGCACCCCACGGATGGGGTGCGTCGGGATTTTGGGCAAGGAAGACCAACTCCCGACGAAAGAGGGCAAGGCGAACATTGATGGAAATCCACTGTATTTTGCTCAAGCGACTTCTGATGGAAATACAAGGACCGATGGAAGTGGAAATGTAAAAGAAAGAGGACCTGTATCTAATTTCTTTCAATCATTTTTCAACATTCCAAATGGCAATGATAGTTTAGATCAGCAACCAAGCCAATACTTAATAGACAGACCGATTAGAGAAAGCCTAACACCTAATCAGTATGAAAGCTATAGGAAAAAAGTTGAAGAATTTGATATTAAATTACAAAAATCTGAATCTCAAATTCTGAATGATACAAAAATCAACAATTTACTTATCGCAGAACAACTAACTTTAAAATCTCTTAGCGAAAATCGGAAGAAACTTGTAGATGATTTCAAACGTAAAATTTTTGATGATATCAAAATAAACTAAAAGCGGATCGTGACAAAGCAATTTCAGATATTGTGAATAAGTATACATCAAGTAAAATTATCGCAGTGGATACGGATCACGATAAACTGCCTGACAAAGATGCAAAATTTCATGATCCTAAGCTTTTGTTAAAAAAATACACCGAATCAAATCTCAACTATATCAGAGATATGGAAAAGGGCTTGTACAAACCAAATGAAAATTATCCTGCTGATCCAGTGAATGGAGAGCCAAATATTAGAAATACAGCTCCAGATTTTGAAATGAAGGAACTTCCAGGTGATTTAGGGAAAAAGCAGTTGCTACTCAAAGACAAAAATGGAAATGATATAGGTGTTATCAATTTGGGAACAGAAGCGGCAAACCAACATGAAGACTATGGAGCAAAAGTAATTGTAACCTCTGACCGCATAGAAGATCTTAAAGCTGGGAAATGGGATCCTGAGCTAGGTAAGGTTGTCTATACACAAGCAGGTGGCAATACTTGCCAATCCTATACACTACTTGCGCAAATGATCCAAGAAGGAGTCAAATTCAGAGACAATACAGCAGATAGTCGAAAATTAATCCACGAGCTAACAAGACTTCAACTGCAAATAGGGGAAACAGGAAACATGTCTACAGATACTCTCAAAGCTTACAATAATATCCTAGCGAAATACGGGTTAAAGGCGAATGATTTTACATCACAACTAAAATCAGACGAAGCAAAGCACAATGCCATCAAGGAACAACTCCGCAAAGGAAAGATTGTAAACTCAGGGATGTATTTGGATGCACCTCCTACTCCTAAAAAATATGATAAGGATGACAAGTTAATTGAACCAAAGCAAGGTCATCGAGTGAATATTGTCGGATATGATGATGTTAGAAAAGAATGGATTGTAAACGATTCCAATAAAAAAGAAGAACTCACTCGTTATCCTTATGGTGATTTTGAACTTGGGAATCGATGGTCTACTGTTTTGGAGAAAAAATAGATGAATAGAGTTTTATTCCTATTATTAATTTCTTTTCATATTTATGCAGATGATAAGAAAGATTTATCAGAATTAGTAAAAAAAATTGAGAAATACAATGAAGCATTTATTAGCGGACCAATGATAACAAACGAGAGCGATGAAGTCGTCAGAACGGTAAACTATTATACCAAGGAAGGTGATTTTAAGAAATTAATCGAGTTAAAGGAGAGGGCAGAGATTATCGAAAGATCAGGCGATCGTCGGCGTTGGTTCGTCAGCAATTGGCAAGGAAAACAACCCGCAATTTATGTTTCGGCTTCTTATAATGGCAACTATGATTTAGAGAATAAGATTCAATCAAAAGACTTAAAGAATGACTACCTATTTTACTTCAAAAATTACTGCGAGTTTGATGGAAAGATTGACACCCGTTATGCGCGTATAAAAAAGATGAAGCTCACCTACTACGATGCACCTTATACAGCTGTCAATAATATGATGAATATCAAAATTGTTGGTAAATTTAAAAAAATTATTAGTTATGATATAGAGCTCATAGAAGAGGATAAAATCATCGATGCAATGCAATCATTTTTACCAGTCAAATCTACAACTTGGTTCGGTAATATCTTTGCAATCCAATTGAAAGTTTTAGAAGTCTATCCAGGAGAACAGAACATGCCTCTATGCACTTCCGATTATTACATGGGTTATAAAGAATGGGGAAGCTATGAGGAGATTTTGAAACAGATAGATGAATTGCCGGAATTGAAAGGGAAGCGGAATCCTTATTGAAAGGAAGTTTGGTTAGAAAAAAAAATTTTATTGGAAAATTCCAGATTCCTTATAATTAAATCCAAGATAAATTCCTGATTGCGAAATATTTTGCTGGTGTGATGTTTAGTTGAATGCCCAAAGTTTTTGAGAAAGATGGATACAAATTTTTCTTTTTTTCTAATGAAGGAAATCCATTGGAACCACTTCATATCCATATAAGAAAGGGAGAGAAATTATCCAAGTTTTGGCTCAAACCAAATATAAATCTTGAGAGCAATTATGGATTCAATTCTAAAGAACTAAATTGGATTGAAGATGTAATTGAACAAAATCTGAGTTTAATAGAAGGTAAATGGAATGATTTCTTTAGTATCTGAAGCAAAAGCACAAAAGATTTGGTTTGATGAAGATAACCTTTGGATATCTCTATACGATGGTAGAACTTTATCTGTTCCCCTAGCTTATTTCCCTCGATTGAGAAAAGCAACCAAAGAACAACTATCTAAAGTAATTATAAGTGGAGGAGGTCTCGGACTTCATTGGGAAGATTTAGACGAAGATATTAGTGTCCCAGGTCTATTAATTGGTTACAAAGATCATAGTAAGCAGCAAGAATCATAGAACTAAAAGAGTCTATCTTTGAATAGATCCCAGAATCAAGAATGGATTGTAAACGATTCCAATAAAAAAGAAGAACTCACTCGTTATCCTTATGGTGATTTCGAACTTGGAAATCGATGGTCTTGAGCCTCGCAAAAACTAATTCCCTGTTGAGGCTCGTAAAAACTAATTTAATGAACAAGTTATCTGTTAAATTAGATGAAAATTACAGTTAAGAGACATGACTTTTCTCTAAGAGTTAAAATATTTCGAAAATTCGATGAAATCATTCTCAAAAAACACGGTTTTTCCAGATTAACGATCAAAGATGTACATAGCTAGATTGGAGCAAAAAGAAAAAGTCAGCTTATAAAATAAATCAGAACCTAAGCTGCTTTTTCGTAAGAATAGATATGATACAAACCATTCAAGACAGGAGTAGAAACTAACTTGGAATTGGGTGGCTTGTAAATCACTGATGGAATGGGAGTTTCTTTGTTTAGTCTAGAGTGAAATCATAATATTAGAACATACCAGTGAGCCATTGACCTCTTTACCAGCACCCCACGGATGGGGTGCGTCGGGATTTTGGGCAAGGATGTCCAACTCCCGACGAAAGAGGGCAAGGCGAACCCTCTTTCTCGTCGCACCCTGGAATTAAAATTCTCTTCCAACCTAGGAGGACGGATTGTCCTTCCCACCGCTTGCGAACAGGACGTTCGCAACTTTCGCTTTTGGGCAGGAGACCCAATGGCGAAATGGGAAGGACAAACGCCCGCACTTTTTTCCGATGAATTTGGCCCAGCACCATTTAACGAACCAAAGCTGAGTGTTATAAATGGTGCTGGGTGCCAAATTGAATTCTGAACAACTAACATTAGTTATGATATTATTTTTTAAAAAATAATATTTATTAGTTTATATCTTCTTCATCTAAAGACTGAATCGATCTTTCATCCCCTGCGCTCGGGATCGATGCGGGGTCAATAAATTGGAAATGAAAAATATACTTTAAAATAAATGGAAGATAGCAATTTATTGACCAGAGCAAGAGCCCGACTAAGCGCCCAAGATTTTAAGAACCTATTTAAGTAGTCTAAAATTTCATTTGAATCTTTACAATGAAACCAAAAGGATGGAATCCTATGAAAATTGAAATCGGAAGAGAATCCACTGGCCCTTTGAAAGGCGTGAAGGTTGTTGATCTAAGTTTGCTTTTGCCTGGACCTCTCTGCTCCATGCATCTTGCTGACATGGGTGCGGATGTAATTAAGATTGAAAATCCTCGTGCTGCCGATGCGTCTCGTGTGATGTATAAATCGGCGTCAGGACTGCCTGGGCTTTTTATGATGCTGAATCGAAATAAGAAAGCCATTACGCTTAACTTTAAACGTGATAAGGCGAAAGAAATTCTTTTTAAAATATTAGAAGATGCGGATATTCTACTGGAAGGTTTTCGACCTGATGGTATGGACAAAATGGGAATAGGTTATGATGTTCTCAAAGAGAAATTTCCAAGATTGATTTATTGTGGAATTTCTGGTTATGGAATAGATGGAAAGTATGTGGATTTTGCAGGCCATGATTCCAACTATCTCGCATTAGCTGGTCTTCTTCACCAATCGGGAGAGACGCCTAGTCTTGGCGGTTACCAACTTGCAGATGTGGGTGGAGGAACCTTGACTGCACTTTCTGCCATTCTTGCTGCATTGTATTCTAGAGAAAAAACGGGAATTGGACAGAGGATAGATATTTCCATGATGGAAGGTTCTTTGCAATTTTTATCCTTGTATGCAGGAATTTATTCTGCGGAGAAAAAAGTTCCCGAACCAGGGAATGGAATTCTTTCAGGCGGGCTTCCGAATTATAATATCTATAAGACAAAAGAAGGACGGCATGTCGCCTTAGGTGCCTTAGAGGATATGTTTTTTAAAACTTTCTTAAGGCAGTCTGGCCAAGAAAAAATGCTAGAAGATCTTCCATTTCTGCAAGAAAATTTTCCCGCTATTGGTGAGAGATTAAAGAATTACTTTGCTTCGAAAACTATTTCGGATCTTAAGCCAATTTTTGAGAATGCAGATTCTTGTCTGACATTGATTCGAAACTTAGAAGAGGTTGTTGCCTGCGAACACCTTAAAGAAAGAGAAATGATTTTAGAAGTGGATCATCATAAATATGGGCCGATTTTGCAGTTTGGATCGCCTTTTCATTTTCTTAGTACTCCAACTAATTATAGACTGCATCCTCCCGAACATGGTGAACACAATTTGGAAATTTATACAAAGTTAGGTTATTCTATCCAAGAAATAGAGGATCTAAAGAAAGAAAGAGTGGTGTAATGAATGAAAATAACATTAGAGAGTTAGCATATACTCTTGGGGAAGAAGTAAATTTTCCAAAGAAATCAATACTTATATCACCAGAAATTAATTCTAAGTATGTGTATTTTATAATAGAAGGAACTCTTAAGCAATTCTATCGCATTCAAAGAAAAAATACTACATCTTCAACAAAAGTAAAAGAAATAATTTTTCGTTTAATCCAAGAAGGTGACTTTTGTGAGTCTGCTACATCTCTAAGAGGTGAAGGTCCAAGTTCTGATTTTGTTGAAACTTTTACAGAAATAAAGGCTATTCGAATTTCTTATCTAGAATTGCAAGAGAAAATGAAATCAGATCTGTCATTAGCTAATTATGTGCGTCAGATTATAGAGGATTATTATCTTGAACAAGAAAAGAGGATCCTTTCATTACTTTCACTTACTCCTAAGGAAAGATATAATAAGATGATTGAATCTCACTCTGATTGGATAGGTAAATTTCCTGATTATGCGATAGCATCTTATTTAGGTATAACTAAGGAAACGATGAGTAGGTTTCGTGCAATAAGTTGATTTGAATCAACTCTACAGTTCTAGTTTTTAATATTACAAATAGTTAATCATTTTCTTCTAGATCCTAGAGGATTTTTTATGGAAAATTTTTATTTAATATTAGGATTATCATTGGTATGGACCCATGAATTGGATGCGATTCGTAGACGGGAATGGAAAATATTCTTTATCATTGGTGATTGGGAAGAGGAAAAAGCTTATTGGTTTTGGATTTTTGCTCATATTCCTTTATTCTTTTTAAGTTATTATTTATTTATTCCTAGTGAATCATCTGGAGATCATTTTATTTATAAATTGGGTTTAGATATATTTTTTATAGTTCATTTATTGCTTCATATATTCTTAGCTAAACATAGAGAGAATCGATTTCAATCTTTTGGTTCAAAATTTCTCATATTTACCGTTGGAATCTGTGGAATCTTAGATTTATATATTCAGTTTTTCTGATTTATAGTGTTTACTAAGATATAGTTTCCCTTATAAAATTCTTGACAGTTTATTTTTTATAAAGAAAACTTTAGCTTATGAACCGAATAAAGATCTTAGGTATTGCTTTCACTCTAATTATAGTATTCTTTTTCTATCAATTTCTAGATTTAATCACAGATTATTTATGGTTCGAATCACTGGGTTTTGTTTCTGTTTTCTTACTTAGGATCCAATACCAAATGGTTTTATTCGGTTCTGTGTTCGTGGTTTTTACAAGTATACTTTATCTCAATTTTTCCATCACTCTTAGGCTCACTCGAAAATTTCCATTACCCTTTTTTCGTTACCAAGATACGAACCAACAATCCCGAATCCTTCATCTAACATCGAAAGTTTTGAGTTTGATTGCTCTTGCTGCAAGTAGTGTGATTGGATACATTGCAGGTAGTTTTGCAAAAAATAATTGGGAACTTATCCTTAAATATGCCAAGCAAAGTGAATTCGGATTTGTTGATCCAATCTTTAACCAAGATGTAGGTTTTTATTTTTTTACACTACCTTTTTGGAATTCCATCTTGGGTTGGTTAGAGGCTATTGTTTTAATTTGTCTATTAACATCAGTTATATTCTATTTCATAAGAATGGGTATGGGACTGATTTCCGATAATTTTAAATCAATATTTACAGGTCCAATTAAAATACAAATATCTATTTTGCTAGCTGCCTTTGCATTTTTAATCGCATTTGAATTTTATATCAATCGCTTTGGATTGCTATGGTCTCCGTCGGGAGTTGTATTTGGGGCAGGCTACACCGACCTTCATAGTAGATTGTATGGTTACTGGTTTATGGCAAGTCTTACTTTAATCTTGGGAGGACTTGTGATTTATTCATTGTTTTTAAGCGGTGGAAGAATGCTCGCAGGAATAGCAGGTCTATTCCTTGTTGCAAGTATTTTCTCTCAGGGAATTATTCCTGGATTAGTGCAGAAATTTATTGTTGAGCCTAATGAATACACAAAAGAAGAACCATATATTGAGAATAATATTAAATTCTCAAGACTTGCTTATAATCTAGATAAAATAAATGTTAGAGAATATTCTGGAACCGCTTCTTTAGATAGCAATAAAATTAATCAAAATCAATCTACAATACGGAATATTCGCCTTTGGGACTGGGAACCTCTTCTTTCAACTTATAGACAACTCCAAGAGATACGACTTTACTATAGATTCAATGATGTGGATGTTGATAGGTATACTATTAACGGAGATTATCGACAGATGATGGTTTCTGTCCGCGAGTTAGAATATGAGCAAGTTCCTGATCGTGCTAAAACTTGGGTCAACCAAAGACTTAGATATACTCATGGTTATGGTTTGGTTGCTTCTCCAGTAAATCAAGTTACAGAAGAAGGTCTTCCAGATTTATTTGTAAAAGATATTCCACCGAACAAAGTGAACGGTATGGAAATTACAAGACCTGAGATTTATTATGGCGAGTTGACTAGGGATTATATTTTCACAAACACATCTAGTCCTGAGTTTGATTATCCCTTGGGTGATACGAACAAAGATTCTTTTTATCAAGGACATGGTGGTGTAAAGTTAGATACATTCTTAAAGAGATTGATTTATGCATTTTCCTTTCAAAATTTTAGAATTCAAATTTCAAGTTACTTTAATGATGAATCTAGAATTCATTACTATCGAACCATTGAAGAGCGTGTTACAAAAATAGCTCCCTTTCTTCGGTATGATGCAGATCCTTATCCTGTAGTAGCAGATGGCAAAATCTATTGGATTATAGATGCGTACGTTTTGGACTCACATTTTCCTTATTCTGAAGCCTTTGATCGTTATGGAAATAACTATATACGAAATCCAGTTAAGGTAATTGTAGATGCCTACAACGGTGATACAAGATTTGCAATCATCGATGATAAAGAACCAATGATCCAAACTTATAAAAAGATCTTTCCTGATCTATTTGTTGGAGTTGACCAAATTCCAATTTCTATCAAAGAACATTTTCGTTATCCTTTAGATTTATTTAAAGTTCAGGCTAAAATGTATCTTTCGTATCATATGCAAGATCCTAGAGTTTTTTATAACCGCGAGGATATGTGGAGATTTCCTATTGAGAAATTAGATGGAATTGAAAAGTCTGTTGAACCATATTACATGATTATGAAACTTCCAGGCGAAGAAAAAGAAGAATTGCAATTGATTTTACCATTTACACCTGTTAACAAGAGTAATATGGTAGCATGGATGTCTGTTGGTTGTGATTCTGAAAATTATGGCCGAAGTATAGTTTATAAATTTCCTAAGCAAGAGCTCATTTTCGGACCTATGCAAATCGAATCTAGGATAGATCAAAATCCAATTATATCCGAACAGATCACTCTTTGGAGTCAACAGGGATCACGAGTTATTAGAGGAAGTTTGCTAGTGATCCCAGTAGAAGATTCTCTCTTATATGTAGAGCCTTTGTATCTTAGAGCCAAAACAGGTCAAATGCCTGAGCTAAAGCGTGTTATTCTTTCTTACAAAAATGAAATAGTTATGGAGTCCACCTTAGAATCTGGACTGCGCAGTATCTTTGGTGGCGGTAAATCTGGTTTTACTTCAAGTTCTGTTTCGAATGCTTCTCAAAAAGAAGAATCAGGAATGCAAAAGATTTTGAAGTTGAGCAATCTCGCAGATGAAACTATGCGTAAGGCTGATTCTGCAATCAAAGCGGGTAATTGGAAAGAGTATGGCGAGCTTCAAGAAGAATTGCGACAGCTTATCCAAGAGTTGAATCGTAACATCATAGCTCAGGGCAAGAAACAATAAATCATAAAATTTATCTGCTATAGCTTATATAATGGTAAAAAAACATAATTTTAAAAAAAGTATTCTCTTGCTTTTCTTGAAATCTGAGAGCTTGGTGATAAATAACCTTAGCCACCTGCTTAAGGGGGTGGCTAAGGTTTTTCTATCCAAGATCGATGCAATACTTTATAAAATTTTTCTATACTTCCTGGAAGATTTTTGGCTCGCCAGTTTGGGTTTTCTAGGATTTTTTGTTGGACGTTATGAACTATCGCTCTCGTGAAAGCAGTTCTATCAGAAATTGAACTAGCATTAAGCACTTCCATAGTTACATTTCTTCTTACAAGTTCAAGTTTGATACAGGTTGTTATAAGTTGTATCGCCTCAGATAATGTTAGGCGAATATCTTCCATGAGTATCTTTGCTGCCTCTTGTATGAGATCGAATTGTCTTTCACTGATTCCCAATTTTTTACCTAATCATTTAACTTTTTCTGGAATTTTTCACAAGCTCAGGTAAATGCCCTAAGGCAGCATGAATCCTGTGCATTTCGAGAGCGGGTCTTGCAGGGATGCCGAAATAAATAGTTTTCTCTTCTGAATCTTCAGTGAGACCCGTTAATCCTAGAACAATACTTCCCTTCTTCACTCGAACATGTTCTGCAATTGCGGATTGTCCGCCCATGATCACGTTGTCTTCTACCACAACCGAACCAGCAAGTACTGTACCACCTGCAATAAAGACAAAATTACCTACTCGGCAATTGTGCCCTACATGAACATGATCATCGAATTTAGTATGATTTCCAATCATTGTTGTTTCGATAGTAGCACGGTCTACTGTACAACATGCACCTAATTCTACATCATCACCTATGACAACATTTCCGATTTGAGGAACTTTATATCTTATACCGGCATAATCATGGAAACCAAAACCATCAGCTCCAATCACTGTATTGGAATGGATCAGTCCTCTTTGTCCTATTTCACAATTTTCT
Source organism: Leptospiraceae bacterium (assembly GCA_022402465.1). GTDB lineage: Bacteria > Spirochaetota > Leptospiria > Leptospirales > Leptospiraceae. The sequence continues at coordinate 54,454 of JAKRSH010000003.1, read as the reverse complement.
CCCAAAACAACACCAGCTTTCAAAATAGTGTCGTTTCCTACTTTTGCAGATTCCTCAATACAAACATGAGGATAGATCAAAGCATTATCTCCAATTATTGCATTATCCATTATAACCGCATAATCCATGATAGTGACATTTTTACCAATTAAAGCTGAAGCTGCCACACTTGCTTTGGGGGATATTTTTGAGGAATAAGTTGATTTTTTCTCAAAAAGTTGAAGTATTTTGATTAAATACAATTTGGATTCTTTCTCGGGAACTAGTAAAGCATTTGGAAAATTCTCTTTCAAGGATTCCGTTGTTAAAGCAATCTCAATAGATTTTGATTTAGGAAATTTATTTAAATATTTCTTTGTTGCAACATAATAAATCTTGTTAGGTTCAACCTCCGAGGGATGCTCTAAATCTCCCATTTTTGATATTTCTAAATTTGGATTTCCTTTAAAAGGAATCTCAAGTTTGTCCGCTATTTCTTTCAATGTCATGAATCTTTTCTCTTTCTTTAGAATCGCACTTTCCGCAATCTTATTTTTACTTGCAATCTCCTTATTTCAAGTATAATTTGAAAAGATCACTATGTTTCGCAAATTTATAGCTATATTTATCTTTTTCTTTTTTATAACTAACGCTGTTCTTTCAGTGGAATCAGAAGAAGAAATTTGGCGTTCTACACTCACTGCGGAAAAGTTGGATGAACTTTCTCGGTTTCAAGAAGCTCCAAGTGCTATAGAGCCCTATTTAGCAAATGTTATCTCTTTTGAATTTTACGAATATAGACTCATGCAAGTGCTTGTTGGGAATCGTATGAACGAGAACAAATTCGATGAGGCAATTCTAATTTTAGAAAAATACAGAGATTTCTTTCCTACTAAGAAAAATGAAATAACTGAACTTATCGAAATTATTCAAAATGACCAAGATGAAATCAGTATCCGAAATCTTGGATCATCCATAAATTCAGAATATGCAGAATATTTACCACTACTTGAGATGTCAGGCAAGAAGTTATATTTTACATCCTTTGAAAGAAATGGAAGTAAAACAAGTGAAGACATTTATTACTCGGATTGGGATGAAAGTAAGAAGCAATGGTCGCAAGCTCAAAGTCTAAGCGACATCAATACAGAATTCCCTGAGGCAGCGATTTCCCTTTCGGTAGATGGAAGTTCTATTATTTTATTTGGTAATTTTTCAGATCAACTCGGTCAAGGGGATATATTCTACTCGGAGTTAACAAGGGATGGGTGGACTAAGGCGAAAGCTTTTCCACAACCTATTAATTCAGAATTTTTTGAAGCTGACCTTGTCTATACACCCAACCGTAAAGCAGTTCTATTCACAAGTGACAGGCCCAATGATCTATTTAAGAGAAGACCTAAGGATCAATTTTCCCTGGGAGATACCTGGGGTAATACTGATATTTATATTTCATTTCTGAATGAAAAAGGGGAATACAATAAACCGATTAATCTTGGTTCTACGATCAATACTGCCTTTGCTGAAAGGACTCCATATTTACATTCCGATGGAAAGACTTTATACTTTAGTTCCAATGGACACAATGGATTTGGAGATTTAGATATTTTTAAATCTGTTCGATTAGATGAAACTTGGACAAAATGGTCTAAGCCTGTAAATGTTGGAAGATTATTAAATGGATCAGGTACAGATTGGGGATTTAAACTTAACATAAGCGGAAAGAAGGCATTCCTTTCTGCAACAAGATCGGATAGTCTAGGAGATACTGATATCTATGAAATCCTTCCTTTGCCTAAGAGAGCGGAGCCTCTAGAATTTAGTTTTGCTTTGAAGGGCAAGGTTTTGGATGAAGCAGGCAATCCTTTAGGCGCCGGAATTAAATGGTTTATTGAGAATTCCCAAGAAGAAATTGGATTTGCGAAGGCAAAAGCTACGAATGGCGATTATTTTGTATCCTTGGAAGTTGGTAGAAAATACTTCCTTAGGTTTTTTCAACCTGGTTACCAAATACAAACTATTGAAATAGACACAGGTGGAATTAGTAAATACCAATCAGTAATCAAAGAAATCATATTGAAAAAAGGCGGGTCTTTAGATTCTCAAACCCTTAAGAAAAATAAACAAAAACAATATCTTCCTGAAGAGATATATTTTTATCCAAAATCAAAAGAATTAGATCCAGCGTATCTTGAAAATTTACAAAGCATGGTTCTTTTTCTGCAAGAAAATCCTACAAAAAAAATTCTTATCAAAGGTTATGCTAAGGACGGTGGATCTGAAATAGATGATATAAATTTAAGTAGTGATCGTGCAGAAACGATTCAGAAATTTTTTCTTATTCATGGAATAGCTTCCAAAAGAATTACTTTTTATGGTTTAGGTAGAACTAGAACAGAAGGGAAGCTTATTGAAAATAAAAGAGCAATCCGATACCACCAAAAGGTTACTCTTGAGATTCAGGACTAGGATTTTGTTTACCAATCAATGAATTCCTTTGAATTAACTTCCTTTATTATCTCAGCTTTAGTTTTACTAGCGATACTCATTAGTAAGCTTTCTTTTCGATTTGGAATTCCGACTCTTTTACTATTCTTAATATTAGGCATGTTAGCTGGCTCGGATGGAATTGGTAAAATTGAATTTGAAAATTATGGACTTGCTCAATCTTTAGGGATAGTTGCGCTTTGTTATATACTTTTCGCAGGTGGTATGGAGACAGAATGGAAACAGATCAAACCTATACTTAGGGAAGGTTTATTGCTATCTAGCATTGGTGTTTTGATTACAGCATTTTCTATGGCTGTTTTTTCCTATTATTTATTGGGACTGAGTTTTGTTGAATCCTTGCTTTTGGGTTCCGTTGTTTCTTCTACTGATGCTGCCTCTGTTTTTAGTTTGTTAAGGACTTCTGGCATTGGACTTAGGAAAAAAGTCCAGTCCATCCTTGAATTAGAATCTGGTTCTAATGATCCACTTGCAGTTATTTTAACAATTACCTTGATAGGTCTAACTTTCGTTTCAACTTTTAATTATATAGAAATTTTAAGTTTTGTCTTTTCACAAATTGTCATTGGTGCTATTCTAGGTTTAGTATTTGCTAAAGTTTATATTGAATTTATCAATCGTATCAATTTAGAATATGACGGACTTTATACTGTTATTTTTCTTGCTTCAGGAATATTTATTTATTCCACCATAACATTGTTAAATGGGAATGGTTTTCTGGGTGTATATTTAGCGGGACTTTATTTAGGAAATCACACTTTCATTCACAAGAAAAGTATCACTCGTTTCATGGATGGAATTGGTTGGTTGATGCAGATTGTAATGTTTCTTTCCCTAGGTCTGCTTGTCTTTCCTTGTCAGCTTAAAGAAATTTTAATTCCTGGGATTCTTTTTTCTTTTTTTCTAATTTTTGTTGCAAGACCGGTTGGAGTTTTCATAAGCTTAGGATTTTTTCCTTTGAATTGGAAAGAAAGAATGTTCATATCCTGGGTAGGTCTTAGAGGTGCTGCGCCTATTATTCTTGCCACCTTTCCTTTAACAGCGGGTGTTGCTAATTCTTCACTAATTTTTAATTTGGTATTTTTTACAGTTCTAAGCTCTCTTCTAATCCAAGGCTCAAGTTTAAAATTTATGGCAAAGTTATTTAGCGTCAACGAACCCTTAGTGAGAAAGACAATTTATCCTTTTGAGTTTATAAACCGAGAAAACAGTGATGCCAAATTAGAAGAGTTCATCATTCCTTTCGGATCCCCAGTGGAAGGACTAAGTATACGTCAGTTAAAGATGCCGGAAGATGCTTTGATCACAATCATTTGCCGAGGAGAAAATTATATCTCTCCTACTGGTCAGACAAAAATTGAGGGCGGTGACGTGCTACTTATCTTAGTCAATGGACAGAATACACAAAAAGTTGCCGATTGTTTGCAAAAGAAAAATATTTAGTTTAACTCTTGCAATACGCAGCCATTTTTGTTGTCTAAGAAAATTGCCGTATTTGTTCTACCAAGTCCAGAAACAGATACTTTCTTATTTTCCAGATCTAATTTGAAATCATTGATAGGTATCCATTGTCTTGCAAAATTATGGCAGAAATCTTCATCTTGCCCAACTACAAAATAACAGGAGCAGTATTCTTTGGAATAAAATGACGAGATAATGGATGGAAAAGCTTTTAGATTGCTCCAATTGGAAATGATCCAAAAAAGCATTATATCAAAAACAATGAAAAGAACTATGACAAGAATTAATTTTTTGGGTTTCATTGAACACTCTCCACTATGGGTTTCAGAAAATCATTATCGCTAAAATCTTCTTTTTTTCTATCATCCGCAAATCGAACTACAATCAAATCTAGGCTAGGAATGATGAATAGCCTTTGTCCCCAATGACCTGATCCGAAGAAGGCATCACTAGGAATATCAGGCATGGGTCTGGGAATACCTGCATCTGGAACACCTGTGTTGGCATACCACTGAGCAGTGTAATTATTCTTCTCTAGACCTGGGTAGTATTTAGTCGTTTTATAACCTTCGCTAGGTGTTCGTGCTTGGGTGACCCAAGCATCTGGTAGTATTTTTTTGCCATTCCAATAGCCATTATTCAAATAAAGAAATCCAAATTTTGCAACATCAGTTGGTGTAGAATAGATATAAGAAGATCCTACAAAAACATCGGAACCATCCTTCTCCCAAGTAAGATCTCGAATTCCAAGAACATCAAAAAGTTCTTTGTCGGGTAGAGCTAAATATTTTTCCTTTCCGTATATGTTTTGTAAGGCGAGAGAAAGTATATTTGTATCGCAGGATGAATAATAGACTCTTTTGCCAGGTTCAGCCATAAGGGGAAGAGATGCTGAGTAAGCACCCATATTTGATCTTCCTTTGGTATACAGCATAGCAAGTACGGTCGAATTCAAAGGATTCGATTCATAACCTTCTCTTGCATCTAAACCTGAAGTCATGGTTAGTAAATGGTGGATGGTTATTTTCTTATGATCTTCTGAAACATTCAGTTCAGGAACATATTCATATGCAAAATCTTCCAACTTCATGAGTCCGTCTCGAACAGCAATTCCAACTAAGGCGTTGGTATAACTCTTAGCCACTGACCAAAGTAAATGTTTCTGATCTTTCTTATAGCCTCTAGCATACTTTTCATAAACGAGTTTGCCTTTGTAGATGATTACTACAGAATCCGTTCGTATCCCTAGACGGTCTTCGTCATTCCCAGTGAGAGTGAAACTATACTTCTCCATCTCCTGTAGCTTTTCCGTTTTCATTCCTAGAGAGGACGGAGTCGCCGATTTCCAGCCCTGAGTTGGCCAGTAATCTCGTCGAACTGTTTGTAAATCATTGACTTGAATTGCACCACCGTAAGGTTTCAATTCAATTGCTGGCTTACTGCAAGCAACCAAAAGGAATAGTGAGATTAGATATCTTTTATTCATTATTTTCCTTTGCCCCGAAGATAGAGGACAATTTTATTAGGAAAGATTGAATAAATCTAGCAAAATTTCAGTTAAGTTGAGTTATTTTTCGCATAGTCCATGAGAATGTTAATCATATTATGAAGACCGTTCCTTCGGCTGATGGAAAGGAATTTCTGCAATCCTATAGTTTCGATAAATTCCAAACTAGACTTAGCTATCTCTTCTGGATTGTGCCCAGAGAAAACTTTTACCAAGATTGCTATCAAACCTTTTGTTAAAGAGGTATCACTGTCAGCATAAAAATGCAGATTTCCATCAATCATCTCAGGTGCTATCCAAACTCTAGATTGGCAACCAGGAACCAGAAACTCATCCTTCTTCTTTTCTTCGGGATACTTAGGAAGGGATTCACCCAATTCAATCAAGACTTGGAAGCGTTCTTCCCAATCTGTAAGATCGGCAAATTCTTCCATAATTTCAGATTGAGCTTCGCTAATGGTTTTCATTTCTTGACCTTCTTTCTCAGGAAAAATCTCCCATCCGATAACTGAACTCTATTCTCTGAAGTAACAAGCATTTGAATCTTTTCGGATGCCTTGTTCTGATAGTAGTATTCAACTCTTGAGACAACTTCAAGCTGATAAGCTTCCTCTTGGGAGAATATAATTTTCTTTTCTGCAAATTGTATTTCTATACAAGGAAATGGTTTAGTAAGCACGTTACAAAATGTACCATTGGGAGGAAATTTTTTCTCAAATAAACCACAGTTACTAAATAAAATAAGAAAAGGGATACAATATATATTAATGAAAGTTTTCACTTTATTCATCTTCCATTTCATTAGATTCAATCAACTTTGGTTCTGTTAGATCAACATTCGTTTTTAGGCTTGGTCTCTCTGCTATCCAAGTCCTTAGTTGGCTTTTGTATTCTTTGCTTTTTTCAGTTGAATTGTTCAAGGCTATACTTAATAGATCAACAGCCTTTTGGTGAAGATTCTGAGTATAGAAAATTCTAGCTTCCATGAGAAGTGATTTTTGCGTAATGAAATCAGGAAAATCAGTTTTACTTTTTCTAAGGAAGTTCAGTGCTGGAACAAAATCCTTGGCAAAGTAGTAGCACATTCCATTTAAGAAATTTTCTTCTCTTTCTGTGAGTAGGATTTTGCCCAGGAAATCATCTGCTCGGTTGGATATTAGTAACTTTTCCAAGTCTTTTGTATTTCCCGATCGCACAGCCGAATAAACCAACAACCAAACAGTGGGATGGTGGAATTCTGATTCTAAAGATTTCGTATCCAATAGCGAATATTCTTTATAGATAAGAGGAAACTTTTTCTTTTCGCGGTAGGCTTCAGTTAAGAACAAGAGAAATTGATTGGATTCGCTTTCTGGAAAATCTTCTTTGATTGCCTCAGCCATCCTTGCGTACTTGAAAATATTGGCAAAATCATCCTTGGTTTTCTTGCTATCACCAAAGATCAATGAGATGGGTTCATCTATGTGCGAAATCAGTGAAGCGGAATCAAATTGCAGGCCATTTAACAAAGAACTATAGTAGTAGGATCTAGCTCGGTAATGAATGGAAGATGGATCCAAAGGATCTTTATCTAAGAAATCTAAGGAATAGGTATCAAAATCTCTGACAAAAGTTTCATTCAGTTCGTTTTTCTCTATGGCAGCCTGAATTTTAACTTTTTGCTTTTCGATTTTTTGTTTTTGGTCTTTCGTAAAAAAGAGTCGTATCTTCCTTTCTTGGAAAAATCCGAATAGAGCAAGACCTAGAAAGAATACAAGAAATAGGTAGGGGAACTTTGATTTCTTCTTTCTATGGCTTTCGTGTCTGGGTAAATACGCCATATTAGCCAGATTAAAAGTTTTTTCGTAAGATTCATCTTTTTTTTTATCCTGAACCCTTGACAGGCTTTTTGTTTTATGGTTATGATATCGTTATGACAATAGACGACGAATTTATGGATGATATCGACGAAGAAGAAGAGTTGGACGCTGATGCGATCACATATGCTTGCGAAGACTGTGATCATAGATGGGAACCAGATGAACTGGACGAAATGATTTGTCCTATGTGTGGGTCTGCCAATATCGTTGAACTTTAGAAACAAGAAGGGCAGCTACTTTATTCCTGCCTTTCTTAGCATTGGACTTCTTCATTCGATTTTTTCACAAAACCAAGATTTCGATTCTTTGTACAAGGAATACAAATCAGGCAATTATAGCCATGTTGCAAGACAAAGCAAACTCATGATCCAAAAGGATAGCTCTCCCGAAAGAGATTTAAGATTCTTGGTTTTGTATATTTCCACAGAGAACAAGATAGAAGAGATGGACAAGATTCTCGAAACAGTCTACCAATCTTCAGAGAAGCGAACCGCTCATTTAACCAATGCTATGTATTTAATTTTAGAGAGAGCCTTAGTAGCTAACTCACAATCCATAGGTGAAAAATGGGGCTATCGATTCAGACAAGATGCGGAAGCATCTAGTAGATATTCGGACGGATTGTACTATTATGCATGCTTACTTTTTCAGAATCAAAAAGAAAAGGATGCACTCTTTGTTTCTAATTTAGCTCTCAATGCGAATCCAAATGTGAGTTTAAAGAATCAAATTCTAAATTTACAATCTGCAATCAACAAAATACAAACTAACAAGAAGTAAAGATTGAATCCAAGTCTACGCATACAAACTGGTCGATGGAAGGGTAGGGCAATTCCCATACCATCACAAGTAAAGGGGAATTCTAATTTCACTCCAGCCATTTTGAAGAAATCCATATTTTCCATATTAGATGGTCTTAGAGAAAAGGGGAAACTCAGCTTTAAGCATTCTGCCTTTATTGATCTCTTTGCTGGTTCGGGACAAATGGGCATGGAAGCTCTGAGCAATGGATTTGCAAAAGTATTATTCTATGAAATGGCGAAAGAACGATTTGCAGGCTTAGTTGATCTTCTTAAGGAACATAGGGATTCTGCCTACCTTTTTAAAAAAGACAGCTTCCGGCAACATTCCAACCTTCCTGAACTAGATGGAATTGAACACTTGGTATATTTTATAGATCCACCCTATCTACATTGGTCAGGCTCTAATGAAAAAATTCATAGTCTTGTAGACGGTATTCTTTCTAGTTCCAATCTTCCTAAGACGATTTTAATCCAAGCGCCCAACCAACCAAAGTTAGTTGGCTATAGTTTTCGTGAACTAGGCAATCATAGCCTATATCTTGTACAAACCTACTCTGATCTTGGAATCACCCAAGATTTGGATTTAAACGACAATGAGAGTTCTGATTCAGAAGTAGATGCAAGGAAATGACAAGAAATTAAGGCAAAATTTTACCACTGCTTATGAAAATCATCTCTTATCTAAGGAAAGGCAGAACTCTACAAACGTATTTCTTCTATTTAGGAATAATGTTTTATTTACTAATCAATCTTGGGATTCATGGTACAGAACGTACTCTGCCCAGTTACTTAGAGTATAGACAAAATTTTACCCCCAGCGAAGCAATTCTCATTGATAGAAATGGAATTCCACTTCAAAGCATACGGACTGATTTTCAGAAGAGAGCCTACCTTTGGTTAGAATTAGATGAATTTCCCTCTCATTTAATAGAGGCCATCCTTGCCACTGAAGATAAGAACTTTTGGAAGCATTCAGGAGTGGATACTCTTGCCTTCCTTTCGTCCTTGTATTCTGGAATCAGAGGCAGGGGATTTCGAGGTGGATCCACCCTGAGTATGCAATTGGTTTCTTTGATGGATCCAAGTTTGGGAGGTGGTGGTCGGCAGAGAACTATCGCAGAGAAGATTCGGCAAATCCAAGCCGCTTCAGATTTAGAAGAAATTTGGACCAAAGAACAAATTCTAACTGCCTATTTAAATTCCGTCCCGCTAAGAGGTGAGAATTTAGGTATCCCGATCACAAGTCTTCAAACTTGGAATATGGCAAGCAAATCTATAGATAAGAAGATGAGTTTGGTTCTCGCTTCCATGATTCGTTCACCAAATGCAAGTTTGTCATTGATTTCAGCAAGAGCTTATAGACTCTCCAATGATTTGGGCTGGAATTACACCAAACAAAGTTTAGAGGAATTTGTGAATCTATCCTTAGATACTAAAATAAAGAACGACCCAAGTTCTAAGACAAATCAAATACAGAATGAACTAAGTCTTAGCGGTTCATTCGTGAAGAAAAATTACAATAAAGGACACAATTATGCTTTTCATTTTGCGAATCAATTTGCTTCCCAAGGAAGAGGCATAATAAAAACCAGTTTAGACTTTAATTTCCAAAAGCAGGCTTATGAAAGTCTTAGAAAGAATCTTGCGCAGATTAAAGATAAGAATGTCAGAGATGGAGCAGTTCTTGTGCTGGATAATAAAACAGGAGAGGTCTTAGTTTATCTAGGTGGCATTGAAGACTTTTCTAGTGCAAAATATGTTGATGCTATCCAATCCTATAGACAAGCTGGTTCTACCTTAAAGCCTTTTTTATATGCACTTGCCATAGATAAAAAATACATTACCGCAACATCAATATTAGTTGATTCTCCACTGGATATAGATGTCACAAGAGGAATGTATAGACCTTCCAATTATGATAGAGAATTCAGTGGACCAGTTTTTGTTAAACAAGCACTTGCCTCTTCTTTGAACATTCCTGCAGTGCGTTTGGTGCAAATGACAGGAGTAGATCCATTTTTTGAGAAAATTAGAATGCTTGGATTCCAAAATCTTAAAGATTCTGATTACTATGGCTATTCCTTAGCTTTGGGAACCTTGGATGTTAGTCTTTGGGATTTGACTCATGCCTATCATATTTTAGCAAATTCAGGCAGAAGCCAGGATGGCAAAATTCACTACTCAGCTGAATCTAGTTACATTATTTCTAATATTTTATCCAATCGATCAAACCGAAGCCTTACTTTTGGATTGGAAAATTCTCTTTCCACTCGGTATTGGACAGCTGTTAAGACAGGTACCAGCCAAGACATGCGAGACAATTGGTGCATAGGTTACTCAGAAAAATATACGGTTGGAGTTTGGATAGGAAATTTTAGCGGTGAGCCCATGTACAATGTAACAGGTATTACAGGAGCCGCACCCATTTGGCGTGAAGTCATGGATTATCTTCATACAAATACAAGTTCTCAAGAGGGAATAGTCCCTAAGGGTTTACAGTTTGTCCATGGAGATTACTATTTAACGGGAACGGAGCCAGATAGGAATCCTCTTCTAAGCATACAAGAAATTCGGAATACAAACCAAGAACTTGCTGCCAAAATTACCTACCCAATTGAAGGAATGATTCTAGCTTACGATCCAGATATTCCAAAAGAATTTCAGAAAATACTCTTTCAAGCAAGTGGAAACACCCAGGGTCTATTGTGGCAATTGAACGGAAAAAATCTAGGCCTAGCAAATAAACCCTTTTCATGGCAGGTTCAAAAAGGAAAGTTCAATCTTTTTTTGATTTCGGAAAAAAATAGCAATATACAATCAGTTAGTTTTGAGGTTCGGTAAATTTTCTCTTTTCTTGTTTATCTCTTATTCTAAATTGGGAATACATGGCAAAACCAATTCGATTTGACCATACTTACACTATTTCAATTGCTTGGGGCGACATGGATGCATTCGGTCATGTTAACAATGTAGTTTACGTGAAGTATTTTGAGACAGCTAGGGCGAATTTTTTTTCTGATTTATCGATTTGGAATACAGATTTAAAAACTCTAAAAGCTGGTCCAGTATTGACCCACCTGGATTTAGATTACCGCAAGCAAGTTTCTTTTCCTGCTGATTTGGATATTACTCTAGGAATTACCTCTTTTTCTTCTAGAAGTTTTGATATTTCTACTTCTATGTGGACAAAAGATGGACAATGTGTACTTTCAGGCTATGCTCAGATAGTATGGTTTGATTTTGAGAATGGAAGACCTGCATCCATTACCGATTCTATGAAAGAGATATTTAAATCCATGGTTGATAGATACAATGGCAATTAATCACTCCTTGAGAAGGGTTACAGATAGATTTAAGTTAGGTGATGAGCTTCTAAAGATCTCTAGAATCTGTCTAGGTGTATTTTTTCTTTTCATTGGGTTTGGAGTCTTGGCTCCGACTGATGAACTTGGACTTTATGATCCACCAATCATTCGAATCATCCATTCTATAGTTATGTTGAGTTTATTTATTTCCACTTATACCTCTCGTTGGGTAAAGGAACATCTGGAAGTAATTTTGAATTCTGTTTTCTATACTATGACAATACATTCCTTCGTTCTACTCTACTGGAATGATTTATATATTGGGTACTTGATAGGTATGGTACTTGTGATCACTTGCATAGGTATAAGCTTCGTAGAGAAAAGATGGTTGATCACCTATCTCTTGTTTGTTATAGTTGCATCTATCGTTGTAGGTTTGATTACAAATAAACCTCAAGTTGATTTGAGTTTATTTTTTCCTACTATCATTACGCCTGCTTTAGTATCTTATCTAACACTAAATATCAGACTAAGTGCGGTAGAAAAGTTAAAAGAATCCGAAATCCAATTGAAAGAATTTTATTCTAGAACATCGGAAGATCTCCTAATCGCTCAAAATACTCAGAAGTCTTTGGTAACGATCAAAGTTCCCGATTCGGATAAATTTAAAATTTCAACTTATTATAGATCTTATGACAAGGTTGGTGGTGATGTACTCAGTGTAGAAGTTCGACCTGATAAGAGATTGAATATTTTTTTCGCAGATGTCTCAGGTCATGGTATAGCATCTGCCATGGTGAGCGCTATGGCTAGTCTTGCATTTAAGATTGTATCGAGATCCAATATTCAACCCGCTGAATCCTTGATGATTATGCATGAACTTCTCAAACCACTTGTCTTGAATCATCATATTAGCGCATGTTTTGCGATATTGGATGCTGGGAACAATCGTATTGAGTATTCCTATGCCGGACATCCTCAGATATTATTAATTCGAAACAATCATGTCATTGAAATGGAAGGAAGAGGTTCTTTGATTCTTTCTCATTTTGAACCCTCTTTGCGTGACTACCATTTGGATATTGAAGCAGATGATAAATTTTTATTTTATTCTGATGGTTTGGTGGAATTATTCAATGAATCAGGTGAATTATACGGAGAGGACAAATTTTATGAGAGCATTCTTTCTAATCAATCCAAGAAGGGTAAGGCATTACTCGAGGCAGTTGTGGGAGATTCTATTGTTTTTGCTGATGGACATATAGAAGACGACATGACTATGCTATTTATTGAAATGCAGAAATCTTAATACTACAAGAAAGGTAATTCATTCCTATGCCAGAAGCTCAAATTGCTAAGATTAAAAAACTTTTGATTGCGAATCGTGGAGAAATTTCTGTACGGATTCAAAAGACCTGCCAGAAATTAGGTATAGCTACCGTTGCTGTATATTCAGAGGCAGACCGCGAAGCAAATTTTGTTCTAATGGCTGATGAATCTGTTTGTATTGGGACGCCTGAGCCTTCTCAGTCTTATCTAAACCAAGATGCAATTCTAAAAGCTTGTTTAGATACAGGAGCTGATGCATTACATCCTGGTTATGGATTTTTATCGGAGAACGCAAGTTTTGCGAAAAAGCTTGCTGATTCTGGAATTTTATTTCTGGGGCCTAGGCATGAATCAATTGACCTTATGGGAGATAAAATTCGTTCCAGAGAAGCCATGGCAAAAGCAGGAGTTCCCGTTGTTCCAGGATTCTCTTCTGATTCCAATAATGCTTCCTTGTTTCTCGAAGAAGCTAATAAGATTGGATTTCCTGTTATGATCAAGGCAACCGCGGGTGGTGGTGGGAAAGGCATGCGAAAGGTTGATACGGAATCTGAGTTTGCACCAAGTTTTGAATCTGCTGTGCGTGAAGCTACTAAGGCATTTGGCAATGGTCTCGTCTTTCTAGAAAAATATATAGGCAACCCAAGGCATATTGAATTTCAAATCTTTGGAGATAACTTTGGAAATGTAATCCACTTACATGAACGCGATTGTTCTATACAAAGAAGACATCAAAAAGTTCTGGAAGAGACTCCTGCTCCTAATTTTCCAAGTGAATGGAAAGAAAAAATGGCTGAGTATGCAGTTCTTGCGGGCAAGGCTATAGCTTACCTTGGAGCTGGAACAGTAGAATTCATATTAGGTGAAGATGGATCTTTTTTTTTTCTTGAGATGAACACCAGACTCCAAGTAGAACATCCTGTTACCGAAATGGTTACTGGCCTAGACTTAGTGGAGCTCCAAATAAGGATAGCGGAAGGACATGGACTCCCCGCACCACTTTTGGAGAAAGATGGTGTACCACAAAATGGACATGCTATCGAAGTTCGTGTTTATGCCGAAAACCCAAGCAACCAATTCTTACCTTCTATAGGAAAGATAGAATGGATGAAGCTTCCCAGTGCTAAGGGTATACGTTTAGATACGGGAGTGGAGACAGGATCTGAAGTGAGTATTTATTATGATCCTATGATAGGCAAGCTCATTGCTCATGCAGAAGACCGCGAAGCCTGTCGTAAGAAATTATTACTTGCCCTTAGAAGATTTGTGATCTTTGGACCTATAACGAATATTAACTTTTTACAAAACATTTTGCAAGAACCTGATTTCATTGCAGGGAATCTATCGACTCACTTTCTGAATGGTAAAGATCATTTAATCCAAGAAGATGAAGCAGATAAAAGGGAAGCACTTTCTTGGATTTTTCACCTAACACAGAAACCTAAACAAGCTTCTTCGATCTGGGAGGTTGCAAGCAATGCTTTTCAAGTTTGAATCATCTGACACCCAATATTCCGTAATTCCCTTGGGCTTAGGTTCTCTACGCATCCAAAGTTCCGATGGGCAGAGCCAGGACTTTTTTCCAGAATCTCCCGAAGAAATGGATTCCATCCTACCGGGTCCTATCCTAGTTTTTACAGACCAAAATGGGAAGCAGTGCAGTATTCTTCAGAAAGGAGATAAGTTCTATCTGCATTGGAATGGAAATACCTATCATGTTCGATTGGATTCACGCAACCTAGATGAGAATGTTTTGGTTTCTAACGAAATCCGCAGTCCTATGCCAGGCAAAATCTTAAAAATCAATAAGTCTGTGGGAGAATCTTTTGAGAAATCAGAAGTCCTTGGAATTCTCGAAGCCATGAAAATGGAAAACACCCTCAAGGCTGGCTTTGCTGGAAAAGTAGTTTCGATTCTAAAAAAAGAAGGCGAAATCGTTTCCCAAGATGAAGTTCTGATGATTCTGGAACCTTTGCCATAAGTTTACAATTTTTTTAAATTAATTTGACAAATTTAAGCAGATTTATAGCTTAAGTAAGCTAATTCACTACAATATAAGCATTTAAGGTAATCTATGAAATTAAGAATTTCTCATTCTTCTAAGATTGCTCTGTTGGTACTTCTTTTGTTTAGCTTTCCTATCTTTTCGGAAGATGGGGAAGAAAACGAAGATAAAAGACCACCAAGAGCGGATCTTCCTTTCGAAATCAATGAAAAGAAAAGACTTTCGGAAAGAGACTTCAATAACAAGAAAGAAAACGGATACTTTACAGGACTTCCTCTCATTAACTCGGATCCTAACGTAGGTGTGGGTTATGGAGCTCGAGTTTTGTATTTTGAGAATGGAACCAAAGAAGATCCATTCTTTGAATATACACCCTATCGTTATAGAATTTTTGCTCAATACTTCAACACGACTAAGAATGCTCCCTACCACTGGGCGAGTATAGATGCTCCTTATGTTTTTGATACTCAGTGGAGATTGCGTGGAGATTTAATCTACGGAAGAAATCCGAACTTATTGTATTTTGGATATGGAGAAGAAACGCTCAAGCCACTAAGCTATAGAGATAGGAATGATCCTAACCAACCCTTGGTTCGAAATGCAACTTTTAATGATTACCAAGAAGCCCAAAGCTATAGAAGACCTGGGAATGCAGGTGAGGCTCCTTTCGTAACCGATAGACAATTCAATCGTTACGATTTAGAGAACCCAAATATTCAGTTGTCTGGAGAAAGATCTTTCTTTGGTGGAACAGTTCGTCTTGTTGGTGGAACTAGATTTTCTAAACAAACACTGAGAACCTTTGATGGAAAGGTGTTCAGGGCGAGAGATCCATTTTTTGGTAACACTGACTTTTCAATCTTAAATGTTGATGTGGACACTCCGAACGGAAGAACCAAGGTAACAGAAGATTTGGAATCTGGTAAGATTGTTGGAGCTAACGGTGGTTATATCAATACGCTTAGAGCGGGTATTGTATATGATACTAGAGATTTTGAACCAGATCCAAACCGGGGTCTATTCTTGGAATACACTCATGAAAAATCTGTTCGCGCTATTGGATCGGATTTTGATTTCAATCGAAATGTTGCCTCAGCTAGAGTGTTCTTTAGTCCATTGAAGGGAATGGTAGAGAAATTAGTGGTAGCTGGTCGTGCTACAGCAGTGCAAAATAACGGTAATACACCTTTCTTTGAGGTGAATCAATTTTGGGGAACAGAAACCAACCAAGCAGGTTTGGGTGGAAGAACTACTCTAAGAGGTTATAAGCAAGATCGTTTTACTGGTCCTTCGAATGCATTTGCTAACTTAGAAGTTCGTTGGAAGTTCGCCTCTTTGGATTGGGGAACCCAACACTTTGACTTTCAATTGGTACCATTTTATGATGTAGGGAGAGTCTGGGACGATTATAAGAAAATGAATTTTAAAGACTATAAACATTCAAGAGGTTTGGGTCTTAGAATTCCATGGAACCAAGCTACCATCATTTATATAGATTATGGGGTTTCGGATGAAGATAGACAAACATTTGTTAACTTTAATCATATCTTTTAAGGAGGAGCAAGTATGAACAATTTAAAATTAAAAACAATTATCCTCCTAATCGCATCAGCAGGAATATTTGGGATTGGATGTGAAGCACCCAAAGAAAAAGACACATTTGGTTTAGGCGATGAAGAGCTGAGCACTGTACTTACCGGTGTTTTGCTAAATACAAATTTCGTTGATCTGCGAGATGGTACAGTTTTAGATAAGGCTCAAAGTTTAATTTGGAGAAAATGCAGCCAAGGTCAGGTTTATCGTTCTAATGAAAATGATTGCCGTGGTGCAGTATCCGGAACACTTTTTACACCGAATGACCAAGTTCTATGGGGTGCATCAAGGTTTGCTTACTGCAATACAAATACTTGGTCTTGCAATACTCGAACTTTGCCACTAACTTTACTGGCTAATGCTGGGTTTATAACAACTGGATTTAGTGAAGCTCTGAATACCTGTGCTGCATTGAATGATGCAAATGGATTTCCTGGTTGGAGAGTTCCCAATCCTTTTGAATTGCAGAAACTCACTTTAGGTGGAAGAACAGGCTTACTTGCAAACTTTCCAGACACTGTTGAAAGTCTTTATTGGTCATCTTGGTCCGTGCAAGATGATACAACAGGAGAAATAGCGATTACGGTGAATTTTGATCGTGAAAGCTTTGGTGAGGAAAAGACAGTTCAGAAAATAGAAAAGACTTATGTAAGATGCATTCGTCCTGCAGTAGCTACTTCTAACTAATCAAAATCAGTTTATTTAAGACATAAGTCTTTGAAAAGAGCCAGCGATAAGCTGGCTTTTTTTATTTTTGCTATTTTATAAAAAAAAATCTAATCTATAATCAAAGTTTCCCGATTTTTAGTATAGGTAATAGAAATGAGTTCCATAGGATACATAGGTCACGGTCAATTAGAAAGTTCTCCAGAGAATTTTTCTATTTTACACGTCGTGTCACATGAATTGGGGCACGTACAAGAGTTTAAAAATGAAGCCTTCCGCCAAGGCGCTGATATTTCAGAAATTCGTGTGAAGATAGACATGGAAATGCGCGGTGGGAAGTTGGTTGCTGTTAGTGGAGAAACTTCAGCTACTACAATAAAAAGACCTGAGAAAGAAAAAGACTCTCTTTTCGAACCTTATACAAAACCGGAAAACATTAATAAAACATCTGAAATCCCTAGTGAAAATTCTAAAGATGAAATTTCTAAGACTATGGATTCTAAGAAAAATATTCAAGAATTGAATCTAGTTTCTCACAGAGACGCCTTAGAAAGCAAGGTTACTGAATTGGAACTTGAAATCCAGTCCCAAGATTTATCTTCAGACCAGGATACTCTAAGAACCAATTCAGATCCGAGAAAACAAGAACTCATTCGTGAGAAGAATAGACTGCAAGAAGAAATTCGCATTCTTAAAATGCAAGAAGATACAAAGAAGAATTTTCAAATGCTTAGCCAATCTTATCAAAATATGATGGACAATGCCATGAATATTGGAAACAATTCTAGCTCATCCAAAAATGGAAATCTATTGGATGTGAATTCTTAGTTCTTCCCGAATTTCATCTATCCCCTTATTAGTGAGTGAAGAAGCGTAAATAGTTTTTTGAGGTAGTTGGCTTGAATCTTTCTTGGATTCTGCTCTTTCCTTTTGGTTTAATTTGTCCTCCTTGGTTCGAATCAAAATGCTTGTAATATTTTTGTTTTGAGCAGTTTGCAATAGCAGAATTTCCTCATCTGAGATTTTTCGTCGTGCATCTAATAAGACGAATAGACATTTTAGTTTTACTGTTTCATTTAGATACTTCTCGAGTAAGACCATCATAGACTTATGCTCAGCATGGGATGCTTTAGAATAACCAAATCCAGGTAAGTCGACTAAACTAAATCGATTGGGAACTACGAACACATTGATTAATTTTGTTTTACCTGGGGTTCGGGAAGTTTTCGCAAGACTCTTCCTATTTAAGATTGCATTGATTAAAGACGATTTTCCTGCATTGGATCTTCCTATGAATGCAATTTCTGGAAATCTAGACTCTTTGATAAACAATTTTGGATCTCCAAAGGATTTATAAAAAAATGCTTTTTGCAATTCTGTAGAAAATTCTTCTGATTCTTTTGATTTCATTTTATTTATTCCAATCCTTGGGGAAATTTTGTAATTCAGGGCTCCATAGCGATAGTAAAATTAAAATAGCGTCTTTCTTCTTAAATACTATGGGGATGTATTTACGAATTGATTTTGGAATAGTATTTTCACGAAAAATTTCAGAGACTTCTTTCTTTGATTTGTTATGTGCAATACGAAGTCCATCTTGAATAAATCCAATGTGATAGCCATCTTCCTGAGAAAGATTTTCTGACCAAACTTGTTGATTCCAACTAACTTGTAATTTTGATTCAGAAAAATCAATCTTAGGGGCATCATAACAACTGCTATTGAAAGGAATAATAATGGCTGGGCCTAAGGTTTGTTTGCTAAGTAAAAATTCCTTGGTCCTGTATTCAAAACTTTTCTTTTCTTGTAAAAATTTAAAAGTCTCTCTTACAGTGGACCCTCTTGCTGGAGAAAGTGAAATTAATCTTAGATGTAGGTCTAATGTCTTCTTCCAAAGGGAGGACGAGTGAATGATGGAACAAGTTGAATGTGCTATACTTATAAAAGATGGAGTGTCCTCTTTAATTAGCGAATGTATTTCTTGAAAGTTTAAATGCTCTATATCATCATGTAAATTTTTGTAAACTCTATCAAATTTGATTCCTTCCTTTTCTAATAGAGGTAGTATATTTTTTCGGATACGATTGCGAAAGAAGAGGTCACTTTGGTTTGTCTCATCCTCCCAAATTTGAACATTGGAAATGTATTTGTAGCAATCGTTTAATTCTGCATCTGTCAAGAGAGTCAAGGGTCGAAATATTTTTCCATCCCAAGTTGGCATAGTTGTGAAATTAGTACCACCATCACGAATCAAATTGATTAACAGAGTCTCTATATAGTCCTTAGCATGATGTCCAGTTACAAGGTAAGCCTTATGGCTTTTGGCTATCTTGTTCAGTTCATTTTTACGTACTATTCGTCCTGTCTCTTCTAATGATTTTTTAATTCGTTTGGATAATTTAGGAATATTTTTGGATCTAAAATAATTTTTACCATCATTCAAGGTTAAAAGTAGATTTTGAATTTCTAATTTCTCTTGGCTCGTCTCTCGAATATTGTGTGCTAAGTGAAACACAATGGGTTTCGGAAGTTTATAATTCCTATGTAAATAATTATAAAACTCAAGAACAATTCTTGAGTCCTTTCCTCCAGAAAAACTGAGGATGGCTTGAAAATTTTTGATAAAACTAAATGGAGAATTAATTCTATTCCATAAATTGAAAAAGATTTGATCTAAAGGATTATCCATTGCTAGCAAGGGCAATCATGGTAATATCATCATGTTGTTCTCTTCCACCAACAAAGGACTCTAGGTCTTTATAAATTTCATTTAATAGCTCATTAGAATCGAGTGTTTTTGCTGCATGCTTAACAAATGAATCAAACAGTCTAGGATCATCAAAACTTACTCCATTTTCATTCATAGCTTCAGTGACACCATCCGTATAGAGAAGCATGACATCTCCCCTATTTAAAGTAAAGGATCCTGAGTTACTCCATCGATTGATATTAGGTTCTATTCCTAATACTATACCCTTAGTTTCTATCAGTTCTAATGAGTTGCTTGCCTTTCGATAGATTGCTATATTTCCATGACCAGCACCTGCAAATAAGAATTCATTTGTCTTAGGCTCCCAGCTAATCAAAGTCATGGTCATGAACCTAGGCGATGCAGCCTCTGAATAATTGTAATAGATATAAGTATTGATATCAGAAAGAATTTCATTGATTGTTGGTTTTCTGCGCACTAAAGAATGCAAGATAGTTCGAACAGTAGCCATCACGATTCCAGCGGAAACACCTTTTCCACTCACATCGCCTATACAAATAATCACTTCACTTTGATTCGGTGACACTATGAAATCATAATAATCTCCTCCGACACCCTTAGCTGATTTCATAAAACCTGAGAACTTAAAGCCATTGATTTCAGGAGTTTGTCTAGGTAGCAAATTCAGTTGGATATCACGAGCAATTTCAATTTCGCGCTCTATCATTTTCTGATCACCCATTCTTTTATACATACGAGTATTATCAATAGTGATCTTTGTCAAAGCGGTGTATGCATTGAGAACTTCGAAATCGTCTCTTGAGAAAGTTGAAGTTTCTTTAGCCAAATGGAAACAGTAGGAAGTTCCATCCTCAGCAGAAAAGGGAATGATCAATAGATTTTTCTCTTGTTTGGGTTCCTTGAGATTGAATATGTCTTCAGTTTCTTTTTCACTGAGTCTTCCCGAGTAAGAGTGCATGCCCGTATCATCTCTATTTAATTCATAGAATTTGCTCCATGCCTCTGATTTGTTCTTTTCGAAGAGTTTATTCTTCGCACTGTTTGCGAAACTTGATGCGGACAATAAAATCATTCTCATCATCTCATCTTGGTTATCCAAATACAATTTGCTCAGAGTTAAGGCAGATAAGTGCAGATTTTGAAAATTCACACTTTGGTTTTTGGAACGCTCGTAGAGACTTGCATTTCTTAAGGCTACTGCAAATTGCCCAGTCAACAATTCCATCATTTCTCTTTCTTCTGAGATATGAATTGTATCAGGTGATTGGGCATAGTCCATGGTAATTAATCCAAGTGCATTGACACCATAAAGAATTGGTATGAGCAATTGTGAATGTGTTTTGGTTAGCTCTGCATATAATTTATAGAATGGGTGCTTTTCCTCTTCAAGCTTGTAATGAATAGACCTAGCCTCGGTCATGCTCTTTACAAGAACCCCATAGCTTAAATCATAATCGAGTTTGATGCTTTTAATCTTTCGTTCAAGCTTTGGATTGCTCGATTTATATCCTGCTAGGTGGATTTGAGATTTATCGACATCGATAATGAGAATCCCAACATTTCTTCCGCCCAGTCTTTGGTGGATAAAATTTGCAAATCCATAGGTAAGTTCTTCGATTTTGACAGTTGAATTGAATAGTGCAAGAGAATCTAAGAGCAAAGAGACTCTATTTTCTTGTTTTTCGATTTGCAAAAGACCAGAAAACCGAGCGGATCTTCTTTTTTCTAGAATCCATTCCTTACCACAGCTATTGCAGTAGAATCTGGCTTTTCGAGTTTCGCCCTCAGGTGTTTTTGTATCACCACAAAGAACGCAGACATTAGATTCAGAAGACATACAGTCAATTTTATCAGTCCGAAAGGAAGTTCAATTCTATTCTCCTTTTGCTTAAAGACTAAGCATCTTTCTTGAAAAACTGGTAATTTGGAATGGATTTTGCATAAAACTTAATCATTAGCTAAATTGCTAACAAATTAAGCAAGTAACTGTCAAATGCTTAATTCAATATGTCTAAAAAGTAGACAAATTGATTAAATATGGAGTAATTATGTCCGAACGAAAGATCAATCCTATTTTATCGATCCACGAAGTTGCCACAGCCATGAATTCTACCCATGATCCTGATGGATTGTTGGAGTTGATTTTGGACCGCTGCATTCAAATCTCAGGGGCTGAATCTGGTTCCTTAATGCTAATCAATGATAAAGAAAGCCTTTTGGATGTGATCACAACACGTGGAATGAATTTAAAATTGATGAGCGAAGTTAGGCTCAAAATTGGCCAAGGTATCACAGGAATGGCAGCGTCTACCGGTAAAGGAAAGGTAGTAAATGATATTCGCACAGATCCAGATTATATCAAAGTAAAAGAAGACATATTATCCGAATTAGTTGCTCCTATGATAGTAGAGGGATCTGTAATTGGTGTTATATCTTTAGATTCAAATAGACTCAATGCATTTACAAAAGATATGTTTGATATTGTCACTGTTCTTGCGAACCAAGCAGCACAAATTTTTAAAAATCTTCAAACCTTTAGGAATTTAGAGCAAAAGACAAAAATCCAAGCCACTTTGATAGAAATTTCAAAAGTTGTAACATCCTCTTTAGATATTAATGAGGTCTTCTCATCAATAATGAATCTTTTGGATAAGTCTTTGAAATTGGAAAAGGGCACTATTGTTTTGTTCAATAAAGAACAAGATTTATTAAAGATAGTTGCTGCTTCAGGTCTGACGAGTGATGAGATGGAAAGGGGAACTTACCAAATCGGTGAAGGGATTACTGGTAAGGTTTTCGAAACAAATGAACCAGTAATCATAGAATCTGTGGGAGATGATCCAAATTTTTTAAATAGGGTAGGTTATCTTTCCCACTTTAACATTGAAAATTCAGACTTAGCATTGATAGCTGTACCAATTATTTCCGACCAAGGTAAGTTAGGCGTAGTATCTGTATTTTTAGACAATCATAAACATATGGATTTAAAGTCTTATTTGGACTTTCTATTAGTCGTTGCTTCAATTATTTCCCAAACAATCAAAATCAATAAGCTTGTTGATGAGGCAAAGAAAGAAATTTCCAGAGAAAATATACAACTCAAAAGAGAATTAAAGAATAAATATAGATTTGGTTCCTTGATTGGAAAGGCTTCTAACATGGAAAAGCTATTTGAGAAGATACAAATTGTAGCTGATTCAAGGGCTTCCATTTTAATTACAGGAGAATCTGGAACTGGAAAGGAAATGATTGCAAGTTCTATTCATTACAATAGCAGTCGTTCTGAGAGCCCATTTGTGAAAATAAATTGTGCAGCTATTCCAGAAAATTTATTAGAATCCGAATTATTCGGTCATAAGAAAGGTTCATTTACAGGTGCTGTAGCTGATAAAAAAGGAAAATTTGAATTAGCAGATACAGGCACAATCTTTCTGGATGAAATAGGTGAAATGGATTTAAATCTTCAATCTAAACTTCTTCGAGTGTTGCAAGAAAGAGAGATAGAAGCTGTTGGCTCAGTCAAAACCAAGAAAATAGATGTAAGAATTATAGCCGCTACAAATGCAAACTTGGAAGATCTTATTGCACAAAAGAAATTTCGTCCAGATTTATACTATCGTTTAAATGTAGTTAACTTGCATACTCCCGCTTTACGTGATAGGACTGAGGATATTCCTTTGCTTATCAACCATTTTATTGAAAAGTATACTAAGGATAATTCTAAAGAAATACGTGGTCTCACTCGAGATGCCATTAAAATTTTACTAAAATACAATTGGCCAGGGAATGTGAGAGAGTTGGAGAATGTCATTGAACGTGCTGTTGTTCTCTCTCAAGGCGATACCTTGGATGTGGAAGATTTTTCAGAAATTTCCGAGAAAATGGTAACACCAGAAATACGACAAGAGCCTATTAGTTCAGATTCAAGCGAATTGGTTGACGTAAGTTCTGGAACTTTTTCATCAAGTCATCTTGATACCTTGGATGGAAGAGCAATGGAAGCTATCGTAAATGAAGTGGAAGCTCGAATGATTCAATATGCAATGAAAAAGTTTCGCTATACCAAGACTAGGGTGGCAAAATTTCTTGGGATCAATCGAAATACCTTAGATAAAAAAATCAAAGAGTTAAATATTGAATATTGAATATTGAATATTGAATATAACCAATAACTTTGCTTATTCAAATTATAATGTTTTATTCTAATTCCAGTTTAAAGCAATTTATGCTATCTTTTTTGCCTTTGATTTGAACATCCTTTACCAATGAAAGCTTGCTTTGGTTAGCTGGAGATAGTTTCTCAAATACAGTGCTACTTAAAATTAAATCAGAATGATTAGATTTCGTTAAGCTCTCCAATCTCGAAGCTAAGTTCACTGTGTCTCCAATGATAGTATAATTCTTTCTTTTCTTGCTTCCAATATTTCCTATCACAACTTCACCATGATGAAGACCGATACCATGTTTTATTGTAGGATACTTATTCTGAGTAAATATTTTATTAATCTTTTGCAACTCAAATGACATTTCTATAGCAGCTTGGAATGCTTTTTCTTGCGGGTTATTTATGGGAATTGGTGCGCCAAAGTATGCCATAACAGAATCTCCAATAAATTTATCAACGACTCCTCCATTTCTTTGAATGATATCAACCATTGAATCGAAGTATTGATTGAGAAAAGAAACAATATCTTTAGGATTTCTTTCTTCCGATATGGACGTAAAATTTCTTAAGTCAGCAAATAATACTGTAACTTCCCTTTCTTCTCCTTCTTCAGCTAAACCTCCATTCTGAAGAATTTTATCTCGAACTTCATCAGAAACATATTCACCTAATAATGATGATACGAATTCTCTTTCTTGGACAGTGTCTGAAATTTTGATCAACATCCGCCTGGCTTGGTTAGCAAGTAGACCACCAAATAAGCCAGTTACAAGTATATATAAAATTATTTCAATGAAATATGTAATTCCAAGAACCTGCTCCCTGGGTTCTAATCCATTTGGATATTCGATCTGCAACCAGAAAAAACAAATACTAAACAATAAAGATGAAAATACGCCTCCTACAATTGCTACTCGAAACGAAAAAGAGAATGCAGTAGCCATAGTCATTATTAGAAATAAGGAAGGTATGGTATGGTTCATGATAGGAATTGTAAAATCCGGAGCAAAAAAATCTGTAATTATGAATACAACCAATGGCGAGAGAAGAGGATAGCTTATTCCAAAAAAATAAAAGAATACCATTGCTTTACTCGAAATATCAGTTCTTTTGAGAAAAGATTTTACTCCTAAAACAATTAGAAAACTCGCAATGATAAAAACCGTCAAAGAGATCGTATGCATGCTTCGCATATCAGCTGTAAAATGTAAAAGCATCAAAACTACGAAGAATAAGGGTAAGGAATAAATCCAAAATTTTAAAAGAGTGGTATATGCTTCTTTAGCCTCTGAAGTGATGAATTTATCAATTACGCGGAGATTCATAGAGTTGAGTTTCTTAGAATTTTCGTTTAGTGCAAGAAATTGTTTTTTATTTTTGAAATATTTTACTGAGTTTACTAGTTCTCAGTTGTTAGAAAGCATTCTAAGAAATTTCCAATCATTCATCTTGCATTTTCTGAATGTACTTGGCAATGGATGTAATCTCGTACAATGTTAGGTGTGTATAAGCCTTCATTTCTGTTCCTTGAATTCCGTTTTGGATCGATTTTACGATTTTTGGTAAAGATGAGCCATTCTTATAGCTAGACTTCACTCGGAAATCGGCAGGTTTCGTATTCATTTTTCTTTCTACTACACCAGATCCATTGCCTCCATGGCAAGACTCACAGCCATTCTGTCTATAAAGAGCTTCATCGATGGGTACAGTCACTGGTATGGGAACTTCTTCTTGTTTAGGAACTAGGCTCTCATCGTCGGGTTGGTTGGCACAAAATGTAAAAATGCAAATGATTGAAAGAATTGGAACAAAAGTGAGGATAGATTTCTTAAATTTTAAACTCATGGTATGGATCATTGGATAGATAAATTTCTTACTTCCACAAATAGAAACAAGAACCTAATAAATAAAACAATATTTTTGAATACAATCCAGAAACTAAACTCTATAAAGATGACATCTCAATTCTTGAAATCGAAATTCATTTCATCTTACCACTGGGTTGAGCTTTAGCTCCTTCCAATCCGTCCAAGTGATTCCATCACTTGATGTGGTAAATATGATAAATG
Source organism: Leptospiraceae bacterium (assembly GCA_022402465.1). Lineage (GTDB taxonomy): Bacteria > Spirochaetota > Leptospiria > Leptospirales > Leptospiraceae. The sequence continues at coordinate 28,474 of JAKRSH010000003.1, read as the reverse complement.
GATCATAGAGATTAGCTGGTAAGCCAGTGTAATTACGTTTTGTTACACATAAATACGATCCATCCAAGATTGTGCAATCCGAGAGATTTGTAGAGTTAGAAGGAGTATATCCTGAAATTGGATTGATATCTGGTTGTATATTGATCTCTCTAAATGAATTGTTTGAATGGTTTAATTCCACTCTTCTTTGTTCTACACCTGCTTCTAAATTAAAAAGAGTCCTATTCATGTTGAATATAGAAGCTTGAATGTTAGAGTTTAAATTCCACGTATACCCATCTGAGAACAATAAATTACCAGAACTTAGATTTAATTGTTGGTTGGATGTTGAAATACGTAAAATTCCTGGAGTAGAACAGATTTCGAGTAAATAATTTTTATATAAATTACCGTTAAATCCTATCGTAGTAGGGGGAGGGGATATACATAAAGCAGTTGCATGGTTGAAGGTAAGAGAATTGGAAGCATCATTTAAATCAAAATCAGATATAAAAAAATCCGATCCAGTAAAGTTTAGAATAAAGTTCTTATATTGAAAGATCGAATCTTCTCCGTAACTGAATGGGCTATAAGTACTTGCAAAAATAGATGTATTCCCACTCCCAGCTTGGAGTAGGTTGGTATCGACTCTCCATTCACCGTTACTTGAATTTGTTGAATCAAATTCACGGTAGATCAATTTCCCTTGGCTATAGAAAAATTTATTTGTCTTAATTCTATTATACCCCAAAATAGTGTCACGATTGAATACCTGGTAGAACTGGTAATTTTCAGGTTGGTTAAAAGGAATCTTAGCAAAAAAGTAGCTAGGGTCAGTAGCTATTCCCGTCCTACGGAAAACAAGAACCAAGGAGTCATCCGTAGTAAAATGTGATTCTATATTATAGTTTATGTCAAAACTTTGGGATCCAACTGCTGCATCTGAAGAGGCCTCTGTTATTGTAAAAGAAGAAAAGTTGTTCCCATCCAAAGTGTAAAGTATGAGCAAGGGTCTTGGTAATCGAATGTTGGTAGTTTGAATCTCAAACTTTTTATTGAACAAAACTTGCACTGCATAAAATGCCTTGTTGTTATAGAATCCAATTGCTGATGGTTCCTCATTAATATAGATTTCAAAGGGATCATGGTCTCTACGTACAATTCTTGTTAATTTCTGCTCTGCAAATCGATATCCATTCGGAAATGCCTCTTGGACAACTTGGAGTGCAGAGTCGGTAGAATTCAAAAGATCCACCACAACAGAGCCATGATAGCTTGGATTCATACTAAATTTATATAAATCTAGGCGAAAACGACCTAAATCTCTTAAATACAAGCGGTGGAATCCATTGCTAGATTGTTGAAAGCTTCCGACCAATTCTCCTGAGGTATCCTCTTGATTTGGAGATGGAAGAGTGTAGTCTCGGGCAACTTTACTTACTTTGACAATTGTACTTCCGTTTATAACACCATTTTCCAAAAACTTTACAGAAGTTTCGTATTCAACTCCCCTTTGTAAGTTGAAAAGTTGATACAGTCCAAAAAGCTTACTCAGATCAGAATCTAGATCAAGTTCCGATTCCTTAAAAAGGATACAATTTGAACTAATACCTAAAATCAGAAAAAATATAAATATTTGAAACAGACGAATGAGCATGAATTTGATCTCTTAAAATTTTTGAAAATAGTATAAATAATTTACAATTATAAATTCCATAAAATTCTTTAATTTCGAAAAGTAAACACACATTTTATCTATGGATGAATCGAAACTCAAAGATAAGGAAATTATTGGAAAGGAGGTATTGTATTTCTTAAATGATTAGAAAGAATACTCTGTTAGTTGAGAAAGGAACCCTGGAGTAATTTATAACTTAAATCATCTTGCAAATTCCGAATCCTGGATAAAGGAAGCAAAGCAATTAAACCATGTTTGTATTCTCACTATTATTTATGTCTCATTAAATCTTGTTCCTGTCTTGGCAAAAAAACAAAGATATACTTTTTTCTAATTGGTCCTAGGAATTTCCATTTGACTTGCAACTTTCCTAAAGAAGCATGGACTGTACTACGCATTTATTTATAACCAGGAATTCTCATGAAAAGAACATTTCAACCATCTAGAGTAAAAAGGGCAAGAACCCACGGATTTCGTGCCAGAATGGCATCTGCAGCAGGAAGAAAAGTGCTTTCTCGACGCAGATTGAAAGGTCGATACAAATTGACTGTATCTGATGAAAAGGTTGGAAAAAAGTTCTAGACTTTTTTTAATCTGCCATAGCTCTTAAGAACCCCTCCACACTTCGGAACAAAGAACGGATACGAGGACTCTTTTCTGGGTCCAAGAAGATATCAAAGTTTCCAATAACTCTTTTGTTCCGAGCCAATGGGGGTTTGGATACGGAAATTCTCTATTGTTCGGACAAAACTTCCCAGAATGCTGTCCAAAGAAATAGAACCAAAAGAATCCTAAGAGCTTTAGTTCGAGAAAATAAGGACAAGATTCCAGATCAAATGGACATTGCTATCATAAGCAAAAGAGATATTGAAGATTTAGATTTTACCCAAAGAGTAGAATTGTTAGCTTCTCTGCTTTCGAAAATTCCCCAATGAACATAGTAGCTATTTTCACAATTCGCCTTTATAAAAAATGGATTTCTCCTTTTTTACCTGGTTCTTGCCGATTTACACCAACTTGTTCTGATTATAGTGCAGAAGCATTTCAAGTTTACCCATTTCACAAAGCCTTGTATCTATCCATTCATAGAATTCTTAGATGCAACCCATATTCTCAAGGATTTGATGATCCGCTCCCATACCCACATAAGAAGGATTAAATTATGCAAGAACGACAAGGAAGATTATTTTTAGCTTTATTTCTCAGTTTAGGAATCTGGTTAGGTATACAGTATTTTTTCTTTCCACAAGAACTTAAGAAAGTTGGTGGTAACACAACATCGGAAGATGCTTCTTTACAAGATGCAATAGCTGATAAATCCAAAGAAGCAAAGTCTGCTACTCAAGAATCAAAATCAGCTGTTATTAAACCAATTGCTTCCAGTATCAAGCCAGTTGATCCAGCAAGTATCAAAAAGTATTATATTAAGACAGAACCTTACTTAATCGAGTTATCTTCCTTAGGTGGTAGAATTGAAAAATTTTACATCCAAAATCATAAAGAACCAGATGGTTCCGAGTTGCAAATTCTAAAAGATCCCAAGAAACATACAATTACTTTTGAGAACCAAGAATACGTTGCTATTGAAATTTCAAGGCAACAAGGATTTGATTTTAATTTTATAGCGGATCAAGATAAAATTCCTTATTCCTTTTTTAATGAAAGGAATTTCGCCTCATCCTTTGATGAGAAGACTATGGTTTATCAGTTTCAGATTCAATCAGATGACAAGAGTTATATCTTAAAGAAGCAATACCAATTTTTTCCTAATGAAAATTATTTTCTCTACAAAATGGAAATCACTAATTTAAGCAATTCATCTTTGGTACTAGCATCTCCTAAAAATCCTCTTTTTTTAAGATCCTTTGGAAGCCTAGGCCCTTTTACAAAAACAGAAGCTGAGATGAATGATAGAGATAAGGCGAATTTCTTTCGTTACTACTACTTAGATGGTTCCTTCAAAGATTTTCTAGATGGGACAACAACTGCTGGTTTCTTCGACAAGATGTTTGGCAACGATGATGAAACCAAAATTTTTGACATACAAAGAGGTTCTGGAGAGTTAGTTGACTTTGCTGGAACGGGTTCTCGTTATTTTATAGCTGTTCTGGATCCATTGAATCATAAGCCAGAAGCGGTTCTTTTGGACACACGTAACAACAATGCTACGGGAGTGCTATTGAACTATGATGATATTTCCATTGAAGCTGGCAAAACAGAAAGTTTTGATTATGCTGCTTATGTGGGGATTCGTGAGGCGGATGGTATGGCTTTCCGAGATGCAAGTCTTGATCCTAAGAAAACTAAGAAGACGCCTTTTTATGGACTAAGTGAAAGCCTAGATAAATCATTTAATCAAGGTTTAACGACTCCATTTAGAAATGGTATAGTTTGGATTCTTAAGAAAATTTACACATTCGTAGTTCCAAATTATGGTTGGGCAATTATCCTTTTTGCAGTACTTTTCAAGGTTGTATTCTTCCCACTCAATCAGAAGCAAGCGGATAGTATGAAGAAGATGCAGGAACTTTCTCCTCAGATTAAAGAAATCAATGAGAAGTATGAGAAAGATCCGCAACTCAAACAACAAAAAATTATGGAATTGTATAAAACGAACAAAGTGAATCCTATGGGCGGTTGCCTTCCTATGTTGATTCAAATTCCAATTTTCATAGCACTTTATACTGCATTTTCTGATACTGTGGATCTCTGGGAGTCACCCTTCCTTTGGGTTAATGACCTAAGTGAACCAGATACTGTTTATACTCTGCCTGCTAGCTTAGGTATTTTTGCCTTGAATGTGAATCTTCTACCTTTGGTTATGGTGGGATCACAGATTTTACAATCTCGTTTCACAGTAGTATCTACAGATCCTAATCAGAAAATGATGATGTATCTTATGCCTATAGTTATGTTATATTTTTTCTGGGCTATGCCTTCTGGTGTAACTTTGTATTGGACTATACAGAACATTTTGTCCATCTTACAGCAATTATGGACCAACAAATTCGGCAAAGATAAAAAAGATGCTAAGGTTGCTGTTAAAGGCCCTGAGCAGACAGTTGCCAAAATTCCTCCACGACCGCATAACAACAATCATCGTGGCAGAAGAAACAAAAAGTAATCAAATAGAGGTTAGAAATGGAAAATTATATTTTTGAAGCAGAAGCAAAATCTAAATCTGAGGCAGAAGAATTAACTCTTAAGACTCTGCGTCTTGAATCAGGTGATTTGCGATTTGAAGTGGTAGAATCTGGTAAATCTGGATTTCTTGGAATAACTCAGAAGAAGCCCGCTGTAGTTCGTGCCTTCGTGAATAATACTGATATACCATCGGAGAAAATCATCCATGGTGTAACACTAACTATTCTTAAGAAAATGGGTATAGACGCTGAGGTTGTTGGAATGGGGGATGTAGATGGCAAGATCTACGTGGAAATCTCCAGCAAAGAATCAGGTTTAGTGATTGGTAAACGTGGCTCAACCTTAGACGCCCTACAATTTATTGTGAATTTAATGGTTGATTCTAAGATTCGTCATGGCCGAAAAATTGTCCTAGACATTGAATCTTACCGAGATAAGAGAGAGATGTCATTGATACGACTTGGTAAATCAGTTGCTTCCCAAGTTGCAAAAACAGGAAAGTCAAAACTACTAGAGCCCATGAATCCGTATGAAAGAAGAATCATACACATGGCACTCCAAGAAGATGAGAAAGTATTTACACGCTCTGAGGGAAACGGTACTTTCAAAAAAGTCAGAGTCATCTCATCTAAGGATCGTCATAAATACAAAGACTTAGAGCCTGCTAAGAAAGGTTTTCCAGAAGGCTTACCTGCGGAGGATGAAGAGTTTTTTGAATGATCGTTGATACGATTGCTGCGATCTCTACGGCTCCTGGTATGGGAGCCATAGGTATCATTCGAGTTTCGGGAACTCAGACGATTCCCATCTGCCTCCATTTCCTATTTTCATCCAACAAGCAAAAGATCACGCTGCAAGAATTAGAATCAAATCATCGTAAGATGGTCTATTCTGAATTCAAATCTTCCGACAAACTCATAGATAAAATCGTATTTGCATTCTTTAAGGGGCCTAATTCCTATACGGGAGAAGATTTGGTAGAGTTTCATTTCCATGGAAATGGAATCTTGTTGAAACAGGCATTAAATGAAATATTCAAAATGGGTGCAAGACCAGCGGAACCTGGTGAGTTTACTAAACGTGCCTATCTTAATGGAAAGTTGAATCTTCCTGAAGCTGAAGCCATAGGAAGACTGATTCATTCCAGATCCCAATTCGAATTGGAACTTGCTCAGAAGAATTTCTTTGGAGAAATCTCCAAACTTTCCTCTCGACTGAGATCAGAACTTATAGGCATTAAGGCCGAATGTGAAGCTGAGATAGATTTTTCCACAGAGGATCTTACTTTTGAAAGCTTGGAAGAACGAAGAGGTAGGATTGCAAAAATTCGTGGTATATGCAATAGTTTACTCTCTAAGGCAGCCCGAGCTGAATCCATGATAGGTAAATCCAAGGTTGTTTTATTCGGTGAGCCAAATGTCGGCAAATCGAGTTTGATGAATGCCATCCTAGGAAGAGAGAGATCAATTATCTCTGATAGACCAGGAACAACTCGTGATTTTATATCAGAAGATTTAAACTTAAAAGGTGTTCCCTTACAATTAGTGGATACAGCGGGGGTTCGTGAGACAGAAGATGAAATTGAACGGAAGGGTATAGAACAGAGCTTGAGAGAATCTCTATCAGCTAACCTTCGTTTGTTTTTACTGGATACATCTAAGCCTTGGAACTTTTCTAGTTTCTATGAAAAGAACAAAAGCTACCTTTCAGGAACGATTCTTCTTGCCAACAAAATAGATATAGCTGATGAATCATGGTCTACAGAAAATACTCGTTTGGAATTTCAAAAATTGGATTTAGACCAAGCTATTCAAATTCTAGAAATATCTTGTAAAACGGGTCAGGGAATTCCCGAATTGATTCAAATTCTAGAAGAAAGGCTAACCTCATCCGATCCAACTGAAGAATACATTTTATTAGAAGATAGACAGAAATACCATTTTCAAATGATTTCTGATTGTTTAGCAAAGGCAGATGAATTGATGTTGATGACTGCACCAGCTGAAATTGTAGTCAAGGAAATTGATGAAGCCCTTCGCCAAGTCGGAACTTTATTAGGTGCTGTGAGCAATGAAGAAGTCTTGGGTCGAATCTTTTCAACATTTTGTGTGGGCAAATAACTTATAAAAATAAAAAAATATTCTTATATGCTTAATTATAAAAAAAGCTCCAGGTTATTTCGTCTCACATATTTAAATGGAAAAGAAATAATCCTAGAGCTAATTTATGAAAGTAGATAATTTTTAACTAATTATATTAAATTTTATCCATCTCCTTAGCACAAGTTAGGCAAGAATCCATACAATCCTTACATTCTTGGTGGTGGTTTTCATGTTTTTTGCATTCTTTGGCACAGGCTTTACAAATATCTTCACAAATACTTGCCATCTTTCCTGTAAATTTTGAATCCTGGCTAGCCAATTGAACAAATGCTTCGCAAGCTGTAATCACTTCTCTTGTTGCATTTGCACAACCTATTAGCATTTTATCTCCAGTGCCAAGTTCTCTTAGGCAATGAGTAAGACATAATTCAGCTTCCATCTTACAATGAATAGCTGCCATAATTGCCTTAGCATACTTTGATTCCTTTTTAGAATTCATTTTCATTCCAGCATGAGAACTTTCGTCTGCAACTAGTGTAGAGAGTGCTGCCATAGTCGCAAGACCCGCAGATGTTTTTGTGATAAAATCTTTTCTTGTCATATTATATTCCTTATTTGATTCATGATTTCTTTACATATATTCATATATCTTATGAATACTCCAATTGCCTTCTTAAGAACTAAGAAGTTAACTTTGTTTGTCTGCGAAATTGCTTTTCTAGATCAAGAGTCGAATAGTATTCAAGGAATGAAAGTAGGATAACCTAGTGTCTATTTGTTTCGAATTGACATAGACTGTTTGTTTCTCATGATTTAATTTTAAAATTGGTTCCGAAAAACTAAATATAAAATCAAGATGTATGTTCGAAGGAGATGTTTCTCCATATTGCAATGGTTCAGAATAAGAGATTGCGCATTTGCATTCTGAAGAACTTGCTTGATTGCTTTGATCCTTATTGCTAGGCGCAGAAGGATTGCCTTTCTCATTGGAAGTCTGGTGGCAAGTTGGAAGAGTAAGCGAATCAGAGGATTTATCTACTTCTGCTGTAGCTTGGGAAGAAAAATCTATGCAAGCAGATAATGAACTTCTACAAGAAATAAAAAAAAGCATGGAAAGAAGTGAAAGTATAACACTGAATTTCTTTGCTTGCATACTTCTTAGACTATCTTAGTTGGAAATTTTGTAAACATATTTACTTAGGAATTTCAATTTTATGTGGAGAGTAAATTTTACAATCAGTCTAAAATTTGTTGTTTAAGAATAGTTTTAAGTAGGTACGAGAGAGATGAGAATATTCCCTTCCTTTCCAAAAGTTTTTGTCAAGGGCAGTCATTCAATTTTGATAATGCTTGCATCCTTATTAGTTTCATTTAGCATTTTCAATCAAAATATTATTTCCAAAGAGGTCAAAAAAATGAGTTTCCATAATTTCAGTGTGAAAGATATCAAAGGTAAGAATACCGATTTATCTAATTTTAAAGGTAAGGCAGTTCTTGTGGTGAATGTTGCTTCAAAATGTGGATACACTCCTCAATACGAGGGTCTTGAATCACTGTACAAAAAGTACAAAGATAAAGGCTTGGTGATTATAGGATTTCCAGCAAATAATTTCGGTGCACAAGAGCCTGGTTCAGATGAGCAGATTGCAGAATTTTGTAAATTGAACTATGGTGTTAGCTTTCCTATGATGTCCAAAATTTCTGTTAAAGGTTCAGATCAAAATGAAGTCTATAAATTCTTAACCAATCAGGCACCAGAGAAGGGTGATGTGAAGTGGAACTTTGAGAAATTTCTAATAGGTAAAGATGGTTCCATCAAAGGCCGCTTTGGTTCTGGGGTGACTCCTGAATCGAAAGAACTAGCTACAGCAATAGAAAAGGAGTTATAAAATTTTTAATTGAGCCAAATCCTCTGGTTTAAAGAGATTTTGGCTATTACCAAAAAGAATCCAACTCTCAGACTTAGGTGGGTTGGATTCTTTATTAGATAAAATTTCTTGTATCAGGTAAGTTTTAATCAGCTTGTAGCTGTGGTGGTATTTTTCGCGAAAAGCAATTCCAAAAGCTGAATCACCTTCATCATTCAATAGAGTGCAATCTACTTTTCTAGAAATAAGAAACTCTATGACTTGGGTTGCATCATTTTCGCAAGCATAATGCAAGCAGGTATTGCCTGAACTATCTTTTATGTTCCAATCTAAATCTGTAAATTTCTGATTGATGGACTTACATATTGCAACTTGGTCATATTCACAAAGTGTATGCAAGGGAGAAATCTTCCCAGACGCAAGTCTATGCAATAATGCTGGAGCAACATTTAATATCTGTTCAATGATTCCTTCTTCGCCTAAGGAACAAGCAAGATGAAGAATCGTTCTACCCTCATCGTCTAAATTTATAAGACTTTCATTATTGGCTAGAGGTAGTAAATCAAGAAACCAATCCGATTCATTAGATTCTAAAACTTTTTGTAGGAAATTTTTTCCTGATTTTTCTCTAGGAAAGAAAGTATCCCTTTGCAGGGAACTTTTGCAGAGCTGAAAAATTTCATCCGATCTTTTCTCGAGTAGTATAGACCAAGAACTATTTCCATCCTGATTCAGCTCTAAGGGACTGGAACCGAATTCGATAAGTAGTCTAGTAATCTCTGGGCTGGAAGTCTTAATTGCCCAGTAGAGTGCTGTGCATCCATATTTATCTTTTGGTAGTGCTTCCTTTGGACTTTGACTTTTTAGATACTGATTTACTCTTTCGAGGTTGTTCTGCCAAATTAGCGGAAATAGTTCTTCCTTTTCCATGGAATACAATAGAATCTATACCTTGTTTTTTTTCAAATCCAAAAACATAGGGACTAGAGCCTGGTTTAGTTGGAATAAAACTCATAGCTCTTTCTGTAAGAGCTGTTATAGTTAGGCTTGGATTGACTCCGAGATTAACCGTAATCACTGAAGCATCGCATACTCTGAGATTCTCATAACCGTGCACTTTGTTCTGAAAATCAATAACTCCTTCTTCAGGAGTATTTCCTACGATGCAACCTCCCATGATATGACCAGTGATAGGTGCATCTAGAACAACATCAGTAATGGAGGACCTAGGAATTCCACCTGTGATTTTTGCTAGAACTTTTCCAAATTCATTTGCTATGGGAATATAGGTTGGAGTTCTTTCTCCTGAAGAGAGTGCTGATGTCATTGACTTTGTAAAAGGCCAAATGAATCTTCTTCGTCTAATGAGTTTTACAGAATTGTCTACAGTTTGCATTACTAGGAGAATAATAGATTTTTGGGCTAGACCAAACGGATTAGAGGCTTTAAGGAAATAAATGGGTCTTGACACAATAGTCCAGAGCCACTTAGCCCAGCGAGGTATACTTCCTCCTCCATCTACAAAGGCAGATCCCATGAGCCCAAAGAAATCAGATCCTTTTGAATAACGAACTGGTTCAATATGAGTATTTTCATCTGGGTGAACCGAGGATGTAATTGCAATTCCTTGGGAGTAATCAACATCTTTACCGTACACAGTGATCGGTAGAATTGTTTCTGAATTGGTACGAACTACATCGCCAAGTTTAGAAGAAAGGTTGGATAGTTTTCCTTCTTGTTGCATTTTGGTTAGAAGTCCAACAGAACCCATAACTGATGCAGAAAGGATTACAGATTTTGCACGAAGAGTCTTCTTGGGAAATCCGAACCAGCCTGTCGTTGATTCTGTGTTAACCTCATATCCAAATTCTCCTTTCTGAGAAGGATCTTTCTCGCCGTTTTCTTTCAAGGGAACAAGCTCTACTGCTTTGGTCTCTGGATATACAACTGCTCCAAGCTTTTCTGCAAAAAATAAATAGTTCTTATCCAAAGTATTCTTTGCCTTGAATCTACATCCCACCATGCATCCACCACAGAAGTTACATGGATTTCTTTCTGGACCGTCTCCACCAAAATAAGGATCTCCGTTGATTGCTTTTTGTTTCTTCTGATTCGTTCCGAAATAGATTCCAACTGGAGTCTTTCGGAATGTATCTTCTTTGCCAAATTCTTTGGCGGCTTGCAGAAGGAAATGGTCTGGTTCCCATAGTTTAGGATTTTCTTCAACACCTAGCATGATTTTGGCGACATTATAAAAGGGAAGCAATGATTTCTCCCCACCCATTTGGGAATAGGTTGGACTTTTGAAAAATTTCTCACCTGGAACATACAAGGTGCATGCATATACCAAAGAGCCACCACCAACTCCTGATCCACTTACCAACATAAAATCATTCAAGAGATTGATTCTTTGGATTCCATAACAGAATAATTTAGGCATCCAAAGGTATTTTCTAAGTGACCAATTGGTCTTAGGGAAGTCTTCCGATTTCCAGCGCTTCCCAGATTCAATCACTGCAACGGAATATCCCTTCTGAGCCAAACGCATAGCAGAGACAGATCCCCCAAAACCTGAACCAATAATAATAAAGTCATAATCATATTGAATCGATGAGCTATTGTTAGATGAATTCTTCATATTGTTACCATAGATAAGAGTTTTTCTATTTTTAGAATCAATTCAAGTTGTTGTAAAATAGAATTTTAAGATTTTATTTTTTTTATGAATTTCGTAAATTCTAATTGATGATTCCAACCTTCTTTGAAACAATCATAGGAAATTATCATTTAAATTCGTTCAAGAAAGAACGAGTTTAATATAAAGTTCTTTTAAGGATGAATGCTATGTCTCAACTTCCCAAGGTTTGTGTTATTGGTGCTGGCTCCAGCGGAATTACGATTATTAAATCTCTCCAAGATAAAGGGATTCCCTTTGATTGTTATGAAAAAGGCTCTGATGTTGGTGGGAATTGGCGCTATAAGAACGATAATGGGATGAGTAATATTTATAAGTCACTGCATATCAACACTCATAGAGACCGTATGGAATATAGAGATTATCCTATGCCTGATTCTTATCCTGACTATCCGAATCATACTCCCATTTTCAATTACTTTAAGGATTATGTTGATCATTTTGGTCTTAGGGATAAGATCCAATTTCGAAATGGTGTTGTGAAGGCTGAATTTACAGAAGATGGTGTCTGGAAAGTGCAAACAGAACGCTCGGGAATTCATTTTTACGATGCCCTAATTGTTGCTAATGGTCACCACTGGAGTCCAAGATGGCCTAGCCCTGCATTCCAAGGAAAATTTACTGGCAAAGAAATGCATGCCCATGACTACGTGAGTCCATCTGAACCAGTTAACCTTATCAATAAAAATGTAGTAATCCTTGGAATGGGCAATTCTGCTATGGATATATCAGTAGAACTTTCTCGACCTGGTATTGCGAACAAAGTGTATCTTGCAGCTAGAAGGGGAGCTTATGTAATACCTAACTACCTTTTCGGTAAACCATTAGATAAGCTAACAGAAAAGATTCCACCTTGGATACCAATGCCTATTGCACAATTTTTTGCAAATTTATTGATACGCTACGGAGTTGGTAAGATGGAAGATTTTGGCTTACCAAAACCTGATCATAAATTTGGATCTGCTCACCCAACTATTTCTCAGGATTTACTTGTTCGATTGGGAAGAGGAGACATTAATCCAAAACCAAACATTGATAAGTTCAATGGTAAGCTGGTTGAATTCACTGATGGAACTTCAGTGGAAGCGGACGTAGTGATTTATTGTACAGGATATGATGTAAAATTTCCATTCTTTGATGAAAGTTTTCTGTCTGCTAAAGAGAATTACCTTCCTCTTTTCTTTAGGATGATTCAACCTGAGCGGAAGAATTTATTTTTTGTTGGTTTGATGCAACCACTGGGCGCAGTAATGCCACTTGCTGAGTTCCAGGGCAAGTGGATAGCAGAATACCTAACTGGTGAATATGAATTTCCTTCCGAAAAAGAGATGCGTGATTGGATCGAAGACGATGAAAATACGATGAGAAAAAGATATGTCAATTCTGCTAGACATACCATGCAAGTTGACTTTGATGTATTCCTTTGGAAGATGAAGCGGGAGCTTAAGAAAGGTAGAAGTAGAACCAATGGTAAACTTCCTATTGAGGCTAAGGCTAGTCAATATGCAAGTGAGAAGGTGAAGCAAACTAAATCCAAGCTATCTAAACAAGGCAGCGCAACCAAGTCCTCGAAAATACGGAATTCAGCTAAATCTAAAGTTGCTAAGACAAAACCAAAGGTAAGATCATAAACTAGAAACAAAATATTTACTTTATAAAATTAGAATGTTTTACTTTAGAATTTTCATAATTGGATTAGTTGCTTTATCGATAGGGAATTGTTACTCTATGGATTTCTATAGAATCCAAATTTATGAGATTCTCTGCCAAGACTGTGGATCTTCAGAACTAGATTGTAAGGCGATTTTATCCAAAGATCAATCTATACAAGAATCAGTTTTGGAATTTCCTGTAGGTAAAAAAAATGGAGAAGGATTTTATATCGCCCAACATTTTGCAGAAATCAACCCTAGATTTAGAAATCGTTATCATCTAGGAGAAGATTGGAATTATGTTGGAGGTGGGGATACAGATTTTGGCGCACCTGTTTATAGCATAGGGCGTGGTATTGTAAGTATGACCAAAGATCTGGGAGGCGGTTGGGGTAAAGTTATTCGGATCTGTCATAGCTTGAACGCAGAGGCTTCTCAAAAGCTAGGATATGAATTTGTAGAAAGTATCTATGCACATTTATCTGAGTTCCATGTTTCCACAGGAGATAGAGTAGAGAGAGGAAGATGGCTTGGATCTATAGGCAATTCTAACCAAGCCTATCCATCCCATCTGCATTTTGAAATGAGGAATATTTTAGGTGAAGATTTAGGTGGTGGTTATGAGAGCGAAATTCCTGCATATTTTATAAAGCCATCTCAGGTAATTCAAAGTTTACAAGCGTTAAGGTAATGTAAAAATTATATAAACCCATTTCAATTTGATAAAATACATACCGAGAAATTTAAATTTCTTGGATGCTTATATTAAAAATTTGTTACAAATTGACAAATAAGTTAACGATTTTTATAAATAATAAGCAATGTATAATATTTCTCTATCTTAGGATATTCTCGACAGTCATGCACTTGATTTAAAAATAGACAGGAAAGAGATGGAAAATTAAAATTTATTTTCTCTAAGCATAAGAGGTATTTATGAAATCATCCTTATATCGTCCTGTAGTCTCACCAGTTTCCTTGAAGACAGAAATTTTACCAAATCCACCCAAACATTTGGAAATTTCTACTAGGGGAATGATTTTTCAAAGTGAAGAGCCTATCGAAGCGGGAACAACATTGCATGCTGCAATAAATACTGTTAGTATGACTGGTTCTCTAGAATGTACAGTGAAAGTCCTAAAGTGCCAGACATCTACAGATGGGAATGGATATGATGTTTACGCTAATTTTTATGGATTAGATCATGAGACCGAAAATGAAATTCTTGAATTTATTAGTAAGACTTAATTTCTAATTCATATTGATTCGTCCGACCATCCTACATCTTTTAGGAACTCGTCGTATCCACCATCATATATTTTAATTTCATCATTATCAAATACAATGAGTTTTGTAGCTACGGTTCTTAGGTGCATTTCATTGTGGGTCACCATAATTACAGTTCCATCAAAGCCGTCGATTGCTTCCATAAGAGAATCACAAGACTGCATATCTAAATGGTTAGTCGGTTCGTCTAAGAATAGCAAGTGAGAAGGAGTTACAAGAATTTTACCCAGTAAAACTCTACTTTTCTCACCACCTGAAAGAACTTTTATTTTCTTAAGAGCTGTATCACCTGAGAACATCAATCCGCCTGCTATCGTTCTAGCCTTGTTTTCATTGCAAGATGGATCCGCTGATTTTATCTCTTCTACTATTGAATTTGACTCGTTTAAGTCGAGTTTGTTGGTTTGACCAAAATATCCTTCTTTGAGAATTGGATGCTTTTTGATTGAGCCAGCTGATGGCTGAAGTTCTCCAGCTAACAATTTAAGTAGAGTTGATTTTCCCTTACCATTTTTACCTATGATACAGATTCGTTCACCAGAACCAACAGAGATAGAAAAATCTTTTATTAGAAATGGTTCCTTGCCTGTATAAGAGAAAGAAATATTTTCAGCCGCCATCATCTGGTTAGCCGCAAAAGGCAAACTATTGAAGTATAATTCTAAATCATCAATGGCTTCAAGCGCCTTCATCTCGCCTTGCTTTTCAAGTTTCTTTACTCTTGATTGAGCTCTGCTTGCAAAACTTGCTTTCGCTTTAAATTTCGCTATAAAAATTTCCTCTTGTTTGCGTTTTTTAGCTTCATTAATACGAGTCTTTTCATAAATCTCTTCGGATTGATTGATTTGAGTGTAAAGCTTTTCTGTATCACCTTCTACCTTGATTGCCTTTGTTCTGTGAATTGCTACTATGTGTGTAGATACTTTGTCCATAAATGATCTATCGTGAGTAATTAGTACAATTTCACCTTCCCATTCTTTGAGAAATTCTTCTAGCCAACGAATTGTAACAATATCCAAATAGTTGTTAGGTTCATCTAACATAAGCATATCTGGATTTGAGACCAAAAGTTTCGCAAGATTCATGCGAATTTGGTATCCACCTGAGAACTCATTAGGTGATCTCTCCATATCTTTTTCTTGGAATCCGAGACCAAATAAAATTCTTTCCACTTGCCATGTTTCGTATTCTTCCCCTTCTGGAAGACCCAGAGCACATTCTTCTAGAACTGTTGGCTTTGTGAAGTTTAGATGCTGTTGCAAATGTCCAATACGATAACCTTTGGGTATTACAATATTTCCAGAGTCTGCTTCTGTATCTCCAAGGATAAGATGGAAGAGGGTAGACTTACCATGACCATTTCTTCCAACAATTCCAACTCTTTCTCCGCGGTTTATGCTAAGGCTCAAATCGTCGAAAAGGACTTGAGTGCCATAAGATTTATTCAATCCAGCAATTTTTATCATACAATAACTCCTTCTCTTTTTAAAATGAAAAGTGCATTGGTAGTTGATACAACACCATCTCGAATTTTAAAATCGAAGCTCATTTCATTATTGCTTATAGTTTCAGTAAAATGTCTTAATTGTAAATTTGGGATCTTTGCAAGTTCCAAATCATGGGTTGTACAAAGTGTAAATGTATTTTTCCCTTGCAGATTCTTAAGGATGGCTTCACTTGCCAGATACCTTTCTTTTGTATTCGTTCCTTTAAGAATTTCATCAAGTAGTATAAGTATAGGTTGTGTGTTCGATTTTAAAATTTTAAAGATATCACCTAACCTTTTTGCTTCCGCATAAAATAGTGAAATACCTTCTGTCAATGAATCTTGGTTTCTGAGTGAGCAAGTAATCTTCATAGAGGGTAACTTGAAATTTTTCCCTAGGATTGGGCCACCACAAAGTGCAAAAAGTATGTTGATACCTACAGTTCTCATAAAAGTAGTCTTACCTGCCATATTAGATCCAGTGATTAGAAGAACTTCTCCTTTCGAAAAGGTCTGCAAAGGATTGGCTATTGAATTTTGAGATTGCAATAAGGGATGAGAGAGCTCTTCGGCTTCCATGTATGAAAGATTATCATCAAGAATTGGAAAATTCCAGGCAGTATTCATAAAAGATAAATGTATGAATGGCAACTGTGAATCAACTTCTTCTAACTTCTGTATCCATTCGTTTCTTGTAATATAGGTTTCCTTATTCCATTTTTCCAATTTACGAATTTGCCAGAGATCATGAAGATACAAAATGTTCGCAAACAAATGAGGAACGGGAGAATTCCATAATTCACTATAACTCAATTTGAAAGATCGAAAAGATGCCTTAATATCTTTCTTATTCCAAATCTTTAGAACAGAATTTATTTTATGAATTAATTTTTCTGTCTGCCTACTCCTAGCTTTAGCAGATTCAAAAGATTTGAACAATCGGATAGATTCGGATCTATAAGTTAGAAATAATATTAAATTAAGGATGAGAAAGCTCGCACCAAAGGGTAGAGAAAAAATCCAAGATCCCAAAATTACCATAAAGCTCAAGGGAGATAGAACTGGAAAAATTCCTCTCAGTATATTTCTCTTCTCAAAAAATCGAATCTCTTTTATCTTCCAAGCTGTTGTTGCCCATTTTTTACCTAAAAAGAATTCCCAATTCTCACTTCCAATTCTTAGAAATTGGTAGGAAAAATACTTTCTATTTGTAAATAATTTAGTGAATGCTTGTCTATTATTTATTTCTTTTGAAGATTCCTCTTTTCTTCTCAAAAGATTTTGTAAGAAATTAAATTCACCTTCCTCCGTACAAGTTGTATCAATTAAAGGAAAGATTCCATCCTTATCAAAAATATTTAAATCTTCACAGAAAGCATGCGAGTTTCTTTCTTTTTCAGTAATGGGAAAGCTTCTAAAAAGTTCCTTAGTGCTATTCGTAGAACGAAGGATTTCTCTTTTTAAAAAATTATAACAATCCTTAAATTGATTAAGGGAAGATTCATGTAAATTATAAATTCTTATTGTGAATCCAAATCCTATCACGAACAAAATCACAATTGGAACGGATATCAGATAGGAAAGCTGCGAAAGATAGAGAAGAATGCTCGATAAAAATATACTAGAAAAAAAACTTAATCTAACTACTGATAACTTAGCTAGCTTGTTTTCTTTTGTGCCAATGATTTTCTTGATTCGATTGGCTCTAGCTTGTAAAATTTCCCTCATCTAAAAGCAGGACGTGTTGTTAAAGTATTCTCGTAATTCTCAACTTCGCGTTTGTAGATTTCTAAGTCTAGTACGCGGAACAAACTTCCAAAATCATTGAGTACCCATCGATCCACTAATTTACCTTTTTCTCGACCTTTGATTTTATCGAGGTAAATTTGACCGAAAAGGTCGGTACCAAATTCATATTTTACGAATCTTCCCTTTCTATTTCCAGTATAATTCTCGAGACGTATCTGCATGGTGTTTTCCAACATACTTTTTTGATGGAAAAGTACAAGAAAAAAAATAAAAAAGTGCTTCAGTATTTTGTAAAAACCCCGAACTTAATATTAGGGAAAGGATTCCCTTAACAACATATATAGAAAAGACGTAACAACCAGAGTTGCACGGAGGCCACAATGTTTTACGAGAATTTTAATGACGAGCTAGCTAGCTCTTACACCAACAATTCAGATTCCCATATTTCCATAGAAGGAAAGACAATTCTACCCAAGCTAGGTCTAAAAGCTGGAACGCTACTAGACACCAAGCAAATGAAAAAACTGCACGAAATTCGAAATCGTCATTTAAAAAGCGAACAAATACTATCCTTTATGAAGGATTAATTCTTAAGAGAAAGCAGGCACTGAAATCAATAAGGATCCAGTGCCTTCCTTTTTTTTCCTAGCCCTGAAATCTTCCCTTTTATCTAAAAATTATTGCCTACGATATAGTCTAAAATCTATATCACTTCAGATTTAGATAATTCAAATTTTCAAGAAAGGGAAAGATAAATGGTAAATTCAGTTCAGGGACTCAAAGATATTTGCAATCAAAACAAAGATTTGGTTTTTCTGGATGAATTTCTAGCGGGATATACTAAATTAACAGAGCGCGAAGACAAACAGCTTAGGTATTTCTGTAAAACAGAGCTAAAAGGCATCCAAGATTTAGTAAAGACTTTGGATGGAGCTGATCTTTCCGAGATTGATTCTGCAATATCGGGACTTTGGTTTGAATTCCATTCCAAATGGATCCGATTCAATGCCATCAACAATTACAATGCAGTTATGAATGTAGAAGTTAATCCTTTGTATGTCCTTCAGTCGGCTTCCATAACGTATTTTATATCAAAGATTGAAGAATTCATTGAGCCAGATAAATTGGAGAAAATGAAAAAGATTATGACGGACGTTCAGTATTCTTCCTAATTCAATTCACCAATTTCTATTCCAAAAATTAAATAAACCATCCAACACAAAAAAACCAGCCTGATTTCTCAAAGCTGGTTCCTTTGTATTAACATTACAATTGTGTGCTAATATTTGTCTAAAAAGCTTCCACCTTCTTCGGGGGCGGGCTCATCATCTATAGGCTCAGGAGCAGCAGGAGTCTCTATAGGTGCTTCTTCAGAGATCGGAAACATAGAGATTTCTGGAATAAAAGAAATCAACATCAATCCAACTAAGAAAATTCCTATAATTGGAACCACAGACTTTATTACATCGCCTAGTGCTTCTTTGAAAATTCCTGATGCAACAAACAAGTTGATACCAACTGGTGGAGTGATATAACCTATCTCCAAGTTCACTATCATAATGATACCAAAGTGGATAGGATTGATACCGTAGGATTGTGCCATAGGTGCTAGTAATGGTGCTAAGACTAGAATTGCGGACATAATGTCCATGAAACATCCAACAATTAAGAGTAGTATGTTTACTCCAATGATGAAGGCAATTTTACTAGTAATGATTCCATTCATGAATTCAACCATGGATTGAGGAACTTGCTCAATAGTTAAAAATTTGTTTAAGCTTGATGCAAGTAGTAGAATCAGCAATAAGGATCCTAGCATCTCTGCGCTTTCAACAAGAATGGTTGGTATTTTTGTAATCTTTAATTCTCTGTGTATAACAAGTTCTACAATCAGTGCATATACAACAGCAATAGCTGCAGATTCAGTTGCCGTAAAGAATCCAGAATAAATTCCACCTAGGATAATTCCTGGCATAAGGAGAGCAAGAATTCCTCTTCGCAAGGAGGTTAGAATTTCTTTTGCATCCCACTTACCTCTTGGCATATTCCAGCCCTTAACCATAGAGTAGATGATTAAAAGGATAACTAGTAATATACCAGGACCAATTCCCGCAAGAAAGAGGTCAGTCACGGACACGCCCACCATGATAGCATAAATGATCATAGGAATACTTGGAGGAATAATAATTCCCAGAGTTCCACCCGAAGTTAGAAGGCCCATGGAGAATTTTTTCTCATACCCAGCTTTTTGGAGAGCAGGGTACATGATTCCACCTATAGCTATCAAAGTCACAGGGCTTGAGCCTGAGATTGCTGCGAAGATTGCGCAGGCAAAAACTCCAGCGATAGCAAGACCAGAAGGTACAGGGGCTGTAAAGGCCTTACCCATGTCTATCAAGCGCTTGGAAATACTTCCATAGGTCATTAGGTTTCCAGCTAAGATGAAAAGAGGAATCGCAAGCAGGATCTCTTTATCTGCCGCATAGTACATATCTTCAACTATCCCTGCGAAACTTCCTTCCCCCAGGAACATAAAGCAATAAGCGGTGATGGAACCCATGATAACGAACAAGGGTTGACCAAGCAATATAAGAACTAAAAAAAGAGCTAGTAATCCGAATACTTCCATTAGTAACCTACCTCTTCTTTTTCAAATTCATCTAATGCATTTGTCAGTTCACCATAATCATCGGGTCTCATATTTGGCTGGATAGCGAAAATAAAATGTCTTAAAGCCATAGAGGCAAATACATAGGGAAAAACCATCATAATCGTCCAAATGGGAAGACCATCTATAACTGGATGTATGTCTCCCATTCCTCTATTAGAATCTACGTTTTTCAGAGAGAGATAAAACATGAGCACACAAAATGCTGCTATCAAGAGGTGCTCTATCACTTTCAAAAATGGCTTCATGGACTCAGGCCAGAGTTTGTCTGCAATTTCGGGTCGTAAATGACCACCTTTAGCAGAGGTTAGGGAAGCACCAATGATGCCTCCCCAAATCATGAGGATGATGGCACCTTTCTGAGCCCAATCTATCCCCCCATTGCCAGCTTCCCTGCTGAAAACATCCAAAGCCATTAGAATGGTGAGAATCGCAAATGCAGTTCCTCCCAATAGCTTCTCAGCAAAGGTTATACCTTCTAGAATTTTTTTTATCACTCTCTTTATCTCCTATGAAATCTAAATCAAAATTTTATTTACAAGCAGCTTTTCCCTTAAGAATAGCATTGTAAATGGCTTGGGACTTACCACCTAATTTAGGTAATACAGTTTTTTCTTGACCAGCTGATGCGCTTTTCCACTGAGCTAATTCTGCAGCTGTAGGATTATAGATTTCAACACCTGTCTTTTTCAGAGTAGCAACTAATCTGCCATCGAGTGCTCGGACACCTTTTCTTACTTCGGATGCAAGTTCATTGGTCTCACCTGATATTATTTTCTTATCTTCAGGAGAAAGTTTATCGTAGAATGATTTACTAGCTACGATTAGGGCAGGCTGATAGATGTGCTTAGTGAAAGTAAAATTATCTATAGTTGTCTGCCATTCAGCAGCCATTGTAAAAAGAGGAGTGTTATCGAAACCATTTACAACTCCTGTTTGAAGAGCAGGTAGGACTTCTGGGATAGCTATTGGAATTGGGCTTGCACCTACACTTTTCCAAAATGCAAGGTGAGTCTTAGCTTCTTGGGATCGAACCTTGATTCCGGTCAAATCACTTGGAACTTTAATCGCTTTTCCTTTCACACCTATGGAACGAAAGCCATTCTCCGCCCAAGAGATAAAAATCATCCCTTTTGCTTCTAATAATTCTGAAACTGGTCCCGTTAAATGGTTATCCAATACACAATCAGCCTGGGTCACGCTATCAAATAGATAAGGCATTTCAAGAACGTTAAGTTCAGGAACTGCTGTTGCTATAGCACCTGTAGTAATCCCCGCGTATTCGATTCTTCCTTTTCTGACTCCGGCAAGGATTTCGTTTTCCCCACCAAGCTGACCGCCTGGATAGACTTTTACACTGAACTTCCCGCTACCATCTGCATTTATTCTTTTCTGGATTCTGTACATAACATCTGCCCAAGGTGTTCCTGTTGGTGCTACGGATGCTAGTTTCACTTTGGTTTGTGCAGAAATTTCTGCAGTTAGGACAAAAGTTCCTGCCAAAATTAGTGTTAGTATTTTATTCATCATTCTTCTCCTTAATCTTCTCTATTTATTGAATCATAAAAAAAGGCGACTGCAACATCGCCTTTTTATCAAAATCATCTCTTTGTTTTTATTTAAATTCTTCTTCGAGTAATTTTTTAGCTTTTCTTTGTTCAATCATTTGCTCTGGAGCAATTTCTGGAATGCTATTTGGATTTCCATTGATTACTTCATTCAAAAGTTTCACAGCTTTCTCTTCTTCAGCACGTAAACCGATTTCAGCATAAATCACTTTGGTTCCAAAATAGTTAGGAGCTTCTTTGATACTTGCTTCTAATTGCTTTCTACCTTCTGCTTTGTTGCCAGAAGGAGATAGAATATTTGCACCACCTCTATAACGATTTACTGCGCCATGGAAGTAGTTTTTGTTTAATTTCTCAACTCTGTCAATAGTTGCTGTAAACTGAGATTTATTTGCAAGTAAAGTCATAAGTCCTTCGATTCTAGACCATTTTGCAAGGTTCGCATAACGCCAGTACATAGCATCTAGTTCATTCAAAGTAATGTCATTGAATGCTGTTGCAGGTTCCGCTCCAGCAACTGCCACCTTAGCATGGTAAGCTGGGTTGGTAGCCATAGCTTTCTCACACCATTTAATGCCTAAATCAAAATTTTCTGCTTGTTTTCTTTTGATGTCAGATGCATTTTTTTCATTTATTTCTAGAAAAAGATGTCCATCAGCCATTAGGTAATATCCTCTGCAAAGCATTACCATAGCATCGTAATCACCAGGATTTTCATTGGCAATTTTCGTTAGATCTTTAAGAGCTTGCTCAAGATTCGCCTTCTCATTACGAGTGTCCCAAAGCTTCTTAGTAGCCGCAGGTATAGGAGTTGGTTTAGCTAAGCGAGGAATAAATTCTTTGCTATAAACAACTTCACGACTGGCTCCACAATTCGCAGCAAATGCCACAACTAAACTTAACACAATACCCATAGGGATTGTTTTCTTAATAACACTTAACATTCGTTCTCTCTCCATTGTAATTTATCTGTATTTGATTAGACAAGCAATCTGTAGTTGTTTATAAAAATATACCTAAATTCTGTTTTTTTACAAGCTTTTTTTGTCTAATTGCTGCATTTATCAAACAAAAGACATCATTGTTGCACTGCACAGTGAACGATGTTCTAGTTGGGAACAATGTTCATAATTCCAAACAGGATCCTTGTAGATACTTCCAGTCCTTATCGGAAATAAATTTTCTATTGCCTTTGTAGTTGTTCTCTGTTATTAATTTTTGGATAGCTTGGATTCTCTCTTCCGTGGGAGGATGAGTTGATAAAAAGTTTAAGAGATTGTTAGCAGTTAGCGATGTGGACTCTTCATCTTCTTGTTTTTCAGATTCAGATTCTTCTAGAATTGTACCACTCGTTAAACTTTTTTCATAATCTAGCATAGATCGAAAAAAAGCAGTCATACCTCTTGGATGGTAACCATTATTTGCTAAGAGTGTGACCCCATAGGAATCGGATTCTTCTTCAAATTGTCTAGAGTAAGATAGAAAGAGTAAGGTAGAACCTAGTTCAGTTAAGGTTTCTATCAAATCCAAATCTCCTAGACCAGGTCCTACAATGATGGAGACTAGAAATGCTGTACTCAAAGCCTTCGTTAGATTTCGAATATGATGTCTTCTTTCTACATGTCCTATTTCATGAGCAAGAACACCTGCAAGCTCATTGCTATTTTTCGCTTGGTTGAAAATTCCAGAAAGAACATAGATTTTTCCTCCAGAGATCGCAAATGCATTGGGAGTTGAATTGGATAGAATTTTCACTTCGTATTTGAATTTCGAATCTTTTGGAACTAAAGACTGTAAGCTATTGCTTAGAATGTTCTCTGCCTTTTTATCCTTACAGACAGTAAATTCAGATTCCATGATAGATTTTGTTGATTCTCCTAATTTAATATCCCATTCAGATGGAACGAAAATATAAGAATGGTTGGCAAGATAATAGATCACACCGAGGGAAAATAGGAATGCTATCGCAAAACTTGCTAGTATTTTTACTTTATTTGTAGTATGAATCCAATGATTGAATTTATCTAAGAATCCCTTTTCTCTACGTTGAGTGAGAAAATGTTTTCGAAATTCTTTGAGTTCTTCTTTGTTTGTGAAACTTATTTCTAAAACAGGACTCTCAATATGTTCATCAGGAATTAAGATGAGTTGGATTTTTAATTCTGTAACTTCAATTTTATGAAACTTAGTGTATTCAAATTGGATCTCTACATCTTCAGATTCAAAATGAATTGTATCTTCCAGAATTTCAGAATCTCCCATTTTAGCAATGGGAGATCTGCCGTCCATCAATCTGGACTTGAATTTTTTGTTAAGAATCAAAGAGATGTTTAACCTATGAAACCTTCTAAAGCATCCGCTAAAGCTTCCAAACCTTCTGCGGTTGCACTTGCACCAGTATCTGGTTGAGCAGAGATAGAAGAGAAGTCTACATTGGATTCTAGAGATACCGATTCAAGGAAAACTTTCATCGCCATGTTGATTGCCCAAGCCATACCAATTCCTAAGGTGAAAATGACAATAGCATAAACTTTCAGAATAGTTACAAAAATTTTGCCACCAGTAATGTCTGATGAAAATTTCTTTCCTTGGAAGCTAGTATGTCCCCAAGTATAGTTTTGTAAAGTAGCCATAAACCAAGCTCCATAGATTCCTAGTGTTACAATTGATAGTAAGTAACCTTTTACACAAATCCAAAAATACTCTGTTGCATCCGCTTCAAATTGAAAATTTGTATTCCCATATCGAGTATTGTTTCTGTTGAAAGTTTCTAGTTTCATAGAGAAGAAAGGATAGTAAATCCCAAGGGTAATGATTACCAGGGGAACATTTTTAAGAAAAAGCATCGCTAGATCTAAACTTTTACCATCGAAACCAAAGCGAAGGTTTCTATATCCAGTTCTGCTTGATAGATATCTTCTTTTGCCAACAAGAATAAAAGGTATGATAGCTATGAACAAGGTGAAAATGATAATCACAGAAACAATACCTGCTGCTGTATCACCAATCACCAAGGCTAGAATATAGCTAATGATAAAATTAATTATATAAACCCCAATGATAAGGGCTGCAGCTTTCAGAAATGCTAAAAATCTTTCTTTCCCTGTTCCATGAAAGGTGAATCTTTCCGATTCCCATTCCACCTTCGTTGCAAGATACTTCTGGACATTGGTTTTCGCCCAAAAGCTATAAATACCCAGAGTTATTATTGTTAAAAAAATATTTTTCAGATACAGTACGAAGAGTTCTCCGCCAGTACCATGGTAACCGATTCTTTGATTTGCCATTCTTTCCTTCCTAGTTTAAGTAGAAACGACGCTATTAATTACAATTGAATATGGCAAGGAAAAAAATTGACAAGTAACATTCCTTTTATACTGCAATACTAAGTTTGTAAACAATCGCTTCCTCACCGACACCTTTAAGAGTTGCCTTACTCATTTCAGGTTCTATTTTTTTTTCTTTGAGAAGTTTGCTGACATTTAAATTAGAATAAATTTTGTCAGTGATCCAAACTTCACCAGCCTTAGCTAGTCCCTGGACTCGAGAGGCAACATTGACAGAATGTCCAAAATAATCCAAGCGCTCATCATTCACCACAGCAAGTGCAGATCCCTCATGAATGCCAACTTTCAGTCCAATTTCATATCCTTTCAATCTCCACCTCTCATTCAAGGATTCAATCTTTGTCATCATATCAAGAGATGTTAAGAATCCATCTTCGGGGTTAGAGAAAGTTGCCATAATAGCGTCGCCCATAGTTTTAACAACTGTTCCTGAATATTTTCTCACGGATTCCATTAGAATTTTAAAATGTTCTTGGACTAATTGGTAGGCAAGAATATCTCCCGCTCTATCATACATTTCTGTTGAACCTCTTAGGTCTGTGAACATTATAGTAAGACTTTTAATATTTAAACTTAAATCACTAGATAGGTCCTGGGTTCTATACAAGTCTCTAAAGCTTTGGTTGTTCAAAAGCATCTTAGCTGTGAAATATGGTTTGATAGAAGTTGGATGTTCTTTTACAATTTGTGCAAGTTTAGCAGCATCTGGATGAAGTATAGTAAAAGCCAGAGTTTCCTTGGATAGATTACGAATTTGAATTTTTGTAGTATTCCTGGGAAGATTCATTTCTCTTGGTGAAAATCCACTAGGCAGAAGATCCACCTGGGGATGAGCAGGATTCTCCAAATCATTGTATCTGAAGAATACATTGGTATTTTTCTCGATACATACAAATTGATAGACTGAGGATAAAGATGGATCCAAGTCAATTTCTACGCTTTCATCCGATTTTAATGATTTGAAACCATATAAGCTATCTGAAATATACTTTTGTAATTCGGGCGCCTTATCAAAGTTAGAAGAAAAATGGTAGCGGAAATAAGTCTGAACATCAGCAATTGGATTGATTTCCATTTTCTTAATGGAAGGGTGGATTGCAAAATTCACTTCCACTTGGTCATCTAGAGTGCTATCGATGCTCGCGTTACAGGTTGCACAGTAAAAATTTTGTGCTGATACATGGTTTAAGCTCTCATGACTAGAAGCAAGACCACCGCACATAGGACAAACCATATTGAATTGAAGATCAAAAAGTCCAACCTTAGATCCATGTATGAAAAGATCTATAGCCTCTGCATTTGAGAAATGATTTTCTTCAGCATAAGCAAAAGGATTCATTCTGTACAATTTCCAATCATCCAATTTTTTGAAAGAACCTATAAAGCGATCTATGGAATCTTTGTTTAGAATAGGAAAGGAATATAAGGATTCTTGTTTCTGAGTTAAGGCAATATCTTTAATCATGGTTCTATTTAGGATAGTTGGCTAAGGAATTTTTCTAAAGAAAAGTATAATTTAATATTCTAAAAGTTTTTTTATTCATTCTCTTGGTGCTTTCTTGCAAAAAAATGAATTCTCAGGTCGAGATAACCTCTCAAAAATCATTCGACAGAGCAAACTGCCTTCATAGTTTGCTAACTAGGTGATAATTTTATGAATTTTTCTATGCAATTTAAAAGGTTTTATTCCTATTTCCTTCCTCTCTTCCTTTTCATTTCTATTTTCGTTCAATGTGTTGGTGAAAAAAAATCAACAATCCTACGTCCTGATAGCAAGGATGATTTGCATGAATCTCAATCTAATATTTTCACAATAAAGGCTGTGGGAGATGTGATCCCAGGAACAAATTATCCTGACAATCGCTTGATTGATGATCCTTCCAAGCTTTTTGAAAATGTTGCAGAGGATCTAAAGGGTGCGGATTTGCTTTTTGGAAATTATGAAGCAACCCTAACTGACTACCCCAAGTCTGGCAAGAATACAGATAGACCCAATACTTTTGCCTTTCGACTACCACCTAATTATGGACAGGTCTTAAGAGATGCTGGATTTAATATCTTGAGTGTGGTTAATAACCATTCCTATGACTTCACGGAACAGGGATTTGTTGATACTATGAAAAATATCAATGTATCTGGAATGCTTGCAGTTGGTGGGAAGAATGCTATTCAATATACAAGTGTTAAAGGAATAAAAATTGCTTTTATAGGCTTTGGTTACCAATCGTATCACAATTCCATCAATGATTTTGCATCAGCAGAAAAATTAGTCACAGAAGCCAATGAGAATGCAGATATAGTTATTCTTTCCATTCATGCAGGGGGAGAGGGTGGGGGTTATCTTCACGTTCGAAATGAAGTTGAGATTTTTCTAGGAGAGAACAGAGGCAACCTAGTTAGCTTCAGTCATAAGATGATAGATCTAGGAGCTGACTTGGTCCTAGGTCATGGACCTCATGTTCCTCGTGCAATGGAACTCTACAAAGATAAGTTTATAGCATATTCAATGGGAAATTTCTTAGGTTACCGTACACTTCGTTCGCAAGGTGTTGCTGGATATTCTATGATCCTAAGTCTTGCCTTAGATAAAAAAGGTAGATTCCTTCAAGGAAGTATAATTCCAGTTGAGATGAAACCTCCTGGAATTCCATTCTTAGATCCCCAATACAAGACAGTAGAATTGGTTCGAAAGTTGAGCAAAGAAGATTTTCCCTTGGGCAATCTTGAGATCGATGAAAGAGGAAATCTAACTCGTTCTGCTATCCTCGGATGGAATGTAAATTGATTTTCATTACTATTCCTTAGTCTTTTCAGGGCTTCTGAAGATTTGACACCCAGCACCATGATTAGGAATTGTCTTCATCTCGTTAAATGCTGCTTGGTCAAATTCATAGAAAAATTTAGGTTTTGCACTTGCTTAGAATTTCATAAAGTCTTTCTAATCAATATGGCTGGAAAGCTAAAGAAAAAGAATCTAAGATTAAAATTGAGTCCCTAATCGACCCAACCTCAGTTTTTATATTCTATACACTCGGAAGTTGAAGTAAAATCATCCATCGATATCATGAAAAAAAATCATTTACAGATAGGCTTCTTTATGTGGCCATAATTTCCATCAATAAGTATTATAGCATAGCCGTTTTTGAAGTTAAAAACAAAATCAAACTGAGGTCGGATAATTAATTTACCTGACTGGTCTGCCCTGATCCCGTTTTAGTTGACACTATTTTCGAATTCAAATTTATCTGGGT
>JAKRSH010000020.1 GCA_022402465.1 Leptospiraceae bacterium | reverse complement strand
CTGCGAATTTGTCTCCCATTCCTTCTGGTAATAGGGATAACGGAGGACAGAAAGAGTTTTGGGCACCTGTTCCAGCTCTCCCAGCACCATTTTATTAAATAAAATATGGATAAGATGATTTAATTTAATGCCTTAAAATGGTGCTGGGTCTGGGGTGCGGGTGAAGATAATGATTTAATTTTAGTATAGAAAAGAATTCAAACCAAACGAGGATTTGCCCTTTCGAGTCAAAACGACATGGATGTCGTTTCTCGCACTTTGGAACAGGATGTTCCAGGGTGCGACGAGAAAGGGTAAACCGAGATCTTGTTCGCAAGCGGTAGGAATCCCAATCCGTCCTCTTAGGGTTGGGATTTATCTTAATATAACATAAATTAAACAAAGCATTAACTAGAATGTTTAATCGGGAATCTTACGAGAAAGTAGATGCGATTTTTTTGAATCGATAGTCTATTTTATTCAACCGATACTAATAAACTATATCTTAACAATTAGAGAAATATGTATAATTGTTTTTTTATTTAATTTTTTTCCATTTCTTAATCACGCTTATAAGTTGAACCCTTTAATGTAAAAGGACAATTCATTCAATGAATTAGTTTTTGCGAGCCTCAGAGGCTCACTCTGATTCAATATCACAATTTTCTAAATTAAATCTCTTCAATGAGCTATATGCATTTTCAGAAACTAATAAAATATTGTCATTTGAAATCACAAAATCGTCTACACCTTTTTTTCCTTTTACTATTAATCTAAAAAAATTAGGTAAATTTCTATTTGGATATAGTTCTTTAAATATATCAGATCTTGAAACAATCACATCTTCAAAAGAGCAACCAGACAGTTTATATTTTATTATCCCTTCTTTGAATTTCTCAGTTATAACATAGCAAGGAAATACTTCGATTATATCATCACCAAGCCAACCATCAAATACACAATGTAATTTTGTTACGATTGGAGGGTGGACGCTTGAATTTAATATTGATTTATCGCCCAGTTGACAAGCTACTTCAGGCTCAAAACTATAATAATTCATAAATTACCTCTTTGGTAGAAAATAGTTTCCATATAATCTATCTATCTCTTTAGCTTTATTTATTATATCATTTTTTGTTGGATTAGGATTATTTTTATAAAATCTATTCCAATCTTTTCTGATTTTACTAAGATGTATATCTGAATTTAAAGCAATAGGTATACCTCTTAGATTATTTAGTGAATGCATTTCTTGTGGACTCACGACACCTGGATATCTATTTAGGATTTGTTGTTCAACAGCATGGTGGACAACAACTTTGCCTTTTAAAGTTGGATTTTCATTAAAGAATGTTTTTTTATATTTAAAGGAATCTGCATTCCCAAAAAAAGTATCACTTTTTCTACTAGCTAATGTTGACTTAGCAACACTTTTGGCAAGTGAATATATTCCACCAACTATAATTGCTTTTTCTGTTATATTGTTGGCTCTTAAGTAGCCTTCAATGAATGCATCGCTTTTCCCCTCGAAAAAATCTTTAGTAGCTTTCATTTTCTCTGATTCAGATAGTGGCTTCTTCTTCATATCTGAGGAGACCATTTCTAATGGAGAAAGGATTGTTTCTGCAATTGTACCTGTTGTTCCTATGAGTGCCCCCTTTAAAAAGTCATTAACACCCGCTTCGCCATATTTCTCACTTATTTCAATAATCTTTGGTTTATTATTTTTATAAAAATCATCTAAATCTTTATCAGAAAATTTTTCACGTGCTTTTTCTAGAACTGCTTTTCTATTTAAGATTTCTGAGTCTTTTGATTTTCTTGGATATTTAAGCAGATATTCTAAGGTACCAAATTTTTCTGGATCAATTATTTCACTGTTATCCTGATCAGGTGAATATCCTTTAGGTTTAACCTGCCTATCCTTTCGATCAAAATGTCCAGCAAGCATATTGAACTTTTCCTCCTTGGATAAACTTGCCCAATATTTTTTGAATTTATACTCATCTGTATGACCAAACAGATCCTGCATCAAGCTTCCTTCTTCATCATCCCTTCCCCTAAAGACATAGCCAACACCATTCATAAGGTCGTCCATAGCATTATCCATAGAATTGGTGAATCCTTTGGCGACTTGCTTGAGATAGTCCCAGCTATCTTTCGCTACCTGCCCCAACCTTTCAGGATTGAAGGAGATATCAGCACTTCCTTGGAATCCGTAGTTGGCATTCCAGGAAACCTGTCCATTGATCGCATCGATGATAGAGGTTCCGCTGTCAGTTTCTGAGTATCCTAGAGTAACACCTCCACCAGCAAGAGTATCATAGTTGTATCGGAAGTATCTAAATAATTGTGTAAGTCTTCTTCGACAATAAGATAAGGAGAACA
>JAKRSH010000019.1 GCA_022402465.1 Leptospiraceae bacterium | reverse complement strand
TTCTATACTAAAATTTTCTATTTAGAAATTGCACTTCTTGATTGAAGTGGTGATTTATCAATCGAAATAGATGAGATAATGTTTAAATATGATTTAAAAAATGAATAAGTAGATAAATTTAGCTTAAGTATAATAGAGTTACGTAAATACCTAAGTTGACTTTAGTAAATATTGTTGTTTTTCTTTGATACTCTTCCATTATAAATAGCCTTTATACTACGATACATCAGATTGAACTACCTAGGCAAAAAAATTTGTTTAGTGTAATTTGAATTCTCTACAACTTAATATCACTTCACTTAAATGCTTAATAACTATTAATTGATCGCTTTACATTTATCTAGCCTAGTCATATTACATATTTACTTTAGAATAATTTCGTTAAACTACAATGAAACATTTCAAAGACTTATAACTAATAAATATTTACAAAAATGTATCGCAGTAAAATTAGTATTTAACGAAATAAATACTAATAGAAAAAATTATACTTAAAATACAAATTTACTGAGACTACACAATATTTTTGGTAAAAGATCGATTCTCTGGAATTAATACAAAAAAATATTTTACTGAAAATAAGTTTTTATAATAGACGATAGTGAATAGTTAATTGATCTTAATGTAAACCTTCAAAAGGAGATTTAATAATGGAAATAAATAAGGATTTTATCGATTGGGCTTCAATTCATTCTGGATGTGATGGAGGCAATTTAAAAGGTAAAATTTGGTTATGCGGAATTGAGTGGGGGGGAGGTCAGAATCCTAATACCTTAAATTTTAAAGAAGAATTTTTGAAATTAAAAAATTCTATTCCATTCAGAACTCATGAAGATACTCAAAGAATTTTAAAAAATGAAAATAGAAAAAATACTTATGATTTAAATGCCTTCAAATTACTATCTGTCATAGAGACAAAAAAAGAATTACTTTCCATAAATTATAAAGAAATAATTAAGGAGATAATACCTTTTGAAAAAAATTCAAATTATTTTAAGTTGAACCTATACCCAATTAGTTTTAAAATTACGAGTGATTCACTTTGGGATAGCAGTTGGAAAACAAAAACTGGATTAGAAAACAAAAATCTTTATAAATTATGGTGTTGGAAAAATCGCTTTCCATATTTTCAAAAATTAGTAAATGATTACAATCCAGAATTAATTATTTGTGTCGGTAAACTATACTTAACGGATTTTTTAATGGCTTTTGAAGGACTGTCTGCTATAGATTTCTCACATAATATGAATGTTGACAGGATTTGTGATGATAATTTATTCTGGTTGAAAATCAACACAGGAAAAACGATTCTTTGTATAACCCCATTCCTTACAAATGCAGGTAATTTGGTCGGAAATGATAAAATTTCTGAATTTGGACTTAGAATTTCAAGATTAATGAAATAAGATATATTATATTCTCTTGAATTAGAATTTACCTTAAGCTCATCTCAGAAGTTCTTAAAGTGTGCTCATGGATTATATAGGTCAAAAAATCCTCTACCTTAAATTCAAATTTTTAGACCTACCATAAACTGCTCTCATAAGTTACTTACTTTTAGAGTTTTTTCACAGCTCCACTTCACCTAAGTCCTTAATAACTATACATTGCATAGCCTTACCTTTTGATAGCTTCACTATCCTGCTCTTCTTCTTTACAAGCTTGTCTAGTAGCTCATGTGGATCATCTAAGGGCTTTATTACTAATAGGTTTTGATTAGCTATAGTTGGTTCATCACCCTGAAATATTGCTACATTACCTACCTTACTACCGACACTTACCATGAGAATATCACCTTGCTCAAGTAGATGCTTGTCATTCTTATCCGTAGGCTCTACAAATCTATTTTCAGTTATGAGTATAGAGTTGAAGTCTTTTATATCACTTGCAGTAAGAACTCTTACACCTGCTTGTCTATAATCACTTTCGTGTATCTTGAATCCTGAATGTATTGTTGCTAGGTCAATTAGTCTTAGCATATGGGAAATCCTAATGTTAGCTATTGAAGAAAAAATCCACTATGGCTTAGAATACAATTGTTTAAGAAATCGACTATCGTTTTTTTCTACTTCTAAAATCACCGATTAATATGATAGATTCAACAGCTACATACAAGTGTTTAAATTTTAAAACTAGCTTCCAAACTATGTATTGTAGGTAGTCAATAGTCTTAAAGTCTACTATGACTATATGTGAGAAAAAGTTCTTGATCGTATTGCTGTAATCTAAATCATCCTTTAGTTAAATTTTACCTATCCAAATGCTTTTTGTTTTAAATAATACATCCCCTACAAAATGACTAATAAACTACATTATCTTTGGGTACTTTTTTAAACTCTGCCCTGATCCCGTTTTAGTTGACACTATTTTCGAATTCAAATTTATCTGGGT
>JAKRSH010000018.1 GCA_022402465.1 Leptospiraceae bacterium | reverse complement strand
GGTAGAAATACATTCCCGTGATTCGTGCTGAGTTCGTGGTTGTTGCTCCACTACCAGAACCGCCTCCAAAGAAGGTGGGTTCATCCGATACGGATGGTGTATCTCCAGGAACGGCTGCTAGCAAAAGCCAAGGTGGTGTTCCCTCTTCACCCTGTGCCCCACCAAAGAAGAGTGGACTACAACCTGCGGATGTTGCAAAGAAGAAAGGAAACAGAGCGAAGGATGTTGCTAGGCGAAGTCTCCTAGTAGCAAATGCTTCATGGGTATTCAATGTTAGTGTGTAATAGACTAGAACTCCAAAGGAAAGCAACCAGATGAGGACTCTCATACTAGGTAGCATCTGATAGTTGTCTGTAAGTAACTTTGGTTTCGGTATATTGAATAGAACCAGTGCTATGTCGGATTCAATTTCTTGAAATAGTGATACAACTGTTTCTTTAGTCTCTAGGTAGTTTCTTCTCTGATCAAAGATAGAGTTTTGATCTGGATTATCTTGGAAGATACTTGCATATCTGTTTTCATTGATGTTAGCTTGGACTAACAGTGCATCACTGCGTGTATACTGTGCTACCTTATCTCCTTCAATTCCAGGGATATACATTGTATGCTTCTCTGGTTCTCCTGGAGATCGGTGGATTTCATAGAGGTTATTGAAGTTGTAGGTCGTTGTGTTAGCGTTCTTGAGTTGTTTCTTGATTCTATTTCCAGAAGCATCGTAGCTGTATTGGAATACGTCTCCGCCTGCAGTGGTTATTTCAGTGAGTTTGTTCTGGGAGTTATAACGGAATACATCTCCATTACGCTCTATGAGATTTCCAGTTGTGTCATAGGTATAGTTGGTATCGCCTGTTTGTAGACTAGATACTTTAGTTACAGCGTGAATATGATTAGGGTTAGTGTATTGGAGTGCAAACTGTCCTCTTTGCAAAAGGTTACCGTTCTTGTGGTAGTTGTATTCTTCGGTTCCATATTTTCCGATCGCTTTCGTTACTCTGTTTAGAGAATCGTATTCGAATGTTTGGCTTCTTGATTCATTGAGTCTGTCTGTGATAGAAGATATATTGCCTTTCTTGTCATAGGTGTATGCCACATTCTGTTCAGTTTGTCCTTCGGCTAGTGTTGTTTTGAGGGACTTAGGTCTTCTACGGAGTGGATCATATTCTATGTCCATTACAACATTGTTCCCTGTCTTTCTTTTGACTATGAGCTTGTTGTCTTCTTGAACAGGACCTATATATTGAACAACAGGTTGGTTGCGGTAGCTTCCATCGTGAGAGTGCATGAGAATGGATGTAATCTGACCTGTATTGGTATACATATACTCTATCTCAGTGCCTTCAGGATATTTCATCTTCTTCATTCTGCCTAATGCATCATAGCTTCTTGAGAAATTTACTGTCAAGTCGTCTATGATTTTTCTTTCAGCTATGTTGTTACCTCTTTCATCATAGGCATATTCTGTATATCCAGTAGAATCTAATACCTTGGTTAATTTACCTATTGTATTATTACTAGAAAGTTGATTGCCTTGGTCGTAGATGTATTCGATGGCTGGTTCTGAGTTAGAGGGTTGAATTTTAGTAATTCTTCCTAAGTTGTCAGTTGTAAATGTTTGAGTCAGTCCTCTTGCATCGGTTTGAGTAAGCATCTCCCCTGCTACATTGTAGGTGTATGTAGTGGTTCCTGAGTTTTGATCAGTTTGGCTGATCTTTCTTCCACCTATGTCATAGCTCATAGAAGTGGTTCCATTGGCTGGATCGAATATTTTTGTTAGCTTTCCTTGTTTATTGTATTCGTATTGAATACTTTCCCCTTGAACGGTTTTGGTGATGAGTTGACCGTAAGCGTCAGTAGTTAAAGTTTCTGTTCGAATTGTTTCTCCTTCATTAGTAGTTGTAATGGTAGTAGTTGTTGGGGTATACACTAGGTTTGTGATTTCGCCTGTATTTGCCGTGACTCTCTTGGGTCTTTGGTTGCTATCTTCGGAAGATGTATAGTATTCAGTAATAGTCCATGTAGGGGTTTCGCCTGTTAGGTAGCTATGGCTTTTTTGGATAGCTCGCCCTTTTGCATCGTATATAGTCTCTTCAGTTTGAGTGATCCCCGTTGTGACAAGTGCTTCTGACCTTAGAGTCTTACCCTCTTTGTCGGAAATTTGTTTTGTCCAGGTGTCTCCTTCGTAGGTGTGAAGGGTTTTGGTAGTGATGTATTGGCTACCTGTAAACTCATATTGATAACTTTCGACTTTCGTTCCATTTAGTGAAGTTTTTGTCTTTCTTCCATACACATCATACTTATTTTCTAAGAATTGGTTGTTGGCATCAATTGTTCGAATTACTTCATCTGTCTTTGGGTCATACTCTGTTTTCGTTTTCTGTCCTAGGGCATTGGTTGCCTCTATGGGCTGGGAGCCTGTGGTTCCGCCGTAACTATAGCTCAGGCTTCTTCCTAGGTTGTCGGTTTGAGTGATGACATTACCTAGGCTGTCGTAGGTGAAGTTTTGAACATACCATTTGCCTGGAGAAACTAATTTAGATTCACTAGCTACATCAGACCCTACAAAAGTTAGTTTCGTATGTGCTACTAGTGTTCCATCTATAGTTACGGTTTCCTCTATTGGAAGAGCTTTAAATGAACCTTGGTTGGTGTATACTGTTTGTTTTACAGTGGTTCTTCCATTCCATGTTTCTGTTATAGTCGTAGGTGAATAAAGATAGTTTGGATCGTAAGTATAGGCTTGGGTCTTAGTATCTTTTAAACTTCCATTTTCGAATGCGTAGGAAGTAGCATTCAATGGTAAGTTCAACCGAGTAACGGAGGTAGGATTTACTTGTTGGTAGGATGTTATGCTTTGCTGTATCAGTTGTCCAGTAGCTGTTCTTGTTTCTTGGTGAACAGGCATTCCTGCAAATTTTGGATTCTGAGATAAAACAATTGTGCTTTCCGATTCTAAATTGCCGTTGATTGACACTTTTTGAATCTGAGTTTCAAAACCCAGGTTAGCTGAAGTAGCATCATCACCAGGTTTAAATCTTTGATTGCGGTAGTCATAGGCAACTTCTACAAGTGGGGTAGTTGGATGTGCTCTTGTTGAAATTTTTTCTACTAACCACTGAGCAGATGGATTTGGTATTCCATTATCATAACTTCGATTTGCTTCAATATACGCTTGTGGAAAATCTTTCTTGAGTCGATAGTTTACTCCTACTTCCCCACCTTTACCATCAGATACCTTTGTGATTTGCCCCCATGGTAGAGACGATTGACTTAATTTTTCTTTTGTTACGGAGTTTCTATTGTATTGGTAGAATAGATCAGGTTTACCATCCTTATTTCGATCTTCCATTCGTATGCTATTCACTTCAAAAGTTTCTAATGAAATAGCCCGATCAGAATTGAAAAAATTTCCTAATCCATTTCCAAGATATGCAACAAGCTGAGAAGCTCCATGATCTGGTAAAAGTATATCGATATATCCATCTTCATTGATATCCGCAATCTGGAATCCAATCTTTGGTGAAATCTTGTGAGCAATTCCTGTATGAACTTCACCTGTAAGCCCAACACCTGTATTGATTTTCGTCTTAAATGTTGAGGTGAGAGTATTTGGATCAGTGCTTGCTTCAATGTATGGGTTCTTATGAGAATCACCATTTTGTAAAGATACTAAGTCTGGAAGCCCATCGGAATTAACATCCATTAGCCAATTAAATCCGACAGCACCTACACTTTCTAAGCCTATAGCATATTGACTAACAGAGCCATTGCTTGGATGAAAGAGTGTAACTACTAATTCATAACTACCTGGTGAATACGTTTGGTTCTTTAATGAATCAATAAGCTGATCCATTTGGTTTTTTTGATCTTGTAATAAATCTCCAACTCTTGGAGCTATTGTATGCTTATTAAATGATGCAACTAGACGTTCTGATTTTTCTGAGGTATTTGATTCACTCCCGTCTACAATTCTCTGGAATAAGTCACGATCTCCGTCGTCAGGTGAA
Organism: Leptospiraceae bacterium; assembly: GCA_022402465.1. GTDB lineage: Bacteria > Spirochaetota > Leptospiria > Leptospirales > Leptospiraceae. The sequence continues at coordinate 18,588 of JAKRSH010000018.1, read as the reverse complement.
AGAAGATTTTTTAGATAATCTTTTCTACCTGAATCTACAGCTCCTGGGTTGTTTAATGTATACCTAATTTCATTTTCTATACCATTAAACTCTCCTTTCCTGTCATTTAATTGAGCCTCATGAGTTGCTCTAAGATTAGTGATTGCATCAGAAGCTGTCACATTGTCTGTTCGACGAATCATAACATGATCCATCTGACCATCACCGTTCCAATCTATAAATTGATTGACTCGGTGCATCTTAAATGGGTCTTTATCTTTTGTTAAATGTAATATACTATGCCTTCCAGCAAGAGAGTAAACCGTCTTTTCAGTAAAGCTTCTTCCTGTTGAGAAATAAACCTCAAGACTACCATTTGTTACATGAATAAAATCGTCTCTTCCATCTCCATTCCAATCTACGATATAATTCTCAGGAGTATATGGTGCATACAAACGGTAGTTTTGTAAGGCTGGATTGATGTTTACATGATCAAAGCCATATGCCGAGAGACTTCCACCATTGGAATATAAGACATTTAATTTTCCATTTCTCTCAAAGACTATATCAGTTCGTCCATCCCCGTCTAAGTCCCCTGTATCGAAATAAGTGTTGTATTTGAACTTGAAACTTCCAAGAACAGAATCCGAGTTGCCATTTGCATAATTCACAGATTTAATTAGAACACTATCTTCTTGCATCCTGCCTAGGATTCTAGTGTATTCAGATATTCCGTCCCCATCAAAATCAGTTGGAATTGTAACAGGACTTGGAGACTTGATTCCATTGTTACAGGCATCTAATCCCCCAAAAAACACATAACGACCACAATGCTCTCTAGCTACAAAAGGACAGGTAGGAAATAAACTACATAAACAAGCAATCTCACCAACAAAACACATATTCCTTGCCGAGTTCGGAAGTGGATATTGACCTAAAAGTTCTGTCTCCGTGTATAAATATTCAGAAGGAATCTCACTTGCACCTCCTGAGTCGTAGGATTGAGTTTTGATACCTAAAGCTTTTCCAAAAGTTTTATTAAATCCTCTTTGGTATTTTGGAACTTTCGCTGTTTGGTGAGATTTAAATTGACTCGATGCATAAGCAGAGAATAGTGCTTCTTTCAATAATTCAAACATCTTATCAACTAAATCTATACTTCCGCCATACCCATCGGACTTAGTGCTTACAGAATTACTATCTAGTAGATTATTAGAATTAGGAGATAGAGAAAATACCAATGGCTCATGGGTTTGAAATAGAGAATCACCTCTATACTCTAGTTTATCTAAACCATATTCTTTTGTCTTAGAATTAAAATTATAAGAAAGACGATAAGAATGTGTTAATTCTCCCATAGAGCTAAATTGTATTTCAGTTAGAAGATGGGCATTTGCACTTTCCCTTCGATTTTTATAATTTCTTGGTAAAGACGATAGACCAATATCTGTCTTTTCAGAATAGATAAAATCAATTGTTCGATTCCCGTTAGAGTAAATTATTTTACTAGGATAAAGATTTCCTGCGAGGTTCGTATATTCATAAGAAATTGCATTGTTATGAGAATCTCGCTCCTCTGATAGAAACCATTCCCAAATAGAAGAATCATTGCCCAGAATTACACTGTCCCCTGACTGTCCATAAATTCTAAGACTTCCATCCGATCCCTCTTCTATCCATGAATTAGGATTTGAAGAAGAATCACTAGGCTTCCATACTTGAAAAGACTCATTTCTACTTCTATATCCAGATGAACCTGAGTGATAAACTAAATCACCTGATTCTGAATGAGTATAAGATTCAGGAATAATGGAAGAATTTGCTCCTTCTCGACGAATGGAGCTTATACCAGTTAAATACCAACCTTTACCTATGTACCCATTTCCCATTTGTGAATGGTATTGAAAGCTTAATTCAGGTTGTAGCTCGTTAGTTCCTGAAGGAATATCTAACGGTATAGAAATAGTTAAATTTCCGTTCGAATCCACCTGATAGCCTGGAAGTGCCATTGGCAACTTTTCACCACTTAAAATGAATCCAAATGTAAATATACTAGCAAAGACTAAAGAAATTAGTCCAAAAAATTGCACTTTTGATCTTAAAGAGATGGATAGAGAATGATTTAACAGTAATTTCATATAATTTTTCAATTTGAAACTTTTTTAATTCGTACAATATGTACAATTAAATTTACGTTAGTAAAGTTCCGAAATATACTGTAATAATCTTTATATGAAAAAATCAAGAAAAAAAGACATCATCCTGCTATTTTTTTTATATTTTAGTTTACTCCCTGCTATTTCAACGTCTTTGAATGCAGTAGAACTAAGATTTAAGGAAGGAAACATATATTTTGCGACATTAATGAATGAAACTGAAAAAACTATCAAAGTTAGTTATATGAACGAAATATATGAAGTTCCAAAAACGGATTTAGAGTTCTATGATGTTAGCAAAAAGGGTAGAAATGAATCTTACAAGGTTTCTAAAGTCACATTAAGAGATGGAAGCTCCATAAAAGGCATCTATGTTGAAGAAAATGAAAATGAATTCATTCTAAAAACCGAATTAGGTTTTTTAAATCTAAAAAAGACATCTATAAATCCTCCTTTCCCTAAAAAAGAAGATTCTCCTGAATTTCCTAGAAAGTATTTATTTGAGGAGGTTAAAAATCCTGAGACTCGCATAGGTATTTCAACACCATTTCATGTTTTTATTCCTCCTTTATCTCAGAATACTGTAGGACTAGTTGGAGTTTCATTATTTATTGAACCTGCCTTTGTTCAATGGAGAGCTTGGATGGGTGGTTTTCGAATGGAACTTTTACAATCTGTCCCTAAGTCATCCTTACAAATTGCACAGTCCAGTTTTTATGCAATTCATCCTTTTTGGGATTCAGAAGACAAATACCATCACTTGTTTTACGGTCTATCTTTAGGTCTAGCTAACCTTCAGTATAAGGTTCCTACAGGATCAGGCGATACTAGGTCTGGTTTAAACCCATTCACAACATTTGAGTTAATGTATGAATATTCAGGTTGGTCTAGTTTGTTTCTTAGATCATCCCTGAAATCTAACTTTTATCTTGAACCAAAAGAAGTAATTCCTTCATTAGGAATAGAATTTAGTGCAGGAGTTAGATTATAATGTTAAACTCGATTAAGAAATTTTTAAGTCTTACAAATTCTTCCTTCACTTTCAATTGCTATAATTTCAATCAAATCTATATCCAATTCTATAAAAAAATTTTACATTATACTTTAATTTTATTTATACTACTTTTTCAATATTGTGGTTCAAATGCTTTTACCTCAGGTTCAAATGCTGAGGAAGCCAAGGTTGAGTTCTTTTTTCCTATAAGTGTATCAGAAAATTCTGCAATCATTTATATAAAGTGCTCTGCATCTGTTCCTGCTTACGTAGGTTACAGCTATAACGGCTCAGGAAATAAACTTACTAGCTCTATATTCGAATCCATTGAACATTATATTGTATTGCCAGGTTTACCATCGGATACTGACATACAATTCATTCCTTTATGCGGATTGCAAGAATCGAGTGTTAGATTTCCTGCAACTTTTCGAACTGTTGCAAGTCTTAACGATATATTCCAAAGGTCATTTTGGATAGTTGGTGGAATTGGAGCTGATAAAACTTCAATTGCAGACATCGACTTCTATGACCCAGTAAATGAAAGATGGTATCCGTCCTATACGAAAATTCCTACCCCAAGAGCAAACGCTCAAATTGTTTCACACAAAGGTAAAATCTATGTGATAGGTGGATTGATATTAGCTCCTGGAGGAGTTGGTTCAGTATCTAGTCCTAAAGTAGAAGTCTATGATCCACTAGAAAATAAGTGGTCAACTCTTGCTAGCATTCCTTCTAATTTGCAAGGTTCAGTTGTCGGCTCTATTGATGATGAAATATTTCTAATATCAGGTTCAACCTCTTCTGATATGACAACAGGTACATTATTAAACAATGTATATAGATTCAATCCATCTTTAGGAACAAGTGGAGTTTGGAATAACTACCTCTCCTCTACTGCAATCTTCCCTAGGACTGACCTAGGCTACTGCACATATAACGGATCAATACTATTCACAGGTGGAAGATTTTATACAGATGGAACAGCACAGACAACTTCAGATGCTTTCATACCCTCTTCTAACTCTACTACAGGTAAAATTGAAGCATCTATTTCCATAGCACGACATGGTCTAGCCTCAGCTTGCTATAAGCCCAGACCTACTGACCCTTTTCCAAATGATCTTCCTATCTTTCTTGTAGCAGGTGGTTCAACCTCAACCAATATTTTGCAACCTGTAGATACTATACTTTCTTCCAACAGATATGAATATTCTATACTAGGAACGAATAGCAATACTTTTGTTACAGGTTCTAATCTTCCCGTTGCTCTATATGCACCTAGTATGGAAGTTGATTATCTCTCTAGAAAGGTTTACCTCTTTGGAGGAGCTACAGAAATCAATTTACCTGTTGATTCAGTATATGCACTTGATCTTTCCAACCCTGGACTGGTGCCTTGGGTAAGCCTCTCTACAAAAATGCCAAGAGCGAGATTTGGTCACAAAGTTCTCATTCTTAATCGGTAATACAATGAAAATAAAAGTGATAAAAGGAATAAATCAAAGAGAATTATTGATCCAAGGAAGAAAATCTAAACTTCTAAATCAATCATTCATAACTATCCTAGTTATTATCTTCTTTATATGTGTTTCATCTGATTCAATACGCTCCCAATCTTTGGATAAGGATTCATCCTTAATTCGATTCTACATCAATAAAAAGGATTTTATTGAAGCAAAGAATGTATTAACAAATAGCTCTATCTATTCCGAAAGCTCTCCACAATATGAATTACTAGAAACAGAAATATGGATCGAAGAAGCTGAATTCAATTATAAAAATGGAAACTTTAAAACATCCTACGATTTGTTTCAAAGAGCATCCAGTCGATGGAGCACCCATCCATTGGTAAGAGAAAGGCTTGGAGAAATGAAAAATAAAATCCTAAAAGATAATAAAGAAATAGTAAAATCTAAATTATCCCCTTTAGTTCAAGATGTAGCCAAAGAAGATAACATCGATCAGTGGAATTTCTACAACCAGGAGTTATTAGAGATTAGAGTTTCTTTACAAAAGCAAGAGGAGAAATACTGGTATTTGCTTTTTCTTTTTTCTAGCTCGACCTTATTGATGCTTTTTATATTTATTATTGTTATAGGAAGTGGAAAGAAGAATAAACAAAAATAGACAATTTTTTAAAAAACATGACCTCCCCCATATATTCAACCAATTGATCAGTTAGTTTTCCACCAATAATTTGAAGTAAAGTATGGAATCACGGAACAAACCTTTTATAGATGGCGAAATAAATACAGCGGACTTGAATTAAGTGATATCAAGAAGATGAAAGAAATGGAATGAGAGAATTCATAATTAAAGAAGATAATAGCCAATATGGCACTTGAAATTCAAGAGATCATGAACATTCTAAGAAAAAAAATTTAGATAGACCTATTAAACAAAGAGCAATCGATCTGTTAAACAAAGAAGACTTTTCGAGGAGACCGAGTTTCCGGCTCTTGGAATACTCAAAATCTTCCTTTTAAAATATGCAAACAATTGAGAATGAGGTTATCGTAAATGAAATACGAAGACTCGCTTTTAAACTTAAGCGATCTGATTATACTATGATTTATAAATTTATGCCTAAAGCTAGATGGATTATTAATCATATGAAAGTATATAGAATATTTTTGTTAGGAGGCTTAAAAATTAGGAAAAAACCTAAAAAGAAACGAAAATTAGAAGGTGAAAATTCACTCCTAATATCAGAAAAACCAAATAAAGTATGAGCTATCGATGTTCTTCATGAGAGAATGTTATTTTATCTACCGAATATTCAATATATTTTACAAGGTTGATACGCTTCTTGGAATTATTTCCTGAACTACCCTAAGCAATAATTACATATAACGGTACAGAATTTACTTCGAAAGCATTAAGGAAATGGTTTGTCGAAAGAAATATAAGCTTCTTGTATATTGAGTTTGGTAAACCCGCTCAAAATGCTTTAAAGGGATTCTAAGATCTGAATCTATGCAATTAAGCTTTTGTTAAAATTTCAATGAAGAGCATCTTCATTCATTATTGAATTATTTGATTTCTTCAGAGTTCAAAGCGAATTATAGTGATAAACTAATGAGGAATAGACTAACATAAAATTTGGTTCAATAAATGATGGCAGGTCTGTTCCTTTCATAAAAAAATATTAATAACTAAAATCTAAGAATGGCACTAAATTCCCTTTTGATTACAGACCCTTAACTATTGATCCAGGTCATAAGCATCACCTAAAAACTCAGAAATCTGGAACCTCATTAAATCGATTTTAAGAGGTTTCTAACTACCAAGACTATCTTAATCATATGTCAGGGCTCAAAACCCCCTAGAAATTGATCCTGGATAAAATTTGGAATATTTTGAAGATAGGTTCTAGGTCATTTTCTAAAGGAATTTTTAAAATTTACTCCCTCTTATACTTTTTATTTAATTATTTCTTTTTATTTATAACAAAACATTTAAGGACGGCCTTAATAATTCAACATTAAACATTTAACCCCGTCCTTAACTATTGGGAAGGATTGTTAAGACCTGACGCTATTTCAATGGAGAGGATCCCTATAAACCTCGTTAAATTGATAATTCTCCTCTTAATTCAATTGTTAAGACAAACAGATGTTTATCTTAACTGACCAAGAATTTTGCTTAAAATTAATCAGTTGTTAAAGACGCACTTTGTCCTGTTTGTGGTCAAAATTGTCCTGTTTTTCACGGTGCTGAAGAAAATTTATCGACCTCAATATACTAACTCGATTAAATTGTTAAATCTGTGCTAAACTACGACTATCTGAGATTAGCAGAGCAATAGATAACTTAATGGAATAGTAAAAATAGTATGGCAATTATTAGAGATAAGAACGAAAGGTTCAATTTAGTAGATTTAAAAGAAGAAAGAGAAAGTTTAACAAATGATATTAAAAGAATCAAAAATGAAATTAATCAAAATATAGAAGAGTTTAAAAATAGTTTTTATTTGGAGATCAAAAAAAGACTAGTTGAAACAGCCTTAGACTCTAATTTTAAAGTTGAAGATAACGGAGATGAATGGAATTTAAATTATTATGATCAAATTCAATTCAAAGGAGATTATTTTCATGACACAAAGATTATTGAAAAGTTAATTGGTGATGATAAGATAACTTTCAGGATTTTTATTGAAGGAGCTATTGAATTTCCTAAAGGAAGATTATCAGAGCTTGATGTTGCCCTTAACCCTGTTGATGATCAACTTCGAGTTTTGAAAATGTATGGTAATCATAGATTAACACTTATTACTATGTTAAAAAACTTGCCTAAAGAAAATTTTATTATAAAATTCACTATCCAACACAATCGTGAAAAAGTGCATGAATCGATTATTCCAATGATTGATCAAGAAAAAGCTTTAAAAAAAATTATCAAAGCATTAACGAATCGAGTCAAATAGATTTTTAAACTATGTTTTTAAGAGTAAGTATTATCGAAGTTAAAGTTAAATTAAGATAAAGTTAAGCGCATGTGAAAGGAGATATTATTTGGATACATTAAAACAAATTCAGAGCAAAATATCTTCTATAAAAAACGAAGAAAAAAAACTTAGTGTCAAAACGGTTCTAATGCATATTGAACGCGCCGAAAAATTCTACGAAAATGGAGTAAATGAAAATGATCCACAGTATTTTACAGATGTAATATACAGAACAAATCAAGCCTTTGAAGGTATATTGAAAATTGCCTTTGAAACCTTAACTGATCAATCCGCAAATCGGAAAACACCAAATGAAATCGAGCAATACTTTTCTCAAAACAGTATACTACATTCAAGGGTATTAGATCTATTCAAGAATTACAGAACAGAATGGCGAAATCCTTCTACGCACAATTATAAACTTTTTTTCTCTGAAGAAGAAGCTTATTTAGCAATTTTAAGTGTATCATCTTTCATTAACTTATTACTCAATCAGATTATTGAACGGTTGACCTTTTTACAAGAACAAGAACTATTAAACCAAGCAGAACTTGAGTTTATAAAAGGAGTTCCTAATTATTCATCGTTTTCACTAATTGAAAAATGCGAAAAGATTTTGCTGAATTTTTCGAATTTCATAGAAGAAAATAGAGAATTTGCAACAGAGCATGAGTTACTAGGATCTCTTGAAGCTTATATAAATAAAGCCGACCCTTCAATTAATCTCATCAGAGAACCATTATACACTTATAACGAAAAGATATTCAGACCAGACTTTACTATGGAGTACCATGAAGAGAAAGTACTCCTTGAAGTAAAAAAAGAATACAGAGGAACTCGAGAGGAACTAATACAATCTCAACTTCAAGATTATATATTGGCTTCGGGTATCAAATTTGGAATTGGTTATTTTTATACGTCAAATAAAAATAAGACTTATGAGAGTAAATCAACTTCAATAATGGACAACGGTCATCGTGCAACTGTATGTATTATTTTTCCAAAGTGATATGCTTTCAAATACGCCTAATGACATTTTTATTGCTATGGCGGTATGCTCTAAAAGTCTCGTTATGTGAGACCACTTCGGGAAAATTAGATTTGTAATATAAAAGATTGATTTTTTTAGAAAAAGTTATATTTCTAGTTTAAAAAATACTCAATAACAGAGGAAAATCGATGAAAAAACTACATTTATTAGTGTCCCTAATTTTATCTGTTATCATGGTGTCTTTCTTTCATGAGAACTACTCGGATATTATGAAAGAGAAGGTTGAAATACCTTTAGGTGAAGATTTTCGCGATTTTCATTTCTTTAGTTACACGACTGACAATTTTGGCGTAATACGAGCTATATTGATGCTTCGCAATTAAAGAATATAATTTGCGACACATGGAACTGTCTAGGCATAAAGTATTCAAGCTAACCCACAGGCTACAATAGACTTTCCATAAATGGATATGCTGGTATGGCCTTAGGCGACCAGCTAAATATTGACCATAAAGAGGAAACAAATATCAACACTAAATTCGTTCTTCCAGAAATACAAAAAGTATTGAAAATCAGTACCATCCTGGACTATAAGAAAGTTGTTACAACAAAACTTTATTTAAATAACCCACCAGTGCACTTTCTAAGACAATACAGGTGGCAATCATATATTGACTCTAATGACGTTAACGCTCGGTAAGGGAAGCACTAAATAGCATCAAATTGATCCTGACTATCGCTGATGTTATTATAGAAAGTTTAAATATTTCAGTGTGTGTCAACGCTGAGATAAATCCCTTACTCAATTCTGAACTAACAGCAGCTGTTGGAAAGAAGTTTAACCAGGGGAGTAAGTTTGATATCGATGTATCTCTCACAAATGACGGACGTTATTTGTTAAATGCTAAGAATCCGATTATAGTTGCTTCGCTGTATGTCCGAAAAATAAATACAGTTAAATTGAATATTGGCATGAAAAATAGCACTTTGCACAATTTTACCGGTATAACTTCTATTGATAGAAAAATAAAAAAAGAATGGGAAGACTGGGAAGTTATTGAGAAATAGCGTGTAAGGTTGATTCAGTTGAATCAAGCCTTCGTTTAAATTCGAAATGCCTTTTATTTTGGGTCAAGCCTTTATACAGATCTCATCACAGAGATCTTAATCACTTAATGATATAGATATTTTAAAAACTATATAATATGCTCGACTAAATTCCTGTTAGTAAATTAAATGATTTAATTAGAATTTTAAACTACGATTTATCAAAACTAATGTAAAATTAAACATTAACAGAAACAATATTTAATAAAAATTTAAAATATGACAAAAGAACATAAATTTGAACACGACGAGGAAATTTTTGAAAATTGGATTGATTTTCGTAATCATATTTTTGGTGAACTAGATGATACTATTAATAGTCTAGGTATCGTTTTTCGAGGACATTCTAACCATTTATGGGATTTACAACCAACAATTTATAGAATTCGAAAAAGTAATGAAGTTGATAAACATGAATCTATATCCTTTATCCAAGAATTAAATGATTTGAATTATTTGAGAAGATCTCTACATTTATTTACCAAAGAATTCAATATCGTTAATCATAAAAGCTCTAATATTGATTTATTATCAATTTTACAACATCATGGAGCAGCTACAAGGCTTCTTGATTTTTCAATTTCTCCTTTCATAGCTTCATTTTTTGCTCTTACCGATATAAACAAAAAAGGTAATTATGCCTGCGTTTGGAAATTATCTTTAAAACTAATCGATGAAGTTAATAAATTTTTACTTAATATTGAAGATAATGATCCTTATAATTTCCTTTATAATCTATATAATAGTGATATTCTAGTTCATAATAAGCATAAAAAAATTATTGGTTATTCATTCTTAGAAAGACCCTCGATTAGGCCATTCCAACAAAAAAGTGGATTTATTTTTCCAATGTCAATTGATAATAATTTAGAAAATTTGATACCTCAATATAACACTCAAAATAATAAATTGTTAACAAAATATAAAATTAGGATAAGTGAAGAAAATATACAATCTGCATTTAAGGATTTTTCTAAAATGAACATATCATTTGCAAACTTATTTCCTGGGCTTGATGGTTTTTGTAAAGATATTTTAATGAGACAATATGCCGATTGGTATTAAAATAAACAATACGCATAATTTCAGATTATCATTTCTTTTGGTTCGATTCATCACTACAAGCTTTAGTCACATTTCAAATAGTCACTTAGACTGCTTAACGATCTAGTGCTAACAGTAACTTGTATTTAAAGACACTTGCTTATGACCATCAACTGCTATCCTACTAGGTTGGTCTTGATCGTAAAAAGGAATTCGCTTGACATTAATAAAAAATTTGAGCTACTAAATTGGCAACACTTTGATAGAATAAACCCTTTATCATTCGATTGAGGAGTGTTAGAGGATGGCTTGGAAGGATAATATTGTGTCTAAGTTATGATATGAGTTCATTTTGAGATCTTTTCCAAATGTTATGAATTTGAAAATAGAAGATTTTAAAATTAATTTTTACTTGAAGATCAAAAACAAAGTAATTGAAAATGCAATAGAAAGCTATTTAAAGTTAAAGATAGCGGAGTTGAATGGAAGGAGCTATTAAATTTCCTAAAGGAAGAATATCGGAGCTTGATGGTACCCTTAACCCTGTTGAAGATCATCTTCGTGTATTGAAAATTTATGGAAATCATAGATTAATGCTTAATAATTTATATAATAATTTTCCAAAGGGAAACTTCTTTATTTAAATTACAACTCAGAGCCATCTAGGAAAAGTGCAAGAAATTGTACTATCTATGGTTGATGAAGAATATATTTTAAAAAAAAAATATCAATATTTTGTTTAATTACATGAAATAAAGTACAATCAATTTATTGATTGCAATTAAGGAGTATAAAATGGCATTGAATATTGATTCTATAGAGCTCTTAAAACAACATGTAGCGGGAGTGATGGAGCGTGCTGATCATCATGCGAAATCTGTATATAAGATTGTCTTGCCTTTGATTGGCTTGGTTGTATGGAAAGCAGATAATATTCAAGCGAGAACCAATCAAGGTGAAACTGCGAACATGATATGGTTTGAGGTTGTAAATAAGAGATATGCATTAGTTTTCAATCATATAAAACGCAAAATCGAGATAAGAGAAAAGAGTCAGCAGGGAAAAAGTATTATTGAGATTGATAATGACACTAATCTTGGTGAACTTATAGATATATTCAATACTTTATAAAAAGGCTATCCAAATTAATGTTAGATTTTAAATAGACAATTTACGGTTTTAAAACGAAAGCATGCATATTAATTTTTTAAATTCAATAGAACGCCTATCGAATGACAATTTAATTGCCGAATCATTAGCGTATATATTAAATCATCCAGAATTTTCAATTTATCAAAAGATTTTTTATTCTCACCTTTTATCAATTGCAGATCATAAGGACACGGAGGAATGGGAGTTTGAAATTTCAACGCAAGATTTCAATCAAAATTTTGGAATACCCGATTTAGTTATTCAAAACGACAATTTAATTATCATTATCGAAAATAAGTTCTGGGCAGAATTTTCACAAAATGACCAATACTGGCGTTATACTCAAATTTTATTGGCTAAGAAAGATTTTGAGAAGAAATTTTTAGTCCTTTTATGCTTAAAATGTAAATTAGATTATTTTAAAATAAAAATTTATAATCAATTCCAATCTAAAGGCATTGCAATGACCAATGAATCAGAGTTAATTTCATATCTTAATATGAATGGGATCACACCTATTTTCATAATATGGGAAGATATTATAGATCTATTCAAATCAAACAATCTACTTACTCAGTCCATGGAATTTTTTATCAATAGTAGATATATTAATTTAATTAAAATGCAAAAGGATGACTTAGTAATGCTAAATTCGAAAATAATACCAAATTTTCTTTTTTCGCTGTGGGGCACCGTTGATCAAGTTAAGGGAATCTTACTCGAAGAAAAATTTAATGTAGGTAGAACTGGGCAATCAAGATCATTTTATGGATACACAATTTATTTTGATTGGGGCTCTCTTTGGTTTGGACAATATATTGAAGCATGAAACGTTATGGAAACTCCATTAGTAATACAACTACGAGATAATTGGATAGAAAATGAAGATTTTAGATCTAAGGCGCCGATGTTTTTAAAATCTATTTCATTCATTGAAAATTCAGATTTTGGATATCTTTATCCAATAAAAATTGTAGATGAAACAAAAAATTTTGCAGAAGAAATCGCATCGAACCTAATCGATGTATTAAGGAAAATAGTAATTCAATAAAAAGATATTTAGTTCTGCACTAAACAACATTGTTCCATTTCTGTCATCTCAAGAGTTAAATTAGACTGAAATTAGCTATTTTTCTCGTCCTCTATTTTGAATCAAAATCTATTCTGTTTCTATTTCCTTTGATTTTTATATTTATATTTCTCTAAATAATTTTCTCCCTTTACGGATTGCGTAAGGCTCAGTAAAGAATTATTTTCAAAAAAATTCGGATAACAAGATAACTATTTCGCATGACAGTCATTTAGTTTTATTATTAATTGGTTTATAGAAAAACTAAATGCTAAGGTAGATATCTATGGTTATTAGAGAAAGAATATTAAAGATTTTACAAGGACTCAATGAGGGAATATTTGAAAAAGAAGAAATAATACAATTATCTCTTTTATCTGCTCTAGCTGGAGAAAGTATATTCCTATTAGGCTTACCAGGTGTGGCTAAAAGCTTAATTGCAAGAAGGCTGAAATTCGCATTCAAAAATGCTCAATCATTCGAATATCTAATGAATCGATTCAGTACTCCGGATGAAATATTCGGACCCGTTTCTGTATTAGAATTGCAAAAAGATAATTACAAGAGAATAACAGATAACTATTTACCAGATTCACATATTGTGTTTTTGGATGAAATATGGAAAGCTGGACCATCAATTCAAAACACCCTTCTTACTGTGCTGAATGAGAAAATTTTTCAAAATGGAAAGGAAGTTCAAAATGTTCCATTAAGAGGACTCATTGCAGCATCAAATGAATTGCCTGCAGAAGATGAAGGACAGGAAGCCTTATGGGATAGATTCCTGATTAGATATGTTGTGAATGGAATTCAAAATGTTGATAATTTTAAGAAAATGGTTAGCGATGATTTGAATCCATCTATAGATAATATTTCAAATGAAATAAAGATCACTGAAAAGGATTACAATAAATGGGATAATGAAATTAAAAATATTAAGATTCCAGACGAAGTTTACAATGTTATTGATGCAATTCGAAAAAAAATCCAAGCATATAATCATAATCTATCAGAAAATCAAAAAGAAATCTATATTTCCGATCGAAGATGGAAAAAAATAATTCGAATTCTAAGAACATCTGCATTTATAAATGGTCGTAACGAAATTGATCTTATGGATTGCTTTTTGATTCAACATTGCTTATGGAGCGAAGAAAATGAGTTAGAAATAACAAAAGACATAGTGGCAAATTCTATTCGCGAGTTCGGGTATATCTACGATGTTAATATTAATGATGTAGAAAGAGAAATAAATACCTTTAAGTTAGAGGTCGAGAAGGAGACCAACATAAAAATTCCTAAAGAGAAAGTCGTCAATAAAGTATATCATAAAAAATATTACAAGCTTGTTGGAATGCAATCGGCCCCGCAATATTGTTTAATCTCTATAGATGAATATAAAAAACTTACACAATCGCAAGTTACACTAAAAATATACGATATTAATGGTCAAGCTTTTAGTAATATGACTGTTTACAAGAAAGATAACTCTATAATGGTTGCTGATCATAGTTGGTCGACATGTCATTTAGAGACAGCTACTGAAACTATTTATGAAAATCAAAAGAGAAAGCCGTCCAATAAACTTGTAAAAGTGTTTGACGAGGATGCTCAGAAACTTAATAAGCTAATAAAGGAACAGATAGAAAGTATCGAAAGCTATCTTTCCAAAAAATCTGAATCTTTAGAATCAAATATATTTATTAATCAAGAATATTCTAAAATAATTTACGAAAAATTAAACAGAAAGATCGCAGATTTTAAAAACTTAATTTTGGAAGTAGAAAAAATTAAGGCAGAATACGATGGAATTGAATGATAAAATTCGAAAATCTATGAATGTTATTCTAGATTCAATTCAAGAAATAAATGATATTTATAGGAATAAGGAAAAGATAAAAACTAATAAAGAGACTAGAAGTCATTTTGAGAGATTAGTCGAAAAGATAGGAGAAGGCATCAATCGAATTGATAAAATGAATCCTCATTTTAAAGTGTTCAATGATTTACGAAATGTAGTTTCACATGAATTTGAGGTAAACATAGATAGACTGATAAGTGAGGTAGATAAGAATCTAACGCCACTAAAAGAAGAAATTCAGGGGTTTATTTCAAAAATGCTTTCCTCCAATCCGGTATTAAAAAATTTCGAAAAATTTGGAAATATTGGCGAACAGAAAGATAGATCCAAGCTCATTGATGCTTTGTTAGATAAGCTTAATGAAAAAGATAAAGAATTTCGAACTAAATTTCCTAACGAACCTACGATTCAAAATTATTCAAAAGCAATAGATCAAATTACCGACCATCCTGAATTATTAAAACTTTCTTCTGATAACTCTATTGTTGCCACCCAGATAATTGAAAGTATTTCTGAATGGGCAAGGAATACTCAAAAGCAAATTAAAATGAATGAACCATTTTATGAGGAAAGCGAATACTTAAATCTGGTAAGATCTCTCCCTCTGAAGGACTTTTATCAGAATTTTAAAGAAACAGAAATTAAATTAAAAGAAATATATAAAAATAATGAAATTAATTTTTCATACTATGAAGATAAAATAAGTAAATTTGATAAGAAGCTTGATGTTGAGAGAATTATACAAGGTGAATTGAAGAAGCAAACTAAAGGAAAGGTGGATCTAAAAAATGGAATAGAAAATTTTCTAAGTAGTCCTGAATTTAAGAAGTTCGAAAAAGATATACCATTTAATAAAAAGTCTTATCCAAAATACAAAGAAAAGAAAATTAATCAAGCCTATGATGAAGCAAATGTTTTAAAAAATAATTTTTTAAAAAACTGGGAAAATGAATTATTTAAAAGGAAACAAAAATATGAATTAGAGCAAATTGAAAAAGCTAGAAATGAATTTATTAATGAACTTTATGAAAAGATTAAGCAGTTTCATAAATTAAAGGAAATCTTAGAGCCATTCACCAAAGATTTAGGCAGGCTGTGGGATTTGTCAGGAGGGGTCTGGCAAAATTCTGGATTTGAAATCTTGAAGTATTATGCAAAAGTAATGGAAGATGATCAGGCAATTAATGCATTAGCTGAAATGCTTGGCCGATATAGAAAAGCGGAAGCGGAATTCGAAGAAATAGAAATCGAAAAGATAGTTATCAAGACGAAATTTAAACCACGTCATGCAACTAAAGGAGAAGTCATTGGTATAACTGAAAGCAACGACATAAACAGCATGCTTCCTGTTGAAATTGCAACTTTAGCAAATCCAGCAACCAAGCTTATATTTTTGAAAAAGTTTGCAGAAGCAAAACTTTTAACTTATGAATTTAGAAATCAAAATGTTTCATCAAAAGAGGAAATTGAACAAAAGGAAAAACAATTAAAGGAAAAAGAGGAAAGTAAAGGACCTATCATTATTTGCGTTGATACAAGTGCATCTATGCGAGGTACCCCTGAACAAATTGCAAAGACAATATGTTTTGCCTTAACTAAAATTGCACTTACTGAAAATAGAAAATGTTTTCTTATATCTTTTTCAACAAAAATTCAAACGATAGAGTTATCAGATTTTAGAAATTCGTTAGATTCATTAGTGAAATTTTTAAAGCTATCATTCGAAGGTGGGACAGATCCATTACCTGCTTTAGAAAAAGCTTTGGAAATGCTCGAAACAGAGAATTTTAATAAAGCAGATATTCTTATGGTTTCTGATTTTATTATGGATCGTCTTTCAGATAAACTAACAAAACAAATTTCCAACGCAAAACAACTTAAAACAAAATTTCATAGCTTAGTTATCGGTAGCTCACACCATAAAGTCGTAATAGAAAACTTTGATCACAATTGGTATTATGATATAAAGAATAAAAATGGGCTAATTAATTTAGTAAAAGATTTATACGAATCAAAGATCTAGCAATAGAATAAAAGTAAAAGTTTTTTTAAATTTTATAAGTAATATTATGTCACTTTAAAAAAGTAATTTTATATAAAATTTTACTAATATTTAAAAAAAATTGACAAAAAGTACATTATATATATAATCTGTTAATTGCTAAATCAACTATTCTTTGTTTTAGTAAAAGGAGCTCACTTTGAAACTTTTAATTAATCTCAATCTGTTATTGTTCATAATCTCGCTAATAGCATGTAAGTCCCCTGCCTTGAAGAATTTAAATTATCTCATGGAAAATCAAGGTCTATACTACTCTGTTCATGGTCAAAATTTTCAAGAAGGATCTATCATTGCGATTGATATGAATAAAATTGATGGAAGGTGTGTGAATCCTTTGAATGTGCTGGGTCATCAGGCTATGCGAGCTCAATTGAATATTGATAAAGTTTTGTGGGAAAAGGATCCTGATAATAAAAATTCTATTCCATTTAAGATGACATTTTCAGGGGTTTCTGAGACCCAATTAAAGGTTAATGCTAAACCAACAGCAGCTAAATTTATTAATTTTGGAAAAATCTCAGGGAATTTATTTTTATTCTGGAAAGATTACACAATTCTCATTGTTGGACCAGGAACAAATGAAGATGGTTCTTCAGATGATGCTTTGGTAGATAATACATTTAACCCATTTGGACCCTTCCATGAAAAATTTTATAAAAAATGGAAAGAGGATAATAAATTTCGAGATACTATTTTAAAAATCCATGAAGGTAAATCTTTATTCTTAATTTCTAGAGCTCTTCACGGAGCAATCTATACTGCTTCTTCCTCCTCAATTAATTCAAATGGGGAAATATTTTTGGGTAATGGTCAAATTCAAGCATCTGCGGATGGCGGAATAGAAATAGAAACCTCTAAAACGAATGGTTCTCTTACTAAAAAAGTTCCAATTGCTTTTCAATTAATTCAATTGTTGCCTGATGGATCCTATAAGCCTTTCCCTTAATCAGAGTAAACTAAAGACTATCTAATTCAGGAAATAGAGGAAAAATCATATGAAGTTAATTGAGAAGATGCTAAAAGATCCATTAGAATTTAATTCAAAAGATTTTAATAGGTTAATAAATTCATATAAATCATCTAATGATAAATATGATGTAGATAATGCTTTAAAAGATCTACGTGAGTGTGTGAGACGTATCTATAATCTAAATGAAGAAGACCTTAAGGGAATATCCAATGCTAATACAGGAACTATAGGAAGCCTGAATAATAAAATTACTAAACAAAGGCAGGATGAATATTTTCAGAGAATTGAAAATCAAAAACCTAATAAAAAATATATCAGAATCTATGCAGAGGGTGATTCATGGTTTCTCTTTCCAATTTTTGTTAAAGATATAATTGATTGGCTTGAAGAAAACGATAACTATCTTATTTATTCCGATGCCTATGCTGGTGACTGGATAACAAATATACTTTATGAAGGGCAGTACATAAAGGCGCTAACTACGTATACGCCAGATGTTTTTCTGATTAGTGGAGGGGGCAATGATTTGGTTGGGAATGAGAGAATGGCAGTTATGGTAAGCAGGCATAAGGATCCAAACCAGGCAAAGTATAAAGTAGATTCAGAAAAACTTTCTCATATAGTCGATCAAAAACAAAGAGATCTTATTTTATTGGCGCAACAACATATCACTAGAGAATTTTATTCCTTTATATGGGTAATGAAGGCTCAATATACAATGATGTTTAAAGGTTTGTATGAAAATACTGATAA
>JAKRSH010000017.1 GCA_022402465.1 Leptospiraceae bacterium | reverse complement strand
TGGGGTATGCCAGTCAACCTGTCATTTGTTGCACTTATTGGTTTAATCCGCTAATTATTTTAATATTCTTTTTATTCGCTTGCGGTTCCATACTTTCTATACTTAATTTTGTGGTTGAAACAATTTCTAATTTTGATAGTACTAATTCAGACTTTCCAGATTCAATTTTTGATAAATCAAGTAGTTCATTGATAAGTTTCAGAAGATGTATTCCTGAGTTATGTATATAGTCAAGGTATTTTTGTTGGTCTGGAAAATTTTCATTGGGTTTTAATAATCTTGAAAATCCTAAGATAGAATTTAATGGAGTTCTAAGTTCATGTGTCATATTCGCAAGAAAATCTGTCTTTGCCTTATTTGCAGCTTCTGCCTTAAGTTTAGCTTCCATTAAATCAGCGGTTCGCTCATCTACTAATAGTTGCAGTCTGTCTCTATGATTTTGGATTTCTTGTAAATTATCTAAGCGCTCTAAAAATACAGCTATTAAATTAGAAGCCGTTCTTAATAATAAGATATCATCATCAGAAAGGAATCTATCATTTTCTTCTACTGCAATGCCAATTATTTTAAAATCTTTGGATTGAGAGTTGTTCTTTAAATTAAAGAATATTATCGAATGATAATTGTGATTTACTAAAAAGACCTTTTCTGTTTCATGAGCAATTTTTAAATCAGAAATAACGGAAATTTCATTTAATAAATTATGCAACCAAGTATCAGGAATAAAAATCTCAGATAGAGATCTATCCTCTTTGCGTCTAGATTCTATTTTTTCAATATTGAATTTTTTTGAATTGAATTGTTTCGAGGCTATAAAAATAGTTGTAACCTCAGAGAATATCATAAGCTGTTCAATTGCTAAATTTAATACATCATCACTAGGATTAGGATAAAGTAATATTTGCGAAATAGCCGCAAGCCCAATTTCATATTTGAGCCTTTTGTTAATTTCTCTTTCTCTGTTTACTTTTTCTGTTATATCTCTTTGTGTTGATACATAGTGGGTTATTTTGTTATTAATATCTTTAATCGGAGAGATAGCCCATTCTATATTGTATTCAGTTCTATCTTTTTTATAATTAAAAGTCTCACCTTGAAAGGATTTTCCTTCACCTATAGTTTTTTTTAATTTATCTAGAAAGGACCGAGCAGTTTTTGGTCCTTGCAAGATTCTTGGGGTTTTACCAATTAATTCATCTTTTCGATAGCCAGTCATTTTTTCAAATGCACCATTCACATAGGTTATTTGAGGACCTGGCAGTGTTAAATTCCCGTCGGTTATAACTATGCTCTCTTGGCTTTGTTGAAAAGCTTGTTCGAATATTGCAATTTCTTCTCTATACTTAACTCTTTCAAAGTAATTTGAAATTAATCTTGAGATTCTGAAAATATATTTTGATTGAAGGAAGCTATCAAAGGCCTTATTTTCATAATGAATCAAAATTATTCCTATAATTATATTTTTTACTAAGATGGGAATTAAATACTGTGTTCCTTTATTGAAGATGATATTTTGTTTCGAAAAATTTTGCGATTTATGTACATTATCAAATTCTTTAAATTCTTTAGAGTCGGTAAATATTATAGCATCGGTGAATTCTACATTGATTTTACTTAGATCGGAATAATATTTAGGAATAATAAATTCAGGACTCACCCCTTCGCTATCTATAAATAACTGTCGAAACTCATAAAGTAAAATTGCATCAGCTTTAAATCCTTTTTTAAATGAATCTATTAGAAGGGGGATATCATTTTTAGGATCTGTAATAGGATTTGAAGTAATAAAAAAAACTTTATTTAATGTTTTCTCAATGATTGCATTGATCTTTATTCTATTCTTCTTCGCGTATTCCTTTGTCGAATCAATAAATGATATATTGATAACATTAGCAAATTCAGATGAAATGTTGAAGTAATTTAATATGAGATGAAAATAACGTAGTTCTCCATTTTTATCTTCTATCCAAGTATAGAAACTTAATTCCTTATTTTTTAATTTTGTAATGAATTTATTAATAAGAACTTTATTAAAAATATAAAAGTTCAAAATATCATCTATTTTTTGATTAATTATGCTATCATTTAATCTAAAGAAATCCTTAAATTGCTTATTGAAAGATAATATTTTAAATTCATCGTGCTTAACATTATTTAATATTAGAATTGGTCTAGGGGATTCCTGAAAGATTCTATCGAAGAGTGTATTCGAATTTATGGTTGAATATAATTCTTCCTCTTCAGAATTTTCTTTACTCATTAATTTATTTGAATTAAATTTTTGGGTAACTTAAAATTCATAGAATCTTCTCTTGATTCAGGATATAGTTCAATTTTAAGATTTGAATAGCAGTTTTTAAGTTTATTACAAATCTCATCAACCAATACTTGGGGGCTTGAGGCTCCAGCGGTTATACCTAATATTTCAATCCCATTTTGTTCTATCATTTCAGGAATATTCAATTCATCAGCTGAACTTATTCTAAATGAATGTGGTTTAGTTTTTTGAGCTAATTGTAACAAGCGTAAAGAATTCGAACTATTGTTAGCACCAATAACAAGCATAGCATCTACGTCCTGGATCATTTGAGCTACTGCTTCCTGTCTTTCTGTTGTTGCATAGCAAATATCATCTTTAGCTGGGTGTTCCACAAATGGAAAGACTTCACCAATTTTTTCAACGATCTTTTTGGTATCAGATACGGATAAAGTAGTTTGCATTAAGTATGTAAGAGGTTTATTTGAATCTATCTTATCCTTAAGAGCTTCTACATCTTCTTCAGATTCAACAAGAAACATAGGAGCCTCTCCCATAGTACCTATGGCCTCATCATGACCTTCATGACCAATATAGATAAATTGGTGGGTATCTTTCATATTACGTGCTTTTTTATGAACTCTTGTTACAAGTGGACAGGTTGCATCCCCAATTTTAAGTTTCCGATTTTGTGCTTCTTGTACGACAGCAGGTGAGACACCGTGGGCACTGAATACAACAGTTGATCCTTCAGGTGCTTCGGATAATTCTTCTATAAAAATAATTCCACGTTTCTGCATGTCTTCCACAACTCTTCTATTGTGTACTATTTCCTTACGAACGTAAACGTTTTCATTTGTTGTTTCTTGAACTTTATCAACATAGGAAATCGCGTATTTTACACCTGCGCAAAATCCCCTAGGATTGGCTAAATAAATTTGTTTAAGCAATGGAAACCTCAAGTAAAGATTAAAAAGAATTTAAGCAGAGTCAACAGGAATTTTAAAGAAGAGACATAGAATCTAAAATGGAACTATGTTTTTATTCTTTTAATAGAGAAAAAAGTTCATTATTGAATCTTGGTATTGGGTCGATTCATGTATTGAAACAGCCACGGAAGGCATGAATGTTTCAAAATTTCTATCAAACGGATTCAAGGAGGAAACCGGATGATTATTAACCATAATATAAGCGCGATCTTCGCTCACAGAACATTGAAGCACAATGATGCAATGTTGAGTAAAGATATTGAAAAGCTCTCTTCAGGTATGAGAATAAATAGAGCAGGGGATGATGCCTCTGGTCTTGCTGTTTCAGAAAAGATGAGAACTCAAGTATCAGGATTAAGACGAGCTGAAATGAATACGGAAGACGGCATGTCGATGATTCAGACTACTGAAGGCTACCTTCAAGAGACTCATGAAATCGTACAACGAATTCGGGTTCTAGCTGTTCAATCTGCAAACGGTATTTATACTGAAGAAGATAGACAACAGATCCAAGTTGAAGTTTCTCAGCTAGTTGACGAAATCGATAGAATTGCGTCTCAAGCTGAATTCAATAAAATGAAGCTTCTAACAGGTGCATTCGGTCGATTAAATCCAACTGCAAGTATGTGGTTCCATATGGGTGCAAATATGCACCAGAGAGAAAGAGTTTATATTCAGACTATGAATACTGCTGCTTTGGGACTAAGAAATCCAACAGTTTTAACTTTCATCTCTCTCTCTACTGCTGGTAAATCTAACTCTGTAATTGGTCTATGCGACGATGCTCTAAGAGTTATTTCTAAGCAAAGAGCCGATCTTGGAGCTTACTACAACCGCCTAGAGCACGCAGCAAAAGGATTACTCAATGCATATGAGAACATCCAAGCAGCTGAGTCTAGAATTAGAGATACGGATATGGCAGAGCAAATGACTAGCTTTACTAGATACCAAATCCTAACTCAAGCAGCGAACTCTATGTTAGCGCAAGCAAATGTGAAGAACCAAATGGTTATGAGATTATTGCAATAAGCTATCGCCGTACAACTCTGAACCCGAAGCTCGAAAGATCTTCGGGTTTTTTTTTATTGAATTTCTCCATCAACTAATACAATCTTTCTTTTTGCAATTTTTGAAAAATCTTCATCATGAGTCACATATATAATTGTTGTTTTGTATTCATTATTGATTTTCACAAATAAATCCATAATGATTCTCGCATTAATAGAATCCAAATTGCCCGTGGGTTCATCTGCAAATAGATAACTTGGTTTCATAATTAAAGCCCTTGCAATAGAAACTCTTTGTTGTTCACCGCCAGATAATTGGGATGGTTTTTTGTTTTCCTTACCTGAAAGTCCAAACTCTTTTAATAATGATAAGGCTCTTTGTTCTAATTGTATTTCTTGTAGGGTTTTTCTTGCTGGCATCAACACATTTTCAATAGTATTTAATTCTGGTAATAAATAATGAAATTGAAATACGAAACCCATATGTAAATTTCTAAATTCATGAATATCTTTTTCATTCAATGCATGCAGATCTTTTCCTTCTACCAAAACATTTCCTGATGTTGGTTTATCTAAGCTACTTATAATATAGAGTAGGGTGCTTTTACCTGAACCTGATTTCCCTGTTAAAGAAACTAAATCTCCTTTTTTTATCTCAAGATTAATTTTCTTTAAGATTTGATTGGGAGGATCTCCAAAGGACTTATTAACATTCCTTACGACTAAAGACACTTATTCATCCTCATTTCGAATAATTTCAATTGGTGTCATTTTTGAAGCTGCTCTAGCTGGAAGATAACTCGCTATTAAGCTAGACAAAAATGCTAAAAGAAAGGCTCTTAGGTAAATTAGTATATCAAAGGAAACTAACATAGTTCCACCTTTGGCTGTTAAACCTGTACCAGTTTGTATGGTGGAAAGATATAGACAGAGAAAAAATCCAAAAATGATTCCTATAATTCCACCTATAGTGCCTAATATAATTCCTTGAATTACAAATAAGTTTCTAATATCTAAAGATGTATATCCTAATGACCTCAAAATCGCAATCTCTCTTTTCTTTTGGTTCACTAACATATTCAATATATTATAGATTCCAAAACATGCTACTATGGTGATCGAGATAGTCATAGAATTTCGAACAATATCTTGCATTTTAAAGACTGAAAGAAAATTTGCATTCGCTTGATCCCAACTTTCAACCTTATCTACACTTGTGAAGGCCCAATCCTTAGCAATTTCATGTGCCATTTCAACATCAAATAATTTAACTGCAATCGTATTAACTTGACTTGGAGCATGATTGAGTTGTTGTATGTCTAGAATAGACCCATAGATTAATGTATCATCTATGCCTCTGATACCCAAATGAAAGGTTCCTATGATGTGGAAGGCTATACTATCTAATCTTCCTACAGATAGTAATATTGTTTCTCCAATATTAGCACCAAGTTTCTTAAGAAGCTCATCACCTACAACTATCTTGTTACCTGTATACCCTATATCTTTAAAATTACCTTGAACCATATAATTTTGAATATTTGTTACGCTAAGTTGTCGTTCTGGATTTATACCGAGTAACCTAACACCTACTGTAGATTTTCCTCTTTTTCCAATTGCCTGAGTGCTATATTGAGGAGAATAACTTTTTACAAAAGAATGAGAATCCAATTTATCAAACCACCCTTGTGGATGATTTATATTTGCATTGTCTCTTCTGCCTGATGGGATTACATCCCAGGAGACTATTTCATAATCAGGAAAAATACTTTCTTCTAGCTCTTTAGCAGTAATATAATCTTCTTTAGCTGAGATTTTAATTTGAGCATCGTTATTGATTAGCTGATCTATTATATAGATTTGAAAACCTAACATTATTCCAGAGATTACTATATATGCTGAAGTTCCTAATACTATCCCAAGTAAGGTTAATACAGATTGTTTCTTTCGATTGAAAAGTTGACGTAAAGCAAGAAAAAGCATCTATTTATTAGGGATCAAAATAAGATCATTTAAATTGATATCTCCTTCAATGATTTCTGCCCATTCACCATTGACCGCACCTAATTTAACTGATACTTTTAACTTTTTACCTTCTCGAATTCTTATCACTTGCCCCATATGTATCGCATTGATTGGAACTAGGAGCACCTTCTCTTTTTCTCCAGTTATGATTGCAACATCAGCCGTCATTCCAGGAAGAATTTGAGAAGGCAATCCAATAACATCGATGTACACCATAAATTGTCCCTCATCAGGGAAGATAGTTCGAACTGTGCCTTCAAAGGAAGATCCACGTATTGCTTCAAAGAGAATTCTTGCTGATTGTCCCTTCCTTACTCTTAGAGCTCCTTGTTGTTCAAAAGAAACTTTTAAAAAAATTTCAGATAAATCTTCCATCTTTAAAAGGGGTACCTGTGGAAATACAGTTTCCCCTGGTTCAAAAGGAATAGATATAATCGTTCCAGAAAAAGGTGCTTTGAAAATAGGGATAGAATCTAATTCAAGTAAGTTCTGTCCTTTTGTTACAAATTGTCCTTCTTTTACATAAATATTTCGAATCGAGGATGTTATCCCTATTTTTAAACTGTAAGTTTTTTCTGAGTGAATTGTACCTAAACCATATACAGACTCTACTATAGAACCTAGTTTTGGAGAAATTGTATTCATTCTTGAAAGTAGAAAGGTTCTATATCCAATTCCCAAAAAGATTAGTATTATTATGATTCCAAAAATCGTTTTGTTTTTTTTTAGAAAAGTGAATACAATTGGAATATTAAGATTCATTATTATCCATAGAGTGCGTGGAATTTCATTTTGTAAATGCAATAAATATCTTTCATTGAAAAGATTTTATGGACAAAATTAAAGTAAGCTTAAAAGATTTATAAATTTGAATTCAACCGTAATTATATGTTGATGTACTTTATAACTTTATCCTAATCTTGGATAACATAAAGAGAAAGATCCGAAAATAGGTTAGGGAGAAATTTAATTTGTTTTGTTTTTCTAAAAAAAGCTGAGTTTGTGATCTGAATTTTTTCAAATTCACAAAAATTTTTGAAGTCCAGATTAGAAAGAAAATGTAAATTGGGAGTATCATACCAATGGTAAGGCATAAGAGATGTAACGGGAGTTTGTCCATCTTTTAAAATAGTCCATCTAATTCTCCAGTGTCCGAAATTTGGAAAGGCTATGATTACTTTTTTTCCAATACGTAGAGTTTCTCGAATGATATCTCCAGGGTGAAGAGTTTGTTGAATGGTTTGATTTAAGATTACATAATCAAAACTTTTAGAAATATGGTGAGAAAGGCCCTCATCTATGTCTCCATGGTGAACATACAATCCTTTTTCTACACAAGAAATGATACAATTTTCGTCTCGCTCTATTCCTTGGCATCTCACTCCATGAGATCTTAATAGTTCCAATAACTCACCAGTTCCACATCCTAAATCCAATACTCGTTCCCCTGCAGAAACAAGATTCCGTATGAAGGCAAAATCTGGTCTTTCTAAAGTAATTTCTTCTATTGCCATTCGTCTTGTCCCGAAAAATTTAAGAAACCACGCAGTATCTTTGTCTGCTCATCGGATGGTAGTAGAAAAGAATCGTGACCTTCTTCAGTCTTTAATTCACAGTAGGCAACAGGTATAGCATTCACCTCTAAGGCTTTCACAATTTCTCTAGATTGGTAGGGAGGGTAAAGCCAATCTGATGAATAAGCAAGTATTAAAAATCTTGATTGAACCTTAGACAAGGCACGACTTAAATCTTCTCCTAGACCTAAAGAAAAATGGTCCAATGCTTTTGTAACATAGATATAAGAATTAGCATCAAATCTATCTACGAAACTCTCTCCTTGGTAGATCAAATAAGAACCTACTGCAAAATCTGTATTCTTGATATTACCTCTGGGAGGTTGTCTGCCAAATTTTTCTCTCATTACCGCATCACTCAGATATGTAACATGACCTACCATTCGCGCTATTGATAAACCTTTCCTTGGTTTCGCATCTTGGTTGTATTCACCATTATTCCAATTCGGATCAGCAATGATTGCTTGGCGTCCCACTTCGTTGAATGCAATTTGTTGTGCAGAATGTTCTGAGGTTGATGCCATAACAATACAATTGCGAACTCTACTAGGATAATCAACAGCCCATTGCAAGGCTTGCATACCTCCCATAGAACCTCCACAAACAGCAAATAGTTGATGGATTTCAAAGGAATCAACTAATAGAGCTTGAGCCTTAACCATGTCTTTAATGGAAACAAAAGGGAAGGAAGATTTATATGGTTTGTTTGTAATAGGGTTGATGCTAAGCGGACCAGAGGAACCCATACAGCCACCTATAACATTGGAAGAAATAATGAAATATTTATCTGTATCTAAAGCCTTACCAGGACCAATATAATAATCCCACCAACCTGGTTTCTTATCACCCAGATGAAATCCAGCCGCATGAGCATCACCAGATAATGCGTGGCAAACTAAGATAGCATTATCCTTATTCGAGTTTAATTCTCCATAAGTTTCATAAGCTAGCTCTATAGATTGGATAGCCTCATCATTTTCCAATGAAAGACTACCCAAATTAACAGTTTTAGTTTCTACTATACCAATTGAAGCAGAAGAGATAGAAGACATTGGTTAGATAGTTTTAAATGCTTCCTCCAAGTCGAGAAGAATATCATCTATATGCTCTAAACCTACTGAAAGTCTCACAAAACCAGGGCTTACACCTGCACTAATTTGCTCTTCTGGTGTTAATTGTTGGTGGGTTGTCGAAGCTGGGTGAATTGCAAGAGACTTTGCATCTCCAATATTTGCTAGGAGAGAAAACAATTCCAAACTATCGATAAACTTTTTAGCCTTCTCTAGTCCGCCTTTGATTTCAAAACCTATGATAGCCCCGAATAAGCCTCTGTGGTGGTATTTCTTTGCCGTTGCGTAATTTTTATCCGATGGTAGTCCAGGATAGTTAACCAACTCTACTTTAGGGTTCTTGGTTAAAAATTCAGCTACCTTCAAGGCATTCGTTGAATGTTTTTCCATTCTTAGAGGTAGGGTTTCAACACCTTGGATAATCTGCCATGCGTTAAACGGTGATATAGCAGGACCTAAATCTCGTAATCCTTGCACTCTTGCCTTTAAGATATAAGCAATGTTGACTCCACCAAATGGCTCAAATTTTCCAAAAACATCCCAGTACTTTAAACCATGATAAGAAGGATCTGGTTCTGTAAAATTTTTAAATTTGCCATTTCCCCAATTGAATGTTCCGGCATCTATTATGATACCACCTATAGAAGTTCCATGTCCACCTAAGAATTTAGTGAGTGAATGAATCACTATATCAGCACCATGCTTGATTGGATTAACCAGATATGGAGAAGGCATAGTATTATCAACCATGAGAGGAACTCCTGATTCATGGGCAACTTTTGCAACAGCTTCAATATCAATAGTATCTAATTTTGGATTTCCTAAGGTCTCTATATAAAAGGCGCGAGTTTTATCGTTTACTGCCTTTCTAAAGTTTTCTGGATCTTTAGGATCAACAAAATGAACTTTAATTCCTAATTTAGGTAAGGTGTAGTGAAATAAATTATAAGTTCCTCCGTAGAGAGAGGAGGAGGAAACAACTTCTTGACCAGCTTCAACGATGTTTAAAATAGCAAGAGTCTCAGCCGACTGGCCTGAGGCAGTTGCAAGAGCTGCTACACCGCCTTCTAAGGCTGCAACTCGTTTCTCTAGGACATCGGTTGTAGGATTCATTAATCTTGTGTAGATATTTCCAAATTCTTGAAGCCCAAATAGTCTTGCTGCATGGTCCGTATCATGAAAGACATAGGATGTGGTTTGGTACAAAGGAACTGCTCTGGAGGTAGTAGTTGGGTCTGGTTCTTGTCCACCGTGCAGGGCGATTGTTTCTAATTTATAATTTCTAGCCATTCTTAGCCTCTCTTTAGTATATCTTTACTAATTTTCTACCATTCATAAGAGAAAATGAGAAAGGTCAATGAAAAATTCGCTAAAACGAAATAAAATTCTGTTTTTTTGGAAATGGGAAAAGGAATTAAAATCCAGGATTTAAGCCAAAATCTGGAACTTAAATCAATATTAGAGCTTGAGTATTCGATATTTAAAGGGATGAGCTGTATTTTCAAAAGATTATCGATTCTTGGGGTTCTATTCTGCACCCTTAGCCTTTCTGCAGAAAGTTGGATACCCACGGCTCAGTCTACTCGAAAGCAAACATCCTTAACACTTGATTATGGTGCAGCAAATAATAATGAAGACACATACTTTCATATGTCACCTAATTTTACTTATAAGATGAATGATGAATTTGGTTTTTCCTTTTCCCTTCCTATAAATGGTCTTGTTTTTGATAAACAACCATTGCAAGAGGATTCTAAATCAGGTAAGATCCGTGGTTATGACTATAATGAAGCTTCTGATTACTACCGTGTTTTAAATTATGTTTGGTATGGACAATATGAAAGAGAAGCTCCAGGAAAGGTTACTTATTCCTTCTACATGGGGGATATTCGTGACGGTCGAATTGGACATGGCACCATCTTAAATCAATACTATAATAATATACGTTATGATACTTACAATGCAGGTATTTTAGCTGATATAAATACAGATTATATTGGTGCTCAATATTTCTCCAATTCAGTATACTCACGAGATGTTAATGCAGTTAGAGTCTATATCAAACCTTTAGCAATTGGTCGAAAATTGGTTCAGTTTTACCATTGGTATCAGGAAAATTCTTATGATGAAGATGATGAATACGAGTATGTGGACGAAGATGAATTTATTGGGATGATGCAGGTTCGTGGAAATGTATTAGATGAGGCTGGAAGAAAATCAGTTATGGAAGAAGTTGGTTCAAATAAAAAGAAAAAAAAGAGACCTTCTCTACCAAGACCAGTCTCCAAATACAGCAAAATGGAAATTGAAGACATAGATGAATGGTATAATCGACTAACAGTTGGTATCACAAGGGCTTTTGACAGCAATAGTCCTCTTCAATACAGTTATTCACAAACAGGTATCCCAAATCGTAAAGAAAATTCTGATACTCCTATTGTAAACGAATCTGGTAAAGTTTCAGTGGAAGGATATGATATTGAATACCGATTACTCAATATGAAATACTGGGAGCTGACTCCATATTTAGATGTAAATACTATAAAGGAATTAAAAAATTCAGGTGGAACTCATTATGGACTAATGGCTAGAATTGGCGGAAAAGATATTAATCTCGTTATTAAGCCTGAATTAAGAAAAATGAGTAAGAATTATCTTCCTATGTATTTTGATACCTTTTACGAAGTAGAGCGCTTCCATGGTACTTTATCTTCTGAAGATCCAATGATTAGTAAATTGGAAAATGCTAGAAATCTTCCTACTACTGGTGGAATATCTGGATATTATAATACTCTGCTTTTTCATTTTTATTCTTATAGCTTTGAAGCATCTTATGAAGATTATTCGGGACCTAACAATTCTAGAGTTTTTCTTGCCTCATATATTCCTTTGGGAAGTAATTTTACACTTTCCTTTTTCTATACTAAGAAAGGATTTGATGCTTCTGGGGATGCCTTTAAGGTTGATAACGGAAGTCTGGGAGCAGCTGAGCTCTCTCTTCCCATTGGACCTATACAAATTCGTCTACAAAATTTAAGAAGATGGACTTTTACAGAAAACGAAACAGGTTTTAGATCCTTTGATGAACAGAGACTGCTTCTTTCATCCTCCTTTGCTCTTTAAAATACCTAATACATTTGCAATCGCATATTCAGATCTTAGAATCGTATCGCCTAAAGAGTAACATTTACACAATTTAGAAAGTAAGTCTATATCTTCCCTAGAATTGCCAGACTCTGAACCGAAATATACCTCTATTCCTATATCATCTTGTTGAGAAATAACATCGAATGTTTCTAAGTCATACAAAGAATCCTTCATGCTTGGATCTAAGGCGATTTTGCAATCAACCGTACTTCCTTCTAAATATTCTCTTAGATTTAAATGTACAATTTGAACTTTAGGAATTAGAAATGATCCCGATTGTTCCATTCCTGTTTTGATTTCATTCCAAATACCATTCGTCTTATAGCTAGGCGAGGTTAAGAATTGTTTATTGTGGGATTTGGGAAGCAAGAATACAACTTGATTTACCCCAAAGCATCCTATTAGGTGTAGGATTTTTTTGCCTGTTTGTGGACGAGGAAGGGGAAGTATTAGTCTTACTTTGGATAAGAGATTCATTTTATCAGAATATTCAGTTGTTTCTAAATTATGGAACCTTTCGCTAAAAGTAGGCTTATCAATAAGTATCCTATCTTCTCTAAAGGAAAGTATTGTGGAGTAGCCTCTGCTTAAAGAAGGAAGAATTATTTTTATTGAATCTCCCATTTTTTTACCTAGTATATTTTTAACATGGGCTGATTTATTGCTATCTAATAGGTATTGAGATGATTCATTTTTTTCAAAATCTTCTAAAACTATCCAATTCATTATTCATAGTCACCAGAGGATCTTAAGTTTGAAATTAAAAAATATCATAGAAGATAATATTTGGGATAAGAGGCGAACTAAAAAAAGTTTGGACCTTGCAGAGAGAAATCTTTCTAGTCTTCCAGAGGATTTACAAGAATTTGAAAATCTGGAAGAGATTTATCTTCAGAATAATAACCTTACTCATATTCCAGCTTGGATAGGAAAGCTTGTAAATATAAGAGACATTGATTTAAGAGGAAATTATCTAACGGAAATATCTAATAATTTATTGAATTTGCATAAATTAGAATATTTAAATTTAGAAAAGAATCTTATAGGTGAAATTCCAAATTTTCTCTCTCATTTTTCATCCTTGAATTATCTTGATCTTTCTATGAATCGTCTATTGAAAATTGGAGATGGCATTCATAATTGTACTAATTTACAGTATTTAATTGTAGATAGAAATAGAATCAAAACAATCTCAAAAGAAATAGGAAGTTGTGAAAATCTAACAAATTTATATTTAGATGATAATCAAATAGAATTTCTCCCAGAAGAAATTGGTAATTGTAATGCAATCACTGATTTTTATATTAAAAATAATTCTTTAAGAAACTTACCTGAGTCAATAAAGAATTGGAAGAATATACAATATATAGACTTAGATAAAAATCTATTAAAATCACTTCCCGATGGAATAGAGAATTGGCTAAATATTCAAGATATCTATTTAGCAGAAAATGAAATTCAATATTTTCCTAATGGTTTTTGGAATTTAACAACACTTAAGGAATTGATTTTAACTAAAAATCCTTTGAATTTAAATCAAGTAGATAAGCTTAGAGAGTTTTTCCCTACTACTAAAATTTATTTCTAAATACTAGTTCCTTGGGAAGGAAGGGGAGATGGTTGATTCTTTTCAAAGGTATCCTGATCTGCTTCGGGAGAAGATTCTGGAAATTTTTGATAATTCTGCTCAGTATCAATAGGCTTAGAGAGAGAATTAGTTTCATGACTGCAAGTTCTCAAAATATAGATTCCTAGTATAAAAAACATAAGGAAGGGTATTATTTTTTTGGTGGTTAATCTTGGAAAAGAAAGAGATGGAAGCGGAAAGCTATTTTTCTTCTCATATTGACCTAACTCAAATAATTCGGGAGAATCAGGATCAATTTCAAATCTATGATTGCAGTTAGGGCATCTAATCATAAGAATCCCTTTATCTAGAGGGATTCTTAAATCGACATTGCAGCTAGGACAGGGGCGTATATAATTCACGCCTAAAGTCTAATATTTTAAAGAATTTTTCAATGCTTCTACATTCTTTTTGTAATGCTTGTTACCATCACGATCATTATAATCAAAGATTTTGGTAAATAGCTTATCAAAATAATCCAAATGTTTCATATAGAAGTCTCTTTTAAAATTATTTCTAATTGGGTTAGACTTTGTATTTTCAACATTAGAAAGCAGATATTTTCCTACACCTTTTTCCATAGGAGTTTCTGGAGTTCCATACAAAGGATAGTCATCATGTTGGTAAAACAATTCAAACTTATCATTGTGTTCTGGTTGAGTGTTTGGACCTTGGTCAATGATTTCAGACATCAATTTGTCTTCTACAGGGAAGTTGTATGCATAAATTCTAGAACGTATGCTTTTTAAGTTTCTAGGTGCTTCTTTTCTTGGATCTGGATCTGCGTTGTTAGCACCATCAAAGAATAGAATCATGAGTTTATTTTTTGGGCCTAAGTTTCTTTCAGCCTTACCATCTTCTGATTTAATGAAATCATAAACTTCCAGATGTAAGCAATTGTTATCTTGAGCCTCTTGGTCTGCTGCAAGATCACATTTCAGACCATCTGCAGATGCCTTTCCTTTATAAAGAACAGTCTTGTGAGGAAGAGTTCTAACTTTCATTTTGAAAAGAACAGTGTGTTTCGTTAGTTTTTCATTTAATTTAAAAATGTTATTATCTAACTTTTTTTCTGTTTCTGTAATTGCTTCACTTACTTGTGAGTTATCAATTCCAGCCGATTGATTCCCAGTAGGTTGGTTTTGTTGTGCTGCTAATCCACCTACAATAATAAGGAATGGTAATAAAGTTTTTAGTTTCATATCTAATTTGTCCTGTCTTCCAGCTATTTATAGAAGATTTTTGTTATCCATCATTTCGTAAACAAATATCCTCGTTTCTATTATCGGTTTTGAATTTTTAGAATTTATAGTATGAGGTAAAAGATTTTCCATTTATTTTCTTAAATTTCAGCAATGATTTTAAGATAATCCTCGGAACTCGGCGCTGAAATGGGAAGATTCTTCTCTATCAACTGGGTAACATGACGTCTTTCTACCATATCACAGAAATCTTTTATTTTTCTACCAGAATATCCTTCTAATTTTTCTGCTATTTTTCGTCTAAGTTGCTCATCTAATTGCATTGCATACCCAGAAAGAATTGCTGTTCTTTCTGAAGCATTCGGCAAAGGAAAATAAATAGATTTATCAAATCTAGAAACAAGTGCCGAATCAAGATCTATTTTGCGATTAGTTGCACCCATAGTAATGGAGTTGGGTTTTCCTTCAAAACCATCCAATTTTCTAAGTAGAACCGATAACATTGTTTTGGTGGCTTCAAATAATCCATCTTCTCTTTTCCCAGCAAGGGAATCGATTTCATCAAGGAAGATTAATACTGTATCCATAGCCTTAGCTGCATCAAATACAATAGCTAGATTTTGAGCACTTTCACCGAAATATTTGCTCATTATGGATTCTATTGGAACATTTATAAGTGGAATTCCAAGCATGCAAGAAACTGCCTTAGCCATGGTGGTTTTGCCTACACCAGGTTCACCCTCAAATAAAACAGCACGAGGACGATTATTGGATGGATACTTCCTTGTGAGGTTAGAAATATTTAAAAAGGCTTCTGGATTTTTCAGAGGCATGATAAGTGATTCAAAAATTTCTTGTTTCACTTTCTCATATCCAAAAATCTGATCGAAACTTATAGTATTTCCTTTTGCCTTTTCTAAAAGAGGATCATAGACTTCAATTCCTAGATTTTGAAGAATTTCTCTTGGATCAACAATAGAATTATTTTTATCACCTTCATTTGTCAGGCGAAATAATTCTATAGCAGTCAATATTTCGGCTTCAACAAAGCTTCCTTTTTTAGTAATTTCTATCTCAGGTTGACTCTTTAAAATGGAGAATCTAAATTTAGCATTATCTAATATACTTTTCGTATCATAAAGATTCGAATGAAGGGCTTGTAAGCAATAGTAGCCATTGGAGAGAGTGTGTAATTTTATATTTTCTATATGATTTTTAACAACTTCAAAACAATCAAGTATGCTATTTTTATTTAGAGATCGTGCATGAAACCTAATTCTAGATTCATTTTTGTCATAATTTATCTCTGGAAGTTTACTTGATCCTGATTTAATGCTAGAAAAATTTGAAATTTCTTTGAGAAGAATTGCTTTCGCAGATAAAAAATCAATATCTTTGGTCAGGGATTTATCCATATCTTACTAATCCTCTAGGGGAAATATCGACAGCTTTCTATTTTAATTTCTTTTCTTTTGAATAGCTTAGGAATTTTTACTTGTGGGCTTTGAACCTTTAGTCGAAATATAGACTATGGGTGAAGGTTCTTTATCACAAGATGACATAGATGCATTACTTGGCAGTGGATCAGGTGGAAGTTCAGGAGGCTCTGATGCCTTGGCTGATCTGGATGCTTTAGTTGGAGCAACAGGAGGAGGTGGATCTTCCGATTCTGGAGATGAGGGTCCATCCTTTGCAGATATTGCTGCTGCTTTAGGTCCTTCTTCTACACCCGCTCCATCTTCCACGAAACAAGCTCCAAAAGCACAGTCATCTGGTGGAAATACAGCCAATCTCAATCTATTACTTGATGTTACTCTTTCTCTTACTGTTGAACTCGGAAGAACCAATATGTTTATCAAAGATGTCCTTCAGTTATCAGAAGGAAATATTGTGGAACTAGACAAGAATGTTGGGGAAGAATTGGATGTTCTTGCTAATGGTAAACCTATAGGGCGAGGTAAGTTAATTGTTATTGATGATTATTATGGGGTTCAAATCACACAAATTTTAGACCCTTCCGAAAGATTATAGCTTGATTAATAAACATTCTGTATGTTTTTATCAAGTATGAAAAAGATTTCTTTAATTTTTTCCCTTTCCCTTATTTCCTTTCTATTAATATTGAATTGTGGAGATTCCGATAGAAGTATGCCAGCAGGTGCACCTATAGAGGTAGTCGGTGTAGATACATCAGGTAACGGCCAGAAAGATGCATTTGGTTATATGCTTCGTTCTAAGGGCAACACTAGAATTGTTTACCAGGAATTAGATAAAAATGGTGACCGAAGATCGGACGAATTTATCTGGGTAGGATCGACTTCTAGAAGATCCAAAGATGCGCCCTTACAGGAAGCTGTAAAAGTTTATGAAGAATCAGATGAAAACAACGATGGAACCATCGATACAATTCGTTGGTTTCTTCCAAATGAATATATTTCACTCATTCTTAAAGATACAGATAATGATGGTTATTTTGAGACGACACAGTATTACAATTACCAGAAGAAACCTGTTCGTACTGAAATTGATACCAACCAAGATGGATTAGCTGATATTTTTATTTGGTCATCCAGGGCAGAAATCGATACGGATTTTGATAAGACACCAGATTTGGTAGTTTTTGGAACATCTAAACTAGAATTAGAAGAGAAAGCTGTGAATCGTAAAGAAACAAAACCTCTTAACAAGGCTACTTCTTATTTCTTGAATCCTAAGTTAATTCCATTTGAAGAAAGATCTATCATAGGTTCTGGTCTTTTTGTAGAATAAAATTTAATATATAGCTTAAAATATCATTTTTTAAAAAAAATGTTCTTAGAAATAGAAAGAATCAACCTTTGTTAGTTGAAATCATAAAACCTAAGATTTTTTTTTAAAAATTGCATAAGCCAACTTCTTACAACTGAAATTGAAGAGAGTTGGCTTACTTATTTAACTAGAGTAAAATGAAAAATCATTTACTAATAGTTGAATATTCTTACTAGGTATTTCTTTTGATTCCTAAAAGATTATCTAAGGTTGCAGTGAAATTTGTTAAATCAACAGGAAGTACAATCTCAGTATTATCTCTTGCTAATTTCTGAAACTGAGTAATCAAACCTTGCGAGACTTGCAATTTCATGGCCTCGATTCCTCCACTAGCAGTAATTGCTTCGGCAACTTTTTCGATACCCTTTGCTGTTGCTATAGCTAAGGATTCAATTTCAGTAGCCTTTCCTTCTGCCTCGTTGATTCGTTTTTGCTTTTCCCCTTCAGATCGGTTTATCAATTCTTCCTTTAAACCTTGGGATCTATTGATGCGAGATTCTCTATCTCCCCAAGAAAGAGAAATTTGTGCTTCCTTATTGATTTGAGCTCTTTTTTCTTTCTCCATAGAGTCCATTACTGATTGCGGTGGTGCAATATTTACTATCTCATAACGATTGATACGAACTCCCCAATTCTCCGAAACATCATCAATGGCATCAACGATCTTTTTATTGATAGAAGATCTCTCTTCAAAGGTCTTGTCTAGATCCATAGTTCCAATGATAGCTCTCATAGTTGTTTGGGCAAGTTGGATAGCTGCATATCTATAGTCTTCTATTCCATAGCTTGCCTTGACCGGATCTATCAATACCATATAAAGAACTCCGTCAACCTTCACCATAACATTGTCTTTTGTTATACATGTTTGAGGGTGAACATCTATTGCTTGTTCCTTTAAGGTATGGTAGTATGCGTCTCGCTCTACAAATGGAGTTAAGATATGAAAACCTGCTTTGAGAGTTTTTGTGAATTTTCCAAAACGTTCTACAATGATAACTTCTTGTGCAGATACAATTCGTACGGATCTATACAATTTGTAGAAGAGGTATAGGAAGAAGGGAATCCAAAATATTAAAGTAATTTCGTCCATATTAGTTTATCCTTTTTTCTTAGGTTCTGGTGCTGGGGTATTTGAATCGCCAGGGAAGGTTGAAGTAACTTTAGAAATTCCTTCAAAGACTCCTTTGATATTGGCAAGAGATTCAGGAAGAATTGTAGTTTTTGATTTAGCAAAAATTCCACCGAGTCCAGTCAAATATTCTTGGGTAATTTGCAATTGTACAGCTTGTCTACCGCCCGATTTGGAAATAGATTCAGCAATTGCTTTTAATCCTTTTGCTGATGCGGTAGCCACTAATTCGAT
This sequence comes from Leptospiraceae bacterium, assembly GCA_022402465.1. Taxonomy (GTDB): domain Bacteria; phylum Spirochaetota; class Leptospiria; order Leptospirales; family Leptospiraceae. The sequence continues at coordinate 207,049 of JAKRSH010000017.1, read as the reverse complement.
TTCTAGAGCTTTACCTTCTGCTTCATTTACAAGTTTAGCTTTATCTCCTTCTGAAAGATTAATAGCTTCTTGTCTTTCCCCCATGGAACGATTGATCCTAGCTTCTCTTTCACCTTCTGAGGTAATGATCTCAGCTCTTCTTTCCCTTTCTGCTTTCATCTGGTTTTCCATTTCTAAGATAATGGTTTTAGGTGGTTGGATGTTACGAATTTCATAACGATTCACCTTGATACCCCAGGGATCAGTAGCTTCATCAATCTGTCTTACAACACTTAGGTTAATCTTGTCTCTTTCTGAAAAAGTCTCATTCAACATAAGCTTACCAATTTCAGATCGTAATGTTGTTTGGGCAAGTTGCTCAGTTGCTAAGAAAAAGTTGTCTATTCCATAAGAAGCCTTATAAGCATCTACAACTTTTAAATAAAGTATTCCATCAACTTCAACTTGAACGTTATCTTTGGTTGTACAAACTTGTGGTCTTACATCTATGGCAACTTCTTTTAATACTTGTTTGTATTTAATTTGATCAATCAGTGGAACCAGGAAGTGAAATCCCGCCTCTAAGGTTCCTCTGTATGCGCCCAATCTTTCTCGAATATAAGCATATTCTTGGGGCACGACTATAAAAGTCTTAACGATAAAGAATATCACCACGATAAAAAAAATCGTGAACATGAACATAAATTTCTCCTCTCATACCATGTAAATCTGGTTTAGATTATTCAATCCAGTGAGGAAGAAAAGAAGTTTTTTAGAAAAATTGAAAATTAGCGGTGGATTCTTTCCACAATAAAGGTTAAATTATCTCGGCTTAAGATTCTTACCTTTTCACCAGAAGGAATTCTTTCTGTCGTAGAGTAGGCATCCCATTCCGTTCCTCGAAAGTGAATTCTTCCTCCTTTTTGATTGAGAAGAATATCTTCTGTCACAGCAACTATTTGATTTACAAAATCATCTTTAATCATTCGATCTTCTGAGACTTCGGATGGAAAAAACTTTTTAATAAAGGCTGATCCAAAAATAATAGAAAAAATACATACTATACTAAAAATTAAAAATTGAAATAAGGTGCTCAGCGGTAACCAAAGCATTAGTAAACCTGTTACCGTCATACTAAATCCGACGAAGAATATAAACATCCCAGGAACAATAAACTCAAGAACCATAGCTATGATTCCTATACCTATCCAAATCCATGGGTAATCTTGTGGGCTGAGTCCATCCATGAATGTTATTAATTGTTTCTCACTTTCTCTTGCAAGTAAAAAATGAAATTGCCAATTCTAAGCAAAAAAGATACTTTACATTTGATGAAAAAAATTTTGATTTTGCTGGGTTTAGCATTTGTCTGTGCTCTTGCTTCTTATTTTACAAGATGGGAGTCCAGTTCCGTTGCTACTCAGGAAGCTAAATCAGAACTTGTTTTTCCCGAAAGGATCAATCGAATATTTGATAAGTCATGCAATGACTGTCATACACCTTATACTAGAATTCCCCTTTATGGTCATGTTTTCCCAGTCACTTTATACCTTCAGGATCATGTGGAGGAAGCACAAGCTGAACTAAATTTTGTAAAATGGAATGAATTCACTCTCAAAAGGCAATTAAGGAAGGCAGAAGAAATCATTGAACAGATAGACAATGGAGAAATGCCACCTAAATCTTATTTGTTGCTTCACCCAGATGCCAAACTAAGTTATGAAGATATTTCTGAATTAAAAAAGTGGTCAGAAAAAATACTAAATGAAAATGAATAAAAAAAATAAATCACCTAACTCTAATGCTAAACTATGGGGAGGGCGATTCAAAGAACTTACTGCAGATATCATGAATCGAATAGGGGAGTCAATAAGTTTTGACAAAGAACTCTATGCCCAAGATATACGGGGAAGTCTTGCCCATGCTAAGATGCTTTGCAAAATTGGAATCTTAACAGAGAAAGAATTACTCTTGATAGAAAGAGGCCTTACAAAGATACAATCTGAAATTGAAACTGGAAAATTTGAATTTAAACAAGAATTAGAAGATATTCACATGCATATTGAATCTAGACTTACCCAGTTGATTGGTGAGGCTGGCAAAAAATTGCATACGGCAAGATCGAGAAATGACCAAGTATCCCAAGATGTTAGACTTTATATTCTAGACCAAATTAAAATCATAGAAACAGAGTTAATACTCTTACTTGAGCATTTATTAGAAAGAGCCAAGTCTTCTCTGGATATTCTTTTTCCTGGATATACACACCTTCAAATCGCTCAACCGATTCGAGCATCTCATTATTTTATGGCTCATTTCTGGGCCTTCCTCAGGGATTTGGAACTATTTCAACATGTAAAATCTACTACAGATTTGTTGGTACTAGGATCAGGTGCTATGGCTGGTGTGAATTATAATTCAGACAGAGAGTTTTTGAGAAAAGAATTGCAACTAAGTTCTATCAGTGAAAATTCTATGGATGCTGTCTCCCAAAGAGATCATATTATCCAATACCTTTTTGCCATAAGTCAGTGTATGGCCCATGCATCCAGAGTAGCTGAAGAATTTATAATTTACTCTAGCACAGAATTCAATTACATCGGTCTTCCTGATAGATTGACTTCGGGATCCTCTATCATGCCTCAAAAGAAAAATCCAGATGTTGCAGAATTAATTCGTGGTAAATCAGCTATGGTATTTGGTAATTTAATGTCTTTACTTGCTCTTGTGAAAGGAACTGCTCTTGCATACAATAGAGATTTCCAAGAAGACAAGATTCCAATGTTCCAAGCAAGCAAACATATTTTACTCTCCCTTGAGGGGCTTAGGGAAATGATCGCTGGTATGGAAATAAGATCTTCTTCTATTGAAACAAATCTTAAGAAGGGATTTTCAACTGCAACAGATCTTGCTGATTGGCTGGTGAGTGTTAAGAAAATACCATTTAGAGAAGCCCATGAAATCGTAGGAAATTTAGTCTCTGTCTGTACAAAAAAGAATGTAGATTTATTTTCAATTTCCTTAGAGGATAGAAAAAAAATATCTTATCACTTAATAGACCCCAATTATCTAGAAGCTATATCATTATATAACTCGGCTGATAAAAAGAATGTAGCTGGTGGAACAGCAAGAAAACGTCAGCTTGAACAATTTGCCCAAGCTGAAAAAAAATTAAAGCTCTTTCAATCCAAAATTCTTACTTCGAAAAAAAAGAACTCAAATAAAAAAGGAAAATCTTGAATATGAAAAAAATTAAACTATCACTTACTTTAGCATCGATTATGCTTTTTACATCGACTCTTGCTTGTAATGAAAACAAAATGATGGATTTGCAATACAAGGCTATTCCTTACTCCTTAAGTGAAGTTGTCGTAAAAAGACAGGATACAGCCAATGTTGCCTTGCCTTCGGAACCTGGGATTTATTCGATTATGCAAACTACTAAAGGGAATCTAGTACTTAGGCTTTTTTACAAAGATGCTCCCAAGACAGTTCAAAATTTCATTGATCTTGCGCAAGGACAGAAAGAATTTTTTACGGAGAAGGGAAAAGAAACTAAGCCATTCTATGATGGTTTAAAGTTTCATAGAGTAATAGATGGGTTTATGGCACAAGGAGGTTGTCCAAGAGGTGACGGAACTGGTGGTCCTGGATACAAATTTGAAGATGAGATCAATGCAAAGTCTTTAGGTTTAGATAAACTCAAAATCAAAAATTATCCTGCCTTGCAAAGTCAATACCAAAGAATGATTTTTGAGACATTGGGTATTCAATCTAAAGAACAGTTCGATGAAAGAAGAACGGAGATAGAAGAAGCCTATGAGAAAGGGCAAGACTTAAGTCTGATGGAAGTTTTACATCGTGTAGGTTACAGATACAATGAGAAAGTTAGCAGCCATAAAGCACTGAAAGGTTCTTTTGCTATGGCAAATGCAGGACCCAACACAAATGGATCTCAATTTTTTATTAACCAGGTTGATACTCCACATTTGGACGGTTTGCACACTGTATTTGGAGAATTGGTTTCAGGTGAGGATGTTCTCAACGAAATTATAGCAGGTGGAAATTCAAATACTACTATCAAGAAAGTCCTGGTTATAGATAAAAGGTAAATTAAAATAACCTTATGAACTTAATCGATGGAATAGAAAAGATCCGACAATTCAGCTCGGCTGCCTCTATGGCTCCAGCCTTAGCGTTTATAGAAAGTCTTTCTAGCCATTCCGAGAATAAAACTTTCTTAGATGAGGTTGGTGGTGCCCAAAAATATCCTGATGTCTTTTTGGAAGTTTTGTATTTTCTAAATTTTATTCTAAGAAAGCGCCTCTTGATCAATAGTAGCTATGAAAAATGTCTAGAAAAGTATCAGACACTCAACCAAATTTCTTCCAAACGGCGTCCTGTAGGTGAAGAAGGAAAAATCAAAGAAACATTGACTGACTTTATTCTTAGAGTCGAGAAATTGTTTGAACAAAATGATATTACAGACGAGGGTGTTTTTAAAGAATTATCTAGGTTTATTGAAGAAAATAATATTGGAACTCTAACAGAAAACGAATTGAAAACGGTTCATTTGACCAGCAAGGCAACAGCTCTTCTTGAACCTCATTTCGACAAATTAAGGGAAATTTTCTTTGGATATGAGAAATTAATTGATCCATTAAAGAGATTGATCAATATATCTGATTTAATTCTAGAAGAATCAAATCGCTAGCTTGGGTAAAAAAAGTTTATAGCATATATCTGTTCTACCGAAAATAAGAATGAGATGAAATTAAAACTATGTCTAATTGCCTTCTTTCTTCTTTCCTCATCATCCTTTTATGCTTATCCTGACCGAGATGCGCGAGGATCTTATACAGAAAATTTCACTCATCTCCAAATAAAAGCAAGTCTGCATACTCCATCTGTTTCCTATAAAGAGGGTTTTGACATACCGTTAGAATTCAAAGTTTACAATCATGGAAAAGAAGTGGTTCGAATTTTTCCTTCTACCAAAGGATTAGAAACCTTTCAATTCCAAATCAAAGACAATGAAGATAGGCTCATTGAAGAAATCCTTCCTCATGATGCAAAGCCTTGGGATCCTAGATACCAAAAAGATCTCTTGCAAGCAAGTCGCAATCATAAGGAGAATTTGGCATCTGATACTTCCAAAGAAATAGTTCTTCATCCTGGTGAATCTTTTTCTTATCGAGTTCTTTTGAACGAAAGATATCGTCTAGTCCCAGGACGAAAATACAATATAACTGGCTACTTCTATCCTAACATTACAGAATCTAAGAAAAATCTTTTACTTTCGGGCAATGATTCTGAGGGCAAGAATGTTTTCTTAAGAACGGATAATTCTATTTCTTTTTTCTATGAAAAAAGAAGAGAAGACAGAGTATTATCTGGAGTATCAGAGCCTTTTGGTAACTCTTATGGGGTTTCTCCAGAAGAAACAGTTTTTCTTTTTCTGGGTGCAGAAATGAAGAAAAACTGGGGAAATTATTTCAAATGGTTAGAATTCTCTGATTTTATTCTTGCTTATGATAGTTTTTCAGGTGAATATATCAATGCCTCCATTAGTGAAAGAGATTCCGTGGTTGAAGAATTTAAAAAGTATTTAATCTCACTTCCTTCGGGTAAATTAAAATCCTTTAAAGTAGTTGGTGTGGACAATCTAAATTCTAATGAAGCAAGAGTTAGAGTTTTTGCTGAAAGATCAGAAGAAAGAATACCAACTCGCTATGAATATGAATATACGTTAAGAAAAGCAATGAATGAACCAAGTTCTCATTGGAGAATACATGGTGTTGTTGCAAGGGTAAGAAAATGACTGAGATACTTTCGCAAGATGAAATAGATGCTCTTCTCTCTGCTATATCTAGCGGTGAGGTAAGTGAAGAAGAATATTCTTCTGTAGGTGAACAGAAGAAGGTTAAGATCTACGATTTTAAACGTCCAGATAAATTTTCCAAAGACCAAATCCGTACCCTTCAAATGATGCATGAAACATTTGCTCGTCTTGCAACAACTGGTTTGTCTGCCCAACTTCGTGCCTTAGTACAAGTACACGTTGCCTCGGTGGATCAGTTAACCTACGAAGAATTTATTCGTTCTATTCCTAATCCTACTACACTAGGTGTTATCAATATGGATCCTTTAAAAGGATCTGCGATTCTTGAAATTGATCCATCTATCTCTTTTACAATCATAGATCGTTTGTTTGGTGGAAAAGGAGAATCAGCAAAAATTACACGAGAACTTTCTGACATAGAGATGAATGTTATGGAAGGAATAATCGTGCGTATTCTTGGAAACTTAAGGGAATCCTGGTCAACTGTGATAGATCTTCGTCCGAGACTCGGTGCTATAGAAACAAATCCTCAATTTGCTCAAGTTGTTCCTCCCAATGACATGGTGGTATTAATCACACTAGAGACCAAAGTAGGAGAAGTAGAAGGAATGACCAATCTTTGTATTCCCTATATCACAATTGAACCAATTATTAATAAACTATCTGCACAGTATTGGTATTCCTCTATTCGTAGAGGTGAATCGGATGAGAACAAGGTTGTTATCCAGGAACGATTGGATGGAGTTAAAGTTCCTTTGATTACAGAAGTTGGTTCAGTAGATATCTCCATGAATGACCTCATTAGTTTAACGGTTGGGGATGTAGTTAAATTGGAAAATACTCCCACCAAATCAGAGTTAACAGTTCGAGTAGGTGATAGAACTAAATTCAAAGCTACCCCTGGTAAGGTTGGGAATCGATTAGCAATCCAAATTGGTGAATTTGTTGAAGAAATACCTGATGAACTGCTAGGTTCTACAAGATCAGAACAAGAATACTAAATCCATATTGAGAATTAATAAATTCTTACAACTTGTTCACATTAAGATTTTGTAATGGAAAGTATTTTTAATTTGTTTGTTTGCTATTTTTTATCTTTGCTATGATGTTTAAATGGAAAGTTAGTCTAGGAATCCTTTTACTTTTTATTGATGTTTTAACATATTCTTTTCTAAAGGCAAAAGACAAGCCTACTGTAAAGCAAATTAAAAGTTCCAAACATGGTAAGATTCTAACCAATGATAAAGTTTCAATATCAAATAGTAAATCGAAGAAACCAAAAAGAAAACTCATTATTCTTTCCATTGATGGGTTTCCTGCAAATTATTTAGATCATCCAGAAATATTGGATCAAATTCCTAATCTAAAGAATTTATTTGCAAAATCCCAAGGTGGAAGAATTGCCACTATCAATCCAAGTGTAACCTATGCTTCTCATACATCAATGATCACTGGGCAAGATCCTGGATTTCACGGTATTGAAGGAAATACACCTATAGATCCTTATGACCAAGAAGATGGCGCTTGGTTGTGGTATTATGATGATATTAAAGTTGAAACTCTCTTAGATATAGCAAAACAAGAAAATGCGAAAACAGCAAATGTCTATTGGCCTGTCACAGTAGGTGCACCTATAGATTGGAATATACCACAGTTCTGGAGAGAGAAGACGAATTCTGATTTAAAAATTCTTCGTTCACTTTCTACTCCAGGATTACACAGAGCAATGGAAAAAAAAATAAAACAGCCTGTACTTGAAACGACAAAAGATGATGCAAAAATAAGAACTGGAATTGAAATCTTTTTAAAATACAAACCGGATATTAGCTTAATTTATTCAACTGATTTGGATACCTACCACCATGCCAAGGGTCCTTTTTCAGACCAAGCAATTGAAAAATTAAAATTAACTGATACTTACGTAGGAGAATTAATTCATAAAACCAATCTTTATAAGAGAGAAGATTTAGCATTGATAGTTGTAAGTGATCATGGTTTTACTACGGCTAAGTCTATTTGCAGACCTAATAAACTTTTGTTGGAAATGAATTATCTTCAGCCTCAAGAGAAAACTTGGAAGTATTATATAAAATCCACAGGAGGTTTGGCTTTTTTAGTAGAGAATGAGAAATATTCAGAATCAAAACAAAATACATCAACTTTTTTGAGTGCAGAGAACAATCCTGATAGAAAGAATTTATTATTTTCTTTGAGCTCGAAAATTAAGGAAGAATGTAAGGGTGTTAGAATGATTTACTCTGGGGATGAATTTGAATACTATAGAAAAAAAAGTTTCCCACTATCCCTTGCAATTCTTCTATCAGATGAATCCACACATATCAGCACATCTTGGACCGGTGATTTTTATACTGATGTACAAAATCCTATCTTTACCCATGGATTTCCAGCTTACAGGAGCGATATGGATACAATAGGATTTTTTTATTCTAATATTGGAATGAAAGAAAGCTTAAGTAAGAATCCCAAATCGAAATCTAAAGAAAAATTACAAAATTTACGATTTGAATCTGTTAAGGATGTATTCCCTTTTAGTTGTATGTGGATGAACTGGAATTGTAAGCCTAATCTCAAAAAGGAAGATTAATTCTTCCAGTGTATGCACTCTCCAGGGCATTCATCCATTTCTTTCTGAACTGCTTTAATTTCTTCATCTGGAATTTCTGCATTGTTGATGTTGGATCCATCAATGTGAGTCTCTGAAATATCATCCGCATCCATTTGAAAGTATTTAGGCATATTGTCTGCACACATATTGCAAGAGGTGCAATTGTCTTTGTCAACGTAAGCTATTTTAGTCAAGATATACCTCCAGGCTTCTGATTTGACAGTAATGGAAAGGCAAAACTACTGTCAACGATTTGAAGCTTGTGTTTCCTCATCTTTAGACAATACTTTTAGCACAAGAATAGTTAAGGTAAAAAGTAAAGTAATGCTATTTGCAAGAATTATAGGAAGATCTGATTTCATGAAGCCGTAGACTAACCAGAGAAACACTCCAAGAGTCAATACCAAATACATATTTCTTGAAATATCTCTGGTTTTCTTCGTTAAGACAACGAGTAAAACTTGTGGCAAGAAGGAAACAGTTGTTAGGAAGGCTGCAAAATATCCAATAAATGATTCCATTATATTTTATATTCCCTAGTAACTATTGTTTTAATACCGCCCCTAGGATTGAAGTCTCCTCTTACCTTTAAATAGAAAGGCTGACAAGCATTTACAAGATCTTCTAGTAATTTATTGACAACGTTTTCATGAAAAATACCAACATTTCGAAAAGAAAGAACATATTCCTTCAAGCTTTTTAATTCTATACAAGATATATTTGGTTTATAAGAAATTTCTAAAATCCCAAAATCAGGCAAACCAGTTTTTGGACAAATAGCTGTGAATTCGGGAATGGTAAAGTCTATCTGAAAATCTTTGCCTGGGTAGACATTTGCAAAAACCTCAATTTTGGGCATGGAAAGTTCTGGAATATGGGATTGTTTTCCTTCATAGCTTGATGGAATTTTTTCACTCATTGCTTTACCCCTAGAATTCCAATAATAATTTGGCAAGCAACGTGGAAAGTGATAAAAAGATAGCAGTAGTCGATTTTGGTGGTCAGTATTCTCATTTGATAGCTTCCAGGGTTCGTAGGCTAGGAGCTTATACTGAGATTCTCAGCAATGAGGAAGGGATGGAAAAGTATGCCTCCTATTCGGGGATTATTTTATCAGGTGGGCCTTCATCGGTTTACGAAAAAGATTCTCCTCAAATAGCACCTGAAATTTTTCAACTCGGAATACCCATCCTTGGGATCTGCTACGGACACCAATTGACTATGAAGATTCTGGGTGGAAAGGTCGAATCCACTGGGGAATCAGAATATGGACCTGCTGAAATACAAATTCTTGATTCTAATATTTCCAATCTTTCAAGAAGCCTTGGTAGAACAGAAAAAGTATGGATGAGTCATGGAGATGAGGTTGTAGAACTTCCTCCAGGATTTTCGAATATTGGTTCTACGGAATCTTGTCAATTTGCTATGGTTTCGAATGAATCAAAGAAGATTTATGGAATCCAGTTTCACCCTGAGGTAACTCATACAATTCATGGTAATACTCTCTTAAGCAATTTTATAAGGATCAGTGGCTGTAAGGATACCTGGAATCTACAGGAATTCATACAGAAAGAAATGGAAATCATCCGAAGACAGGTTGGTGAAAGAGGGAAAGTTTTCATGCTTGTATCTGGAGGCGTTGATTCTACCGTTGCCTACTTAATGCTTGCTAAATCATTGGGTGCCCAAAGAGTGAAAGGCTTACTTGTGGATACAGGCTTCATGAGAAAAAATGAAGTATCTGGCCTTAGAGAAAATCTTCATAAATTAGGAATAGATCTCACAATCTCAGATGAGTCCCAAGTTTTTTATAATGCCTTAGTAGCTAAATCAGATCCAGAAGAAAAGCGTTTGATAGTTGGAAATTTATTTCTAGAAGCACAAGCACGTGCCGTAGAAGAATTAAATTTAGATCCTAAAGAATGGATACTAGGACAGGGAACAATTTATCCAGATACAATTGAGAGTGGTGGAACCAAACATTCACATAAAATTAAAACCCACCACAACCGAGTTCCAGCCATACAAAAAATGTTAGACGAAGGGAAAATCATTGAACCACTACGCGATCTTTATAAGGATGAGGTTAGAGAACTCGGAAATTACCTTGGTTTAGATACACAATGGACAGATAGACATCCTTTTCCTGGACCTGGACTTGTTGTGCGAATGATAGCAACTCAGCGGGAAGTAGATCCTGCAATAGAGAAGAATATTCAACATTTTTTTCAAAAAGAAATACCTAATTTTATATGTAAGGTACTTCCCTTTCCCTCTGTTGGTGTGCAAGGTGACCAAAGGTCTTACGCCAACTGTTTACTCATAAACCAATTTAGCCAAGATTGGAATCTTCTAGACAAAATTGCAACTTCAATAACAAATAAATTCAAGGAAATCAATAGAATCGTACTTCTACCAAATAATTTAAACTCTATTCGTTTTCCAGATTCATTAGAATATACAGAATTGCATTTAAACAAAGAGCATTCTGATCTTTTGAGAGAAGCTGATTGTATTACCAATCAATTTATTTTTGACCATAAAATAACCAAGGATATCTGGCAGATGCCGGTAGTCTTGGTTCCCTGTGGTAGGGAGAAAGGTAAGTTTTCTATCATACTTCGTCCTGTGGAAAGCAATGAGGCTATGACTGCGAATTTTTATCCCATGAAATGGGATCTTCTTGCCAAACTGTGTTCTGAAATCCAAACCATCTCTCAAATATCAGATGTATTCTTCGATTTAACCAATAAACCTCCTGGAACCATAGAGTGGGAATGATTCTTAAGAAACTTTTGACTATTTCTATTGACTCATTCGTGTCATAAAAAATCCTACCATTATGCCATGGCGTCGTGGCCAAGTGGCTAAGGCATGGCTCTGCAAAAGCTTGATCCCGGGTTCGAATCCCGGCGACGCCTTGCGAAGTAAAATCGCCTGGATGGTGGAACTGGTAGACACACAGGACTTAAAATCCTGTGAGAGTAATCTCGTGCGGGTTCGATTCCCGCTCCAGGTAAATTAGAATCTAATTTACACAAACAACATACCCACACTTGGCATTAGATTAACAAGTGGAATCGAACGACCAATCAGCGTTCCGATTGTAGCGACCCTAGGGAGCGTATGCAATCGGACTGAGGGCAGGAAGCCCGAAGCGGTGATTGGGACGGGCGAAGCTCCAAAGTCAGGAAGACTTGGGAGTGTGAGCGATTCCCGCTCCAGGTAAATTAGAATCTAATTTACACAAACAAATTACCCATACTTAGCATTAGATTAACAAGTGGAATCGAACGACCAATCAGCGATCCGATTGTAGCGACCCTAGGGAGCGTATGCAATCGGACTGAGGGCAGGACGCCCGAAGTGGTGATTGGGACTAAAGATTTCCTTTGCTGCAGTTTTGGTTTACGAAGAAACTTGGTTCTTGACCTCTTAGCTCATTCTTATTGATTTCTATTTTAAAATCACGAAATCGTACATTGCCAGGAAAGGCTTTGGATTCTATTGCAGTATTGTTAGGAATTTCTATTCCCTTCGTATCCGTACTTAAGGCTAGGATAAGGGTTTCTAAAATTGTAGATTGATGCGCTTTGTATTCCTTATCTTGGTCAAAACTATCTCTATCAAGGATAGTAATTTTAACCTTAATTAGATTTGGTGCAGTATCAATCTTTGATCGAGGTTTCCAATCCACATTGATCCAAAAAGGCTGCCTTCGAATGGAAAGATTATTTGAATATGTGTGAGTGAGGCAACCTTGCAGATCAAAGATCAATGTATTGTCCACAGTATAGGAGTTTTGTTTTTGGATGAGAATATCTTCCGGTTTGACTTGATTTCTGTATAGATAGATTCCTAAGCTTAATAAACTAATACCAAGAACTAAAATGAAAGCAATGATTTTGCGAAAGCTATGCAAAGTAGGTGCTGCAATTTTGTTCCGAAAAAGCAAACCAATCAAGGCATAGAAGGGAAGGGCTACTTCATCATCTAACATATAACATTGGAAAATTCCCGCAACAAAGAGCACTGTTACGCCCATTCCTAAATTGATTTTATTTTTGAATAAAAGATCCAGATTCTTATGAAATATTAAAATCCAAAAATACAACCATGCTAAGGCTGATATCAGTCCACCAGCTAACCAAAATTGTAGAAAATCATTGTGAGCATGAGATTTGGGCGTTATAGTGAGTTCATAGAGCAACCAAGGCTTAGTAAGCAAAGTATTATGTATAACTTTATTTTGCTCTTTCGTAAATTGTCCATTTCCAATGCCAAGGATCCAATTTTCTTTGAGAATCTCAAATGAATTTCTATAGATAAAATACCTTTGGTTTTCTGTACTCCTTGTTTGTGTTAATTCACGAACACTTCTTTGCAGTAACCAATTCTTATCCCAAAAGCCTTGAATGAGTGTGAACGAAACGAGGATGAATATGGCAGAACTGAAAAAAGTAAAAAGGATTCTGCTTTTTTTTGCAGAGAGAAAAATGGAGAGAATGTTATTTTTAGAAATGCTCCTTACAATTTTACAAAAAATAAACAAACTTATTAAAAAGAAAATCGAGATCCAAATCGAACGTGATTGGTTCCATACCAAAATAGAAACAGATGCTAGAGTAAGAAACAGAGTTAGAAAACTATAAATTAGTTTTTTCCAAACAGAATGCAAACTCCCAATTTTCTGGAAGAAGGGAATAAAGTTAGAAAGAAAAACAGAAAATAAAAGCATTCCATAAATTCCACCATAGGTAAGATGAGTATTCATAAGTCCTATTGGGAGATAGGTAAATCTACCAAAGATAGAACCTGCAAAGTGCTGCAATCTTTCCCCCTCGGGATACTCAAGTCCAAGACTTATCCATCTACCCAAACGATAGGGTGTGAAAACAGAAATCATACCTACAAGCAAACAAAGAAGGAAAGAAATTAGAATTACTCTTTTGAGAGTTCTCTCCTGTTTTATGAGTTTACTATGAAAGATTCCAAGCGGAATAGCGAGTACCATCCAAATATCATGAAGTTCAGATTGGCTATTCCAATATGAGGTAATTGTCTTGGATCCTAGTATCCAATTGTAAATTGTTGAGATTAGAACTCCTAGGTAAATAGATAGTGCTGCCCAAAAAACAGGAGGAAAGTATCCTTTTTGAAGGAAGAGTTTGTCCTTTCTTTTTTTTTGAAAAAAATACAGGAAACAAGTTAAAAAGCTGAGAACAAAGAAAGTCTGGGAGAAACTCACAGAAAGTGGAAAGCTAATTAAAAAAAGAACAAAAAATAGAAATGAGATTTGATGGATCTTTTTTAGTTTCATTTTTATAAAGGAACTGAATACTGAAATCTAACCATGGAACAAGCCAATTCCACCAAGCTATCTGTCTCTATCATAACCTTCAATGAAGAAAAAAATATCCAGGATTGCATAGAATCTGTTTCGGAAATTGCAGACGAGATTCTAATTTTAGATTCATTTAGTAAAGATAGAACCAAAGAAATTGCTATCCAAAATCCAAAAGTACGATTTCTAGAGCATCCTTTTTATGGGCATGTTCAACAGAAAAACAAAGCTATGGAATATTGTGAGAATGAATGGGTTCTTTCTTTAGATGCCGATGAACGTGTTGATATGATACTGCGAGAAGCTATTCTGGATTGGAAGAAACAAAAATCATCTGAGGTAATTGGTTTCAAAATTTCAAGACTCACTTGGCATCTGGGTAGATTCATTCATCATTCTGGTTGGTATCCGCTTTATAGATATCGATTGTTTCAAAAATCTAAGGCGACTTGGGTAGGAGAAAATCCACATGATTACATTGAAATCATAGGAAAAGGTTCGAAGATAGCTGGCAATATAATTCATTTTAGCTTTAAGGATTTAAGCGATCAAATCGAAACAATCAATAAATTTTCGAGTATAGTTGCTCATACTCGTTTTGAAAAAGGAAATAAATTTTCTTTGCTTTCAACTTTACTAAAGCCAATAGGTAAATTTTGGGAAATATATATTTTCAAAAGAGGTTTCTTAGATGGTTTTCCAGGATTTGCTATAGCAGCTTCCTCAGCCTTTTCCACTTTTCTTAAGTATGCCAAGATCTACGAACTTCATCATAAAATTATCCAAAGACCTTCAAATTTACGAGAGAGTTATGGCGAAAAAAAATCAAAATAAAAAATCTCTTTGGTCTAGTATTTTTGGGTTCAATAAGAAGAGAAATATCAAAGCGGAAGATGCAGAAGAAATCCTACAACCGGAAGGATTTGAACGAGAACTTGAGAAAGCTAAGAAAAAGTTTAATGCTTTTCATCTTACTAAAGGACTTAAAACAGGCGAACAAATCGTACGAAAAGATTATAAATTGAAGAAAAATGGAACTGATTTGTATAAACTGGAAGGCAGTAATTTTCAAATAGTTTTGATCACTGGGAATTCTTTATTAGATAAGGATGGAATAACAACAGGGGTCTTGCAGATAACTGAGGCAGAACTCTCTAGAGCCCTGCAAAGAGAGCATTCAGATCTGAATTCATTTTTAGAATTATGGAAACCACAACTTCCTCAAAACCACCAAGATTGGAAACAAATTTTGGATTGGTCAATCTTTTGGCAACAACAAATATTACTTAGGTTAAGACCAGATTCATCGGCACTTTTAATGGTTTGCTTAGATAGAGATTTTACTGATTTTTATTTAGCTCATGCAACCAGAAAACAAAAGAAAATTATCCATGATGAGTTGTTCTATCTGAACCAAGGAAAAAACAGTGAAGATTGGAATCCGCATACAAAAAACAAATCACTATTGTATCCTGACAAAGCAATGGAAGAATTGTATCGATTAATCGAAATCATTAAAACAAAGATGGATAAAGAGAAGGAATTAAAATCATGAAAGATATGATCCAAGAACAGATAAAAGATTCTATTCAAACAAAAGAATTAGTTTTAAAAGAATCAATCAATACCATAGAAACGATAGGTCTTGCTCTGAGTAAATCTTTAAAAGCGGGTAATAAAATTCTGTTTTGTGGAAATGGTGGTTCATCCTGTGACGCCGCTCATATTGCAGCAGAGTTAGTAGTTCGTTACAAATCGGGAAATGAGAGAAGAGCTATTCCCGCTATGGCACTTGGAACAGATCATGCTATTTTGACTGCTTGTTCTAATGATTATGGATATGAGGATATTTTTTCTAGGCAAGTAGAAGCCTTTGGTCAAAAAGGTGATGTTTTGGTTGGAATTACCACCTCTGGCAACTCGCCTAATGTGATTAAGGCATTTCATCAAGCAAAACTCCAGGGCTTAAGCACTATTGCTATGCTAGGTGGAAATGGTGGCAAATTAAAATCTGTTTGTGATTATGAAATAATAGTCCCCTCATCAGTTACAGCAAGAATCCAAGAATGTCATATTTTAATTGGACACATTTTTTGTAGCATTATCGAGAAAGAGTTGTTTGGCTTAGATTGAGCTATGGAGGCATTTTTAGAGCTGAGTCGATTAAAAATTGATTCTATCAGTAAACCTAAGTCAATTCTAGATGATTTTTCTTGGAGAATTCAACAAGGGAAAGTATATGCTTTAATTGGGGAATCGGGAAGTGGCAAAACAACTTTTGCATTTAGCCTGTTTGGTATGCTTCCTAAAAATACTAAAATTGCCTTTGAACAATTTCAACTCTTTGGTAAATCTTATGATTACTGGAAGAAAGAAAAATGGAAATCTATACGTGGGAAAAAAATAAATATGATTCCACAAAATCCTCATTTGGCTTTCCATCCTTACAGAAAGATTGGAAATCAAGTTCAGGAATACTATTCCTTGGTTCTTGGTAAAGATTTATCAGAACAGGAATGTTGTGTGCATTGGGCAAAATTCGGAATCCGAGACCCCGAGAGATCTTTCCAAAGCCTACCTAGCCAAGTATCTGGTGGAGAGAAACAAAGAATCACAATAGCTATGGCTCAATTTTCTGAATCAGAAATAATTATTGCAGACGAACCGACCACAGCCCTAGATCCCATCCAAGAGAAAAATATGATTGAATTATTGATGAATTCTTTAAAAACTAAGAATTCCAGTATTGTTTTAATTACCCATAATTTAAAACTTATGCAAAGAATAGCTGATGAAGTTATGGTCATTAAATCTGGTAAAATAGTCGAAGTTAATAGTAGAATAAACGGAAGCTTTCCATTATGGAAATCTGATTATGCAAGGCAGCTACTAGGTCAACTTTGAATTGAAAATGAATCGTAAAATTTATATTTTTTTATTTTTTATACTAAGCACTCATCTCACAAGCAAGCCTATATTTTTTTTAGAAAGTTTAAATTCTTCAAGATTTCCAAGTATTGACATAGAATTGCGTGAAAATTTCAATCATCCACTTAGTCCCTCTAATTTAGTATTAGCAGAGGAAATGGATGGAATCAGAACTATTCCCGCTGATTTGGAAGTTAGACGAGAAAAGGGAATTGACCCTATACAATTGGTTGTATCTGTTCAACCTACCGATTCTAAGGCTATCAACCAGTGGACAACCGATCTTGTTATTTCACTTTCAACACTTCTTGATAACCAGGATAAATTTTCGGTTCATATCCAAGAAGAAAGAAGATTCTTATATCAAATTCACCAAACTACCAAAAGTTTACAATCTGGTTTTATTCTTCCTTCAGTTGATTCCTATTCTAATACCTTGGAAACAATTTCTATTCTACTTGATAAACTTTCTATATCAGGGAAAAAGTCACCTTTCCTAGTAGTCATTATCCATTCTAAATCTATTCCAGACAAAATTAAGATAGTTGAACTAACTAAAAAAGCTAGACGTATGGGAATTCCGATTCATATTCTCGGTTTTCCTAGCGATGAAAATCGAAAGATAGCAGAATACAGTGATGGCAAATTTTATTCATTAAAAGAAAAAGATTCTACTCAAAAACTTTTTTCTGATATTAAACAATATAAAATGCCACCGTATAAGATAAGTTATACTTCAAAAAACAAAGTAGGATTTTTTGATGAAAAAATCATCTCAGTTGATCTTGGTATAATGAATGTTCAAAATATTAACTCTGAATATGATCTTTCCTGGAGTTCTAGGATAGAAAATTCTATACGAGATCCATATGTTTTTTTGCCTGTTGCTATCTTCATTTTCATGCTTTGTCTTTCTGCCTTATACCTTCTACCTAGAATGCGTTATCCAAAATTTACGAAAACCAAAGAGAAACTTGAAGAATTGAATACAAATATCTTCGATGAATCTAAGGCATATGAACAAATGTATGGTCGAAAAGGAGAGGGTGATGTTTCATCTCATTATATAAATGAAGATATTGACTTACCTAAGATTGAAAATCAGATCCGGTTTCCCTTGGCAGGTGAAAAATACCAAAAAGCAGTTTTGATTCAGAAATCTGGTCCTAACCCTGGTAAGCAATTTACCATCTTTGGATCAGAAACGATTCTTGGAAAATCTGAAACTGCAGACTTTGTTATCTGGGATAATTCCTTAAACAATACTCATGCTAAAATTGTGAATCTGCAAGATCATTTTATTTTATATGACTTACTATCTGATTCTGGTGTATTTCTCAATGGGAAGAAATTGCTTAGGCCGAAAGTTTTGTATGATTTTGATGAAATAAAAATCGGAAAGACTCTTCTGATTTTTAGGGGCAAATAATTTAGATTTAGATATAAGGTTTCTTTGCTTGACGTAATCATAGAATCTTATAAAATGATAGCCTATGATTCTAAGATTGATTTACATTAGATTCCTAAGTTTTTTATTGAAAAAATCTGGTTTCTCATTAAACGCATTATGTCGTTTTATTTCTTTTAAATCATTTCCTAGTTTTATTTTTATAATTTTAATTTCTATTTCTTCTTTTTCTTTCTGTTCAGAAACTAAGGATAATTCTGCAGCTACCAATTCGCTTTTTTCTTTGCTTCCAAAAGAAACTGGATCAAATGGAAAATGCACAGTTTCTGGACTAGGTTCTCAATTTTCAGCTGGTTTTATTTCTGCAACAGTAGCCTCTCAAAATGTTCCCTTTTTAGCAGTTGGCTCTACAAGTTATGCGGTTGTTCAAGTTAAAGGAGCTAATGTAAACACGATATTAACACTTTCGAATACTATGAATATTAGTATTTATAACTCATCTTCTTGTCCTTTAAACATAGATACTGATACTCCTGCTGTAAGTGGCGTAGATTATATTTTGGATACATCCTCAGGAACCAAAATAACTTTCATCAAGAAAGGGAATTACTTGGTTTACATTTATTCTATCAACCATAATTCATCTTCTACAATAACCGCTATTATTTCGGGCACGGAACTTTCTGTTGAAGATACAGGTGTATCAGGTTTAACTTTTAATAGCTCATGTAATAATCCAACAGCCAACTACTGTACAGATTTATATGGGACTCAATTTACTTGCTTAAGTGGGGAGACAATCGCTGGAACAAATTGTCCAACGACAAATATTTTAGGTGTTTGTAGGCAACCTAAGTCTTTGGGATATAGGTTTACTCTTTATAATAATTCCTTCTCAGGTGGAAATACCGCTGCTCAAATAGCCTGCGCTGCTGTTTCAGGAACTTATTCTTCTGGTTATACCGCCCCTTAGATCAAATTCTCAGTTTACCTCTAAGAATATTTTTTGAATTATGGTCATAGGAGACCTATATTCACCTATGAAGACTATGTTTGAGAAAATTTGGGACGACCACTTGGTTCATGAAGACCAAGGTAGTAGCATTATTTATATTGATAGACATTTAATACACGAGGTTACAAGTCCTCAAGCCTTCGAAGGATTGCGAATATCGGGTAGGAAAGTTCGTCGTCCTGATGCAACCATAGCAACTATGGATCATAATGTCTCTACTCGTACTAGAGATTATGATTCTGCAGATCCAATTTCAGCAATCCAAATGAGAACCTTAATTGAGAACTGCAAAGAAAATGGAATTCGACTTTATGATATTAAGCACCCTGACCAAGGAATCATACACGTAATTGCTCCTGAATTGGGGGTAACTCAACCAGGAATGACCTTGGTTTGTGGAGACTCACATACATCCACTCATGGAGCCTTTGGTGCACTTGCATTTGGAATAGGAACCTCCGAAGTAGAACATGTGTTAGCTACCCAAACTTTGGTTCAAAAGAAACCCAAAAATATGGAAATCCGTATAGAAGGAAAGATATCGGATTTGGTAACATCTAAGGATATCGTTCTTGCGATTATTGGCAAGATAGGAACCGATGGAGCGACTGGCTATGTGATTGAATATACAGGTGATGGAATTCATTCTCTTTCTATGGAATCTCGCATGACAATTTGCAATATGTCCATAGAAGCAGGAGCAAGAGCAGGTTTAATTTCTCCGGATGAAATTACTTTTGAATATTTAAAAGGAAAGGATTTTGCACCCCAAGACAAAGATTGGGATGCTGCTGTTGCAAAATGGAAATCTTACGTTTCAGATCCAGGAGCTAAATATGACAAAACTATCATACTTAAAGCAGATGAAATTGCTCCTATGGTTACATGGGGAACTTCTCCTGGTCAAGTAACTCAGGTTACTGGATATGTTCCCGATCCTTCCCAAGAAACAGACTCAATGACTAAGAAATCTTTTGAAAATGCCTTGTCCTATATGGGTCTCAAAGGTGGAACTAAGATTTCTGATATAGAAGTGAACAAAGTGTTCATTGGATCCTGTACTAATTCTAGAATTGAAGACTTACGTCTAGCAGCAAAAACTATCAATGGAAAGAAGGTTTCTCCTAAGGTAGAAGCTATCGTTGTTCCAGGCTCAGGAAGAGTTAAGAGACAAGCGGAACAAGAAGGATTGGATAAGATCTTCATCAATGCTGGTTTTCAGTGGCGTAATCCAGGTTGTTCTATGTGTCTTGCTATGAATGATGATTTTCTAGATCCTGGTGATCGTTGTGCATCCACTAGCAATAGAAATTTTGAAGGAAGACAGGGTAAAGGTGGACGCACTCATTTAGTGAGTCCATCCATGGCTGCTGCTGCGGCAATTGAAGGTAAATTTGTTGATATAAGGAAGTGGAACTAAGATGAAACCATTTGTAAAACACGAAGGTCTTGCCGTAACCATTGACCGAGCAAACATAGATACGGATGCTATCATTCCCAAACAATTTCTTAGAAAAATTGAACGAACTGGTTTTGGAATCCATCTTTTTCATGATTGGAGATTTCTTGATGACGCAGGAACGAAACCGAACCCTGAATTTGAGCTAAACCAGGAACGCTACAAAGGCGCATCTGTTCTTGTTACTCGAGATAATTTCGGTTGTGGATCATCCAGGGAACATGCTCCTTGGGCATTAGAAGATTTTGGATTTAAAACTATTCTTGCTCCTAGTTATGCTGATATTTTCTATAATAATTGTTTCAAAAATGGAATGCTTCCTGTTGTATTAAAGTCTTCTGAAATAGATGAGCTATTTGAAGAAGTTATAAAAACTCCAGGCTCCAAAATTACAGTTGATCTACCTTCTCAAAAGGTTGTATCACCTAAGGGTAAAGAATATTCTTTTGAAGTTGATCCTGTTCGAAAAGAAAATCTACTAAATGGTTGGGATGATATTGGACTTACCTTACGGTTCGAAACAAGTATAACAGATTTTGAAAAATTACAAAAATCCAGAGAAC
The DNA here is from genome assembly GCA_022402465.1 of Leptospiraceae bacterium. Classification (GTDB taxonomy): domain Bacteria; phylum Spirochaetota; class Leptospiria; order Leptospirales; family Leptospiraceae. The sequence goes on along the minus strand of JAKRSH010000017.1, from coordinate 185,885 downwards.
CATGGCTCTACCAAACGAATTGAATCAGTCTAAAGACTTAGTGCAGATATTTAATAAGGACATACAAATCATGAATGAAACTAATTGTGAAATTAATTTTTTCCAAAGAAAAACTGTAACTAGAAAGTTTAATATACTATTTTTCATTGCAATCGCCCTCACGACTGTAGGTTTGTATGCTCAAAGTTTAGGTATTAAAGACATTAAAATCGGTAAGGGAAAAGAAGCATTAAAAGGGACTCAAGTTACTGTTCATTATGTTGGTAAGTTAGAAAATGGAACAAAGTTTGACTCTTCTAGAGATAGAGGAACACCTTTTACTTTTGTTCTTGGTGAAGGCCAAGTAATCCAAGGCTGGGATAAGGGAGTCCTTAAGATGAGAGAAGGAGGAATTCGAAAATTGGTTATTCCACCAAGTCTCGGTTATGGTGCTAGAAATGTTGGTCCTATTCCCGCAAATTCTGTCTTGCATTTTGAAGTTGAATTATTAACTGTGAAATAAAATATGTTCGATGGCATTTCAAAAACAATTGACGAGTTTGGAAATGGCATCTTAACAGCCTTGAATGATATCCAAGGTGTATTTGGGAAAGAGCTAAATGTTGCTACTCCAATTAAGGACTCAATTTTAGATTTAGTCGGGAATACTCCTCTCATTCGATTGAACAAGATTGGTTCCCATATTCAAGGTATACAATTTTATCTAAAAGCTGAATTCCAAAATCCAACAGGAAGTCTTAGAGATAGATCCTCCCTAGGTATGATTCGGGATGCAGAAAGAAGAGGAAAACTAAAACCAGGATCTAAAATTCTCATAACCGGAACAGGTTCTTCTTCAGTTTCCATTTCATGGGCTGGAAGAACTCTCGGATATAAGGTAATCTCTGTGTTACCCAAATCTATTCTTGCCTCAGATACTTATAAACTTAAACACTATGGTGCAGAATTAGAATATACAGAAATAGATCCTCTTCAGTATATAAAACAAAAATCTAGCGATTCTTCTTTTTGGTATCCAGACGAAACCAGGAATATGGCAAATCCTAACCAGCATTTTACTACAACTGGACCTGAGATCTATAGAGATTTAAATGGCAGAGTTGATTATCTGATTACAGGAGGCGGAACAGGAGCTAGTGTAACAGGGATTGGTCGCTTTTTAAGATCTATGAAAGAATCAAGAACTACAAAAATCTTACTCAGTGGTTTCGAGAATTCTTTATTTCATGAACATTTTGTTCAAAAGAAAAAAGTTCAACTTCCCGAAATTTTTGATCCTAGTGTTGTTGATGAATTTCTTTCAATTAACAAGGAAGTTGCAATTCATTACCAATCCGATTTAATGGAAAAGGAGGGACTTCCTGTGGGAATAACTACAGGTATGATTGTTGCTGCAGCTATATCCTTCGCCGAAAGGATACAACATGATGGTTTCCCAGCTGATCTTAATAAAGAGATTAAGAATTTTATAATTCTTTCTCCAGATAGAGAATAAGTAGAAGAATCTTCTTAATCAAATAGTTCTTTAATTTCAGGCAGAACTTCTTTAGTTTTCTTCTCTCCGAATTCCATAAATTCCTTTCCTCTATAAAATTCATACCAAGAAGAATTTTCCATTACAGGATTGATGTAGACATCAGCTTCTTGGGCAGAATATTTTCCAATTCGATATTGAAGTGAATACAAACTATTTACAATTATATCCATTATTGATGGATTCTTATCATTTGCTTTGACAGTGATCCTTGATGAAGGCATAGAGTTCACTGCTATAATTCTAGTAATTCCTTCTTTGGATAAGCTAGACACGGGCAAGGGATTTACAATTCCTCCATCTACCAACACTCTGCCATCAGGAAGGTGAATTGGGGAGAAAACACCAGGAATAGCAACTGATGCCATGATCGCATCAACTAGATTTCCTTCTGAGAGTTCCACCTCGGTTCTTGTTAGTATATCACATGCGATAAGCTTTAAAGGAATCTTCAAATCAGCAAAAGTCAATCCCTTTAAATGTTTTTCCAATAGGGATCGAATGTTCTTCCCTGAGAACAATCCTTTTTGAAAAGAAAAGTCCATAAACTTAAAAAATTTAAAAAAGGAATCAAATTCTGTGATAACTTCCAAGAGAACTTCCCAGGGAAAACCTGCTGCCCAGTAAGCACCAACCACAGCACCAATACTTGTTCCAGAAATCATATCAAATTCTAAATTTTCTTCTTGGCAGACTTTTAAAATCCCAATCTGGGAAAGACCAAGGGCAGCTCCTCCACCGAGTGCTATGCCAACTCTCTTTCCAGATATCTTTCTTGCAAGACTTCGCAAAAAAGAATCTTCTAGATCTACTTTTTCAATTTGTAAATTAGGAAAATCTGCCTTGATTCTCAATTGATCCTGCTCTGATAAAATTTTATCTTCTAAATAAATACAATCTATGAACTCTAAAAGCGTTCTCCGAACTTCTGGTAAAGTATCTGTAAGGTCAATAAATACATATTCAAATTTTGTTATAAAGCTTTCTAAGATTTCACGAATTCTTGGTTTAGAAATTGTATTATAAATTTTTATATAAGATTGAGTGGAATGCTCAGCTTTGTTCCTCTGAAATTTTAGTAAAATGGGCTGCTTTTGAGATATATGTTCAGTATAATTCATTAAAGGAAGGAGAAATTGATTGGAGCGATTTTCTATACCCCAATAGGCATAGGTTCTGTTTCTAATGTCATCTTTACCCTTGGAATCTGAACCTTTTAAAGATAAAGAGAGGATTTTACTAAAATAATGGCCTAGACTTGGTACATCTTGAATCACAGATCTAAAGTCATCAGGATTCATTCTTAAGATTCTCGTATCTTCTAGGCAGCGAGCACTAGTAGAATGAGCTTGGTTAGTAAGTAAAGAAATTATACCGAAATAATCTCCTTTTCTTAGGATCTCTACAATCTCAATTTTATCGTTAGAATTTTTTCTGAAAACTTCAATTAAGCCTTGGGTAATTGCAAAAAAATATGAATCAGAATTTCCTTCTGTATAAATGAGTTCCCCTTTTTTGTATTCTAAAATTTGAATTTTCTCAGCAACAGTATCAATTTCCGATTCACTTAAATTGTGAAAAATAGGGATTCCTTCAACCAGATAGTATTTTCCTAAAGAATGTTGATGAGCCATAATAGGACTAAACTATTTCCCAAAGCTGGAAATTCTATCCAAAAAAAATGAAATATTTTTGCATTTTTTCAAAATAATACTATATTTATGTTGACTATTTATTATATTGCATAATCATATGTATAGCAATCAAAGGAGTATTTTGTATGATTCAATCATTGTATGTTAAGGATTTTGCACTATTCGAAGAATTGGATTTGAATTTCAATGAGGGTCTATCTGTTTTAATTGGGGAATCAGGATCAGGTAAATCCTTGATTCTCGATGCTATTTCCTCTTTGGTTGGAGGTAGATGTTCAACCAGCAACATTCGACAAGGTAAAGATAGATATATTCTTCAAGCCAAATTTATTCTTACCAAGAATCAAAATGCTAAAGATTGGCTTACAGAAAAAGGAATCCAATACTTTGGAAATGAAATATCAATTAGTAAAGAAGTATCAAAAGATGGAAAATCTCGTATTTTTATTGGTGAATCCTTAGCTTCCTTAACTCTGCTTAGAGAATTTGGTTCCACATTATGTGATATCCATAACCAAAATGAGCAACTCTATCTTTTGGATAAAACCAATCAACTTGAATTTCTCGATAGGCATTCGGGCCTAGATCATTTACGTGACGAAATGAAGGCAGCTTTTGCCTTTTTTAAATCCTGCAAGAAGAAACTAGCTGATTTAGAGACTAGGGATGAGATTCGTAAAGTTCGAGCTGAACAACTTAAATTCCAACTTCATGAATTAGAACAATTAAAGCCTAAGGAAGGAGAACTGGAAGAATTGGAGAAAGAGGAAAATCTTCTTAGCCATGGAGAAAAGCTTTTTGAAAATTTTAAAACAATCTCAAATTTACTTTATGAATCGGAAGAATCAATTCTACAATACTTTCCTTCAGTTCTGCAAGCTTCTGAAAAAATAGCTGGTATTCATTCCGAATTTGGTTCAATTTATAATGAATTAAAAGATGTTTATGAACAATTGAAATCAATTAAGGTTGCAGTTCGAGAAGAGGAGGAAGAGGTGTTTTTCTCTCCAGATAGACTGGATGGAGTTCAGCATAGGATCAAGGAACTTTTACGTATTAAGAAAAAATACAATCTTAGGATCGAAGAAGTATTGGATCAAATTCCATCTTGGAAAAAGGAATTGGAATCTATTGAGAGAACAGAAGAAACAATTCATACAATTAAGGCTGAATATTTAGAATCGCTTTCCAGAATTAAAAAACTTGCTATGGACCTTTCTAAGGCTAGACGGCTTGGCCTTTCTCAGTTTGAGGAAGAAATCCAGAAAGAGTTAGAAATACTCGGAATGAAAGGATCTAGAATTCAGATTGTTCTACGATGGGAAGAAGATCCTCAAGGTGAACTTAGAGAGGGCGAAAAGAATTACGTTCTTTTGTCTTCTGGATTAGACCAAGCTGAATTTTACTTTTCAGCAAATGCTGGTGAGAAACCGAGACCTTTACGTAAGGTTGCATCTGGTGGAGAGATTTCTCGAATTATGCTCGCCATTCGAAGTGTGATGGGTAAGGCTCACTCTTCTCATAAACTTTTGGTTTTTGATGAAATTGATACCGGTGTCAGTGGAGATGGTGCAGTTTCCATGGCAGATCGCTTAGAAAAGCTCAGTAAAGATTCTCAAATTCTTGTAATTACCCATTCACAGCCTATAGCGGCAGTTGCTGAAACTCATTGGAAAGTTGAAAAGGAAATCCGTGAAGGTCGGACATTTTCAAAAGTCCACCAAGTAAGCAATAGAAACAAGCCATTAGAACTAGCTAAAATGATTTCAGGTAAAGAAGTTACTCAAGCAGCTGTAGAACATGCTAAGGTTCTCTTAAAGAGAAAAGCAAGCTGATTCGCTCTCTGTATTTGAATTCTGCCCTTAGTTTAAAGACTGTGGGCTTTTTTTTGCTAAATTTTGTTTGGCAATAGATGTTCTGTTTGAAACCATACAAACTAGGTATGTTTTTTTTAGCTAAATCCGACTCTCTTATTTCTTCCATTCCACCTGAAACAATTCCCGTTGTTATTGTCATGGTCTCTATCGTAATGCTTACTATTGTCATTGAAAGAATGGTTTACTATTGGAAATTAAAACCAATAGAACCTGATGATTATGCCAAATCGAAAGAGTTACTTCGTGAACAGAAATGGGATGAGGCTAAAGATTTATTACAAAAGAAAAGCCAAAGTCCTGCATCCATGGTTTTACAAGTTGGAATCGAAGGAAAGAGAAGAAAGTCCCTATATATTGAAGAAGATATGCAAACCGAAGGTTACCGCCAAATCCGTATGATGGAGAAATTCCTGGCAGCCTTAGGAACAATAGCAACAGTATCTCCTCTTTTGGGAGTTCTTGGGACTGTTATTGGTATCATTCGTTCTTTTGCTGAAGGCGCTGGGACTAAGGGGGCTGAGGTTGGTATTTCCGAGGCATTAATTACCACTGCCATGGGTTTAGCAGTTGCTATTCCAGCTTATGTTTTTTATAATTATTTGGTAAGAGTAAAAGAAGATAGAATCACTGAGATAGAAAATCTTTCTAACCAATTTTTGAACTATTTAGTAGATAAAAAATAAATGATGAAATTTAGAAAATCATCGGGAACGCACGATAAAATAGAGCTCGCTCCTTTAATTGATGTTATTTCATTTATCGTAATTTATTTCTTGATGAATGCAACCCTCGAAAAGAATACTTCTCTAAAAGTTGAATTACCTAGATCTTCAAGTGTTGCCAAAGAAAAAAATCAAGACGAATTAATTATAACTGTTGATAAACAAGGAAAGATCTACTTAGATAAAGATACTGAATCCGTTCCTCTTGATAAATTAACCGATAGAATCAATGCTTTTCTCGGACCAGAAAAAGACAGAGATCCAAAGAAAAATAGAGTAATCATTCGAGGGGATGGTGGTGCGAGTTACCAAACTGTTGTAAAAGTAATTGATTCTGTGAATTCTGCAGGTGTAAGCCGGTTCAACTTAGCAATGGTTAAGGGAACTTCTAGTAACTGAGGATTCTCAAGCTATTGAGAATGAAAACATCATTTAAGATATTATCTATAGGATTCTTTCTTTGTTTAATCTATGTATTAAACTCGAATGATTTATTTTCAGATCGTTCAAAGTTTCTTAATAAAAAAATTACCGATATAATTTTTGAAGGAAATAAAAATACAACTTCTGAAGACATTTTAGAAATGATTGAGATGCGCAAAGGTGCCACTCTCACGGAAAAAATGTTAAATGAAGATTTGAAAACATTATTTGCATCAGGTAATTTCTTTTTCATAGATGCTCAAGCCGAACTAGACGGTGAGGGTGTGAAAATATTCTTTATTCTTAAAGAGCGACCTCGAGTTAAAGAAATAGAATTCATTGGTGCTGATGAAGTTTTTCCTTCCGATCTTCGTGAGAAAATTCCTGTTAAAGAAAATGAAATTATCAATCCAAAAAAAGTAGCAACTTCTAAAGAATTAATTCTAAAAAAATACAGAGACGAAGGATTTTTCATGGCTTATGTTAAAGTAGACATAAGCGAAATTGATGAAGATACTAATACAGTTATTGTTAAATTCATAATTGATGAGGGTGAAGATATTCCTGTTTCCAAAATAAATATTTTTGGTAATAAGGAAATAGATACTTATGAGATATTGAATGTCTTGGAACTCAAAGAGTCAGGATTTTTGGAAAGTGGAACCTTTAAAGAGTCATCCTTCGAGACAGATAAAAATAAAATTGTAGGACTTTTGAAATCAAAAGGCTATATAGATGCAGAGCTATCTTTGGATGGAACGAATTGGGAAATTAGATGGGAGAGTATCCTAAAGAAAGATAAGAGAGTAATTATTGTTAATTATAAGATAGTTGAAGGTGAAAGATATTTCTTTAATGGATATGGAATGAGTCATGATTTATCTTTAGGTCCTGACAATAATCCTTTATACTTAAATAAAGAGAACAATCCACCAGGAACTCCTAAAGAAGAATTAAAACCGGTTTTTGGAACAGAATATTTTTTAGAAAACTTTGAATTTACTGAAGGAGATGTTGGTGAGGTATTTGATGAAACAAAATTCTTTCGTGATAGAGGTTTTGTAAATGAGTCTTATTCAACCAAAGGATATTTATTTGCTCAAGTTGTGCCAAGAAGAAGATACGTAGAACTTACCGATTCTAATTTAAAGTCTTATGAAAATTGTGAAAGTAAATCAAAATCCAATATCGAAGAATGTAAGCAAGAATTTAAAGAATTAAATATTCAGAAACTTAGAGAATTGTATGATAAGGAACCATCACTTCGAGGCAAGAAATTTGTCCATGTTGATTTTTCTATAAGAGAAAATAATTTAGCTTATATAGAAAATGTAATTATTAAAGGAAATAAAAAAACACTAGATAGAGTTATACGAAGAGAATTGCTATTCAAACCAGGTGATCTTTTTAATTCAACTCTAGTTAACAGATCAAGGGAAAGAATTTTCAATTTAGGATATTTCAAAGAAGTTAACTTTAATATGCGTCCTGGATCTGATGAGACTAAGATGAATTTAATCATTGAGGTCTTAGAACAACCAACAGGAACTGTTTCTATGGGTGGTGGTTATGGAACCATTACCGGTTTTTCAATATTTACTCAATTAGGTGAAAATAATTTAAACGGTACAGGGCAACAAGTGAATGGACGTTTGGAATTTGGGCCTATCAGACGATTTTTCCAACTTTCTTGGACAGAGCCCTGGATTTACGATAAACCTTGGTCTTTAACCTTAAGTATGTTCTATTCAAGCAGAACCTTGAATGTTGGTGCTGCCTCTATTACTGAGAATAATAACCAAGCTATTAATGAGCGAGCTACCTATGACCGTTCTGGAATTGGTGTGAGTGTTGGTTTAGGTCATAGATTTTTAATAAACTGGACTCATTTCCATAGATATAGTCCTAGTTTTTTTACCTCATCACGTCCTTCTTCCTTGGTTTCTGACCAGGTTCTTGCAGAAGTTAATTTAGGATGGCAATTTAGATCTCAGCTTACGAATGGAGTTTCCTATGACAACCGAGATAATATATTCAATACCACTCAAGGCTTCCTGGGACAATTCTCTGTTGATAATGTCGGACAATATTTAGGCGGACAAAGTCATTTTGACCAATACAATCCATTAATCGAATACTATCATACCTGGTTTGACTACACTTTTTTTGGCTTAATTCGATCGAATGCACTACGTAGATGGAGAGTTGTGCAACAATTTCGAACCTCATCTGTATTTACTTTTGAAAGAACGCCTAAATATAGAAACCAAGATAGAGAAAAAATTCCTTTTATTCAAGTCCAAGATAGATTATTTCTAGGGGGCTATGAATCCTTGCGAGGTTGGTTTTTTGATGACAAATACTATCCTGACGAATGGAAAGATGGTTCCAACAGTCGTGTTTTATTTACTTCAGAATTGAGATTTCCGATAGAACCTTCTTTACTATGGTTGGTTGTTTTCTTTGATGGCGGTTCTATGTTTGAAGAAATCAATAGAGCGGTGGGAGAAAGAAAAGACTTCTTCAATGCCTATGATCAAAGTGTTTATGATGCTAGAACTAGAAATCCCGTTGAAACTTATCTCTTAGAAAACTATGACTCACTCAGTGGAAGAAGACTACCTCAATCAAGATTAGATGTAAACAATCCTGGGCGTTTGGTTCTCTCTGGAGAGAACCTTGCTCTAGATAATTTTCGTTATTCTTGGGGTTTTGGTTTAAGAGTACAAATTCCTGTTCTTCCTTTAAGATTGTATTTTGCACAAAAGATTCGTTATACGGGTGTATCACAAAGGCCATTTTCTTTTTATGAGGACGATAAAGCATTTCAATTTGTTTTTGGTATAGGAGACTTGAGGTTCTAAATTGGATTTTACGATAGGATTGAATGAGGAACAAAAAAAAGCAATCCTACAAACTGAAGGTCCTGTTTTAATTTTTGCAGGTGCTGGCTCTGGTAAAACAAGAGTTATAACACATCGTATTGCTCATTTAATCGATAATTTAGAAAATTATCCAGAATCTATTTGCGCTGTAACATTTACAAATAAAGCTGCTGAAGAGATGAGAGAGAGAGTGAATCATCTGCTACCTGGAGGTATAGGTTCACGAGTAGTTATTAAAACTTTTCACTCTTTATGCCTAATGATCTTAAGGAGGGAAGCCAAGCATCTTGGGTTTCTTTCTGGATTTACAATTTATGATACAAGCTTACAAGAATCTTTAATTAAAGAAGTTATGAAAGATCTAAAGATGGATATCAAACAATTAAAACCATCCTCTATTGTTCATGCAATATCCAGATCTAAAGATGCTATGGTTTCGCATATAAAATATTTAGATCATTACGAGAAAGATTTTTTCTCTGAAAAAGTAGATGCAGTCTTTTCGGAATATGAAAAAAGAAAAGAACAACGGCAGGCTCTAGATTTTGGTGATCTTATTTTCAGAACTGTAGAGCTATTTAAAAATAATAAAAAAATCTTAAATCAATACAATACGAAATTCAAATATCTTATGGTAGATGAATACCAAGATACAAATAAAGCTCAATATGAATTAGTTAAATATTTGGCAGGTGAGAGTTCAAATCTTTGTGTAGTTGGAGATGATGATCAATCTATCTATTCTTGGAGGGGTGCAGATATTACAAATATTCTTTCCTTTCATAAAGACTATCCAAATTCATTTATTGTTAAGTTAGAAGAAAACTATCGTTCAACTCCAACTATTCTCGGAGCGGCCTCTACATTAATCGCAAACAATACGAATCGTTCTGACAAAACAATTTTTACAAATAATCCTGATGGAAATAAAATTCGCTTATCCTCTTACGAAAATGAAGCAGAAGAAGCAGAATCCATCATTAAACAAATTATAAAATCAAACAAAGAAAATAAAAAATTTTCTGATCATGCAATCTTTTATAGAACAAATGCGCAATCAAGGTATTTTGAAGAAGCACTACGTAGATATTCAATTCCTTATAAAATTTTTGGAGGCTTTCGTTTCTTTGATAGAAAAGAAATCAAAGATATGATTGCTTACTTAAATACCATAGTCAATCCCTTAGATTCAACCTCCTTAATGCGTATTATAAACACACCGAGCAGAGGCATAGGTGAGACTACGATAGAAAAGATGAATCGAATTTCTTTAGAAGAAGGAATCTCTCTTTTTGAAGTAATTGATAGAACTATACCAGGAATGAAAAAGGGTGCTGCTGTAAAAGTTCAAGACTTAAAAAAAATGCTCTCTGATTTACAAGATAAACATGAAAAGAAAAAAAGCCCTTCCGAGATAGCCTACGAATTAATTGAAAGATCTGGAATGAGAGAAGAAATGGAAAACGAGGGCACCGAAGAGTCCATTTCTCGTCTCGAAAACTTAAATGAATTTGTTAACTCTGTTAAAGATTATGAAACGAATGCAGAAGATCCTAGCTTAGAAGAATTTTTAAACCAGATATCCCTATTAACTTCTGAAGAAGATACTGCAAATCTAGAAGATTATGTGGTTCTGATGACTGTTCATAATTCCAAAGGTTTAGAATTTGATACAGTATTCCTCTCTGGAATGGAAGAAGGAACCTTTCCTCATTCCTTAAGTATGGATACTGATAATGGCGCTGAAGAAGAGAGAAGGTTAGCTTATGTTGCGATTACAAGAGCTAAGAGAAAACTTTCGATTAGCTTTTGTAGATTTACTAGAAAGTTTGGAAATGTAGAACCTAGAATTCGATCCAGATTTTTAGATGAAATACCTGAACAGTTTTTTGAAGAAATGGGTGAAAAAAAACAGTATGGAGTAAGAAAACCCTCTCATGCACCTATTCCCAAGCAATTTACATCCGATGATAGTAAAGTAGATGTAAATACTAAGAATGGATCTCTGCAACCAGGACTAAAAATCCGTCACAAAGTTTATGGTGTGGGTGTTGTCACTAAAGTTTCTGGAAATGGGGAAAATGAGAAGGTCGAAGTAAAATTTGGTAATCTAGAAAAAAAATTCTTAATTGCATATACACCCTTGGAAATATTAAATTAATTAAGGTAATAAACAAAATGAAACTAAAATTATGTATGATGCTAGCTTTCGTAACCCTTACAATACAACCCGTTTTCTCAGAAGAAGTTGAAGGTTTGGTTCAAGAATTTCTCGAAGTAGAAGATTACCTTTCGAATAAAAAGCTTTCACCCGAACAAAGAAAAAAGAATCTAGAAAAAAATCTCTTGGACTCTGTTAAATCCACTTTAAGTAGAAAGATTAAAGCTCCTGCTAAAGAATTAAAAGAATTAAAGATTTCAGATATCAATTATGAAAGACCCAAAAGTACAAATAAGTTCTATGTAAAATACAAAACATATTACATCTATTATAGTTTTACTGTGGATCCTGAAGTATATTTACAAACTGCAATTGAAGAAATTCTCTATGTGAAACCACCTAGCTTTGATCAAAGTGGGGCACATAAAGAAGAAACTGCTAGTTTGCCTGACACAAATAAAAAATAGATTTCATTTGAACGAAAAATTAAAAGTAGGGATCATTTCTGTTTTAGAAGCAGGCAAGAAAATCGCTGCTATTTACCAAACTGATTTTAAGGTAAATATGAAAGCAGAAAATGATCCTGTTACACTTGCGGATATGGAAGCGCATTATACCATCCTAGCCGCAATCTCAGAAAACTTTCCCGAGGATCTTCTACTTTCCGAAGAGGATATACCTTCTTGGGAAAGAAGATCCAATTTTACTAATATTTGGATACTAGATCCCCTGGATGGAACAAGAGATTTTGTTGAAAAGAATCCAGAATTTGCCGTCAGTCTTGGCTATGTTGAAAATGGTATTCCTAAATTTGGTATTCTTTATAATCCTATCTCAAATGAATTATTTTTTGGTGGAGAAAATATTTCCTTCTTTTCCGACAAATTAGTTTCTGAACAAGATCCTTATACTTATGTTGAATCAATTTTGAAAGAGAATCAATTTACACCTTTTTCAAAAAGGAATCAATTTGAAGCAGGTGATACTAAACTTATCATTTATGTTTCTAAGAACGAATGGAAAGATGGCTTATTTCATTTCCTTGAAGAGGACGAAAATATAAAATTACAAGGCATAGGTTCTATTGCATACAAACTTGGATTGCTAGCAAGAAATGATTGTCAGTTGGTTCTTTCTTTAAAACCCAAAAATGAATGGGATATTTGTGCAGGTGTAGCTATAATTCATGGTTTAGAAATGAGGTATCTAGACTTAGAAAATTTACAAGCACATAGCTTTAATAAGGAAAATACAAAATCTATTGGCTTTATAGCTGGATATTCTAATATTGTAAATTCCTTCCTCTCAAAATACAAACCAATTTTACAAGCAAATCTAAAGGATTGGAATTGATGAAAATTGGTATGGATGCAAGACCATTATCTACTCCTATGAGCGGAGTAGGCAGGTTGCTTCATGAAACACTTCTTGCTTTTCCAAGAACCAAAAATTTGGAATTCTTTCTATTTTCTCATAAACCAATTCATGAATCTCATTCCAAACTTTTAGAATCTGGAAATATACACTGGAGGCAGGGAGAGGGATTTCTTAGTAAAAAAGGTGGATTGTATTACAATATTCAATTACCATTATATTTAAAGAAGTTTCCTTTAGATTTATTTTGGGGTTCTCAACAGGTTTTGCCACCTTTTTTACCCCAGGATTTACCTGCTGTTCTTACGTATTGCGATTTAGTTTTGTATCTTTATCCGAATACTATGAGACCGATTGCTCGTTTACAGCAACATCTCTTTCAATCTTATTCCGTTAGGCGTTCGTCTCATATCCTTTCAATTTCTCAAAACACACAAGATGATATGATTGCAAAATTCAATTATCCTAAGGAGCAAGCTAGTGTCGCTTATCCGGGAATAGATGGCAAGGAGATTGAAAGACTCTTAAAATTGGATGCTAGCGAAAGGATTCAATCTCTAGGAAAAAATTATATACTTTCCGTTTCAACAATAGAACCCAGAAAGAATTACTCTTTCTTATTGCGAGTTTTTCGCTGCCTTAGAGAATTAAATAAAAAAAGTAAAATCAAAAACTTAAAATGGGTTATTGCAGGTAAGAAGGGATGGGAGACTGAAGATTTCTTCAAAGAATTAAAGTTTGATTCCGAAAAATATAAAGATATCTTCCTATTAGAAAATTTAAATGATTCTGAACTCCACCATCTATATAAAAATTCTAGTCTTTTCTGGATGGCTTCCCATTATGAAGGTTTTGGTATACCTCTCTTGGAATCTTTATACCACAAGAAAATGGCGATAGTATCCCAAATTCCAACCTTCGAAGAAATTGGTAAGAAAGGAATCGATTACATTCCAGTCGCAACAGCCTTTGATGCCCAAACCTGGGCGGAAAGATCTTTATATCACCTCTTAAGAAAATCAACTTTCAAAGGAAGCATCAAAAAGTTTACTTGGAAGGCTAGTGCAGAACAAACTTTGAAAATTTTTCAAAATACTGTTTCGAAAGAAAAAATTTAATTTTTCCATTTTAAAAGAAATAATTCATACCTATTCAAAGGTTTTATCTTTCCTGAAAAAATTATTTGCTTGGATGATTCTTTTTTATTTTCCCAAACAATATAAGCCTCTAAACTTGTAATTGCTTGTAAGGAAATTTTGTATTCTTGGTTTTCCCACTCTACAAGGTCTTCCGAAATAAATTCATTCGATTCATGAAAACTTGCGAGCAAAAATTCAACCTCCTTACTTCTATAAATATCGGCTTTTAAAATGAGCCTCTCTGATTGTGAATTATAATGCATAAATACATGAATAGGGTATTCTCTGAGAAAGGGTTGGCTAGTATGAGTGCTTGAATATATTTCTTTACCTTTGCGAGGCTGTCTAAGATAAGAAAGCAATTCAATTTTTGTGGAAAAAAAATTATATACTCTCATTGGAACCTATGATGAACAAAATCTATCTCTTTCTTATTTTTCAAATTTTATTTTTTTCTGTTAATTGCAAGATTTCAAATGAGGATTCTGCGGTCTATAAACTACCCAAATTAAGTCTTTTGGATTGGAATGGAGAAGAAATCTCTTTTCAGGATTTTGATGGGAAAATTCTGGTAATCGATGTTTGGGCAACTTGGTGCACTCCGTGTGAAAAATCAGTACCTGTTATTGAAAAACTTCAGACTTCAGCTGGGAGTGGTTTTGTTTTTTTAGGTATAAACACAGATACGGATAAAAGCCCAGAAGAAATTGAAGCTAAGGCTAAGTCATGGAAAATGAGTTATACTAGCCTTCTTGACACCCACCATGTCTTTATTGATATTTTTCAATTAGAAGGATTGCCAAGCTTCTTAGTTTTTTCCAGAAAAGGCAACTTAATTTATAGGCAATTGGGAATTCAACCATCAGATTATCCAGGATTGAAAGCTCGTATGGAGACTTGGAAATCTTTAGATTGATTTTTTCCAAAAAAACCAGTTGTCTCTCAGGATTGATGGATTCTAATAGGAAATACTCTAAGGATTCTTTTTCTTGAATATACTTTCAAAAAGGTCCTTAGCTTCTTAGAATATCTTTTACGAAATTATAGAATTCACTTGATCTTTTTGAGTTATTTTAAACATTCGTGCTTAGCCTAAGAATTATCAATTGAGTCATTAAGGGAGATCGTTTATGCCTTCAAATTTGGCAGAGTTATTTAAAGTTACAGCTGAGAAGTTTGCAAATTCACCTGCATTCTGCACGAAAAATGAAAAGAAAGAGTTTCAGGCAACTACCTACAAGGAACTTTATGATACGGGAATCGCTCTAGCGGAAGCCTTGATCGATTTGGGTATAGATGCTAGAGAGAGAGTCGCCATACTAGCTGACAATCGCATTGAGTGGATTATTGCTGATTATGGTATCATTCTCGCAGGTGCCGCTGATGTTCCTCGAGGAACCGATGTTACTGATTCAGAGATAGTATATATTTTAAACCATTCCGAGTCTAAGGTTGTTTTCATTGAAAATGACAAAATGCTAGAGAAATTCAATAAAAATAAATCACAACTCGGTCAAGTGAAAACCATTATAATGATGGATCCTAAGTCGCAATCTAAAGATACCCTTAGTATGTATGACTTAATTGAGAAAGGGAATAAGCTTCGTTCCTCTGGTTCAAAGAAAGCGGAAGAACGAATAGCAGGTATCAAACCTGATGATCTTTTTACTATGATTTATACTTCCGGGACTACTGGTTCACCAAAAGGCGTTATGCTTATGCACTCTAATATGATGCATCAGTGTACACAAATTTTAGGTAAGATGATTGAAATTCGAAGCACAGAGAGAATGCTTTCAATTCTTCCCGTTTGGCACGTATTTGAGAGAGTTTTTGAATACCTAGCAATCTCTGCTGGTGCATCGACCTATTATACCAATGTTAGAGATCTAAGAGATGACATGAAAAAGGTAAAACCAACCTTCATGGCTTCTGCTCCAAGATTATGGGAAAATATCTATTCTGGAATTTATACTCGTATCAATGATCCAAAGCAAACTCCAGCGCTCAGACGTGGACTTTTCAATTTGGCTTATTGGTTTTCTAAAAATTACCAAGCAGCGAAGCGTTTCATCAAAGGGAACGAAGTGGACTACACAGGAAGAAACATTTTTGTTTCCCTTTTCAAAGGTCTAACTTCATTATTGATGCTCTTCTTGACTGGTCCATTTCTTGTTTCCATCGCAGGCTTTGCAATTTTTTTCACTGAGGCATTGGGAAATTTAAGTTGGTTAGGACTGATCCCTGGTGTGCTTGGCTTGTTCCTAAATAATTTTACCTTGGATAAATTGGTGCTTTCTAAAATCCGCGAAGCTACTGGTGGTCAATTGATTGCCTCGGTTTCAGGTGGTGGTGCTCTTCAAAAGCACGTAGATGCTTTCTTTAATGATATTGGCATCAACGTTCTAGAAGGTTATGGAATGACTGAGACTAGCCCTGTTGTCTGTGTTAGAACCTTCAAGAAATTGATCCAAGGCTCAGTTGGTGTTCTAACTCCTGAGACTGAAATCCAAATCCGAGATGACCATGGAAATATTTTAACTCATATTGACTCTAACCAGAAAATTCTTGCAGGTTCTATAGGTAAGAAGGGTGTAATTCATGTTAGAGGACCTCAGGTGATGAAGGGTTATTTTATGAACCCAGAAGCAACCAACAAGGCACTTAAAGACAATTGGATGGATACGGGTGATATTGGAATGATCAACTATAAATACACTCTTACCTTAACAGGTCGAGCTAAGGATACAGTTGTTCTTCTAGGTGGAGAAAACGTAGAACCGGTTCCAATAGAGAATAAGCTTACAGAATCTCCTTTTATCAACCAGTGTATGGTGATTGGCCAAGATCAAAAGAACCTTGGAGCCATAATCATTCCTGATTTTGATCATTTGAGTTCTTGGTGTAAGGAAAACGGAATTGATTCTTCAGATAAAGAAGCCTTGATCACCAATTCAAAAGTTCTTGATTTATACAAAAAAGAAATCAAGACACTCAATAGCACAAAGACTGGATTCAAATCCTTTGAGCAAGTTACTCCATTTTTCTTAATTACAAAACAATTTGAAGTAGGTGATGAATTAACAAATCTACATAAAATGAAGAGACATATAATTACAGAAAAATACATTAAAAAGATTAAAGAAGTGTACAACGACTAAACAAATTACTTTTTAGTCCCAAGTCTTTTTAGAAAAGTGAGTCCAAGGTCAGAAGGTCTTGGACTTTTTTTTTGTGCTAAAAATCTTTCATTCCGATAATGAACTTATGGAAGATACAAATCCATCTTTACTCAAGATCAATAAACCTTTCCCTCATCGTGATCCCTATGGATTGGATACTATGTATCTTTCTGAATTGGAAAAGGATGAAACTTGGGATGTAAGTCAATTTACCAAAGCTGAGCTTTTATCTTTCTCTTTCTTGACTCTTAGAGCACTTAGCACTAAAAAAATATATGGCTCAACTTTTCCATTACAGAATCCTAATATAGAATTTAGAAAATCCTTATCTAAGAAAAAATGGGATTTTTCCTGTTTACCTCAGGAATGGAATCAACTTTTCCCTAGATTGGTTGATCAATCTAAATTCGAATACAGAATACCCATGAACGGCCTTCCAATAGCCGAAAAATGGGAATGGCAAGAGGATGATCAAATCGTTGGTTTTGGTTTTTTAGAAACAGACCAATGTCTTTTTCCTAAAATTTTAGACTCAATACTAGATACACAAATGGGTAAAGTGTATCTAAGAACTCCAAGACAATCTTTTTATTATATTCCTAAGATGAAGGATAATGAGAAAAAGGGTCTTTTTATCCAAGATAAAGAAAATTTTAATTTTCCTGAGTTTTATTATTTTTGGCTTACTCTTGCAAATTAATTTTTTCTAAAATAGAAAGAAGCAATTCTGATTTTTGAAAAGGATCCTTTTCAATTAAAATTGCTTGTTTTTGAATAAATTCAAAGTGAAGAATACTCGTTATGAAATCAACTGGATAGGGATGTCTGGATAGCTGATTGATTTTAACAAGAAGTTCTTCAGGTGCCCCATCGGAAAGTAGTATCCTTTTGGTTAAGTGAATCAGATTTAAGATTTGGTTTTGAAAATTTGAATCATTTAAGGGGGAAGGGATTGTTTTGTATTCTTCCACTTGACCAATTAGAAATGGTTCAGTAGAAAGATATCCTTTTAGTTCCAGTAAGCCCTTACCCTCAATGATAATATTGGATCTTCCATCGGGTAAGTAGTCCTTGTTAATGATCTTTCCCCAACCAAAGATTTCTTCAATAGCGATCCTACTAGAGGCTTCCTTTTTATTCCCCTGAGGAATAATTGCTGCAATTGCAATCTCATTCTCTGACTCTGAACAATACTCTATCATAGATCTATACCTAGGCTCAAATACATGAAGAGGTAAAAATGTTCCAGGATAAAGAATGACTTCTGGTAAAGGAAAAATCGGAATAGAACTTGGAGGCACTATCTATCTTTCGATTTCTTGCTTTATTTTGTAAAGAAGTTTTGAATACTTTACAAAGATGGAAAGAATTAGCAAAGAAAGGTTTAAAAACGCAAGCGAAACCTTACCGAATTTAAAAATTTGTGTAATCGGTGATTATATCTTAGATGAGTATTTAATTGGTCAGGTTCATAGAATATCCCCCGAAGCCCCTGTCCCAGTTGTTTGGGTCAGAAAGGAAGAAACAAAACTGGGAGGTGCAGGGAATGTAATTAAGAATTTGCACACTCTCAACACACAAATGGTAGCTATGGGTCGAATTGGAAATGATGCTGCTGGAGAAAAATTAGAAAAACTTCTCATAGAAGAAAATATAAAACCCTTAGATCTTTTACTCATGAAATCCAAGGAAATTCCAACGATTGTGAAAACACGAGTTTTAGCTGGGCACCAACAGGTTTGTAGAATTGATCGAGAAGAAATCATCTTCATAGATTCAGAAGAGGAAGATACGCTTTTTAAACAACTTGAACAAAAGATAGAACAATGTGATGCAGTGATACTCTCTGATTATGATAAGGGCATTCTATCCCCAAGCTTTATTGATAGAGTTACTAAATATTGTAAAGAAAAAAAGAAAATAGTGACTGTTGATCCCCAAGTAAGCCATTTTTTTAATTATAAAAATGTAAGTATTTTAACTCCAAACCATCATGAAGCTGGAAAGGCGATTGGTAAAGTTTTAGAAACCGATGAAGATATTTTAGATGCTTGTAAGATTATTATAAATAAAATTCAACCAAATGCACTCATGATTACTCGTGGTGAAAAAGGTATGTCAGTTTTTTTAGCAAAAAATGCAAGTATTCATCATATTCCAACAGTAGCAAGAGAGGTTTTTGATGTAACGGGTGCAGGTGATACAGTGATTACTGTATATACAGCTTACCACGCAGCAGGTTTAAATGAAGTAGAGGCTTCGCTCGTAGCTAATGCTGCAGCAGGAGTTGTTGTTGGTAAATTGGGTGCTGCTAGTGCAACTGTAGAAGAGATTGAGGAAAAATTAAATGAACTCAATGTTTGGCTTTAGGCAATAAAATGAATTCTTTAGAAAACAAAATCATACCTTATTCAAAAATAGATCAAATTAAAAAATCTCTGGAGGGTAAGAGAATTGTCTTTACCAATGGCTGTTTTGATATATTACATAGAGGCCATGTTCAATATTTAAACCAAGCAAGAAAATTAGGAGATGTACTTTGGTTAGGTTTGAATTCAGATAGCTCCGTTCAATCACTTAAGGGTCCAAGAAGACCTATCAACTCGGAGGAAGATCGTGCCTATGTTCTTGCTGCTTTGGAATCTATTTCCTATATAACAATTTTTTCAGAGAGCACACCCATAGAGCTACTTAAACTCATCCAACCTCAGATTCATACCAAAGGTGGCGATTATGAGGCAGAATCACTTCCAGAAACCAAAACTATTCAATCATGGGGTGGAGAAGTCAAAATTTTGCCATTTACAGCAGGTAAATCTACCACTGGGATTTTAAAAAAACTGGAAGAAAGCAATGGGAAGTAAATAATAGCAAAGGTATGCAGAAAACTAAATTTATTTTTATAACTGGTGGAGTTTCTTCTTCCTTGGGGAAAGGTGTTACCGTTGCAGCCCTAGGAACCTTGCTTGAATCTCGTGGATATTCCGTATCTTTACAAAAAATGGATCCCTATATTAATGTGGATCCTGGAACTATGAGTCCTTATCAGCATGGAGAAGTTTACGTTACCGAAGATGGAGCAGAAACTGATTTAGATTTAGGCTATTATGAAAGGTTTACTCACTCTAAACTCTCACGTAAGAATTCTGTATCAACTGGTCAAATTTATCATTCCGTAATTGAAAGGGAACGTAAAGGAGATTATCTAGGACGTACTGTACAAGTTGTTCCTCATATAACAAATGAAATACGGAACAGAATTTATACTCTTTCTCGTGAAAATGAAACTGATTTTGTAATTGTGGAAATTGGTGGAACAGTAGGTGATATTGAATCAGTTCCTTTCTTAGAAGCTATTCGACAAATGAGATATGAGCATGGCTCAAGCCAAGTGATGTTCATTCACCTAACTCTTGTCCCGACAATCACCGCAGCAGGTGAAGCAAAAACAAAGCCTACACAACATTCAGTAAAGGAATTATTAGCCTTGGGAATTCAGCCTGATATTTTAATTTGCAGAATACAGAAGCCTCTTTCTCAAGAAATGAAAAATAAAATTTCCTTATTCTGTAATGTAAAAGAAGAGAATGTCATCTCCGCTACAGATATAACTTATTCTATATATGAAATACCACAAATGTATAGAGAAGAAAAATTAGATGAAGTTGTTCTAAAAACATTGGGTATGGAACTCAAAAAATTGAACTTTGCTAAATGGGATAGCATTGTTAAGACTGTACGTAATTCAAAGAAGAAAGTAAAAATTGCTTTGATTGGTAAATATATTTCTCTTCAGGATGCATACCGCTCAGTTTATGAAGCCTTATCCCATGGTGGAATTGCTAATGATGTTTTCGTAGATGTATTAAAGATCAATCCAGAAGATTTAGAAAATTCAAATATTAAAGACGCATTAAAAGGAATTCATGGAATATTAGTACCTGGTGGATTTGGCGAAAGAGGAATAGAGGGTAAGGTCGCAGCTATTCAATATGCAAGAACCAAAAAGATACCATTCCTTGGAATCTGTTTAGGTATGCAGTGTGCAGTTATTGAATTTGCAAGAAATGAATTAGGATTCAAAACCGCTAATTCTACTGAATTCAATCCTAAAACAATTCACCCAGTAATCTCTATGATCGAAGAACAAATGGAAATTGAACAGATGGGTGGAACTATGAGATTAGGCGCTTATCCTTGTAGAATCCAAAAAGATTCTTTAGCTTTTAAAGAATATAAATCTGAAAAGATATCTGAAAGACATAGACATAGATTTGAATTTACGCTAAGATTTAAAACCGAATTTGAAAAAAAAGGAATGAAACTTACTGGCTTTTCACCTGATCAGAATTTGGTGGAAATTGTTGAAGTTCCAAGTCATCCTTGGTTTATTGGTGTTCAATTTCATCCAGAGTTTCATTCTAAACCAACAGAACCTCATCCTTTATTTGTAGGTCTTGTTAGAGAAAGTTTAAAACTCGTTAAGAAAGGAGAAGAATGATGATTGATAAAGTAGAAGAAAGAGAATTTTTATCTGGAAAGAAAATGGGTGGATCCAATACATTCTTTCTAATCGCAGGTCCATGTGTTATGGAATCACTGGATTTACTAGATAGAGTCTGTGGAGAAATGAAGGATATCACTTCAGAACTAGGAATTACTTATATTTTCAAAAGTTCCTTTGACAAAGCCAATCGTTCTTCCGTTAAATCCTATCGTGGACCAGGAATCCTAGAAGGTGTCAAGAACCTTGAATTTATTAAGAAAAAATACAATCTTCCTGTGCTCACTGATATTCATGAAACTTCACATATTGAGCCATTAAAAGATGTTATTGATATATACCAGATTCCCGCATTTTTGTGTCGCCAAACAGATCTTATTGCGCAAGCGGCTGAAACTGGGAAATGGGTTAATGTTAAAAAAGGTCAATTTCTTGCACCAGAAGATTGTAGGCATATCAAATCTAAAATCCAAGAATCCGGATCAGAGAAATATATTATAACTGAGCGAGGAACCAGTTTTGGTTATAATAATTTAGTTTTTGATATAAGGGGAATCCCGATTTTGCACAATTTAGGAATTCCAGTTATTTTTGATGCAACTCATTCAGCCCAACTTCCAGGAGGAGCTGGAAATATAACGGG
This sequence comes from Leptospiraceae bacterium, assembly GCA_022402465.1. GTDB lineage: Bacteria > Spirochaetota > Leptospiria > Leptospirales > Leptospiraceae. The sequence continues at coordinate 163,786 of JAKRSH010000017.1, read as the reverse complement.
AGGTGTCAGAGAATTCATTCCACATATGACAAGAGGTGCTGTTGCAGCAGGAGTAGAAGGATTATTTATGGAAGTCCATCCTGATCCAGACAAAGCTTTATCTGATGCAACTACACAATTTCCATTAAAATCCATAAAGAATCTTCTCACACAATTACTAGCTATAGATAAATTAGTAAAATCTTCTTTTTGAATATGATCAAGACAATGAAATATAACATTTATATCTTTATATTTCTTTTGTTCGGAACAGTTTTGGTAAATTGCAAGAAAAATAATACACTTAGGATAGAATCGGAAAAAGAATCAGGATCACAAATTTCTTTAAGAAATTTTATAAGAACCAGCTATCAGATAGACGGTAAGAAGGAATGGATTCTAAAAGCAGAAGAATCTTTTATCTTTCCAAAAGAAGATAGGACTATATTTTATAACTTAAATTTTACTCAATTTGAAAATGATAAGGTATCAAGCAAACTTACAGGTAAAAGAGGAGAAGTAAATAATACTACTAAAATTCTTACTTTAGAAGGTGATATATTCTTAATTACACCCGATCAAAAATCTCTAAAAACCGAATCCCTTACCTATAGTATTGATACAGAAGAATTAACTACAGATGATGAGGTCCTTATTTATAGTAGCGGCACTACTATAGCAGGTAAAGGACTAAGAGCAAAAAAAGCCTTAAACGAATTTACAGTTATAAAACCTTCTGCTATTACTCGTGGTGGAGAAAATCCATTTAAGAAGGAGTAAAATTTGAAAGTATTTAAAATCTTATTTTTCATGCTAATCTTTTCAATTCCTATATTCTCAGGAATTCAACCTCCAATACTAATAGGTCCAGAAAATATTTTTGAAGCGCCTAATTCTAGTTATATCCCCAATAAATCTAATAATAAAAATAAAATACCTACTCGTTGGGGTGGTGCAAGTCTTACTCAAATGGAAAAAACTTTCAATGGATTTCCAATGACTGTTTTTGTTTTAGGTGGTGGTGCTTGGATTTATCATAATAAAATTAAACTTTCCTCTAGTGAAATAGAAATAGTTGGTGAAGATGCTATTCGTGCTGAGTTAAAAGGAAGAGTTGAAGTTGAGGATGAAGAAAATAACTCTTATTTTTATGCGAATAAAGGGAGCTATGATAAGGTTACTGAAAAAATTTTATTAGAGGGTAGACCAAGACTATTTTACACTGCCAAGGATAAACAAAAAACTAAGATATCTGCTGATCGTATTACTCGATACCTAAATGAAGGTCGAACCGTATTAGAAGGAAAAGTATATATTCAAAATAATGACCTTATCGTTATTGGAGAAGATGCAAGCTATAATGATAATACTAAAAAGTTAGAGATTTCAAATAGACCCTTTATCTTTTCTAAAAAAAGATTTTTATCTGCAGAGAAATTAATTTACGATACAGAATCTGGAGAAGTATCTTTAAATGATAATACTTTTTTAATCCAAATATCAGAAGAGTCAGAAAATACCAATTCATTGATTTCAGCTAAAAAGGATAAAAAAAATATCCAAGATACAACAAAAGAGCCAGAAAAATCTTCCATTATTCTTGAAACAATTTTTCAAGCTGACAAGATGATTCACCAAAATTCAAAAGAACCTAAATCGACTGGTCTTTATGGAAATGCTAAAATATATAGGAAAGATTTAGAATTTTCAGCAGAAATTTTAAAAAGCTTAGGAAGTAGCGGTGATATTATTCAAGCTGAAAAAGACATTAAAATGTTTGATGTGTTAAATCATGTTATACTATCGGGGAATTTCCTTGAGCATTTTAAAGTAAAAGAATATAGTTATATAAAAGATAATCCTAAAATTGAACTTCTGGATAAGGATAATCAAAAAGTAGAATCAACGATTACTGCTGTGATAATCGAACGTTTTATCGACAGAAAAGAAATAGTTACCAGAGGCAATGTTAAAATAGTCAGTCAAACTTCTACTGCCAAAGGGGAATATGCAACCTATTTTGAAAATGAAGAAAAAATCGTGCTAGAAGGCAATCCCAGCCTCGAAAGAGATAAAAAAATTCTCCATTCTGGTAAAATTATTATATATCCACAGGAAGATCGTGTGCTATTGTCTGAAGGTATGAACCTGAAAGGCGCAGAATGACTAAATCTAAGAAAAAAAGTGTTGAAACTAAACAATCTGTAGTTTTGCCTGCCAATCAAAAAACCTTTCGTATGGAAAATTTGGTCAAAATCTACAACAGAAAAAGAGTTGTCGATGGAGTAAGCTTTCATATCCAAAAAGGTGAAATAGTTGGATTGCTTGGTCCAAATGGAGCTGGTAAGACCACATCTTTTTATATGTCAGTAGGCTTTGTTACTCCAGACGAAGGAACTGTCTTTATTGATGACCAAGATCTTACCAAATCACCCATGCATGTTCGTGCAAGAATGGGTGTTGGTTACTTAGCTCAGGAAGCATCTATTTTTCGTAAGCTCACTGTTGCTGAAAACTTAGAAGCTATTCTTGAAACTATGAAACTTCCTAGAGAAGAAATCCAATCCCGTAGAGATGAATTATTATTAGAGCTACAAATCATGAGAGTTGCTAACCAAAAAGGTTATACTCTTTCTGGTGGAGAAAGAAGACGTTGTGAAATCGCACGTGCTTTGGTCACCAAACCTGATTTTATCTTATTAGATGAGCCTTTTGCTGGAGTCGATCCTATAGCTGTCAAAGACATACAAAATGTTATTAAAAGTCTTAAAGATAAAGGTTTAGGAATTCTGATAACTGATCACAACGTGAGAGAAACTTTAAAAATCACGGATAGAGCATACATCATGTATAGCGGAAAGATACTTATATCTGGAACCGCAGATGAATTGATAAATGACCCAGAAACAAGGAGAATTTACTTAGGAGAGGATTTCTCTCTCTAGAACTAAATCTATGAATCTAGGTACCCAATTAGTTCAAAGACAATCTCAAAAGTTGGTTATGACGCAAGATCTACGCCAATCTATTGAACTACTTGCACTGTCTACCTTAGAGCTCTCTGACAAAATCCAATCAGAATTACTTGAAAATCCTTTATTAGAAGATACTAACTCTGAAGAAAAAATAAAAACTCCAGAACTTTATTCAATGACAGAAGTAAGATCTATAGAAAAAAATAATCTCCTTAAGGACACAGAAAGCAATTGGGGAGATAATTATAGTATTGAGAATCCAAAATACTATGACTCAGAAGCCTCTGACAGAAATCAAAAATATATTGAATCTTCTACTGTTCCAACATCTTTAAGTGAGCATTTACTTGCTCAGTTGCGTTTATTAGATATAACTGAATCGGAGTATTACACAGCCGAAGTTTTAGTTTCTCTTATTGATGATAAAGGTTTTATTTCTGCTGATCTTGAAGTTGTAGCTAAAGAAATGAAACTTCAAATGAAGTCGATCAATAAGGTTAGAACTCTTATCCAAGAATGTGATCCTATAGGGATAGGAGCTTTAAATGTTCAAGAGACTTTATTTATTCAATCAAAAATTCTCTTTCCTGATAATTCTATTTTACATGAATTGATCAAAGAGCACCTAGCAGATTTAGAAAAATTCGAATACAAAAAAATTGGAAAAGCATTGAAACTTACAGAAGATGAAGTGAGTGAAAATGCGAAGTTTATTAAAAAATTAGAACCTTATCCAGCCACACTTTACCAAGCAAGAAAAACTGATTATATAATACCAGATGTTATTATAGAACAAGAAGGCGAAGAGTTTTCAATATTTATTAATGATGAATGGTTACCAAAATTAATCATCAACAAAGAATATAAAACATACTTATCATCTAAAAGTTCTAATGAAGATAAAGAATTTATATCTAATAAACTAAATTCAGCAAATTGGCTCATCAGAAGTGTAAATCAAAGGAAACAAACTTTATTTAAAACAGTTAAAGCCATTATTGAAGCACAAAATGATTTTTTTATCCATGGAGTATCTCATACTGAACCTTTAACCTTAAAAGATATTTCAGAAAAAACGAATCTATCGGAATCCACAGTTTCTAGAATTACTACTAACAAATACATCCAAACTAAATGGGGAATCTATGAACTTAAATGGTTCTTTTCATCTGGTGTCAAATCCACAGAAGGTGGTAAGGCTTCTTCCAAAAAGATCCATGACATGATACTTGAAATGGTTAAAAAGGAGGACGAATCTAATCCATTATCTGACCAAGATATTGTTGACGAAATGGAGAAAAATGGAATAGAAATAGCTCGAAGGACAGTTGCTAAATATAGAAAAATTCTTAGAATTCTTCCATCTAACCAAAGAAAACGAATCAGTCACTTCAAAGGATAAATATGCCAGTTCCAGGAATTACAGTAGAAACTATCATGAAGGAGCACGATGACTTAGAGTTAGAAGCTATTGCTGGTGATAAAGGTTTAGGAAATAGGATCTCAAATTCTGAAATAAATCGACCAGGTTTGTCTCTCACAGGCTTTTTTGATTTTTTTGCTCATGATAGAATTCAAGTATTTGGTAAAGGTGAGTGGGCATATTTGAATTCTTTAGATGAAGACAAATTAAATAAAATTTCTGAAATATTTTTCAGTTACCATTTGAATTGTATTGTTTTCACCCATGGCAATCCTCCATCAAATATATTTATTGAAATTTGTAATAAAAAAGACATTCCTTTATTTATTTCAAAATTATCTACCCACAAATTCATTACTTTAATATCTCAAATTTTGGACAGAGCCTTAGCCCCAAGAACAGTTCGTCACGGTGTCTTAATTGAAGTCTATGGAATAGGAATATTGCTAACTGGAAAAAGTGGAGTTGGAAAAAGTGAAACCGCTCTTGAATTAATAGAACGAGGTCATAGACTCGTTGCAGACGATATGGTTGAAATAAGAAGACTTTCAGAGAGTTATTTGATTGGTTCATGTTCTGATTTGCTCAGACACCATATGGAAATTCGGGGAATGGGCATTATCAACATCAAAGATATTTTTGGAGTGGGCTCCGTAAGAGATCATAAGATTATAGAATTAATCATAAATTTAAAAGACTGGGATGATACCTTAGAATTTGATAGAACAGGAATTGATAACCTGACAGAGGAAATTCTAGGACTCCAAATTCCTTTTATAGAATTACCAGTTAAACCAGGTAGAAATATTCCAATTATTGTTGAGACTGCAGCTATGAACCAAAGATTAAAAAAAATGGGAAAGAATTCAGCCCAAGAATTTAATAAGAAATTAACACAATACATAAAACAGAGTCAAATTGAAACAACACCTGGCAAAAATTAATTCTGATAGTAATGGTCTCCATGCAAGACCTGCATCTGTATTTGTAAAAGCAGCTTCTCTATTTCCTTGTGAAATTTCTGTCGTAAGAGATGAGGTCACCGTAAATGGAAAATCTATACTAGGACTCATGATGTTAGCCTTAGGACCTGGTGCAGAATTTACAATCATTGCAGATGGAGATAAGGAAGAAGAGGCAATAGAAAAACTGAAAGAAATAATTGAATCAAACTTTGCAGCGTAACTATGCAAAGATTTAAACTCATTAAAAACGATGAAATAAGATACTACGTAAGAGATTTTTTTGTTTTTTCATTTAGTATAATAATTGGAATATTTTTCGCAGAATTTTTTTATTTTTCAGGAAGAGATGAATTTGAAATAATAAATAAATTAGATACTTATATAATCTTCATTCTCCCATTTTTCATACTTTCTGTAATTGTATCCTATATTTATAGAAATAAGAGAAATAAAGAAACAGGTAAAATTCGTAGCTCAATACGCTATCGTTTAACACTTGCCTTCCTTTTTGTTGCCTTATTGCCTTCAATACCAATATTTATCCTATCTTCTAATTTAACCGGGAAAATGATAGAAACATTGTATAGAATTGATATTACAAACGCACTGAATTCCAGTATGGAAATAATAAAGAAAGATGAATTAGAAGATAGGATTGAATTAGAGCAGAAAGTTATAGTTCTTCAAGAATGGATGAATAATAGAACATTTAAAGAGGAAGAATTTTTAGAAAAGGCTTTTGAATTAAAAATTATGGATTATACTAATTATTACATAGGTTTATTTGATAATAACGGAAAAGCAATTTTAGAAACTATTGCATTAAAAGAGAAAATCCAATCAAAAAATTTTACAAAAAACGAATATTCTGAAATTCCTAATTATACTCTTTATAAAAATGATAAAATATTATTTTTATATAAATTGAATTGGAAGCCAAGAGGTTATGTTCTTATTGGAAAAAAACTTCATATAAACAATACGCAACATGTTTATAATATAGTATCCATACGAAATTCTTATGAAGCACTTAATCTCTGGAAAGAAAAAATTCCTTCAAGTGCTAGATTAGCAATAGGAATTTTTTCAGTTTTTATGTTTGCTTTTTCTGTATTTTTCTCTTTCATATTTGCAAGAAACATTTCGAACCCAATTATAACCTTAGCGAATGCTACTCAGAAAGTTTCTTCGGGAGATCAAAATGTAAATTTAAATCTTAAAGAAGAAGGTGAAATGGGTATTCTTATTGCATCTTTCAATCAAATGGTAAAAGATTTAAAATCAAAAAATGATGAATTGATGCACATACAACGTGTGGCCGCTTGGAAAGAGGTTGCTCAAAGAATGGCTCATGAAATAAAAAACCCACTTACTCCAATTTTACTTTCTACTGAAAGAATTCGAAAGAAATACATTGCGAATACTAACCCAGAAAAATTGAAGGAAGTTATTTTGGATTCTACAGAAACTATTATCAATCAGGTGAGAGTTCTAGAACACTTGGTAAAAGAATTTTCAGAATTCGCCAGGATGCCTGTTCCTACTTTAATTAACCAAGAATTAAATCCTATTCTGGAAGAATCAATCAGATTGTTTCAAGAATCAACAGATATTCAAATTCAATCAAAATTTGCACCATCTCTGCCAGAAGTTTTTTTAGATAGAAGACTATTTCTTGGTGTAGTTAATAATTTAATAAAAAATGCAGTTGAAGCGATTGAAGAGTCGAAGGAAGATCTTTCTAACCAAAAAATAATAGTTTCATCTAAGTTAGATCGTAAAGTCATGAAAAGAATTGTTTCCATCATAATAGAAGATTCCGGACCAGGATTAACGACTGAATTAAAGAAAAAAGTCTTTGAGCCTTATTATTCTACTAAAGAAAAACATGGATCTGGAATTGGTCTGGCTATAGTTCAGAAAACTATTATTGATCACCATGGGCATATCCTTGTAGAAGATTCTAAATTAGGTGGTTGTAAATTTATTATTCAACTCCCTTTAAGTCTTTCAGAGGCCATATAATGAAAATCTTTATTTGTGATGATGAGAAGGATATAAGGAAATCCCTTAAAGCTATTCTCGAAGATGAAGATCACTTAGTTGAAGAGTTTGCATCAGGCAAAACTCTTTTAAAATCTTTGCAAAAAGATCGCCCAGATCTAATCTTGTTAGATGTTTGGATAGGGAAAGAAGACGGATTGCAACTATTAGATGAGTGTAGAAAAATCTATCCAACTATTCCTGTATTAATGATATCGGGACATGCAACTATTGAACTTGCAGTGAATGCTACAAAAAAAGGCGCAGTTGATTTTTTAGAGAAACCACTTTCTATAGAAAAAGTTTTATCTACTATTGACTTAGCTGTTCAGAAAAAAGAATCAAATGATATTCCTGGATTTACTTTGGAATTTGATGAGATCTTGGGAGAATCTCTTGGTATAAAGAAAGTAAAATTTGCTATCTCGCAAGCTGCCTCAACCAATGCTCGAGTTTTTATTTATGGTGAAAATGGAACTGGTAAAGAATTAGTAGCAAGAGCTATTTTTAAAAATTCCAAACGTAAACAACAAAATTTTATAGAATTAAATTGCGCAGCTATACCTGAAGAACTTATAGAATCAGAATTATTTGGTCACGAAAAAGGTGCATTTACAGGAGCTATAGATAGAAAGATTGGAAGATTCGAATTAGCAAATAATGGTACACTTTTCTTAGATGAAATATGTGATATGTCTTTGGCTACTCAAGCCAAAGTTCTACGTGTACTACAAGAGCAAAGATTTGAAAGAGTAGGTGGCTCCGAAACAATTTCAGTAGATGTTAGAGTTATAGCTGCTACGAATATTCCAGTAGAGGATGCAATAAAGGAAGGCAAATTTAGAGAAGATTTATATTATAGGTTAAATGTAATTCCAATAAATTTACCTCCGCTAAGAGAAAGAAAGCAAGACATTCCAATTCTCGTTGAGCATTATTTAAAAAAATCCATTTCTGAAAATAACCTCCTCCCTAAAAAATTAGAAAATGAAGCTATCACAAACTTGGTAAATCACTTTTGGCCTGGAAATATTCGTGAGTTAAAAAATGTCATTGAAAGACTTTCCATTATGGTTCCAAATGAAAATATAAGAAGTCAGGATGTTATAGAGTCACTGGTAGGCTTTAAGAAAGCAAATGAGATGGTAGCAAAAGGTGATTTAAAATCAGCTAAGGATGAATTTGAAAGGCAATATATTTTTAAAACCTTACAAAACTGTGAAGGAAATGTAACTAAAGCGAGTAAAGTTTTGGGAATAGAAAGAACACATTTATATCGTAAGTTAAAAAATCTAAATATTCCAATAGAAAGTTTTTCGGAATGATATGAAGTCAACAGAATATAAATCTCGATTAAATAAACTAGAATCTATATTGAGGGATAGTCATTTTCTTTTGCAGAATGAAAGTTTTCCTATACATCACTTTAAATCAGAGCCATTCCCTGATGAAATCCCTTTTGTATTTAAAGCAATTTCTAAAGAACATTTTCAATTAGCTGATAAAACCATCCTCAGTTCCGAAGGTGATATAGTTGCAGTTGATCAATATTTAACAAGAAACTTTTCCTGCAAGAGATGTATAGATCGCGAAAGAGGAATTCGTTCTTTTCTTCAAAGAGGTAGAAAGAAATTATTAATCTTACATTACTCTGGCAATTCAGGAATCAAATCTGCGTCCTTTGCTAAAAGGTCTAATAAAATTATTTTTAGAACCCAAGAAATAGAATCTTTATTTAGTGAACTCATGCAAGAAAGTATACATGAAAATTATGAAGAATTTTTTTACCAAGAATATCCTGGATGTCATTTCAACCAAAATAGTAATTCGGAACAATGGCAAAAACGAAGTATAGAGTGCGATTCACAAATTTTAGAAACAGTAGTGAAAGAAAACATCAAAGCTATTTTAGTATTAGGCTCATCGGCAATTTTACGTTGGGATCAAGAATTTTGTAAAGCTAATCAGGGCAAGGTGATGAGTTGGAATTTTCCAAATCAAATCAAAATTCCTTTTTTAATTACACGTTCACCAGAAGCACTATCTTTTGCAAAAAGTAAATCGGAAGAGGACTATAATAAAATATCTTCTGAAATGAAAGAACATATTAAGAAATTGATTAAACTTGCTGGAGATATTTAGTGATTTCGTATGCTGATGTCGTTGTCGATCTACCCATGGACAATGAAACTCTTACTTATCTTTTGCCAGATAAATTTTCACATGCTAAACGTGGATCTAGGGTTGAAGTAGATGTTAGAAATAAAAAATTAACAGGAATCATCAGTTTAATTCATAATAATGAACCCAATTTCAAAATTAAACCCATATTAAAATTAGTTGATTCTTCACCTATTATCAATGAAGAGCAATGGGATCTCGCTCTTTGGATGCAGTCAACTTATTTAGCAGGTCTGGGAGAATCATTATTTAGAATGATACCCCAAGGGCGTAGATTAATTCGAGAAGAAGAACCTATAGTTGACGTTGATGCTAGTTTTAAATCATTAAATTCAGAACAGGAGTATGCTTATTCGAATATTATGGCAGATTATGGAAAAGCAGCATCTACTCATCTGATTTATGGAATCACTGGATCAGGAAAGACGGAAGTTTATATCCATTTAATGAGAGAGATTCTTCAGAAAACAAATCGATCCATAATTTTCCTCGTTCCTGAAATTACCCTAACTTACCACATACTTAAAAAATTAGAAACAATCTTTCCGAAAGATTTAGCCTTGCTTCATTCTGCCTTAAAAACATCGCAAAGGTTTCGTGCTTACCAAGGATTATTAAAGGGTGAAAAAAGAATTGCAGTAGGAACGAGATCTGCTATTTTTGCACCTGTATCTAATCTTGGTTTGGTGATAATTGATGAGGAACACGATTCTTCCTACAAAGAAAATTCAAGTCCTAGGTATCACACAAAACAAATTGCACACTATCGAATTACAAAATCCCAAGGCATGTTGGTTTTAGGTTCAGCCACACCTTCAATCGAAACATTTTATTTAGCTAAGAAAAATAAAATTAAGTTTTATGAATTAAAAAATCGTGCAGTGACCTCTTCCAATCTGCCCATAGTAAAATTAATTCATAAAAAAGAATCCGAAGGTGCTGTTGGATTCGAATTATTGCAAGCAATTAAGCATCAAGCGTCAAAAAAAGAGCAAACTATTTTACTTTTAAATAGGAGAGGGTATGCTCCCTTTGTTTACTCTTCCGAGGAAAATAAGGTTTTAGGTTGTCCCAATTGTTCATCTAATCTTTGTTATCATAAAAATGGAATTCTGCAGTGTCATATCTGCGGTTATAAAGAAAGTTTTGACAAATTAAAGACCCAACATAAAAAATTGGAACTCATTGGCTCTGGAACTCAAAAGTTAGAAGAATTTTTGCTAACAGCAATTCCAGATTCAAAAATTGAACGCCTAGACCAAGATACATCTAAAAATCATAGTATTTTGAATGGGATACTTACTCGTTTGTACAACGGTGAATTGGATATTCTGACAGGAACCCAGATGATTGCCAAGGGTCTTGATGTGCCAAATGTAACTTTGGTTGGAGTGATAAATGCCAACCAAGGATTGGGTATTCCAGATTTTCGTGCCAATGAGAGAGTTTTCTCCTTGTTAACGCAAGTTGCCGGAAGAGCTGGACGAAGTAGCAAGAAAGGTCTAGTATTGATTGAAGCCCATGACCCCAAGCATCCAGTTTTATTAAAAGCAGTGAACCAAGACTATGATGGTTTTTACCAAGATGAAATCCAATTCAGAAAAGAGATGAACCTACCTCCCTTTGTAAGATTGCTAAGACTCGTAATTCGATCTGTTGATGAAGATGTATCCAACAAAGAAATTCAGTTCATCGCAGAAATTATTCGAAATACTATGGAACCTAGTTTAACTGTGCTTGGACCCTCTCCTTGCCCATTTTATAAAATGGACAAATATTTTCGCAATCATATTCTAATAAAAACTTCCTCACATGAAAAAACTCGTGAACTGGTGAAAGCAATACAAAGCAAATGGAAGGCAAATTCTAAAGTATATCTGGAGATCGATTTTGATCCCTTGGATTTAATATAAATTTTCAAGGAATGAAAACATTTCTTATAACAATCAATTTTTAGTAGGAACAAAGAATCATGAAAATAGGATATTTCGGAACGCCAAAACATGCACTAGATCTACTGAAAGAACTTGTTGGTTCTAAGCATGAAGTTGTTTTTTTAGTTACTAATCCAGATAAGCCAAAAGGACGAAGTCGTGAACCAGTGCCAAGCGAAATCAAAGAGTTTGCTATAAGTCACAATATTCCAGTTTTTCAACCAGCAAGTTTAAAGGATCCTGTCTTACAGGCAGAGTTGAACTCAATAGAAAGTGATCTTCATCTAGTTTATGCATATGGTTCAATTATCCCAGAGGAAATATATAAAACTCCCAAGCTTGGAAGCATCAATATCCATGGCAGCTTACTTCCAAAATACAGAGGAGCTTCCCCAGTTCAAACTTCTCTTCTAAACGGAGATTCTATAGGTGGATTGACTATACAATTTTTAGCCAGGGAAGTAGATTCAGGAAATATAATTCTCAAAAAAGAATTTCCTTTAGATATCAATGATACAACAGGACAGGTTTTAGATAAGATAACCCAAGAAGGAAAATTAGCCTTATTTTCATTATTAGATAATTCTTCCCAAGGATTTACTTCCGAAGTTCAGAACCATTCTCTTGCATCCTTTTGTAAAAAAATTAAGCCTGAGGATCGTATCCTAGATTGGAATAAATCAGCCTTTGAAAATCACAATAAAATCCGTGCCCTCAATCCAAATCCATACGCATACACTCATTTCAAGGAGAAACGAATTTTAATTTTGGAATCCTATATTCCCACTGACGATACCTACCTTTCAAATGGTTCCGAAAAACCTGGAATGCTCTTGTTACCGAATAAAAAATCACTTTTCGTATTCTGTGGGGATAAAAAAATGATAGGTATCACAAAGGTTCAGCCCGAGGGCAAAAAACCAATGTCAATAATAGATTTTATCAACGGAAACAAACCGTTAGAAAGTGAGAAATTCAATTGAAGATACTTGAACTACGTGGTTATGTACTTTTTATCACCCTTGGCTTGGTCGTATTTTTCTTAGGTGCATTTTTAGTTATTCTTGTTCGAACAAAGAATCCACATGAAACAACAATGCCAAATCTTGTTGGAAAGAATTATACTAACGTACACAATGAACTTCTCAGACTTCGGCTTAAAGTGAATTTAGAAGAAATTCGTATCCCAGAAAAAAATGAAGGCGAAATTATTTCACAGTCTGTTTCGCCTGGCAAAAGCATAGAAGCAGGCTCTCATGTTTATTTAACTGTAAACCAAGGATATGATAGAGTCGAGATTCCAAACTTAGTGGGGCAGAGTCTAACGCGCGCTAAAGAAATATTGGGGAAAGTTCTATCAAATGAAATATATGTTCCAATTACCATAGGTGGAATCACTTATATTGAAGCAAGTAATGAGGAAGCAAGTGATTCTGTTATTGACCAAATTCCTGAGGCTGGCAAGATAACGAACTCAGGCGAAAAGATATATTTACTTGTTACTGAACCTAAAACTCAAAAAGATAAATCAGACCAATCCTACCTGAATCAACCAGCTCCTTTTGTGATCCAAGCTCTCAATCGCCAAAAGTTTCCTTGGCAAATCCAAAGTTTTTCTGAGACGAAACTCAGATCAGAATCAGGATTAGTGCAATCCTTTCAAAAGGATTCTACTATGGCTAAGCTAATTGTAAACCGTGCTCCTAAGGGAAATTCTCTACAGGGTGGATATGAATTTGTTGAATGGGAAGTTGGAGATGATGGAATTTATAATATCTTTTTGGAAGATTATGAAACGGAAACTAAAACTTTAGATTTAATGATATCCCAACCTTGGAAAGAAGGTCAAATTATGAATTTTGCATTTTATAGAAAAGGTGATGTACTTGCCAAAGTTCAAACATCTGATAACGATTTAGCTAAAAAATTTAAATTTAAGGTTTCCATTCCAAATTAATGAAAATTTCAGCTTCCATACTCGCAACAAAACTCACTCAACTTGGCAATATATTGCCAGAATTTCAATCGACTAGCATTGATTATATCCATATGGATGTCATGGATGGAAATTATGTTCCTCAGATCTCCTTTGGTGAGGCAATTACTCAAGAAGTTTCTCAGCTAACAAAGATTCCATTGGATGTTCATTTGATGGTTTCTAAGCCGGAAGATCATTTCCGCAAATACTTAGAATTCAAGCCAAGTTATGTAACCTTCCATCAAGAAACTACCAATTTTGGGGTACGATTATCGGATGAAATTCGTAAGGCAAATGCAAAAGTGGGTGTCAGTATAAATCCCATGACTCCGGTTTCTTCCTTAAAATACCTTCTTCCCTACATAGATTTAATTCTTATTATGACGGTGGATCCAGGTTTCTACGGACAAAAGTTCATCCAAGGTGGTTTGGACAAAATCAAAGAAGCCAAGGACCTAAGTTCAGGATTTGATATCTCAATTGAAGTTGATGGGGGAGTCAACGAAACAAATATACGATCCATTTCCGAAGCAGGAGCAGATATTTGTGTTGTAGGTGCCGGATTGTTTAAAGTAGGCGATCCATCGGAAAATGGAAAAAAGCTCAAAGATTTAGTACGATCTGTTTCTGTTTAATCGATTGGTAACCAACTGATTTCTTGACAGAGATGAGATTTTTGATTTTATGGTAAAAAAAAGGACTTATAGGGAAATCCATTGGTAAAATTAAGATTACAAAGAACAGGATCAAAGAACGACCCACACTATAGAATTGTAGCGGCAGATTCTCGTTCACCACGTGATGGAAGATTTATTGATTTAATTGGTCACTACCACCCAACATTAGGTGGAAGCCACCAGTCTACTATTGATGAGAACAAAGCTAAAGATTGGTTAAAGAAGGGCGCTCAACCAACTGAAACTGTTAAATTCATATTAAAATCCCAAGGAATTCTTGGAAACCTCGCAGGCTAATCTTCCCATGGAACCTTTGATTCGTTATATCACAACTTCATTGGTTGACGAACCTGAAGAAATTCAGATCAGAGAAGTGGATGGGAATGAAACCAACATTCTTGAATTAACTGTTGCTCAAAAGGATATTGGAAAGGTGATAGGTAAGAATGGAAGAATTGCAAAAGCACTTCGTATCATACTCCAGGCTGCCTCTATTAAACAGGGTAAAAACACCCAACTCGAAATCCTCGATTAGTCCTTCTTCAGATAATAACCTAATTACAATAGGCACCATAGCCTCATCCCATGGAATCCATGGTTGGGCTAAGGTGAAAAATTTTGGTGATTCTTGGACTTCTCTAAAGACACCGGTAGAAATCCAGATAACCAAGAATCTATTAACAAAAAAGTTAATCATTTCTCATTTTGAAATTAAACCAAATTACATATTAATCCGTGTAGAATCTGTTGCTGTACCTGAGTTTTGGGATGATTGGCGCTCAGCTGAAATTCAAATTGATTCATCATTTCTGCCAACGGAGCCTCTAGAAAAAGATGAATTTTATATCTATCAATTAGAGAATTTAGAGGTATTGGATGAGAAATTGCAAGCTACTGGATTTACTGTAACGGAAATCACAGAAACTCCTGCACATTTCATATTAATTTGCTCAAACTTAGAAAAAAAAATCTTAATCCCTTTTTTGAATGTATGGGTTGGAGAGGTGAATTTACCTAAAAAGTTCTTAGTTGTGAAAGACTGGGAGAGTTGGATTGAGATTTAACTTTATTACTCTTTTTCCAGAAAGAATAGAGGCATTTTTCAATACGAGTGTTCCTGGAAAGGCATTAGATAAAAAAATTATTGAAATTCACACAATCCAATTGAGAGATTTTGCTGGAAATAAGCATAACAGGGTAGATGATACTATCTATGGTGGTGGACCGGGAATGCTACTCCAAATTGGACCAATCTATAGAGCCTTAGAATCCTTGGGGGAGAATAAGGGTAAGGTTATCCTGCTCTCTGCAAGTGGTGAGACATGGAATCAGGAACTTGCTAATGAATTTGCACATTTTAAGGAACCGATTACCTTTCTTTCTGGATATTACGAGGGAATAGATGGAAGGGTCAGTGAACACTTAGTTGACAGGGAAGTGGCTCTTGGAAATTATGTAATTTCATCGGGTGACATTGCTGCAATTTGTATTGCAGACTGTATATCTCGATTGATTCCGGGTTATTTAGGAAAGATTTCGAGTCTTTTAGAAGAATCCCATAACGAATCTGATGTGTTAGAATACCCTCAGTATACCAAACCAAGAGAATTCATGGGATGGAAAGTACCGGATGTTCTGACTGATGGCAATCACAAAGAGATAGATTTGTGGCGAGAAGCCAATCGTAAGAAAAAGTAATTATTGAATTAACTGGATAGGAAGAATATGAACCAAGCAATTACAAAAGCACTTGAGAGTGAACAGAAAAACGAGATCAATTTTGAAATTGGAGACACTGTTAAAGTATACTACAAAATTATTGAATCTGGAAAAGAAAGAATTCAGGCTTATGAAGGTGTTGTAATTTCTATCAGCAATAAAGGTTTTTCTAAAACTTTTACAGTAAGAAGAATTTCTTATGATGTTGGTGTAGAGAGAATCTTTCCCGTTCATTCACCAAGAATTTCGAGAATTGAACTTGTTCGTAAAGGTAAGGTTAGAAGAGCTAAACTTTTCTACCTAAGAGATAAATTTGGTAAAGAAGCTAGAATTAAAGAGAAGAAAGGTGGTCAAGCAGTCGTAGCCAAGGAAAGAAAGCTTTATGATGATAAGGTGAAAGAAAATGCAGCCAAAGCTAAAGCAGCAGCTGAAAAGCCTGCGGAAGAAGCAAGCGCTTAATCTTTCCTCTTAAAATCTTCATTTTTGATTATGAACTCCTTTTCCCTTAAAGAACTGGAGTTTTTTCATTTTTCTAAGGTCTTTGGCTTTGACGAAGCAGGGCGTGGTCCTTTAGCGGGACCAGTTACTATAGCGATTGTTTCTTTTTCTAAAGAAACCTTATTCCAAATTAAAGAAGGCAAAGTTTTACAAGGGCTAGGCGATTCAAAAAAAATTTCCCAGAAGAAGAGATTGGAATTATTTCCTAAAATCAAAGAATTAGCCCAAATCTGGTATATTCAATCTGTAAGCCCAAAATACATCGATCGCTTTAATATCAATCAGGCAATATTTTATGGATTAGGAAAAGCGATTTCAAAGCTCAGAGCCCAGGAATCCTTTTTTATTTTAGATGGAAACTACAAATTAAATCAATCTCTCTATTGGAAGAAATTTCCTGAATACATTTCCATACCCAAAGCAGATTCAACGATCATTTCAGTGGCAGCAGCATCTATACTTGCGAAAGTAGCAAGAGATACAATCATGCAAGCTTACAGTAAAAAGATAAGAGATTATGGTTTTGAGAAACATATGGGTTATGGAACACAAATGCATACTCAATCCATACGCGAAAAAGGACTATCCAAGATTCACAGAATAAGCTATTGTAAAAATATTATTCTATGAAGTCTCAAGAAATACAAAAAACTTCCAAATTTCAAACTCTAGAATTTAAGTTAAAATTAGAAAATCAATTTCCTAAAGAAAATAGAATTCTTGCTGAGATTTCCAAAAATTACCTTCCAGGTGATACAGCAAAACTCCGTATTCATTCCAAATTTTTAGAAGCCAAAATTACAACCAAGCTTTATGCAAATGAAACTATTTTACTCGAAAAACAAGATACTCAAGAATCTCAGTGGGCTATTTTAAAAAGAACTTCAAAATCCCAATTTATTTCCTCAGATTCAAAAATTACAAGCCAAGCAAATGAATCGAAAAATTTCACACGAGACCTTCACGAAAGAGGAATTCAAGAATCCTTAGACAAGATTCTTACCAACCAAGAACCAAGTGAAATTGCAGAAGAAAAGGTCTTAAAGATGTTAAACCAACTTTTTTCTTTTTTTCCATGGTCTAAGAATGTAGAAATGTACAACTGGACTTGGGAGAAAGCCAAAGCGGAGGGCTACTTTAGTTCAGAGGAGAACCAAAAGTTTTTTTTGTTAGAATACGACTCTAGGGCTTATCATAAATCAAGATTTTTGTTCTGCTTTTCTAAAGATGGTACTAGCTGGAATTTGATCTCACAATTTGAATCAGCTGAATTCTATGAATTGTTTCTGGATCAAATTCAAATTTTGAAGAATTACCTTCAGGAAGATGGAATTTTACCTCAGACCATACTTGCAGAATATACGAGCAGAAGCTTTTCTAAGGAAACCCAAGGATGGCTAGCATGAAGAAGGCAATTGCTCTTAGATTCCTCCCAGATTCAGATTTGGCACCTCGTTTGGTAGCAAAAGGAGAAGGTATTCTTGCTGAACAGATACTAAAAATTGCTGAACGAAAAGATGTTCACATAATACAAGATAAAAGCTTGGCAGAATCACTATCTAGATTAGGTTTGGGGGTGGAAATTCCCGATAATTTATATAAGGCTGTATCCGTAGTATTTCGTTATATCTGGGAACAAGAAAAAAAGGACAAGGGCGAGTAGATTCTAAAATGAAAAAAATTGATGTATCAAGTCTCAAAAAAGGTGATAAGTATACTAAACCTGTGTACTTGGATCCAGATACAGTTTTTATAAGCTCGAACTCTCCTATATCAGAAGCCGACCTAGATCGATTAACAAAATTTGGCATTAAAGAAGTCTTTTCTGATGGTACTAAAATTATTGAAGAAAGTGAAGAAAAAGTAAATAAATTTTCTGACGATAAGTTACCATTTTTAGATCAAAACGAAGATGCACTCAGACTTAAAGTAATCTACGATAAAATCATTCATAATAGGTTTGAATTTGATTCAATCTACAGTCATGCTCTAGATATAGTCCAAAAATCTTACAAAATTATAGCAGATGGTAAATCTATAGAAATAAGGGAATTTAGAGAAGTTGCAGAAAAAATATGTGATTATGTAAAAGGGAACTCCCAGATATCTGTTTATTTAAACTCTTACAACCAAAATAATAATTACCTCTACCACCAAGTAGTGAATTCAACTTTTTTTGCTGTAGTAATTGGAATGAATATGGACTATTCTAGACCAAAATTAATTGATTTAGCATTAGCTTCCCTAGTAGCTGATGTTGGAATGCTATTAGTTCCCAATAATATTTCCGAAAAAACAGGTATCTTGGATGAAAATGAAAAAAAAGTAATCCTCAAACATACTCTTGTGGGTTATCAAGTTTTAACACAACGAATTAAATTAAAAAATAGCCTAGCGGTTGTAAGTTTACAACACCATGAAAACTTTGATGGTACGGGCTATCCACAAAAAATAAGTGGAAATTCCATAGAGGAGTTTGCAAGAATCTATGCTATTGCAGATAATTATTCATCTCTAATATCAAAACGACCCCATAGACAAGCCTTTCTTCCTCATGAAGCAATTAAAAAAATGATAGGGGAGTTAGTGACTAAATTTGATCTAAAGATGGTTAGATTATTCTTGAATATACAATCCATGTACCCTCTGGGATCTTATGTAGAATTATCAGATGGAAGAATAGCTATGGTTTTAGATGTTAATAAGGACAAACCTATCAGACCATCTGTAAGAATTATTAAAGAATCTAACGGACAAAAGGTAAAAACCCTACAATTCTCTAATCTTGGGACTGATTTACAACTTTACATAACAAAACCAATAGAAGCTAAACTAGCAATTTAGGTTTATATCTTGAATATTCCTAAGGGAAAATTCGGGGAAGATAAAGCAGTAGATTTTCTGCTCAACAATAATTACACTATACTAGAAAGAAATTATCGCATAAAAATGGGTGAAATAGACATAATTGCATGTAAAGACGAAGTTCTATTTGCGATTGAAGTTAAATACAGAAAACACTTAGAGGAAGATTTTCATCCTTTCCTAACAATGACTAAACATAAACTTTTGAAAATGCAAACTGTAATCCAATCATATATTATGAATAATACACGACTTGGTTCTTTCGATGTATCATTTTGTCTCATAGCAGTAGATGAAAAAAGTAAAGTTAATTTTTATTCTCATCTTACAAATTAGTTTTTTTAAGTTCATTAGCTAAGAGGCCGATTTGTTAAAATGTGACTCACGGAAGAGTCAATGCATTTACAAGGAAGTAAAACAATGAAGAAATTATCCATCCAAGGTAACTTAGCTGAATCCACAGGATTTGGACCAGATCCAGTCATGCTCAGAAAATCAGGTCAATCCTCTAAAATTATTAAAAAATCAGAATCCTATAAAAAAAGAATTTTAGATCCAAATTATATGGATTTTGCAATTGATAAAATTGCTGTAGAATTATTGCACTTTATTAGTAAATAATGTTTTTAGAATTAGGCTGCGAGAAACTTAATTGTTTTACTTCCTTCTCGCAAGCCTATAGCAATAATTAAATCGTCCTCAGAAACTTTTTTCTTAATCTTTGAATCAGCAATAGTCCTAGCTAATCTAAGTACCTTTAGTTTTTCCCTGAAACTTAATTCTAAATACTTAAATTGTTTATTGTAATTATCAATATCTACATTACTCCAATTTAAATATTCAAATATTTCACTAGAAGGTATTTCTGAATTTGAATATATTTTTTTATTTTTAAATCTTTCCCATTGAATTAGCCGAACATTTTGAATTTTTTCTTGAATCTGTGAAAGAGAAATTTTCATTTCTGAAACTATATTATTTGAATTAGCAACAACTGACTTATGGAGTTCTGCTATTATATCAAATCTTTCTAATATTGGTCCAGAAATTTTTGAAAGGTAAGTTCTTATCTGATCTTTTTTACAAATACAGTGACTTCTTCCTGAATTAAAATTTCCACAAGGGCAAAGATTTGATAAGGCTATCAATTGAAAGCGAGAAGGGAACTCAGCCCATTGAGAATTTCTGTGCAATTTAATAATTCCACTTTCCATAGGTTCTCTGAGGTTCTGCAACAAAGATGATTTAATCTCCCCAAATTCATCTAAAACTAAAATTCCATTATGAGCTAATGAAATTTCACCTATTTGAAGTTTTGATCCTCCTCCCAAGAGACCATTAGCTGTAATTGAATGGTGAGGTATTCGATAAGGCCTGCATGGGAAGTTAGGATTCATAGGCTGAAATTGTTGGTGGATGTTATAAATTTCATTCCATTCCTCTGGATTCGGTTTACTTTGGATGAGGTTAGCAATTTCGGCCATCATTGTCTTACCTGAACCAGGTATTCCAGTTATTAGGATATGATGGTGTCCCATCAATGCATAAACCATAGCTTCAAATGCTAACCTTTGTCCATCATAGATATAGAGTGTATCATTCTTTATAGAGTTATTGATTGTTGAAAAATTATTTTCAGTTGGAAATTCGCTTTCAATAAAATATATTTTTGATTTAGAATTATCTTCGATTTCTGTATTGTTATTTATTTCAGAAAGTTTATCAATTCCAATTAGTTTAGTAGACTTGCCCAAGGCTCTCATCTCATGATAATTTATTTTCGGTATCAGAAAGGTGGATTCAGTTGGCAATTGAAATGTGATAAGTTCAGAAATATTAGATATTGGTAAAATGTCCCCATTTAAAGCTAGTTCACCTATTAAAAATAGATTATTATATTTTGAAAGATCCAATTGTTGGGAAGCTATAAGAATACCTACCGCAATAGTTAAATCAAATTGGGAGCCATCCTTTTTTTTGCTAGATGGACTTAAGTTAATTGTAATATTTTGAAATGGATATTCATATCCTGAGGATTCTATTGCAGCTCGAATTCTATCCTTGGATTCTCGAATATTTCTACTTGCGAGACCAACAACTTGAAATCCAGGAATTCCCCTACGTAAATAAATTTCTACTCGGATAGGTAGGATTTTATTCGCTATATTTGCAATTGTATGAACCAGAGCATATTTTCCTTTCATAATTCCTCATAAAGCTTATGTCTGAAAATTTGGAATTGCAGAAATTAATTTTAAAAAAAGTTTCATCCAGAAAAAAAACCTTGCCTAATTAGAGAAATGAATCTTTTTTAAGGAAATGAAAACTCTGTACATCAGAATTCTGTGTTGTATTTACTTATGTCTTTTGATAAGTTGCTCAACACGACTTGTACCGAAAGAAAAATCAAAAGAGTTCAATGATTCCATATCCGACAGAATCTATATCTTAAAAGAAGAAATTAAATCAGCCAACAATGAGATCCTTAAAAAGGGCTCTTTTGTAAAACTTTACATAGAATCAACTCCATCCTTGTTAAAAGTGAAATGCATACCTGCCAATGAATCTCGAGAGTACGCAATAGGAAGAATGGCGATTTATAAGATCAATGATGATTATGAACAAAGAGAATTAAATTTTGACGAAATTGAGTCAATTATTGCAGAAAAATTTGACATATATGATCCTTCGAAAAAACCTAAACGAAAGTGATTTTATTCGAGCTATCTAGTTTTAAATTCTTAAGTTTTGCTTTCAATATATGAAATCTAGAAAATGTATAATTCAAGTTCTTCGAATAAGGTTGTCGATAGGAATACTGTGAACCCACTCATTTTTCTCATTTTAATATCCATTTTTCCTGGTATGATCTTTGCCAATCCCTTCGAAAAATACAATGAAGAATTGAACCAATTTGCACCCCTAGAATCTTCCAACTTCTTTCGTACCAGTGACAATTCGATCTCTCACCTATTCAAATCTGGTAAATTTGTTCCCAATACAGATTCTGAGGAAGACAATACTATGGACGAACTTCCAAAATATTTAAATTTCTCGACTCTTGTATCTTCCAAAATTGTAAGAGAAAAAGGGGAGATCATTAAAAGTCATACTGTTAAGCCCAAGGACACTTTGCTTGCAATCTCTAAACAGTATAAATCAGACATCAATAAAATAAAAAAGAAAAATGGTCTTAAAACCGACTTAATTCGAACTGGAGAAGTTCTTGAGATACCAGTAGTGACTGGAAATGCAAGCGTCAAAAAAGTAGTTACCCAAAGAATCTTTATTAATCCTGTTCCTGATAGCCGTATTACGTCAAGATTTGGAAGAAGATCTGACCCATTTAATAAATATAGCCGTAATTTTCATTCTGGACTTGATATGGCTGCAAAAGTTGGAACTCCTGTAGTTGCTTCTTCGGATGGGGAAGTGGTTTTTACGGGAAACAACGGTGGTTATGGGAACACAGTAATCCTTCTCCATGCCAATGGCTACAAAACTGTTTATGCTCATTGTGCTAAGATTGTTGTAGAAGTAGGGGAAAAGGTGAAAATGGGGAGAGTGATAGCTGCAGTAGGTAGAACTGGGACTGCAACGGGTGCTCATTTGCATTTTGAAGTTTTTAAAAATGGAAAACTCATTAATCCTCAAACTGCTTTAAATTCCTACGAAAAAGTAATAACAAAGCTTACTAGCTCTGAGGTGGCTGGTCTTTAGAATTCTACTTGTCAATAGCTTTCCTTGTTGGATAGTAACTGTAGAAGCAAGTTGTTTTTTCTCTTATGAATCTTTATCTATCCCGATTACAAAATAATAAATTCATTACTCTCATTCCTGTTGTTTTACTATTAACATACGCTCTTGCTTATTTGGTTCGTATGATTTTAATTGTTTTTTTAAATACATCTCCTAGTTCAACTCAATCAGGGCTAAAGTCAAGGCAGGCGAGAGCTGAAGTCATTAAGTCCTTAAGTATCTATGAAGAAGTCGTTTCTGGCAATTTAATTCGTGGGATTTTCTTCGAACCTGGACAAGAAAGAACTATAAGCGGCGAAAGTAGTCTTTCTGCAGAAGCTGCCGAAGATCCAGATGTGGATCTTATGGTTGTGACAGGAACACTTAGTGGGGATAATAGCTACGCAAGAGTAACAATTCGAGAAAAATCGGGTACCACAGAAGAATATGCAATCGGAGAAGAAATTGGAGGCTTTAAGGTGCGTTCTATAGAACAGCATTTTGTAATTCTTCAAAAAGCCAAATTCCGTCTAAAAGTATGGATTGGTGAGACCATTGCTAAGGCAAAAGAAAGAATTAAAGATAAATTACCAGCTGAAACCACCTCTGCCTTAAATTCCACTCAAACGATTCAAAAGATCTTATCCCGAGAAGATGTGAATCGAAAGTTGAAAGATCCCAATGTAATTTATAAAGATGCGAGATTTGGTCCCCATTTGGTAGACGGCAAGATTGAAGGCTACAAATTGTACCAAGTGGCGAGATCTCATATTTTTTACTCTTTGGGTGCAAGGGGTGGAGACATCATAAAGCGAGTAAATGGAATGCCTTTAAATGATACAGAAAAGATGTTAGAAATTTGGGGTTCTGTAAAATCTGCAACTAAAATCACTATTGATCTTGAGAGAAGTGGAAAGATTCTAACTTACGAATTTTTAATCAGAAATTAAAGAGAATGAAAATGAAATCAAATGCCTTGCTTAAACATATAGAACCTAAAAGAATCATCAGCCTACTTTTGATACTTTTTTGTTTTGAAATTTTCTCACAAGAATCTGAAAATTTAGAAGAAAATAAATCAGATACTGCAAAAGAAGAAACCAAGCAATCTATTCGTAAGCCCAAAAAACCTCCTGTTAATGATTCTTCTTCAATTAAGAAAGGAACTAGTTTTACTGCAGATTGGAGAGATACTGAACTTAAAGATTTTCTATTAGGAATGAGTGCGATCATTAAGAAGAATATTTTAATCGATGATAGTGTAAAAGGAAAAAAGATAACTATCATTTCTCAAAAGAGAATCCCAAGTGAAGAAGCTTACAATTTCATGAAATCAGTACTTGAAGCCCAAGGTTTTGGAGTTATTGAAGAAGACAACATCATCAAAGTAGTCAAGATTAAAGATGCATTGGCCAAGACCCAAACTGTTCGTGTAGGTAAAGATCTAATTTCAGAATCAGAAGTAAGTGATAATAAAATTATCACTCAAATTGTTCCACTTGATTATATGTCTGGTGCCGATTTGGAACCAATCTTAAAAAGAGTTACATCGCAAGATACAGATGTCATCATCACTAGAAATTCAAACACTATAGTCCTCTCTGGTTCTTCTGCTGATATCAATAAATTGTTAAAATTAGTTAATAATCTTGACAATCCAATACCTACTTCTGGACCAGGAGCAATTAGTTCGGCAGGTGATATTCATATTTATACCTTGGAATACAATGAAGCTGAAAAACTAGCTGCAATTCTAGTAAAATTAGATTTACCAGAGTTAGATGAATCTACTCCAGATCTAAATGCAGCTTCTTCGGTAGGTGCTGATGGAAAACCTGTTCCTCCACCACAGAATAACCAGGCTAAACAAAAGATACCTGGTAAAATTGAGAAAATCAAAGCTGTTGCGCACAAAGAATCAAATTCTATCATCATAACATCTACAAAAAGAGAATGGCAAGAAATTCAAAAAATCATTAAGGTTCTAGACCAAGCGAGAAAGCAAGTATTATTGGAAGTTCTTATCGTAGAATTAACATCTACAGACTTAAATGATTTTGGTATCGATTGGAGATATCGTGAACTAGCCTATGCACAATTTAACACAGGTCTTGCTGCCCAAGGTGGAGTTTTGGATGCAAATGGTCGACCAACAAATGTAAATACACTTTCTGGATTTTCTCTTGGATTTCTCAATAGAGGAAGCCAGCAAATTGTGGGTATTTTGAATGCAAATTCGACCAATGAAAATTTTAATGTATTGTCTGCTCCGCAAGTATTAACACTAGATAACCAGGAAGCTGAAATCAATGTGGGCCAAGATGTTCCTGTTAGAACTCAGAATAGGAATGCAGGGCTAGGCGGTGATAATGCTGTTACAGTTGCAAACTTTGAGTATAGACCAACAGGTATTAAACTTAAATTTACTCCCCACATAAATAAAAATAACAAGATTACCTTGGATCTCTACCAGGAAATAAAAAACGTTGCTGGTATTTCTAGTGAGGCAACTGGCGGAAACCCTACTTTCAATAAGCGCGATATCAAAACTACAATAGTAGTAGACAATATACAAACGATTGTTATTGGAGGTTTAATCTCTAATGACAAACAAAAAAAAGTTTCCAGAATTCCTATTCTTGGAGAAATACCTTTGATTGGAAATCTATTCAGAAGAACCACTAACCAATTAAAGAAAACAAATCTTATGGTTTTCTTAACACCGCATATTTTGAATGATAGAACAAATTCTGATAGAATAACTATTCAGAAGAAAATAGAACAAGAAAGAGAAGAGAAAGAGCGCGAGAAAAGATTACGATGAAGAAAACTCTTGGTGATATTTTAATTGAGGATGGAATTCTAACAGAACAAGATCTTTTAGAAGCACTTAAAACCCAATCTAAATCAAATATCCCACTCACGCATATTCTTCAGAAAAAGGGATTGGCTGGGGAAATAGACATTCTCAAGTCTCTAGCCAAACTGCACAATCTAAGTTTCCAAGAAAAAATAGAAATCGCTGAATTTCATGATGTCTTTCGCTTAGTACCGAATAAATTAATTCAAAAAAGCAGACTTGTTCCTTTTGATCTAAAGAAAAAGACAGTAAAGATTGCCTTATGCGATCCAACAGATTTACATCCTATGGATGATATACGATTTTTCTTAAAAGGTTATAAAGTAGAATTTATATTAGTCCCTGAACCTGAGATAATGCGAATTATACATTCGCATTATGATACAACCACTTCAGAAACCAAAGAGCTCATGGATGAGATGGATGGAGACTTTGGTGATATTTCAGATTTAGAAACCGACAATCTCGATTTATCAAATGAAGCGCCTATCATTAAAATGGTGAATGTGATACTTTCACAAGCCGTATCAGAACGAGCCTCCGATATTCACATAGAACCGTATGAGAAGTCTTTAGTGGTAAGA
The DNA here is from genome assembly GCA_022402465.1 of Leptospiraceae bacterium. Lineage (GTDB taxonomy): Bacteria > Spirochaetota > Leptospiria > Leptospirales > Leptospiraceae. Next base: position 137,367 of record JAKRSH010000017.1, on the reverse strand, counting down.
TATCGTGTTGATGGAATTTTACATAAGGTCTTAACACCGCCTAAATCATTTTTATCAGGGATTTCAACTAGAATCAAGATCATGTCGAATCTAAATATTGCTGAAAATAGACTTCCTCAGGATGGTAGGATTAAATTAAAACTCGCTGGTAAGGATGTAGACATTAGGGTTTCATTTATCCCTTGCCAATATGGGGAAAGAGTTGTAATGAGGGTTTTGAACAAAACCGATCAAAAATATTCTCTTGGTACTATGGGATTGTATGAGGATTTTCAAAAAATGATTCGTGAACTAATCTACAAACCTCATGGCATCATTTTAGTAACAGGACCAACTGGTTCTGGTAAATCTACAACCTTGTATTCTGCTTTAAGTGAATTAAATACTGAAGAAAGAAACATTATTACCTGCGAAGATCCAGTCGAATACCAGATTGATGGAATCTCTCAGATGCAAATGCAAGAAAAAATTGGATTAACATTTGCAACAGGGCTCAGAGCCATACTTCGACAAGACCCTGATGTCGTGATGGTAGGGGAAATTCGAGACCAAGAAACTGCTCGTATCGCCATACAAGCATCATTAACAGGTCACCTTGTATTTTCAACCTTACATACAAATGATGCAGCCTCAGCTGTCACTCGATTAGTTGATATGGGTATTGAACCTTATCTTATTACTTCTACAGTTCTTGGCTTTATGGCACAACGTCTTGTAAGAGTCATTTGTAAAGATTGTAAAATTAGTTACAAACCAACTCAAAAAGAATTAGATTCACTTGGGATAAAGACAAAAGATTTAAAATCTGGAGTCTTATACAAAGGCAAAGGATGTTCATCCTGCATGAATACAGGCTACAAAGGTAGAACCGGTATTTATGAATTATTAGTTATGAATTCTGAAGTAAAGAAAGTAGTTTTAGATGGTTCCGATTCAAATAAAATTCTAGAAGTTGCCAAAGCTACTGGTCTTTCTGTACTAAAAGAGTATGGTAAGCGAAAAGTGATCGATGGAGTTACAACTCCAGAAGAAGTATTGCGAGTAACCTAGATGCCATTATTTACATATACCGCATTCAATAAAAAGGGAAAGGAAATTAAGGGTATTGAAGATGCTAACAACATCCAAGGTGCTAGAACTAAACTAAAGGCTAAAGGTCTTTATGTAAAGAATATACAAGAAGATAGAGAGAAACAAGAAAGAGAGCTTTTTCCACTTTTATCTAAACTTTTCTATAGAATTCCTCGCAAAGATGTTGGAATATTCTCTAAACAATTAGGAACTTTATTAGGTGCTGGAATACCCTTAGATAAATCGCTTTCAAGTATTATTGATCAAACTGAAAACATCTACCTTAAGAAAGTTGTAATACAAATGAAAGCAGATATTACTGAGGGTCTTGCTCTCTCCGAATCAATGAAAAAACACCCTCAAGTTTTTCCAGAGCAATATCCTTCTTTGATCTCTGTGGGAGAGCAGACAGGTGATTATGAAATGACCCTGAATCGACTTGCAGAACTTGAAGAAAAATCCAATGAACTAAAGTCCAAGGTTCAAGTAGCTATGGTTTATCCTTTTATCATGGGTTCTCTTTCTGTCATTGTAGCAATATTTTTACTAACTGTAGTAATCCCACAAATCCAAGAACTATTTGATCAATTTGATGCAGAGCTTCCTTTGATAACAAGAATTGTAATTGGTCTTTCTTATGCTTTAACTAACTATTGGTGGGTTATGCTGATCACAATTTTTGGAGGTCTTTATGTTTTTATTCGATACAAAAATACACCAGTTGGAAGGAAAAACTGGGAAGCTTTTGTTCTAAGAATGCCAATCATTGGAGGTCTAACTAAAAAGGTAATGATTTCAAGTTTTGCACGTAGTCTTTCCGTATTGCTTTTAAATAGAGTTCCATTGATAACTTCATTGCAAATTGTTGGAAAGATCGTTGATAATAAAATATTTTTAGCTGAAATAGATTCTGCGATAGAAAAAGTGAAAGAAGGTGGCAAATTAAGCGAATCCTTTCAAAATTCTCAGGTCTTACCTCAAATGGTAATTGGTATGGTTGCTGCTGGAGAGGTTTCTGATAAAGTTCCTCAAATGATGGACAAATTGTCCGAAATTTATGAGGGTGAAGTTGAGAATACAATTAAATCCATGACACAAAGTTTGGAACCAATTATGATTATTGTAATGGGTGGATTGATTTTTACCATTATGGCAGCGATCATGACACCTATGTATACATTGACTCAGAATATTAAACAAAATTTTTAAGAAAAGAGGATACGGATGAAAATAAATATAAAAAGAAAAATTAGATCTGGTATGACATTGATTGAGATCGCTGTTGTAGTTATGATATTAGGTGCGATTATAGCAATCGTAGCAATTAATATCAATCCTGGTGAATTAAAAGATGATACTGCTTCTCTTCAACTAAGAAAAGATGCACAGGAATTACAAATGCATATGGAAAGATATGCAAATAAATATGGGACATACCCTTCCGAAGAGCAAGGATTGAAAGCCTTAGTAGAGAAACCTACAAATGGTGATAACATTCCAGAAGATTATGTTGCAATAATTAAGAATAAAAAAGGCATCGAAGATCCTTGGGGTACACCTTATCAACTTAAATTTGATAATGGAGAAGTCGCTATCTATAGTCTTGGAAAAGATAAAAAAGAAGGTGGAGATGGTAAAAATGCTGATTTCAATATTTTAAATGATGAGGAATACCCAACAGCATTTAAGAAGTAAATTGAGAATTAAATCTCCATCTTCTATCAGGAGAGGGATAACTATGATCGAAATGATCATAGTTACGGCGGTGATTGGTTTTTTATTCTCAATTACTGCCGTAAGTCTCAAAAATTTTTTTGCACCTACATCTCAGGATACTGCGCTTACCATTCAATCCGTTTTAAAATTTGGTTACAACAATGCTTTGTTAAATAACAAAACAGTCTTTTTTAATTTAGATTTTGATAAGCAAGAATACTATCTAACAAGAGTTGAAAGAGATGAAGAGGGCATCCGAGAAGAAAAAATTAGCGGAATCAAAAAGCTTCCGTTTAATAATAAAATATATACTGCTGTAGATTTTTCAGGAAAAAAAATATCTGAGAATACTTTAAAGATTCCTTATACTCACGATGGCACCTCTTCTGACTTCACACTTTTAGTTGGAGAGATTGAAGATATAAAGAAATCGATTCAAATCTATCGCTATGGTGGGAAAGTAAAAATTGAAAATGGTGAAAACATTCGTACCTCTAGTAAAGATTTACAGAAAGTAGATTATGGAATTGATCTAAGGGAAGATGATAATTCCCAGAATAGTTTAAATAAATACTAATGAAAATTTCCAGAAAACATATTTCCCAAGGATTTACCTTACTCGAAGTGGCATTAGCGCTTGGTCTAGGTGCTTGGATCATGGTTGAAACATACCGAAATATTGCTGATGGAATCCGATTGAAGAATGACTCTATCAAAATCTCTAATGCAACACATTTAGCCAAAATCAAAATGGCTCAAGTTGATTCTTCATCTACTATGGAAACGAATACCAGTAAGGGTGATATACCTGGTTTTATAGGCTATAGCTACGAAACGGAAATCAAAGAAGAAGAACTAGATCTTCTAAAGCTCTCGCAAGGTGGGGATGCAGAAAAACTTAAAAATAAAGCTCCCCAAGATTTATTAGGTGATAAGGATGCTAATTTAAATAAGATATTAAAGAACCGTGGACAAGCCCAAGGATCCCAAACAGGTGGTTTGATAAAAGTTTTTCATGTAAAAATTACTATCAAATTTCCATTAGATGGAAAGGAGCATTCCTACATAGTTGAAACATATAGGCCTACGAAATACTGATGAAACTTAAATCACTTCACGGCCGCAAATTCAGAAAAGGTTTAACTTTAATTGAAATCTCCATTGTTGTTATGTTAGTATCTATGTTATTTATTGAAGTTTTTGCATCTTACTTTTTTTCTTTAAAAATAGCTAGAGAAGCAGATCCACCAGGTGGCGTCACAAGAACAGCTCTGATTCAATCGATTGAAAATCTTCGTTTGAGCTTTACGAGAACTTACTTTTTTGAAAACCAAAAAAGGTTATTGTTTGTTGGAAAAAGCGAAGGAGCCTCAGGAATAAGAAGAGATAAGGTTTCTTTTGCTAGCTCTAATCCAAATTCTGAAGAACTTAATGAACCATCGGTGAAAGAAGTTTCATTTTATCTAAAGAGAATGGAGAACAAAACGGATTTATTCTCTTTGATTCGAAGAGAAGATGATATGGTTGATAATTTTCCACTTACAGGTGGAACTGAACATGTTTTGATAGATAATGTAAAAAGTTTTCAATTAAAATATTCAGAAAGAGGAGATAAATGGTTGGATGAATGGAATTCCAAATCAAATAAAAAAATTCCAAGATTAATACGTATTGAAATTATAGCTTTAGTAGGGAATGAATTTTTAAAATATGAAAGTCTCGCACATCCAGGGATCCTTTTTAAATAAAAAAACTAGAAAAGGTTCTATGGTTATCCTTTTGGTGATAGCTGTAGGCTCTTCAGCATTTTTTATTTCCAATAAATTCTTTGCAGATGCAATTATAGAATATAAAATATCCTCTCAGGAAGCGGATGGCTTTAAAGCACATTCACTCGCCAAGGCAGGTTTTCTTGGTGCCTTAGGTGCTTTAAAAAAAATTCCCGAAGAGGTTCTTTACCAATCAGGAATTGCCTTTGACCCTCCACCATTACCCTTGGGAGGAGGCGTGATTTACTATTCCATGTTACCAGAGGATGGAAAGATCAATATAAATTCTTTGGCAAAAATTTATGACGACCAACCCAATGATAGAATGGTAGAAATAGTAAGCAGACTCTATACTCAATTTGGCATGAAAAGGGAACTGATCTTTCCTGTGATTGATTGGATAGATACAAATTCCCAAGAAATGGGGGGAGGGGCAGAAGTTTACTACTATTCAAAATTAAACCCTCCTAGAAAAATCAAAAATGCACCTCTTTATTCCTTATCCGAGCTGGTTGGAATCAAAGGCTATGATCGAAAAATGGTTTATGAATCACTAAAGCCCAAAGACTATGATAAGAATTTTTCCTCAGACTTCCAAACAGAAGAAGAAAGATCATTAATCTCAGACAAAGATTTCGTTTTATCAAATAATATCACTGCATACCTACCTTTCGGAGATTCTTACGACGATAGGATTAATATTAATTCAGCACCATACCATGTATTGATGTCCTTATCTGATTTTATGACAAAACCTGCAGCCATGAAAATTTTAAAATTAAAGATTAAAAAAAATGGCTATATCAAAGAACTTAAAGACCTGGAGAATGAACCTGAATTCCAAACAAAATCCATGGGCAATCTCACTTTATACAAAGAATTAGCCGGAGAAGGAACAGATGTTTCAGGAGGTCGAATAAAAACCAAGGGTGAAGTGTATAAAATTGTTGGAGTTGGAATTATTAAAGACAAGATCATTCGAAGAGTTGTAGGAATATTCGACCTACCCAACAATACAATGTTATATTATACGGAAGATTAGAATGTTATATGATCAATACTTAGCAATTGACTATGGGTCAAGATATATTAAAGGTGTTTTGTTTAAAAATGTTTTAGGAACCATTACACCCATAAGATTTGAAACCCTACCAAAAATCCATTTGAAAGATGAAGAAGGGGATGAATATGAATACAATATTATTCGTTTCATCCAAAGTTTTTTTCCGGAAGAATCCAAGTTTTTGGTAAATATTTCAGTTGATAGATTGTTTATAAGAGATCTAATGATTCCTTTGACATCTGAAAAAGCCGTTAAAGAAATCATTCCTTTTGAGGTAGAGAATAAATTACCCTTTCCAACGGAATCTATGGAAGTTCTTGGGATTCTCTCAAAGATTGATATAGAGAACTCCTATGTTGTAACATTCAATGTACAACATAAAGAAATTGAGAGAGTCATGAGTCCTTTTTCGAGAGGGGATGCGAGAATTGATTGTTTATCAGTAGACGCAGTTGTTCTTGCTTCCTTGTTTCCAAGAAGCCATGATAAGAATATTCGTTATTACGGACAAATACACATAGGTTACCAAATTTGTATTTTCAATGCTGTTCATAACAACAAACTTTACCATACAAGAAGCTTTCACTATGGAACCAAGCACCTTATAGAGATTCTTTCGGATGAACTAAATTTAGAAGAAGAGGATGCTGAAGAATTTTTAATACTACTTTCTAATTTTCTTTTTGATTTAGAAGAATATCCTGAGCCACTTGACTTCTATCGAAAGAAATATAAAATTTCAAATTCAAACTGGAAATCGATTCAGTCCAAAGCATCCGATTATTTACAATATCTTGCTCAAGAAATTGAAAAATCTATTTTCGCATTATTAGATACAGAGAGACCTTCGGAAATTTACATTTCAGGTGGTGGCTCAAAATTCAAAGGAATAGAAGAAAAACTTACGATTGCACTAGATATTCCTGTAAAAAATTATGATTTTATAGAAGTCACTGATGGTTCCTATACCTTAGCCTTAGCTACTGGTTATCATTATAGGTTAAAATCCAGTGATAAGATAGATTTCCTTGATACAGCCTTTGCTAAAAGACTAAATAAAAATAGCTTTAAACTCGCCAATTTCCTACCTCATTTAATTATTTCAGGTATATCTTTGTTTATTCTACTAACAGTATTTATATTTGGTATTATAATTGATAAAAGAAAAATTTCTCAAAACCAAGCAATCCTCGCAGAAAAATATAAAAAAGGTTTCGGAGAAGAAGCTCCAGATCCTGAAAATGTAATTTCCTCAGCAATATCCAAATTAAAAGCAGAACAAAAAAAGACAGAGATCTTTCGTCTATTTTTGAATAAAGAAAGTATCTTAGATACCTTACTTGAAATCACAGAGATTTATCCTGATAAAGAAACATTTCCTTTTATCTTGGACCAATTTACTTTTGATGGGAATGAAGTTCAAATCTTCGGTAGAGTGAATGAGTTTAGTGAGATTGGAACAGTGGAACAGGCATTTGAGAAATCATCTAAATTTAAAAATATTAAAATTCTAAATAAGAGACTTCTTACAGGTGTGACTAAATACAAGATTGCATTTAAAATTCGATTGGAGGTAGCGAGTCCCGACTCGGAATGATATGTTCAGTCAATTGAATGAAAGAGAGCGTGTTTTTGTTTTTGCAGGATTATTAGTTATTCTTTGTATGGGATTTTATCTTTTGATTCAAAAGGCTTTTGATCTACGTAGCAGTCTATCTGAACAGGTAAATGAAACTATTTCCCAATCTACTCAATTAGATAGAGTTATTGTAGATTACGAATATTACAAGGGTTTAAAAACCGGGGGGCAGGATGAAGACGTCAGCCAAATGTATTCTAAACTAGATCAAATTATGGTTCGCTATAATCTAAAAGAAAAAGTTTCAACCCAAAAAGACTCTACCAATACAATACGAAAAGATTATAATCAGATCACCATTGATGTCAGCTTTAGATCGGTAATTCTTAATGATATAATCAAACTAATTTACGATATAGAAAAGAATAAACAAATCAATGCAAAAGTAGATTATCTTGATTTTCGAAAACCATTTCAAGACAAAGAAGTCTATGATGTAAATTTAAAAATTTCATCTTTTAAACGTATAGGTAAAGGTGGGATATGAACGACCAATCATCAAAAGAACTTTATCTGCAAGAAAATCAATCTATTAATGATGATTTGAACGATGAGCTTGAGAATGATTTTATAGATGAAGAAGAAATACCTCTCACAACTCAAAAGATTTTAACTTTAGTTGGAATAGGTTTTGGATTTTTTTTATTATTTGTATTTCTGCTTTTTCCTTTAGAAGAAGTTATAAAATCTTCGATCATTGATTATACAAAATCTCGGAATATAAGTTTTGAGTTTAAGGATATCAAGTTTCCTATTCTTGGACAGAAAAGAATTGATTCCTTTGTTTTCTCACCAACAAACGAAACGAGCATTAAATCAGAAGAAACTCTTATCGATTTAAAGATACTAGATTTGATACAGAATAAAGTTGATGGTGAGGTATCATTTAGTAGTTTTTCTATAGACTCAGGGCAGACTTCTATACTTTTTAAAAACTTAAATTTAGTAGGAAGACTTTCTGGGTTTGAAGAAAGAATCACCAAAACTACTGGCGACATGAATATTATTATACGTTCTGGGAAGATTATAAGCCTCCCAGATATCCCATTAGTTGGAGAAGCCAAAGATATTCAAATTATTAAAGGTAGCTTTATATTGAAATTTCGTTCTGGTAAAATACTCATAGAACGAGGAAGTTTTGATACTTCTTGGTTTAAGTTCAATTTATCTGGAACTATTAGGCTCTCAGATATAGTCTCAATGAGTGCCTTAGATTTAAAAATTTGTGCGACCTCGCAAGAGAAATTTGCAAATGAAAGACCTGATTTAGCGGGAATGCTAGCAATTCTGCCTCAAGAAAATGGAAAATCTTGCATTCCTTTAAAAGGAACAATCAAAAATCCTGAATTCAATCTCGATACCCTAACACAAGGTTCTAGCTCAAGCAGCAATACTTCGCTTGAACAAAATCCATCCAATCCAAACACAGATCCAATCATTAAGGATTCAGAATCTACAAAAAGTCCCTAAATTTAACTTACATAAATAAAATTTAAATAGTCTCGGGACTGTATTCTTATTTAGGGAATTGTGTATCTTCTCAGGCAATAATCTATTCTCCATTTTTCAAAGGAGAATAGATTTCTAATTGAGTTTTAGTTTGGTTGGGTGCAATTCTTCCAAGACTTAGCTACAACCTGTTGTAGCTCCACAAGAATTGCACTTTAAACAGGAGCCATTCCTTACCATTTCAAAAGAACCGCATTCAGTGCAAGTATCTCCAGTGTAGCCCTTAGTTCTTGCTTCTTGGATTATCTTCATTGTATCGGATGCTGCTCGAATTTTGGTTACGGTTGCTGTAGCGGTTGCAATTCCAGATTCCGATCTCTCCTCTTTAGCACCCAAGGCACCTGATAAAGAAATTGGTTTTACATCTGTATGATGGACTATGCTCGATTCATAACTATTTGAGAGGGAAGGCTTTGCTGGAAATTCTTCTGCTTTCGGGTCATCAGAAAGTACTGTATTTGATTTTCTACCTACTTCATCTGCACGCAAATCTTCAGGGCTTACCTGAGCCAAATCATACCTTCCTAGATAAGTAACTGCCAACTCACGGAAAAGATAATCGATTACAGAAGTACTCATCTTAATGTGTGGGTTGCCAGATACCATACCATTAGGCTCAAATTTAAAGAAAGTAAAAGCTTCTACAAATTCTTCTAAAGGAACTCCATGTTGAAGTCCTAAGGATACCGAGATTGCAAAAGCATTCATTAAGCTTCGGAAGGCAGCACCTTCTTTGTGCATATCAATAAAGATTTCTCCAATTTGTCCATCCTCGTATTCCCCTGTTCGAAGATAAACCTTATGACCACCTACCATAGCTTTCTGTGTATATCCAGCTCTTCTATTGGGTAATCTACGTCTTTGAGAAACATATTTATAGACTATCTTCTCTGCGACTTCTTTAGTATGAGTAGAGGCTGAAGCTGTATTCAAAGGAATATTCACTTCTTCTTCATCATCAAAATTTAATAGTTCATAAACAGAATTCAATGGTTGGGAAAGTTTTGATCCATCTCGGTAAAGTGCATTTGCCTTGATCATCATCTTCCAGGACATGTAGTACGCATCTTTGATATCAACTACGGTAGCATCTTCAGGAAGGTTTATAGTTTTGGAAATCGCACCACTTATGAAAGGTTGTGCACCTGCCATAACACCAATGTGTGCTTGGTAGGAGAGAAATCTTTTTCCATATTTCCCGCACTTGTTCGCACAATCAAATACAGCCAAATCTTTTTCTTTGAGGAAGGGGGCATTTTCAACAGTCATAGTTCCACAAACATAATCATTGGCTTGGTTGATTTCATCTTTAGTGAAACCCAAATGTTCCAAGAGATTAAAACCCATTTGATTGTAAGTTTCTGGCTGAATTCCAAGATTTACCTTTAAGAAATCTTCACCTAAACTGTATTTATTGAAAGCGAATTGAATATCAAATGCAAAAGGAAGATCTTTTTCTAATTTCTCAAGGATCTCATCTGTAAAACCTTTTGATTTTAACGCTTGGGTATTGATTCCTGGTGCACCACGGAAGGTTGAATGTCCTTTGCAATAGTTAACAATAGACTCTATTTCACTAGATGAATAACCTAATTTTTTTAATGCAAAAGGTACTGATTGATTGATGATCTTAAAGTAACCACCACCAGCTAATTTCTTAAACTTTACTAATGCAAAATCAGGCTCTATTCCTGTTGTATCACAATCCATTACAAGACCAATAGTTCCAGTAGGAGCAATAACTGTTACTTGAGCATTTCTGTAACCATATTCTTTCCCAAGTTCCAATGCACGGTCAGAATCTTCTTGGGCAGATTTTAAAAGATAGGATGGGCAATAAGCTGGATCAATTCCAATTGGAGTTATAGTAAGTGATTCGTATTCTTCTTTAGGAGCATTGTATGCAGCTCTCCTATGATTCCGAATAACACGGAGCATGTGCTCTTTGTTCTTTTTGTAACCATCAAAAGCACCTAATTCTTTTGCAATTTCCGCAGATGTTGCATAAGCTGTCATATGCATAATTGCTGTAATTGCTCCTGTTATTGCTATAGCTTCTTTAGAATCATAAGGAATACCCATGACCATTAGCAAAGAACCTAAATTGGCATATCCCAAGCCTAAAGTTCTAAACCTATAAGAAAGCTCAGCAATTTCTTTCGATGGAAATTGTGCCATAGTTACAGAGATTTCTAAAATCAAAGTCCAAATCTTACATAAGTAACGAAAATCTTCTACTTTAAAGCTAGAATCTTCCCAATTGATAAACTTTTGTAAATTAGCTGAGGCAAGGTTGCATGCTGTATTATCTAGGAACATATATTCAGAACATGGATTGGAAGCGTTGATAGCACCATCTTCTGGACAAGTATGCCATTCATTAATTGTGGTATGATACTGGGTTCCTGGATCTGCTGAGGCCCAAGCAGAATAAGAAATCTTTTCCCAAAGATCTCTTGCTCTCAGAATCTTAGATGCTTTTGGTTCTCTATTTTCCTTAGAGGCTTTTTCTTTTTCAGTTCTATTGTATAAATTCCAATTTTCGTCTTTATCAACAGCATCCATAAATTCATTGGATACTCGAACTGAGTTATTGCTATTCTGTCCTGAAACAGTATTATAAGCTTCGGACTGCCAATCTGTTGTTAATTCATCAAAAACGATTTCTTTAAAACCTTGTTTTGCTAAGTCTATGACCCTCTTGATATAATTGTCAGGTACAAAAGATTTTTTTGCTTCTTTGATAACTTTCTTAAGATATATATTTGTATGAGGATTGAAACGATCTTCAGAGCTAAGTGCGTTTCCTTGTTCATCTTGGTGGCAGGCAAGCATCACCGCGTTTAATAATCTATTATTGATAATTGATCCAGTTACCAAAGAGGCTACTTTTTTTTCTTCTTCTACTTTCCAATCTATAAACTCTTCGATGTCTGGATGATCTAAATCTAAACAAACCATCTTAGCAGCACGACGTGTCGTTCCACCTGACTTAATAGCTCCAGCGGCTCTATCTCCAATTTTTAGAAAACTCATCAAACCAGAGCTTTTACCACCACCAGATAAGGGTTCATTCGATCCTCTTAGATTGGAAAAGTTTGTTCCCGTTCCAGAACCATATTTGAATAAGCGAGCCTCTCTAACCCAAAGATCCATGATTCCACCTTCATTTACAAGGTCATCATCTACGCCTTGAATAAAGCAGGCATGTGGTTGAGGATGCTCGTAAGAAGAAGCTGACTTAGTCATTTTCCCAGATTTAGGATCCATATAAAAATGACCTTGGGATTTCCCATCAATGCCATAAGCCCAATTGAGACCTGTATTAAACCATTGTGGAGAGTTTGGAGCTGCCATTTGGGAAGCAAGCATGAAGATAACTTCTTCATAGAAGACTTTAGCCGATTCTTCATCAGAGAAGTATCCATATTTATAACCCCAATAGGTCCAACAGCCTGCTAAGCGATGAAAAACTTGGCGAGAATCTGATTCCCCGGTGAATCTATCTTCTGGTGCTAGAGATTCTAATCTTTCTGTATCTGGCTCGGATTTTTGTAGCCATTCTGGAATCCCTTTTTCATCAACTTTTCTGAGATATTTTGGAATTCCTTTGCGACGGAAGTATTTTTGAGCAAGAATATCTGTCGCAACCTGAGACCAAAAATCTGGAACAGCAACGTCTTTTGCTTCAAAAACGACAGAACCATCAGGATTTGCAATTTTTGAATTTCTTTTAGACCACTTGATATCAGGATAAAGCTCTTTTTTATTTAGTGTAAAATGACGATTTAATTTCATAGGATTTGCCCTCTCCAATCTGCAAAAGATGATTATGTCACACTAGATAGAATCCGATTCAAGGGCATTCAAAAATTTGCCCTAGGACGTTAAAATTTTTAAAAATTCTGTCCTAAAAAATCAATTGTAACTTTGAGTTTTTTACTTGCCACTGCAACGACCTCTAAGAACATGTCCCTAACCTGATAATCCCCTTTAGCTCAGTCGGTAGAGCAAATGACTGTTAATCATTGGGTCGCTGGTTCGAGCCCAGCAGGGGGAGCAGGTTGCTTTTTTCTTCCTTTCAGTATTTAGACAGATTTGAGTTCTGTCCTACTTTTTTCTTTAAAAATCCCAATTTGTAACAAATTTTGCAAAGTTTTCCTTCATTTCTCTAAGTATATATAAAATATTTCTTTCCAAGTTTGGAACTTTCTATAGTTTCCTAAGTTTACCTAAGTATCAGGGAATGAATTATGAAACAGAAAAAGATAATTGTTATTGGTGCTGCGCTAGCTGGTCCTACGGCGGCTTCCAGAGCACGGGAAATGGATGAAAATGCTGAAATTATTTTATTAGAAAGAAACACCAGAGTTAGTTACTCACTTGCTGGGCTCTCTTTTCATCTAAGCAATGAAGTAGCTTCTTTAGAAGATTTAAATAAAGAAAGAGAAGATTTCTTTGAAAAAGTATATAATATTAAAGTTCTAACTAAGACTGAAGTTCTTTCCATTGATAGAAAAAAGAAGCAATTAGTAATAATAAAAGAATCTAATAAATCTATTTTAGAATATGATAATTTAATTTTTGCTACTGGTGCAGCATCTATACATCCTCCTGGCCTTCCAAATGTACAGAATTTTAGGTATTTTAGAACATTAGATGATCTGGCTGCAATTAAATCTACTCTTGACCAAAATAAAAAAAGATTCCTAGTCTTAGGAGCAGGCTCCATGGGTCTCGAGGCTGTAGATGGCTTAGTTCGAGGAGGTGCAGAAGTTACCTTATTAGAAAAAAGTTCCCAAATTCTACCTAAGTTCGGAGAAGAAATTTCTAAGATAGCCGAATCAAAATTAAAAGAAAAAATTAAAATTAAAGTTGGATTTAAAAATTTAGAATTCAACACAGAAAATGATCAATTAATATCTGTTATAGTTGATGGAACAAAAATCGAGACAGATTTCTTAGTTTCTGCTATTGGTGTGAAACCAAGGACAGAGCTATTAAAAGAAAGTGGAATAAAAATCAATAAAGATGGTACTGTACCTATTGATAAATATTGTAGAACCTCTGATAAACATATTTTTGCCTGTTCCATTTGTGTCTCAGTTCCAAGTTCTTGGGGAGAGGAATGGATACCACAAGCAGCAGTTGCCGATAAAACAGCCCAAGTAGCTGGAGCAAATGCAGTTGGAAATAAATTTCAAATAGGCGAATTTACTTCTTCAATGATTGTACGACTTCCAAATGGAGAAGTTGGCAGAGTAGGTCATTCTCAAGATGAAATAATTAAAAAACATGGCAAAAAAAATCTCGGAATGGCTTTCTTGAAGTCATCTAACATAGAACCTTATATGCCTAATTCAGAACCCTTTTATTCTGTATTGTATTATAATAAAAGAAACAATAAGATATTGGGAATGGAAGCATTTGGAAAAGAAATAAAATCAAGATTAGATTCTATTTCAATCGCTATCTTGAAAGGAGTCGAGCTTAAAGAACTATCCCAAATGGATTTTGCTTATTCACCAGCCTTTGGCACTGCTCGCGATCCTATGAATTCCATCGCAACTATAGCTAATTTCAAACAAGATAGATATACTTCTTGGATCCACCCTCGTAAGATTTATGCAGAGCCTGATTCTTATTTTATTGTGAATGTTGGTTTAGAAAAATTTGCATCCTCCCTTGAAATATATAATCTACCCTTAGAAAAGCTTCGTTCAGAATGGAACTCGCTTCTTAATGAATGGAGGAAGTCTCATAAACCATACTGTGTCTTATTGAGTAACTCAGGTAGAAGAGGTCATTTGGCTTTAAGAATTCTTAAATCTTTTGGAATTCATTCCAAGAATATCCTAGGTGGATTCGAACTCTTTACACTTTTCGGTTCAGAAGGATGACAGAATGGGCCAAAGCCAATGCGAGTGATAGAGAAATCTATGATCCAGAAGAGATATTCCAAGCAGGCGAAAGAAATCATCACATTTCCAACACAGCCTATCCTATGGCTCATGAATTAACCTGGAAAGATTATAGAGTCTTGAATAGCAATCATGCTGTCCAGGTAGAGAAAAGTTTTCAAAGTTTAGAAAGTATCAATTTGTATACACATATACCATTTTGTGAAACAAGATGTTACTTTTGTGAATATACAGTTGTCAACAAAAAAGAATCAGAACAAGTAAATGATTATATGGATGCTTTGAATAAAGAAGTGGTCCTATATTCCAAACTTATAGGAAAAAAGAAAATACTGGGTTTTGATATTGGTGGAGGAACTCCATCCTTTATTCCATCCAAACTCATAGAAGAGCATTTGAAAGTGGTTCGAAATAATTTTCATATGGATTCATCTGTTGAAATAAGCATAGAGACAACTCCTAAAATTGCAAGTTTAGAATCTGATAAAATAAATGATTACTACCAAATGGGAATTCGTAGAATCAGCATGGGAATTCAAGTTACCCAACCAGATCTACTGCGTGAGCTTGGAAGAGAATCCAATGGCATTTCGAATATAAAGAAAGCAACTGAGACCATTCGTAGCTCTGGTTTTAAAAAATTCAATGTTGATTTAATGTATGGGTTTGCAAATCAATCTTTACAAAGCTGGGAAGCAACTTTACAATTCGCAGTAAGTTTAAATCCAGATTATATTACTCTTTATAGAATGAGATATAAACTAACAAGAATATCTGATCAAGCAAGCAGAGTAGAATTAAACCTAGTAAAGCGCATGGCTCAGATAGCCAAAGAATTCTTACACTGTTATGGATATATTGCGAATCCAGGTAAAAATACGTATTCTAGAATTGAGAATGATACAGGAACAAGTCAGTATCTAACCAGAAGAGTTATTCAAGGAAAACCCTACCTGGGCTTAGGATTGGGAGCACAGACTTTTACTGATACTACTATCGCTTATAATAGTGGATCTATAGGTAAAAACCTGGCTCCTTATTTAGATAAAATTTCTAAAAACATTTTGCCCATACAAGACCTTTATGATTTACCACAATGTCAAATGATGGCTAAAATGATTGCTGTGAGTTTTTACTTTGGGGAAGTAAATATGCAATGCTTCTTTGATAAATTTGGTTCCACAATACAGGAAGCTTATTCTCAATCCATTGCCTATGCTCTTGAAAAAGGTTTAATGGAATACAGACTTACAACGAACGGAAAGGAGCTTAGCAATATTTCTACAAGCAACCATCCCATAGAAAACTATCAATGTCTTTCTTTGACTGGACTTGGGGCAGAGAATTTCAATGGAAGTATTGCACTCTTCTATGCTAGTTCCATTCAAAAATACCTTATAGATAAAATAAAAGAAGACAGCACAGATTTTCGAAAGAATCAAAAGCTATCTTTAGCTGTGGCTTCCAAATAAAAAAAGGATAGAGACTCAAATCATCTCTATCCTTTCTCAATAAATTCTAATTAGTTAAGAAATTGTTAAGTCTTAGGCTAGGTTCTCAGCAACTAATTCAGCAATGTCTTTAACTTTTACCATATCTGTCTTTTCTTCTGCCTTCACACCATCAGTGATCATTGTGATACAGAATGGGCAGGCTGTAGCTATAGTAGTCGCACCAGTATCAACCAATTGCTTAGTTCGTTTGATATTCACGCGATTGTTGTTTTGCTCTTCCATCCACATCTGAGCTCCGCCAGCACCACAGCATAATCCCTTAGTCTTATTATCAACTGCTTCAACTAACTTACCACCTGAAACTTTCTTAACTAAGTCTCTAGGATTTTCGTAGTTGTCATTGTATCGTCCAATGTAGCAAGAGTCATGGTATGTAAATTTACCTGAATTTGCATCATCAGCTACTTTTACATCAATCTTCTTCTCTTTGGCGAGCATGTTGATATACTCTGAGTGGTGGTAAACTTCGAAATTTCCACCAAATTGAGGATACTCATTTTTAATTGTATTGTAACAATGCGGACAAGCTGTTACAATTTTTTTCACATTGTAACCATTCATTGTATCAACATTTTGTTGTGCCAAAGTCTGGTAGAGGTATTCATTTCCACCACGTCTGGCAGAATCCCCAGAACAACCTTCCTCAGTCCCCAGAATTCCAAAATTCACTTCTGCTTTTTGTAAGATGTTTACAAAAGATTTAGTAATAGATTTGTTTCTCTCATCAAAGGCACCAGCACAACCTACCCAATACAGAAGATCAACATTTGAATCTTCAGCCATGGTTTTTACACCGAGACCTTCAGCCCAATCTGCTCTGGTATGTGCACCAACCCCCCATGGGTTAGAATTGTTTTCCATTTTTGTAAATGCACCTTGCAATTCAGGGCTCATTTTTGATTCAACTTGAACCAAATGTCTTCTCATTTCAATAATAGCATTTACTTGGTTGTTACCAACAGGACAGGCTTCCACACAGGCGTAACAAGTCGTACAACCCCAGAGAGCTTCTTCAGAAAGACCTTCATAATTATTGATAACGCTTGTATCTAAGGCTGCAACTGCTTCAGCTGCTTCTTCTTTGGTTTTGCCAGCAGAAACCCTGTCAACCTCGGCCATTTTGTCCATAAGTGCATGCTTCAAATCCACTATGATGGCTTTAGGATTCAAAACCTTATCTGTACGATTGGCTGGACACTGAACTTGGCACCTTCCACATTCTATACAAGAGAGTCCATCGAGTAAATTTGGCCATGGAAAATCTTCCACACGGTTCGATCCCCATACATCATTTTCATCTTCTAGATTTAATTTAGAAAGTGCACCTTTAGGTGTGTCGCTTGCAAAAAAATAATTCACTGGAGCAAATATCAAATGACCATGTTTGGAAGTTGGAACATAAAGCATGAATGCAAATACAGTAAGAATATGACCCCACCACATTACGATAAATGCGGTATCCGCTCTATCAAAATCAACGCTTAGTAAACTCCAAAATTTACCAATTCCAGTAGCTATGAAATCCGCTTCTGCATTGTAGTAATTGCTAGCTACAGATTTTGCACCTTCACCAAGAAGGGTAGTGATCATCAAAGTTGAAATCATAGCGATTACTATGGCAGATGCAGGTGAATGCACATCCAAGCCTTTCGCTTTCTGAATCCAACGTCTATAGGCAAAAAATCCAAGTCCCACCAAAACAAATATAGAAACTATATTTAAAATATTAGTGTAAATATGTTCTAAAGTAGGTGAAACCAAAGAACCAATTAATGTAAATTTATATGGATCATCCATAGTCCAACCCACAATACCAGCAACCATTTGGCTACTTGTATGGATAAGATAAGTAATGAATCCGTAAAAAATAAAAGAGTGCATGATTCCTCGAACTGGTTCTTTAAAGTTCTTCTTTTGGAGAATGACATTCTCAAAGAAACTTTTTAATCGGAAACCGATGTTGAGACTTTTACGTGCATCTTCGTTAAACTTTGCTGGTCTTGCCCTGAATACTAGATTCAAGCGGTAGATTACAGCTCGTACGAAAACTACATTGGCTACTGCGAACAGTATGATAAAGATAGTGTGAAAAAGAATTCTGGAAACTTCCATCAGAATGATTGCCTTCTAATTTGGTATTTTATGTATACCAGGCTAATTCAGGAATAAGCGTTGTCGATTAAAATATTTCTAGTCTAATTAAGGAAAGAAAAAAGAAGATTCATCTATGTCCCAAGAACTATTTTCCTACAATCCCAAGTCTCCAACTGATAGTATACTCATGTCAGCCTCTGAAGGTAAAAGAATCACCCCCTCTGAAGCCTTGCATCTTTACCAAGAAGCTGACTATTTAAAGGTTATGTCTGTAGCCCGCTACTTAAGAGATAAAGTTCTTAGCCATGAATATGCTAGTTATACAGGCTTTAGGGTAGTTAATTATACAAATTACTGCAATGTTGAATGTAGTTTCTGTTCCTTTATGGATGAGATTGGAAGTGGGAAAGGCTATAACCTTACAGAGAAAGAAATTTTAGAAAAAATGGATTACTCAGTACAAATGGGCGCTGATCAGATTTTTCTCCAAGGTGGTGTGAATCCTGAATTGCCATACAGCTATTATCTAGAGATACTGAGATCCATTCGCAACAAATTTCCAAAAATGCATATACGTGCCTTTTCCCCAGTTGAAATCATCAACCTTGAAAAGATTACTGCTAAACCTCTTAAAGAAGTTCTCATAGAACTCAAGGAGGCTGGCTTAGATTCCGTTCCAGGTGCAGGCGCTGAAGTATTAACAGAAAGAATGCGAAATATCATTTCTCCCAAAAAAGCTTCAGTGGATGAGTGGGTTAGAGCTATGGAAACCTGCCATGAAGTGGGTCTTCCAGGCTCAGCTAATATTGTAATTGGTTCGGAAGAAACGAAAGAGGAAATTATCGAGCATTTAAATGTAGTTAGGAATTTACAAGACCGAACTGGTGGATTTCTATCTTTTATTCCATGGACTTTTCAACCTCAAACAAAGAAATTTTTTATACGACATGTTCCAACTCATGAATACTTGAAGGTTTTGGGTATTTGCAGAATCTTTTTAGACAATATACCACATATAGAAACTTCTGTTATGGTATTGGGTAAAGGAGTTGGAGAACTTGCCTTGTATTCTGGCGCTGACGATATTTCCTCCATAGTCATTGAAGAAAATGTTCTTAGATCTTTTGGATTAAAAACTGAAAAAGAAGCCATCAAATTTCTTACAGGAGCTGGTTTTCAAGCAAGAAAGAGAGATCTTTTTTATAATTATACCGAACCTGTTGAACGGATTTTGGCTTAATATAATTCTTAATCTTAGTTTATCTATAAGATAATAAGATGATTCTTTTTTTCTTCGCAAACTTGGGGAAAGGACTTCTAAAGAAAAATTTCTAACTTTTTACTAAGATGACTTTGTTACGACCTTCCATTTTTGCTTGGTACAGGGCTTCGTCTATTGAATGGTAGAGTTCATCAAAAGATTGATTTTTTCTTCCATGAGTTAGAATGATTCCTACACTCGCCGTTACTTGGTTGTATTTTTTAGAATCATTGTAGATCGGAATAATGGCTTTTTCTAAATCTTTACGAATCTGTTCTGCAAATTCAAATAATTCTTCAACTTGAATTTTATTTGTTAGTATACAAAATTCATCACCTCCGATTCTTGCAGCTATATCGCCCAAGCGAAGTTTATTCAGTAAAATTTCTGAGAATTTAAGAATGGATCTATCACCTTGAATATGACCATAACGATCATTGATTTTTTTTAAATAATCTAAATCCAAGATAATTAAACCGAATGTATAATCTTCTTTTTGAGAATTCAATATCCTTTCATTAAATGAATCTAATAAATATCTTCTATTATATAAATTTGTAAGTGTATCCAAGTTACTAAGTTTTTGGATTTTAGAATTAATCAACTTTAAGTTAGCCAATGTTTTTGCTAGTCTCTGGTTAGATCTATAATCTTCAAATCGCCAATAGTTAATCATAGTATTTGCCACAAATCCTATGAAAACCAAGATACACATATTCAAAAGATTCTGATTTAATAGATGATTGTTAATGCCTAGTGTTCTACTAATATGAATGGAAAAAGGAATCAAAACAATAAAATAAATGATAATAATAATAGAAATCCTAAGAGGTTCAATCCAAAGAATAACACAGGTAGAAAGCAGAATAATTACAGAGACTTGCAGGTAATAAAAAAAATTTCCAGGATCAAAAATCATTAAAGGAAGATGTAGAGCTAAAATAAATCCTATTAAAATAGAAACAAAGGTTCCAAAAGTTTCTTTTAAAGTTTTAAATTTCCATCTCATCCACAAATAACTCAGTAAAGGAAGAGCAATTAACAAAATACGAATGGTTAGAACTTTGGATTGGATTTCTGAATCTAAAATTTTACTATCAATAACAATGATATTTATGAGTGTACTAAAGATTAAAAGTATGCAAGCAATCAAAATAGAATCACGAATATCACTGTGATTTGCTAGTATAAATTCTTTTTTGAAAAATTGGAAAAATAAATACTTAAATCTGTTCCAATATCTTTTGATTGTATTCTTTTTCATAAGGAGATAACTTTTCTATCTCTCTTACCTAAAACTACGGGTAATGAAATACCATCTCCACCCAGAGAACTTACGGATTGATCATTAATCGTAATTTTGATTCCTCTAATTCCCTTGATTCCAATTAAAGAATAGGCAATTTGATCTAAGCGATCTTTGATGATTTGGGGGCCAGCTCCATATTCTATAGAATCGCTTAAATTTAAATGCAAAATTCCATCCATTATCTTATAATTTGACGAGAAAGAAAACTGTTTCGGAATCGCATTCAATACTCCCTTAGATTTTTCTTCCTCTCTTGGACCTTTTTTCAGCTCATTTAATATATAGGCTACAGAATCTACGTTTTGAGGTACATTTCTTGGAACTTTTACAAGACGAGATTCAGCTTTAGTCCCATTTCCAAAAAATTTTATAAAATAAACATTTACATAAGCTGAATTTGATTGCAGAGAGCTATCTTCAAGGAGAGGAATGTCTTCTGGAATGATTTCTTCTATTTCCTTATTTGCAAGATCTTTCCAATTTTGGGAATCTCCAACTGTCAAAGATTCATTTTCAATTTTAGGTTCTTCTAAAAGAGGAATTTCACCATGAGTCGATGTAACATTGGGATTGATATTTTTGAATTCAGGAATCTCTTGCTTCCAATCCTTGCCTAAAGAAAAATTATCCTGAGACAACTTGGACGCAAAAGGTAGTTTGGTAGTTCCATTGGATGTGAGAGATTTTTCAAACAAAACAAGAACCAGGAGAATACCGGAAAGCAGGTAAACGAGTGATTTTGGTTTATCATTTTGGATTGGTGGAGCCACAATAAAAGTATCGGATGTTTTCTTCAGTCAGAAAGTACGATTTTTTTCAAATCTGAGACTTGATCCAACTCAAAATCGGAACTCGGAATTTCATCTTTTTCAGCATGCCCGTATTTACAAAATGCAAAGGGAGTATCTGCTTTTTGTGCTGCCTCCCAATCGGAAAGACGATCTCCTATCATGAGAATAGCCTTAGAGTCAAGAGAGAGTGACTGAGTATAGTGTAAAAGGATATCTCCTTTTTCCTTACGAATCTCATTATCTAATGTACAAATAGGGTGAAAAAGTTCGAGAACACCCAATACTTTCAAGATAACTTCAATATAGGGAAGCCTACCGTTCGAACAGGCAAGCATTTGAATCCCAGCTTTTGAGAGATCAATGATTGTTTCCTTACTTCCAGGATAAAAATGACCTTTTCCTGCTTCAATTTTTTCAACCAAAAGAGAGAGAACTCGATCAGAAATAGAATCCCTAGACCCTTGGTCCAAATTAGGAAGTAGATTTTTAAAGATGGTTTTGACGGGTTTTCCAATTTCACGCATGATTTCATTTTGGGTAGGAACCGCCATGCTATTTCCTGTTTTTGCCTTAAATTCTTCAACTGATTCTCGGTAAGTATCCAAGATAATACTTTCAGAAGAAAATACTGTTCCATCTATGTCAAAGGCGAGGTGTGTAAATCTCATTGCTGTCCAATTTTTTGCATTTGTCTAAATCTCCTAGTGAAAAATTCTCATCCTAGGTCCTAAGAAGAATGAGCGAAACTGAAATAGAACAAAATAGGAAAGAATTAGGATCGAATCCTCTATTCTCAACTGCCTTATTTCAATTGCAAAATCGAATTACAGCCAAGGACTTTGGAAAATACTTCCAGCTTAGCAAATCAGAAAATATTGGAATTGAAAAAACAATTCGTCTTAATGTGGGAACAACACCTTATTATTTGCTCTTATCTGATCCATTGAATGAATTTTGCCCCATTCGAAGAATGATAGTACCGGATGAGATGGAAACTTTTCTTTCTCCCGAAGAATCCCTAGACCCCTTAAATGAAGAAAGGCTCTCTCCGGTCCCAGGACTAACTCATATGTATCCGGACCGAGTTTTACTTTTCTCAAATCATGAGTGCAGTGTATATTGTAGACACTGTATGAGAGGCAGAAAGGTTTCCTTTTCAAAGGAGCGTATGGACAGCGATTCCTTGCAAAAGTGCTTCGACTATATTAACAGTCATCCTGAAATATCGGATGTTGTTATTTCGGGTGGTGATCCTTTAAATTTATCTGATTCTAAAATCGAATGGATACTTAAAAAACTAGAAGAAATAGAGCATGTTAAAATTTGTAGATTGGGAACTAGAAATCCTGTTACCAATCCTATGCGCATAACAGACGATCTATGTTCAATTATATTGAAATACAACACAGACAAATTGTCCATTTTCTGCAATACCCAATTCAATCATCCTAAGGAATGTACAACTCAAGCTAAGCAGGCTATCTTTAAACTTTTGAGAGTAGGGGTGAGTGTAGGGAACCAAGCCGTTCTTTTGAAAGGAATCAATGATGATCCAGCCGTGATGCTAGAACTACATCGAAAGCTTCTGGAAATGAGAGTAAGAGCATATTATCTTTATGATCCTGAGTTGATTCCAGGTTCAAGAGGTTTTCGAACTGCCTTGTCTAAGGGTCTTGAAATCATTGAATTCATGAGAGGTAAAATTGCTGGAATGGGGATTCCTCAATTTGTAAATGATCTTCCTGGCGGTGGAGGTAAAATTACCCTTTCTCCAAATTGGTATCTTGGTTATAACGAAGCATCCAGAGCTCATGTATTTCGATCTGCACTGACTGGTGATTTCCATTTTTCATATGAACCTCTGGGTTCTAGTTCTAATCAGAATTATACGATAATTTCTAATGATGACTTCAATTCATATTTAAGTATCTCATCGAATCCATCCAAAGAATCATTTTTGGTATGAAAGTTCCACATTATCATAAAGAAAATATTTGGCTGGTAGCAGATATTTATCCAAAGAACATATCGAATCAAACAAAACCACATCCTGGAATTCAGGAATGGGAATCCCAAGAATCTATAGATATCTTAATTCAAACAATCCAGAGCCTGGGGTATCATGCAGAAATGATTTTGAATCCTTGGGAGTTTTTACAAAAGTTTACTTCATTGGAAACTTCTAAAAAACAAAGTACCATAATTTGGAATTTAGTGGAAGGCTATGCTTCTAGAAACAGAGAAGCTTATATTCCAGCGATTGCAGAATACCTGGGAGTTTCTTGTATAGGAAGTGATGCACATGTAAATATTATAAATATAAATAAATATCTTTGCACACAAATTGCAAAGAGCATATCGATTCCTGTTCCTATTGAAATGCGTATTCGTAGTTCAGATGAATTGCAAAATGTGGAAACTTTTTTTGACTCAAAGGCAGATATATTTTTTGTAAAACCCAATTTAGAAGGCTCTAGTATAGGTATTTTTGAAAATTCAATATGCCACTCTATCAAAGAAGTCAAAGAACTTGCGACGCAATTACTTGATTCTTATGATGAAATATTGATCCAAGAATATCTATCTGGTGACGAATACTCTGTAGCCTTGCTACAAACTAGAGATGAAGGTTGGTTGATTGGTTCAGCTCAAATTATTGCACCAGGAAAAGTGTACGATAGCAAAACGAAATCCAAATCTTCTATGCCAGAATCTGTAAATAAAATCTCCAACCAACATTTAAAAATATTTATGGAAAAGAAAAGTTTGGAATTTGTAAATGAACTTCGTTGTGAAGGCTATGCCAGAGTAGATTGGAAGATGGACTCTTTAAACCAAACAAAATTCTTAGAAATAAATACAACTCCTGGACTTTCAAAAGTTTATAGCTTATTTCCTAAAATCTTAGAGCTAACTTCTAACTTAGAATATACTAACATGATTCAAAAAATAATAGAGAATGCCATAAGCCAATTTCATATTTCAAACAGGTATCAATATGGGAAATCTTTCCTTTAGACAAGAACTAATTCAAACTGTGCAAGACCATCCAGTTTTACAAAATCCTTGGTTACTTGCTAAAAAAGTAAAATCCAATCTGAATAAGGATGATTTTATCTATTGGCTTGCACAAGAATTTCATGTATCGGTTTCTTTTGTAAATTGGTTCCTATGGACAGCTGCTCAAACATCTGACCAAACTTCAAAAATAATTCTTGTACAAAATGTATGGGAGGAATTAGGAGAAGGTAAAATAGAAAATACGCACGTTAGTATTTTGCGTAAATTCTTAGAAGAATTGCAAGTTTCAGTTAGAATTAGAGAAATTTTACCTGAGACGAAAAACTACTTAGATACTATGGAGGGCATTATCAAAATGTCCTTTCTACATGGTCTGGGCGCTCTTGGTCCTGCAAATGAATATCTTTTAAAATTAGAATATTCAGAAATGTATAATTTATACCAGATTTTCAAAAATAGAATCCATATTGATGCGAAAGATATTCTTCCTGAACCTAAATTTTTTACAGTAAATTTGGATGCTGACGAAGGTCATTCAAAACGTCTTTTTGATCTCATTGATACTGTAGCTTTAAACGAGACAGATAAGGATTCTGTAAGAGAAGGAAATAAATTGGCTCTTGATGCTAGACTTATTTTTTATGAAGGTATCTTAAATGTATCTTCTGCTATTTTTTAGAAATTTTATAATATTTCACAAATTACCATTACTTTTTATTGGATTAGTATTTTTTCCATTTCTTTAGAAGATTCATAATGATAATACCTAAAATAGGAACTAAGGGAAGGTAGAGAATAAAGGAGAAATATCTATAAAATTTAAGGGAGTGGGAAACCTTCCTAACTGCAAAAAATCCAGGGTATCTTGATTGATTATAAATGTATTGAACGTTCCCTAAACATAATTCTAATGTAAGCTGGGGGTGAATTTTTTCTAAATCTACTTGAGTGAGATTTCTAAAAGAATGAAACTTTATTTCTTTATTGAGACATTTATCCTTCAAATAGGAAGCAAGATTGGTACAAAATTTACAGTCACCATCAAATAAAAAAATCTTAGTCATGTAATAATCTCAAGATCTTCTTCTAAACTACTAAGAAATTCTATCACTTCAACAACCTCTGTAGCTTTGATTCCAATCCAATAGTAATACCAATTTTTATCCTTCCAATGTCCATCAGCTTCTTTAGCATACCAGGAGTTGATAGAATTAGACCTTTTGGCACGCCAAATTATCTTTGGATAAAGTTCTTTCATCATATCCCAAATATCTCTACCAATTCCTTCTCCTCTTGCAATTTCATCCACAGCAAACTTTGAGAGTAATACTCCATCCTTCCATTGAATAAATAAGGCACAGGCTTTGTAATCACCTTCCAATAATATAGAATCGAATTGATTTTTATCTAAGAAGCTTGTTTTCAGTGATTTTCGAAAAGATGCTTCAATTAAACTTGCTAATCTGACTTTATCTAAAGATTTGAAATTAATATGCTTAGTTAAAACTGATCCTCTTCGAATTAAAGTTCCACTACCTTTGACAGTAAAAAGTTCTTTGAGCAAATAAACTGGAGAAGTAACAGAAGCTGTAAATCTAGATTTTTGAACAAATTGTACAACTTTAGAAATATTTTTCAAAAGGGGCAAATCTTCTTCATCTACTAAAGCCTCTGAGATAAGTTTAGGATAGTCGGTTTGCAAATTTATAATAGAAAATCTGGTAGCATCTTGTTTCTTACGAATACCTGATCTTGGATTTAAAACTATGAGTTTGTTAGAATCTAAAGTAGATATCAACTCTTGAATAATAGAAAAAATAGAATCATCTTTATCTTTAGTGAGTATAACAGGAATTCTTTTCTTAGATATTGAATCCTGAATTTTTTGTAATATAGCATCTTGTTTTCGTATCCATTGAAACGGAACTTCTAAATTATCTGAGTTTTCTGATTGGAAATTTTGAAAAAAAGTTTTTGCATAATAAGGCATAGAGGAATGCAGAAGAACAACAGGAAACAAGCCTAGCTTAAACAAAATTCTCAATTGATAGAATAGGGCGTCCCAAGATTCAATGATGGAATCAGGAGTTGGATAGACAAGTGCGAATCTCCAAGGTTCTAAAGACTTAAAGAATTCAAGATATTGTAATCCATCTTTTTGGTCTTCAGTAACTTCAAGAAGCTTTGTTAGGATTTCTCTGGTTTCCATTCTATTTTATATTTAACCATTTTTGATTTTAGATTTGAATTTTTTAAACTTAGCTCTGCATCTTTTTTTAATTTCAAATGACCAAGCAAAGATGGATCGGAAGTTATGATACATAGGTTTGATGGTTTAATATGTTCCTTGATGTAGGCACCTAATTCCGTGTAAATTGCGACGGCATCATCTCTAGTTCCCAATCTTTTCCCAAAAGGAGGATCAGTTACAATAAATCTTTCTATTTCTTTAGGATACTGAGATAAGAGAAAACTCAATTCATTTAGATTTCCTTCAGTGAAATGAATCCATTCTTCTACACCTGCTTTCTTTGCATCTAATTGAGCGTGTTCAATTGCATTGGAAGAAATGTCCAATCCAATTAAAAGTGGTTTAGATTTTGCTGTAACCTTAGCTTCTGGCAAAAAGTTTTCAAAGTCAAACTCTGGAAATAAATTGATTAAAATTCTTTTGGCGATCAAATTATTTTTATTCTTATATAATCCCATTTTTAGTTTGAGGGCTGCTTCAATGAGGATAGTTCCTTGGCCACAGTAAGGATCTATAAGTAGAGTATTTTGTTTCCAACCAGAAAATTTCAAAAGACCAGCTGCAATATTTTCCCTTAAAGTCGCATCTCCCGCTTTTTCGCGGTAGCCACGTTTGGTTAAACTTGATTTATGTAAAAGCAGTTCAATGCGAACTTGGTTCTGAAAGGATCTTATGTTCAATACTACATCAGGTGATTCAACATCAACATCGGGAAACGGTGCTTCAATTTCTCTAAAATGATCCAGTATTGCATCCTTTAGCTTATAGATAGCAAATCTTGAATCAGAAAGACAATCTTTCGTCTTTCCTTCTATCTTGAATTTGGTTCTTGGACCCAAAACATTTTCCCAAGGAAGATTTACTGCCTTATCATAGAATTCATCCAGATCTAAGATGCTAAATCCAGTGAGACTGATTCCAACTTTTGAGCTAACTTCGGTGGATGCTAAAAATTGAAATACATCAGAGAGTTCTCCCGTAAAAAAGATTCCACCTCGATTTTCAGATTGTATCTTGAGATTGTGAGAAAGAACTTCCTCCCTTAGAAAGGAAAGAAGTCCTTCTGAGCAAATTGCATGGAATTCATGCAATTTTTGTTCGGGGTTAAAAAAATTAGGCTTCGAGCTTTTGTGCGAGGTATTTATCGAGGCCGATTTCTTTGATGATGGATTGTTGTGTTTCGATCCAATCAATATGTTCTTCCTCTGCGATGAGGATTTTTTCGAGTAATTCACGACTTCCATTGTCTTTCTGTGCCACGCAAATGTCTATTCCCTTATTGAGTCGGTCTACAGCACTGTATTCCAAAACAAGATCATTCGCAAGCAGCTCGTTCATATTGGTTCCCACATTGATCTTCATATATTTCTGGAGATCAGGAATTCCATCTAGATACAATATTCGCTCTATGAGTTCGTCTGCATGTTTCATTTCATCTATGGATTCATGCTTGAGATAATCAGCAAGTTTGTTGTATCCCCAATTTTTACATAATTTTGCATGAATAAAATACTGATTGATTGCTGTTAATTCTGCTGATAGAACTTCAGCTAAAACGGCTATTACTTCATTGCTACCTTTCATAATTCTTTCCTCCTCTTCATCGTAAATTTGTTTCGATTCTAAAGCAATCTATTTTACTTGGAATATGCGACCAGTCTACATTCATTCCCCAAATTTAAGCCAATTTGGGAAACAAAATGTTTCGGTTCTTGAATTGAGTCTCAATACTGTTAAAAAAACTCTCGAAAGTTTCCCTTATCCTATTGAATTTCTAATTTTTACTTCTTTTTGTCCTGAAATATACACTGAAGAATTCCACATTCCGAATCGAATTGCAGAAAGTTTAGGACTGAAGGATATTTTTTGTATCAGAACAGAAACTGCTTCTAGCAGTGGGGCAAGTGCCTTTCAACTAGCAACACTATTGGTAGAATCTGGAAGATATAATTCTGGGCTAGTTATTGGAACAGAAATAATGTCCAGACTCTCTCGTGAGAAGAGCAATCTTCTTTTGGGTTCTGTTTTGTCGGATGAACAAAGAAATCTTTCCATGTCTATGGCCCAGGGTGGAGCTCTTGTTGCAGCAAGATATTTATATGAATATGGTTATAATAGAAATAATTTATTTTCTTTAAGCAAGAAATTACATGACAATGGTTTACAAAATCCAATTGCTCACATTAAGAAAAATCTAACATGGGAAGAATATGAGAATTCAGATTTTCTTGCTGAGCCTTTGTGTATTTATGATATATCTCCACTTTCAGACGGATCAGCATCTCTGGTAGTGTCAACTCATAAAAGCAATTGCTTAGTTCGGGGTTTAGGAGCGGGCATAAGTCCTATGAATCATTCTATTCAGAATTTGAGTTTCCCTTCTTCGGAAATTGCCTTTGCGAATGCATACCGAAATGCAAACCTCAGTGCCCTTGATATTCGTGTTGCCGAACTCCATGATGCATTTACAATTTTTGAAATTATTGGATTGGAAGCGAGTGGAATTGCTAAGGTCGGCAAAGGACTTAGTATGGTAGTGGAAGGATTGACTCATCCAAATGGACAGATACCTATCAATGCTTCCGGAGGACTTAAATCGCGGGGACATCCTATTGGAGCAACAGGACTTGCCCAGATTATAGAATTACTTTGGTTTATGGAAAAGAATCCCGATAAAAATATAGGACTTGCGCATTCTATAGGGGGGCTTGCTACTAATAATTTCGTGACTATTCTCGAATTGATTGAATCATGATGCAGCCAAATAAAATTTTAATTATCCAGACTGCTTTCCTAGGAGATTTAATTCTCACGACTGCATTTTTCCACCAAGTCCGTAAGCACTATCCAGGTGCTCAAATAGATGTCATCGTTAATAAGGGAACTGAATCTATACTAGCAGGATCTCTTGATGTAGATAATGTAATTCCGCTGAACAAAAAGCAGATTAAAAGAAATATTTTTAAATTCTTTCTATTTATAAATAAGCTTCGAAAAGAGAGTTATGATTTAGTCCTTTGTCCTCATTTTTCATTTCGTTCATCCTTAATTTCTTGGTCAACCTCTGCTCCTATTCGAATTGGCTATAAGGAATCGGGATTTTCTTTCCTTCATACACAAACAATTTCAAGACCCAAGAGAGGTCCTCATGAAGTTGATAAATTATTTTCTTTATTATGGGACGATTCATCTCTTTATCCTCAAGGAAGGGATAGAAGACCAATAATTTATTTAAATGATTCTGATTTCGCTAATATTTCGTTAAAATTAAATAGGAACCCTGCGGAGACAGTAGTATTAGCTGCATCTTCATTGTGGGAAACTAAAAGATATCCAGAAGAAGGTTTTATTGGTCTTGCAAGAAGTATTTTACAAAAGACTCATTATAATATTATTTTAATTGGATCTAGTGCAGATAAATCTCTTACAAAGAATATCTACCAAGGTCTTCTTTTAGACAGACCTGAGTGGACAGAGAGAATCCTAGATCTAGCAGGTGAAACCAATCTTCAAGAATTAGCTTATATTATTTCTAAATCAAAAATCGTAATCTCAAATGATTCTTCGCCTGTGCATTTCGCATCTGCCTTCAATATTCCAACCTTATTAATTTATGGTGCAACTGTTCCTGAGTTCGGATATTCTTCCTTATCCGATCAATATATAATTTCAGAAATTACTGGACTAAACTGTAGACCTTGTGGAATTCATGGTGGAACATTTTGTCCGGTAAAGCATTTTCGTTGTATGAATGACCAGAAACCAGATATGTTATTTGAAAAGTTTAAAATACTACAACAAGGAACTTTAAAAACATCCAAGAAATGAAAAATAGCTATACAAACTATGATGTCTATAAGAAGAGAATCGCTCAAGTTCAAGCTCAATTAAAAGACGGAGAGATATTTGTTCTTTTTGCAGCTGAACACCAAATTCGTAATCGCGATGTAGAGTATAAATTCAGACAGGATTCAGATTTCTTTTATCTAACCGGAATTAATGAATCTAATTCTATATTGGTTTTAAGCAAGAAATACTCATGTATGTTCTGCCTTCCAAAAGTAAAAGAACAAGAAATCTGGACAGGCATAAGATTAGGCAAAGATTTTATAAAGAAATCATTAAGTCTCTCTGAGGCTTTTGACTTGGAAGAATGGGATAAAAAACTTCCAGAATTATTATTGAACCACCATAGTTTGTATTACTTTTTCGGAGTAAATTCCAAACGTGACCAAGAACTACTCCATGTTTGCCAAACTGTTTGCAATCGAGCCAGAGATGGTAAATTTGGTCCAGAAAAAATTATCCAACCAAGCTTTCTTCATGAAATGCGATTGATCAAATCCGAAATTGAAATAGAATTATTAAAAGAATCTGCTGAGATCACCAAACAGGGTCACATGCGACTTATGAGAGAAACTAAACCTGGAATGATGGAATATGAATTAGAAGCTCTTCTTGAAGAAACTTATCTTCGAAATGGAGCCTGGGGTGGCGGTTACGGACATATTGTAGCAGGTGGAAAAAATGCCTGCGTTCTTCATTATGTTGCAAACAATGAGGTTCTACAAAATGGAGATTTAGTTTTAGTTGATAGTGGAGCAGAAAAAAATTATCTAACTGCAGATGTGACTCGTACTTTTCCAGTAGGAAAAAAATTTACGGAAGTCCAAGCTTATATTTATGAAATTGTATTAGCTTCGCAAAAAAATGCCATCTCTATGGTTCAGCAAGGCAAAAAATTCTATGACATCCAAGACGCAACCGTTCGATTTTTGGTTACATGTTTATTAGAAATGAATATCCTTGAAGGTTCTGTTGAAGAAAATATTGAAAATGGATCTTATAAAAGATTCTATATGCATAAAATTGGTCACTACCTAGGAATGGATGTCCACGATGTTGGGAAGTATTTTATTGAAGGTAAAAGACGTAACCTAGAAAACGGAATGGTAGTAACAATAGAACCTGGATTGTATTTTGATCCTGAGGATGAAAGTCTGCCTGATGATTTTAGAGGAATAGGAATTCGAATTGAAGACAATATTCTCGTATCTGGAAAAAAACCTATCAATTTAACACAAGCTATACCTAAAGAAATCATAGATATTGAAAGTCTTAAGTCCTAGATTGATATTTTGAGTGATCTTAACTATTTCAGACTAATGATATAAAACAAATCAAGTAATTTTTGAACCTCTTACTATAGAATCAAAGTTGAACTTTTGTTAATTCGCTTAAATAATTTTCTTGTAAAAGCTATATATTAAATAATTCTTAGTTCGTGGACTTTAACCAAATAAATTATGACACTTTGAAAGGATATGAAGGAAAAATCCGACATATTTGGAGAGACTATCATTTGGCCCTCGGATTACCAATTATCGATATTCAGCATTTATGGTTGGTGTTTATCCTAGTTGCATTAGAGGAAACTAGCCGTTCAGGTGACCTTACCAATCGACATGAAGATATTGTTAAAATACTTGAGGAATGCCACCTCTATTCAACAAAACACTTTGCGGCGGAAATAATTTTAATAGAATCTATAGGCTACAAAGTAGACTTGCATAAGAAGGAACACAAGAGGTTTCTCAAGGCTGTTCACGATTCCACCTTCGATTTCAAAAATATTGATCCACAAGATGCAAGAGCCGTAAGCCATAAAGCCAATGAGCTTCACGACTATCTAAGGGACTGGCTTCTTAGCCACATTGCAATAACAGATCGAGATCCAATAGCCATTCATCTTCGTGGACTACCTAATAAAAGCGAAATTATAAGCGAATGGGTTTCTAATCTTCGAACTAGTGACTTACTGCACATTCGAAAATCACAAAAAGTCTTATATGATATGGTAGAGCGTGATATTCTAATGTTTCGGGATGAATCCTCCGGAAAAATTAAAGATGGCCTTGGTGGCTCATTCTCACCAGACTTTGCTCCAGACAGATCTTGTGAGTTGGGAGAGGACGTTGCTATCTATTATGGAGATGAAGCTCGAAAGAGAAAAATTAGCTTATCTGCACATGTGACTCAGATACTAAGAGGGAAAATGCAAGATAACTAATTGGAAATTTGTATTTCCTTTATGTGTTTACTTAGTGAAACACGAATGTCTGAATAGGTATATCCGTAAATTTTTTACTAATTTTTTATATACTTCTTTAAGTGCTTGATTATCAAAAGAAGTAAGGAAATGCTTCAAATTTAAAAATAGAATACAATTAAACAATCTACTTGTATATTTAATGCTTTTTTTAATTTAAGCTTCAGTAAGATCAATAGGAAAACTTAAAGTTTTGAATATTTGAATATATAACTAGAAGTCAAATATTTGAATTACAAATTTAAACTAAATAATTCCAAATAGCACGCTTCATTACAGAGAGTCCATTTTTCATAGCCTCTTCATCGAAATCAAAAAAGCTACTGTGGTGAGAATGGATAAATCCTTTTTCTTCATTCCTAGATCCCACGAAAAAATAACATCCTGGAACTTTCATAAGGAAGGCAGAAAAGTCTTCCCCTCCCATGGTTCTTGTATTTTCTTCTGTAAGACATTTATCGCCTAATACTTGCTTTGCGGAATATCGAACCAAATCTGCCATTTTCGCATCATTTATAGTTGGCTTATCCACTCGTTTATAGTCGATTTTGACTTTTGCACCAAAAGCTTCCGCTACTCCCTTAACGAGGGATTGCACCTTGTCCGGAATCACTTCATACATATGCTTAGAAAAAGTACGAACAGTACCTACTAATTCGGCTGTCTCAGGAATTACATTAAAAGCATTACCCGAATGAAAAGAACCTACAGTGACTACAGTTGAATCTAAAGGATCAGTATTTCTTGATACAATAGTCTGCAAAGCGGTAACAATATGGGAGCCTACAACAATGGGATCTACAGTATACTGAGGCATGGCTCCATGACCAGATTGACCTTGCACTGTAATTTTAAATTCATCTACAGATGCCATCATTGTACCGTTTACAACACCAATCTTACCTATATCAATATGGTTCCAAACATGAAGTCCTAGGCAAGCATCTACCTTGTATTTTTCCAAGATTCCAGCTTCTATCATTCGATCTGCTCCAGAGCCGCCTTCTTCAGCTGGTTGGAAAACTAAGAGAACTCTTCCTTGGGGAATGTGTGATTGTATACTAGTCTTTAAATCAGCGGCAAGAGCCATAAGTATAGAAGTATGGGCATCGTGACCACAGGCATGCATGGTTCCTGGAATTGTAGATTTATATTCTACTTCATTCTCTTCAAAAATAGGAAGAGCATCCATGTCAGCGCGGACAAGCAAGGTCTTTCCTGGTAATCCACTATCAATCAAAGCAACGATACCTGTTTCCGCAATTTCGGATTCAAATTTCCAACCTAGATTTTGTAGATGATTTTTAACAAAGGCCGCGGTTTGTTTTTCTTCATATTTTAACTCAGGGTGCTTATGAATGGTTCTACGAAACTCAACCATAGATTGATAAGTTTGGTCAGATACTAAATGGCTTGGATTATAACTCATAGTTAATGCTTAGACTTATTCTGAAAGACTTCCGGAGCTAGGTAAACCTTGCTTTTCCGCTTCTTTCATAGCTTCGCCTATAATTCTATAGATATCAACTCCGTAGTTTTCAAAAACAGCATTCTTTGCAAGTTCATACCGAAGTAGATTGATGTTATAGTTTATTTTGGCTTGTGTAACAGCTAAATCGGACTGAACTAAAGAATCCAAGGCTGATTTCACAGAAATTGCATTGAAACGACCTTGTCGAAATCTAGAGACAAGACCATTGTAATAGCTTTCCGTTTGCTTTTGAGTTTCTTTAGTTTCTTCGAGAATTTTAAAAGAGGAAAGAATCAATTCGCTTCGATTGCTAAGTTCGTCCTTGATGGAATCTCTCAGTTGTTTTTCTCGAATCGCTAATTCTTTTGAATCTATGCTTGCTGCTTTGATTTCAGCCTTGGTCTCGGCATTCCAAAGAGGATAATCCATCTTAAGCTCTGCATAAATTTGCGGAAACATAAAAGAATAAACACCTCTTGGATTATTCCAGTTGTCAAGAGGAGAAATATAATTTTGATCTATGGATCCATAACGGAGACTCGCTTTCAGGGAAGGCTCATCCATTTCATAGGCATTCTCAAGTCCTAGTCTTGTCATTTCTCTAGACCGCTTAATCATAATTAAATCTAAACGATTTTTGTAGGCATATTCTATATCTTTTTCTAAATTAAATTTTTTGGGTGCCTTATCATAAAGATCAGTCACACCTGATATACTTGAATTGGGATCTACATTTAGGATACGAATTAAATCTCTCTCTTTCTTCAATCTTTCTATGCGAGCATTTTCTAAGAGAGATTCATTCTTTGATAGTATTGAATTCCATTGATTGACTTCAAAACTTTCGGATAAGCCAAGATTTCTTTTTCTAATTGTGAGATTGCGAATTTCTTTAGTGTTGGATAAAAGTTTTTCATATGTTTCAACTTGTGAATCATAAATGGAAAGAGACCAGTAATCAATTAAAACACTCACGACAAGTTGAGTAAGTAAATTAACCATCTCATCTCGTTTCATTTTTGTTTGGTTCTTTAATATTACCTCTAAATTGTCTTCATACTTACCAAAGGAATACTTCCATAATTCCTGGCTGAGAGTTATATTCAGACCTCCTGTGTAGAGTGGAGGAGCCCCTAAAATAGCAAATCGAGAAGGAGTTGTATTTGGATTCTCAAATGCAGAAGAATCAAATCTTTGAGAGTATCCTTCCAATTTGAAGTAAGAGCCGGTTTTAAATTGTTTTTCAAATCCTGCTGTGATCTTATCTTGGTTTAATTTTGCACCTGCGAAAAGGTTAGCATTGTTCAGTGGTTGTAAGTTTTTAAAAACAGTAACTCCACCAATCATTTTCCATACGAATTTGGATCGATTCTTTAATTCAGGAGAATCAGCTTTAATAATTTCGTATTTAGCATTTTGTACAGATACATTGTTTTGAATTACATATTGAACAGCTTCCTCTACAGTTAAACTTACTTTCTTATCTGAGCTTATCTTTTGGTTGGAAGGAATAGGGTTTTCTAATTCATTCAGAGAAGCTCTACGCATTTGTTCTTCGAACTCATCAGCAAACATAAAACTAGGAAATAAAATGAGAAAAGTGATGGTTAGAGCTAGAATCTTGCAGGAAAATTTCAATGAATGATTTGTCGGGAGAGGCATTGATTTCTATAATCTCTATTTGTCAGATTCAAAGACTGAGATGGGAATTCAAGATAAAATGAATTTTTGTTCATTGAAACTATGCGACTAAGGTCTAATAGGTATGTCTTTTTCCAACAGATTGATCCAAGAGAAGAGTCCTTATTTATTACAACATGCACATAATCCCGTTGATTGGTATTCTTGGTCTGAAGAAGCCTTTGCAAAAGCGATCAAGGAAGATAAATTGATCTTTCTTTCTATTGGTTATGCAACCTGCCATTGGTGTCATGTTATGGAAAAGGAATCCTTTGAAGATGTATCCACAGCAAAGGTTTTAAATGAAAATTTTGTTTGTATCAAAGTGGATCGAGAAGAAAGGCCAGATGTGGACAAAATCTATATGGATGCTATCCACGCTATGAACCAACAAGGTGGCTGGCCATTGAACTTATTTCTCACTCCTGAATTAAAACCTCTGACTGGAGGAACTTATTTTCCGCCCGAAAGAAGATACGGTATGAAAAGCTTTAAAGAAGTTCTTCAAACTGTTATTGGTTTTTGGACACAAAGAAAAGATGAAATGCTAAAAGCTGCCGACGAATTAAGCAAATATCTTGTAGAAATGGATTTAAGTTCACAAAGAGATTCAACTCTTCCTACTAATGATGCATTTCATTCCTGCTTTAAGTTATTTGAGAATTATTTTGATACTGAATATTTCGGATTTAAAACGAATAACCAAAATAAATTTCCACCCAGTATGGGTATTTCTTTTTTACTAGCTTACTACAAATGGACGCAAAATTCAAAAGCCCTTGAAATGGCAGAACAAACACTAGTAGCCATGAAAAGAGGCGGGATCTATGATCAGTTAGGTGGTGGATTGTGTCGATATTCTACTGACCACGAATGGTTGGTTCCTCATTTCGAAAAGATGCTATACGACAATGCTTTATTCTTACAAGCAAATGTGGAAGCATGGCAACTAACTCATAAACCATTTTATAAAGAAGTAGCTCTTGATATAACAGATTACATTGAAAGAGATTTAAGAACAGAAGAGGGTGGTATTTCATGCGCAGAAGATGCTGACAGCGAGGGGGTAGAAGGTAAATTCTACGTTTGGAATTACAAAGAATTACAAGCTATCCTTGGAGGGGATTTAGAGGATCTTGCGAAATTTTGGAATATAACTGAAAGAGGTAACTTTGAACATAACACGATTTTTCATGAAACTATACAAGAGGATCGTGATAAAATTATTGAAGCTTTAGGTGGAAAATCATTTCTCAATAAATTACATTCTGCTAAAGAAAAATTATTACAAGTTCGAAATCAAAGGATTAGACCCTTAAGAGATGATAAAATTCTCATGTCTTGGAATTGTTTGTATATCCAGGCTCTAGCAAGCGCTGGTTCTGCATTTTCTGATCAAAGACTTATAGAATTGGCAGAGAAAACGTTTTTGTTTTTAAGAGAAAATCTAACTGAAGGAAAGAATATATTTCGACGTTACAGAGAAAAAGAAAAAAAATACAAGGGAACACTCACTGATTATGCAGAATACGGCTTGTCCGCTATGAAACTTTTTCAAGTTAGTCAAAATCCGAACTATATTTCAATTGCTATCGATCTTGCCAAAACTATAATAGAAAAATTTTCTTCTGAATTTGGACCTTTTTACGAAACAGAATTTGGACAAAAAGATTTAATCAGACGATCTATCGATGGATATGATGGAGTTGAACCCTCTGGGAATAGTGCTACTGCAAGATTCTTCCTAAGTTTGATTGGTATTGGTCAAATGACTGACAAACTATCAGCTGCGGTCGAAGGAATTTTCTCTCACTTCCATAAAGAGCTTAGCAACCAAGGTATAAGCTTCCCTCATATGTTAAAATCTTTATTAGAATATAAAGAAACTAGCGAAGAATGGGTTGTGAATATTGAATCATCATCCCAAGAAGAAAGACAAAGTATTAAGAATTTAATCTACCAGAATTTTCTTCCTGGAATCCATTTTGTATTCAATACTAACAAGCTTTATGTAGGTTCTAAAGAATTGATTCCTATTCTGGAAGGAAGGAAGCCTAGAGAAAAGTTAGAAATTTATTTCTGTAAAAATCGAATCTGTCAACTTCCCGTAAATACTATTGAAGACTTAAGAAATAGAATCTAATTCCATTGTTTTTGCATCACCCCAGAGTCTTTCAAGATTGTAATATGATCGAACATCAGCTTCCATTACATGTACAAGTATATCACCATAATCTAAAAGTAGCCATCCAGAATCATCTTTTGCTACAGAATTACCTGTAACAGACCTAGTCTGAATACCCTTACTTTTTCTAAGTGGTTTCATATACTTATCAATTTCGCGAGCAGTTGATCTTGCTTGGGTGTTTGTTTTTGCAGTTGCAATTACAAAATATGTCAAATAAGAGTTAACATCTTGTAGATCTAAGAAACTAATATCTTCGCACTTTTTATCTAAAAGAATGGATCGAATTTCTTTTAATATTGAAACCACTTCATTGTTATTTTGCTTTATCAAAATCCTCTCCTAGGACGACAGTTGAGTCCAAACCAAGTTCCTTTCTTATTATAAAAAATCTAGGCATATTATTTAAGGTATTAGAAATTTTAAATGATACTTTAGAATTGCCCGAACGATCAAGTACAATTGATTCCTTTATACTACTGGACCATGCATTTTCTACTGACAAAACCTTGATGCGATTTTCAGCTAACAAAGACTTAGCTTTTTTTGCTAAACCGTTTATACTTGTACCATTTAATACTTCAATTCTGGATCTTTCTGTATCAGAGAAAAATTCTGATAGTATATCGGCTTCAAATTTATTATAAGCAATTTTAACAGTATCTTTCTTGATTTTGAGCATAGACTTATCAGTTTTCTCAATTCCGATTAGTTCGCCTGGAAGTTCGGAAACTCCAAAATAAATCTCTTCGGCGAGAAGAAAGTCTATTAAACTCAACCATTCGCTTTCTTCCATGTTTGTTTGAATGATAGAATATAAAAATGCAAACCAAGGTTTTTTAATTTCATCCTTATATAAAAACACCTTATTATAAAATGATAAAATTGCACTTTCTTGTTTTTCTAATCTAGCAACATAATCAAGAGCCTTATTC
This sequence comes from Leptospiraceae bacterium, assembly GCA_022402465.1. Classification (GTDB taxonomy): domain Bacteria; phylum Spirochaetota; class Leptospiria; order Leptospirales; family Leptospiraceae. The sequence goes on along the minus strand of JAKRSH010000017.1, from coordinate 98,058 downwards.
GAATTCAGTGAGGTAAAAAGATCATAAGCATCCTTGCCATCCAAATTATAATAGCCACTTTCTGGACGATTAAAGGAATTGGATGGAGTAAAGGTTTTGGGCTCAAAATAAAATGGTAAACCACCTACAAAATTAATTATTTTCTTAAAATTTGTTTCATTAATTGTGATTATAAAATTTGGATTAAATCCAAGTATACGGTTTAGTTCAGCTTCCAATCTACTTGGTGCAGAACTTCCTAGTTGTTCAAGTGTTTCATCATCTCCCTCAAAACTAGAAAGTGGATTGATAAAAAATAAGGCACACTTTTTTTCCTTGGGATAAAGAGAAATTAAGACACTAAAAAAATAATTATCCTTATCACTTGTCGCATGCAGAAGAAAGGTTACCTTTTTGAAATTTCCAATATCTTTATCTAATTTCAAAGATCCAAAATTACGTGATAAATATAAAATGCCTGAAAGCAAAACTGTAACCAAGGCTATAATTAAGAGTAATTTCTGGGTTTTATTTTTTTTCATTTATACTTCTTCTAATAATTTATTTGTTTTATTATAAATTTGCAATGTATTCTCATGTATTGACTTGTTCTTTGCAATTAAATCTTGTATAGTATTTTTCGCTTTCAAATTCATTCCGTATGCTAGACTTTTTTTAGCCAAGGAAAAACTGTCATCAAAACTAGGATGATCATAAAAATAATCAGAACCTAAAAAATCTGATATGTACACAATTCCATCTAATGCAGTTAATTGTGGGTTACCTAATGTATGATTTGCTATGGAATTTAATATTTCAGAATCTTCCATACCCAATTCAGAAAGGTAAAATTTACCTGAAAAGGCATGGTAGGCTTCTTTAGGTATAGATTTGAATCCATCAAATCCGTAGCGATTGAATTTTTCTAAATGAAAATCTACAGTCTTCTGTTTAGTTATATCATGAACCAAGCCTGCAATCTTTGCTTTTTGAGGAAATAAATATCCATAGGAAATTGATAATTCTTCTGCAAGATTTGAAACTCTAATACTATGATTGAATCTAGTTTCGGTTAGTTCTTTTTGAATCACCTTCCGCCATTGTTCAAAAATTTCGAGAGGGTATTTATTTTGTATGATACTGAGTATTTCATCTAAGACTTTAGGATATAAATCTTTATTACTAGGGTAAGCTCTCCAATCTGAAGAAGATTCCTTCCATAATTCATTTTCTTGAATTAGAAATTTTTGCGAAAGCAATTGATTCGGCAGTGGAATAGGGCGAAAAGGTGCGTATTTTCGTCGGTATACAATGAAGCGAGAAACTTCTTTAAGGATGATTTCAATATTTTTCCATTTGATAAGATCAGCAACTTGATCATCACCTATTATTAAATCAAGTTCGTATCCAACATACTTTGATTTAACTTCTAAGATAGATTCATAGGTGTAGCTAATAGATTCTTTGAGAATTTCGTTATCCAATACTTCTATTTTTAAAGGATCAAGATCTTCAAAATTCAATTTACATAAATTGAAACTTTCAATAGGTAAAAAATACTTTTGTCTTTTAAATGGAGAGATTCTATTCGGTAGAATACAAATCTTTTGTAAATCTGGAAAATTCCTAAGTAAATTCTGTACTAATTTACGATGGCCCATATGTGGGGGATCAAAACTACCACCATATAATGCTATCCTCTTAGGTTCGGACATGACCTTTTCCCATAAGATAAGATGTAGTTGTTGTTAAGTGCTCAAGACCCATAGGTCCTCTCACATGAAGTTTTCCTGTAGAAATACCAACTTCAGCACCTAATCCAAATTCTCCGCCATCATGAAATCGGGTAGAGCAATTTACAAATATTCCAGCAGAATCTATTTCTGATTTAAATTTATCTATGTTATCTAAATTGTTTGTTAAAATACACTCCGTATGTCCGGAGGTATATCGATTGATAAATTCAATAGCCTCATCGATATTTTCTACCTGAGCGCAGCAAAGTCTAAGGTCAGTAAATTCCATGGCATACAATTCTTCTGTAGCTTCCTTTGCCTTAGGATGTAATTTCAACAAAACAGGATCTAAGAAAAGTTCTACTAGATTCTTCTCTAATTCCATTAATAAATTTTCTTTATAAGGATATTTAGCATGAATCAGTAAATTTTCTAAAGCATTGCAGACAGAGGGCCTCTGAACCTTGGAGTTCAACACTATGTTTAAAGTATTTTCTAAATCAGCTGACTCATCAACGAATAAATTTACGACACCTTTATCATGCTTAACAACGGGCATTCTAGCTTGTGAGGATACTGTTTTAATTAAACCTTCACCTCCTCTTGGTACTACTATATCAATATATTGATCTAATTGTAATAACTCCGACATTACTTCGCGATCTGTTTCATCTACGAAAACTACGGCATCTTGCGGCAAATGATTTTTAAGTAAAATTTCTTTAAAAATAGATGCAAGAATCTTATTGGAATGAATGGCTTCCTTACCTCCACGCAAGATACAAGCGTTACCAGACTTAAAACACAAGGTGGAAACATCTAAGGTAACATTCGGTCTAGACTCATAAATTACCATAAGAACTCCTATCGGAACTTTTTTGGTAATTAATTCTAATCCATTGCTTAAGGTTACTCCTCTTGTAACTTCACCTATAGGATCTGGTAAGCTTACAATGTCTCGAATGGATTTTGCCATACCCTCAATTCGTTTGTCGTTGAGAAGTAATCGATCCATAAAACTAGAGCTAAGATTTGTCTTTTTACCTTCTTCCAAATCCTTTGCATTTTCAGAAATGATGGAATCTTTTTGTTTAATAATTTCATCTGCAAGTTCTAAAAGTATTTTATTCTTGGTGTTTGATGATAAATTCTTGATCAATCGTTTCGATATGTAAGCTCTCTTAGCTATATCCATGCAGTAATCTTTCCAATTCATGCGTAGAACCTCTCTAGCCAATTCTCTTCCTTTTTCTGCTTTGATATGATTTCAGGATTTCCTATCAAAGTTCCTCTGAGTTCTCCATTTAAAAATTTAGAAATACAATGTTTTTCATTTCCATTCAGAATTGCTGTATGAATTCCAAATTGAAGCAAAAGGCTTCCTGCTTTTAATTTTGTATTCATTCCACCCGTACCAGGTCCACTAGGTCCTCTTGCATGCAAAAATTCTTCAGCAGCTACAGTCGGAAGATACTCTATAAGTTCACCATTCTTCAAAAAACCATTAACTCCCGTGAGTATCATCAGTAAATCTGCATCCAATAAAGTCGCTACAAGTGCGGAAAGAAGATCATTATCTCCTAGATTCAATTCTTCTGTAGAAATTGAATCATTTTCATTAACAATAGGTAATACATTCCAATCTAATAATTTCCGAAATGTGGATTCTAAGTTCTTATGAGAGCCTTCTTTCTGAATATCGCCCTTACCAAAAAGAATTTGCGCTATAGGGATGTTTACTTTAGAAAAAAAACTTTCGTACAAATTCATAAGTTGATTCTGGCCCATTGCCGCTAATGCTTGTTTATCGGAAAGGCTATTTTTCTGATCGATTTCCTCGCCAAAAGACTGAGAATAAATAGTTTTTCCTTGTGCAATTGCTCCACTGGAAACCAAAATAACTTTCTTGCCTTGATTTCTTAATTCACGAATATCACCAGCCAAATGAAAAAGAAAATCATTAACAGATTCTCTAGAACCAGAAACTCTAGCTGAACCAACTTTGATCACAATCAAATTGGCACTTTTTATTTTATCAAACCATTCAGCATTCATAGTAATTAACTTTATTTACAAGGATTTCAAACTTCTTCTTTAATTTCCAATAATTTTATCTTTAAAAAATACTTCGTCCATACGATTTAATAACAAATCAATATTAATATTTTGATCTGCCGAAATAGGAATAATCTCACCTAGGTCTTTAAATTTATCTACAATTTCCTTGGTGAAAGACTCTTCATTGTCCCATAAATCAATTTTGTTTAAAGCAATTAAAAAGGGACGTTCTTTTAGATTGGTATTGTATTCTTCCATTTCCACTCTAAGTAAAGATAGATTCTGTTCTAATTCTAAGTTAGAACCATCAAGGAGAAATAGAATCCCTCGAACTCGCTCAATATGCTTCAGAAAAGATAATCCTAAACCATGCCCACGACTGGCTCCTTCAACAATACCTGGAATATCTGCTATTGTATATCGAAAAGATTCTTCATTTCTCATCACAACACCTAAGTTAGGGATAAGTGTGGTGAATGCATAATTCGCTATTTTAGGATGGGCTTCTGTAATTTTAGAGAGTAGAGTGGACTTACCTGCATTGGGTAATCCAACTATCCCAATATCAGCTAATAATTTTAAGCTTAGAATGATATTTTTTTCTTCACCTTCTTCGCCAGACTGAGAAAACTTAGGAGCCTGCAAGGTTGCAGATTTAAAAAAGGTATTTCCTTTCCCACCTCTACCTCCTTTGGCAATAATAAATTCGCCTTCATTTTCAAAGTCAAAAAGTAACTCCATAGTCTGTTTATCAATAACTTGGGTTCCCACAGGCACAAGAAGGGTTAAATGTTCCCCATCCGAACCAAAGCGCTTTTGACCAGTGCCATGCTCACCGACACTTGCTTTATATATTTTATCTGGAAGGAAACGATCCAGGGTTTGAATTGAAGTGCTGGCTTTTAAAATTATATCTCCACCACGTCCACCGTCCCCACCATCTGGGCCACCGAACTCAGCAGACTTTTCATGACGGAAGTGAACAGAGCCAGCTCCACCGTGCCCCGCTTTTACAATGATGGAAACTTCATCAATAAATTTAGACAGGGCGGCTTAGAACTTGAATTTAGGACGCTGCTACTGCAGGGTAAACGGATACTTGCTGTCTTTTCTTATCAACATTTTCAAAAGCAACTATACCATCTACCAAAGCAAATAGAGTGTGGTCTCTACCTACACCAACATTTTTACCGGGTTTAACTGCTGTTCCTCTTTGACGAACAATAATATTCCCTGCTATAGCTGCTTGGCCTCCATAAACTTTAACTCCCAATCGTTTCGACTGCGAATCTCTACCGTTTTTGGATGATCCTCCACCTTTCTTATGTGCCATGATGTTCTCCTGAAAAAATAATTACGAAACTGCTCTTTTTTCTAAAGCAAAATCATCCATTTGGATGATTTCGATCTCATTTTGGTTTTCTTTGGAAATAGCTTCCATTCCTACCAAAGTCATTTTGAATGCTTGGTCAACTAAAATCGCTAATTTAGGATTCCTTATCTCGATCAAACGAAATAAAAGGACTCCATCAGCAATCTTGACCGCATCTATACATTTTTCACTTTTCAAATAGAGAAATAAAGTTTGTAAAACAGCTGAAACTGCAGCACAAACAACATTATTCCCCTTGACTCCGCTTAGCTTGGAGGAGTGACCCTCACAATCTAAACCTGAATACAATCCCTTATTCTTATAAATAACTAATCGAATCAAGCTGGAACAATATTTACTACTTGAAGCTTTTGGAGAGATTGTCTATGACCCCAGCTTCTTTTGTAGTTCTTTCTCCTCTTGTATTTGAACCCACGGATTTTATCTCCTCTGAGGTTCTCAAGAACTTTTACTGTTACTTTCGCGGCAGATAACGAACTTGCACCCAGGTTCACCTTGTTATCATTGGCAACTAGAAGAATCTTAGCATCAAATTGCTCGCCAGGATTCTTGCCAGACTTCTCGGAAAGAAACACCTGGTCTTTTTCAACTTTGAATTGTTTATTCCCGATAGAAATGATCGCAAACATATCCGAATTCCTTATTTCCTAAACTTTTATCCAGAGTTTCAACTAGCTTCTCTGAGTCAATAGTAAATACCCATAGACAGGAAAATAGCGTAGAAATTCATGGTAGGTTACAGTATGGAAATTCGAAATATAGCAATCATAGCACACGTCGACCACGGCAAGACAACTCTTCTTGATGCCATTCTAAGGCAAACTGGTTCAGTCACAACCAAAGAAGATCGAGAAAGAATTATGGACTCCAATGATTTGGAACAGGAAAAAGGAATTACTATCCTTGCGAAAAATACTTCCGTTCTTTACAAAGGAACAAGAATCAACGTAGTAGATACTCCAGGTCACGCTGACTTTGGTGGAGAAGTAGAACGAGTCCTTTCAATGACAGATTGTACTCTTCTTTTGATAGATGCCTTTGATGGACCAATGCCACAGACTCGATTTGTACTTGGGAAATCTCTTCAACTCGGGCATAAGCCAATAGTAGTTGTGAACAAGGTTGACCGAGAAGGAGCAAGACCGGGCTTTGCTGTTGATAAATCCTTCGATTTATTTTCTGACCTGGGTGCAAGTGATGAACAATTGGATTTTCCAATCATCTACGCTTCAGCAAAACAAGGCTGGGCTACACTAGACATGAAAGATGTACCAGGGCAAAATGTAGAACCACTTTTGGATATGGTTCTCAAACATGTTCCCAAAGTTGTTGATAAAAGTTCAGATTCCCTCCAGTTCCAAGTCACCTCACTTGATTACAATGATTATGTTGGTAGAATTGCAATTGGAAAGATTTACGCTGGTAAATTAAAGAAGGGACAAGATGTAACTCTTGCTAAAATCAATGGAACAACTGCAAATTATAAAATTACAAAACTATTTGGTTTTCAAGGTTTGCAGAGAGTAGAACAAGATGAACTCGGCTCAGGTGATATCGTAGCGATTGCAGGTATCCCAGATGTATTCATCGGTGATACTGTTTGTGATCTAGGTAAGCCTCTACCACTTCCCGCTATACAAGTTGAAGAACCCACAGTATCTATGTATTTCTTGGTGAATAATTCACCCTTTGTTGGTAAAGAAGGAAAGTTCATTACAACTCGTAATCTTAGAGAAAGACTTGATCGTGAACTAGAGACAAATGTTGCCCTTCGATTAGAAGAAACGGAAGATAAAGACAGATTCAAAGTCTTAGGTAGAGGAGAACTTCACCTTTCTGTATTGATCGAAACAATGAGAAGAGAAGGCTTTGAATTAAATGTCTCCAAACCTGAAGTAATCATTAAAAGAAATGAAAATGGTGAAAAGCTAGAACCATTTGAAACTTTAGTAATGGATCTTCCAGATGCATATACTGGTGCTGTGATTTCTGAACTTAACAGACGTAAGGGAGAAATGACAGCTATGGATGCACATGCTTCTGGTATGACTCGAGTTGAATACAATATACCAACCAGAGGAATCATAGGCTTTAGAGGATTTTTTATCTCGGAGACTCGAGGCGAAGGAGTTATGTCTAGCCGTTTCTCACAGTATGATCTCTACAAAGGCGACATTCCTGGAAGAAAAAATGGTGCCTTGATATCTATGGATGGTGGCGACACAACTGCTTATGCACTTTGGAAAGCACAAGAAAGAGGAGAACTTTTTGTTCCACCTCAGACTCCTGTTTATCCAGGAATGATTGTTGGAATTCATAGTAGAGAGAACGATCTAGAAGTTAACCCAGTTAGAGAGAAGAAATTGACTAACGTAAGGGCGTCCGGTTCTGATGAAGCGATTCGTTTGGTTCCTCATAAGAAATTAACCTTGGAACAATCAATTGAATTCTTGGATGATGATGAATTACTAGAAGTGACTCCTGCAAGTCTAAGACTTAGAAAGAAAATCTTAGATCCATCTCAAAGAAAGAGAAGCGGTAAATAATCCTCACTCTATTCTCCATAACTTTCTTGTTATGGAGAATATTTTCATCTTACTTTTTAAAAACCAAAGCTTTTTAAGGCATCCTTTGCTGCTCCAGGAATCTTTTTATCGATTGCATCAGAGATTGCTTTCTTTGCTCCTCCCGAAATTAAATCAGTTAGGGAAGGAAGACTTATCTTTAATCCAACATTAGGTGATTTAATATTCCCACTGGATTGAAAAGGCAGAGCAACACGATCCCCTTCTAGTAAATCACCAAAGATTTTCTTTTTCATTTCTGATGTATCTCCACCCTTGGAACCAGCCTGCAGTGCTTTATCAATTTGTGAAATAGCTCTATCGGATTCTTCTTTAGTAGAAATGATTTTACCATTCATTAGATGAGTAGAATTTGTGATCTGAATCCAAGTTCCTTCTACTATAGTAAGATCATAATTGGATGTTGGAAAAATGGGTGAATCTTTGAAGCTTACTCGTCCATTAGAATATCCTATCTTAGTTGTTACATCCTTTTTCAGAGTAGATTTCTGAGATAATTTATCCATTTTAAGATTTAAGTTCTTAAGAGCAGGCAGTTCACCCGCTAAAGAATCGAAAACAGCAAAACCACTTATGTAACTATCTTCTTTCACTGTAACAGAATGTACAATTGCTGTATTTACTAGTCCAGTCTTAGCATCAAAAGGTATAATTGTACCAGAAGTATCTAATAAAAATTTCGAAGACTCCTTTCCATTTGCTCCTATTACTCCTAAATCTGTATTCAAAATCAATTTTAAAGAATTGTGGTTTTCTAAATCATCAGGCACTATATCTAAATTTTTTAAAATTAGATTCAAAGCATTAAGTTGGATGATTTGCTTTGTTTTTTTCATTACAACTTTCACATTGCCATCTTTTATTCCGAGCTCACCCATACTTATCGAAATAGGAATCGACTTAATGGAAAAGGGTTCTTTTGACTCTGAATCTGCATCTCTCTTTGCTTGTTCTTCTTCTTTTCTTCTTTCTTCAAGTGCTTCTGGAGTCAAACTTGGGTTAGGCCCTCCATTCACAGTCACAGGAGGTTTAAAAAGGGAAGAAAGATTATTAGAACCATCCTCATTTAATACCAAGGTTAAATCTGGTGAATTTATAATTAATTTATCTAGACGAAATTCTTTTTTTAGAAGAGCACTTAATGTTAATCCTAGATCTATTGAATCCAACTGAATCACTGGACTCTTCATAGCCTGCCTTTCTTCTAATGGTGTTCCTTTGTCTGCAACACTGTCTCTGTAGCCAAGCTCGATTCCTTTTACTTCAATTGCCGATAAAGCTGAAAATAAGTTGATGTTAACTTCTTTTACATTAACACGCGCATTTAGACTTGATTCTAAACTTTGAACCACAAATTGCGGTGTAATAAATGAGCTAAGCGAGGATAAACCTATGATAATGATCAATAATAGACCTAATACCGCAGCTCCTATATAGATTCCGATTTTCTTCATTTCTTTTTTACTCCAATTCAAAAATATCCTAATATAGCATCAGAATTTAAGAAAGAGTCAATAGATTTTCTATTTGCTTATTTTAAAAATTGAACAGAGGAGATAATGGAAGCTAAAATTTTATAAGTTTTATCATCAATATCGATATCAGAATTAAAGGTTGCAATTAGGAGTTTGTTTTGGTTGGAGATGGCATAAACGCACCAATGTCTATCATCTTTTTTAAATTCACAGGATAGAATATTCGTCCCTTCGGAATTTGTGAAGGTAGCTACTAATTCTTCATTGAATTCAATTTCGTGAACTGAGATGTAATTCTTAAGCTCAGTCATAGAATCCACATTTCCAACTTTATGAGCAAATGAATAAATCTGTAAAACTCCACCCATTTCTGGATGAAAAAATGCAGGAATATCTTCTACAACCAAAGTCTCCCAATCCTCGGGGTAAATAAAATGGAATCTTTTCTCTGGGGAAGTAAATCTTTTGCCTTTCATTTATACTTGTCATCCAAGAAACATTTAGTTTCCTTAGGATAAGGTCTTATTCCTTCTTTATCTGTAAAATGATTAAATATTTCTTTTTTAGCCTCATCTCAGTTTGTTTTCTTTCAATTTCTTTGGAAACTCTCAACGCACAAGTACCTACCCGACCAAATTACAATAATCCGATTAGTATGGGACTGGGATCTTTCGGAGTTGGATGGAAGGATCCTGTCAGTTCCTTATACAATAATCCTGGATTTCTTAATTTGGATTCCCTCTCAATAGCTGATTTAGGTGTCCAAGGTGGAAAAATGGGAGACCAAGAATCATCACTACAGCTAGGCGGACTAGGAGGAAACTATACTTATTCGAATGAATTAGCAATTTGGGGAATCTATAACCAAAGGACCTCAAATCATTTTCCTGGGAACCAAAAGTCCTATCTCAACCAAGGAAATCTTGGACTGTCTTACCAGTTCTTCGAATATTTTTCCATATCAGCAGGTGTAGGGGCTGGTGGTCTGCAAAGAGCTCAGAGCTTCAGTCCTTGGTCTATCAGTGGTTTTGCTAGTATTGCATTTTCAAAAGGAAATTGGTCTATAGGCTCCTCCGTACAATACTTAGGTAAATATAGGCGAGAAGACTACCAAGAGGTAGAAAAATTAGAAGAAACTCTGCCAGAGATTGCAAGTGCGGGGATTGGGTATCATTTTGAATCGGATTGGTCCATTTATTCTGAGATTAGAAAAGTGTTCTGGGAAAATGCACAGGTGATCACAAGCAATGAGGATGTAACTCCTGATTATGAAAGAGGGCTAGGTGCAGAGTGGTCCGGATCTTATGCAATTCAAAAGAAAAACTTTGTTTGGGAAAATTTCGACCTAAGACTTGGCAATGAATGGGGGGGAATCTACAACCAAGATGGTCGATTAAAAAGATCCCTTGGTCTAAGTCTAGGTACAAGCTACCATTGGATGCTATCCAATGAGACCGAAGAACTCAATTTAGGTTACGAAAAACTGTCCTTCCATTTTGGTCTCTTAGATTATGCTCTCACAGCTAGAGGAGATTCCAGAGAGAAAGAAACTTTAGCATCATTTTCGCTCTCCTACCAATGGAAAAATTAGGCACAAATTTAGATTTATTCTAAGAAATAAGACATAAGCCTAAACTTTTTGTACTCTTTGCGATCATTCAGCGTAAATTTTATACTCAGGATTTGAATTTTGTTCAAATTATAAACATGTTAATCCTAGACAACAAGCAAAATTGTGCAAATTGAGAGCAATTCAAAGCTTGGTACGATAATTGCAAAGATTGTAGTAGGAATCTATATGATAGACTTTGAAATTTCAAAACGAAAGGTAGTTTCTTTCCGAGGCCAAAATAAGGTAATCGGTGGATTAACAGACAAAGATAAAATTGCTGTTCTACTCTATATTTCAAAAGAATTTGCGAATGTTGACAAAGAGGAAGATCTGTTTGATAAGGTCGTTTCACTTTGTAGAGAAATTTTTGAAGCAGATAATTCCACACTTAGATTGTATGATGGTGAATTTTTAGTACCAGTTAAATTCATTAAAGATACTAAGCCACCAAGGAGAAATCTCAAATCAAATGAAGGCTACTCAGGTTTAACGTTTAATAAGAAAAAACCTATGATTATTCATGATTTGCAAGCTTCACCTGAGTATACAGACGAGGGGGAGCTTACTAGATGTGTCATGTGTATTCCTTTGATCCAAAAAGATGAAGTTTTAGGAACTCTAGCAGTAGAAAGTGATACTGAAAATTTCTTTATAGTAGATGATTTAGAAATTTTAGAAGCATTAGGTGCTCAATTGACTTTAGCCTTATCGGGAGTTAGACTAATTGAAGGACTTATGACTGCACGTGCAAGAGAAGCTGCAGTTTTAAATCAATTAGAATGGGATATGAGAATGGGTAGAAATGTTCAATCCCAAATTCTGCCACAAGATCTATCACCATGGAATGGTTTATATTTTGGTTCTTACTATGAGCCTATGGTACAGGTTAGTGGAGATCTTTATGATGTAGTTCGACAAGGTAATTCTTTAACAGCTATTAACATAGATGTTTCTGGACATGGAATACCAGCAGCTCTTGTGACTATGGCTATCCACCACCATTTTCGTAGGTGTGTTCAATCAGGTCTAGGACTCTCTGAGATAATGGAAGAATTAGGTGAATCTTTACGAGACCAACTGCCAGAATCAACTTACTTCACAGCTTTTATTGTTAGAATTTACTCAGATTATACTTATGCTTATATCAATGCTGGCCACCAGAAAATGCTTCATATCAATGAAGCAACTGGAATTGTAGACGAACTGGATACGAAAGGAGTTCCATTAGGTATCCTTCAAGTTCGTAAAAACGATTACGAAGAAAAACAAGGTAAATTAAGTCCTGGTGATATTCTTGTTCTTTTAACCGATGGATTCGCAGAACAAAAAAATAGCGCTAGAGAAGAAATAGGAACTGATCAAGTTATTGAATGGCTTAAAACAGAAAAATCTGTCCTAGAAAAAGGTGATAAAAAAGTTTTTATTAAAGATCTTTCAGAACGTTTTGTACAAAAATTTAAAGATCATAAAGGAGAAGTTCCTAATGGTGATGATCTTTCTATGCTTATGATTCAGTGCAGTAAATCAATCATTGATGCCCTGCCTTATATCAAACAAGCAAAATTAGCAAATACTCAAAAGAAAGAAGAAGATGCGTATGCACTTGCACTAAAGGCTTATAGTATAGATCCTTCTCTTAAAGATAATTTACTCTTTTTAGGTAAAATTCATTACAGAGATGAGAAATTCGATGAGTCCATTAAATTCTTTAAAGAATATATAGAGACAACGGGTGAGAACACTGCCATTGCTCACTTTCTTCTAGGAAGAGCATATTATATGGCAAATAAAATAAATGAAGCAAAACGCTCTCTAAAGAAATCCTTATCTTGCGATCATTCATTTGCCAAAGCTAGCTTATTGTTAGCAAGATGCTATCTTAAAGAGAATGCTAAACCTAAAGCTATTAAGATACTTCAACAAGGCGTCAAAAGCACACCGAATAATGAGTCTTTAAAAATTTCTCTCTTAAAATTAGAAGAGAATAACAAAAAGGCTGCTGTATGAAAAGGATTCAATTTAAAACAAGAAGTATAAAAAGGAAAATAAAGGAGATAATAGTAGAATGTTAAGATTCGTAATCCCGTTCGCTGTTCTATTAGCTGTGGCTGGGTTGAATGCTCAAGACGCACCCGCTGGTGCTGCTGAGGCAGAAGCACCCGTCACTTTGGAGAGTTTAAAAGCAGATGTTGAAACACTTAGAAGTGAAACAGATTGGCTTTGGACTTGTATTGCTGCATTTTTAGTCTTTTTCATGCAGGCTGGATTTGCTTATGTAGAAGCAGGTTTTACTCGTTCTAAAAACGTAGTAAATATTTTAATGAAAAACCTTGCAGACCTTTCCTTAGGTTCGATAGCTTTCTGGCTAATTGGTTTTTCCATTATGTTTGGTCCACCTATCTTTGAAGGTATAGGTTTTGGTATGCCCTCACTTGCAGATTCATTGATTGAAAGTGAAGGAAACTGGGGTAACTCGTTCTTAATTTTTCAAATGGTTTTCGCTGCGACTGCTGCGACTATCGTTTCGGGAGCAATGGCTGAAAGAACGAAGTTTGCTACTTACGTAATATTTTCCATAATCATTACTTCTGTAATTTATCCAGTATATGGATCCTTCGCATGGGGAAGCCTTTGGGGTGGAGACAATTATGGTGGATTCTTAGAGGATATGGGATTCTTAGATTTCGCTGGTTCAACTGTAGTTCACTCGATTGGTGCTTGGGCAGGTCTTGCAGGTGCTATCGTAGTTGGTCCTAGAATTGGAAAATTCCAAGCAAACGGAAAAGTAACTCCTATTCTTGGTCACAATATGGCTATGGCTGCTCTTGGTGTGTTTATACTTTGGTTGGGTTGGTTTGGATTCAACCCTGGATCTACTACCTCAGTTGGTGGTGGGGATTTTGCACTCATCGCAATCAACACTCAAATGGCTGCTGCTGCAGGTGCTGTTGCTGCAATGATAGTAACTTGGATTAAATACAAAAAACCGGATATTGGTTTAACCTTGAATGGTGCCCTTGCAGGATTGGTTGCAATTACAGCTCCTTGTGATGGGGTTTCAATCGGAGCTTCTGTTCTAATTGGACTGATTGCAGGTGTTTTGGTTGTTTTCAGCGTATTGATGTTTGACATGATAAAAGTTGACGATCCTGTTGGTGCAATTTCTGTTCATGGTGTCTGTGGTGCTTGGGGAACTTTAGCAGCTGGACTCTTCAATCTTGAATCAGGTCTTTTCTACGGTCATGGCTTTGGTCAGTTGATCACCCAAATTATAGGAATTCTTGTAGCCTTTGTTTGGGCTTTCGGAACTTCATACTTAGTATTCTATGTTCTCAAATTAATCATGGGACTCAGAGTATCTGAAGAAGAAGAAATCCAAGGTCTAGATTTACTAGAACACGGAAACGAAGCTTATCCTATTTCAAAATAAGATTCGCTTTAGATTCTAACTTAGAATGGGAGAGGGGCTCTAGAAATAGAGCCTTTCTTTTTGTTGACAACAATTTCTCATGAAATGATACTCTAAAAGTGAAATCGAGATCATTTATTTTTCTACTAAAAACATTTATTCTATTCGCAATACTTCCTATTTACAATTGTTTCGATTATGAAGAAACGATTATCTTCAAGAAAGGCTATTCTGGAACTGTAGAAATTACATATTCAGTTCCATTAAAAGAAGATAAGAAATCTTCTATGATTAGATTCCTGCCTACGCAAGAAGCAGCCATCCAAGAGAAGATTAACCAAGGCATGGGAAAAACTAAAATCAAACTTCGAGACTATCAATTTAGAATTTTAGAAAAAGGAGAATTTGATGAACCTTTTTTTGATAACAAAGGAAAAGTCAGCTACAAGATAGACTTTCAAGAAATTTCAGAATTAGAAAGAATGCTACCTGGTAACATGATTACAAAATTCAAAGGTAAATCCTTAGTTATTAAAAGAGAGTTTCCATCTTTTTCAAGTGAATTTCTAGAAAGCACAAGTGTTGGTGAGAAGAAAATAATCAATGAAACAGGCAAGCTACTTAAAGAAGGAAAAATGAATTTTCGGATACTCTTTCCTTCGAATACAGAATGCTATTCGAATAAGGGAACAATTAATTTGGGAAGTTTAAATTATGTTTACCCTTTATCTGATTCCTTAGAAGCACAGGGAAATTCAAAATTATGGGAAATAAAATTAAGAATATTTTAATTTTATAATATTCCCATTTTCTTTAGTTCAATTTCAAATTGCAAAAATCCTTGAAAGCTCTTTGCTTCAGGCTTATAGAATAATTCCTTCATTAAATAATTATATGTAAATTTAGAGGGAAAACGTTTTTCTTGGTCAATAATGTCTTGGATATTCTCCAATCCAAATTCAAGGCTCTCTAAAAAAATAGAATCTTGAATCCATTTATCCTTGGGATAAGCCCAAAGAGCAAAAATAAAATACAAGCCCGTTAGCCGATTCCACCATTCAGCTAAATCATATACTTCGTAAATTGAAGAATCATATTCAGCAAGTAGAGCATTGTCTCCAAATAGGAGATGAGAACCTTGGCCTTGCAATAATTGACCTTTAATAATGGAAGGATCTTCGGGGATAAGATCTATCCTTCGTTTATATTGCTTCATTAATAGAAGGTCTAGTAGTGCAACGGAGGTTCGCGAGCCCGACTCCACTAAAATTTTAGATATGTCTACTTTCTCTATTTTATGATGAAAAAATAGAATAGATCGAACAGATGTTTTTGTGCAAACGCCACAGGACAGAGAGTAGGATAGCTTATCTTGGTTACGAAGGCATTCTACAGAGGAAATCAAGGCAGTATCAAGTTCACCTCTTATTAGCATTTCACTCAAAACCTTAGGGCTTTCATAGACAGTCTCGATAAGAGGATTATTTTCAAAACCCCAGGTCAATGGTCGTGCATTTAGGCTTTCAACAAGTCCTACCTTCATTTTTCCAGGCTTGCTTGGGTGATTTAAAAATCGAGTTGTATTTTTACACTACCCAGGGATTCTTTTCATTGAACCCTTATGACTAATTTTAAATCTTCTATAGCTACCATACATGATGCCGAGTTCGCATATTTGCGAGATATGATCTATAAAATGACAGGAATCGTCCTTGCTGACCATAAGAAAATTATGGTTCAATCCAGGTTGAATATAAGACTGCGATCTCATGGCATGACTACATTTGAAGAATACGTAAATAAGCTAAAGTCCGATCCGAAATTTCGTGAAGCTGAATTATCAGAGCTCATCAATAGAATCACAACTAATAAAACTGATTTCTTTCGTGAATCCCATCATTTTGATTTTCTTAAAGAAACATACCTTCCTCAATTTGAAGAAGCGTCTAAGGCAACAGGCAATAAAAAACTGTTAGTTTGGTGTTCAGCAAGTTCCACAGGAGAAGAACCTTATTCTATTGCAATTACACTTCTAGATTACTTCTTCACTCGTCCAGGTTGGAATTTGAAAATTATTGCTTCTGATATAGATACAAATGTATTGCAAACTGCTAAGAATGGAATTTACAAAGCTGATAGATTAGAAACTGTATCGGATCAAATGAAGAATAAATATTTCACGAAATCTGAAAAAGATGGAAATATCTTTTATGAAGCCAAACCAAATCTAAAATCAATCATTGAATTCAAAAAAATTAATTTATTAGAATTTCCTTATCCTATTAATGAAAAACTTGATTTGATTTTTTGCAGAAATGTTGTTATTTATTTTGATAAACCAACACAAAAATTTATTTTTAATAATTTTGAAGAGATTTTGAAGCCAAGTGGATTTTTAATTATAGGACACTCCGAAACAATGTTTGGTATCTCTGATAAATTTAAATTTTTAGGCCACACTGTTTATCAGAAAAAGTCTTAATTCAATTTAATGTATGAAGAAGAATTTCAAGCCGTTCATTTTCCTGTCATGTGGCAGGATGTTATTCGAACAGCCCAAGAGAATATTCCTGATAGCAAAGTTTTACGATTTTTAGACGGAACGGGAGGAGAGGCAGGTCATGTTTTAAAATTTGCTGAAGCTTATCCCGATTCTGAAATTCTTTTTTTAGATAGAGATCCTACAATGATCGAAAGAGCTTGGTCAAGACTTGGAGATAGAAAAAATATCAAAAGTTTAAATTGTAACTATTCAGAATTAGCTCAAACTGATTTAGAAGATTTAAGTTGGGGAGATGGCTTTGATGGAATTCTCCTTGATTTAGGAATTTCCACCTATCACATCTTAGAGTCTGGTAGAGGATTTAGCTTCAAAGGAACTGAAAATTTTGATATGCGATTGGACACAAATTTAAATAGAAAGCAAGTTACAGCAGCTGAAATTGTGAATACCTATCCTAGTAAGGAATTGGAACGGATCTTTTATGAGTATGGGGAGGAGCGTTGGACAAAAAAAATTGTAGAACGATTGGTAGAGCGAAGACGGACGAATCCTATAGAAAGCAATAATGATTTTTCGAAATTAGTAGAAAGCACGATTCCACGTAAATTCTGGCCACCCAAAACCCACCCTGCAACTCGCGTTTTTCAAGCTCTTCGAATCGAAGTGAACCAAGAATTCCAACACCTAAAGAAAGCCTTGGCTGAATTACCAAAATTTTTGAAACCTGATGGTATCTTTCAAATTATAAGCTTTCATTCCTTGGAAGATCGTATTGTGAAACACAGCCTTAAAGACTTAGTGATGAGTAATAAGGAGTTTTCCTTTATTCACAAGAAGCCATTATTACCAAGTGAAGACGAAATGAAACTGAATCCCGCATCACGTTCAGCTAAACTACGGGCTATCCAGAGATCCGCCGATACTAAAAATAAGAGATATTGACTTTATGATTTGGAATATGAATGATTTAAAGGATACTTTTGTGATATTTATTTTTTCCCTTATTTGGGGTTCTATCTTCTTTCTAAATGTTTGGCAATCTACAGAATTTCATAAAATTGAAAGAGAAATATCCAAAAATATTCTCAAGAAAGAAACATTGATCAAGGAGAATGAAGAAATTAAAATCACCATACTAACCAAATCTTCTGCGTCTAGAATAGACCAACTCTTCCAAAATTCTATAGAAAATAAATCTCCCTATGAGCAAAGATCCATACACAATCTCAGTTTACCTAAGATGAAGGAAAAGTTTTAAAATGATCCTTGGTACTATTTTAAAAGAATTTTCGAATTTAAATTTAGTTAAAGGGAACACCTCGACTTCAATTGAGTACATATGGTCTGATTCCAGAAAGATACAAAAGAACGATCTCTTTGTATTAAGTGATGAATTTACAGATGTTCAGTTTATTTCATCCGCAATTCAAAATGGTTCGAATACTTGTTTAATTTCAAAATCTTCTGAATTGCTAAAGATAGTATTAGAAAAATTTGAAAATGTTATAACCTGCAATTCTTCTGTAAATCAAATGCAAGGAAAGATTGCATCTTTTCTATTGGATCACCCGTCTTTGAAATTAGAAGTTATTGCTGTAACGGGAACTAACGGAAAAACTTCATTAACTCATATACTCTATCATTTCGCCAGAAGCTTAGGTATACCATCTGGTTTAATTGGAACTATCCATACTAAATTCAATGATACAATACTTGAAACTGGTTATACTACACCTGACGCCTCTTCATTACAATGGCTATTAAAGAAAATGTTGGAAGATGGAATTAAATTCGTATTCATGGAAGCAAGTTCTCACGGATTAAAATTAGGAAGAACAGATGGAATCCATTTACGAGCAGCACTTTTCACAAATTTAACAAAAGATCATTTAGATTTTCATAAGACCATGGAAGATTATCTGCTGAGTAAATTCCGTATTTTTACCTTGTTAGATGAATCACGTAAAGAAAATAAATTTGGAATAGTTAATTTGGATGCTGAAGGTGGCGAGAAAGCTAAGGCACTGATTGAAGAAAATTCAATTCAATCAAATATTAAATATCTAGGAAAAAATTGCACCTATGATGTTGCAAAACCTGAAATTAGTATCAATGGTTCTGAGTTCATTTTCAAAATTAAAAAATCAAAATCTACTTTTTATCGAAACTTAAGAATTCGATCTATCTTATTGGGCGGATTTAACATTGCTAATGTTGCCCTAGCTCTAAGCTGTTGGCTAGAACTGAATATTGAAACTGAAAAACTAAGTACATTTACAGAATCTATTCCGCGCATCCCAGGTAGATTTGATATCTACTACAACCCTGATAAAGATAGAATCGCAATTGTAGATTATGCTCACACTCCTGACGCACTTTTGAATATACTAATGAGTGCAAAAGAATTAAATCCAAGAAAATTAATATGTTTATTTGGCTGTGGTGGAGACAGAGATAAAACAAAACGACCAGAAATGGCTGAAATTTCAGAAAGAATTGCGGACTTGGTAGTACTTACATCTGATAATCCAAGAACTGAAGAACCAGATTCAATTCTCAATGATATAGAAAAAGGATTTATTGATAAATCTAAAATCATCCGAGAAATTGATCGAAAAAAAGCAATTCAAATAGCTGTGAGCAAGCTTCAAGCTGGGGATATTCTCGTAGTCTGTGGTAAAGGACATGAGAATTATCAAATTATTGGAAAAGAAAAATTTCATTTTGATGATGGGGAAGAAATAGAAAAGGCTTGGTAAATCACTTACCTGGAAGATTTTAGAGAAAGGAGAAATTATGTTTTTTGAAATATTTGAAATATGGGGAGATGAACTAGGATTTTTTAGAATTTTTAGTTATGTTACATTCCGTGCGCTTTCAGCTGGAATAACTTCTATGTTTTTAAGTTTTCTTCTTGGTGAGAAAATCATACGATTCTTATACTCATTAAAATTCAAAGAAAGCATTCGCAATGATGGTCCCAAATCTCATGAATCCAAATCTGGAACTCCAACTATGGGTGGACTTATGATAGTTTTCACTATGAGTTTATCTATTCTTTTCTGGGGTAATTGGAACAATTTGAATTTAGTTCTTTTATTTTTTACTAGTTTGGGATTTGCTGCCTTGGGATTTCGTGATGATTATAGCAAAGCAATATTAAAAGTAAAAGGTGGAATGCGAGCTAGAACCAAATTTCTTATTTCTATCTTACTTTCCTTAGTGTTTATCTTTGTATATTTTTATATAACTGGTAAACCCAACCCCAACGCATTGAAGGGGATAGTATTTGAAATTACTGATTTATTTGTACCATTTGTAAAAGGACCCGTTCTCTCTATGGGACTATTAATCATTCCTTTTGCTATTTTAGTGGTGATAGGTACCTCTCATGCCGTGAATCTCACCGATGGATTGGATGGTCTTGCAACAGGAACTATGTTATTTCCTACAATAACATTTGGTATCATAGCTTATGTTTCTGGGACTCCCATTACTGCAAATTACTTGAACATTCCGTACCTACCTGGTGCTCATGAATATTCTGTATTTCTTTCTGCCTTAGCTGGATCTTTGATAGGATTTCTTTGGTTCAATTCTCATCCAGCTCAAGTTTTTATGGGAGATACTGGATCTCTTTTCTTAGGATCTACCTTAGGAATGATCGCTATCATGTTGAAGAAAGAGTTACTCCTAATAATTCTTGGTGGAGTTTTTGTAATGGAGGCTATGAGTGTAATTTTGCAAGTGGCATCCTTCAAACTAAGAGGTAAGAGAATCTTTAAAATGAGTCCTATACACCATCATTTTGAATTGTCTGGAATCCCCGAAGAGAAAATCGTAATTCGATTTTGGATTGTTGGAATTATATTAGCTTTGATTTCTTTATCTACTCTTCGAATCCAATGAATTTTTTTAAGATTGGAGAGAACGTACAGGATAAGGTTTTAGTATTCATTATTTTTTTTCTTGCGATTACTGGAATCTCCGTTATGTTCTCCGCCTCTTTTAGCTATGGCGAAAGAGAATTCGAGAATCCTTATTTTTTCTTAAATAGGCAAATGATTTGGTTACTTGCTGGATTTACAATGTTTGTAGTTTTTTCCCAAATGGATTTTCAGATTCTTGATTCTTTGGGAATTTATTTATGCTTAGTTACAATCTTTCTCTTAATACTAGTATTCATTCCAGGACTAGGAAAATCAGTTGGGACTTACTATGGTAGAAATTTCAATCGTTGGATAGGTATAGGTCCCTTTCAGTTCCAACCTTCTGAATTTGCTAAGATAACGGTTATTATTTATCTAGCAGGTTTCTTTAAATCTTTCAAGAAAACAGAATCCATCAATTGGAAAAAATTTATTCTTCCTTTTGCAATTATAAGTACGATTCTACTTTTGATAGTATTAGAACCTTCTTTCGGAACAACCATGGAAATATTTTTTGTCTTAATTACTATGATTTACATAGCAGGATTTTCCTTTCGAAAACTCTCCATCTCAACACTTTCTATTTTACCTTTATTATTTTTATTGGTAGATAGAGTGGGTTATAGACGTAAGCGAATAGACATTTGGTTAGATCCATATTCTTATCGATATGAGGAAGGTCACCAACTTGTCTCATCCTACTTAGCTTTTAAGTCAGGATCGTTTTTTGGAAATGATATTTCAGCTGGTTACTCACATAAGTATCTTCCTTACGGATATACAGATTTTATAATTTCTCCTTTTGTGGAGGATTTTGGATTTTTAGGATTTTGTATTTTATGGAGTGTGCTTTTAGTTTTTATCTTTAGATCCTATTTGCTAATCGAGAGAGTAAATGATCCCTTTGGATTCTACTTAGGATCAGGAATTCTTGCCTTACTTTCTATTCAATTCCTTATGAATCTTTTTGTAGTGACAGGGATTCTTCCCATTACTGGAGTTTCTTTTCCTTTTTTTAGCTATGGTGGCTCTTCCTTAATTAGTACTTTTATTTTTAGTGGAATACTTGTAAATATTACTCGAAAAGAGAATCTGGAATCATGAGAACAATTTTAATTGCTGCAGGCGGAACTGGTGGTCATATTTCTCCCGGCATAGCTTTGTTGGAACAATTGTCACGTTCTAAAGAAAGTTATAATCTTGAGTCTGTTTACCTTCACTGTCCTTTAAGAAATAAAAAATATCCTGATCTTAAAGATTCTGAATTTAAAATTATTTGGCATAACCTCCCACAATTTAAAATTTATAATTCTATTTTCTATCCTATCTTATTTATATTTCAATTCCTGAAAGCATCCATTCATTTTAGAAAAAGCAAGATTACAACTGTGATAGGTATGGGGGGATATACTTCTGTACTTGCCTTATTGTATGCAGTCGTCTTCCGCAAGGAATTATTTTTGTGTGAGCAGAACTGCATACCTGGAAAGATTACAAGAATTTTCTGGAAGTATGCTGATAAAATTGCCTTGAGTTTCCCTGTTGAATACAATACAAACTCTAAAGTAAAAACTGCAATACTCGGTAATCCAGTTCGCTCATCAGTGATTCCCAAAACTCCAGGAATAAAAAATCAAAAATTCTCTAATAAAAATTTAATGAACGTTTTAGTTCTCGGAGGATCCCAAGGAGCCAGACAAATCAATGAAATGGTAATTGCTGCCATGAATGATGGATTTATACAAAAGCATATTAAATTTCGTGTGTTAACTGGCGCTAATCTTTACGATGAGTTTCAAAAGAATTCAACAGAAGTTGAAGCTATATCCTATTCCAAGGATATGCGAACTCATTATGAGTGGGCTGATTTAGTTGTAGCAAGATCGGGTGCCGGTGTTTTAGCAGAGTGTAGTGTATATTCCTTACCAATGATATTGATCCCTTATCCGTATGCAAAAGACAACCACCAAATGGCTAATGCAAAATTCTTTGAGTCACAAGGTGCATGTATTCTCATAGATAGTAAATCATCGGATGCTACAGTGCTAATTCAGCATCTTCAATCGCTTTATCAAGAAGAAGGCAAACTCTTAAGCATGTCAATTGCATCCTTACAAACTTCCAAAATAAATTCCAGCAGTGATACTTTAAATTTCTTTTTCCATAATAATGAATAACAATTATGTTTTATTAGGCATAGGTGGATCTGGTATGTCCAGCCTGGCTCATATATTAATTGATAGAAACGAAAAAGTATATGGATATGATAAGAAAGAAACTAAACAAACTGAACAATTAAAATCTAGGAATATAATAATATATAAATCCTTAGGTGATTGTTTAGAACAAGTTCCAGATCATTCTATTTTAGTTTATTCAAGTGCTATTTCTACATCTTCATTAAATAATAGTTCTAAAAATTTTCTATTAATGCACCGTTCAGAATTACTTCATAAGCTTTTTTCAGAAAAGAAATCTATTTCAATTGCTGGCTCGCATGGTAAAACAACTACCACCGCAATGGTTTCACAAATACTTCTTGATCACAAACTTAATCCGTCCGTGATGATTGGAGGAGATGTTCCATTTATGGATTACAAAGGCGGAATTTGGAGGGAAGGAGAATTCGCTATATATGAATCAGACGAATCTGATGGAACTTTTTTAAACCATTCAGCTAATTATAGAATCATAACGAATATTGATGATGACCATCTAGACCATTATAAAGAAAAGAAATATCTTTTACATGCCTTCGAACAATATGCAAGTCAATCGAATGACTTCAAAACGGTACTTTATATAGGTGATAAAGGTATTTGCGAGATACTTCCTAATCTTAAAAATTATAACAATTTGATTTTAGTAGGACAGAGTAAAGATTTTACGTTTCTCCAAGAAAAATTGAATATAAATATTAATGTTTATTATAAAATATTCAAAATAGATTTGGAGGATTCATTTGGTAATTTTATTTTAAAAGGACAATCATACAATTATACTATACCTTATTTGGGAGAACACTATTTAATCAATGCTAGTCTAGCAATTTCTTTATGCTTAGAGCTAGGATTAGACATTGATACGATTATTTCATCTCTTTCTAAATACAAAGGAGTCAAAAGAAGACTCGAAATACTAGGAATTTACCAAGAAACAAAAATAGTAGATGATTATGGACACCATCCAACAGAAGTAAAAGCGGTTATCTCTAGCTTAAGCAAAGAAAAATCAAAAAATTCTTTGAATAAAACAATAGTTTTGTTTCAACCTCATAGATATACACGAACAGAATTATTGTTTAAAGATTTTGCTGAAGCTTTACTCTTAGCTGATGAAATCTATTTACTTCCTATCTATAGTGCAGGGGAGACTTTTAAAGAAGGAATTACATCAGAGTTGATACGAAATGAACTCTTGAAATTAGGTCGAGAATCAACAATTCTGAATGGTGGCATAGTAGAAGACACGAAATATCTTCGCGATATCCTTAAGGGTAAAAATATTTTTGTAACCTTAGGGGCTGGAGATGTATGGAAGTGGGGTTTAGAAATTCTCAAGTAAGATTAAAAAATCTCTTATCCACTTCAGACTTCTTTCCAACAAAATTAATATGACCCATCTTTCTGCCTGGCTTAGCTTCATCCTTTTGGTAAAGATGAAGATGATACCTTGAATCCTTGGACATAAGTTCTAAGCAAAGTTGCAGGGAATTTGAGTAATCGTCTCCCAGTAAATTTTTCATTAAGCAAGGTTTAATGGTATTTTGCTCAGGGAGATCCATGCCAGTTAGGATTCTGAGTTGCAATTCAAATTGAGAAATATCAGAACCATTTTGAGTATAATGACCAGAGTTATGTGGTCTAGGAGCAAATTCATTTACTACCAATTCATCCCCAGAAACAAAAAACTCTAATCCGAATACTCCTGCGTAATCTAAATTCTTACCTAAAAGAGAAGCGGAAGAAATTGCTAGATTATGGATATTTTCTGGAATAGGGGCTGGAAACTCTGTCAAATCAAGTATCGAGTTGCGGTGAAAGTTAAGTGCAGGCGGAAAGATAAATTCTTTTCCTTCTTGGTTTCTTGCATAAATTACCGATATTTCATAATCATAAGGATAGTATGCCTCTAAAATATACTTCACATTATTAGAGGGAGGATTTTCACGTAAAAATACTTTTAACTCATCAGAGGAATTAAATTTCCATTGTCCTTTGCCATCATAACCAAAGCGAGTTGTCTTCAAAATTGCTGGCATGGGAAATTCAGAAAAATCTTCTTCACCTGTTGCAATAGGCAAATACAATACAGTATTTAGTCCTATAGAATTGAAAAACTGCTTTTCTAAAATTCTATCTTGAGCAATTTTTATAGAAAGAGCGTTGGGTTTTAAGAAATTTAGATCTCTTGACTTTGAATAATCATTGATGAAATCTAAACACTCTTCTGGTATATTTTCAAATTCAAAGCTAAGTCCTGAAACTGTATCAAGGAATCTTTTTAAAGATGGGAAATCCAAATAACTTCCTGTCCATTCTATAGCACCAGCCTTACAAGCAGGGGAGTTTTTATCAGGTGAATATACATGAACCGTATAACCAAGCTTTATTGCTTCTTGGGTAAACATCCTACCCAGCTGTCCAGATCCAAGAATTCCTAGGGAATGAGGAGGTAGTATCAAATCAATAAATCCTTTTCTTTATCTAAGGCTTCAGTTTTAATTTTTGCCTGGTATTTTTGTAGTTCTGCATCTAGCTTTGGATCTAGAAGAGACAAGATTCTTACAGCTAATAATCCAGCGTTAGCAGCACCAGCTGAGCCTATGGCAAGTGTTCCAACTGGAATTCCCTTGGGCATCTGAACGATTGAATACAAACTGTCCAAGCCACTCAGTGCCTTAGATTGAATCGGGACTCCCAGTACTGGCAAGGTTGATAGTGAGGCAACCATACCAGGCAAATGTGCAGCACCACCAGCTCCCGCAATTATTAATGAATAGCCATTATCACGTGCAGATTTACTAAAGGAAAATAAAAGATCAGGACTTCTATGAGCAGAAACAATTTTTTTATCATAGCTAATAGAAAAGGAATCTAGAATAAGACAGGCTTCTTTCATGGTTTCCCAATCCGAATGGGATCCCATAATCACTGCAACTTTCATTTTTACATTCGACATATATTTAGATTTTGCCTTATCCTTTAGCTTACAAGAATTTTTTCAACTATACTTTCCATCTTCATAGATCTTGATCCTTTAATCAAAATAACTGTATGAGCTGGTAGGTTTTTTGTAAAATGAGAGACAAGCTCATCTAAATTTTTGATAGAGCTTGGCCAATGAGAAAATGAGATCTTGGAGTCTTGCTCCACCAAATTTGGATTAAAGAAGACAGCATCCTTACCATATCCTATTACCCATTTTACATTATGATTCAACAAATACTTTGCAATTTGTTTATGATATTTTTCTGAATGAGAACCCAACTCTTTCATATCTCCAAGAATGCATGCAAATGGTCTTCCATCAGAAAGTTGGCTTGCCACAGAAATTGAAGATTCCATAGATTCTGGATTTGCATTATAAGTATCATCAATTAAAGTAAAATACTTCTTGAGAACGACCAATCTACCTTTGGAAGATTTAAACTTTTGAATATTAGCAACTAAGGTATCTTTGTCTATACCAGAATCAGAAGCTAGTTTCATAACTCCGCTAAGGTTTGAAAGAATCTTTTCACCTGGAGTATTCCAATGAAAGGGTATACCTTCCCAGGTTAAATCGAATCCATGTGGGTGTTTCTTCTTAATTTTTAATGAGGAAGAACTGATCTTCCAGGGAACAGATTGTATATGGAATTGTTTTGTTTTGGCGTCTACAATTTCAGGGAAAAGAATATTTTCTGGTGTATAGAGTCTACCTCCGCTCGGCATACCGAACAATATATCCGTCTTCTCTTGGGCTATAGTTTCTGGAGATTTTAAATTTTCAATATGTGCAGATCCAATATTTGTAATGATTGACCAATCAGGTCTAGCCATTTCTGTGAGTTTTTGGATCTCGCCTCTATGATTCATTCCCATTTCAATAATTGCAATTTCTGTTTGGGCCTTGATGCGAAAAAGTGTAAATGGAACACCTATTTCATTATTAAAATTCTTTTCAGTTACTACAACTTGTGATTTAGGAAGATGAGCATAACAAGATGCAAGTAATTCCTTAGTTGTAGTCTTTCCGCTTGATCCTGTGATTCCTATAACAAAGGGATTAAATCTCATCCTATGATAACGAGCTAGATCAGCCAGAGCTTTCCAGGTATCATCTACCAAGATGGCGGATTTTAGCTGTTTGGAACTGAGTGATTTAAGAATGGTAGATTTTCTATTTGCAAGAAACCCTGACGCCCCTCGCTTTAGGGCATCAGAAATAAATTCATGACCATCCCTATTGCTGATAAGTGGAACAAATAAGGAACCTGGTTTCACTTCTTGGGACGAATTAGTTATCGTTTTAAATTGAAAATTTTCTCTACGCCATAGAATTTTAGGTTCATGGTTTAGGACTTTTGCAATGGTGGAATAGGAATATTGGAATTTCTCTAGCACAAAATACTCTCTTTTCAAATAAAATATTTTGCTAAAAAATTACGATTCCTTAAAGTATGAGAGAATGAAAAAAGTAAAAGTCCTTTTGGTTGGATTAGGACGAATTGCAAGTCTCTTGGAAAATGATCCATTTAGAAGGAAGCCATGTACCCATGCTGGGACAATACTGAATTCAAAAATCTCCTCTAAATTTGACCTAAAATACATTTGGGATGAAAATCATGATCGCATTTCTGCATTCCAAAAGCAATGGAAGACTAAAGCTAATGCGAAGATTCTAGCACCTAATTTCTGGAAGACGGAAGATATAGATTTAGCAATTATTGCAACTTCTACTGACTCCCATTGGAAAAATTTAAAAAATGCCATTGAATCAAATATTCCCAATCTTCTTGTTGAAAAGCCATTGGTTCGGGAAATGAAAGAAGCTAGGCAATTATTAGAACTGCAAAAGAACTTTCACTTTCGACTTTGGGTCAATCATGAAAGAAGATTTCACCCCGTTTATGCTTGGGCAAAAAGATTATTAGAATCGGGCGAACTTGGAAAAATCAAAACTATTTACGCATCAGTCTTAACCTCGGCACAAGATCCTGGAATCGCATTTTCTGGAAAAGGGGGCGGACCCTTGCTTCATGATGGAACGCATGCAATTGATTTGATTCATTGGTTCTTGGGAATGCCAAATTCTATCCAAGCGAAATTTCATAAATCTAATCCTAAATATAAAATAGAAGAACAGGCCTATGTTTGGATGCAATATGCAAATGAAGCCAATGTATTCTTAGAAGTAGGAGGCTACCGCAGATACTTTCAATTTGAGATTGATATTCAAACCACCCAAGCAAGATTTATATTGGGCAACCATGGATTTCAATTCTTCCAAACAAAAAAATCCAAACTTTATAAGGGCTTTCGTAGTTTAGAGAAATCTGAAATACCCAAGAAGATTCTCGAAGATTCCAATCCATTTCCTAGAATTTATGGAGAAATCGCAAGATGTATAATCCAAAATCTAGAACCTACTACAGGTTCACTGAAAGAGAATTATGAGATTATGAAAATCCTAACAGATATTAAGAAACAAGGAAAATATTTTTGAACATTTTTCGAACGCTATCTGCTTATCTATTTTCCTTTTTCATAGCGTTTCGATTCTATTTTCATTTTACTGTAGTAAAAAAATTTCTAAATGAGAGATCCTTTGAATTAGCAACCCAAAAGAAATGGAGTAAGATAAGCATCCAAACAAAAAATAAGATTTTAAATCTAGGTGGAATTTATATCAAACTCGGTCAATTTCTATCTAATCTCAATCATTTGCTTCCAGAAGAATTCATTGAACCCATGCAAGAATTACAAGATAGAGTTCCAAGCAAATCCTACTTAGAAATATTCAAAAGACTAGAGTTGGAATTAGGAATGAGCCCAGAAAAATTCTTTGACTATATAGACAAACAAGCATTAGCAAGTGCTTCAACTGCTCAGGTACATTTTGGAAGATATAAGGGTAGGGATGTTGCAATAAAAGTATTGTACCCTGGCATTGAAGAATCTATACAAAAAGATCTTAAAGTAATTTACAAAATATTAAAATGGATTAACAATCTAATCATTTCTTTTCCTTACCAGGAATTATTTGATCAACTTCATTCATTAGTGCAGCAGGAAATGGATCTTTCTTTAGAAAAAGCAAATACGATAGAGATGAAGGAATTATTTAAGAATGATCCACATATTCGAATACCACTCACTTTTCTCGATTTACCAACGAAGTCAATATTGGTTACTGAATTCATTTATGGACTAAAGATTACTGATCCTAAGTTTTTAGCCAAAAATCAAAAAGAAAAATCTACCATAGCTGATCATTTAATCCAAGCCTATATTAAAATGGTTTTTCGTTTTCGATTTTTTCATGCTGATCCTCATCCAGGAAATTTCATAATTGAACCAGATGGTAAAATTTGTTTCATAGATTTTGGCGCTGTTGCAAGAATAACACCCAAAGAAGAAGAAGCATTGGTTATGATACTCTCAAGTTCTTTAAGAAGTGACTACCAAGGTATGGTTCAAGGATTTGATTATTTAGGAATTCTGAAACCCAAGACTAACCGTAAGAATCTTATTGCCATAATTGAATATTCTATGCAGAAAATGAGACGTATTCTTTCTAATATTGAGAGTTTTCAAAATATTTCCTTTGATGTATTAAATTTAGAAGAGGATAAAATTTTTCTAAAAAAAATCCAAACTAGCATTCATGATTTGATAGCTGAATTGAATCTTCCATCGAATTATATTTCTCTACAAAGAGTCCTTGCTCAACTAGTAGGAAATCTAGCACTGCTAGATCCTAACAAATCTATTTTTGATTATTCGGAAAGACCATTTCGAGAATTAGTTTTAAATGGAAAAAATAGGCTACCATTGAATTTTCTTTGGGAGACCCTCCAAAACTTGGCCTTAGAAATCAACAAGAGATTAAACGAATTTTTCAATAAGGATCATCGATAAAGAAGGTAAATCTTGGATTTAAGGTTTTCCTATTTCACTTTTCAAAGAATAAGCGAATAGTTTAATGGATTTTAGATTAAAAAGTGAAGGACAAGCTCTATAGAATTAAATCATTTCTGGTTCTATAAGGCGCGTGAGGATAAAAATGAAATATTTTGATAAAGAATTTAAGGAAGTTTACAAACCAAGTTATATTCTATTTATATTAGTTGGAACAATTGTAGATTTGGTTACTAAATATTGGGTAATCATGAATTACTCCGTGGAAGATCCTCAAGAAGTTTGGGGAAATTTCTTTCGTATGACTTTGATTTTCAATACAGGTTTTGTCTTTGGATTCCTACAAGACAATGCAATCCCATCTTTAGTAGCAACTGGAGTTGCAATTATTTTTCTCATAGGATATAGATGGAAGAACCATGAACTCGGGAATCCCTGGGGTTGGAACTTTGTTATGGCAGGAGCCTTTGGCAATTTCATAGATAAATTTTTTGTAAAAATGCCTCCTGGTGGTGGGATTAAATTTGGTTTTACTGCTGGACCAGGTCAATATATTGGAGTCGTAGATTTTTTTGATTTTGATTGGCCGGATTTTCTTCTTTTTCATAGATGGCCTGCCTTCAATATTGCAGATTCATGCGTTAGCATAGGCTTGGTGATTTTGATATTTACAATGAATATAGAAGAACCAGAAAAGAAAAAGAAATAATGATTTTATGATTATTTCTAAAAATCAATCCTATTGACTTTTCTGGAATGACTTTAAAGAAAGGGATTCGCTTGTGCAAAATGGATGGTTTTAATTATATCTTTATCCTCTTCCATTTTGCCAACCTTCCACTGAATTCCAGACGGTGTAGCGACCAGACTTCTTCCTAAGATCTTTTTCTTGGTATCATAACCACAGATACGAAAGATATTAAAATCATAATCCTGAGCCATTTGAAAGAAGTATTCTAAATCTTCCTCATAGGATCTAGTATTCACTAATCCATCAAGAATAAAAACTGTTTGAATTCCTTTCTTCTGTAAGGCTTCCAAGATGCTTTGGTCTTCGTAATCTTTTCCGGCAAGAAGCCCAAATCTTACACCAGCCATTATAAAAACAGTCTCACTTTCTGAGGTTTGATTTATAGGTGCATTGGGTTTTTGTAAATCATAATGATCTATGAAATTCAAATCCTGAATTATAGGTACTGACTCAATAATTGATCCATTGGCTAGCTTACGGTACAAGGTACCAGCGATCAATACACCTTTGTGTTTCTCCGAAACGTCCATCCATTGATCCAAAATTGAATCATATCTATTCACTGATTCTTGGGGACTGTGATGCAGATCTAGTAATACTCTTGCTGGGAATAATACAAAGTCAGATCGTTCTTTAGAAATTTTGAGTAATTCGTTTTCCGTAATTTTCGAGTTAAGTTGTTTTTGTACAAAAGTTATTTTCATTAATACTCTACATTAAATCCATCGGAATCCATATTGGACTCATCTTTATCCGTTTCATTCTCAGCATTTGAAATAGAGGAGGTATTACTTGATGTGGAATCATCTACTTCTGAACTAGGCTCTATTGTGGATTCAACTTGCTTAGAATTTTCTTCATTTTGTTTGGCTTCATCCTTAACAACAATACCAAAGGATTCTTTCATTTCTTCAGGACTTAATTCAACAACTCCACCATATAAATCCCCATTCTCTAGCCTTTCTGCCAAAGCAAGAGTGTAGCAATAAGATTCCATTATGCACTGTTTGACAGGTTTTTTATTTAATCGTTTCTTAGCTTCTACATTATCAAATGACATGATATCGTCCATATTTCCAATAATTTCTCTTTTGGACTTCATATCATTAATGAGAATGAGAAGTATATCTCTGGTCTTTTCCATAAATTCTTTGGCAACAACGCGAACATTTCTAGAGTGTTGACTGCGTTTGGTTTCTAAGGCTGTAGTTTTCTTAGAAGCTTCTATATAATTGGCACCAGGATTAGCTTTATGCGCCGAATACTCTCTAAATGTATCCATATAGATCTTAAATTGATCTAGGGTACTTCTTACAGTTTCATATTGGTCCAGTAATTTCTGACGGTAATCCACTCTATTGCCATTAACATGAACTTGTTTGATATCGATTTTCTTCGTAGTCATAACAAAGGAATAATTATCATCAAATTCTTTAAAATATAAATATGTAAGCAGAGCTTTATCACTATCAGGGATAGCAGACATTTCACCTCGAGCATCAAATTTTTTACGTAAGGCTTCAATGTTGTACATATTCATCAAACGAAGACCGTAGGCCATTTCTTTAGGAATTACAACTTCTTCTTTCTTCTCTTCTTCTTTTTCAGATTTATCAGAATCAGATTCTTGAGAATTGGAGCCGGAAGAAGAATCTTGTTCAACTTCATGAATTCCTTCTCCTGTTTTTCTTTGACCTGGCTTATCATCTAAGCTGATGCCTAATAGATTTTCCATATAACGAGAAATTATGGGAATATTTTTATTCTCATTTCTAATAATAACTAAATACATCTTCTCAAAAATTGTACCGAACAAAGTATCCACTTCTTGTAGTATCTTCTTTTTGCGAGAGTTGTAAATCATCGCTGGTTTACCTTCAAGTCTTTGTAAATGTTCATAAGCAAGTGAAACTGCTTTTTTATAAGACTCTTGGTATGGATAAAGAACATAGAGCTTCTTAAAGATTGCATAAATAGGATCTTTGACTCTTGAAATATAAACTGCTTGGTCAGGTGCTGCATTGTATGGATCAGTGAGTTCACCAAGTTCTGTATTCTTATAGAGTTTATGCCCTAAGGCCAGCACTTCAATAAAAAGGGGATTCACTTGGTCTAAGGCTTTAGTGATTTTAGGAGAGTGGCTTGAATTCGTAAGAAGCTCGTTTCCTACCATTTGGAATTCCATAAGAGCAGATCTGAGATCTCTAGCAAAAATACCCATACAAGCAGGCGTTATTTCAGGTGCACCGAAAGGGCTTACCCTTGCAAACCAACATTTAAGCTTAATTGCAAATTTGGCAGCGAAACTAGAAATTTCTTTTTCATAGGCTTGGGATGAATCTATAGATGTTTTTGGATTGGAAGATTTTCCATCTGATTTAGCTGAGCGACCAGAACTTGCGGAACCACCTCTACCTGAACTGGAACGATCAAATTCATTTCTAGAGACAACACTTTGTCTAGTCTTAGGCTGAGGTCTATCTTTCTTAGGCTGCTCTTCCGATGCTGGCTTTTCTTTTACGATTTTACCACCAGCAGATTTAAATTTCTCAAGCATATCTTTTCGTAAAGAATCATCAATGCTATTCAATCCGATTGCTTTTTTAGTTTTGTCAAATTCAGCCATATTACGTGTCTACAGTAAATTATTTTAAAGAATTCAGAGATTAAAACCTTTTTTTGTTTCCTTGGTGATTTTTTACACCAATCTGGCGGTAGATATGAGTGATAAATCTCTTTTTGAAAACTATGTACTTTCTGCTGAATTAGAAGAAGCCGTTGAAATTGCTACCATTACAAAACGTCCGTTGTTGATACGAGGAGAACCAGGTACTGGAAAAACTCTCTTAGCTGAGTATCTTGCAAATAAGCGTAAACAAGTTCTCTTCAGTTGGCATATTAAATCAACTTCTCAGGCTAAAGAAGGTTTATATTTTTATGATGCAGTTGCGAGATTGAATGATTCAAGATTTTCCAATGAAGAAGCAGGAAAGAGAGTTCAAAATATCGAAAACTACATTCGACTCGGGGCACTAGGCCTTGCTTTTGAAAAAGGAGACGCAGTAGTTTTGATTGATGAAATAGATAAGGCTGATATTGAATTTCCTAATGATCTATTGCTGGAATTAGATAGAATGGAATTTACAATTTTTGAAACAAATCGGAAAATTACAGCTAAAGTTCGTCCTTTGACAATAATTACTTCCAATAATGAGAAAGAATTACCCGATGCCTTTCTCCGTAGATGCATTTTTCATTATATTGAATTTCCGAACCGCGACTTCATGCAGGAAATAGTAAATCAACATTTTCCCCATCTAGATAAGGATCTTATGCTAAGAGCTTTAGATCTTTTTTACCACCTAAGAAAGAGAGACGAGTTAAAGAAAAAGCCAAGTACATCTGAACTATTGGATTGGATTCAGATTCTTATACAAATGGGAGCAAGTCTCGAAGATGGTAGAATACCATATCCAGGCGCATTATTGAAAAATGAAGAGGATTATCGAATCTTCAATTAATGTTTATTCCTTTTTTTTATGCGCTAAGATCCAAGGGTATTCCAGCAGGAACAGGTGAATTCCTTAATTTTTTAGATTCTGTTCGAACACTTTGTAGCAGGGATACCTTTTTAAGTTTGGACAGATTATACAGAATAGGTCGCCTTTGTCTTGTTAAAGATATTAAACACTATGATTCTTATGATATAGTATTTTCAGAAATTTTTGGATCCCTCTCATTTTCATCCGAAAAAGCTTTAATAAACTTAGAATCCTGGCTAGAGAAAGCACGAAAATTCATTCTTGATGAAGAAAGACTCAAAAATGCACCTAAGTATGATACAGATCGCTTATTAGAAGAACTAAAAGATAGGTTAAAAAGACAAAAAGAAAGACATGATGGTGGCAATACTTGGATAGGAACTGGTGGGACTTCTGCTTTTGGAAACAGTGGATATAATGAACATGGTATACGCATAGGGGGAGAAGCTGGCAATAGAACTGGTATTGCAGTCTGGCAGGATAGAAAATTTAGGCCGTATAGAAGTGATGAAATTTTGGATACAAGAAAAATACAAATTGCCTTAAAGTATCTAAGAGTGATGAAAAAAGAGGGACGACCAGAACTTCATCTTCCCAAAACTATCCAAAAAACATCTGACAATGGTGGTGATTTAGAATTAATAGAAGAAAGATCTAGAAAAAATAATCTAAAAGTTGTTTTATTGATGGATATCGGAGGTTCCATGACTCCTCATGCGAACAAAGTATCTCAATTGTTTTCAGCAGCAAATAAAATCCAACATTTTAAAGAATTCTATAGTTTTTATTTTCATAATATATTCAGTTATGAAATATTTGAAGATCCATACTTGAGGAAATCTTATCCTCTTTCAAAGTTTATAAAAAAATTTCGCCCAGATACAAGAATTATTTATGTTGGCGATGCTTGGATGGCACCGTACGAATTGTTCTCTGCTTCAATAAATCCTTATGCTTTTCATACTTCAAGAAATCAACAAAAAGAAGAGAATAGATTAATTGGTATTGATAGCTTGCAAGAGATGAAGAATAGATTCCCACATTCCGTCTGGCTTAATCCTGAACCCGAAAAGCTTTGGTGGGAGACAACTATATCAGCAATAGGTGATATAGTTCCTATGTATTTTTTGAGTATTGATGGTTTACAAAAAGCAATAAAAGACTTAATGGATTGATTTTAAAATTGTAAGCTATATTCAAAATAATGAGAATTTCCAAAATTCCAAATGGAATAAGGACCTTGTTTTTCAGGATAAGATAATTGATATGAATACAAATTTTGGTTATTAGGAAAGCTTTGAAAGCTATTTTCAGAGTTTGTTTGGTCTGAATAAATATCATAAAAATGAACAATATAAATTATTATAAATCCAGCTGTTAATATTTGAAAATTTTGTTTATGCATTTCAAAACGTTTATTACTATTGAATGCAGAGGTCGCAACCAATTGAGTTCCTACTGGAATATAGCTAATTTCTTGACTTGAAGCATTTCTTGCATTATTATATTCATAAGCTGCTCCAAATAATGTAGCCACACCAAGACCCATCAAAGCTGATCCTTTCCAAAATTCACCTTTATTAATTTGAGGAAGTCCTGGTACAATTTGAACCAATGGAAGAGTTTTAGGCAACTTGAACCAAGAAGGAGAATAATAGGAAAATGTTTTTATGCTTTTACTAGAAATATTGAATACTTCATCAGAAGGTGCCTCAAGAGTTAATACACCATCATTTGAAATAGAAATTAGTTTGCCCTTAAAAGATTTAGAATTCGTATCAACAATTTCTAAACCGATACCAATCCGAATGTATTTTATTAAACTATATTCTTTAGAGCTTATACTACCTTTAATGCTCAAAAAATCGCTGGAATTATACTCTTTCGCATCCAAAAACCCCTTACCAGAAACTAGAACAACTTTGGATTGAGATAATAAATGCAACTTAGATTTGCAATTTTCTGCCTCTTCTTTAAGCTGATAACAAATTGAGATTCCAGAATAACCGACTTCTATGGATTCTATTTCATTATTGGAAATTTTTATTTTTCTATCAAAGTTATCTATGACAGTATAATTTGAATTTGTCTCAATAAACTTTCCTTCTATCGTCTTACCAGACTTAAGAAGAACAATATCCGACCAAATTGTTCTTGAGTAAAAGCATAGAATCAGAAAAGATATACTAAGCTGAAAATACTTCATGGAATTTAAAAATTGGAATCAAAAATAAAAAACATATTTAAAAACACTTCGCTTAGACTACAGATTGGTCTACTTTATACTATTCTTGCATTTGTGAATATCGTTTTTTTTTCTGTGATGATTTTTGAAAACCAATCTGATCTTTTGATTCGATCTTTTAAATTTCAATCTGAAAATTTGGTAAATTTAATTCAAAATGACTTGAATGTCACAACTTTTACAATAAAAAACCAAGAAGAATTCGACCTCTTTCGTAAAAAACTAAAACTTTATGAAATCCAAAATTTTAAAATCTACGATTCAAATGGATCCATTTTAGCAGAATATCCACAAACAAAAGCTAATTTAGAAAATCTAGATCGATCTAAGGTATTAGAAAAAATCAAAGAGGTTGGTATTTTAGATTCAGGATCTATCTTTAAATCTAGATACAAACTAGAACTAAATGAAGCAAATTTTTCAGTATTAGCACTTATTCCTTTTACTGAAGAATCTAAAAAAGAATTCTACCTTGAGACTCAAATAACTTTGAGCAGTATCCAGGAAAGACTCAATCAAATCTATGTTTTCATGGCTATAGCCACTACATGGGGGATACTTTTTCACATTTTATTTGCAGTTTATGTTTACAAAATCATTTTTCATAGACTAGGTATCTTGAAAAAAACTTCCGAACAAATGGCAGCAGGCAATTTGAGTGCAAGAGCACATTGGAAAATGAATCGCAGAGATGAATTAGATTCTTTGGGTGAAACTTTCAATTCTATGGCAATCAAAATAGAAGATACAGTAAAAACAGTAACCCGACTAAATAATGAAATCAATTTAGAATTAACAATAGGAAAAGAAGTACAAGAACTTTTCTTGCCAAAAACTAAAGTTGTAAAAGATTTTAATTTAGCTAAATTGTATCGTCCAATGAGAGAAGTTAGTGGTGATATCTATCAATTCTTTAAAATACAAAAAGCAGATGAAGAGTGTTTAGCTATTTTTATAGCAGATGCATCTGGGCATGGCGTAAGTGCAGCCCTAGTAACTGTTGTTATAGCAATGCTACTAGAATCCATTTTAAAAGAAACAGATGAACCCCATTTAGTGATTCAAAAATTAAGTGATCTTGTAGGGAATCGAATGCAATCCTCTTTCTTTGCAACTGCAGTATTCTGCAAGATTCACACAAATTCAACTATTGAAATTTGCAATGGTGGGCACAATGCCCCTCTTTTATTACAAAAGTCTAAATCCAAAATTATTGAAATTGAATCTTCAGGCCCACCTCTGGGTATGATAGAGCAGCATGAATATAAAACTGAAAGATTCAAAACTGAATCTGGTGACAAAATTTTTCTTTATACTGATGGACTAGTTGAAGCTTCTAATGAAAATAAAGAATTATTTGGCTTGGAAAGAGTAAAAGCAAAATTAATCAAAGAAAATATTTTAAATCTTAATATTGTTGAAGAACTCTCTCAAGAATTGGATAATTTTATATTCGAATATAAGGATGATGTAACAATTCTTTTATTGGATATTCCTTAATGATCAAAATTATAAGCTATATATCTGCATTTTTAATCATACTTAATTTATTTTTTGTTTCTGCTAGTTCCATAACTAGTGCAAAATTAGTTGAGCTTCGTCTTAATATTCAGAAAGACCAAATCATGAATTACGAACTATCTTCAAAAGCACTCAAGAGCAAATTAAGACAGATATTTTTAGATAAGGATAATTTTAATAACGAAATCAAAATTAATATTTTAGAATCTTCTATTCTTAATTCAAATATCCAAGATAATAATTTTGAATTAACAAGTTTTGAAAAAGTTGGATTGTTTTTAGTGAATGGAGTTCGATTCATAAGCTTTAAACCTGTTATTGACCTTTCGTCTAATAAACGAAATACAATTCTTTTACAATATGCGTTTTACCAAGAGAGAACTAGGCGATATAAAGATGCCTCAGATAAATACAAAGAATTAGAAAAATTACTTCCAAATGATACTGATGAATATGCTTTCGTACTTTTGCACGATGGGTTTTGTTTATCTATGCTTGGTCTAAATACAGACGCTAACTTCCAGCTAGATAGAGTTTATAATCTTTTTCCAGGAACACATTATTCAGAAAATGCCAAATTACTTATGGATTTCTTAAAAGAAACTGAACTCAAGAAAGAATCTCTTGTATCATTGAAATCCAATCCTGTTCTTTATTCAAAAAATTTATACCTAAATGGATCTTATGAGGACGTCCTTAAAGAATTAGAAAAAATGCCTAAACTTACAAAAGATTTATCTTTTATTAAAGCAAGATCATTAGAAGAATTAGGGAAAACTCAGGTTGCTATTGAAGAATATATTCCCCTAGCAAAGCAAAATGAAAATCAAGAAATCGCAATCAAAGCGAACAGAAGATTGTTATTACTAAGTAATTATTATTCTGAGAATAAGGAGCTTGCTAAAATTTCAGAGAAAAATGCGATCAATCTTGGAGATAAAGAAGCCGTTAAAACCATTGTTGAAAGTAAAGATTATAAACAAGAAACAAAAGTAATTCAAATAATACAATCTAATGATTTTAATGAACCTGATCTGGCAAAATTAAAAACAGAAGTAAAAAAAGAATTAGAAATCTATTCGAAATCTTTGGAAAAAATAGTATCTCAAGAGATAGTTTCAGTTGATGAAAATGAAATAAAGAGCAAACAATCTGAAATTCTACCTATTGATAAAATAGAAGATAAAAATCATGAAATTTTTATTCCAAAATCATTTGAAGCAATACTTTCCGATGGTAGAATCATTACTGCTAATGAAATAGAATTTGACTCAGAATTAAGCAATGCTAAAATCTTAACAGCTAATTTTCCTATTAAGACACCTATAGACAATCTTGATACCATAAGAATTGCAATTCCTAAAGGAAAAACACTCAATAATCCCATTAAGTTAATTTTAAAAAATGGTAAAACTTTATCAGGCAGACAGGTAACATTTAAAATACCTAAAGTAAAATTAGAATATTCTAATAAATCTGAAGAAATTAAATCAGAATTAATTCCTATAAGAGAAATCAACAATCTAAAATTGTAATTTAAGATCTAAACTTAGGTAATAAATTCTTTAACTAAATTAAAATATTACTGGTAGAATATGAATTAGGGAAGATCATCTTGAGAATTGATAATTGTAAAAAATTTATCAAGTGAAGATAACTTTAATATGATTAAAACGTCTTGGTTTACATTGAGTAAAAAGAATCGACCTTCCTCTGCTTTCAATCTCTTTTGAACATTTGCAAGTAAGGCAATACCAGAAGAATCTAATAATTTTATATGAATCATGTCGATCACTAAAGAATTAACACCATCATCAATCAAGCTATGTAATTCTTTCTTCAAGGCAGGAGCGGTGTAGATATCTAATGCACCATTGAGTTGGACTACAGTGTGGTTTCTTAGCTTTGTTATCTGACTACTCATACAATTTATTTACTCTTTGCAAGTATTTCTTTGGGGAATTATTCGTAAAGGAAAAAAGACATTAAAAATCTTTAGAAAATTTCATCTGTAACTTTCTAAGCATTTCAGTGACAGCTTGGTTGTAGCCATCAAATCCACCTTTGTCGTATTCGTTTAAATTTTTATATTCTAATTCACCCATCTCTAAGAGCATCTTTGAAAGTTCCTGTTCAAAGTAATCTTTGCGTATATACGACTTTTCAAAGGTTTTGGGATGCATACATTATCTTTAGAATTGATTCGAATAATGTCAAGAAATTTTGAGCTAGAAGCAAAAAATCAAAAGTAAATTACTTGATTCCAAACTTCTTTTTCTATTTTTATAAATAGTAAGATAGGAGATTTCATGAGAATTAAAATTACAATATTATTTTTTCTTTTTTTAATGGTAGACTGTGCAACATCCCCACTTGGACGAAAGCAATTGCTTCTAAATGATGATGCAGAAATGAATCAAATGGGTGCAGATGCTTTCAATGATATGAAAACAAAAGTTCCCATAGAAAAATCAGCTAGTATAAATAATTATGTAAAATGCATTTCGTATGCAAGTTTAAAATTTGCTAATGATACAACAGGTGTTGACCAGTGGGAGGTTGTTGTATTCAGAGATCCGGCTATCAATGCATTCGCTTTGCCAGGAGGTAAAATTGGAGTATACACAGGAATATTAAGTGTAGCTAACACAGCTGATAAACTGGCAGCAGTTATTGGGCATGAAATAGCGCATGTAACTTCTCGCCACGGAAATGAAAGAGTATCTCAATCGACCATAGCACAAGGTGGGCTCTCAGTGATTCAAGGCATGGGCTATGAGTCTGCTGCGGGTGCCTTAGGAGCAGGTGCAACCTACGGAGTGATTTTGCCATTTTCTAGAAAACATGAATCTGAAGCTGATTTACTCGGATTAGAAATTATGTCAAAAGCAGGTTTTGATCCACAAGCATCAGTTGCATTATGGGAAGGAATGAAAGCCTTAGGTGGTGAAAAACCACATGAATTAATGTCAACTCATCCATCCGATGATACAAGGATAAAGGATTTAAAGGACAATCTGCCTAAGGCACTTTTGAATTATTCTATGGTGAAAGACAAAGGGGCTCTTCCTTCGTGTAAATTGTAAGGTAAAAATGTTACAGTTTGTTCTTATTTATTTTGGAACAAACTGTACTATCCTTAAAATCCTATTCGCAGCTAAGTTTTCTATTTTCAATTTTACAATTTCTAGTTTTACCACTATCAACTAAAGTTCCTGAGCCAGTAGAGCCGTTACCTGTGAAATTCCCAGTTAAGACTTTCCCATTTTTAAATGTATAGACTCCAGGACCAGTAATTTCTCCATTCTTGAAATCTCCTGCAAATTTATCCCCGTTGGAAAAAGTATAAATACCATTGCCATCACGGAAATCTTTAAGATAGTTTCCTTTGAAAGTTTCTCCGTCACTATAAACAAAACCACCTTCACCATTTCTCATATCATCTTTAAAATTTCCTGTGTAAGTATCGCCGTTCTCATAGACATAAACTCCAAATCCATTTACGCAATCACCTTTAATGCATCCTTTCATACTGGATTTTAAATTTGGTCCCTTGGATTTTTCATCAGGATCAGCAGAACTCATATCTGAATAGCTTCTATTTTCGGAACTGGTATCAGCTGCCTCTTTATCTTCAACGCTAGGATTCTGAGTTTGAGTATCTTTGCTCTTGCAATTGATTGCACCGAGTAAAATAAAAATAGTGAGAAATATATTAAATTGTTTCAAAAGCATGAAAAGAACTCCTTTTAGGAAATTATAATGAAATCTTAGTATTCGTCAAATGATTTTGTTTTTATATTTTTTCGCAAGCTGTTTAAAAGTGTATTTTAGAAGATTTTATGTTCAAATTTTAGATAAATCAAAAATAGAAAAAAGATTTTGAATGACGTAGAATACAAATCTACAAAAAATGAAGCATATGCAAAACAATGAGCAAAATAGCTCCACCAAACCGCTCAAAGTATTAGTGGTTGAGGATGAAATTATCATTGCTATTAATATCTGTAATTCTTTACAGAAAATAGGCTATTTAACAGAATATTCTAATTCAGGTGAGGATGCGATAGTAACTTTTTCTACTTGGAATCCAGATATTATTCTTATGGATATCATGCTCGGAAGTGGTATGGATGGAGTGGAAACTGCCGAAAAAATTCATAAAACTTCAAATGTTCCTATTATTTATCTCACTGCATATTCTGATCAAGCAACTCTGAGCCGTGCAAAAATTACGGATCCCTTTGGTTATTTAATTAAGCCTTTCCATGGAAGGGAGCTTTTTATAGCGATTGAGATGGCAATATATAAAAACAAATCTATCCAAGGCTTTAAGGATATCCAACAAAGATTGTTTGAAAGTCAAAAACTAGAATCAATAGGTTTGCTGTCCTCTGGCATCGCCCATGAGATCAATAACCCCCTGATGAGTATTATTAATTTTTCTATTTTAGGAGAAGAGGATGCTGTAAAGATAGATAATCCTAAAATGAAAAAATATTTTGAAGTGATCAGAATTGAATCAGAAAGAATTTCAACAGTGGTTAAAAATTTAATGAATTACTCAAGAGAAGATAAAGATTTTTCAAATTGGATATTCATTGAAGAATTAATGCAGGACTCCTTAGCATTATTCAAACAGCTCTTAATTCGAGATAATATCAGTGTAGAGTTTAAAGTGGAGGAACCACTTCCTAAAATTTTCTGTAATTCTCAGAAAATTAAACAAGTCATACTAAATCTTATAAGCAGTAGTAGAAGCGCTATCTTAGAAAATAAGGACACTTCCAATAAGTTCATTCATATAAAATGTAAGAAAATAAATAAAAATAATAATGATTTTGTTCAAATAATTTTTGAAAACTCTGGAATCTATCTACCAGATAACGATGGTCTAGATATAAATAAATTATTCAATCATAATCTTCAGAACTTTTCTACTACTGAATTAGGGTATTATTTAAGTATGGGAATAATCGCTGAACACAAGGGAACAATAATGACTCAAGTAGAAAACAATCAGACAAATATCATTATCGAACTTCCTATAAACTCTACAATCAGCCATTCTTCAAACAATATCGCCATTTGAGAAATTTGGTATGCACTTAGAAAAATCTGAATTCTGGTTTGCTTTTTTGGGATAATGCAAAATATTCGTTTATGATTGGAAGATTTCATTCATCTTAAATGTGCGACTCAAGTTTTTATTTATAATAATCCTTTTTTTACCCACTCTACTTCTATCCCAAGATAATAGTGGTCTGCAGTTTCCTTTTTCCTGGGGAGGCCAGGACTCGGTGAACCCTGAGGAAGAGAAAAGAAAACTCACTGTTCAGTCCTTAAAAACAATTCTCGCAGATAGATCAATAGACGCACTCACCGAAAGGGAAGTTGACTCCTACTTACGCCAACTTGGTGTGCCCAATACAGGTTCAATCTACGCAAAAAGACAGAGAATTAAATCCATTCTAAATATTGATGATTCACCTCCTGCTTTTTCTTTAGATAACCTACCAAAGTCATCCAAAGCGGGGGATCGAATCCAGATTCAGAATGCTGCTGAGGGTGAATTACTATCCATTGACCAAACTAAAGGCGGAGTAATGGTATTGAGAGGTAAGGTAAGCTTAAAGATAGGGAAGGGTGTGCTTACTGCTGAGACTGTTAGTATAGATTCCAATCGACAAGAAATTTATGCAGAAGGTGGAATCGAATACAATGATGGACCTGCAAGAATAAAAGGGGAAAAATTTCTTTATGATTTTAAACTCTCTAGAGGTGTAATCTACGACAGTAAAGCAAGTATGTATCCTGCTTATTTTGTTGGCGAGAAAATGAAAAAGTTAGATGAAAATCGCTACCTTTTAGAAATGGGTTACTTTACTGCTTGTAATGCGGAAATCCCTCACTACTCTTTTAAAGCTGGTAAAATTATTGTCTATGAAGACAAAACAGTAGTAGCAATTTCGCCCAGTTATCAAGTCGGTGGAACAACTTTGTTTTGGTTTCCCTTCTTATATAATTCTACTAGTGGAAATGGATTCACAAGTCAGATTGGAAAAAATAATTCCCAAGGATGGTTTATTCAAAACAGCTACCAATGGTCTGATCCTTTTCCAAACTCAGCTATCATGCCTCATGGATACAAATTTCGATTTGATGTATATGAAAAGACTGGACAGGCAACTGAACTTGAAATGTGGAAGATTACTCCTTGGTTGAATTACAATATTGATGTAGCTTATGCAAATCATAAAAGAACTAGCATCTCTCCTGCATTTGAAGATAGATTTGAGAATCTAGGAATAGGAAATGTTGCAACTACCAATCAAGTAGATAGAGGTGAGAAATTTCCAAATCTTGGACTTGGAATTAGAGATGTCGGTGTACAGTATGAACCATGGTGGAAGGCAAACCTCAATCTTAATGCAAAACAAAATGATACCGCAAAAGATGGAACTAGAAACGTTCAACTGCGATATGAAAATCTCAATAGAATTAATTATGACTTTGA
Organism: Leptospiraceae bacterium; assembly: GCA_022402465.1. GTDB lineage: Bacteria > Spirochaetota > Leptospiria > Leptospirales > Leptospiraceae. The sequence continues at coordinate 53,678 of JAKRSH010000017.1, read as the reverse complement.
ATACGGAAACAGATTTGAACCCGCTAATTCTATCCAAGGTCTATACACGCAAAGAAATCAGAGATTTGGATTAATTCGAAATCTTTTAAATTGGAGTTTTGACTATTCAGAAACTAGGGGAGATTTAGCTGTGTCTTTAGGTGCTAGGCGAACTCTTGTCTACCAAATCCAAGCAGATAAATTTTTCCCAACAGTTGATGTTGCTCCAGTTGTGAATATTAGAAATTCAAGTCAGATAGGTACTACTCCTTACTTTGAATCACCTGTGTATTGGGATATAAATTTTCAGAACACTACCACAAAATTCTACGGTCCTCCCACCCAAAAACCTCTGCCATTTCCATTAGAAAATGGATCAACCACTGACCCCTTTGGTAAATTCCAGGATTTTGTTTTAAGAACTCAGAACCTAACAATAGGAGATATGGGGTTTCGGTCTACACTACCTATGGGTGCTTATGTATCTGTGACACCTGCATTTTACGGTGGAGCTAGGCAACATACTGTTGATTTCCCAGGCTCTGGTAATGCAGTCAATAGTCCAAGCTTTTCAGCGAATCTTGCGCAAAGAAACTTTCTAGCTCAGGATACCTACCAATACTATAGACAAAACCATGAAGTAAGAATTGGAACTCCCGCGCTCTTTTTCACAACATACTACCGTAAATTAGATATTGAAAAACCAGAACGAAAAGATCCGATATTTGGAAAGAGTAGAATCAATGAAGCAGAATTTGCACTTGAATCGTATGCCTTAGAGGATTGGGAAGTTTCCATACGTACAATACGTGATTTTCGTAAATATTCATCGGATTCTAACCCTGGACCAACGGAAAATGAAAGATGGTATTTTACAATATTTCGCTTCTCAGGTTTTGTTGATTTTTTAGATGGTTTTAAGACAAGAAGGCCAACTTTATTGGATAGACAGAGAAGTTTCTATTCTGGTATTTTTATTAATAATGACTTTGTATATCACACTCCGCTCAGTAAACCATTAACCAATAATCTAACCTTATCCTATAAAATGGGTGGATTTTCATTACCATTTATTCGTAACTTTCGTAGCTTTGAAACAGGCGCTACTTGGTATCATGTTTATAGGGATAATTTTCTTGATAGCTATCGCTTTTTTATGAGGACTGATGTAAAGATCACGAGAACCATTTCTACTGATTTTGAAATTGATTCAAGAGTTACTGAACCATGGAGACTTACCAATCTTAGCCAAGCCGATTATTTTAATCTTGGAACGACTCCAGACATCTACCAATACCAAACGGGAGTTAACTATAGACAGACAGATCTATTTCGAGATATAGTCCAAGGTACTGGTGCGGCTGGTTCTCAAGAAAGGCAGAAGACAATTTTCAATATTAATCGTTTTATTACTACAATTAAAATGAACCTTCACAATTGGGAATATCGCTTAGGATACAGTATGAATCTTCGAGCTTTTCCAGGTGGTATTGCTGGAGATAGCCAATTGACCTTCTACGATCAATCTGTATTCTTTTCAGTGAATATTACTAACTTTGAATTAGGCCAAGCCGATGGAACTCAGGCGACTAGAGCCAGAGTTTATAGATTTCGTAAACGACCACTCGATGTTATTTCTAAGGAAACTCGTGGGGAGGTTAGATAATGTTAAAAGAAAGAAGTCAGACTTTCAAGTTGCTTTTTGTGATTTTCGATTTATTTCTCTCTATTATAAGTTTCTTTTTGGCCTTTATTGTGAGATATATTATTGAAAAAGATCCGGATTTTTTCTTAAAATCATTAGATCTTTCTAATTATATAATTCTTGGAATAATCCTCGGATTTACACAAGTAATTTCATTTCTCTCTGTTGATCTCTACCATCCAAGAAGAGGACTAAGTTTTGCAGAAGAATTTTTTGGAATTCTTTCAGGAGTTTTTGTTAATTTATTATTTTTGTTATCTATCTTATTTTTTGTTAGAGCAGAAAGTTTTTCTAGATTAATAATTTTTAATTATGCAATCATATCTCCAATTCTCATTTCTCTTTCTCATTTAATTTTAAGATACATTTTAAATCTTCTAAGAACCAAAGGATATAATCTAAGATCTGTATTGATTATTGGAACAGGTAAGAATGCTATAGCTTTCCAAGAATCCATTAAAAAACATTCTATTTACGGTTACAAGATTGAGGGTTTTATTTCAGCAGATACATCCTTGATTAAGAAGAACCATGAACTTCATTCTCTAATCATTGGGAAATGGAAAAATTTAGAGTCAATTATTGTAAAATTTAAACCGGATTTAATCGTTTATGCTCTTTCAAGTAAAGAAGGAACTTATCTTAAGGAAACAATAGATATCTGTGACTACCATGGCATAGATGCAAAAGTTATTCCAAGCTATGAAGAATTTATAACAGCTAGAGGTAGGGTTGAAGTAATGGAAGGAATTCCAATTATTTCAATTCGAAATATTCCTGTTAGGTTAGGTTATAACCAAGCTTTGAAAAGAATTTTTGATTTAATCTTTTCTTCCTTATTCTTAATTTTGTTCTCACCATTTTTTTTAATAATCACAGTTCTGATTAAATGGACTTCCCCTGGTCCAATTTTCTACCGCCAGGAAAGAGTTGGTTTAGATAATAAAAGCTTTATGATGCTTAAATTTAGAACCATGCAAGTGCAAGAAAAGCGTGATTCTGATACAAAATGGACCACACCTAATGATCCTAGGGTAACTAGAATAGGGGGGATTTTGAGAAAATTGTCTTTAGATGAGACGCCCCAATTTTTTAATGTACTTATGGGCTCTATGTCTGTGGTCGGACCTCGCCCGGAAAGACCTTATTTTGTAGAACAATTTCAAATTAAGCACAGGCATTATATGAGACGACATGCAGTGAAAGCAGGTATTACAGGACTTGCTCAGATCCAAGGACTTAGAGGAGATACATCAATAGAGAAGAGAATTGAAGCCGATATTTATTATATCGAGAATTGGAGTCTTCTTTTTGATCTTAAAATTATTTTACTAACACCATTTAAAGGTGTTTATAGTAAAAATGCATATTAAAGGAGAACAATATGGATATTAACACTTTACGCAACATTGCATCCTTAGCTAAATTAAAAGTAGATGATACAGAAGCAGAGAAGTTTGTTTCTGATTTTAATAAAATGATAGAATACGTTGATGTAATTAAATCCTTAAATACCGATACCATACAGGATGATGAAATTTATTACAACCACCAGAATTTCACAAGACCTGATGTTGTTGAAAATAATCTAAACAGAGACGCTCTTTCAAAAATCACTCCTGAATATGAAAATGGATTTATAGTTGTACCTAAGGTTATTGAAACATGAAATCAATCATACATTTAAAATACAATGAAATCAAAACTAGATTAAATTCTGGTGAATTTACATCTGAAGAAATATGCCAGGCATATATCAAAAGAATAGAAGAAAATGATTCTAAGGTTTTAGCATTTCTATCTTTTGAAAAAGAATTTATCCTAAACCAAGCAAAAGAATCAGATAAACGAAGAAAATCAAATTCAAAACTTTCCGAATTTGATGGAATACCAATTGGCATAAAAGATAACATTTGTATCCAAGGAATTAAAACAACTTGTGCATCAAAAATTCTAGAAAATTTCATTTCACCATACAACGCAACTGCAATAGAGAAATTATATGCAAAAGGATTCGTTCTCTTTCCTAGATTGAATATGGATGAATTTGCGATGGGTTCCTCTACTGAAAATTCTGCATACCAAATCACGAAAAATCCATTCGATACATCTCGAATCCCTGGTGGTTCTAGTGGAGGTTCAGCAGCTGCTGTTGCTGCAAGCTTTTTACCCATATCACTGGGCTCCGATACTGGTGGATCGATTCGCCAGCCCGCATCCTTATGTGGTATATACGGCTTGAAGCCAACTTATGGTAGAGTCTCACGCTATGGTTTAGTTGCCTATGCCTCATCCTTAGATCAAATTGGTCCTATCTCAAATGATTTACAAGGTTGCTCAGATGTTCTATCTGTACTAGCAGGGAAAGATCTAAGAGATAGTACATCTTCTAAGGAAGAAGTATGCAAACCAGAAATCAAAAAAATATCTTTGAAAGATTTAAAAATTGGTATCATGAAAGATGAAGGAGCGACTTGGGATGTTGAAGTAAAAGCTCGTTTCGACGAAACAATCCTTTTTCTTAAATCACAAGGTGCAGTCATTAAGGAATTAGATTTTGAACTTCTGTCTTCATCTATTCCCATCTATTATATCATTGCAACTGCTGAATGTTCTTCGAATCTATCTAGGTTTGATGGAATCAAGTTTGGCCTACGAGAATCGCATCCGAAATCTAAATTGGAAGATTTATATATAGATTCTAGGTCCAAAGGTTTTGGAAAGGAAGTCAAAAGAAGAATCCTACTCGGAACTTTTAGTCTTTCATCTGGCTACTATGATGCCTATTACTCAAAAGCTCAGAAGGCAAGAATTCTCATTCAAAAGAAATACAATGAGTATTTTAAAGAAGTTGATTTTATTCTCCAACCAACTTCACCAACAACAGCCTTTAAAGTAGGAGAAAAGACACAAGATCCTATTCAAATGTACAAAGCTGATATTCTTACAACTTCAGTCAATTTAGCAGGTCTGCCTGCTTTATCTATTCCTGCTGGTCTAGATAAAAATTCTTTGCCCATTGGATTACAAATAACTGGTCCCAATTTTTCAGAAGAGAAGATTTTTTCTTTTGCAAATGCTTTTATTGATTTTGAAAAACTATCCATTCAATTGCCAGAAGGAATTTCTTAGAATTGGATGAATTAACCAAACGAGTAATACCCTGTCTAGATATAAAGAATGGCAGGGTAGTTAAGGGAATCAATTTTGTTAATCTGGTAGACGCTGGTGATCCAGTTCAATCAGCCATAACCTATGAAGAAAATCTAGCTGATGAATTATGCTTTTTAGATATTACAGCATCTTCGGATAATAGAGATATTCTCATTCACTTGGTAGAAGAGATTGCATCCAAAATTTTTATTCCCTTCACTGTTGGAGGCGGAATCAGAACCTTAGAAGATATTCGAGCAGTATTGCAACAAGGTGCTGATAAGGTTTCATTGAACACAGCAGCCTTCCAAAGACCAGAAATCCTAACCCAAGCTTCAGAAATTTTTGGATCGCAATGTATAGTTTGTGCTATTGATTCCAAATTTAATCCAGAAAGAAATAGATACGAGATTTATCTTCATGGCGGAAGAACTCCAACTGGCAGAGAGGCACTTGATTGGGCCAAAGAAGCCGAAGAACGCGGGGCAGGCGAAATTCTACTTACCTCCATGGATAAAGATGGAACCAAAGATGGGTTTGATATTCCCATTCTAAAAATGATTTGTGAGAATACAAATATTCCTATCATCGCATCCGGAGGAGCTGGCAATCCAGAGCATATGTCTGAAGCAATACTTCGTGGGGGAGCTGATGCGGTTCTTGCTGCATCCATTTTTCATTTTGGAACGTATTCAATTCATGAAACGAAGTTAGCCATGCAAGAAATGGGCATCAAAGTTCGTCTATGATTCATCTAGGTTTCTATGATTGGCTAAGTTTAGCATTATTTCTCATCGGAACCATCATCTTAACCTTTTATTTTTCCCAAAAAAAACAAAGTCTAGCCTCCTACTTTAAAGCTGATGGAAGGTTACCATGGTTTATAGCTGGAACTGCTATGGTTGCTACAACTTTTGGTGCAGATACACCTCTAGCGATAACTGAAATTATAGCAAAAGATGGAATTGCAGGAAACTGGGCTTGGTGGTATATGTCTATAGGTGCAGTAAGTACTGTTTTTATTTTTGCTCCACTGTGGAGAAGAGCAGAAGTATTAACTGATCTTGAATTTTTGGAATTAAGGTATTCTGGCTTTGGTGCAAGGCTACTGCGAGGTATTAAAGCAGTATATTTGGGTGCTCTGATGAATCTTATGATTCTTTCTTGGGTGAATCTTGCGATGCTCTCCATACTTGAATCCATATTTGATCATCAAACAGCAGTTTATATATTAATTTTCCTTTTACTCTTTTGTTTAGTTTATACTAGTTTCCTTGGTGTAGGTGGAATATCTTATATTGATGTATTTCAATTTTTCTTCGCCATGGGCGGTTGCATACTTCTAGCTTATACAAGCTTGCAAATGCCAGAAATCGGTGGACTTGCTGGTCTCAAGGAAAAGCTTCCAGCCAATGTATTTTCCTTTTATCCTAGTAGCGAAAGAATTCCTTCATTTTTAGTATTAATCTTCTTTCTTTGGTGGATGAGTTGGTATCCAGGTTCGGAACCAGGCGGGGGTGGATACATAGCTCAGAGAATAGTTTCCGCAAAAGATGAAATTTCAGCAACTAAATCTACTTTATGGTTTTTATTTGCTCATTATTTTGTTAGACCCTGGCCTTGGATTATCGTTGCACTTTGCAGCCTAGTTATGTATCCAAATCTAGCTGAAGATAAAAAAGGGAGTGGATTTATTTTGATGATAGAACCTGCTCTTACAGCTGGTGGTAAGGGTTTACTAATAAGCACATTTATTGCTGCTTATCTATCGACTATTGCAACACATTTAAATTGGGGTGCCTCTTATTTAGTGAACGACTTGACTAAGCCATTTTTAATAAAAAACAAAGATGATCGTTTTTATTTAAAAAGTTCTTACTTGGTTCAAATTGTATCTGCTATCTTATCAATCTATATTTGTATTTTTTGGATAAAGAAAGTAAGTTCCGTATGGTTTTTTATGATAGAGGCTTCTTCAGGAATTGGTTTTGCACTGATTTTTCGTTGGTTTTGGTGGAGAATATCTGCATGGTCAGAACTTTCTGGATTTTTAGTCTCTCCTATCTTTTTTGCTTTAATTAAACTATTTACTGATTTGGTATTCCCATATTCAGCTCTTGCAACCGGTTTACTGACTATTGCCTTTGTTATTTTGGTAACTTACTTATCTCCAGGAACATCGGAGAATGTCTTATTGAAATTTTATAATCGAATCAAACCTGCTGGTTTTGGTTGGAAATACTGGGCTTTGCAAAGGAAACTTTCTATTCATAAAAGTAACATCCAATCGGTTTTGATAGGCTGTATTTCATCATTAATAGCTGTGTTTACTGGCTTATTTAGTGTTGGCAGTTTATTCTTTGGAACCAGCTATCAATTTACAATTTTCATAGTTATCTTTATTGTCTCAATTGGATTTATGTTTCATCAACTGAAAAAGATAAATTCCATTGTCTAACAAAAATTAACGATTAACAATTCTATCGAGAACTATACCAGTGGCAACAGCTACGTTCAAAGAACTTATCTCACCGTGCATAGGGATTTGAACAACAAAATCACTTTCTTCCAAAAGTAACCTCTTTGCACCTTCACCTTCATTACCCATAATTATTGCTATTCTCTCTGGCTCAGGCAGATCTTCCCATTCATCTTCTCCTCTGTCAGAGGTTGCGACTATCCAATAATTTTTCTTTTTTAATTCTTCGATAACTCGAGAAAGATTAGCGACTTGAAAAAGATTTAAATAATTCAAGGCCCCACTTGATACCTTGATAACCACATCCGTAATCCCACATGAGTTCCTATCAGTTAGGATCACAGATTGGATGCCCATACATTCAGCAGTTCGTAAAATATTTCCTAAGTTTCCAGGATCTTGAATGCGATCTAAGAGAAGAAAAGGTCCCTCAGCTTCTTCTAAGGCTGTCTTCCATTCATTGAAATCTTTAATTTGAGATTTCCCTGAATTGGATTGAGACCAGATAACTATACCTTGGTGATTTACACCTTTTAGAATTCTATCTATATCCTTTATGTCTTTTTTTTTGATTATACTTTTATTTGGAATATTGCTAAGGAAGGTAGAAGTTGCTTCACCATGAAAGCTATCTTTGACCCATACTTCCGTAATATCGTTGCTTCCATTTTTTAGAATGTATTCTTCAACACTGTGACGTCCATAGATTGCTTTTTTTTTCATTCAGACTTTTTCCATTTTACAGATCCATCCTTGGAATCTTCTAGAATTATACCTTTAGCTTTGAGTTCGTCTCGTATGGAATCTGCTAATTTAAAATCTTTGTTTTTCTTTGCATTGCTTCTATTTTCAATAAGAGCAAGTATTTCATTTTCACTTAAACTTAAATTATCTATCTTTTCATTGGTAAAATCCAAAATACCAAGTAGACAATCAATTTGGTAAAAATATTTTACGACATCAATCATTTCTTCATTCGATAGACTAGAACTATCTAGCTTAGTGTTGATTGACTTGATGCTATCAAAAATAGATGCAAGAGCTTTTGGAAGGTTCAAATCATCAGATATTGCATTTACAAAATTTTGAAAATAATCTAAGGCAAACTCTTGTGGTCTGCAAGAAATAATTTCTGAATGATTTATTGGTTTTCGAATTGATTCAATGTTCTTTGATTTCATTTCGCTTGAAATACGATTGAAGGCATTTTGTATTTTTTGAATACTAACTTTTGCTTCATTTAATCTTTCAAAAGAAAAATTCAATTTAGTTCTATAATGAAAAGATAAGAGCACATAGCGAACCACTTTCCAATCATAACCTTTGTCAAGAATGTCATTTAAAACGAAAAAATTACCCTTACTCTTTGACATTTTCTGACCATCAACTAACAGATGCTCGCAGTGCATCCAATATTTAACGAATTTCTCATTTGGATAGGCAGCTTCTGATTGTGCTTTTTCATTTTCATGGTGTGGAAAAAGTAAATCAATACCACCCGTATGAATATCAACACCTGATGAATAAATTTGACGAATCATGGCTGAACATTCTAAATGCCAACCTGGTCGTCCATTTCCAATTTTTGTATTCCAAGACTTCTCTTTTTCTTCCTTGGGTGCCTTCCAAAGTACGAAATCTCTGACATTGTCCTTCTCATACTCATCCGCATCGTACCTAGCACCAGAAATTATTCCTGTTGCTTCTACTTTACTTAAAGAACCGTAGGATTTTAATTTATCAATAGAGAAATAAATGCTTCCTTCCTTCTCATAAGTATATCCATTTTCTTGTAACTTCTCAATTAGTTCGACCATCTCTTCTACAGACTTAGTAGCAAATGGATAATGTTCCAATTTCTCAATATTCAATTTTTCTAAATCACGAAAAAAAGCCTCAGTCCAAGGTTTAGTAAATTCCTCTATAGAGACAGAATGATGAATAGACTCACGAATAATTTTATCATCTATGTCAGTGATATTCATGGTTTGATCCAGCTGGTAGCCCAAAATCTTTAAGGAGCGTCTAAGAATGTCTACGAATACATACGAACGAAGATTTCCTATGTGGCTGTAATTATAAACAGTAGGCCCACAAGAATAGATTTTCACTTTATCGGGATTATCAGGTTTGAATTCTATTTTTTTATTTTCGGCTGAATCAAATAGAAAGAATGGTAGTTTACTCAATACCAAAAACCTCTTTATAAAATTCGAGATTTACTTCCTCTTGCCTTTCTTTGCCCGCATCATGTCCGTCAGTTGGGTAAATTTGCATTCGTTTATCACATCTTAAGTGATTAAATATTCCAAAAACGGATTTAGGATGTGAAATTTCATCTTCCATTCCACAAGAAAACAAAGTAGGGACCTTAATTTTCTTAGCAAAATAGAGACTATCAAAATACGAAAGATTTTTCTTATAATCTACCTTTTTAGATTTTGCTTTAGAATACAAAGGATAAACCTCTTTCATCCAGGAATGGGGCAAAGATAGTTGATCCTTAGTTAGATGACAGAAATTAGGCAATTCAGCTATCAATCCAACAACTCTATCCGAATGAGCAGTACCGAAAATCGCTAGTGAACCGCCAAGTCCTTTTCCATTTAGTATTATCTTCTCACCATCTACACCAGAATACAACCTAACGAATTCTATAGCACGAATAACATCTAAGTAAAGGGCTTTCATGTAAAAAGCTTTAGGGTTATCCAAATTTTTCTCAAAATAACCAGGTGTCCAGCCTTCTGGAATTGGATCATTGGGATTTTCTTTTGGATAGATTAATTGATCAGCATGCCATCTTAAGTCCAAATGGCATTGAGCGATTCCTTGATCAGTTAATGATTTTAATGAGGCGGAGCGTGTTCCTACATAATCATGAAGATAAATAACAATGGGCCTATCTCCTCTTTTTCTTGGAACAGTAATATTACCAAAAATAGTTTGATTGCCAAATGAATTAAAACTTATGTCTGCTTGTGATTCACGAATAATTGAGCCACGAAATTGAGTCTTTGACTGTGATTGAATTGGAAATGCTTTAAGCTCTTGCAGATTAGCCTTCCAAAAGTCTTCAAAATCACTCGGTGGAGCCCATTCAGGGACTGTTTGAAAACATTCATCAAAGCTAATAGCCATTTTATTTACTTCCAGCTTTCAAAGAAGGACTAAACTTTCCTTCCCAAGAATATAAGGTTTGCAATAAGAGAACAGCAATGGTCATAGGTCCAACTCCACCGGGAACTGGTGTATGGAAACTAGCCTTGTTAGCAGCCACACTGAGCTCAATATCACCCACATTACCCGCATTATACCCTGCATCTAGAACTACTGCGTCCTCTTTGATCCAAGCTCCTTTAATGAATTCAGCCTTTCCAACAGCACCAATTATGATATCTGCTTGTTTAACTATTTCAGGCAGATTTTGAGTTTTGGAATGACAAAGAGTAACGGTAGCATCTAAATTGGTAAGCATAGAAGCCATTGGTTTTCCAAGTATGGGAGATCGTCCTACCACAACCGCTCTTTTACCTGCTACATCAATTCCATATTCCTTAAGAAGTAGTACCATACCATAAGGGGTGCATGGAAAATATGTTTCCTGATCCATTGCAAGCCTACCGAAGCAGTAGGTAGTTACCCCATCCACATCTTTTGCGGGAAGGATAGTATCAAAGGCTAATCTTTCATCAATCTGGGGAGGGGAAGGATGCTGGAGTAAAATTCCTTGTATGGAATTATTTTCATTGAGACTTCGTATTTCTTCTAGCAATTCATCCGTTGTGGTTGATGCAGGCAACTCAATTCTTTTGGATCTCATACCTACAGCTTCACATGCTTTATTTTTCATATTCACATAAGTGTGAGATGCTGGATCATCCCCTACCAAGATTGTTGCTAGAGTAGGTGGAAGGTAACCGCGAGCCGTTCGAGTAAGGATAGATTCCTTGATATGGGATTTGATTTTTTCGGCTGTTTGCTTTCCGTCTAAAATTATTGATTTCATTTGTCATTATCAGCTTTTTGTTTCTATCCTTAAAATCAAATAAAAAAACAATTTTGCCTTTTCCAATAAAACTACAATTCTATCAATGATCCAAGAAGAGGTGATTTGATTTGGAAAAAATGCTAGAAAACCTAGGAAAAGAGCTAGAATTGAATGGATGGCTTCATGGAATTCGAGGTTCAAACAAATTTCAATTTCTGACATTTAGATCCTCTGGGCAATTGATTCAAGTGATAGCGGACAAAGAAATCCTAGGGGATGAAGTTTTCAAAATGGTGAAATCTCTTACACAGGAAACCTCACTTTCAATCAAAGGTTTGATTGTTGCAAATGAAAAGGCAAACTTTGGTTGGGAAATGCATCTCAAAGAAATTAAAATTGTATCTCCTTCTACAGATTATCCTATTACGCCAAAAGAACATGGAACTGATTTTTTATTTAGTCATAGACACCTTTGGCTCAGGTCCAAAAAACAATTAGCTATCCTTAGAATCCGGTCTGAATTGAGTTTTCAGATTCGAAATTTTTTTCATGAGAAACGATATACCAATATAGATACACCTATTTTAACTGGATCAGTCGGTGAGTCAGCAGGGACCCTTTTTTCGACAGAATACTTTGATTTGGGAAAAGCCTATCTAGCACAAACTGGTCAACTCTATTTAGAAACAGCTATCTTTGCTCATGAAAAAGTATATTGCTTTGGCCCGACCTTTCGTGCAGAAAAAAGTAAGACTCGTAGGCATCTAACTGAATTTTGGATGCTTGAGGCTGAAACAGCATTTATGGAAAATGAACAAAATATACTCTTCCAAGATGAATTTGTTCGAACAGTTGTAAGGCGAACAGTGGAAGCTTGTAAATTAGATTTAGATATTTTAGAAAGAGATACAAATCACTTACTAAATCAAGTTGAGAAATCTTTCCAGGTTATAGATTACAAGCAAGCGATTGAAATTTTGCAAGCAGCTCAATTTTCTATTGAATGGGGCGACGATATCAATGCAGAGGGTGAAAATATTTTAACTGAAAAAATTGGGGGAGCCTTATTTGTTAAAAATTACCCACGCGCAATCAAAGCATTTTACATGAAGCAAAACCCAGATGATCCTAGAACTGTTCTTTGTGCAGATCTAATTGCTCCTGATGGTGTGGGCGAAATCATAGGGGGATCTGAGAGGGAGGTAGATTACGATAAGCTCGTTGAAAGAATCTATGAAGAAGGTCTACCTGTGGAAAGCTATAGCTGGTATCTTGACCTAAGGAAATACGGCTCTGTACCACATTCCGGATGGGGTCTAGGACTGGAAAGACTGGTAGCCTGGGTTTGCGGTTTGCCTCATGTAAGAGAATGTATCCCATTTCCAAGGATGATGTACCGCATTTTCCCATAAAAAAATCTTTTCATGTTCCAAAGAATTGCCGATTAAAAAGGAAAGAGGTTCGTTATGGCTCAATCGGCATCCTACATAAAATCAAAAGAAAATCCAGAAACTATAGGATGGGAATTATTTGAAGTGGGTTCCCATGAAGAAGTTATACGTCTAGCTTCGGAAAATTCAAATTCTCCTTTTCTGAGCCAGCTTGCCTTACTCGCTAAAATTGAAGAAGACATCAAGATAGGAGAAATTTCTCCCAAAGGCATAACGCATCTTTCGCCCATAGTAGAAGCTTATCTCAATGTTCAGAAAAAGAAATTCAAAGACGCCTCCAATCACTTAGATTTGTATTTTAAAAATTCGAATGCCTTAGTTTGTTTTCAATTTATAAAGCTGAGTGTATCAACGTATTTCAAAGTTGAAAAATATAAAGAAGCATTGCATTCTATTTCATTATATAAGAAGAAACACAAAGATAAAGCATTCCTAAGTGAAGAAATTCAAGCACTGTATGAACTAAAAGAATACCAAGAAGTAATTTCTGAATTTCAAAAGAATTCAAGCGATCTAAATTCTCCACTTCTTTTAAAAATTTTGGGAATGTCGCTTTTATTTTTAGGTAAGCACAAAGAAGCAGAAAAAATATTAGGTAATATTCCTGGACGTTTGAATCTTCCGAGTTTCGAAGAAAAAAGAAAAGAATATGAATCGATAATAAAAGATATACATAAATATGAAATGAAGTCTCAATCTTTATCCAAGAAGGAATTAGAAGATTTAGGATTCGCTTATCTTTTTAATGGAAATTATGCAGAAGCTGAAAAAACTTTTGTTCGTCTTACTGATTTACTAAAATAGCCACTTTACAAAGTTTTAAATTCTTTTTCGTAATTGAAGAGGAAAGTAATTTCTTTCCTTCTTCATATGGAATTATTATATTAGTTTTATTTTTGCCAGTGATTTGAATAGGGTATAGCTTATAAGGATTCTTACCTACACGTCTTAGCAGATTTGGATCCTTGGGATTAGAATAATAAGCTACCATTCCCATTTCTTGGATGCTAGCTGGGTGAGCGATGTATTTGTTAAATAAATCTGCTCCATACTCATTTTGAATCTTGGGAAAAATTGAAGGGTTAAAATTCTGATCTCTTAGGTCTATGATTAATCCTGTAAACTCTACTTCTGGTAAACTATCGGTAAAATCAGGAAAATCCTCTCCACCCAAATCTGAATAGAACATAGAAATTAGGTTATTGTTTCCTCTTAGTACTAAGGATGATTTTAAGGATAAGAAATTTTTATGGATCTTCTTATTTTCGATTTCAATATCTCCATTATAATAATTAATTATTTTTGATTTTAAATTTTCATTTTGATCCATCCATTCGCCCACTGTGAAATTTTCATCAAAATAAAGATTTTCGAGGCTACGATTTAATTTGGTCCTATTGGATGATTTGGCACGTTTATAAGAATAGTTTCTTGCATCTGAAAGATTATAAAATCCGAACTCAGACTGATTGAGATTTGATTCTACCAATATCTTAGGAATTTCTTCTTTAGATTCAACAAATATTGTGTATTCGGACCAATTGACAACAGATCCAAAGAAGTCTTTTCGTAGCACTTGAGCATTTAGAGCGCTGTCTAGCAAGAAACTAGAGAAAAGTATTAGTTGAAAATTCTTAATTTGATTCCTAATATTCATTGTATTATATTTTCGGCAGATTGTTGTATTTATCCAATAAAACTCTAGGATCCGTTTCTGGTAAAACCCCCTTGGGTAAGGTTTGCAGTAAAGTTTTCCCATAGGATTTTGTATAAATTCTCGGATCAAGGATACTAACAATACCTGTATCAGAAATAGAACGAATCAATCTTCCATAACCTTGTTTGAGCAACAAGCCCGCTCGTGGCAATTGAACTTTTGCAAATGCATTTATATTCTTTTCTTTCATCTTTTCTATCTTAGTTTCAAGAACTGGTTCGCTTGGAACCTGAAAAGGCAGCTTGGTGATAATTACTGATTTTAATCTGTCACCTTTAATATCTATTCCCTGCCAAAAAGATGAAACACCCAAAAGTACCGCATGGTCTGTTTCGAGATACAACTGCTTCGCTTGTATTGCACCTTGGCTTAACTGTGAAATAATAGGATAATTTATTTCTTTGTCTAATTTTTCATGAATTTTTTTGAGAGATTTATTGGATGTAAAAAGTACAAAAGTATTACCTTCTGTTAATTCAATCAGAAATTTAATCCAAACAAATATGTCCTCAAGATAGCGCTCTTCATTGGATGGATCTTCAATATTCTTAGGTATAAAAAGTAAGGATTGCTTTTGATAATTGAAAGGAGAATCCAACTCTAATCTCTCTACTTGTTTGAAACCAATTTGGTCTTCGAAATAATTGAAATCACCCTTAGGTGAGCTGATGGTTGCTGATGTAAAAATCACAGATTCCATTTTGGGAATAAAGATTTCTGCTATAATTTCATCCACATTAATTGGCTCAGAGCACAATTTCAAAAACTTGTCTTTTTCTTTAAAGTTAGGCGGTTCAGACCAATAGACAAGATTCTCATTTTTGCGGTTTCTTAACTCCGCAAAAAAATCAATCAAACCGCGAAATCTAGAAATCCCAGTCTCCAAACCTAAAGCAATTTCTTTTTCGAGATTATTTTCGGAATCCTTAGAATATTTTGTAGATTTATCTATAAATAAATTTACTATCCTAGCTAGAGAGATTTCGAAATCTCCTTCATCAAGTAACAAAGGTTTCTTGATTCTTGCAGAACCATATAAATTTAATCCAAGCTCTGATGAAATTCTACTGTAAAGTTTAATCAAAGATTCTTTAGCTTCGTCCAATGCATCCACTAAGTTCTCTGGACTTCCCATCTTTTGAATTAAACTCTGCTTATTTTCTTTAGAGTAAAGAAAGGATAATTGCTTAGATATAAAGTCATATGTAATTTCTGAACGAAATGAACGTCCTACTATTTCTGGAAAATTATGAGCTTCATCAATAATTATTTTATCAAAATTGGGAAGTATGCGAAAATCTCCTGCTATATGAGAAGCAAGTAAGTAATGATTGACAATTAAGATATTAGCTTTTTTCCATTTTTCCTTTTCTAAAAAATAATAAGAATGAGAAAAGTTTTTACAACTCTTACCTAAACAATTGTCAGCTTCTCTTGTAACCTTTGACCAGAATTCTGAACTTGCATAACCATTGTATTCTGTCTTTATTCCTGTTTGAGTTTCAGATAACCATTCTTGGAAATTATCAATTTGAGAGATCATTTCAGTCCCAAAATTTCCGGTATCTTCAGCAATCTTCCACTTGCGTTTACAAATATAATTGGAAGCACCTAGGGCTCTTTCTGCTTTAATTTTTTGATTTAGAATCTTTTCTAAGAGAGGAATATCCTTTAAGAGTAACTGATCTTGCAATGCTTTCGTTTCAGTCGAAACTACTACAGTTGATCCTGTTTCTAAGGAATAAAGTGCTGCTGGCAATAAATATGAAAGACTTTTGCCAACACCTGTCCCTGCTTCAGCGAGCAGAACTCCAGAGCCTTGAAGTAGTTCTTGAATTTTCGTTGAGAGAGTAATTTGGGACATCCGAGGTTCATAATCCTCCCAAATCTTAGGCATGGTTTCATGAAAGATAGAATGCAGATCCAAGATAATTGACTTTATTTAGTTCGAATTAAATGATAAAGACAAAATACACTCAGTCCTATAACCATACTCAATGAAAAACACATAATTATCATTCCTTCTAGATTCATTTTCAATCTTCCCTTTTCTGGATTCTCTCAAGCGCTTTACCAACCAAAAAATATGTTAAACCAAAAACTGCAACTATACTTATAATCACAAATCTCGATACCCAAACTTTGGTGATTGCATCTTCAACTGATTCACCGTTTTCAAGGGCGAGCATAGTCATGCGATTGATATTCATTTTATCAAGATATTCTGGAAGATTTTGAAATAAAAAAGCTATAAAAATTATGATCAGAAAATAAGGAGTTATATACTTCATAATATATTTGTATACAGATGGGATCTTAATATGTGATCCTTCATTACCATCCTTTACACCATCATCAACACCAACCTTCCAAACAAAAATAGAAATCTGGATCGTTGCTAGTATATAAATTAAAATAGTTCCAACATAAAAATCAGTTAGATCTAGTGCGGCGAAATCTTTATTAAAGTATAAGATCGGCATACAACAAACAAAGGTAAATAGAAACAGTATAGTTGATGACTTTCTTTTAGATAAACCAAATCCTTCTTCTAAAAATAAAATACCGGGTTGAAGCATAGTAATGGAAGATGTTAATGCTGCTAGAAATAAAACTAAAAACCATATACCACCGAAAATATTTCCAGCAGGCATCATAGTAAACACAGAGGGTAGGGCAATAAAACCCATTCCAAAAGTTCCATAGCTCGCAACGGAAGCTCCTAAAAATAAAAATGCAACAGGAATAGTGATCATTCCTCCCAAAGCAACCTCACAAAACTCATTTAATGTTGCAGAAGAAAGAGATGAAAGAACAACATCATTTTTCTTAGTAAGAAAAGATGAAAATACAAGTGCTATTCCAAATCCAGTTGAAAGAGAAAAGAAAATCTGTCCAGCTGCTGCAACCCAAACTTTTGGATTGTATAAACTATCCCAATTTGGATTCCACATAGCTCCTAAGCCTAAGTCTATCTTATCTAAGGTTAATACCCTAACTAAAACGATACTGGAAGCAATGAGCATTAAGGGGATAGCCAATTTAGAAAAAGCTTCCAAACCTCTTGATAATCCTCTGTATACGAGATAAAAATTCATAATAAAACAAAGTAGTGTGAAATAAATAATATCACTTAAAAAAGCATCCCCATTGTTCGTAGAACCAGTTAAATTTGAAAAAAATAATTTCGCATTATTTACAACTGATGAAGTGAAGAGAAGAGAATTTGGATCCAATCCTTGAGAAAGATTGATTCCTCCAGAAAAAAAATAAAACACATAAGATAAACACCAAGCCTCTATAAATATATAATAAACATAAATTAAAATTGGAATCATTACTCCAATTGTACCAGATATTTTTAATGATTTTCCATTGAGAAACTCAGAGAAAATTGCAGGTGCTGAATGTCCTCTATGTCCAGCACGTCTTCCCATAATCCATTCCGTGACACAAACAGGAATACCTAGAATTAAAAAGGAGATGATATATGGTACCATAAAAGCACCGCCACCATTTTGAGCCGCTTGACCAGGAAATCTTAGGAAATTACCTAATCCTATTGCACCGCTTGCCACAGCCAGTATCAAACCTGTACGACTCGACCAGCTATCTTTTTTATTAGAATTCATTATAATTTATGTGTTTGGAAATAAAAAAAGCAGTCAATAAAGAAAGTCTTTTTGACTGCTTCTTGGAAGTTTGTTTAAGAAAAACTATTCAACGTTACTTAGAAATAATTCATTTTGGGACATTTTAAAGACCTTAGAGGCAAGTTTCTTGAAAGCGTCTGGTGGTTCTAATAATCCTAACTCAACTTTTGATAGGAAGGGAGTAGAAACTTTTAATTTCTTAGCCATATCATATTGCTTGATTCCCATCTCTCGTCTTTTAGCCCACAATCGATTGTTCAAGCCAGTAGTGAACTCTGGATAGATTTCTTCCACGGCTCCATCATTGAATAATTTTTCAATACTCGTTTTTAAGTATTTGGAGCATGCAATCTTAAACTTTTCAGTTGGCTCTTGGCTCCCAGTTTCAATTTTTGATAAATAACTTGGAGATACCCCCAAAGCACGAGCCATATCGTATTGTTTAATTGCTCTCTTCTTTCTCAACATGTATATATGATTATTCATTCGGACTACCCTCATTAGTTAGAATAACAATTGTATGAATCTCTTCAATAAAAAAATTCAAAATTGTGTCAAATTTTTCCATTTCTAAATATTTCATTATTTAAAACTAGTTTATACTTCTCTCGCATTGCATCCAATTTCTTGTCAAATATAGATTTCCGCTTAGCATTTTCCATATCTCTCAGAATATCTGATCTAACAGAAGCATAGGGCTTAGTTATTTTTTTCTGAGGGTTACTTGGATCTGGGCTAGAGTAGGAGAACATTTTTCCAGTTTCATAATTTTCTCTCATTTCAACTTCGGAAACTTCTACTTTCTCGTTAGAAATTTCTTTCATAAAAAGCGCCCATGTCAAAGAATATCGCAAATACTCTAAAGAGTCTTCATAGAGCTGTGTTTCTACTATGTCCTTAGATTTACTATCTTCTTGCAAATAAAGGGAAGATAGATAGATATTATAAAAGAAATTTAACATGTCCCAGAGTTCCTGTTTCTCTCCTTCTTCGGCACCTTTTCCAAGAACAGAACTTAGTTCTTTGAATTCTTTCTTAAAACTTCCTATCGTAATAGTAGAAGAATCAGCAAGATTTGCGAGTACACGATTATCAGGAAAATCCGCTATCGCAATTTGATCAGGTGATTGCAATTCAGGAGGACTTGGTACGACTATTTTGCTTTCGTTTTTAATTCTTTCCAACTCATCCTGCCAAAGAGATGTTTTAAATTGGCGAGAAAACTGTTCGCCCATTGGAATCCCACGTTCTTCTGGCTCAGATTCAGAATAGTATTTTGCAGATTGTTTAGCATTCTCATCACTTACACTTGCCTCATATTCTTTCGCCAGAGTTTCAAAATTTTTAAAAGCCTTAGTTAAATAACGACCTATTGCTGCTTCATGGATTTTTCTGATTCCTAAATTTCTAACTATATAGATAACTCCACCAGCTTTCTTGAGATAGAACTTCTTATCATCGGATTTTATAGCTTCAGAAAGAACATCTTCGAATGGATTAGGTCCACAATTTAAACAGAAAGGTTCTATCATACCATTGATCGCTTTTCGGGAATCATCCTGGGTATTCTCTACTATGATCTTATTTATTTCACTCTGCGATGATGTTGCGTTCAATTTTGTTAAGAGTTCTTGGCCTCTTTCATCTAGACTATTATCTTGGTCTCTAAGAACTAACATCTGCATATCGATGAGTTCCATAGGAGTTTCTTTCAACTTTTTTTCTTCAAAAGATTTCTTATATAAGGAAAGAAGAATTTGACCTTTTGTTAATCTTACTAAACTATCTAGAAATTCTTTGGAATACTTTCCTGATTTTGAAAAATCATTGTAAACGATTTTTTGTAAGGCGATTTGCTCGACTAGATTAGCCTGCTTGGAAATAGAAGCGTTTTCTTCAGTAATCTTTAAACCACGAATTTCGTAGAAATCACGAACTTCTTTTCTTGTGACGATTCCGCCTTCAAAGGAAGCAAAAGCATCTGAATCAAAATTACAATTCAAGAGAATCAGTAAGGATGAAAGGATGAATATGAATGTTAGTTTTTGTGAGGATTTCAGTAGGTTCATATTAGTATTTGTAAACAGGTCTCTCCGGTTTTTTCTTAGTTTCTTTTTTAGAATTTGTTTCGTTCTGAGTTCCAGTCTGCTCATCTCGAAAACTAGTTTCATTTTCTTGGTAAAGCTTTTGCCCTTCTTCTTTGGGACTTGAGGATGGAACTATCTTGGAAAATTGGGGCTGGTCCACTTTTATATGGAAAATTTCTTCACGGTTTGTTTTCAGTTTTTGGATTTCAGTTTGGAAGGATTCTTTGAGGAAATTTGAATAATCTCTTTCTTCTGAAATGCGTTCACTTAGTTTAGAAAGTTCAATAAGATCCCTATTGATTTCTTCTAATTTCTTGAATGCATGAATTACTTTTAATTGCAAAACAACCCTCCGTTCTAAATCATTTTTTCCCTTGGCTTTGCTTCGGCAAGGATGAAAAAAAGAGAAACACCGAAAAAATCCAAGATTGGCTCAAGAAGCAAAACAAATAAAAAGCAAAATGGATTCCGAATTGCAAAGCATTAGGGGCTTGTCTATCTATCTTTAA
Organism: Leptospiraceae bacterium; assembly: GCA_022402465.1. Lineage (GTDB taxonomy): Bacteria > Spirochaetota > Leptospiria > Leptospirales > Leptospiraceae. The sequence continues at coordinate 32,954 of JAKRSH010000017.1, read as the reverse complement.
AAAAATGATCCATCGAAAGAGAAAATAAATGGTCAGAATAAAAAATAAAACAAATTGGTAATTCATGAATAATATTTGAAAATTCACTAAATTCAAATTCAAAAGTATTGAATCTTGTTTAGATGAAAAGGGGAGAAAAGAAAAAATAAGATAACTAAAGAAAGCGAGAAATACGAACATAACTATTTTCAAGACCAACATCACTCTCATTTGTAGAATAAAGAATAATGCAAGAAGACTTAAGCTAATGGATTTTCCAGAAGAAAGCCATAAAATAATAAGAGAAAAGAAATACACAGCAAAGATGAATGAACTATTGAACCTATACTTCTGAGAAATCAAAAATGAAAGATAGGCAATCAAACCCAAGGAAATGGTATTCAAAAATTCAGAAGGCATAAGTCCAGGAAGAAAGAAGGTAAAACCTATAGCTGCAAATAGAAATAGGCAATCCAAAGGTAGATCTATCTTATCTGAGGGAAAATAAGCTTTTGACTCAGAAATCAAGGAGAGGGGAACTAAAAAACCAAGGACGACTAGGCCAGAAAAATCTGGAAGAAATGTCTCTAACAGAAAAAAAATGCATGCAGAAATGTAGCAAATCATAATTTAGTAGAGGAACAAAGTATGGGCATGGACGAATTGCAAATTGGATACGAGAAAATTGAATCTGTAATGATTTTCAAGTTCCAAGGAAACATAAACTCATTTACAAGTCAAAGATTTTTAGATGCCCTTCGAAAACCACTCAGGCAAGGAGCTATCATTTTAGATCTGGAAGATGTTAATTTAATTACCTCTCAAGGCATTCTTGCCTTGAAGGAATTAGCAGAATTAAGCTTTATGAACAAATCTAGAGTATTATTGTTGAATCTATCCAGTTCCGTGAAACAGGTATTCGAAATGGCAGGAATTAAAAACCTATTTCTAGTTCCTGAAAATGAAGAAATAGCTATGAAAATAGCATCTAGACCATACAGATAAATTTCAGAAAAGATGTAATAGTAGGAATTATGAAATCAGAAAAGAAACATTCATTCAACTTTATTCGCAAGGCTTGGCATTTACTAGGACTTTTTATTCCTTTGGCTTTATATCTTGATTGGTATAAGAACTCTTTGGAACTTGCATATGCTACTCGTGCAATCATTGTAATTGTTTTAGTTGTTTGCTTAGTCTTACTTGTGATAACTGAAGTTCTGCGATTCAAATCAGAGGTTTTTTCTAATTTTTTTTGGAAAATACTTGGCCCCTTAATGAAGGACAGTGAAAAGCAATACATGAATGCAACTTTACCTTATTTTACGGCGAATCTTTTTGTGATCTATCTTTTCCCTGCAGAACTAGCTGTATTATCACTTGCTTTCTTGGTAATCGGGGATCCTTTTGCCGCTTATATTGGTGCAAATTATGGAAAGAACCGATTTTATAATGGTAAATCTTTGGAAGGAATCATTGCTTTTATAGTTTCTGCGACTGTATTTGGACTATTTCTTACTTGGGGATTTTCTCTCTACAATGCAAATTCTACCTATTCCATGTTTGATGAATTGGGATCTTTCCAAATTTCTTCCTTGGTCGTTTTGCTTATTGGTGCAAGCATTGCAGGAATTACGGAATTTTTTTCATCAACCACATGGAAAGGATTTCTGGATGATAATCTTTTGATTCCAGTGGTTTCAAGTGTTACAATGGCTCTTGTTTCTAATTTATTTTTTGGAAAAACTTGGAACGAATTAATTTTTCCATTTATGGATTTGCTTCAGAAACAATAAGATTGATTTGAAGAGGAACAAAGGTTTCTATCTGCTTGCAATGAAATCCAAGTTCTATTTTTGCTGGAAAAAGCTCAAGCAAGTGGAAGTCATCTTTCCATTTGCCAGAAGCCTTTCTTTCCTCTTCTAGAATTGATCCCAAATACTGAAAGAAGCCCATCCAATTAGTCCCAATTTCTCTTCCTTCCATGCTCCCAATGTGACCATAGAATTTATACATTCCATAACAGGAAGATTTTGAATAGAAAGAAGCTTTTTCTTCTGCTGTAAAATTTCTATTCCAATGAATTACAAGACCTGGCGTTTCTTTGGCGTTAAAGTATAAATAGTGAGAAAGTTTCTCCCAAGTCTTAATTTTTTTGTTGCTGGGAAGTTGGATAATGTAATCTTTCTCTTTCTGCCAAGGTTCTTTACATTCTCCTTGGCTAGTAAAAAGATCACATATTTGAATATTAGCGACTTCTAAATCTCGACTGCAAGAAATAACATTTAGGATGACAATAAAAAGTAAAATGATTTTATACATGAATTTGCAATGAGTAAGGTTGATTTATTTTTTATTTTTTCTTAAGATGAAACTCATGAGCATCTCGCAAATTTGCAAAAAAATATAAGGCTTCTTTTGTATGAAAAAAAGGAGGGCTTACTTCTTGAGGAACCAGTTGCGATTTTAAATATTTATAAACAAGCTCTCCATAAACTCCATGAAAAAGATACATTCTATGAAAATCATCAATAGCAGATGCTATCACAACATTATGGCTTGTCATATATCCAGGAATAAGACGTATTGTTGGATCCTTTTTTCTGAGCTTTTTGGTAATAGCAAGGCATTCTTTAAATAAAGATGGCAATTCCTCACGATGGATTCGTCTAGTAAAAGATAAAATACGTGTTAAATTACCCGAGGTGTAAAGCATTTTATCGGAATCTGGAAGAATCCATTTTGGAAGAGCCACGGATTCATACATGGATTTTGAAAAACTATTTTCAGCAAATTCCTTTACTTGAAAAAAGACTTCCTCAGACTCATAAGATACAATTAAGAAAAAGGAGGCAGGAGTAGGCTTGGAAAGATTTTCTAATGGAACTTGAATTTTGCTCATATGGAACTGTATATTTAGAATAACTAAAGTGTACCTGTGATATCAATTCCTTCAATCAATAAAGAAGGTGCCCAAGTAGATTTTCCAAGAAGTTCTCTTTCTTTGGAAACTGCAGCAATTTGATTTTTTAGCACATCATACATGTTTCCAGCAATCTGAATTTCTTTAACAGGAATTTTCTCACCCTTATCTAAAAGAAATCCACCTTTAATGACACCAGAAAAATCACCTGAGGTTCCGCTAGAATTACCGGAAAATCGATTCACCCAAATTGCTTTTCCATCGGGATGGATCATAGAATTTAAATCGGTTCCACCAGCTGCAACTTGCAAAGCCTTAGGCCCACAACCTGGAGTAGAGGCAGAACCACCAGTTGCGCAACCATTGGATTTAGCAAGACCAGCTTTCTTTGCTTCAAAATGATTGTAAAAATAATTCTTTAAAATCCCTTGCTCAACAATGCTTATCTTTTCAGTGTTCATTCCCTCTCTATCAAAAGAGGTGCAAGAGGCTAGACTTATATCAGTTGGATCCGAGAAAATAGTGAGTTTATCAGAAAGAACTTGCTGATTTAATTTCCCTTCCATTTTACTTTTCTTCTTTCGAATACTAGTCGCAGAAAGCGAAGAGAGGAAACCACCAATTAAAAAAGAAAAAATAGCATCTGGTGGTAGATAAAGATATCCCTTAAAGCTAGAGATGCTCTTAGCCCCCAAGCCATTCATGCAATTCTTTAGAAAAATATCATACCGCTCTTCAAAATCTTTTTCAAATTCCTCTGGGGTTCTCCCATAAGCAGATTCAGAATCGAAGCTAGAAATATCATCTCCATCAATTGCCATCCCCATAAAAGAGGCTGAAAGACTAGAAGATGCTTCTGATCGAAAAATTCCCTGAGATGTTCCAATTGCCTTAAGAGAATAGGAGAGGGAAGCTCCTGCAGAATCTAGACTAACCTTAGGAAATCGACTCTCTCGGTAATCTAAAATTTTCTTGGCAGTTTCTAAAATACAATTTGGATTTAATTCATATAAACTTGGATCCAATTCTTCTAAGGCAGTACTTAGTAAACTTGGCTTGGGTGCTAGTACTAAATCTTTGTCTGGTGTTGATTGCGCTTTTGCTAAAGCATGGGCTTCTTGGATGGAGGAAAGTAATGAGGAACCATCATTAGTAGTGATAAAGCCTTCGCAACCAGATTCTATAACTCTGATTCCATAAACTGTTTCTTCATAGGTTTCAAAAGATTGGATATCATTTTTCTCAATACCTACCGAACCTCCTTGTCCATAGGCGGCAAAAATTTCTACAGAATGAATCTTTGCACGTTTGGCTGATTCAATAGAAGACTCTATGGAATCTAGTATTGTTTTTCTTTTTGCTTCTAATTGCTCCGAAGTCAAGATTTTGATCCCCCAAGCAGAACTCTAGTACGCACGTACGGTCCACCAGCATCAACTTTGGCAGGTTGTCCCTTGCCACAATACCCTGATCCCAAATCCCATTTGAATTCCTTAGAAACCATATCTACATTTTGTAAGACATCAAAAGCAAGACCAGATACAGTTACACCTTTTAGAAGTTTGGTGATCTTTCCATTTTCTATACGATATGCTTTCTGCACAGCAAACATAAATTCTCCCGTAGAATCAGCCTGCCCATTTTGCGCGCCCTCTAAGAAATATCCATCTTTGGTTGATTGAATCATTTCGTCCAAAGAAGAATCTCCTGGGTGAAGATAAGTATTTCTCATACGTATCAAAGGTTGATCGGAGTATTCCCAAGCTCTTGCGGAACCAGTTGGCTGTACGCCAAATAAACTGGCTGTTTCACGATTGTGTAAATAGGATTTCAAAATCCCATCTTCGATGATAGTGGTTTTTTCCGTAAAAATGCCTTCATCATCCACAGGAAGAGTCCCTCCTGCTCCCTCGTAGTATTCGGAAATTCCACTATCCGAAAGACTAACTAAATCAGATGCAACTCTTGTGTTGATCTTTCCTTTTGCGACCGATCCCGATAGTACAAAATCAGCTTCAACTGTGTGTCCAATGGCTTCATGCACAAGAAGTCCAACAATAGATGGGGAAAGAATCACTGTAGACATTCCTCCTTCCGGAAATTTTGAATCTAGAAGATCTATAGCGGTTTTGATAGCATCCTGAGTGAACTGTTCAGGTGCTCTATCCCGGAAAAGACAATCCCAACCACCTGTAACCCCTGAGCTTTCACCACCCATTTGGATGCTTCCATCCTGTGAGGCTGTAGCACTCACCCGAAATTCGGGCCGAACCAAACTAAAACTTACATCTACTCCATCAGTAGTAACAATTGTTTTATCTTCAAATATTTCGGAATAACCAACACCTACAGATTGGATTTTGGAAGAGGCATGATTTGCTTTTTTTTGGGTCTCGTACACAAGAGCTATTTTTTCTTCTATGCTTCTTGAAGAAATGTCCTCCACTCCTTTACCTGGAAAATTACCTACTGCTAATTTTCCCTTAGCCAAATTTAAAATTTTATCTTTGCGAAAAGGAGCAGAACTCTTAGCAGAATTTTTGGCATTGGTAAGGGCATTTTGGATACTCATCTTATCTAATTCGCTTGTAAAAGCAAAACCCCAGGATCCATCAACCAGTACTCGAACACCTACGCCTGATCTTTTTTTAATTGATGAATTTTCGACGCGTTCTTTTTCAGCATAAAAACTTCTAGATTCTTTCTTGTGGTAACGAAGTTCAACAAAACCATCTTCGTCCTTGATGCATTCTTTGAGTAAATCTCTCATTTTAAATCTCCTTGATTTTGGAATCGAAATAATCTAATAAAATTCTACTTAACCATCTTCCTTCAGGAATTTGGGGGCTAGAATCTGTTAAAAATCCTACATGCCCACCTTTTTTGGTTAATACTGATTTGATATTGGGAAATTTATGCCATTGAACCTTATGCCAAATCTTAACTGGAACTACTGGATCATCTTCCGCATGGATGACTATTCCTTCATTTCGAATTTTGGAAATGAAATGAATAGAAGAACATTTATTATAATAATCCAATACATCCTTATACCCACTCAGTGGTGCAGTTACAAAATCATCAAAGTCAAAGAATGTTTTAGCCTTAGCTGCACGTAATTCCATTTCGGGAGGCATAGAGTAAATCCCTGATCTTACTTTCTTATGTAAGGTATCGAGAAAATGTTTTCTATAAAAGCGTGCCTTAGGTGAGTCTATAAACTCGCAGGATTTTTTCAAATCAAGAGGAGGGGATACCGCAGAAAAATATTTGGCGATATGTCTTCTATTCTCCCCAAAGTATTTTAAGATTAAATTAGCAGAGAGTGAAAAACCAGATACAATTAATTTCTTTGAGAATTTCTTCTCCATAAATTGCAAGACTGCTTCAACATCTTTGGACATGCCAGCGTTGTACGGCTTAGAGGCAAAACCCCAACCTCTTCCACAATTTCTCATATTCATACGAACAACACCGTATCCTCTTTCTAAAGCATTTTTAGAAGTGGATATCATATAATGACTATCTGAACTTCCCTCCATCCCATGGATAAGAAGAATATAATAGCCGTTATAAGGTCTTAAGCTATGGACTGAAGTATGCTCTAAAGGAGGATTGTGCTCTAAAACTAGAAAATCCCCACTGTGGTCATTTGTAGGGAGATAGATTTCTTCATAAGGAAAGTGACTTCGTAAAGTATTGCTAGGTGGAAACAGTGCATTGTAAATAGTCTGAACATGTTTGCCACCTAAAAATCTTTTAGGTCGAAATACTTCCATTTCTATAGAAAGATATTAAGATAGATCAATCTTATCTGCTAGAACATCTACAATGCCATAGGCTATAGCCTCTTGGGCATCCATGTAGTAGTCACGATCAGTATCTTCTACCATTTGCTCGTAAGTCTTTCCACAAGCTTCAGCAAGGATATGATTTAACTTTTCTTTGGTTTTTAGAATTTCTTCAGCATGAATTTGAATATCTGTTGCAGGTGCTACAATTTGTCCACCTATAGAGGGCTGGTGAATCATTACCTTAGCACTAGGCCAAATTGATCGCTTGCCTTTTTCACCAGCTGCTAGTAGAAGAGAACCCATAGAAGCAGCCATACCCATGCAAACTGTAATAACAGGTGATTTAATCATTTTCATAGTATCGTAGATGCACATCCCAGAAGTTATAACACCACCAGGAGAGTTTATGAAAAATGTAATTGGTTCACCAGGATTTTCCATCTCAAGATACAATAATTTATTTACAATGTCCTTGGCTGATTCATCCATAACCGCTCCCCAGAGAAAGATCTTTCTTTTCTCGAGAAATTTCTTTTGAATTTTCTTATCAGACATCATATGGCCTATGGCCTCAGTTATTTCTTCTGTCTCTGGCATAAAATTTTCCTATCCTTATTATTCCATTCTTTTGGGTCTTAGTTTCCAGAAAACCCCAATACACAAAAATAAGGAAAAACTAATATGGAAAACTCGAAGAACATCTAAGGGAGGTATCTTCCCATTTTGAAATCGAGATTCCTTTATTTGATTCCATAACTCTTGTGTTTCTTTTTCTACTGGAAGATTAGACCCATCTTCTTCTTTAAATTTCAAAATCTGGGAATCCTTGCGTAGAAAATAATAGCGCCTTGCTTCCTTTTCTAGTAGAATTGAGTCTACAGAACTCATCTTTTGTCTTTCAAGAAGATTATTCTTTTCCTCTTCTAATCTATCTACTTCAAATTGAATCTTTTCGAGCTCTAAACCAAGCTGCCTCCGTTCAAAATATCCTTTCTCTCCTAAAAGAATTTGGTAACTCAAATAGGAGATAAGAATTATTGCAAAAGTAGCCATCCATTGAAACTTATCACTCACTCTTTTAACTTCGGAGAATTTACTTTTATGCTAAGTTATAAAAAGTATTTCTTCCTTGGTAGGCTGCTTCTTTTCCTAAGGATTCTTCAATTCGTAAGAGCTCATTGTATTTAGCAATTCTATCTGTTCTTGATAATGAGCCTGTCTTAATCTGCCCACAGTTCATTGCAACAGCGATATGAGAAATTGTTGTATCTTCTGTTTCTCCGGATCTATGGCTCACTACAGAAGTGTATTTCGCTTTCTTAGCCATGTCGATTGCTGCAAGTGTTTCCGTTAAGGTTCCAATTTGGTTTACCTTGATGAGAATAGAATTTCCAATTCCTTTTTCAATGCCTTCTTTCAACTTCTTGATATTGGTAACAAAAAGATCATCTCCAACCAACTGAACCTTAGATTTCAGTTTCTCACTTAGGTACTTCCATCCTTCCCAGTCGTTTTGGTCGAGTCCATCCTCAATAGTAATAATTGGATAGTCTGATGTTAGTTTAGCATAGTAGTCGACCATTTCGCTAGAACTGTATTCAGCATTTTTTTCAGCTGCTAGGACATATTTCTTTTTGGATTTATCATAAAATTCAGAAGCAGCAGCATCCAAACCAAGTAAAATATCTTTCCCTGCTTGAAAACCTGCTTTGCTGATGGCTTCCAATATTACATCAATAGCCTCTGCATTCGAACTTAAATTAGGCGCAAAACCTCCTTCGTCTCCTACAGCGGTATTCAAGGATTTGGATTTTAAAACTGATTTCAAACTGTGGAAGGTTTCTGCACCCATTCGAAGTGCTTCTTTGAAATTCTCAGCACCAACAGGAAGTATCATAAATTCTTGAAAATCGATAGTATTATCTGCATGAGCACCTCCGTTGATGATGTTCATCATAGGAACTGGAAGCTCCTTTCCAAAGGTTCCACCAATGTAACGATAGAGAGGTAACTTGGCTTGGATTGCAGCTGCTTTCGCGACAGCCATAGAAACACCCAGGATTGCATTTGCTCCCAGATTTTTTTTATTCTCGGAACCATCCTCATCAATCATGGATTGGTCAATAGCGGCTTGCTCTCTTGGATCTCTGCCTTCCAAGAACTTAGAGATTTTTTTATTAACATTCTCTACAGCCTTATTAACACCTTTTCCTAAATATCGCTTTTTATCTCCATCTCTAAGTTCTACAGCCTCGTATTCACCAGTAGAGGCACCAGATGGAACGGCTGCTCTTCCTAAAGTTCCATCAGTCAATATTACATCGACTTCAACTGTAGGATTTCCTCTTGAATCTAAAATTTCTCTTCCGCGAATCTCTTGTATTTTTACCACTATGCCAATCTCCTATTTGTCAAAGGACAGTGTGTGCTTAGAAAGATTTCTATCTACGTTTTTTTTAGGTGGATTTTTGTTTTTGCAGTTTCTTTTCCAATGTTTTATACAAATCTGTATTTAGAGGGCTTAAATTGGAAGATAGACAAGAATATATAAGGAATTTTTCCATCATTGCTCACGTTGACCATGGGAAATCAACCTTGGCAGATCGACTTTTAGAGATCGGCTTAGTTACAAACAATAGAACAAAGAAAGATCAAATTTTAGATTCCATGGATATAGAAAGAGAACGTGGAATTACAATTAAGGCGAACAATGCATCCTTTGATTATTTAGCGAAAAATGGCAAAACCTATCACTTAAATCTTATTGATACACCTGGTCACGTTGATTTCAATTATGAAGTATCAAGATCCTTACTAGCTTGTGAAGGTGTTCTCTTGATTGTTGATGCTAGTCAAGGGGTGGAAGCACAGACACTTGCTAATCTCTATTTGGCGATGGAACTTAATTTAAGAATTATTCCTATAATGAATAAAATTGACCTACCATCTGCAGATATTGAAAAGACTAAAATTTTAATTGAAGAAGCACTTGGTCTTGATGCAGAGGAAGCAATAGCCATATCTGCGAAAACAGGACTAAATGTACAAGAAGTACTAGAGGCCATCACAAAACTCATACCTCCACCTAAGGGTTCAAAGACGAAACCTTTGAAGGCCCTCGTTTATGATTCCTTTTTTGATAATTATATGGGAGTTGTTGCCAAACTAAGACTCTTTGATGGTCAAGTAAAGAAGGGTGATACTATTTTATTCATGAATGCCGGTAAAGATTTTCATGTGACAGAAGTGGGAATCAATCGATTGAAATTATTAGAAACTGACCATTTAGAAGCTGGAGACGTAGGCTATGTTGTTGCCGGAATAAAGAAGGTCTCAGATGCCAAGACAGGTGATACAGTAACCTTAAAAAATAACCAGGCAGACCAAGCTGTTCAAGGTTTTAAGGATGCAAAACCCATGGTTTTTGCAGGTTTGTTTCCAATCAATGGAGAAGATTTTGATACGCTTGTTGATGCAATAGAAAAATTAAAACTAAACGATTCTGCAATTATTTTTGAAAGGGAAAATTCAAATGCTCTTGGATTTGGATTTCGAGTTGGTTACCTTGGGCTTCTCCACATGGAAATAGTTCAAGAACGATTAGAAAGAGAATTTAATTTAGATTTAATTACCACGGCACCATCTGTAAAGTATCGTCTAACTGATCCTAAGGGAGTTACTCATGAAATTGATAATCCTTCCAAATTTCCTGAACAACAATTTATCATTAAAAGTGAAGAGCCCTATGTTAAAGCGACAATCATTTCACCTGATGAATATGTAGGAAATATTATGGCGCTTGTGATGGATAAGAGAGGATTGCATATGGATACAATCTATTTGTCTACAGATAAGGTTCAACTTACATATGAGCTCCCTCTATCAGAACTAATATTTGAATTTTATGATAAATTAAAATCTTATACCAAAGGTTATGCATCTCTTGATTATGAAGAAGTCGGATATAGAGAATCTAAACTAGTGAAGATGGAAATTCTTGTAAATGGAGAAAATGTGGATGCTCTTTCTACCATAGTACACAAATCAAAGGCTGATGATAGAGGAAGATCCATTATTGAAAAGTTAAAAGAAATCATTCCTAAACAACAGTTTATGATAGCAATCCAAGCTGCAATTGGTGCAAAAGTGATCGCTCGTGAAAGTATCTCGGCTCTTCGTAAAAATGTTACAGCAAAGTGCTATGGTGGAGATATCAGTCGTAAGAAAAAACTCTTAGAAAAACAAAAGGAAGGAAAAAAGAGAATGAAACAGATTGGCTCTGTGGAAATTCCCCAAGAAGCCTTTCTTGCAGTTCTAAAGACAGGTGACTAAACCATTTCATTCTTTTCTACAGCCTCCCAATTTAAAGATAGAGTTTTGGAGGAAATGCAATGGTTTTGAAATTTACATCCAAAGAGAAGATTTTTCTTTCTTGAGCCTTGGCTCTAAAATGAGAAGAATACAAGGATTTCTCAATTTAGATCCTAGGTTCCCCATTCTGATCCAAGCAGCCTTGGGTTCAAATTTTTTAACAAGCTTTGCTATAATCTTATCACTGAATGGATTCTCTGTATTTGTTCTTGCGAAAACATACGATCAGTCTCCCCAAAGCTTAAACTTTTATCTCTTAAAGAAATATTCTAAAGAATTATACTTTGGTTCCAATAAAGATCTATCACATAGGAAAGATCAAATAATCGAAAAATATCCCAACATTCAAATTATTCCAAAATACGGATTCAGTACAGAAGGGGAATTTGGTTATGAAAGTTTATGGAAGCAGATAGCCTCTTATAAAATGGTCTATCAAAATGAAAATTTGATAGATGAAAAAGACACTGCATCCTTAAACTTTGAATCTGAATCTACTTTTTTTGATACTATCATACTAGATATTGGATCTGGTTTAAGTTACTTTTCTGCTTGTAAATACTTTCACAACCTCAATACAAAAATACTAGGAGTCTGCCTTGGTGAATCAAAAACTTCTTGGCTAAGAAATTTACCTACGAGAATGAATGAATTAGAATGGGATGATAAATTAAAAAATACTGCTAAAATATCAGAAGATCACTTAGTAAATCCAGTGATTCTTCCTAAATTTGCAGAGACTAACGAAATACTTTTAGATTTTATTCAAGATGTTTACAGAGATTCATATCATAGGCTAAGATTGGATCCTGTCTATTCTGCTAAAACTCTATTCACTTTATTGTATTATTTAAATGATAAGAGTTTACTAAAATATAAAATTCATAAAAAAATTCGTAAAGATGATTTGAAATTTAGGGAAAAATTACATCTATCTTCTCAAAAAAAAATTCTTTATATCCACCAAGGTGGATTATTATCTTGGTCCAAACTCTTTGCCTTAGACAATGAAGAGATTGGTAATAATTTTCAAAGTAATATTTAAAAGTCGATAAATTCCATTTATGAAAACATTTTCGATCATCATTCCCACTTTCAATAGAGCGCATACAATAATCAGAGCTCTAGATTCTATTAAAATTCAAAATCTGAATAAGGAAATAGAAGTAATCCTTGTAGATGATGGTTCAACAGACAATACAGTAGCAATAGTAAATCAATGGATAGAGAAAAATAAGCTCGAAATTAAATACCTGATTCAAACTCATCAAGGAGTCTCCCAAGCCCGTAACTTAGGAGTTTCTCAATCGAATGCGAATTGGATTTGTTTTCTTGATAGTGATGATGAGTGGTTAGCCAAGAAATTGGAAAAACAATTTCAATATATTTTACTAAATCCAAATATTAGAATTTTCCAAACTGAAGAAATATGGTTTCGCAATGGCATACGAGTCAATGCTCATAAAAAGCATAAGAAAATTTCAGGTAATATATTCCAAGAATCCTTATTGCAATGCATGATTACAACATCTTCGGTAGCAATACGTAGGGATCTTTGGCTCGAAAATCATGGTTTCGACACAAAACTTGCATCCTGTGAAGATTATGATCTTTGGCTTAGAATTACTTGCAAAGAGGAAATTGGATTATTGCCAGAAAATCTTTTGATTCGCTATGGTGGAGCTAAAGATCAACTCTCATCTATATATCCTGTTATGGATAGATTTAGGATCTACTCCATTATTAAAAATTGGAATTATTTCAATCATTATCAAAAGTATTTGGCCCAAGAAGTATTATCAAAAAAATTAAATATTCTAAAAACTGGCTTAGAGAAAAGAAATAAATCTACAGAAATAATTCACTTTTTACTAACATGGGCTAAAAATATTCTTATCCAAAAGCAAGTTAACTTGTTAGATAATGCATATTTAGAATACTTGTTAGATAAGCAATTATGGACCTACGATTCAATATGAAAGTATCAATTTTATATATCATAAAACATCTATTTCTTGTATTTTTTCTCTCTTGCTCAGCAAGCGATTCAAATAAATTTTCTGCTATTAATGGATTACTAGATCTAAGAAAATTTGACGAGTTCTCGATTACTTCAGTTGATTTAACTGGGGAATGGGAATTTCATTGGGAAGAATTCATTGTTTCTAATAAGCAAGAAAAGAAAAAAGAATCAGAAAAAGTGTTTATCAAAACACAAGAAAGTTGGGAAGGAAAAATTATCCAAGATGTCTCAATACCAAGAGAGGGTTTTGCAAGTTATAAATTAAAAGTTCTGTTACCAGCATCACTCACTTTAGAAAGTATCTGGATACAAATCCCAAGTATTGCCTCTAGTTACAGATTCTATGCTAATGAAAAACTTTTACACAAATCTGGTATTGCCTCAATTTCATCAACTAATTCCAAAGGATATATTAAACCTCAACTTGTAGAAATAAAATTATCGCCACTCCAAAAAGATCTAACTCTAGTTTTCGAGATATCGAATTACCAAAATGAATCACCGGGCTTCTGGCAAATTCCCAAACTAGGAATCTATTCAACAATTTTCATGAAATACCAAACTAGTTTAGGTATGGATCTTTTTTTCTTTGGTATCTTATTTATTATGGGATTCTACCATTTAGGAATTTATTTTTTCCACAGATCTGAGAAAAGTATTTTGTATTTTGCTCTCTTTTCATTCTTGATTGCAATAAGAACATCATTAACTGGGGAAAGATTTCTAATGGATTTATTTCCTGGAGTAGAGTGGGAGTATTTTTTTAGATTAGAATTCTTAAGTTTCTTCCTTCTTCCAATATCATTTTTAATTCTGATCCAGGAATTATTTCCTAAGGAATCGAATTATAAATTAACATTCATCTTAGTGCTCATTCATTTATTTTTTGCTGTTTTAACTTTTTTTCCTATAGCCATTTTTACAAAATTTGCTCCACCTTTCCTTTTGGTATTGATATCAGTTTTATTGATTAGTTTATATATTATTCTAAAAGCTTATATTAGAAAAAGACCTGATACTGGTTTATTGCTCCTAGGGATCATACTTTTTTTATTTTGTGTTGCTTGGGATGTAGGAAGAGATTTTCTTAACTTAAGAGGGTTCACTATTTTACCCTTTGGCTTCTTAGCCTTTGTATTTTCACAAGCCTTAGTTCTCTCATCCAGACTTGCCTATCATTTTGCAAAATCAAAAGCATTGAGTGAATCTCTTCACATAACGAATGAAGAGCTGATGGAACTCAAGGATAAATTAGAGGAAAAAGTAAAGCATAGAACTTCCGAATTAAATGCCTCACTTAAACTCATCCATAAAGATTTAGCAATTGCCAAGAAAATCCAAGGAAAAATTATCCCAGGAGAAATGATAAGCCGATCCGATTTGGAGGTTCAATATCTTTATAAACCTCAAGATGAGGTTGGAGGTGATATTTTCGATATTTCAGAAATTAATAAAGATAGAATACGAATTTTTCTTGCAGATGCCTTGGGACATGGGATTCAAGCAGCCTTACTTACTCTTGTTATTCGATCAGAATATGAAAATTTTAAATTTCTTCATTCTCCTGCTGATTGTTTAAAAAATTTTAGCGACCAATTCCATACAAAATTTCATTCCCTTAATACATACTATTCTGCTGTTGTTATTGATATTATATTCTCAGAGCAGAAATTGATTTATGCTTCAGCAGGTCACCCAAATCAAATACTATGTATAGATGGAAAATTAGAAGAAATCACCCAGACCGCCCGAATTACTGGCTTTGGAAAAGATATCCAGGTTAAAGAAAGAGAGCTACCGTTTCCACCAGGATCCAGAATGTTTCTATTTACAGACGGCTTGTTTGAACAATTCAATGAGGAAAGAGAAATCTTTGGAGAAGAGAGAATCCAAAATATTGTTCTAAATCAAAGCAATTTAAGCTTAAGTTCAATAATGGCAGAAACAGAAAATCAATTGAGCCGTTTTTTAGTTGGCAATAAGGCGCAAGATGATATAACCTTTGTAGCCATAGAAAGAAAATAAAAAAGCCAGGCTTTCACCTGGCTGCTATTAGAATCGTTGATTAGCAAGTTAAAATCGATTATTCCATGATAATCCTAAGCTAATAAATAATCCCTATTCATTCGAGTAATGTTTTCTACAGAAATTTCCTTTGGACAAACTGCCTGGCACTCATATTGGTTAGTGCAATTTCCAAATCCTTCTGCATCCATAGCTTGAATCATTTTCTTTACGCGAGTCTTGCGTTCAACTTGTCCCTGAGGTAGATAGGCAAGGTGAGAGACTTTAGCTGAGACAAAAAGCATGGCACTTGCGTTTTTGCAGGAAGCAACGCAGGCTCCGCAACCAATACATGTTGCCGCATCCATAGCCAGATCAGCATCAACTTTAGAAATAGGCATTGCATTTGCATCAGGAGCACCTCCCGTATTGACAGATACGAAACCGCCAGATTGAATGATGCGATCAAATGAGGATCTATCAACTACCAAATCTTTGATCACAGGAAACGCTTTAGCTCTCCAAGGCTCAATAAAGATGGTATCTCCATCTTTAAATTTTCTCATATGAAGCTGGCAAGCAGTTGTTCCTTTCTGTCCACCATGAGCAACACCATTAATCATTAGATTGCATGAGCCACAGATTCCTTCTCGGCAATCATGATCAAAAGCAATTGGATCCTCTCCTTTCCTTGTTAGGTCATCATTAACAACATCTAACATTTCCAAGAAAGACATATGCTCATTAACATTATTTGCCTTGTATTCTTTGATTTCTCCTTTGGCATCTTTAGATTTTTGACGCCAAACTTTAAGAGTTAAATTCATATTTCCTGACATTATTTATAGCTCCTTACCGCAAGCTTCACATTTTCGTATTCTAATTTTTCTCTATGCTCTTCTGGAGCCTTACCGTCACCTTTGTACTCCCAAGCAGAGACATGACAGAAATTATCATCATTTCTAAGAGCTTCACCGTCTGGAGTTTGGTATTCTGTTCGAAAATGACCTCCACAGGACTCATCTCTAGTATAAGCATCCAAACACATTAGTTCTCCAAATTCTAAAAAGTCCGCAACTCTACCTGCTTTTTCAAGAGATTGGTTCAGCTCAGCACCAGAACCAGGAACCTTAACATTCTTCCAGAATTCTTCTTTCAATTCAGGGATCTTGCTTAGAGCCTCTTTCAATCCAGCTTTGTCGCGTGCCATACCACATTTATCCCACATAATTTTACCAAGTTCTCTGTGGAATTCGTCCACAGTCTTGTTTCCATTTATATTTAGGAATTTATGAATACGGTCGTTTGCATCCTTCTCAGCTTCTTTGAATTCTTGGGCTTCTGGAGAAATGTTCTTATAACCCTCTTTAGCAAAATAGTCCGCAATAGTGTAAGGAATCACAAAATATCCATCCGCTAGACCCTGCATGAGAGCAGAGGCACCAAGACGATTTGCTCCATGATCCGAGAAATTCGCTTCCCCAAGTACAAAAAGACCTGGAATGTTTGACATGAGATTATAATCAACCCAGAGACCGCCCATAGTATAATGAACTGCTGGATAAATTCTCATAGGCTCTTTGTAAGGGTTCTCACCAGTTATTCTTTCATACATCTGGAAAAGATTATCATATCTATCTTTAATGGTAGCTTCTCCCAAACGGTTTATAGAATCATTAAAATCTAAATAAACACCAAGTCTTTGTCCTCCGACTTCTGGACCGACACCGTGACCTGCATCACAAGCTTCTTTGGCTGCTCGTGAGGATATATCTCTAGGAGCAAGATTACCAAATGATGGGTATTTTCTCTCTAGGTAGTAGTCTCTTTCTTCTTCCGGGATATCAGCTGGATTTCTTGTATCGCCTTGTTTTTTAGGAACCCAAACCCTCCCATCATTTCTAAGAGATTCTGACATCAAAGTTAATTTAGATTGATAGTCTCCAGAAACTGGAATGCAGGTAGGATGAATTTGCGTATAACATGGATTAGCAAATAATGCGCCTTTTTTGTAAGCCTTAAAGGTTGCGGTTACATTGCAATTCATAGCATTCGTAGATAGAAAGAATACATTCCCATATCCACCGCTCGCAAGAATTACAGCATCTGCCGAATGAGAACTTACTTTCCCTGTAACTAAATCTCTAACAACTATCCCCTTTGCATGACCATCTACAATTACAAGTTCTAGCATTTCTGTTTTGGAATACATTTTAACATTTCCAAGACCGATTTGCCTAGAAAGGGCAGAATAGGCACCTAGGAGTAGCTGTTGCCCTGTTTGACCCTTTGCGTAAAATGTTCGGGAAACCTGAGCTCCACCAAAGGATCTATTGGTAAGATTACCACCATATTCTCTCGCAAATGGAACACCTTGAGCAACACATTGGTCAATGATGTTCGTAGAAACTTGTGCAAGACGATATACATTGGCTTCTCTAGATCGAAAATCGCCGCCCTTTACAGTATCATAGAATAATCGATATACACTATCACCATCATTTTGGTAGTTCTTTGCAGCATTGATCCCACCTTGAGCAGCAATACTATGAGCTCTTCTAGGACTGTCCTGAAAGCAAAAACAGGAAACATTATAACCTAGTTCTGCTAAGGTAGCAGCTGAAGAAGAACCAGCTAATCCAGAACCAACTACTATGACTTTGTATTTTCTTTTATTCGCTGGATTGACGAGTTTAATTTCGGATTTGTGTTTATCCCATTTTTTTTCAATAGGACCTGAGGGAATTTTTGAATCTAATTTCATTTTTTGTTTCTCCTTAGTTTTATTTTATTATGCCAGCAAGTATTGTAATGGGAATGGAAATATTTCCTATAAATATTAAGCCTGCCGTTGATGTTGCTATTTGTTGTATTGTTTTATTATTTTTAGCATTTGTTATTCCTAGGGTCTGGAAAAGACTCGATACACCATGAGAAATATGCCAACATAACAATCCCATAGAAAGTATGTAAAATCCAGACACGATAGGATTGGTAAATCCATTTACTACCATTGCGTAAACATCATGAACCCTTTCTCCATTTAATTCAAAACTCAATTGAGCATATTCAGGATTCGTTACACCTAGAGTAAAATGAAGCAAATGATAGATAATAAAAGAAAGTATAGTTAAACCACTCAAAATCATAAATCTAGAAGCAGAGCTTGCTTGAACCGTTTTCATATAGACATAAGAATTAGGTCGGGCTTTTCTATTTTCTCTAGTTAGTTGAATTGTTAAAACAATATGAACAATTGCAAAGACTATCAAGCCAATTCGGGCAAGCCAAAGTAAAGGGCCTAGGTCTTTTAAAAATTTTGCGTAAGCATTCAGCTTCTCTGGTCCAGAAAAAATTTGAAGATTTCCAACCATATGTAGAATCACAAACCCTAGAATGAGTAAACCTGAAATGGCAACGAGTAATTTCTTTCCGATCGAGGTTGTTAAATAACCACCGGTGAAATGCATAGATTGAGCTCCTGGTATAGTTTAGAGTTATTACTAAAGTTAGCTTTAGAAATAGCAAAGAAAATAGAATCAGATTCCTTTTCTACTCTAGACTTTTAGACTTTTTCTATAAATCAATCGATTATTTTGAAATCATTCAAAAAACAAAATTCTTAGAATACTAGATGATACTAATTCTCATTTGAATTTAAGTGTTGGTATCATCATGCAAAAATTTATTTTCCTGGAAATTCGTTCTATTTTATTTTTTTCCAATGTGATTCTAAACTCATTCTTAAAAGGTTACAACTTGTAAGCCCGAATGCATTACTTGCGATTTTCTTGCAATCCGATTGAATGAGTTTTTCATAGCAGATTTTAGAATTAATAAGGATTTCCTGTGGTAGATTGGATATATGCTTTCGAATACTCTCATCTTCCAATACAATGCTACAATTTCTTTGGGAAATTTGATTTGTGTATTCTTTTGGTAGGCTCCGGTAGGTACCAACAAAGCATTGGTCCATTTTTTTGCAAATTTTCTCTAGAGCAACTTGGTGGAATAATATTGGATCCTTAGTATCAGGAAGAGTCTCCTGATTGCAAGCATTGAGAATTAGAAGACAAGACATTAAACTAATATACTGGATTAATATGCGGAACATTCTTCGCTTCCTCCTTTAGATAAGTACAAATCATAAAACATCTCTAAACCTTTAATAGTGTCTTTGGAATCAGGTGTAAACTTTCCATCCTTAGGAATAGTAAGAGTTGGAAGAAATAAATCTAAAAGAGTTGTTTGCAATAGATCCAAGAAAACAGGTTCCCATCGTTTTTTAAAATTTGTGAGCTTCCAAATTTGATATCTTTTCACTACATACCCATCAAGGATAATATCCTGTTCGGGAAATTGTTCCACTTTTTCAAACATATACTCCAGTGATGGCTTATATATCACAAAAGATTTCTCACATGTATTCTCTTGGATATGGAAGAGTAAATAATTTCCTCCTTTTTGAATAGATGGGTAATAACTAAATTGATTTTTTTGGAGTAGATTCATTGAAGGAACATAGGGATTTCCTTCTAGATACCAACTTGCGATACTTGAGTCCTGGTATTTATTGCTGATCAATTCGTAGTCTTTTGCATTTTCATTTTGGAATTTTTGAATTGCAAGAATTGCTTCTTTATACCCAGCAAAACGATATTGAGGGGTAAAATAAGGTTCGATTTTTCCCCGAAATGCTACTGAAATTTCTTTACCAAAAAACACTGCAGAATTCATGAGAATGGCAAGACCAATTCCAATGCCTATGGTTGAATGAATTATTTTTGATGTTTTTGCTGAAAGACTTTTCTCACTATAATCCCAACCATAGGAAATTAATAATATTCCCGATAAAAAAGAAGGAAAGACCCAATTAGCTTGAATTTCTTTCTTCAAAGAAAGTATTAGAAAGAAAACAAGAGGTAGTAGAGTAATCCATATCAAAAAATTGACTTTAAGGTTATTATTGCTAGATTTAGCAAAAATCAAATAAAAACAAATACCATATAAAGTTAAACACAATATGGGGGAAATTGTCAAAAGTAGGCCAGATAAATAGGAAGCAGTGGTAATTCTATCACTTTGTTGACCTCCAGATGATCTCAAATTAAGGATGGCTTCTACTTGGTCCCAATCATGCAATTGGTTCCAATAAATCATAGGACTGATTACAATGAAACCAACTAGTATACCTAAGATAAATCGAGGTTGTATAAAAATTCTTCTTTGTTCTTTAGAAAAAATTGCAAACAACAATAATGCTAAAGCAAAAAGAACCATAGTATGCTTAGCTAAAGTTCCCAAACCTAAACAAATAAAGATAATTATAAAATCAAAAAGAGAATTCGTTCTCAAATACCTAAGCACGAAATAAATTCCTATAGACCAAAATAAAAGGAGAACAGAATCATGCATAATTACTAGTGAACCCCAAAAGAAACCTGGTATAAAAATTCCAAGTAGCAACAAAATAAATCTTGAAACTTTACTAGTTTGAAGTTCTATACTTGATAGCATACAGAAAAATAAAGACAAACTAGAAGTAATTATACTTGCAAGTTTTAATGACACGATTGAATTTCCGAACAAGGAAACAAAGAACCAGATCCAAAGAGCTACACCTGGCCCTTGGTCATAATAAGAAAAATCTAAATTCTGTGACCAGGTCCAATAATAAGCCTCATCAGGTAGTACAGGCAAAAAATTTGCCATCAATAGTCGAATTATCGAAACTAGAAGTAAGAAAAATACCCAAATAGACAATTCGTTTCTTTGCATAAAAACAATTTCCTTAAAAATGTAATTGGATTAAATGAATAAAGATAGGATTCATTTGACTATGATTTTTTTTTCCTTTCAATACCAAACTTATAGTATATTTTAATTGAACTTTGGAATGACAGATATTCAATTTAGCCTGTGAGACTCTTTTTTCTTATTTTATTAACCAAATGTATTCTTCTAAATTGCCAAAGCATAGACCATAGACTAAGTTCCCAACAAAAACTTTTCCAATCTGAAGTCCCTGAAGAAAGTGGAGTCAAAGCGAAATTAACAGCAGATCACTATCTGATCTCAAATGAGCGAAGAATTGATCTCTTTAAACCTTACATTCAAAATTTGGGAGGCGGTTATATTGGTGTTGGGACGGATCAGAATTTAACTTTAGCTGCTTGGACTCGGAGTGAATTTATCTGGCTTATGGATTTTGATCCGGTTGTTGTCAAAATAAATAAAATGCATATTGCAATAATTAGAAATTGTGCAGATTATGAATGCTTTAAGAATTCTTGGTTACCTTCGAATCAAATTAAAACATGGGAACTTTTCGAAAGGGACTTTAAAAAGGAAAAAGACCTTCCAGAATACAAAAAAGCCTTCCAGCTTGCTATGAATAAGAATTATGGAGTTTCCTCTAGATTAAATGAGCTTGATTTTATGACAAAAAAATTTGGTTTTCAATCCTTTCACACTGATATAAATGATTACAATCATCTGAGGCAACTTGTATTGAATAATAGAATACGTGCTTTAAAAGGCGACCTTAAACGCAATGGAACAATGAGATTGATTTCGAAAATTGCCAAGGAAATGGATATTCCAATTCGACTCGTTTACACTTCTAATGCAGAGGAATACTTTCGATTCCCAGAAGACTACAGACAAAATATATTAGCACTTCCCATAGATGAGAAGAGTTACCATGTTCGAACTTTCTCAATTGGAGCGAAATCTGCTCTGGGTTTTCCAGATGGAGAAAAGTACCCAGACCAATATCCCTTCCATTACAATTTGCAAAAAATTGAAAACTTAAAAGACTGGATGAGGTTCCGCACCTTCCTCACACCTATCTCACTTATGAAAGGAAGAAGAGAAATCTCAAAAGGATTTTCAATCCAAGAATCTACTCCGGTTCAACAAAAATTAAAAGAAACTGGTAGTATAGAAAAATAAGCATTTTTATGAATCCTCAAAGTAGGCAATCTTGGAAATCCACCTTAAACGTTCATTAAACCTTAAAGATTCTATCTCTATTTTATTTAGTTCCATGGTTGGTTCAGGAGTTTTTATTACTACTGGCATTATCTATGGAATCCTAGATAATCCTTGGCTCGTTTTATTGACTTGGATGCTAGGAGCAATTTTTTCTATGGCAGGAGCTTTTACTTTTGCAAAGCTTGCTATCTTTTTTCCTTATGCCGGAGGAGATTATATTTATTTAAAGAAAGCCTATTCTCCTCTGGTAGCATTCATGAGTGGTTGGGCCTCACTACTCATTACATTTTCTGCAAGTATTTCTGTCTTAGGTTTAGCCCTGGGGGAATATTTAAGTTTTATTTTTCCTTATGATAGTAAGCATACTTTTTTTTATTATTCTTTAAATGGTTTAGATATTAAACTAGGATACCCAGGTCTTGTAGGTGTTGGAGCAATTTTTCTTTTCACAATTATCAACTATTTTGGAATTCATAGAGCTTCTATTTTTCAGAATATACTCTCACTCATTAAAGTTTTGGGGCTTTTAATATTTGCAGCTGTTGCAATCTTTACTCACTTAAATCAATTTCAAATTTTTATTCCAAGTCCAAACTTTACAGAAATTTATGATAAATCTCCCTTTATTTTAATTGCAATCATACCTGTGATTTTCTCTTACCTTGGATGGAATATGGTTACATATATTGCGGAAGAAGTAAAAGATCCCGAAAAAAATATTTCAAGAACTATCATTTATGGATCTGGCTTGGTTGCAATTCTCTATCTAGTTGTGAATCTAGCTTTTCTTTTAACCTTAAGCCCAGAACAACTTAGAAAGAATGAAGGTATTGCAACTCTCTCAGCCATCCAAGTTTTTGGAGAGCCTGCTAAGTTTTATTTTTCTATTTTCTTTTGCTTGGTAATCCTTGGCTCTCTTTCAGCCACAATCATTGGAGGATCAAGAATATATTTTGCTATGGCAAGAGATGGCTTATTTTTCCCATTTTTATCCAAGCTTCATAGTCATTATAAATCTCCTTACAATTCCCTCGTTTTCCAAGCAATGTACGCATCTATATTTATTATTTTTGATCTTAAATTTTTGCTCTATATGATCACTTGTGCAATTCTAATTCTCAGTGCTTTGACTGCTTTCAGTGTATTTATATTTGAGAGAAGAGGTCATAGATCTAAATACCAAATCCCATTTTACCCCGTAACACCCATTGTATACATTTTAGGTTGCATCTTTTTAGTCATTTACTTGGCTTTACAAAATCCTCTAGAAGCGTTTTCTGGGATGTCGATACTATTGACTTCTATACCAGTATATTTAATTTTTAGAAAAAAGTTTTTGAATAAGCATCACGTCCAAGAGAGCACTCAGAATTTCATACGCCAAGCTAAGGAATAGTATGTGGATTCATTTCGACTATAAAGGCTTGTTTAAAATCTTGGCTGGGTGATAATTCAATCGTTTTGTCTTCATAACCTGTTGCGCTAATTTGAATTTTTACTTTATTTGAATTGGGAACCAAGAGATGATAAAAACCATCCAAGTTAGATTCAAACTTTTCATCTTCAAAATAAATAAAAGCATTATTCGATATTTTCGCGATGATGGGAACTCCTTTTGAATTTTGAATTTTCAATCGAATTTTCCACGAGTCTTTGGCAATGAATAGTAAATTTTGAATTATAGGTCGGAAACCATCCAAGATCAGAGGTAGATTTTTATAATTTTCCACTCTATGGGATGATTCTACTAAATATGCATATGTTCCAAAATCATGAAAAAATGTATCTTGATCCGTTCCATCAACTTCATAAAGATTTTTCTTAGCTACAAATGGTTTATCTTGGCGGTAGGAGTAGACTGATTGAATCATTTGGTTTGCTAGATTCGATACTAAATTAGGTTCAGGATTTTGTGTTTTTTCAATAGAGTAGGGAATTAAAATTGCATTCGCATAACAATGATAACTGATCGAAAATAAAAATTTATGCTTTCGAAACAATTTAATTACTGCATCTACTTCAGGTTCTGAGGCTTGATGCTTTCCCCGATAATATGCACTTTCTGGATTGCCTGAAGATGCTTTGCTTGAACCACTTTTCCATTTAAATGGAAAATTTCGATTTAGATCAACTTTGTTCCCATTCTTTCTTCCCAACTTAGTATCTTGGTTCCAATAGAATTCAGATCCATCTGGATTTAAGATAGGAACTATCCAAATTTCTAAATTTTGCATTATTGGATTTTTATCTTCAAACAAAACTAATGTTTGAATAGTATCATAGCAATGTTCAGTAGAGATAATTTCGTTAGCATGTATACTACAATTTATAAATATTTTATCCCTATACAAATTTGAATCAAAATTAGAGTTTTCATTTGTTTTTACTTTTGGAATTTTGATCACCAATGCAGGAATATTCCGTTTTTGAACAGATTGACCGATGGAAACCTTAGAAACTAAATCAGGAAATTCTGATGCAATGCAGGTAAGATACAATTCGTTCAACTTATTATTTTTGTAACCATTGATCATTTCTCTCAAAGGAACACATCCTTTTTGAAATCTTTTATTATGGTTAGGATCTATTTCAGAAAATTTATGAGGGTATTTTAATATTTGGTATTTTAAATTTCTCAGCTTCCAATTTGATTCGAGAGCCTTAGGAACTAGCAATTTATAGCTTGTGGTAGATTCTTTAATTTTTACTGTTTGAATTATTTCCTCGAATGGAACCTGTGTTTGGTAGATAGTTTTGGAGATTTGAATATACTTATAAAACCTTGAGTTATCAAGATCTTGTATGGGCATAGAAGACAATGGTATTGAAAAAAATTTAAATACAACAAAAACAAAGAAACTACTTCTTTGGAAATTCAGGAACAAGTAATCAAAAGATTTCGATAAAGTATAAATCCACTTGTAAAAAACATTTGATATCATAGGAATTTGATTTCTAATTATAAAAATGGATTCCTATCAGATTATGAAACAACTTTTTCGAAGAACCAAAATTTTGAATTTTATTTTCTACCTAATTCTGCTTTCAAACTGTTCCCACCTTGCAAGCATCTTTAGTCATAATACAGAATGCGGGGATACAATTGTTGGCATGTCTTGCATACCTTCTGGTGAATTCATCCGTGGTAGCAATGTATATGAGTCCAATGAAAAACCTGAGGCTAGAATATACTTGGACTCGTATTACATCGATCTCTATGAAGTTACCAATGAAGATTTTCAAAAATGCCTAGATTCAGGAGGATGTAGACAATGCTTGAAGACAGGAAAATGCAAAAAAATTACTCCAAATTATGGAGCAAGATATTCCGAAGCAAGGCAACCGGTTGTAGGCCTTAGTTGGTATTCAGCGAAAGAATATTGTGAATTCCGTGGTAAGCGTTTACCAACAGAAGCAGAATGGGAAAAGGCGGCAAGGGGAAGCGATGGAGAGATTTTTCCTTGGGGAAATGAACGTGCAACTTGCTTGCATGCGATTATTGAAGAGGATGGAAGAAAAGGTTGCGTGAAACAAAAAATTTCACCTGTACATCATATGACAACTCAAAAGGTGGGATCAAGACCAGCATACCGTTATGGACTTTATGATATGGCAGGGAATTCCTGGGAATGGGTTGCAGATTGGTATTCTAATTCTTATGAAGAATGTGGATTAGAATGCCAGGGTAAAAATCCTAGAGGAGCCTGCGCCAATCTAGAATCCTGTGAGAAGTTTGGTAACAAAAAGATTGTCAAAGGCGGTGCTTGGTGGTGGCCAAGTGATTATGCAAGAAGTTCAAGAAGAAGACCCCATGTTCCAGAAAATTTTCCAGAATACCACCATTTCGGATTTCGATGTGCGAAATAATTCTTAAAAGAAAGAATTGTTTTCCTTTCTAATTTAAATTTTAAAAAAGAATGTATGAAAATAATAACTTAAATCTAAACAACAGGTAAGCTTAAAGAAAACTTTGTATTTCCAGGCCGAGATGATACATGTATTTGAGCTTGGTGTTTATCTATAATTTGTTTTACAATAAACAGACCCATTCCAGATCCTTCTCCCTCAGATTTTGTTGTGTAAAAAGCATCAAATATTTTTGATACATTCTCATTCGGTATGCCTTTTCCCGTATCAACTATTTGGATGTTTACAGAATTTGATTCTTTATCTAAGGATGTTTTTATAGTTAATGTTCCTCTGCCATCCATTGCTTGGATAGAATTGAAGATTAGGTTAGTCCATACTTGATTCAAGTCCGATGGAAAACATGAGACCAAAGGGATTTCACCGAAATCTTTAACAAGAGTAATTTTTTGTTTGAGGTAATTTTCATAAATTGTAAGAACAGATTCTATGCCATCATGAATATCTACCTTTTCTTTAACTCCAGAAGTATCTTTCTTAGTGTAAGCTTTCAGTGCATAGATAATCTTACTTGTCTTGTCAACTGCAATTCCGATAGCATCTGATTTTGCTTTAATTCCACTTAAATCACGAACAAATTGAACAATAGAAGATGATTTTGAGTCTTTCCATAGTTCAAGAAATTTATCTCTGAGCTCAGTTTCCCCAAGTTCAACGAGTAAATCTGAAATTTCATATGCTTGAGCAATATTCTCTTTGGAAAGGGATATTTCCAAAGAGGATCTTAGCTTTCTTGCTTCTTTTGTTGATAAACTTCTATTAGGATGAGAATTTAAAATCAATTCTTCTATTAATTTAATTTTATCATAATCTAAAGATTTGATCAAATCAGGAGTGTAGGTAAAAAAATCAGAAAGAGAATTTTGTAGATTACTTGCAGTAGCTTTAATTGCTCCGATTGGAGTATTAATTTCATGAGCAATGCCTGCAACTAATTGACCCAAAGCTGCTAGTTTTTCAGATTCAACCAATTGATTTTGAGAGGATTGCAAATCTTTGAGAGCTTGTTTTGTTTCCTCTTGAGCACTAACAACTTCTCTAAATAGCTTAGACCCGTAAATTATCCCAGCAAGGTTTTCACCAAGAATAGAAAGTTTTGTAATATTTTCTTTAGAAATAATCATCTTACCTTCATTCGAAAAATCAATAGTACCAACTGGCTTGTTATTTAAAATCAATGGAATCAGTAGCATAGATTTGAAATTTCCAGTTTCAATAGCAAATTTTTCTTCTTTTACTAAACCATCTTGGAGTCTTGGAGAAAATGTATTAGGAACATAGAAGGGTCGTTTACTTTTTATTACAAAAGTATGAGCCCCTATATCTTCGTTTATTGGTATTTCGGAACTTAAGTATTTTAATCTATCTTCAGTACTTACGTGAGCAGGAAAATTTGCATCAACTACTCGTAAATATTTATTATCATCTGAGACATTAAATATTGTATAGTATTGAAAGTTGAAATTTTCTTTTACATATCGAAACACTTTCTGCATAATCAATTTTATATCAAGCTCTTCATTGATACTTTTAATCAATTTATTGAGAGATTCGGTATCTTTATAAAGTAATTCCATCTCCTCCTTGGAATGGGAGAGTTCTTTGGTTTTTTCTTTGACCATCTCTTCTAGGTTCCCCGTTAGACGAGATAGGTTTTCTGTTAATTTTTCTGATTCCGCAAATGCTTGGGCGAATCTTCTTGATAGAATCTGTGCTTGGACTAGTATAAGAAAAACAAATCCAATACTGGAAAAGGTAGGTGCATAGTATACGCTTGATCCAACTAACATGTCATTAATAACAGACATGCCAAATATCACAAATCCAAATAGAAATAAACCTGCTCCCCGATTTCTATGAGTCATCGCTTTAATAGAAATATAAATAATGTAGAGAATGATTAGAAATGTCGCTATCTGAACGTATTGAAGAGATGCATAGTAGTATTTCATAGAGGTAATTAATGGAATTATTGAAGCAATGATATAAAATATATTGAATACTTTTACTATTTTTGAATTGAATTCATCTGGAAATAAATTCTGTACATACTGAAAAAAAACAAGAACTCCAACATAGAATGAGAATATTTCAT
Source organism: Leptospiraceae bacterium (assembly GCA_022402465.1). GTDB lineage: Bacteria > Spirochaetota > Leptospiria > Leptospirales > Leptospiraceae. The sequence continues at coordinate 4,842 of JAKRSH010000017.1, read as the reverse complement.
ATCGATTTAATAATTCAAATGGCAGATTAGGAAAGTATTCTGTAATGATTCTTTCCCCAGCAACGATAGTACGGAAAGCGAATAGCAAAGAAAATAGCCCGTAGTACAATCCAGTTTTATCGCTTGTTCGATTGAAGTAGATTCCGAGATGGTAGAGTCCAATTATAAATAAGGTTGCGACAACAAAAATATCCAGGGTGTATGTGTTCTTGAAATTTGTCTTAAGAACGGAATCTTGGAAAATTGATAATGGACTCCAGAATCCAGCACGGAAGATAGAAAAATTAGAAACTTGTATAACAATCTCATGCTCATTAGGGCTAATAGATTTCGGTTTAGTTTCAGAGAGATTGCAGTTTGCATTCCCTTGTAATGCTGTTCCTGGAATCATTTCATGAGTCCAATTAGGCGAGGCTTCTTCAGATGATCTCGCGACTTCGCCAGAACTTTGGATCTTTTTTCCGTCAATAAATAATTTATAAGCAGATCCAGCTCCAATAAAATCAAAGGATAGAGTAGGTGAGCAAGCAGGCATTTTAATTTTAAGTCGATAGGTTGCGAATCCAAAGGGATCATATCCCAAATTTTGCCATTCCGAAGGAACAGTCTGGTAGGCTACAGAGTCTTCCCCGCAAGTACTTTTACCACAGGACTCAAAGAGTTCAGACCAGTAAAACTCCCAGTCACCGTTCAGACTCACCTTACCATCTTTTTCAAAATCCCAGGAACTTAAATCGATTGCACCTCTTTCAACTTTGGGAGCTGTTTTCGTCGCTTCTGGGGGTGTGCATTGGTGGAAAAATAAAACTCCAATAAAACATAGAATATATCCTGATATTTGAATGTATGATTTCAATATTTTAATCTTTTCCATATACTAAGTTTAGAAAACTGCGAGGTCTTGGTCTTAGGATAATTTAAAACGATTCCCCTTGGGATCAATCCGGAATTTAGAAATTAAACCCCCTGTTCAGGGGGTTCCTGATATCATTAATTTATTGACAATAGCAAGTCATTAGTCTAGCTAAATTTACTTGGTAGTGAATATGTATTAAAGTAATGCTTGTTATTTAGTGAATCATATTGAACGAATATCTATTGTTTTATTTTGTGCATTAGTATAGTCTTTACGATGTCCCATTCTTCTCTGAGTTCTTTAAGTAGGGATTCTATATTCTCAAGAGAATTATTACTAGTAGCATATTCAATTCTTCCCGCTATTTTAGCTAAAAGATTAAATCGCATCGTAAGAGATGCCCCTTTGATTGAATGGGCAGTCCTATTGATCTTTGTAGCATCCATAAGTTTTTGAGAAGGTCAGAGAGGTAACAAAGCAGACAACTCACATAGGTGACACTTAAAATGTGTATCGGAGGAAAATCCGATGCCATGGAAGGAAACCAAAGTGATCGAAGAAAGAATAAAATTTATTGCAGCAGTTAAAAGTGGCTCTTGGAACTTTTCAGACCTATGTCGAGACTTTGACATTTCCAGAAAAACTGGATATAAATACTTAAAGAATTACGAACTTGAAGGTGTCGATGGACTAAAAGATAAATCAAGAAAACGTAAAACTCAATCAAACGCAACCCCCGATAATATAATTGATTTAATCGTCTCATTGAGAGAAGATCATCCATCCTGGGGACCAAAAAAACTTCGACCTTTACTCAAGGCTAAATTCCATCGTTTAAAAAGAATACCAAGTGAAACTACAATTGGTAAAATACTTTTAAAGAAAGGTTTAATAAAAACTAAAAAGAAACGAGCAAAGGTTCCACAATCTTTATTTCCATTTTCAAATGTATATGCACCAAATGATGTTTGGTGTGTGGATTTCAAGGGACACTTCACTGTGGGTAATGGAAAACGATGTGATCCATTGACAATCACAGATGCACATAGCCGATATCTTCTAGCTTGTGATATCCTTGAGAAAACCAATGTCGATGCAACTAAGGCAGTATTTGAAAGGGTTTTTAAAGAATATGGACTTCCATTAGCAATCAAGTCTGATAATGGATCTCCCTTAGCAAGTAAAGCTATTGGTGGTCTAACGAAATTATCTGTTTGGTGGTTAAAATTAGGAATTCGACCTGAAAGAATTGAACCAGGAAAGCCAGGACAAAATGGTCGTCATGAAAGGATGCATAGAACTCTTAAAGAAGAGACAGCTCTTCCACCACGATCTTCTTTAAAGCAACAGCAAATAGCATTTGATGAGTTTATAAAAGAATTTAATACAATACGACCTCATGAAGCTTTAGCATTCGAAACTCCTTCTAAAATTTATAAACCATCAACACGAGAATATCCATCCATGGTTAGAGAGGTTGCTTATCCAACTCATATAGTTGCAGATAAAGTTCATCAAAGTGGTTTTGCGCAATATGGTTCTCATCGAGTGTTCTTTGGAAATCCATTGATCGGTGAAATTATAGGATTTGAAGAAATATCAGATAGGCACTGTCGGATTTTTTTTGCAAATGCTATTCTTGGACTATTGGATTTGTATACAGGTAAAGTGTTGAAATATCAGAAGCTTATATTTACAATTGAAGAATAAACTAAAAATGTGTCACCTATGTGAGCGATCCAATGTGTTACCTATGTGAGCGATCCATTGTGTTACCGATGTGCCTTTCTATACAAAAGGAGTATCTAGCTAATGAGACATAAGATTGATTATGGGAAGTTGGTGATTTAAGGAACAATACAATTTTCAATATTTAAAGTGTAATTTTATTATAATTTTCGTATATTATTATGGCAGTGTTGAGAGATTCTGCCAATACACCTAAAGTCTTAAGCGGTAGCCATTTAGCTGCCGCTTTTTTTATACGACCAGATTTGGATGCTCTTTGAGAAGTATCTCAGGATAATTCTTTGAAAAATAATTCATATCCCATTCAGATTCAAAAAGCAAGGCTGAGTTTTGGTTCTTATCAACCACTAAATTTGCAGATGATGGCAATTTAGAAATATCTTCTTGTCGTATCCAACGTGAAATTCCATAAGGAAGCGCATTTAGATTTGTTTCAACTTTATATTCATCTAATAGTCTTCTTTGAAATACTTCGAATTGCAATCGACCCATGGCTCCAACAATAGGATTTCCTGATCCTATGGACTTGGATGAAAATAAATGCAGGATGCCTTCTTCAGCTAATTGTTCCAAACCCTTTTTAAATCCTTTTAGAGATAATGTATCAGTGCAGGAAAGTGTTGCAAAAATCTCAGGAGCAAAAACTGGTAGTGGTCTTAGATCGGGCGCTTTGCCAGTTGATAAAATATCGCCTATTTGAAAAGTTCCTGGATTGATAACTCCTATAATGTCACCAGGATAAGCTATATCTACTGTGTTACGATCTTGACCAAAGAAAGCGAAAGAACTTGCTAATTTTACTGGTTTATCCAAACGATTGTGAATTGCTTGTATTCCTCTTTCGAAGACACCAGAAGTTATTCGTATAAATGCGATCCTATCTCTATGCATTTTATTCATGTTAGCTTGAACTTTAAAAACAAAAGCAGAAAAAGGAGATCCAACTGGATCTAAAAACTTACCAGAAGAAAGCGGAATGTGATCTGGTGCTGGAGCAAGACCGAGAAAATGTTCTAAGAAAATTTCGATACCAAAATTATTAACTGCTGATCCAAAAAATACAGGTGAGCATTTTCCCTTAAGAAAATCGGTTTTGTCAAAGTTACCTAGACCTCCCTCTATAAGCTCTATATCATCACGAAATTTCTTTACTAAGTCAGGGTCATAATTGTCATCCAGAGTCTGATCCATAACACCTGTCATCTGAAAAGAAGCTTTCTTAGAACCGCCTGGAGACTTATCAAAGAGATACAATTTCTTATCAATAAGAGAATACACACCCTTAAAATCTGGTCCGGTTCCTAGTGGCCATACCAATGGAATTGCTGCTATACCCAAAACTTTTTCGATTTCGTCTAACAAAGCAAAGAGATCCTTGGTAGGTCTGTCCATTTTATTGATAAAAGTTAGAATCGGGATTTCCCTATCTCTACAAACTTTAAAAAGTTTAATAGTCTGTGGTTCAACACCCTTACCAGCATCCAAAACCATTACTCCAGTATCGGCAGCCATCAAAGTACGATATGTATCTTCTGAAAAATCTTCATGACCTGGTGTATCTAATAAATTCAAAACATGATCTTTATATTCAAATTGTAAGGCAGCAGAACTAATTGAAATTCCTCTTTCTTTTTCCATAGCCATCCAATCTGAAGTGGCTGTTTTTCGGTCTTTCTTTGCCTTAACCATTCCTGCGAGCTGAATTGCACCACCGTAGAGCAATAATTTTTCTGTAAGCGTTGTCTTACCAGCATCTGGGTGAGCAATAATTGCAAAAGTTCGTCTTCTCTTGACTTCAGATGGTAGATTTTCAATGCTCATAGTTTAAAAACCAGATTTTTGATTTTACCTGCCCTGTCAAGATAAGCTGATCTTGGGGTTTTCGGCAAATTGTCCGATCATTTAAATAGATTGACGAAGTTAGGATTGCAAGGAGTATTGAAATTATGTCTCATTATAGAATAGGGATCATTGCAACGCTATGCCTACTCTTTCTTGGCTTGGACTTTCCTAAATTCAAAACAGGAGAAGAAAGAGCTTACAAAAATTTCCAGAATGGGCTCTTACACTACAACGCCAGAGAATACAATTTAGCTCGAGAAAAATTTCTCAAAGTTATCTCAGAAAAGGAAGATTTTTCCTTAGCAAGGCTTTATCTTTCCAGAGCACTCTACCAATCGGGAGATTGGTCTGCTGCTTTACAAGAACTGGAAGAAATTCAAAAATTAAAATCTAAG
>JAKRSH010000016.1 GCA_022402465.1 Leptospiraceae bacterium | reverse complement strand
TAATGGGAGAGTTTTTGAAGTTCCAATTTTGCGAAAGATTTTGGACGTTATCTAAGCAACTTAGTGGTGCTGGGTCATTCTCGCATGAAATATATTTTTCGAGGTTACCCCAGGATGAATTATTGGCTTATAAACCAAATCATGGGGCTAAAAGCTGAATTCTTCCTCGTTGGATGATAAATAGATTTTTTTACCTCTATATTTAATTAATCTAGCTTTTTAAATCCAAAAACATAGAAATTCCTCCAATGCAATAGAAAATATGTCCAATTAATTAGTTATTGCGAGACGCACTTTGATTTATAAAGAGTAAGGCAAGAAACCTTCCTTACCTTCACAATCTAATTCTCTCAGAAGCCAGATTCTGCAGAATAGGTTATTTGCAGGATCAAATGATATTTTTTGTTCATTTCTATTTAAACTATCTAACAAGCAGTAATTAAAATAAAAACTTTTATCATCGTAACATTTTTCTCTTTCAGATTTGCATGAAAATATTACTAATATAAATAATATTGCTAAAGGGATAATTTTACAGTAAATATATTTTTCCATAAGTCATTTCCTTTATTATATAGTATAAGATAAATATTAAAGTTATTTATATTTCATTAAAAAAATATTTATTAATCTTTGATTTCATCTTGGTATCGGGTACCTATTCCATTTTTAGCTTTGGGATATTTATTTTGTAATTGTTTATATTTTACATAGTCATCGTATGAGTGACAGGTTTCGCCCTTAGAAGTTTCAATATAACAATCATTGTATTCTTGAATACTATATTTTATACATCCACTAAGGTTAAAATGAACGATAATTAATATAAATATTTTTCTAATCATAATCCTATAAATGCAAGTACAACACTAGGCGCTTACTAATAAATGATCTCTGTATAAATTTACTAGCATAATTATGTTATTTCTTATCCTGAATAATATTAAAATACGAAAGATCAATTCATTCATAAATATAATGTTATTATGCTCATCATTCCTTTTTTTATCGATATTTTTCTTAGTATTGTTTTCATCTATGCTAATTTATTGCATTTTAAATATTTTGGATGCTGTTGATTGTCCTGAAAATATTTCCATCGCTAATGTTTCTTTAAATTCCAGACTGTATCTTTCTCTTGTCATCATGGGATGACTCTGCGTTTGGCAAGTTTAATGTCACTTCCAGTTTTTTGGGATCACTCCAAAACCTCATACTCATTTAAGATTAAATTCATATTATTTTTATTTCAACTTACAGGTATTAATTTCTCCATCAAGGTTACCATCTTCAAGAAAATATACTTTTTTTACATTACATATATTCCTAAAGATATCAATTGATTGTATTCCAGTATTCTTTGTATTAGGGTTCCCAAGAAAAAATAAAATTATTATTTGTTCACAATTTTCGAACTCTTTTTCGTCATAGTGAATATTTCGATTACAATTACTAGTGGGTTCTAACTCACCAATGATTCCCAATTGAAAAGGATCAAGATTAATTCCACGAGATACAAATAATAAACTCAATTGCCTAATTCTTTCTTTTGCTTCTTTATAAGAGACTGTATTTTTAGAGTCTATCCCACCGTTTCTAGGACAATAAAATAAGAATGGAATAATTAAGAAAATAAATATTTTTTTTAACATTTGTTAATTTCCTATTATTTTTTGTAAAATTTATTATTTTGGTTGAGCTGGAGGTGGCTAAGATCCTGTGTTAAAACAAAATCTGTCGTTATATGGCATATCACTAAATTCAATAGATCCTCCAGAGCTTGTTATTCCAACTGTATATCCTTGATCACATTCTACACTTACAAATGTTATTTGAATGCTAATCAAATCTGATACTTGAACTTCTATACTATGCTTCCATCTAAATAGATTATAAATTGCATTACATATTTCAAGGGTTCCCCATAAAGGACAAGAAATTCCTATGATAGAATCTCTTTCATACTCCAACTTACGTTGGTAATGACCAATAGAAGGTTCTAAGTTACATTTGAATTTATCCCATCCTTTTACTAATGCTCCAAGAATTCCTTCTTTTCCTATGACTGAATCAAAATCTCTACTTATATCATTATGTTTCCAGAAATCTCCTTGATTTTTATCTTTTGCTCTTCCTACGCCATAAGCAGAAGCCGCATAGATCATTGCTAGTTGATTCCATTCCACATACAGGTTCGGGCGGAAGTATATCAGTAATTCATCCACAATTAATCAAAATATGCGATGTATTAAAAATTGTAAATATATTTTTAAGTTAGTTGATTTCTACCCACCAAACGAGGATTTACCCTTTCGAGCCAAAACGATATGGAGTGCGGGCGGTTGTCCTTCCCATTTCGCCATTGGGCCTCCTGCCCAAAAGCGAAAGTTGCGAACGTCCTGTTCGCAAGCGGTGGGAAGAACAATCCGTCCTCCTAGGTTGGAAGAGAATTTTAATTCCAGGATGCGACGAGAAAGATGGTTCGCCTTGCCCTCTTTCGTCGGCATGTTCCGCATCCTTGCTCCAAATGCCGAGGCAAGCCATCCATGGCTTGCTTGCGAAAGAGGTCAATGGCTCACTGGAGTGTTGTTATATTATAATTTCACTCTAGGCTAAACAAAGAAACACCCATTCCTTCTGTAATCCAAAAGCCACC
>JAKRSH010000015.1 GCA_022402465.1 Leptospiraceae bacterium | reverse complement strand
AAGTCTTTTGGGGAACTACCTAAACCGTTGCACTTATAGGTTGAATTCGCTATTTAATCTACCAAGACTTCTAGAATAATTTTTACAGTAGAAGTTTTCATGGTAATTGCAATATTACTACCTTTTATATTTGCTTGTATTGTCTATCTATGAATTGAATCTTGAATCTAAGCTTTTATAAAAATCTTCAATAAGAAATCAAAAATTTATCTACTGATATAAGCTGTCTTCACTCGTTTGAATAAGCTTGACCAGTAGAGTTTAGCATCATACAAAATTCTGTAAAATACAGGAACTACCAAGAGTGTAATTAAGGATGCAAAGACTAAGCCCCAACCAAAGGCTAGAGCCATAGGAACCAAAAAGGGATCCTTACCTCCAATTCCGTAGGCAGTGGGCAGTAAACCAAGAACAGTAGTAACGGTAGTTAGAACTACGGCGCGCAATCTAATAGATCCAGTTTCGATTAACAATTCATAAATAGGCATTTCTGGATTGTCTAGTCTCAATTGATTCGCACAGTCAACGAGAACGATTGAATCGTTCACTACAACTCCCGCAAGCCCTACAATTCCAAGAAATGCCAAGAAGGAAAAATACTCTCCATGGAAGACAAAAGCAATGATAACCCCTATCAATGCAAAGGGTATCGCTGACATGACTAAAAGAGGTTGTAATAAAGAGCGAAATAAGGAAGCTAAAATCATAAAGATAATGAGTAATCCGACTAAGAAGGCTCGACCCAAGGAAGCGAGAGATTCTTCTGTGTCCTTATTTTCTCCTGAAAACCGAACGGTGTAACCTGGGTATTTATCTATGATACCTGATGCAAGTTTAACAGCCTTTAGATTTGCTTCTCTGGATGTTGTTACGGTCTCGTCCAAATTCGCCGCAACCGTAATGAGTCTTTTTCCATCTAAATGATTGATGGATGCTCTTCCTGGCGATCTTTCATAACGAATCATTTTAGAAACAGGAATAAGATTGCCAGCCATATTATTGACAAAGATACTACGCAACGAATCTAAAGAGTCTCGAAAATTGATGGGGAAGCGAACCCGAACATCCACTTCTTCATCAGATCGTTTGATCTTAGTGGCTACAGTTCCTTGGTAGGCTGTGTTGATTGCAGTTGCAATTTGAAAAACAGAAACCCCTGCAAAGGAAGCTAAGGATTCATCCACATAAACCCTAACTTCATCCTTACCATCTACAAAGTCATCACCTATATCTGTGATTCCATCTATTTTCGTTAGGACTGCTTTGTAGTCTTCGGAGATTTTTTGTAAGGTGGCAAAATCATCCCCTTTGATTTCTATAGCTATAGGCTTACCAACAGGAGGTCCACCAGCCAGTTTTTCAAATTCTAAGTTTACCAACTGACCTCTGAGTTTTGCAAATTCAGCTGGAGCAGTTAAGACCATATTGGACTTGTCAGATACTTCCTTGCCCTTTTTTCTAAGTTGTTCCTTTTCTCTTTCCTCAGCTTGTCTTCGGACGGCTAAGGCCTTTTCATTCAAGAGATAGGCCGTCTTGTCTCTCACTATACTGATAATTTCTTCGGTAGATCTTTCCCTATCATCGTCTGGAGTAAGGTAAACAAGTATTTGCGCATAATTTTTGCCTCGTTTTGTAAAAGGATCGTTGGCATCTTTTTGAATAATACCAACTCTAGTTACAAAATTCTCAACCTCGTTCTTCTCTAAGGATAAGATTTCCTTCTCTAAGGCATCCGTAAATAATTCTGTAGATTCTAAGCTAAGTCCTGTATCTCCAGTGATTTTGATTTGGAAGGTTTCAATAGCTCCTGGAAATAATTTAAACTTACCTAGAGTAACTTGAACAAATATACTTCCAACTAAAAGTAGTAAGATAAGTCCTACGGTTTTATACTTATTTCTAAGGGCTAGTGCTAACATGGGAAGGTAGGTTTTTTCTTTGAATTTTTTGAACCAATCTCCTTCTTCTTTTACCTCACCGGCTACATTTGAATTTTTACTGATATCATAGAGGTGGGATGGTAAAATAAATAAGGCCTCAAAAAGGGATGACACCAAACAAAGAATAACTACCAATGGAATAGACTTAATAAATTTTCCAAAAATACCCGTCATAAATAGCATAGGAGCAAAGGCGGCTACAGTTGTTGTAATGGTTGCAGTTACTGGAGCAATAACTTCTGAGGTTCCTTTTAAAGCTGCCTCGTAAGGATTCATACCTTTTTCAATTAATCGATAGACATTCTCACAAATAATGATGGCATCATCAACAATGATACCAATCACAATTATAAGTCCTAACATAGTAATAAGATTGAGAGTCATCCCAAAATAATTCATTAGTATAAAGGACATCCCAAAAGAAATTGGGATTCCTATCGCAGTCATGATTGCCATTCTCCAACCAAGAAAGATAAACAAAGAGGCTGTTACTAAAACCAGTCCGGATGCAGCATTGGAAAGTAAAACTCCCAGTCTACGTCGTATAAATTTTGATAAATCATTTACGAAAGCTATATCAACTTCATCTTTATAAGTTTCTAGAAATTTATCAACAACAAGCTTAGATTCATCCACAACTGATATAGCATCTGATTTTTCTCTTTTGATAACAGTTAGTGCAATTGAAGTGTGACCATTCACCTTATCTAAATACTGACTTTCAACAAATCCTTCTGAAACTTTGGCAACATCTTTCAAAACTACAGATCTACCAGCATCATTGCTTCTTACATAGACTTTCTCTATTTCTTTCGGAGTATCAAATTCACCAACGGTTCTAACAATGATTTCTTTATCGGTTCCGGTAATATTTCCGCCTGGAAAGTTAATGTTGCGATTCTTAAGAGAAGTAATAATTTGAGTGCTTGATATTGATAGAAAACTCATTGCTTGTGGATTTAAGTCAACATGCATTTCTGTATCATTCCAACCACGCTTGGTAATTCTTGCGACTCCAGATATATTTTTGAGTTGTTCTTCTAATATTTTTGCTCTATCTTTGAGTCCTTTTTCATCAAGAACAGGAACTCCATTAACTTTCTTTGAAGATATATCTACTTCAATAACAGGTTGTCTTGCAGTCGTAATTTCATTGACAATGGGATCTTCGACTTCTTCTGGAAGATCAGTGACACGGTCAATAGCAGATTTAATATCATCTATAACTTTATTTGTATTTTTTGTATTGGGATCTATTGTAATAACAATTCCAGAACGATTCTCTAAGGAGGCAGAACGAAATTCTTTTATTCCATCAACTTCTTTAATTGCATCTTCTAAGGGTTTGGTGACAAGCTTTTCAACATCAGCAGGACTAGCTCCAGGATAAATGGTAGAGACAGATACAATGTCAAAATCAATATTAGGAAATGCTTCCCTATTCATAGTTGCTGCGGTATAAGCACCGACTATTATAATTAAAACTGTTAATAAGTTTACAAAAATACTTTTATCAATAAAATATTGAACTAATTTAGAACCCATTATAGTTTCTCACTTTTTTTGATTTAATCTAAATCTCTTCCATTTGTATCGATCTCATCGTTGTAACCGAACAATTTGGGACTCTTCAATCTATCTACATACAGAACACCGAATAAATGATCGCATTCATGCTGCAGAACGACAGCTCGAAAGCCAGATATAATTTCAGAGTGCTCTAGATACTTTTCATCTCTCCAGGTCATTTTGATTTTGCTTGGACGTTCCACATAACCACGCATTCCTGGAACAGATAGACAACCCTCCCAAAAACCGTCAGCCGGCTCATTAAGAGGTTCAATGATTGGGTTCAAAATAATTTGGCGGGGAACTTCGGGAGCACCCTTGTATCTTTCCGGATCTTCCTCCGATCCAACAACTACCACTTTTTTCAATACGCCAATTTGAGGTGCAGCAAGTCCAACACCATCCGCATATTTCATTGTCTCAAACATATCTTTCAGTAGTTTCTTAAAATCTTTGGTATTTACTTCATCCTCTGTTACATCTTCGCTGATAGAACGAAGTAGGGGATTTCCAATTTTTAATATTTTTCTAATCGCCATAGTTCTCTTAAATCTATAATTGGAGAAGTATACTCCAAATCCTATCTTTTTTTATTTTGGATTCTTCAGCGAATCGGGAAAGTAAAAGTTTTTTAACTGCAGTAGAACTTTTAATCGTTACAAAATCCTCTGAAGGAAAGGTATACCACTCAGAACGAATCGAAATACCACTCCAATCATTTGCCTCTTTTTCTAAGGGTCGATTTAAATCCTCTGACCTTAAATGTAGGATAGGAAATGGAAGGGTCTCAAGTGATTTTCTGGGAATCATTTGTAGATGCAGAAGTATGGGTTGAAAAGAAACCCAGTCCCAAAGGCTAAATACTGATTTTTGTTTAAAACTTTTAAAGAAATCCTGTAAGAATGGATAGAGGCTGATCTTTTGCATTTCAGGATTGAAGAGAACTCCCATTTTAAATCTATCAATTTGGTCCTTCAGGATATATTGCCAAAAAGGGAAGCTAGCTCCACTCCAAATTGCTATCTTTTGATTGCTTGATTCTTCTAATAAGGGTTGGATCTCTCTATCGAATTGCTCACTAAAGTCTTTCATAACATCGATTTTAGTCCATTCCCATGCGCTTGGTAGGTTAATATAGATTAATTTAAAAAATGGCTCTAGTGGTTTGCCGATGTCTCTTTGATTTTTCTTTCGATCAAAGATATCTTGGAAGATTAAAACCTCGGGTCCTTCGGCTAGTCCTTTACGTTCGTAAGAAAATATCATTCAGCTAATCCAGAAAAAAGAATTTGACAGAAATACTTGCAACTGGGAAAAAATGAGTGGAGTCCTGGAGACGAGGGGAATCGAACCCCCGACCTTTTGAATGCCATTCAAACGCTCTCCCAACTGAGCTACGTCCCCGCATATGTCGTCAGGATTTAGCAGTTGTACTCCATGTCAAGATTTGTTTAGTAGCAAGGAAAACGTATGTCTCAAGAAAATATAGATGATTTGAAAAAGAAAATTAAAATCCAAAATGATATTATCAAAGGATATGAGAAAGTTCTAAAGTTGAATGAAGAAGAACTTTCAAATTCAGATGAAATCATCCGCATGTATGAACAAATTATCGATTATTCAAGGTTAGAGCTTAAAAATGCACAAGAGACAGTCCAAGCTAGTAACAATGTGTCCGGTTTGTCAAGAGATGAATTGATGTCTGCCTTAGATAAAATTAAACAGCTCGAGGTTGCCAATAAAAAACTTCGAGAGGAATCTTTAAAATTCGGCAGACCATAAAAGGAATATTTGGATCTTCAATCTCAATCTATAGTTGTTTCTTCAGAAACGGATAAGGTATATGTTCGGCATGATCCCAAACTTGCTGATATACTTGATTTTATCTTAGGTCAGGCGAAACGACTTGTAGGTGCTAAGAATGGAGCTTTTTACTTAATCAATGAGAATGGTCAATTGGTTAAGTATGGCAAGACAGAGCAAGGTAGTACCACTGATCTTATTTCTAAGCATATTTTCAAAAATCGCAAGAACCTTTTATTGAAAAAAGGATCCACTCTCAAAGAAAAAAATATTACTATCACTGAATCCTACATTGCCTGCTTTCTTGGACAAGAAACAGGAATCTTAGATTTGGGAGTTTTCCTTTTAGAAGGAATCAACCACTTTGATAATTTTTCTACCCAGGATTTTGAATTAATTTCTTATTATTCTTCTAACTTGAGTTTGTTGCTAAGGGATTCTATTTCTTATGATTCGAATGAGGATGTATATACCTCCTTAATTACCTCCATACTTCTTCTATTGGACAATTCGAATATCCATCAAAAAAACAATCGATTGGAATACCAAACAGAAGAAATCATTCGTGTTTCCGGTTTGATTAACTCATCCTTAGATCTGAATACTCTCTTAGAATCTATAATGGAATCAGCTAAATCAGTATTTCGATCTGAGGGCTCATCTTTAATGTTAGTTGATCCTAGTAAGGAATTTTTATATTTCCATATAGTCACTGGCGATAAAAAAGAAGAAATTTCCAAAATTAAGGTTCCTATGGGACAGGGCATAGCAGGATCAGTTGCTATCTCGCGTAAACCAATGATAATCAATGATGCAATCAATGATCCTCGTGTTTTTAGAGAGGTCGATCAAGCATCGAATTTCACTACAAGAAATATTCTTGCTGCTCCCTTGGTGGTAGAGGATGAAGTTATAGGTATAATTGAGGCTATCAATACGATAGATAGAAACAATTTTTCACAAGCAGATCTTGATCTTTTTTTAAGTTTTGCAACATCCTGTGCCCTCGCCATTCAGAAAACCAAACTCTTAAATAATCTTGAAGAAACCAATCATACATTAAAAGAAAAAGTTAGCACACTCGCTTCTTTATTTGAGCTTGGACAGGCTGTAATGGAATCCCATACAGAAGCTGACCTTATCAAGAAATCAAATCAAATAATAGCGAACGAAATGAACGCATCCATTGTTGCTACTATGATAGTGAATCGAGCTAAACAGGTAATAGAAGTAATTGCTATCATTGATGGAAAGGAAGAATGGTTTAAAGAGAATTTTATCCGAGATTCAGTTATTATAGAATCCATTCTTTACAACAATACGATTGTTAGCTCTACAGGTCTTAAGGATGGCCTTGAAGATTATCTAGACAAAGAATTCATTATTGGTTCCCATATTCTTCTGCCACTTTCCATCTCTGGAGATAAGCCCTTTGGCATACTATGTATTTCTGGGAAGAAGACTCAAGGTCCTTTTGGTGAAAATGATCTCATGCTTCTTAAGACAATTAGTTCACAATTGATCAAAGGATATGAGAATATCAAATTAGGTATTGAGATGATTGCTAAAAAAGCAATTGAAAAAGAAATTGAAATTACCAAGAACATACAAAAGAATATTCTCCCAGATAGAATTCCCACACATTCCAATTTTGATTTAGGAGTTAAATCTGTTGCAGCCAAAGAAGTCAGCGGTGACTTCTATGATATCCACCAATATGAAGATGGACAATTTGCCTTTTTAGTTGCCGATGTATCGGGTAAGAGTTTACCTGCTGCAATTTTTATGGCGATATCTTCCTCCATTATCCGAACACTTTCTAGAAACCATTTACTTTTACCTGACGAGATTCTAACCCAAGCTAACTCCTTGATTTATGAAGACTCACAATCAGGTATGTTTGTAACACTTTTTTACATTCACTATGACCCTGTAACCATGGAGATACAGTATGCCTCCGCAGGGCATAATGATCAAATTTGGATCAAATCGGATCATTCTTATGAATTATTAAAAGGAAAAGGAGCACCCTTGGGAGTAGTTCCTGTTGGAAACTACCATGGAGGAAATATCAAGGTGTCACCTGGAGACCTCTTTGTTTTCTATACGGATGGTGCTATAGAAGAAAAAGACTCCAGCCAAGAAGAGTTTGGCTTAGAGAGATTCATACAAGAAATCATTGATAGAAAGCATTTAAGTTCTCAGCAAATAATCGATGAGTTATACAATTTAATTGTTGAATATGCAGATGGAGCAGAGCAATTTGATGATTTTACGGTAATGATCTTGAAGTTTAAAGATGACTTTCAATTCAATAGGGTTTTCCCAGCTACTACTTCTCAAATTCCTAAACTTAGGGATTTTGTGAATGATTGTTTACGGGAACGCAATATACCTGATTTAATATTGGAAGATATCTTACTTTCCTGCGATGAGGCTGCTACAAACATAGTAATTCATGGTTATAAAGACTTAAAGGTGGATCATCCATCAATTTCTTGTGCTATAGGTCTCGATGGTAGTAAAATTACAGTTCGTCTGCAAGATAATGGGAAAGAATTCATTCGAAAGGAAGTTAAACCACCCTCAGTGGAAGCCAATCTCAGTGGAGAGAGACGAGGCGGTTTTGGTGTCTTTCTCATGGAAAAGTTGATGGATAAGGTCGAATACAAAAGAGAAGAAAATACCAATATTTGGCTTCTTGAGAAAAAACTAAAATAATGGAATCATCCTATGGAATTTAAAGTAGAAATCAGAGAACATTCGAAAATTATTTATATCATGGGAAATATGGATGTTCATAGCATCCATAAGATAGAAAAGGCCTTCCTCCAAGAAATTCAGAAAAACGATACAGAAACAATTATCATCAATCTAGAAAATGTTCCCTTTGTATCATCCTCAGGACTAAGAATCCTAGTTGCCTCCTTAAAGCATTCCAAGGAACAAGAAAATAAATTAATTCTTACCAATCTCAAGCCTGCCGTTGAGAAAGTTTTCGAAATTGTGGATCTAAACACAATGTTTCATATTCGTAAAACTATGGAAGAAGCCATTACTTAGAAAAATATCTTTCTTTTTTCCGTATTTTTAAAAATCTGGAAGAAGAATCTATCCAGGTATAATACTATTTATGGAAAACACTACACTATCACTGAATGATCCTTTAAAAGATTTAACCCAAGAAAATACCAGCAAGAAAGGTATCTATGAAGAGGCTCTAGAACTCGGTCATGAGCTTGTCAAGAAGCCTTTTGTTGGCGGAGGGGAAGATCGTATTCGCGTTCAGCATTCTAAGCATAGAATGACTGTATGGGAAAGAATTAAAGTTCTTACCAAAGAAGAGCCCAATATCCTCTACCAAAACTGGGGTCGAAACCTAGATGGTGCATCCATTATAACAGGTATTATTCGAATCAAAGATCGTGATGTTGCAATTTATGGACATGATTTTACTCTTAGAGCTGGTTCCATGGATGCAACAAATGGGAACAAATTAGCCCGCCACATTCTAATGGCTGGTGAGCATGGTATTCCCCTGATTGGAATGAATGACTCAGCTGGAGCCTATGTTCCGGCTGGTGTTGGTGGGCTAGATGGTTATTCGGATGCTTTTACTGCACTTCGTAAAATCTCTGGTGCAGTCCCAAGTATCATGTTGATGTTTGGATTCAACGCTGGTGGTGGTTCCTATCTTCCAAGACAGGGATCATTTATGATTCAGTGTGAAAATACTTTCTTTGGTTTAACTGGTCCTGGTGTTGTAAAGAGTGTACTCGGTGAAGACATCTCTGCTGATGATCTTGGTGGACCAAAAGTTCACGGACAAAGTGGTGTGGTTGATTTAGTAACTGGGGACGAGCTTGGAAGTCTTAGAACGGCAATACGATTGCTTTCTTATCTACCAGATAACAATAGATCGAATGCTCCTTTTCATCCTACTTCTGATACCATAGATCGATTCACTTATGAAGAAGACATTTTGTTCCGTAAAACTTTTAATTCGCCTACTGGAATGAATACTCCCTTTGATATCACTCTCTATCTTCAACAAATTTGTGACCATGGTGAATACTTTGAATTGCAACCACAAAGATCAAGGAATATGATTACAGCCTTCGGAAGAATAGGCGGGCATGTTGTTGGATTTCTTGCGAATAATTCGGCTGTATCTTCAGGACAAATCGATATTGGTGCAGCGAGAAAGGGTGCAAGATTTGTAAGATTTTGCAATCTCTATAATATTCCTATGATCTTTTTAGAAGATACTACAGGTTTTCTTCCTGGCAAAGACCAAGAACACAATGGTATAGTTTTGGAAGGTCGCAAACTTCTTGATTCTATCATTGATCTGAGAACTCCTCGTATGACTTTGATTATCCGAAATGCTTTTGGAGGTGCTTATGCTACCTTCAATTCCTATTTCACTGGAGCAAATTTAGTATTTGCACTTCCAACAGCTCGAATTGCTGTAATGGGTCCAGCTGGAAAGGAATATGTTTATAAGGATGAGGTAGGTGCCTTACACAAGGAATTCAAAGCTAATACTGCTAAAGGAATGCCAAGTGATGAGGCTGCTCGCATTCGGGATGAAAAGTTAATGAAAATTTCCCAGCAATACGAAAGAGAACTAATGAATCCAAAAGAAGCTTTGGCCTTGGGTTCTGTATCTAGCATCATCATTCCAGGTTTTACTCGTAGAGTTCTTGCGAAGAATCTTAATTACTTAATGAAACGTTACCAACCCTCAGCTATGGGTGGAATCCAAAGGGAGTTCGAATAAGCATGCTCGACCAAAATTTAAAAAGAATTCAATTCAAAGACTCCCATTCTGAATGGATAAGATCCTTTGATATAAGCAGTATAAAATGTCTTATCGTTTGTAGAGGGCCTGTTCGTAAGGAAGCTATCGAGGTTTTCAAAGTAAGTGGAGTAAGAGAATACGGAATCTTACTTTCCGAAAAAGACTCTATCGTTTATCCCAAAGCTCTTGCTCCAGAGTTACGTGATTTTGAATTTCCTGAAAATGTTCATAGAGTTCCTGATTACATGGGTGCAGGTGCAGAAGAAAAATTAGAAAGAATCAAACAAATCATTGGCATTGCGAAAGACTATGGATACTCTCATATCTTTGCGGGCTATGGATTCATGGCTGAAGATGCTGAATTTATTGAAGCAATAGAAGAGGCAGGCATCACCTTCATGGGACCATCCTCTCATGTTGCTCGCCAGGCAGGTGCAAAAGATGAGGCTAAGAAATTAGCACGTTCTTTGGATGTTTCTGTAACTCCAGGTGTTGATAATGTGACAGCCTTAGCTTTAGTTCGCAAATTCGGAAATACTAAAGACGCTATTACTAAGCTTGCTAAGGAACATTCCCTAGATTTTTCATACAATGATAATGTATCCCTTGAAGAAAATGCTGAGCTATTGCTTCAAGCCTCATATGATAAATCCAAAGAACTTGTTACTATAGCTGATTTACAAAAAGAAGCAGTGATTGGAACAGAAGAAATCTGGAAAAAATTTCCAGGCAAAAGAATTCGTTTCAAATACATCGGAGGAGGTGGTGGAAAAGGACAGAGAGTCGTCCAAACAAAGGACGAAATATCATCTGCTGTTATGGAGATTCTTGCTGAATCCAAAGTGGTCGCTCCTGGCTCCAATCGAAACTTCTTAATTGAACTTAATATTGAGAATACACGCCACAATGAAATCCAAGTGATAGGAAATGGTGTATGGTGTTTATCTCTAGGTGGGAGAGATTGTTCCGTTCAAATGCACGAACAAAAGCTTTTGGAACTATCCTTAACCCAGGAACAACTGCACGAAGAAATATCGAATTATAAACCCCATTCTCCAAGCAAGGCAGCTGTCTTAGAAAAGGATCTGAAATGCCTGCAAGAGATGGAATCACAGGCAGAGGTTTTTGGTGCTGCTGTTCAATTGAATTCCGTATCAACTTTTGAATCCATTGTTGAAGGAACGAATCACTTCTTCATGGAGATGAATACCCGGATACAAGTCGAACACAGGGTAACAGAGATGGCTTACAGGTTAAAATTTGTGAACCCAGCCAACTCCTCTGAGGTATTTTACCTAGATTCATTGATAGAAGCAATGGCAGTGATTTCTCTACATGCTGCTAGAGTTCCTAAACCCGAACGAGTTGTTCGAAATATTTCTGGTGCAGAGGTTAGGATCAATGCTACCAATAGATCCTTACAGCCCCATGCCGGAGGTTTGATCAATTCTTGGTCTGATCCATCCTCGGATGAGATTCGAGATGACCAAGGTATTGGAACTCGTAACCCTGACACGGGGGCTTTCGTTCATTACAATTTGGCAGGAGCCTATGATTCCAATATTGCTCTTGTAATCACTCATGGTGTTAATCGTAGAGATAATCTTGAGAGGCTAACGAACATTTTGCGAACAACAGAACTTCGTGGTCAAAATCTCGAAACAAATCTTTCGGTACACTATGGACTTGCTTCTTGGTTTCTTGGCAAAGATGCGATGGCAAAACCATCTACTCAATTTATGACAGCCTACCTCGCAGGGATAGGTGCTCTTGAGACAATCAATCGTGATGTAGATATGGAATTGTTATGGAATGAATTACTTTCAAAGGCTAATGCAACTGAAAAATCGATTCTTAAGAAAAAGGAAACTCTCTTAACTAGACCACTAGAAAAGCTTTTTTCCAATCCTCATGTTCTTGGTGGCTTCATTGGGCTTCATGATGGTAAATCATGGAATTCTGATAAAAAAATAGAATTCACTACCAATCCAATAGAGATTCTTGATTCCCTCTATCACTATTTACATTTAGAAAATCGTAAAAATGATCCAGCTTCAGAAATGATATGGGATCATGATGAAAATATTCTAAGAGAGGCGAGGAGTTTTTATAACAATCTGTCGAAATTAGGATTTCCAAAAGATTGGAATGAATTAAATAAGACTCTTTCAGCTTCATCCGCTCCTTCAAATACTAAGCTTACAGCTGATAAGTGGAAGGAAGTTCAAGCTGCTCATGCAGGTTTTCAGTTAGGCCTTGATTTGTTGAAAATCATTCCAAATATAGGAATTAAATCAGGTTTTTCAAAAATACAAGTGGATGACCAACTTGAATTGATAGTTCCTGAAGAATTTAAGGCTGCTAAGACTAGAGATGCTTTCATTAAGGCATTAACTCCACCTCCTAAGGCAAGTAGTGATGAAATTATTGCACCTATGGGTGGTATGTTTTACGCAAGAGAAGCTCCTAATCTTCCTCCTATCGTTCAAGAAGGTGATAGATTCAAAGCTGGACAGCCTCTTTTCATCATCGAAGTTATGAAGATGTTTAACAAAATATCTGTTCCATTTTCAGGAACCATAACAAAGAATCTTATGGAAGACTCAGATGGTAAAATTATCACTAAAGGCCAATCCATATTTAAGATTACTCCTGATGAATTGATCAAAGAAGAATCTCAAGAAGAAATTCTAGCTAGAAAGAAAAAGGTAAGCTCAGATTTACTAAGCTATTAGCTACATCTTCTTACTATTGAACTTTTGATGATTTTCTTTGCTTAATTAACTGTAAAAGAGAATGTAATAAACGACCTCCCAGCTAGAGATTTCTAGTGAGGAGGTCTTTTTTTTAATCTTTTCGAGAGTAATTGGCTTACTGAAACTTTTCAGGCTGTTTAGAATTAAAAGTTAATTCATTATTTAAATAGACAGTATAGCTACTATCCAAGGGGTCAATAAAAACCTTACATGGCTTTATCTCAATTTCATTATCAAAATTTACAATGCATCTTCCTTGAATTTTAATTTTCATTAAATCATAATCATTCTTATTTTTTGTAAGTGTAATTTTAGGCGAAGGAGATATTTCCAAAGAGAATATAGCATATGGTTGGTAGAGAATTACAGATTTTTGATTCTTAGTTTTGGGCTCTAAACTAAATTCCCCTTTCGAAGGTAGTATTGTAAAAGTCTCGTCTTTCTCACTGTGTGCTGATTGAATTACAATTGGTTTCTTAAGATTATTTATTATTCTTTCATTTAAGCTTTTTCTATTATTGATCAAGTCATTACTTACTATTGGTAAAAAGGAAACTTCAGATATACATATATCATTGAATTTAGATCCTTTTAGGATATTCGAAAAGGATAAATTAATAGAACTTGCATTCATAGATGGAAATTCATAGGTTTCTATATTAAAATTATCTTTAAGAGGTATTTCTCTTTTTTCACCTAAATCCGATTTTAAAATGAGTTTACTTGGTCTTGAATTTAACGAAAACAATTTAGAATCGAAAAATCCATTAGCAAGATAAATTTTTGATATATTTGCTTTTTTATCTAATTGAAGATCTATACTATCTTGCTTTTCCCAGTCTTTTCCTGATATACACCAAGGGGAACTCGTTTTATCAATAATATGCTCTAAGGAATATCTTGATGTCTCATCAGAAAGTTCTCTGATACTATTACTTATTGAAATTTCTGTAATAGATTGAGCAGTCAAATTAAAATTTAAAAATAACAAAAATAGAAATATATACTTCACTTGAATAACCTCACTGAATGAAATAATATTTTAATCAATAGAGTTCAAGAAAATATTGATACTACTAAAAAAAATATTCGATTAAAACCTTTGGTCCATAATTTCACGGTAAATATTTTCTAAAGCAACAATTTTATCAACTGCGCCTTTTCGGATAGCTTCCTTGGGCATGCCAAAAACAACGGATGTTTCTTCATTTTGTGCAATCGTAAAAGCACCCATTCGTCTCATTTCTAGAAGGCCAGCTGCACCATCATCGCCCATACCTGTCATTATGATACCTCTAGCATTCTTACCTGCTTCTTTTGCTACTGAACGAAAAAGAACATCTACAGAGGGTCGATGTCGATTTACTAAAGGACCATCTGAAACTACAGCAACATACTGAGCACCAGAACGTTTAACCTGCATATGTCGATTTCCTGGAGCAATTAGAGCATGACCGGGAAGAACTCTTTCTCCATCCACTGCTTCACGTACTTCTATTTCACAGATATCGTTCAGTCTCTTTGCAAAACTTTTTGTAAACATTTCTGGCATATGTTGAACAATAAGTATTCCTGGGGTTTTTGCTTTATCACATTTAGAAAGAACTTGCTCTAGGGCAATAGTTCCACCAGTAGATGTTCCTATTGCTACAATTTTCTCAGTTGCTGATATTGAAGAAAGTCCAGATTCTTTGAAAGATGTGATAGCTTGTTTATTTTGTATAATATTCGAACTAATTTTCTCATTCACATTCCTTCTTGCTATTTTCATATTCGCAGAAGCAGCCGACTTAATTGCATCAGTAATTTGAATGAAGGATTCCTCTAGAAAGCCTTTCAGACCAACTTTCGGTTTAGTTATAATTTCAACTGCACCTTCTTCTAGAGCGATAAAAGTTGTTTCAGAATTCTCTTCTGCTAGGGTTGAGCAAATAACAACAGGGGTAGGGCTTTCCTTCATAATTTTACGAAGGAAACTAATTCCGTCCATTCGTGGCATCTCAATATCTAAAACAATTACATCTGGTAATTGATTTCGCATCTTCTCCATTGCAAAAATAGGGTCAGGTGCTACAGCTATAAGTTCAAGCTCAGGATCTTTACGAATGTAATCTCCAAGAATTTGTCGAACTATTGCAGAATCATCCACAATCAATACTTTAATCGCCATTTATTCTCCTCAGATTTTCATTCATGAATCTAAGTTTGGCTTTTCCATCCAAACTTCACCATCCCAAACAGTAAAATATACCTTACGATGATTGATTCCACCCAAGTCTTCACTCATTGTTTGTATGTTATATGATACAAGCATTTGCTTTATAAAATCAATATTCTTTTTGCCGATTTGAATTTTGTCATCTAATTCAGAATAAACAATTTTCTCATTTTCAGAGAGAATTTGGTATTCTTTAGTTTTGAAATTGGTAAACATATTGGCACCACCGAAAAGTTTGGCTTTGTATTCAGAGAGATCGGTCTTAAAAGTTCTTGCAGAAGCTTCGAAGAGTCGAAAAGAATCATCTGCATATTTACCTGGAAGATCATTATCGGATGAATGGTATTTTTTTCTTTCAGGAAGCATAATGTGAGCCATGCCTCCCAATTTTTTTTCTGGATGAAGAAGAATGAGAGCGACACAAGATCCAAGAAGAGTACGAATGCGGTAATTGTTTGAACCAAAACAATAATCGCCTGGATAAAGGAAAAAATCTTTAACAATTAGTGGATTATTATCCATGAATTATTCAGCAGAAAGTGCTTTTTCTTGTTCCGTCCACTCAGTAAGTTCTCTAATATCAAGTACAGTGTCAATATTCAAGATCACAACAAATTTCTCATCAATCTTTCCAATGCCTTCAACAAACTCTAATTTAAGAGTTGAACCAAAAGTTGGTGCTGCTTCTACCTCGTTGATTTCTACAACTTCATTTACAATATCAACCAATACTCCCACATCTATTTTAGAATCTTCTAGTTCACTTTCTAAAATGATGATACAAGTTTTTCGATTAATCTTAGTTGGTATATTATAGAATCTTGAGTTGAGATCTACCACGGGAACCACATTCCCACGAAGATTAATCACTCCAGGAATAAATTTAGGCATCATAGGCACACGGGTAATTTCCGTGTGCTCTATAATTTCTTTGATTTTGAGTATGGGAAGTCCGAAGGCTTCTTGCTCTAATAGAAAAATGAGATACTGATTATCTTCTTTATCTGAGCTCACGATAACCTCCTAAAATTTAGAAAATCCCTTTTCGTCTGGTGAATTCATCTCACTAGATTGCATATACGACTTACTGCTTTCTCTTGAACCTGAATGTGCTGATTTCTTTTTAGTAAATAGAGATTTGCTTTGCATATTCTCAGCTAACTTAAAGAAGGCTATGGATTCTAATAACTGACCAGCTTGGGATTTTAATTCTTCAGCTATCGCTGCAAGTTCTTCTGAGGCAGATGCTGATTGTTGGGATACTTGATCCAATTGAGTCATGGCTTTATTAACTTCATTCACACCTGAAGATTGCTCCGAGCTTGCAGCCGAAATTTCTTGAACCAAATCAGCGGTCTTATTGATTGCAGGAACTATTTCATTGATTAGTCGTCCAGCTGTTTCTGCTATTTGTACAGAGCCACTCGCTAGAGAAGATATTTCATTGGCAGATTTCTGACTTCTTTCTGCTAACTTTCGAACTTCTGAGGCTACAACTGCAAATCCTTTTCCATGCTCTCCCGCTCGTGCTGCCTCTATTGCAGCGTTTAAAGCAAGTAAGTTGGTCTGGTAAGCAATATCTTCGATGATAGAGATTTTATCAGCAATTTGTTTCATAGCATCGACTGTATTGATAACTGCTTTTCCACCTTCTGCTGCTTCTTTTGCTGACTTGGTAGAAATCGATTCAGTTTGTTTCGCATTTTCAGCATTTTGCTCTATACTTGCAGTCATTTCTTCTAGGCTTGCAGATGTTTCTTCCACTGATGCTGCTTGTTCGCTAGCTCCTTGGGAAAGTGTTTGTGCAGTGGAAGTTACTTCTTCGGCTGCTTCAACTAAGGTATCTGCCTTCGTTTTTACTTCCGAGATAGTAGTTTCGAGTTTTTGGATAGTATTGTTCACATACTCTTTTAATTCACCAAAGATACCCTTATAGTCGTCTGTGATTTTAGATGATAGATCACCAGTAGATATTTTACCAAGTGCTTGAACTACGTCTTTCAATCCTTTCGATGAAATATCTAATAATTGGTTGATACCTTCACTTATCTTTAAGAAGAATTTTTCTTTACCCTCGAGTTTCACTCGCTTCTCAAAGTCTCCTTCCACAGCTCCATCAATAATAGTTTCGATTTCCTTCTGAACAGATAATTCATTCGTAACATCTGACAATTCAACCACAGAACCCAATCTTTCTCCCTTTTCAGAAATAATAGGATTTGCAATTAGATCAAAAAATCTTCCTCCTATGGAAATACTGGAGCGGAAGGTTGTTGTTAGGTTAGCTAAAAGATTTCTTTGGTGGGAAGGATCTTTATGAAAGCCATCAATATTAGATCCTATGAGTTTCTTAAGTTCAAAATTAGAAAGCTGATTTTTTATCTGAGACTCACCGTTAGAGAACATTTTGACAATTGCTCTATTCATATAAGTCACGTTTAGATCACTATCAGCCATCATAACGTTTGTTGTTACATTATCTAAGGCAACCTTAATACGAATCATTTCATTCACATCTTTGATCCGAGTTAGAGTTGAGGATAAAATGGATGAAATATTTTTGAAGATATCTGCTCTGGATTGAGTCAATTCGATTACAACCATAGTAAAGAAATCCATAGTTCCTATTACTTCACCAGCCACTATGATAGGGAAGGCTATTCCAGATTTAACCCCTGCTTTTCTCGCAGAAGGGGCACGAACGCAATCTGTGACCTCAGCTAAATCCTTAGCGAAAACTAAATCTCTATTTCTCCAAGATCTTCCGTTGAGACCAACACCTTCTTTAAAAGAGGAACTCATACTAACTTGTTTGAATTCCACTCCCACTGTCCCTGATTCTAAAGAAAATTTTAACTCATTGGAGCCTTTATCAACTAACCAAAAGGAACCATATGCCCATCCAAATTCATCCCGGATTTTATCCAAGGCAAATTGAATTGCTACATTTAGGTCTTTTTCAGTGGCTAGTCTTTGCATCAAATCTGAAATTACTACTGAATTTTGATTTAATTCAAAAACTGAATCTAACATGGAATTGATACCTGATTGGAAGATACCAAGTTCATCCTGGCTTCTTATCGGGATTCTTTGTGAAAGATTTCCTTTCTTAACTGCTTCAATTGTTACCAATCCCGCTGAGATCGGTGAGGTGATGGATTTCATAATCCAAAAAAATGCAACAATGAGAACTAATACAGCAAACAAAAGAACAACAACAAAATTAATAAATATACTTTGGCTTAGGTCTGAAATTATTTTATTATTAATTTCATTATCTGTCTGAATGCTTTGATTGAAATTTTGTAAAGAATTTAGATAATCGATTAATGCTGGTAGTGTTTCATTAGAAATAACTCTTTTAATTTTATCTAAACCATCTGCTTGAGATTCAAGATTTTTAATACTATCAAATGAATTCCCTAAAAGTTTTCTTTTTTGAATTACTTCTTCAAGTGACTTATTGCTATTCTTTCCTAAATCAATGGATTTAAATTGGTCAAAATATTTTGATATTTCTTCCCTTAATTTTGAAATTTCTTTACTATTTAATATTGCTATATTCCCATCCAAGGTGCTTGAAATTTGATTTAACTTGGATTGTATTTCATTGTTTTTTAGAAATATATTCGAAACATTAACCATAACAACAATTTGATTATCAGACAGGCGGATAGTCTCTGACTGTAACTTGGTCATACTATTATAAGTATAAACTGATATCGAAAATAACGATATTGCCGATACCAAAAAGAAGAAAATCAACTTATGGCTTATTTTTATTTTGTTCATTCTAATGCTCCACCCTCATGTGTATCAATATTGACCTTATCAAATTTAATTCCTTGCAGATCCTTAAGAGATTCATGCAAATCAGCAACATCTAGAATCAAGGCGATTCTTCCGTCACCTAATGTCGTAGAACCTCCAATTCCTCGGATGTCACTAAAAACTTTTGCTAATGGTTTAATTACTGTTTGAATTTCACCATACAATTTATCTACGACGAGTCCTATCCTATTTCCTTGGTATTCTGTGATTACGATATTTTCTCTTTCATTCTTCTTCACTTCATTATGGAAAAAATAATCCAACCTAGTATAGGGCAAAACCTTGCCTCTAAGATTGAAATAATTTCCTGATGTATCGTTGTTTTCATTTTCAAATTTAAATTCCACACATTCACGAACCAAATCCAAAGGGATCACATATAAATCTTTCCCTGCTGATACTAAAAATCCATCTATGATAGCCAATGTAAGAGGTAGGCGAATCGTAAATTTTGTTCCTTCACCTGGTTTACTGAATAATTGAATGGATCCACGAAGTGCTTCGATATTCTTTTGAACTACATCTAATCCTACTCCACGACCAGAAATATTTGTAACTTGATCCGCAGTTGAAAATCCTGGATGAAAAAGCAATTTGTGAATTTCATCTGTACTTGGTTCACTATCTGGTGTTAGGATTCCTTTTTCTATTGCTTTTCTTAAAACCTTTTCTGTGTTCACACCTTTACCATCATCAGAGATTTCAATAACGATAGAACCTGTATCATGGAAAGCATTCAAATAAACATTTCCTGTTTCTTCTTTGGAGTTTTGTAAACGTTCCTTAACTGTCTCTAGTCCATGATCCACAGCATTTCGAATTAAATGGACCATAGGATCTGCAAGTTTTTCTACCACAGATTTATCGAGTTCAGTTTCACCACCATGTATATGAAGATTCACTTTTTTAGAAAGTTCACTTCCTAAATCGCGAACAATTCTATGGTATTTATTAAAACTTTCTCCTATGGGAACCATACGAAGTTTGAGGGAAATTTCTCGTATTTCATTGATCAGTCTAGATACAGAATGTAAGGATTCAGTAACTGTAGAGTCTTCTAAATTTTGTAAGACTATACTCAAATTTGCTTCCGAAACCACTAGTTCACCCACCTTGTTGATCAAGTGGTCGATTTTATGCGAATCAACTCTTAAAGAAGAACTTACACTTTTCTGTGAATCTAATTTGGTATCACTTTTAGTATTTTCTCTTTCTTTATTAAGAAATTGATTTAAGGATTTTGTTTTAATTCCTGATAATCTACTTTGAAAAGATTCCAATACTTCAATGAGTTCATTTTGAGTTAATGTTTTCATTTCAGTTAGTATATTTGAAATGAGAATTTCGTCTTCTGATAAAGTTTGGAGATGGTTTACAACATCCTCTATACTCGCATTCGGCTTTAGAATTAATATCTTAGAATCATATTCCAAGAATTCAAAAACCTTACGGATTTCATCCAATGTTTTCGTAGAGCTTAAACGTATTTCAAAGCCTAGGTAGCAACTTTCTGGATCCCATAGATTCCAATCTGGAAGTTCAGTGATAATTGTTTTGATGAATTCTATTGTGCCAACTTGGTTGGTATATTTTATGAAAGAGTAGGGATCTAAGGCATTGATAAAGGCTTGTTTACTAGGACGTAAACTAATATGATAATCTTTACTTTGGATACCTGGAATATCATCCTGAGATTGCTCTTGTGATGTTTCCAATTTATTTTTATCAATTTCTTTTTCAGAAATAGCATCATTGTTTAGTAAAAAAGGTTTCAACTTACTGAGAAGAATTTCCCCTTGAGCTATTTTCTCTTCCGTTAATTCAGTAGAGTCAGTATATATTTTTACTATGGAGGTTAAATAATCTTTGGATGCTAGAAGGTTCTCTATTATTTCTTTGTTAGCTGCTACCTTACCTTCACGCATGCTATCTAAAAGATTTTCCAGAACATGGGAAAATTTTACAATCCAATCAAATCCAAACATTCCAGCTGAGCCTTTGATTGTGTGAACAGCTCTAAATATTCCATTCAAAGCTTCTGTATCCTGGGGATTACTCTCTAAGCTGAGAAGTAGATCTTCCATATTGGTCAAAAGCTCATCCGATTCTTGAACAAAGGCTATAATAATTTCATCTAGTTTCAATTAATAATATCCTTTTTTTCTTCCATATTTAAAGGGGAATTTATCTAGATCTTCTTTTTTTAATTTCAATTGATCTCCGAAAAAAGCCATTAGTCCATACAATTCTATCATAGCAATCATAGCTTCACTATGGTTCATTAAATGAATATTTAATCCTTTGTTAGTATAAAATTTCTTAATAGAAATTAATGCTTGGATTCCAGATGTATCAATTCTAGTCACCTTGGAAAGATCTATATACAAATCACTTTTCACCAAATCGGGCGTACTATCGATTTTTTGTTTAAACTCTGATACTCCATAAATTGTAAATTCCCCAAGGAGAGATAAAACATTCTTGTTATCGACTTTGGTGAATTTACTTGCCATTTTTTATCCTAACAACTTTTGAATAGTTTGCAAAAGTTCTTCAGGGGAAAAAGGTTTTGTCAACCAGGCACGAGCACCGGCTTCTAAGCCTTGCTTTTTCTTCTCTTCTTGGGACTCAGTAGTTAGCATTACTATAGGAGTAAACTTAATGGCTGGATCGGCTTTAACAGTTTTAATAAAAGTAAGACCGTCCATGTTCGGCATATTCATATCTGAAACTATTAAATCTACTTTTACATCTTTCAGTTTTTCAATAGCATCTTTCCCATCCACTGCTTCGATTAATTCGAATTCAGCATTCTTAAGATGAACAGAAACTATTTTTCGAAAAACTGCAGAATCATCTATTATTAATATCTTTTTAGCCATTTGTTACCTCATTGTAATGGAAGAAAAATCTCAGACAATACGCAAAGGGTTATTGTCTTTGTTGTATGATCTTTAGCATTATGAATAAAGAATAATCCACTATGCTTTCCTAAAATATGATCTACCATTGTTAATCCTAATCCCAATCCAAACTTTTCGATTTTGTTAACAGATTCCACGGGAGGATGAATTCTGTAAAATGGTTGAATCACATATTTTTCTTTGGATTCATCAATTCCACCATATGAATCATTCTTGACTTCATTTTTTACAGAAACAATTAAATATCCATTGTTGATATGAGCAAATATATCAATATTACTGTTTTCATTGCAATACTTAAAAGCATTGATTACTAATTCTTCAATGGCCATACCTATTTTATCAATATCGACGTTTATGATACAAGATGTTGATAGCTTAGGATAGTTTATTTTTATATTTTTCAATTTTAAGTAAGAATTTATTTCCTTACAAAACTCAGGAATTTTCTCAACTAGAGTCGAACCTTCCGTTCTTTTTGTAACGATCTCAGAATCCAGAAGTTCTGATACATAGCCAAGGCCTTTGAGCATATTCTTAGTAATCTCACTGTTTTCGAAAAGAAGATCCATAATCTCGCCATCAATTACCAAGCTACCATCAGGATTCTTAGCCGCTGTAGATTGAATCATATCAACTATAGATGTCATTGCTCCGAATCCAGAGCCTTGGGAAAGAGATGTTTTAAGGTTTTCAATAGAGTTCTTTTCATGAGAATCGCTACCACTCTTTCGAATAGATTCCTTATAATTCAACCATTCTAATTGAGATCTAAGTTTATTACTCTCCATTTTCTGGATATGCTTTTCAATATCTCTTAGATATTTGTATTCTAAAGCCTTAGAGATAACCCTAGCAAATAAATCAGGATCAATCGGTTTAATGATATAATCATAAACTCCTTTCTTCATTATTTCAATGATTGTTTCTGTATTATCAAGTGCAGTTTGAACTAAAATAATTGCCTCAGGATCTTTATCTTTCAAGGCCTTAATGAATGAATGTCCGTCCATAACAGGCATCATTAGATCGACAATGAAAACAGAAAAACTTTCCTTAGCTACCATCTCCAAACCAATTTGACCATTTTCAGCAATTTTGGAATCTATTTTGAGTTGGTTTAAGATACCTTGCAGTAAGGCTCTGTTCTCTTCTCTATCTTCAACAATTAATACTGGCTCTTGGGGCCTTCTATTTCTATCAATTTCTTGCATTCTAATTTAATACATCCTTGTATTGAGGTAAGTAAATCGACATTCTCGTACCTTGTTTTAATTTTGATTCTACTTCAATATACCCATTCATAGACTCTACTAGTTTATGGCAGATAGAGAGTCCAAGACCTGTTCCGTTGGATTCCATTTCTTTTCCATTTTCTAATTGAGTGAACTTCTCAAAGATAGTTGGAATTTCATCTTCTTCCATCCCTATGCCCTGATCTTTAACCTGTATGACGATGAAATTTGAATTATTAATTGATATAGGTTCAAGGTTTATAGTAATTTCTGTATCTGGGTAAGAAAATTTAATCGCATTTGAGAGAATATTCAAAATTACTTGTCGGGTTCTTTTCTCATCGCCTATTATATATAGGTGATTTTGAGGTTTGTTTAGAATAGCGAATTCAACCTATAAGTGCAACGGTTTAGGTAGTTCCCCAAAAGACTTC
>JAKRSH010000014.1 GCA_022402465.1 Leptospiraceae bacterium | reverse complement strand
TTGTTCTCCTTATCTTATTGTCGAAGAAGACTTACACAATTATTTAGATACTTCCTCAAGTAATGATTAGTGGACCATCTGACACCAGTGACTTATTAAATAGTGCAGAAAGAACAATCACACATTGGAATAGTCTTCATGGATTAAATAGAAAAATTCTGATAAATCCAATGCATTGGACTCGAAATACGTTAGCACAAGCTGGCCAAAGAGCTCAAGATTTTATCAATGAGGACATTCTTTTTAACTCAGATGCTTTGATTGCTATATTTAAAAATAGATTTGGTTCTGATACTGGAAAATACCCATCAGGAACTTTGGAGGAAATCGAGGAATCTATAAAGCTAGGTAAGCAAACTATGGTTTTCTTTTCCGATGAAGATGTTCCAAGAAGCCTATCGGGCTCAAGTGATCTTAATCAAGTGGAAGATTTTAAGAGAAAATATTTAGGGTATTACAAGACTTATCTATCTCAAGATGACTTTAGAGATAAACTTCGAGATCAAATTGATTTATGGATAAATAAACTGGAAACTATTGGAGATAAGTATTTTGAGTTAAAAAAAGAAAATAATCCAGCTGAAGTGCTAGATTATTTAATTACTCTTGATCAGATTAACAGAAATAATGGACAAATTCAATATTTTAAGACTTCTCAAGGTGATACTATTTCTATTGGAGATAAAAATAGATTCGATCAATTTTCTAATCGTGTAGAGTTTGCGAAAATGAAATCGAGAATTCAAGAGTTAGTTGAAACAGGTCTGCTAGAACAGATATCAGAAAATCTTTATAGTTTGACTAATAAAAGTTATGAGATATTGAAAGAGAACATAGTGTGAGTAGTATAAATCCTAAAGAAATCTATGAAGGATTGAATTCCTTCTTTAAAAATTTTATTGCCTGGGTTATTAATCCTAATTTCTTTCTTTCCTATGTTAAATTATATTGAAAATCTTTACACAACATAAAGCGTTGAAAAACTTGTATTCTATTTTGTTGTATGCGTTGTTATATCAAGTATAAACCATATGGTTTGGGAAATTTGCAGTGTTGGTATATTTTTGTTCCGCTGTTTGTCTTTTTTATAATTTCGAGAATTTTTGCAATGGTTCATGTTTAAAATGAGAGAGCTTTTTTTAGAAGATTTTATTAAAAAAAGCTTGTTTAGAGATGATTTTTTATAAAATTATATCACTTAGGTTATAATGGGCGGAAAGGAAATACCTGATGATTGTTTTTTGAGAAATCTGAAACAAATAGGTGTTTTTAGTGGCCGAAAAACCTGGTCTAATGAAGTAGGAACACGGTTTTACCAGTGGGACTCACTTCATGGTGAGGTAGAGGTTTACAACAAAAGAGGCAGACATCTAGGTGTTCAAGATGCCAACGGTGTCCTTATCAAAGAGCCAATAAAAGGGAGACGAATCGATGTTAAATAACTCAATGCCACAATCTAAAACTTTTATCGATCTTTGTTTAGCCGGTGAAAGTTTCTTAGATGAAATCGATGACTTCATAGATATATGGCATGATTCGGATAGTAATTTAAGTCTTGCGGAATTCTTGGGGATGAAAAATGAAGAATATGCTCTTTGGGTAGAGAAACCTGAAGTTCTCTCTTATATTATACATGCTAGAAAACATAAAGTGTCACTCTCAGATGAATTGAAAGAAATTGTATCTAAAAGTAATCTAAGGATGGCAGCGAGAACTTCCGAAGGTTCAAAGGATGCGGAAATTTTAATTCAATGGTTGCAATCAACAAGCCGCCTGGTTTAATTCCAACTTCTAAAATTATGATTTATTAAATGCTTTCCATATTTTGAGAAAAGCAAATGTTTCAGATCAAGCTATCATAATTAAAATTCAAAACCATCTTCCATTTAATAGTGCTATTGCTTTATGTGAATCAGGTGACAAGATCATATCTTTAGCTGAGAATCTTAGAATACATAAACTAATTGATAAATCATCTCTATCTTTCCTTCGAAATATCTTAATAAATCATAATCAAACTATTGTAAAATCTTCAGGAGGAAGGAATGTAATCCTTTTTCAGGATATGGATTTTAATTCGGAAATATTAAAAAAAGACTTCTATAATCTAATTTCAAAATCAGAGAATGAGAAAGATATCTTACTTGAGATTTTAAAAAGTAAAGGCAAACTAGAGCAAAGCGCGAAGATTAATGGAATTATTGGGCATGCAAATAGTAATTATCCCCTCGCAACAGATTTTGAATTTTATTTGATATTAATAAAAACTTTTGTGTATCGAGAAGTATTCAACGATTTTGTTTCAGACTCTAGATTCAACAAATATTGTGCCTTAAAAGCAAAGTCACTAAGGGGGAGGCTGGGATAAATTCCAATCTGCTTCTACCGCGATAGGGATTGCAGCGGAAATCCTGCGAAGCAGATTGAAGCGTAAAGCCCGACGCAGCACCATTTAGCAAGGCGTAGCCGAGCGTTAAAAATGGTGCTGGGGATCGCCCAGATATAAGTTAAACTGTGAAATCCTAAGGCGATATACTTTATTTTTTTAGTTGTCGAATGAGTGCATCGATTAAGAATATAAGAAGCAAACCTGCTATGCCTCTGAATATAAGCACAAATTGGCAGGTCTTTTTCCACTTAAGATTGCTACTTTTTTTTGGATAAATTGTAATTAAAAATCGTCAAATGTGTTAGGTGAATGAGATAAATACTATTGATTCTTTCAAAAGAGCCGTAATCAAAGGTCTTTTCACGGACGATGATTTAATGGAAATTTTTGTCCTAAAAGGTGGAAATGCCATTGAATTTTTCTATTTGGAAGGAGACAGATCATCATTTGATATAGATATTTCTATTTCTAAAGATTTTACTGCAGAAGAGTTGGAAAAATTAAAAGTAACTTTAGAAAGAAATATTAAGCAAGAATTCAAATCGTTAGGTTATACAATTTTCGATTTTTCTTTAGTTCCTAAACCCAACCGAGTTAAACCAAATTCAAAATACTTTTGGGGTGGGTATTTTATAGAATTTAAAGTTATTAGTTTAGAAAAACTTCAAAAAGCAATGAATTATGATGAAATACGCAGGAATTCTGAAAAAATTAAACCTAATCATAGTACAAAATTGACAGTAGATATAAGTAAATTTGAATACATAGATATAAAAGAGAAAAAAGAATTGGATGGCTTAACAGTGTACGTCTATCCAATTCATTTAATCATTATTGAAAAATTAAGAGCAATATGCCAACAAAATGCTAAGTATTCCAAGATTATTGATTCTCATACTCGCAGACCTAGACCAAGAGATTTCTATGATATTTATAAATTGAAATCGAAATTCAATTTTGAGTTTAATGATGAGAGTTTTGAAATTTTAAAACAAGTATTTATAATAAAAGAAGTACCATTATCGTACCTATTAGAGCTTTCAATTGACAGAGATTTTCATGAATCCGATTATACCAGCTTAAAAGATTCAATTAATAGAAAATCAGAATTACAAGAGTTTAATTTTTATTTTAACTTTGTACTAGATATGGTTCAACCTCTTTCGGAAAGAATAATTTCCACTTAGCATTATAAGAAGGTTCTTTCAATTTATACCCCAGGTAAAAATCAAATCTTAAGCCATGTTCTTTGAATATTTGTAATTTATCCTTAGAGAATTTACCTGTCATCTCAAGTAAAAACCCTAAAGCCTGATGGTAAGGATAGATGTATTTTAAATTTTTATAATAAGAATTTAATTTATTGATAGAAATATCTTGACTGGCTATCTGAAATGCTTTTATGATTTCGTGAATTCCTCCTGAATAATCTGGTCTAACAATGATATCAATCAGAGTTCTTTCCTTGTCTGTAAATGTAATTAAACTATTTTCATAATATTGTTGAGTTGTACCTAGATTATTTGTTTTTTTTCCATTAATTAAGACAACTTCATAACCATTGATTTCAGCCCGAGTATTTGAATTTCGTTGGCGGTTTGCGAATGCCCGATTTATAGCATCTTGAGTTAATTCTTGAGTTGAAAACGATTCATTGTTTTGTTCTCGGTTGATATATACTGTCTTCGGAATTTGTTCTGTTAATTGATTTAAAAATAATGCTGAATAGTGGGAGAAATAAGCCTTGTTGTAAAGAGATTGAGTCCATGTGTATATGTTATGATCTTTAAATGAATATCTTCTTTCTTTTCTTGATGGGAAGTTAAATTCTGCGATATTTAGTATGTTTTTATCTACTAATTGCTTGACCAAACTTTTGAATGAAAGGTTATTTCTGATTTTAAGTTTTTCTCTATTATCACTAATTAATAAATCTAATTCTTTGTAAGATATTATTTTATCTCCTTCTTTTCGAAAGAAGTCAATTAGCCGTTTAATCGAAGAATTGGAAAGAGTTGACATTGGTGTTTTATGTAATATATATATTACATAAAACATATAACTTGTAAAGCTAAATATTAAAATTTTATGGATTATTAAGAGATTTGAGAGAAATTTATCCTTAAGTTATGCCTATACCATGTAATATATATATTACATGGTATAGCTTTTAAAATTATTCCAATCTTAAGTCAGAATCCAAATATGTTCCTAGATCCCCCTAAAAATCCTCTTGGGGAGCCATGAACCTTCCTTCGATGGAATCGACTAATTCTTTCTGTAAAGGAATTAGAAACTCTTCTTTAATTGAGGCTAGCTCCTTTTCTGAATATGGTTTTATGATACCAGTTCTTTGGCCGTATTGGTTGTTTCCATACATTAGAATATCATCTAATATGATTCTATACTTTCCATCTTTTGCTGTTAGATCTACATTGAATTCTAAATCACAACCATAAAGACATTGAAAAACTGATTGGTATTTCAAATTCCCATGAGAAACGATTCTTCCGTTTTCTGGATCACGGATTTGGATGCTCATATTTGCATTCACTAAAGATTTTGCAAGGTAAATTAGCGCTCGTTCATAGATTTCTTTCTTAGTGAGTTGGGTAGTAAAAACGGCTTCGGTTCTTCTTTGTTCTCTTGGCAAAACACTCAGGCAATTCCCGAACAACAATATACTCAAAATTACAATGCTAATTTTTCGTTTATTCATACTTATTTTCTCCTGTATCTGATTATAAGTATAACAGATGCTCGGGACAAATTTCAGTTCTTCTTGGTGTAAATTTTTAAAAGAATATAAATTAATATTAAGTTTTAAGAGCTTTTTTTATTGATCAATTCAAAAGAAATTAAAATTTATAACACATGTCAGCTTTCACCTACGAATCCTTAGTTGAAGAAATCTCCCGAATCCATGAATCTGCCTTAGCAGAGGGTGATGCAAACTGGAACCAGTCGGTTCTTGCTTCCAATTGGAAGATAGGCGAGCGAATTGTAGAAGTAGAACAAGACTCCAAATTCCGAGCGAAGTATGGTGAGAAGATTTTACAGACTTTATCTCAAGATTTGAATAGCAAGCTGGGAAGTGGATTTTCTGCTAGGAACCTCCGTTATATGAGGCAGTTCTATTTGGTTTATAAAAAGCAGAGTTTCAATCCTCGAATATCCTGGTCGCATTACCGAGAGATTGTATCTATTGAGTCGAAAAACGATAGAGAGAAATTAGAAAAAACTGCTTCGAAGACCAGTTTTGAGGCTTTATACATATAGAATTGATAGAAATTTTTCGATGAATTTGGCACACAAGAAGTTAAATAAAATAACAAAAGTTAAGTTAAATATTATTTGTATTAAGAGGTAATGTTCAGATGCCTATCATCTTGACTTTAGGCTTTAGCCTTTAGCCTGAAGAAAGATGAAACTAATCTTCTATTTTGAACTAATGAAAACTTAGAAGTTCACCATTGCCATCTTTTGCAGTGATTCAAGAAGGGTCACGTCGGAACTTTGGACAGGGATGTCCAACTTCCGACAAAAGATGGTAAGGTGGACTTACTCCGCGCCCCGGACCCAGCACCATTTCTAACGATCAGCTTTGCATCGCTAAATGGTGCTGGGGCGCCCTCGTCGAGGGAGAGCCGGTAAAGGCGCCCAAAATAATATATTACCTATTTTTGTCCGCAAAAAACCCTTCCACCCAACCATAAACTACTGGAACGAGATAAAGAGTAACTAAAGTAGAGAGAATCATACCACCAAGAATCGTAAGTGCCATAGGTATTCGAGTCTCCTGTCCAGGTCCTATGGCAAGTGCGGGAGGTATTGCTGCGGCAATAGAACTTAAACTTGTCATAAGGATAGGACGAATTCTAAGTGGACTTGCTTCAATGATGCAATCTTGGATCAGTTTCTTTTGATTAGATGGTGATAAAGATTGTTTGTTTGTAGATTTAATCTTGTTGATATTTTTGAAAGTTTTTTCTTTTACTTGGTTTATAAATTCCACTAGTATGATGGAATTCTTTTTGACT
Source organism: Leptospiraceae bacterium (assembly GCA_022402465.1). GTDB lineage: Bacteria > Spirochaetota > Leptospiria > Leptospirales > Leptospiraceae. Next base: position 230,499 of record JAKRSH010000014.1, on the reverse strand, counting down.
AAGCCAAGAAGAAGTATCAATCCGATAAAGCTGTACACATTGATACTTTGATTGAAAATATACAAACAAAGCAAAGCCCCTGAAAAACTAAAAGGTAGAGAAAGCAAAATATAAATTGGATGACGAAGATGATTGAATTGGGATGCAAGTATCATATAAGAAATTAAAATTCCAACTGCTAAGACAGCTATTAGGCTATTCATTGATTCTGAAGATGCCTTGGCTGCTCCTGTTATCTTAGCGGAGTAAGTCTTAGGAAGAACTTCTTTTGCTATTTCTAGAGAATGTAATATTGCTTCCTGTTGTGAATATGGATCTTTTGGATTTCCGAATATAGTAATTGCTCTTGATCTATCAACACGTGAAATATTTTTCTGAGATTCGGTTTCTTCAAATTTTAATAATCGATTTAATTGTACAATTTCGCCGTGAGTGTTTCTAACACTTGTTTCATAGAGAGATTTTGGATCTTCACCTTCTTTACGTGCAATTCGTACTTTTACGTCATAAGTTCTTCCATTTTCCGTAAACTTACCAGCGCGACGACCTCCCATTAAAGTTCCTACAGTGTTTCCTATATTCGCTATACTGACACCCATTAATGCTGCTGACCTTCTGTCAGGTACCAAACGTAGTTCTGGCTGTCCCTTATTGTAGTCTGAATCAACATCAGTTAGATAGCCACTTTGTTCTAAGCGATCTTTCAATTTCTCAGCCGAATCTGATAATGTATCCCAATCGGATCCTGTTACTTGCAATTCGACTGGATATCCTCTTCCGGCACTGAAACCACCCAGTGAAAAATCTTGGATAGAGACTTTCAGACTTGGAGCAACTTTTGGAAGTTCAGCTCGCAAAATTTCAAAAAATTCCTTTTGTGTAATTGGCTGATTTGTTTTAGGATTGATTGGTCGATTCTCTTTATCCTGCAATGTAGCATAAATCATTGCCGTATTTACATCTCCACCACCCACACCGCCTACTGCTATGAAATAGGAAAAAATTTCTTTCCTGTTAGTAATGAACTCTTCTATTGGTCTCACTTCTTGGTCGGTTCTAATGATTGAATAACCAACAGGAGCTTTCATGCGAACCAAGAATCTACCTGTGTCTTGCGCTGGGACAAATTCTTTTTTGAGAGGAATAATAAACAGCAATGACAAAATAAATAAAATTAGGGAACCAATAATGATAGATTTTGGATGAAAGAGAGACCATTCTAAGGACAATTTGTACTTATTTTGTATATTGTTCATTATTCTTTCCATCATGGAATCGAAGCGAGAGAGTTTTTCTTCGGACTTTTTAAATTGTGCAGCTCGCATGGGAGTAAAGGTTAGGGATTCGAAAAGAGAAAGCAAGACTGCTACTGAAACTGTGATTGCAAATTCTAAGAAATACCTTCCAATAATTCCTGAGATAAAAGCGACTGGGAGAAAGATGGCAACGATAGCAAGTGTGGCAGACAATGCTGCAAATTGAACTTCCTTAGTTCCTTTCCAGGCTGCTTCCTTCCAAGATTTACCCATTTCATGGTGGCGAACAATATTTTCCAATACCATAATAGCATCATCTACTACAATTCCTGTTGCTAGAGTTAAACCAAGTAAGGTGAAGGTATTTAGAGTGAAGCCAAAGATATCCAAAAAGAAAAAAGTTCCAAGTATTGAAGTTGGAATTGCGAGAAGAATATTCCAAGTTGATTTCCAAGAACCCAAAAATAATCGAGTCACTAATCCAGTCAATATTGCTGAGAGAAGCATCGTAAATTGTAACTCACCAATAGACTCGCGGATGAAAATCGTATTATCGGAAGCAACCTGTAAGTTATATCCTTCTGGAAGAGAATCTTGAAGTTCTATTGTTACTTGTTTAATCTTGTCAGCTATTTCTACAGCATTGTAACCTTTTAATTTTTTGATTCCTAGTCCAATCGAAGGAGAACCATTAAAACGAGATATTCTACGAATATCATCTAAGCCATCCTCTATTGTGGAAATATCGCCTAACTTAATAAGACTATAAACGGGAACACCACTTCTCGAGTTCAAATAGATATCTTGGAATTTATCAACTGTTGGAACTTCGCCAATAGAACGGAGTCCATACTCTTCTAAGCGGTTCTCAACTCGTCCGCCTGGAATTTCAATATTTTGTTCTAAAAGTGTATTGGTAATATCATCAACAGTTATTTCTCTTTGAGAAAGTTTCTTAGGATCGAGATATACATTCACAGTTCGATCTACATATCCACCCAGATAAATTTCACCAACACCTGGAATCTTTTGGTATTTATCCTTTAGAACATCTTTGACATAAAGAACCATATCCTTCTTGGAACGTATATCGGAAGTTAGAGCAACCCAAACGATAGGGTTATCTTCTGGATTCGATTTCATCAAAATGGGAGGATCTAAATCAACAGGAAGTTTATTCTGAACTTGCGCAATCTTAGTTTGGATTTCTTGGAGAGCGACATCTACATCTCGATTCAATTCCAATTCAACAGAAATATTTGCAGAGTAATCTTTGGAGTAGGATTTAATTTCCTTCACACCTTCGACTGTGAGTATTACTTCTTCAATGATATCGACCACATCGGTTTCCATCACCTTTGCTGTTGCTCCATCGAGATTTACAATCACATTCACAAAAGGGAAATCTACATCCGGCATTTGGGAAATGTTCATTCTCGATAGTGAAAATCCTCCTAGGAAAATAAGGGAGATCATCATCATCCAAGCAAATATTGGGTTTCGTATAGATATAAATGTAAGCAAATTATAATTCTGTGAAGTTTATGTTTTAGACATCTATTTTTCGCTTAAATATATAAAATCTGAATAGAAATTTAGAAACCTTCCAAATTAAGATCGAATGGATCTAAAATAGTTTTTGGTTGAACTTAAAATTCTAAAAGTTAAACTTGGGTACAAATGGAACAAATAGAATTTAAAAGAACACCTGAAGAAAGATTTGCTAACTTACCTGGATACAATTTCAAGGACAATTATCTTCAAGTAAATCCTGGGAATCTTAGAATGCATTATATAGATGAGAATAGAGCCTCAGATAAAATTATTTTAATGTTACATGGTGAACCATCCTGGTCATATCTTTACAGAAAAATGATTCCATTATTTACAGAAGCAGGATATCGTTCTATTGCTCCAGATTTAATAGGTTTTGGGAAAAGTGACAAACCCTTAAACCGAGAGGTTTTTAATTACGCAATTCATATTGAATGGTTGGTTCATTTTGTCCAAGAATTGCAATTAACTGGGATCAATTTGATCTGCCAAGATTGGGGAGGTTTACTCGGTCTCAGAATGGCTGCAGAAAATCAAAATCTCTTTCATTCCATTACCACAGCAAACACCTTCTTACCAACGGGAGATAATAAATTACCTGATGCTTTCTATGAATGGAGAAGTTTTTCTCAAAATGTTAAACGTCTGCCTATTGGAAAAATTATCAAAAACGGTTGTTATAAAGAGATCTCACCTGAAACTATCAAAGCCTATGACGCACCATTTCCAGATGAATCTTATAAGGAAGCGGCAAGAATTTTTCCTGCCTTAGTTCCGGATAGTCCGAATGATCCAGCATCAGAAGCAAATAAAAAGGCATGGGAAGTATATTCTAATTGGAATATACCTTTCTTGACTGCATTTAGTGATCAAGATCCAATTATGAATCGAGCAGATTTATTTTTTCGGAGAAAAATTCCTGGTGCCAAAGGACAACCTCATACGACTATAAAAGGTGGTGGACATTTTCTCCAAGAAGATTGCGGGGAAGATCTAGCAAAAGTGTGCATTAATTGGTTGAACACAATTTATAAATAATTTAATTCTAAATTAGTTCTTTAATATTATAATATAATCTCTCTATTTTTAAATATGGCAGAAAGATAAAAAATCTACAATGAATGAAGAAATATTCCCAACTTTTGCATTAAATTTAATATTATTTGGATCGCTATTCATCCTTGGATTGTATTTTTTTATTTTGTATTTCTACCAAAAAACAGAAAAGCAATCTTTTTATTTTAGTTTATTTAGTTTTGTTATTGCATTAAGATTGTTGAATGTCAGTCTTCCGATTCTACCCTTCAAGATTGATTTATTAAGATTAAATTATTTAAATGCTTTAGATATTCTTTTAAGTATTTTTTCTATCTACATACTTCTGCGATTAATCCATTCTTTGTATCAAAACTTAATTTCTAAGAAGTTAATTCAAAGTTTAAATTATCTTTTTATGATTTTTGTTTGTTTTCATTTATTTTTCTTCTATTATCTTCCTTCATTTAATTCATACATAAACTTAGGCATCACGATAATTTTCAGTTCGTATTTTGTATTTCTTGGTTTTCAAGTTTATTTTAAAAAATTAGAAGATTATAAATTATTTACTTTTGGATTATTGATTCTACTCATTTCAGCTTTAAAGAATTCTTTTGAGTGGAAGATTCTTGGTTACGAAACATTTTTAATTCAATTTTCTATTTTTTTATTTTTTGGTATTCAGTCTTATATTTTAGCCAGAAGAATGAATCAATCTTTTATACGCACAGAAATTCTATCGGATGAAATAAAGAATTCAAATAATTTAGCTGAACTCTTCAATAGAACTTATGAAAAGTTTGTTCCTAAGAAATTCTTAAATATTTTAAATTCGAATTTTCATGAAGAATTACATCTGGGTGAAAATACTGAGAAAGAGCTGACCATACAATTTACACAGATCCAAGATTTTTGGAAAATTGTAAGAGGAATTCCATCAGAGAATATTTATAAATTTATAAACTCATATATTTCTCGAGTTTCTCCTTCGATTCAAAATAACAATGGAATAATAGATAAATTCATTGATAATACGATTCTATCTTTATTTCCGGAATCCCCAGATGATGCAGTTAAAGCAGCAATTCAATTGCAGTGGGAAATTGAGATATACAATATTCATAGAAAGAAAACAGGCTATCTTCCTATAGAATGCGGTTGTGGTATGCACTATGGTAGCACTCGTATAGGTATTATAGGAGATGAGTCTCGACAAGAACTTACGGTTATATCAGATACAGTTAATTTAGCTAGTAGAATTCAAGGTTTAACGGAAAAATACGGAGCTCGTATACTCATAAGCCTTCCATCCTTATACAAATGCAATTCTATTCATGAAATAAATTATAGAATGTTAGATATGGTGAGAGTTAAAGGCAAAACCATTCATATCTCAATAGGTGAAATTTTAATTCCTAGAATAGATCTCCTAACAGATTTGAAAATTGAAACTAAATTTGATTTTGAAGAAGGAATTTTAAGTTACATAAAAGCAGATTTTGCATTAGCCATGGAACATTTTAAAAAAGTATTGAAGATCAATTCTGGAGATAAGGCAGCTCAAATGTATTTTGAAAGAGCAAAATATTTTCTCGAAACTGGATCTGGCGATGATTTCAAAGGAATACACCAATGGGAATCCAAGTGAAATTGCGAAGTTTCTTTATTAGCTTATTTTGTTTTTGTATTTTTATTTTTTCAAATAATTGTAGATCTTATAAAGAAATTCAGATAAAGGATGGAATATTAAATCTTCCTGAACTCACAAATGATCAAGTTATTTTATTGGATGGTGAGTGGGAAATTTATTGGAATATTCACAATGATTGGCAAGATTTGGATTCTAAAAATAAAAATCCTTTGATTACTCATGTTCCATCAAGTTGGAATAAAATAAATCCAAGTGAGAATAAATCAAACGGATATGCAAGCTATAGATTACGAATTAACAATTTAAAAAAAGATCAAAAATATTTTTTCAAAATCAAAAATCAAAGCACAGCTTATAATTTTTATATCAATCGAATAAAATTCGCCTCAGCAGGAGTTGTAGGAGAGACAAAAGCATTATCGACACCGCAATATAAAGTAAATTATGTTTCATTCAAGCCTAAAGACTCTCATGCAGAAATTTTACTAACAGTAAGTAATTTTCATCACGCTAGAGGAGGATTTCGTTATCCAATAGAGTTTGGTAGTGAGGAAATAATTTATGATTATTCGATCTTGTATGCTGCCTTTGAACTCCTTGTGATGGGATCAATTTTAACAATGGGTTTCTTTCATCTTATTTTATTTTTTATTCGAGATCAAATTCAAAGTTATTTGTATTTTTCTATATTTTGTTTTATAAACGCTTTAAGAATTTTTATTCTAGATAATTTCTATATTACTTACTTTATTCCAAATATTTCTTGGGAATTATTAGTTAAGTTGGACTATGCAACTACGCCTATACTTGCTCCTGTATTTCTTGAATATTTACGAAAAATGTATCCAAATGATGTGCAAAGACTTGGATCAAAACTAGTCTTTTATGCTAGCTTATTATCAGCTATCATTACACTTTTAACGCCTCCTGATTTTTTTACCTCAATTCTATACTTAAATAATGCAATTGTTGGCTTAGCAATATTTTTAAGTACTTATGCAATTTTAAAAATCAATCATTATCGCAGAAATCAATCTAAATTATTATTAGTTGGAACTGTTATACTTATGCTTTTTGCAGTTCATGACTTATTAGCTGGCTCAAGAATCATAGAAGATGATTTAAAACTACCAATAGGTTTATTTTTATTTTTTGTGATTCAGTCTATTATTTTATCGAAGAGAAATTCAGAAACATTTAATCATGCCCTTGAACTAAGTGAAGAATACCAAAAAATTTCTCAAGATCTTGAGCAACTAAATCGGAATTATTCGAAATTTGTTTCCAGAGAGTATATTAAATTAATAAATGATTCTAATATTCTCAAATTGAAGTGTGGTGATTTTTCTTCAAAGAATTTATCAATACTCTCATCTGATATTAGAGGTTTCACAAGTTTTTCAGAACAATTTAGTCCCCAAGATAACTTTCGTTTTCTGAATGCATATCTTAAAAGAGTTGTTCCTGTAATAACTCAAAACAATGGACATATTGAAAAATTCATTGGAGATGCAGTGATTGCTCTATTTACAGAAGGAACAAACAAGGCTATAGATACTGCAATTGAAATGCACCGTGTGGTAAATGATTACAATTTCTATCGTATTAAAAAAGGAAACCAAGCCATTTCTATAGGAATTGGTATTCATCACGGTGAGACACTTTTAGGAATTTTGGGAGAAGAGGAAAGAATGCAGACATCTGCTGTATCAGAGTCTATTTATCTTGCCTCAGTGATAGAAGGTCTAACAAAAAAATACGGAGCTAAGATTCTAGTATCTGTTGATGCTCTTTATGCATCAGATAGTTTTGATCGATTTCCGTATCGAATTGTAGATTCTGTAAGATTATTTAAAGGAGCAGAGCCGATTGGAATTGCCGAAATTCTTTTAGAAGGTTTAGATGAGACATCTAATTTAAAGATTGAATACAAAGAAATCTTTGAACGTGCAGTTTATTATTTTCTATTAGGAGATTTTCAAGAATCTTCTAATCTTTTCGAAACAATGATTTCCCAAATCGACCAAGATGAGGCGGCAAGATTGTATTATGAAAGATCACAGAAATATCTTAAATACGGTGCACCACCTGATTGGGAAACTTCAAGCTCCTTTGAAGATTAAAAGCTTCTATTTATTAATCTTTATTTCATTCTAATCGTTGCTGGTGTTAGAGATGTGGGTCTAAATTCTTCTTGGCACATATTATTATCCTTGGGTCTAATTCCAAAATAGAGTTTGCCATCTTTATCAAGTTTCACGAGATCATGGTCGATGGGACAATCCTTGACTGATTTCCAAACAGAACATCCTGATATTGAAATATCTTTTTCAACTGTCGGTTGCAATCCGCAATTTGAGAGTCCAAATGCTTGCGCGAGTCCCTTATCTTGGGTCAGCAAAGTAACAAATTTCTTGTCTTCTTTGAAATTTGCTTCATAAGACTGAGGTTGATTCTCAGAAGGTCTTAAGATTTCATAAGAACCCAATGTTCTAAATCGAAAGACTTTGTTATCCAATTTGGGATCTAATGCCAATACAAAATCCAAAGTCCAGCTTCCGTTCTTAAAAGTAAACTCTCTCTTTCCATAAACACCTTGTCCATATTCATAGGGAACTGGATCTACATAAGTTCCATTCAATGCTTTGAGTTGGTTGATTTCTAACTGAGAGTTTTGGTTGGATTGGCAGGCTACTATCCCAAGGATAAGCATAAGAATAAGCACTACATTGGCTAAGGTTCTTTTGGTTTTACAATTATTGGTAGCAATTGTTGTTATTGGTTTCATAAAATTCTCCTAAATTCGTTTAGGTTTGCGACGAATGAGGATCATAAAATGGGCGAGATTGATTTTCGCTCGTATTCAACGGCTCCATCGTCTGAAATTAATAGCAAAATAATTGCTTGAGAAAATTTTACAAAAAAGGGGATAAAATTATGGATTCAACTTACCAAGAATTATTGGATCTCGCAATCGGCGGTGATGCAAATGCTTTCCAAAAGATATTTTTAGGATTTCATGACCAATTAAAATCGTATTTGTATCGATTGCTGACAGATTTTGATGAAGCGGAAGATATAAGTCAAGAAAGCTATCTCAAAGCATATTCCAATCTTAAATCTTTCCAGAATAAATCTTCCATTAAGACTTGGGTATTTTCAATCGCTACAAACCTAGCATATGATTTGTTGAGACAACGGAAACGTTGGACGGTAGATATAAAATCCCAAGGCAAAGCTCTGGCAATGAGTGATCCAAGTGTTTGGGATAAAATTCAAAAAGTACGACATGAATCGGAAGAAGAAGCCTTTGAAATACGAGATCACATCAATCATTGTTTTACTTGCATGTCCAAAACTCTTCCAATCGAAAGACAGATAGCTTTGATATTAAAGGATGTATATGATTTCTCAGTTAAAGATATATCATTGATCTTGGAAAAATCAATTGATATAACAAAACATCTTCTGCAAGACGCAAGGAAAACGATGGTTCAAATCTTTGATGATCGATGTGCCTTGATACGAAAAGAAGGAGTCTGCAACCAATGTTCAGAACTAAATGGAGCTTTTAACCCTAAGCAAGATACACAAATTCAACTAAATCAAATCGATTTTGTTAAAGGTTCAAAGAAATACAATCGTGATGAGTTGTATGAGATGCGAGCAAAACTGATTAAAGCGATAGATCCATTGAAAGGAAAAGGTGCAAACCTCCAAGATATCTTAATGAAGACAGATAGATTTGCCTTCGGTGAAATTAAATCATTTTAATTTTAGAAAAGAATATCGATGTTAATAGATATCTTCTTTAATCTATCTTGATGAAAGACTATAAATATTTTCTGGTTTTGTAAGACCTTTAAAGTTAACATTTTCTTCAATTAAGATTGTATGATTCTTCACGAGCTTTGCAAAAGAAGCTGATAGCAATAGATCTCTTTCGTATTTTCCGCAGTGCGAAGAGATTCTAGATGTCAAATTCACATCGCTACCAATGATAGTGAAATCTAAACGATCTTGTGATCCAATGTTGCCGTATTGAACTTTTCCGTGATGGAGGGCGATCCCATGTGCAAGAATTGGTTTCGATTCTTTCTTACGGATAAGATTTTGATTCTTTAAGAATTCCTTAGATTGTAAATATGCAATCACTGCTCTTCTAGCCATAGTTTTAATATTTCGACTTTCATCAGTTGGAAAGATCGCAAGCATACCATCGCCCATGATTTTTAATACTTCACCACCAAATTTGTGTATGTTGGAAATTTGTTCTTGGTAGTAGTCATTCAGCCACTGAATTACGTCTTCCGTAGGATAATTACTTGAGATGGATGTATAATCTCGAATATCTGAGAACCATATAACTGCTTCTTTTGTCTCTACATCACCTCTGCGTATTTTTCCTGCGAGAACTTGTGGACCTGTCATGGGACCCAAATACAGAGATAGCAAAGAACTGATCATTTCATTTTGGCGAAAGCGTAACCATCCAATTGCAAATATCTCTAGAATTTGTTTTAGAGTTGAAATTGTTTCTTCATTGAATCCAGATTTTAGATTGGAAGATAAACTAATATATGACATCACACCTTGATTGAGTAACAAGGGTTGTGCGTAGTATTCGGTAGCTCCCTTTTTTCTGAGATCTTCTATGATGGGATACTCGTTTGATTCTGTTTTATGAATTGGAATATGGATTGGTTCTTTTTTTTCCCAAAGGACCGGGATGGGGCTATTCTTGAATCCTTCTCCCATACGAATTCCTGCTCTAAACCTCATTTTTAAAACATTCCCTTTGGGATAATTCACGTAAATACTACTTACCATAAGGGGATCTGTAAAAGGGACTGTTGACTCTCCAAGGATTTCATCTGTAAATGTGAAACCGAAGGCTTCAATTTCAGGATGTAAGGCAGCCCCACCCAAAGAGACTCTATTGATTTGCAATCCGTTTGAATTAAGGAACTGGATAAAATAATAGATATAGTCTTCTGGCTTATCATATTTTGCACCATTCTCTGACATCCAATCAAAAAATAAAACTTTTAGCTGATTGCTCATATAGATAAACAATAACTAAATTGTATAAAAAAGAACCATACTAATTTTCCTTCAAGGCAGAATAATTTAAATTTGTAACTATGCATTTATTGAAAAGATAAGTATATACAAAACATTACGCTAAATACTCTATGTTATAAGAATCAAAATCGATTCTTGCTAATCTTATAAAATATATGTCCAATTCTAAATTACCTAGAAAGATTAAAGCCGGATTTGGTTTTGCGGAAATGGGAATTACTGCTACCCAAATTATTACACAGCTCTATCTACTCGAGCATTTCACCCAAGTCTTGGGACTGAATTCTAGCCTGGCTGGTTTGGCTTTAGCAATCTCCGTAATTTGGGATGCTGTCTCGGATCCTTTGATGGGATTGATTTCAGATCGCACAAGAAGTCGATGGGGGAGTCGTAGACCTTATATTTTTGCAGGCTCTATATTTCTTGGTCTTTCGATAGGCTTTTTGTTCACAGCTCCTAATATCCAAGAGCAATATTTACTTTTTACTTATCTATTAGTTGTTTATGTTATTGTTAATACGGCTATGACTATTCTTTCTGTTCCCCACCTAGCACTAGGTGGAGAACTTTCCAATGAGAGTTCAGATCGAACGGAAATATTTGGTTGGAGATTGTTCTTCTCAAATATTGGGATATTATTCGGTATGATTCTTCCTGCTATCATACTGCAATCTTTGGGTGATGAATCCAATAAAGAAAATATAAAATATGCAAGATCTATTTCTGCTTGGGCCATAGGTGGAATGGTCTGCTTTTCGGGGCTTGCTACTTTTTTCGTGACAGGTTCCAAAATCATTCCGCAAAAAATCCATTCTAAGCAGCAAACAAATATTAGTTTGTCAGTTTTCTTAAAGAATTTCTCTCAAGTGTTTCGCAATAAAGTTTTCTTCCCCTTGATTCTTGCCTTTATCATTGCTACCTTCGGGCGAACTTTTAACACATCAATTGCACTTTTTTATTATAAATTTCGATTGGGTTTAAAAGAGTCTGATGTAGTTCTCAAGATTTTATTTCCATTCTTTGTGGTAATTATAGTTTCCATTCCAATTTGGGTTTTACTATCCAATCGTTATGGGAAGAAAAGACCCGCTTTTTTTGGAATATTGATGCTTGGATTGATTACTATGATTGCCTATCCCTTGTATCCATATGGAAATTCTTACTATCCTTTAATCACTGCTATAGTAGGTGGGATTTGTGCTGGTTCCATTTTTCTATTGGATTCACTGGTTGCTGATATTGTTGATTATGATGAGCTTATGACTGGTGAAAGCAAGGAAGGTTTGTATTTTGGTTTCTGGAAAATGGGAACCAAATTTGCCCAAGCCATAGGACTTGCTGTCTCAGGATTCATTTTAGATATCATTGGCTTAGTGCAGGGAAGTTCAGAACAGACTGCAGAGGTTGGATGGCGTTTGGCTGTAGTCTTTGGACCAGTAGTTGGATTCTTTTTTATCATAGGTGCAATTGTATTCTTATGGATGCCTCTTAATTCAGAGAACCACAAGAGGATTCAATTGTTGTTAGAGAAAAAGAACCAAAGAAAATTACGGAAAGAACAGTCTTCTTAATTCATTTCTTATTCATAATTTTATTGGATATAAGTAAACAAATCTTCTGCAAGTGGCTCAAAGCACAAACGGATCGTAGCTACTGCTTCTCTTTTGTTGCGTGGACCGTAGCTGATAACTATATCATTAGGATCTAGAGAATAGGAATAGATATCTTCAACTGAAAAAGTAACCTTGGGTTCATTCAATTGAAACTTATATTTGAATTCATGAAACTCAACATCAACCTCTTCCACTCCATAGGGCACTCGGCATTTTAAGAAACCTATTCCTTCCAGTTTTCCTTCACTGGGACTATCCAGAATGATTTTGCTTTTTGTACCCTCAAGTCTATAAGTAAACCATTGTTTTGCTTTGAGAAAGGATCTTTTTGCAGTGTAGGATTTGTTTTCCGATTCCTGTGAAAACTTGCGTTCTTCGGAGGATACCAAACCGAAGGTTGAACAGTATTGCAGAGAAATAATGCATAGTGCAAGGATGATGGTTTTGTGAAAGCTAGAATTGAATTTCATAAGAGTTCGGATTTATTTTCTCCCTGAAAGACAGATTGAAAGAGCACCTTAATTTTTGAAGAACTTACTGGGAGCTTTTTAGGAAAAGGAATGAGTTTTCCATGAGCTGTATCCTTTTTTGGATTCGGCTCTGCTTCCTTATTTTCTGAGTTATGTCTGATTTCCATCTATCTTCCTTAATTCTTTTTTTATTTTAAATTTCGGAAATTATACCCCTCATTCTTCAATGGATCTGAATAGAATTTCTTTCTGAAAATAAAAATTAAGTTGATTCCCTATTCTCTTTGTAGCAAGGTTTTGATGGAGATATAGGAATAGTTATGGCGAATTACGATCGAATCGATTTAATGAATTTTGTACGATATGGCAATGATATTGATGACCAATGGGATGAAATAAGAACTTTTATAAAATCAAGTGCGAGCGCTCAGAGAGAAATAGAAGAAATCCGTAAAGCAATTCCCCAATCCTCCCAAGCAGCTAGAAGGAAAATGGAGCAATTTGAACAACAATCCTATTCTTCTAAGTCTCAATCTGCTGACTCATCCACTCCCAAATCAGGAGATTCTACTTCTTCTAAAGAGAAAAACCAAAAATGGTGGAATAAGATTTTAGGGGACGAATAAAGAATGGATGACTCAGCGAAAAAGACTGTAGGTCGAATTAAGAAATTTGTTACACCATTTTTTCATATGGCTGTTCAAACAGATGTGTTAGGTTTTCATCATATCCAACCTTCTGGCAAATTAATTCTTACCTGCAACCATAGATCTGATATGGATCCTTTTGTGATTGGTGCAATTTTTCCAAGATACATTTCATGGATAGCAGCTGATTATACAATGCGAATTCCTTTGTTTAAAGATCTAGTTGAGAAGACTGGTTGTATTCCTATGGCGATTGATGGGAATATTTCCATGGCAAGTATCAAGAAGGTCCAACAGGTATTTAAGAAGGGAGATGTTCTTGGAATTTTCCCTGAAGGTCATGATTACATGGTTAAGAACGATTTCTCATCACCTATGGTCCCCTTCCATGATGGATTTGCTGCCTTCTCCTTACGAAACAAAGTAGATGTGATGCCAAGTGCAATCGTTCCTATTGAGGAAACCATTTCTGACTATCCACTACCCACCATCTTACGCGCGTTTATGGGTATGCCTAAGGAAGTGTGTGAGATAAAGAAGAGAGTTGTTTATAAGAAAGTCAGAGTTATGTTTGGCGAAGCAATCAATCATGAAGAATTCTTGGGAATGAATTTAGCCGATGGAATGAAGGCCTTATCAGCAAGAACTCATGAAGCAATGAATGCTCTAATGGAAAAAGGGAAGAATGAGGCACTCTGGAAATTAGCCTCTTAATTTCATCATTGCCTAAGACTGTTTCCTAATGAAATTACAATTGTTAAACCGGATCTGCATGGAATTTCGAAAATTTTTCAAACAACCTTCTTTAAACATTCTGGCAATTGTACCATTGATCTTAGCTCTACAATCTTGTAGCCCTAAGGACAGACCTAGTAATTCTATTGCCATCGATGCAGTGTTAGAAGGGCAAGTTCGTAAATCTCCAGAGGTTGTTTATTCTCGTAAAATCAATTTGGATGCTATGCCAGACTTTGAGGTAGTGTATCTGATTCGAAACGGCTCAGAAGAAATCCTTTCTGTTTTTAAAAATGAACCCGAAAAAGGTTGGATTTGTATTTGGAAGAAGAGTTTTTCCCTTTTAAATGTTGGGCCAATTGACTATGACCAAACACAGAATAAATGGATTCCTTCTAAAGATTCCAATTCCAATGACGGTTATATAGTTAAGAATCTCTTGGCTGTTGAACTTGCAGGCGATAATTTTAATTCTCTTTTCTTTGAACTCATGAGTGAGGAACCACCTTTAGGCTTATTTTCTGTACCTATGGCTTATAGAGATGGCAAGAAGGTATTAGATGGTTTAAATATTTTTAAAGACCATCCCAAGGTTAAATCTTCCAAGCGGGTTGATTTTAATTATAAGAAAGAAGACAAGAGCATACAAGTCTTTCCCAAAGATAGAAGCTCTACTTTAGAATTTGTATTCAACGGTTACGAAATGATTTTGAATTTGAATTCCCAACCAATTCCATCTCTTATCTCAGGTAAGAGGGAAGGGAATCGAGTTCGTCTTGAGTTTAAGAATAGAGGTGGCTATACTTCTGTAACCTATCTTACTTTTTCCTTTCCTGGTGCCAAAAGAGTAAAAGCAATTTCTGAAACTGGACTAAGAGCCTACCAAAAATCAGATTCTATTTTCTCAATTACTAAAGGCAATCCTATTCCAGCGATTTATCCCTTAGTTGAAGCAACCAAAGAAGGTTGGGGTGCAAATGTACGTTATGCGATAGAGTTTGAACTAGAGTTAGATGAGAAGGATAGGCAATCTTCCGACGCTAAGGCTATTTCTAGTGAATCGCAAACTTCTGTACCCATAGAAGCATTATTTCGAGTATCCTACAAATGGAACCGCAATACAGAAACCATACCTAATTCATACTCAGTTGTTCCATATGAGATGGACCAACAAGGTTATCCAGCCTATAAGTTGCTAATCCCATGAGGCATTTTAGAAGACAGAAACGATTCAAGAGAAGAATCGAATCCCATGATAATCAGGAACGATGGCTTCTTACATATTCAGATATGATTACTCTGCTTCTAGGCTTATTTATCATTCTTTATTCAATTTCTAATGTCGATAAACAAAAGTTAGAGTCTGTCTCAAATGCAATTCGTAGTGGTTTTGGATTTAGCACAGGTGGAGTCACCATCTTAGATGGAGGTGCTGGTGTTCTAGAAGAAGATCTTTTTAAGCCTAAATCCCAAGTCTTTCGACTTTGGGAGAACCTCGGTTACTCTCTTAAGAAATGGAAGGAGGCAGCCAAGGTTCAGCTTGGATTAGCCGAGACAGAAGAACTGAAGATCATTCTCTATGCAGCCATCCCAGAGGATGAAGAGTGGATAGTAGATGAAACCCAAGATGAAACATATAAGTCGATAGCAAAAATTTCTGAAGCTATGGATATAGAGATCTTAGTCCGACTTGAAATACCTGCTATCCAAAATGGAACAAGAACCAATTGGGAGGATAGTGCAAGGCGAACAGCACGTCTTGCGGAACTGCTTGAATCCAAATATAAAATTCCTCGTGAGAAAATTGCAATTCTCGCACACACCAAATTTACTGCTCTTCCCAATTCACCCACGGATTCACCCGAACAACGTGCCAAACAAGAAAGAATTGAGTTACTCATACGCAAGAAGAAGTAGGCAGCGTTTTTTTGAAAGACGATTCCAATAGAAATCCGAATCTGGTCATAGAATGTCTCGTGGCTTAACTATTGTCTCATTATTAAGTATCTTCCTTAGTACCAATGTATGTTCGCCCAAGAAGAAATCTGTAAACGATCCAGTTTGGCGAGAAGAGTCATTGAAGATGGCTAGTGGAATTTGCAAGAAAATCTCTGAATGCATCCAAGCATCTCCAGTCTGGAAACAAGAAAATGAAATTCATTCCAAGCTTATTGAAGGTAGATTCCAAGAAGCAAAATGCCAAGAATACCATAGAAATTCCAATGTATACCAACTCATTGGAAGGGATGTAGAATCTATAAAGTCTGTTACGCGATCTTGTTTTAATGAAATACTTTCTTTAGACTGCGAAGCAATAATGAAGAATGCTCTCGCAAAAGTAGACTCTTGCAATCAAATGGAAGCCATCCAAAAGGGAAGCAATTAAGAGAAAATGCTTCGAGGACTGCGTCGACTCAACCGATATGAGAGAAGAATTCTCAACATTCTCAAGTTAGGTGGAAAATATACTCGCATCAATCAATTTGGATTCAGCAGAAAGACAAGTGATGGATTTCGCTTTCCTATTCATTCCTTAGAGATAGGCACTGAAAAAGCGATCAAAAGCAATCCTGTGGGATTCGTTGCTGGTGTTCATGGTCTCGAAACTGTAGGCATACGAATTCTCTTAGATTTCTTAGAATATATTTTAGATAAGAACAGTGAAGGTTTTCTACCAGAAATCAAGAAAGGGAAACTAGGAATTGTAGCTTTGCCAATTCTAAATCCTGGTGGAGTTGCCTTGAAATCAAGGTCCAATCCAGCAGGAGTTGATTTAATGAGAAACTCTGGAGTGGATGCTGAAGATCCCTTACCATTCTTTGGTGGACATAGAATTTCACCAAAGCTTCCCTACTATCGTGGGAATGGAATGGAACCAGAATCCAGAGCCTTGTATCGTTTTGTTCATAAATATTTTTATGATGTCAATCATTCAATCATTCCTGTTATTGATTTACATTCAGGTTTTGGGACTATAGATCATGTTTGGTGGCCATTTGCTAAATCAAAGAATCCCTGCTTTGATACTCCAATTTATGAAAAAATGGCTTACTATCTACGTACTGTTAAAGGACATGATCGCTTTAAGTATGGTGCTCAATCTGAGACTTATACTACCCATGGTGATTTATGGGATAGATTCTATGATCATTATGTAGATCAAATTATCAATACTACTAAGAATTGGACTGCAAGATTTCTACCTATCACCTTAGAAGTTGGTACTTGGTCTGATTTGAAACAAAACCCTGAGAAACTCTTTCGAAAAAGAGGAATCTTTAATCCAGGTAAGGAAAATAAAATTGAAACTATAACAGGGTATAGAGAATTCCTTAGAGATTTTGCACTACTTTCCCTGACTAAGTTAAACCAATGGACCCAGTAAATTTTTATGAAACAAAAAGCACTTGACTATCATTCATTATTTCCAAAAGGAAAAACAGAAGTTATTCCTACAAAAAGAACTATAGATTCCAATGACCTAACTCTTGCCTACTCACCAGGTGTTGCCTTCCCTTGTTTAGAAATTGCTGAAGATATTGATAAGGTCTATGAATACACCAATCGTGGAAATCTGGTTGGAATTGTTACCAATGGAACTGCAGTGCTTGGCTTAGGAAATATAGGTCCTGAAGCGGGTAAGCCTGTAATGGAAGGTAAGGCTGTCTTATTTAAGAAATTTGCTGGAATAGATGTCTTTGATATTGAACTCAAGACAACAGATCCTGATGAACTTATTAAAACGGTTCAGCTTTTGGAACCGACTTTTGGTGGGATCAATCTAGAAGATATTCGTGCTCCAGAGTGTTTCTATATTGAAAAGACTTTGGATGAATCCATGGACATTCCAGTTTTTCATGATGACCAACATGGAACAGCTATTATAACAACCGCTGCCTTGTTAAATGCTCTCGGTTTAACCGATAAAAAACCTTCGGATTTGAAGGTTGTGATCAATGGAGCTGGAGCTGCTGCGGTTGCAATTGCAGATATGATATGTGAGATAGGTGTTCAATTTAACAACATATTTATGTTAGATTCCAAGGGAATGCTGAATAAATCTAGAACAGATGTCAATGATTCTAAGAAACGGTTTGTTCGGGATGTTAAAGAAAATTCTCTTCGGGAAATGATGAAGGATGCAGATGTATTTATCGGTGTATCTGTAAATGATGTCGTTGACCAAGAAATGATTCAATCAATGGCAGAAAATCCCATAGTATTCGCACTCTCGAATCCAGATCCTGAAATTCGCTACGATTTAGCTAAGGCAGCAAGAAAAGATACCATACTTGCAACCGGACGATCTGACCATCCTAACCAAGTAAATAATGTTTTAGGCTTTCCCTTTATCTTTCGTGGCGCCTTGGATATTCGTTCCAAGCGAGTCAATCTTGAAATGAAATTAGCCGCAGCCCATGCTCTTGCTGAATTAGCTAAGCTTCCTGTTCCTATGGACATAGCAAAATTGTATGGACTAACAAATTTAGAATTTGGCCCTGATTATATTATTCCAAAGCCTTTTGATCCTAGACTACTCTTTCATGTTTCCTCAGCAGTTGCAAAAGCTGCTTGTGCCTCAGGAGTCGCACAAATTCCTTATCCAGGTGATGAGGCGTACAAATTGTATTTAAAAGAAAGAATGCGTCAATAGAAATGGCGCAATTGAATAATAGAAGCAGAATTTAAAACAGAATCAAAAATTCATTTAGAATTAATAACTCGTTTAAAATTAATGATTAGTTTATAAATACTTTAAGTATTACTCAATTCAAAACCTAAAGATCAGTTACACAACGTACTCTGTTAAGTGTTGTTTTTAAATCCACAATAAAAGCTCCCGTTCCAAAACTTGCAGTGGCAGCTCTTGTATTATCCAATGCGGAAGTTGTAGCTGTCCAAAATTTATCATTAAAACTATTTGGAAAATTTACAACATCAATCATTGGATTTGTAGCAAGCCTATAATCAATTAAGGAAAAAAGCTCATTTCGATTCGGTAAGCGCCAATTTGATCGTTCACCAAGAATTAAATTATCACAATAATCTAAAGCTTGTGTCCATGTATAAGTTAAGGGAGTACCTGAGCAATTCAAAGGATCTTGACCCGCATTGCACTTTTGCCATAAAGAACCAGACCTAAGTCCTTCTACAGTACCATTTGAATTGTCTTTGAATTGGTAACCTCGAAAATTTTGAATAGATCCTGATACACATCGTACGGCTGCAAGGGTAGTTTTTACAGGTATTGGATATCCACCTGTTGAAAAATCAACTGCAAAGGTAGAGGTTAGGTTTGTACTTTGTTCTGTTCTGGTCCATGAATTACCTCCAGGTGTTGCTGGAAAGATAGTGTCATTGATTCGTGGATTAGTTTCTTTTCCATAATTAACTAGGGAAGCAAGTTCTTCTAAAGTAGGAAGTCTCCAATCTTTAATACCAGCATATCCTTGTCCTCCATTCAAAGAGTTCAAGGAATTACAACTATTGATTCCAGTAAAAGTATCTTGCCAATTCATTAAAACCGTACCACCTCCAGAACAATCTGTTGTATTTAATCCTTGGTAGCAGCCTCTCCAAATCAATCCTGTTGAATTATCTTTTGTTGTGACATCATTAGTAAATTGAGGATGTTGGATGAGTCCTGTATAGTTTTGCGCAATACCTTTTTGTAGAAATCCATCTTCTTTATCTGAAAGTGTATAGCTTGTAAGTGGACCAGCACCTGATTTTAGTAAGCTATACTTATAAATTCCGCTGTCAGTAATTCTACCTAATATTAAACCATCCCGAAATTCCACAGCACGAAGATTTCTTCCCGCTAGATTCCAAATAGAAATCTCAGATGAATAAATAGGAGAATCTATCGTTGGATCCGAACCATCAATGGTATAATGAATGTTTACATTTTGTAAAGATGAAGATATCTTAACTTGTTGGAATGTCGTATAAAATCCACTGGGAGGATCAAAGCGAATCGTACTAACATTTTGCAATCTATACAAAAACACTAGATTGGATAGCAAACTATTTGAATCTAGACTTGTCTCCCTAAAAGGGATGCATCCCCAAAAAAGGTAAATGATATGGATCCAATAAAATCTTTTACTCAATTTAATCCCTACTCCAAATTTATAGAGAAAATTGCTATCGAAATTTATCAAGATTTAAATATTCGATTTAAAGATTATGCTAATTTAAAAATTAAATCAGATTTTTCTTTAGCCTATTAGCAACAATATGAAAAACATCTGGACTCCATATAACACCTAGATGTGTTGTGCTAACTTCAAAATGATCCTCTTCGCTAAGATGTGGATCAATAGATGACTTCCAATCAATGATAGAATCATTTTTCGTATAAATAGATGTTATGGGAACTGGAATGGGATTTAAGTTTCGTTCTGTTACAGTAGCTTCTATCTGGTCTATATCAAACCCATTTTTAATGTATTCTTTAGCTGCAATTGTATACTTAGGTCCTCCATGAATAGGAGTTGCTAGTGTTATTACTGATTGAACAGAATCTGGCAAATCTCGCGCAGCTTCTCTGGATAGGTAACCACCTAAACTCCAGCCAAGTAAATGAATTTTAGAATTGAATTTATCTTGGTAAAGAAGAATATCTGATTTCAACTTTTCTAACATGACCTCTACGTGACCATTATTGTAATCTTGACTCCAATTGATTGCATTGAAATTGTTATGAATTAAAAATTTTTTAATTACCTCCATCGAAAAGTTACCAGCTTTGTATCCAGGCACTAATAAAATGGGATTTGATTTCCCATCAACGAGTGGCTTTCCCCAACCAAAGACATTTTTGGGCAGTTCAAGAAGTCCAGAAAGTTCACGAAAAATTCCCCATCTAGGAGGCGCATTAAAATTAGGCAATGAAGGTATTTCCATAAGTCAATTCTAAAGGTTCAGTTTGTATTTCCAGGATATATTTTGTTAAATTAAATAAAGAAGTCTCTATCCCAGTCTTTAAATTGAAAATAAATTTTTGATTGTAAATTTAAATGAAGCAATAAGAGTTAGAATTTGCGTTTTTAGGGAGAAGCATTTGAAATTCCAACAAATTCTACCAGTTACTTATTTACTATTAAACTACAAGGGTCGTATCAATCGAGCTACATATTGGCTTGCTTCCCTTTTTATGTGGTCTAATTTTTATGTTTTTTTCCAAAGTTTAAATTACTTCATTGGCTTAACAGCTACGTGGATTGTATATCCTCTTATGCTTTGGGGCATTTGTGCTGTTTCAGCGAAAAGATTTCATGATACAAATCGTTCAGGTTACAATCTTTTGTATATACTTCTCCCAATTTTGGGTCCATTGTATGTCTTCTATCTTTTAGCAATAAAGAAAGGAGATAAAGAGCCGAATTCATTTGGTTCTGCTCCTGGCTCGGATATTGATTATTATAAGAATGATAATGGCACTACGATTCCTCATCTTAAATCGGGAGAAGTTATTATCAATGATGTTACAAGACTGAATCCTATAATCGTAGGATCTGTTTTTAGACCTAAATCAATCGATGAACTTCTACAATTTGTAAAGAATACGCAAGGTTCGATTTCAGTTGGTGGTGGAAGATTTAGTATGGGTGGACAAACTGCAAGTGCAGGATCTTCTCACATTGATATGCGTGGACTCAACCAAGTTTTGGATTACCAACCTTCAAATAAAACAATTAAAGTCCAAGCAGGAATTCGTTGGTGTGACATCCAACACCATATTGACAAGGACAATCTTTCCGTTAAGATTATGCAGACTTATGCGAATTTTACAGTCGGTGGAGCTCTTTCTGTAAATTGCCATGGCAGATATATGGGTCTTGGGCCAGTCGTACTTTCTGTCCGAAGTATAGAAGTGATTTTGGCTGATGGAAGTTTGGTTACAGCAGATAGAAAACAAAATTATGAAATATTTTGCGCTGCAATTGGAGGTTATAATTCAATTGGAATTATAGCGACAGTAGAATTTACTTTAGATGATAATATTAAAGTAAAGCAAGTAAGTAAGAAAATGAAAAGGGAAAATTATTTCCAATTTTTTAAATATACAGTTAGAGAAGATAAAAAAGTTATATTTCATAATGCAGATATATATCCACCTAAATATAAAAATATTAGAGCCGTTAATTGGGAATTTACTTTAGATAAACCAACCGTTAAATCTAGATTTATGCCTTTGCAATCCTCTTATCCCTTTCATAGATATTTCTTTTGGGATTTTACAGAATCTCCTTGGGGCAAATGGAGGAGAGAGTACATCGTTGATCCATTGCTATTTCTCGCAAAGAAAGTTCATTGGAGAAATTATGAAGCAGGCTATGATGTTTTAGAATTGGAGCCAGCCGCAAGAGAAAAATCAACTTATGTCCTACAAGAATATTTTATACCTTACGAAAATTTTGATCAATACACAGAAAGACTTAAGGATATTTTAATTCGCCATAAAGTCAATATGGTAAATATTTCCGTAAGACATGCTAGTGCTGATACGGAAACTTATCTATCTTGGGCTCGCAAAGAATCTTTTGCTTTTGTTTTGTATTACAAACAAAAGGTCAATGAAAGTGATAAGCTAATGGTTGCTGTCTGGACTAGGGAACTCATGAATGCAGCTATTGATTGTGGAGGTTCCTATTATTTACCGTACCAAACGCACGCTGACCAAGATATTTTTCAAAGAGCCTATCCAAATTATAATAAGCTTTTTGATCTAAAGAAAAGACTAGATCCGAATTTTAAATTTCGAAATGTCATCTGGGACACATACTATAAAGATAAATCACAAGAGAGTTTACCAAATTCAGATTTTCATAAAGTGTTTGCAGATGTGAAGTGGAGTGATGGGCTTTATAGATTTTTGCAGGTAATATTTCACCTATACCCAGAGGATCGTTTCTTCCAATTGATTTATGATATTACCAAAGAATTTCAGACGGATGAAGAAATTTATAAGCAAATCTTAATGAGGGTCTCCAGTGTGAAACCTTTCCACGCAGATCTAACTTATTCTCTTCCAGCTTTGTTTAAGCAAAAGAAAGAACTGACAGCACAGATACTCGAGCTTCTTGAATCAAAAACTAAGATAGATGGATATTTGGAGATAGGCTCAACGGGAAGATACATTAGCGAGTTAAGGAAGCATACTAAAGTTTCTGGTAAAATCTTTTTAGTGAATAACTTGCAACCTAGCAATAGTCCAGCAGACATTATGGAAAGAGGGGGCATCGCCAAAATAGGAAAATTCTTTCCACTCAATGATTATGCACCTTTAAGTAAAGAGATACCTGCAGAAAGTTTAGATTTAGTCACTTGTTTAATTGGCTTGCATCACATAACTTTAGATAGGTTAGATCTTTTCATCGAATCTATAACTAAGGTACTTAAAGTCGGTGGAAGATTTATACTACGAGATCATGATGTAAAAGATCCTGAAATGTTTCGATTTGTATCTTTGATACACACTGTATTTAATGCAGGTTTAAGAGAAACTTGGGAGTATGAGAAAGCCGAGTTTAAAAAGTTCCGATCTATCGATGAATGGGTTGATATCTTATCTAAGCACAATTTAATTGCTGGCAACAAACGATTGCTACAAAAAGATGATCCATCCGACAATGTATTAATGATTTTTACTAAGGTGGCAAAATGATTCGACTAATATTTGCTTGTTTAATATCTTTTTCTTTAAGTTTTATTATTTGGATTAATAAAGAGACATCAACTCATTACATTGATAAGACACCAAATGAGTGGATGAAGAATAGTTCTGAAATTTTTACACCTAAAGAACATATTCGTCCTGGTGACCAAACGTTTCTTACTTTTCCAGAATGGTTTTTGGTTCATAGTCCAGCTGAAGAAGCGGAATACTTTAAGAATAGAACTTCGACCACTTTTCCGTTCTGGGGACATGTTGAGCAGTTATGGAAATCTTATGCCATTGTTTCTGATCAAATATTAGAAAATTATGAATTTAATACAGGCTACCATGTAATGATTCTCGTACTTGCAGTGAGTACCACTGTAGAGTATGGTGCCAAAGAAGTTTACGAAACAATGATAGGACGAATAACAGACACTGATCCTTCCTTGAAGATGACAGAAGAAGATAAACTCAATGCAATAATTACCCAAGAGTATGTTGATTTTATCAGACAGATTCCTTGGTATGAATTTAATTTTGCTTCTGCATTGCAAAAGTTATGGTTAGATACCCCTCTTTTTGGGGATGATATTCTTAGAAAATGGGAAAGAAGATATTTCCTGACAACGGATCTTGCTGTCAAGGCTGGGTATGGTTGGTTGATAAAAAAAGCAACCAAGGCTGCCTATGAAGATCCTATTCTGGGTACAGCAATTGTCCTTGACCAAGCTATAGATGTGAATGATAAAGTATCCTTGCTTCAAGAAAAGGATTGGAATCATTATGTTTATCTAATTCCACGTTATGCGGACTTTAATCCAACTATTAATTCGATGTTACAATTTCAAGATGTAAACATCAAAGAAATTGCAGGGAATTCTTCAGCAACTTTACTTACGGTATTAATTAAGAAAGATCAAACTACTCCTACATTTCAGAAAGCCAAAACAATTTTTACTCAGGATATTCTTACTCGACCTGGTGAGAAACGAGTCGCACTTGTAACTCAGGTCGAAAATTTGCGAGAGACATTAAATCAAATACGTGAAAATGAGATAATTGTTGAGCATATCTATGATTTTTAATATCTATACGATACGATAAAGGAGTGTTAAACTATGAAAAAATTTCTTAAAATAATTGTTCTAATAAAACTAATTTCATTATTCCTTCTTCTAAGCACTATTGCTTGCTATTCAATTGCAGCTTCTTTACGAGAAACGAAGATTGCTGATTCTATTGCACCGGCTTCAGGAAGATATATTAAAGCAGGTGATCTTCAGATCTTTGTTCAAGAAATGGGAGATCCAAAAAATCCTGCAGTGCTCATGATTCATGGTATGGGTTCTTGGAGTGAGCTTTGGAGAGAGACTATGGTTGCACTATCACAAAATGGTTATTATGCGGTAGCTGTAGATCTTCCTCCCTTTGGATTTTCTCAAAGACCTGATCCTAGTCAACTTAAGACAATGAATCAAGCAAATCGCTTAATTGATTTATTACAAAATTTAGGAATTAAAAAAGTTCACCTGGTAGGTCATTCTTTTGGTGGTGGAGCAACCCTTCACACTGCTTTAATGATTCCTGACCGTATCTTATCTTTGAATTTAGTAGATGTTGCTGTTTCCATAGAGAAACCTATTGAGTCTCAGGAATCGGAATCTACCTTACTAAATTCTTTCTTTGAAGCAAAATGGTTTCGAAATCGTATATTGGAAGCTACAATAACAAATCCGCATTTAACGAAGAAGCTATTTTCTTTATTTGTATATGATTCAAATTGTATCACACAAGACAAAGTTGAGATCATTCAATCTCCTATGAGAATAGAAGGAACCACCAATTATTTAGGTGATTGGTTGGGAATTTTTATATCTAAGTCGGATAATCAATTATCAAAAGATTTTGTCTCAAATAAAAATAAATTATTGATGCCAGTCCATTTTATTTGGGGAGAAGAAGATACTGTTACTCCATTAAGTAGAGCAGAGTTTCTTCAGAAAGAATTTCAAGGATCCAGTTTGGATATAATGAATTCTGTTGGTCATATACCTCAATTAGAGGCACCAGATGCTTTTCATCAAATATTAATTTCACTTTTAAAGGAATCCCAATAGATTTTTTCTTTTAATTCATCTATTGAATTGATAATATTAGGATTCCATTTCAAAGTCAATTCGAGCCAGTGATTTTTTAAAGCTAATAAAAAGTCATTCGACTCATGTAATATAATATCTTTATACTCTCCAATTAGGTGTAAAGTTTTTGTTTTAGGAAGGAATGTTATAAAATTTTGTTCTATGCTTTTGTGGAAGGAAGATACTGGACCTTTTAAAATTGCTTGTTCTATAGAATGAAGACAAGATTTAATCTGAAGTCCTTTCTTTTGATCAATCAATCGATTGTGAAGAGTGAGATTCAATTCATTCTTAAAACGTGAATACGATTCTTCCCAATTTCCATCATAAGTAGATATAATATTAGTTAGTTGTTTTCTGAATTTTAATTTAATATTTTGTTCTGTTTCTGCTTCACTTTGAGAGATAAAAGGTCCTTGAAAAATAGGCCAAAAGTAATGTATTAATATTTGTGCTATCTCTCTAAGTCCATATTCAGGTCTACTTGATTCTGGATTTGTTTCTATTGATGGATTGGGAAGCTTTGTCTTTTCCTGAATCGTGAGTTCGCAGTAGGCTCTAAGAATTGCTATTTGCAGAATAGAAAATTTTTGATTTTGGAAGATTCTGATTTCACTCATACATTTACTAGTTTTCACTTTCAGGAAATTGCATAAAGAAAAAGTATACTAAAGTATTGATTTTTTATTTACTAATTTTGATTCAAGTAAACTGATTTTAGGAGCCTTATGAAAGATAAATTATTTTCACTTCAAGAACTAGAACTTGAGATAAATTCGTATAAAAACTCAGAACAAGCTAAGTTAGCAGCTAGATATTTCAAAACGGCAAAGGGCGAATATGCAGAAGGGGATCGATTTTTAGGAATTTCCGTACCCGTTCAACGATCTCTTTCAAAAAAATATACAAACTTATCAGTAAAAGATATAATTTATCTTTTACAATCAGACTGGCATGAGAAAAGATTGATAGCCCTCTTTCTTCTCGAACATAGATACAGCTATCCTCACAAAGATCCTAGTTTTCAAAATCTCGAACAAATTGTAACAATAAGAAAAGAAGTTTATGATTCTTATGTAGCAAATTTTTCTAAAATCAATAATTGGGATTTAGTTGATGCTTCTGCATATAAAATAATAGGTAGGCATCTCTTTGATAAAGATAGAAGTATTCTTTATCTCTGGGCCAAATCCGAGATCCTTTGGGAGAGAAGAATAGCCGTTATTTCAACTTTTTATTTTATCCAGAACAATGATTTTGAGGACACATTTTCTTTATCAGAACTTTTATTGGATGATAAAGAAGATCTTATGCACAAGGCATGTGGTTGGATGCTTCGTGAGATTTATAAGAAGGATTCTCGAAGAGCACTTGCATGGATAGAAAAATACAAATTAAAAATGCCAAGAACTATGTTACGTTATGCGATTGAAAAAGTTCCAGAGATAAAAAGAAAACAGATTCTTACTGCGAGGTGATTTTTAGTTTATCTGTTATATCTCTAGCAGCCAAAGTAGCCGTGGTCCAAGCATTTTGAAAATTAAATCCACCAGTGATCCCATCTACATCTATCACTTCACCAGTAAAGTATAGATTTGGTATTATTTTGCTTTGCATTGTTTTAAAATTAATATCTTTTCTGGATATTCCACCTGCTGTCACGAATTCTTCTTTGAAGACTCCTTTCGAATTCATTTTAAATTTGCAATGGCATATACAATTTGCAAGAGTGCGAATTTCATTTTTAGAAAGATCTATCCATTTTTTATCTTTGTCGATTTGAGATTCTGAAAGAAACCATTCCCAAAGTCTAGTTGGGAAATCGGGAATCTTTTTATTTGAAATTTTGGTACTTCCAAAATCTTCTTTGTATTGATAAAAAGTTTCTTCTAAATTTTGTGAATTTATTTCACCTAACCAATTTATTTCGAGATCAGCCTTGTAATTCATTTCAAAAAGGCTTCTTGCTTCCCAAGCTGAAAGTCGAAGAGCAGCGGGGCCACTGAAACCCCAGTGAGTAATTAGCAAGGGGGCTGTCTGCTTTTTACCTTTAGGTGAAATTCGTATACTAGCATTCGGCATGGAGAGACCAGAAAGTGATGTTATACTGGAAATCTCAATTCCTAATGTGAATAAGGAAGGAACAGGATCTATAATTTTATGGCCGAGTGCCTCCATCCATTTCCAAGATCTTCGATTGGACCCACTAGCAAGTATTACAATATCAAAAACTTCATCAGTTCCATCTTCGAAAGTCAGTTTAAATACAGATGAGTCTGCATGTTCTACTTGAAAAATAGATTGGATTCCCTTTTGAAGATAGAGATTGATTTTTCTTTTGTCAATTTCTTTCATAAAGCAATCAATGATAGTTTCAGATGAATCTGTAATCGGAAACATTCTTCCATCTGATTCAACCTTTAGAATTACATCTTTACGTCGAAACCACTCTATTGTATCATTTGGTTGAAAAGATTCAAATGCCCAACGAAGTTCTTTCTGTCCACGTGGATATTTCAAACTTAAAAGTTCTGGATCATGTAGGTTATGAGTGACATTACACCTTCCACCTCCAGATATTCTAAGTTTAGAGAGAGGCTCTTTGCTTTTTTCATAGATCGAAATGTCAAATGAGTTATTTGAAATTTCTTGGATTTGAATTCCAGCAAAACAACCGCTAGCTCCTCCTCCAATAATTGCTACTCGTTTCATTTATTGAATTACCATACACCAATATTTTTAGCTGATAGCCAAGGTTCCTTTGGAGGAAGGGCTGCACCTTTTTGTAAGAGCTCGATAGAAATTAAATCAGGAGATCTTACAAAAGCCATATGTCCGTCTCTTGGTGGTCGATTAATAACTATTCCCATCTTTTGTAAGCGTTCACAGGTTTCATAAATGTCATCAACAAGATATGCCAAATGTCCAAAATTTCTTCCAACGGAATATGCTTCTTCTTGGTTCCAATTATATGTTAATTCGATTTCAGGAGCATCTGGTTCACCGGTAGATAGAAATATTAATGTGAATTTACCTTCAGGGTTATCTTTCTTTCGACTTACTTGTAATCCTAAACCTTTCTCAAAAAAATTTAAAGATGCGTCTAGATCAAAGACTCGGATCATTGTGTGTAGATATTTTATTGACATAGTGTTCTAGTTTTCCTTTTAATAATTGGCACAATATTATAAATTTTGATATATAAATTATAAAATACTTTGGTTGATTCCCAATATAGATTTTGAATATTCATTGTTATCTCTTAACATTAATTCTAGTGCAGCATCAAAATCTTGTTCATTCAGAAAAATCTTTGAATTAGATTCATAAGATAGAGATTGAAGATTAAATTGCATAGCGAGTTTCACAAGTTCAGATATAAAAGCCTGGGAAGCTCCATCGATTTTCTTAGCAACTTCTGTTATATTTAAATCGGGAATTGCATTATTTTTGATTTCATTTTTCAAATATTTTTCTCTTAATTCTAGATTCGGAAGATCAAAGAAAACACATTGGCTTATGCGTCCAGGTCTGTCTTTTATTGCCTTTTCAACTCTTGAAATATGATTAGTTGTTAGTATAAACAGCATATGTTCTTTTTTGGTGTATCCATCTAATTGATTCATTAAATCACCCAAAGACGAGCTATAAGGATTGATTTCTCTTGATGAAAAAACAAGATCAACATCTTCTAATAACACAATAGAAGGTTGTAGTGTCCTTCCGATTGAACAAATGGTATTGATTTGAGATAGACTTTGTCCACTTGCTACAATTATAGTTATTTGATTCAACCTTCCAAATAAATATTGACAGGTAAATGATTTTCCTGTTCCAGGAGGTCCATAAAATAATAAACCTCTATTCATTGTTGACAATCTTTCTGTTAGCAATTCTCTGTGTTCAAAATATTCAAAAATATTAAATTCAAGAATCTTTTTAATTTTGTCAGAAAGAACTATATTTTCCTCATCAATTTTATTGATTTTTTGAAATTGAATTCCAACTTTAGTATTTTTCTCACCATAGTCAATGCCTTCTACGACATTACTTGTTATTGAAATTACTTTGCCTTTGTAAATACTATTTTTTATAATTGCAATTTTTAATTCTTTAATGAAATTATCAAAAAAGTCTGGGTCCATGGTACATACTTCTAAATATGTAGAGTCATTGTATTTATCATACCGAAGACGAATCACTTTTGTGAAATGATTTATATTTTCTTTATCTTTGTAATTTGCTTTTAGTATCCACAAATTGTCGATGTGTCTATAAACTTCTTCATCTACATCAATCTTCCATGGAATATTTTCTGACTCGTGAGGATTCCGATTCAATTCAGAGTGAAAGCGATGGTTAATTATATCATTTAAAGATTCATTGTTCGAGATAGGTTTCTTAGTGAAATTATTATTTTGCTTTAAATAATTTATCAAAAAGTTATAAATATCAATAAATTGATAATCTGGAAAAGTTTCGAAATAAAATAATCTTTCTTTTGAATATCCTATCTCTTGATTCAAGATGTTATCAATAAAAGTGGAAGCTTTTAATCTTCGAGATACAATGAAAAATACACTAACAATAGCTCCAGCCATGAACAAGGAAGCTAATTGAGGATAGAAAATATACAGTATCAATGCTACAGGAAAATATATCATAGAACCATAATATCTAAAGTTTATCCATTTTGGATTATTGTCTAATGCATCTAAGTCCATTCAATACCTATAATTTTATAATTTTCTTCACCAAATTATTTGCTGTATAGAATGAATCTAGCCTAAATTTTATCAAAATTCATAAGGAAAAATTTTTCAAAAAAAACCCTTGCCTATATATTCCTATTCCCAAAAAATATGGTATGAATTTTTTACAAAAGATACTCCTATTATTAAGTTTATTTACATATTCTACTACTTTCTCTCAAGAAAGTGTTCAGCTTGATGATAAACCTTTAGTTGGTGTCAAAACGGATCATCCTCAAGATACAATGAGGACTTTTATGACGAATATGAATAACTATCGTCAATCTAAGTTAAATTCAGATATAGATAAAGCTAATGAGTTTTTGGATATTGCAATAAGAACTTTAAATTTAGATGATATACCATTTTTGCTTCAATCGGAAAAAGGGGAAGAAGCTGCCATCTTTCTTAAGGAAACAATAGACCGCGTTATTCTAATTGATTATGAATATATTCCAGATAATTCAAAAGGTTCTGAGCCTCTTCAAAGATGGAGACTCAAAGATACTGAAATAACAATCATCAAAGTAGAAAAAGGGGAAAGGGCAGGTGAGTATTTATTTTCTAAAGATACAGTGTATCGATCAAAAGAATTTTACGATAAGGTTAAGCACCTAACATACTTAGAAGATTCTGGTCAAGGTGCACTTTACCAACAACCTTTTTTAGAAAAGCTTGTCCCTAAATGGACAAAGAAGATATATTTTGGAATAGCCTTATGGCAGTGGATGGGAATTGCAACATCTGTCTTTATAGGATTAATTTTTCGATTGATCTCAAAAGGAATTCTAACTATTATTTTACATTTAGCCGCAAAATCACAAACAGATTGGGACAATAAAATTATAGAAGCAATTTCCTCTCCTAGTGGCTATATCGTTTCGACAGGTTTTTGGTATTTTTCACTTGGAATACTTAAATTGGAAGGTACCATTCTTTCTATTTTAACATTTACTATACAAATTTTACTTAGCTTCTTCATTATTTGGTTCTTATATGGTTTAGCAAATGTCTTTTCAGAATACTTAATAGAAAAGGAACCAGAGAATGGAAATAATGGAATGGATAAACAAATTGCGAATCTTATTACTAGAACCATAAAAAGTATCATAATTCTTTTTGGTGTTTTGATTACGATTCAGAATATGGGAATCAATGTAATGTCATTGTTAGCTGGTCTAGGTATTGGAGGATTGGCTTTTGCGCTAGCTGCTAAAGATACTGCTGCTAATTTATTTGGTTCTATTATGATCTTAGTTGATCGTCCATTTAAGTTAGGTGATTGGATAAAGATTGGCTCAAATGAAGGAACTGTAGAAGAAATAGGACTTAGATCAACTCGAATTCGAACATTTTATGATTCGGTAATCTCAATTCCAAATATGGATATGGCAGTCTCACCTATCGATAATATGGGACAAAGAAAATTTCGAAGGGTCGTTGCGAACCTTGGAATAACTTATGGAACTCCAACTTCGAAGATAGAGTCCTTTATTGAGGGTATCAAGGCGATTATTCAAAATGAACCCAATACTCGAAAAGAAAACTATCATGTCGTATTTAATAAGTTTGGTGACTTTAACTTAGAAATATTAGTTTATGTGTTTCTTAAAGTTCCTGATTGGTCAGTAGAATTAACTACAAAACAAGCTCTTTATCTCAAGATTATAAAATTAGCTGAAGAATTAGAAATAGAATTTGCATTTCCTACCCAAACATTACATGTTGAATCTCTACCAGAATCTAATGGTGGTAATGTGCTCAGATAAAGATAATCTTAAATATTATGTCAGATTAATTTTTATTTAAAAACGAATCTTTTTTTGTTTTTTCCCTTGACAATATTTTGTGCGGTGCAACATTTGGATTGTGCATTGCACAAAATTCGAAATATTGGAGAAACCCAAAAATGGAAAAATTAGTAATTGATATCCTCAACGCTGGAATCGGATTGTTTCAATCTGGAAAAGATGGTCTTAGCAAAGCAACTGTAGATCTTGAAAAGACTTACAATGAATTGATTGCAAAAGGTTCACAAGACAATTCTGAAGCTGCTATCAAACTGAGAGAATCAGTAGATAAAGTTATCGGTGATATTAAAGAATTCACTAGCGTTGCTGGTAAGAATTATGATGAAACAAGATCAAAAATTGTTGAAAACTACAACAAGATCACTGAAGAAATCAAAAGCAAAATGCCAGAAGGTAAAATTGAAGAAGTAAAAGCAAAAATCAATGAAGTTGCTGAATCAATTAAAAAATCTGCAACACCAAAAGCTAACGCTTAATCTAAATTTCTTTTGTAAATAATCAAAGCCTGCCTTCATCGGTGGGCTTTTTTTATTTTTAAAATAATATTTCAACAAATAGAAAAACAATCATTCATTTAAATTATTGACTTTATATCTTTCTAAATAGACTAAAAAAGAATGCGATTAGACATTTTATATCTCTTTTATCCTTCTTCAAAAACATCTTGACTTTGGTTTCAGATAATTATTAGCTAAATAGTATGACTTTTAAGAGAATACTATTTCTAATACTTGGAATATTTATTTCCTGTCAAATGGCAGATCTTAGAAACGGGAAATTTGAAGATGGCGAAATACCTAGTAGTTTAATAGATAAAGGTAATTCAATGTTAAATGAGCCATTGGATCCAGCTCTTAGTCCTGAGAAATGGAAGAATGTTGATACCTTGGAGATATTTCTTATTGACTATTGGAATTCTTCTTTCGTAAGATTTTTTACTCCCGTCCCTGAGCCTGTTCAAGCTATGAAGGCTACGATCTCATTGAATTCAACAAATATCAAAGTAGAATTTACCGATGGTAAATCTCGAGGTAAAATTTTGGGTATTGAAAACGGTGAGGGCTATACTATTGATAAAGAATTAGGAAAGGTTTACAGTAAAGAATCTGAATTAAAGTTGTATTTAGAGTCTCTTCGTCTTTATATTTTGCTTCCTTTTATCGCTCATAAATTTGATAAAATTTATTTTATGGGAGAGATGGGTATAGGCGATAGAAACTATTCTGAAATTTTTGCAACAAACGGCTCTTTGAATCCTAGTAAAGAATTCGATCAATACAAATTTTTGATACGAAATGATTCTGGTTCTATAGAATTTGTACAATTTACGTACAGAGAAGTTTTTGATTCTTACAAAGGTGTCTTACATTATGAGGATTATACGAATTTGAATGGGAGATTAGTTCCATTGAAGATCTCAATCAAAGATGGCTTAGTGGATGAATCATTTATCCATCAATTGCAAATCGGTACAATCAAATTTTTTGATTCAAATTTAACTCCCATACAATAATGCAAAAATTTTGTCCTCTTTGTAATTCTGGGGACATAGAATTATATATTTCTAATTTAAGAGAAAGAGATTATTATAAATGCAATCATTGCTATTTGATCTTTATGGATGCAAAATTTCACCTAGATTTAAGCGAACAAAAGGTTCGCTATGATTTTCATGAAAATACAATTTTGAACCCTGGATATGTTTCTTTTCTAAAAAAATGCATAGATCCAAGTTTACCTTATCTTCAAAAGTTAAAAAATCAAAAAGAAGTTCGCGGTTTGGATTATGGCTCAGGACCAAATCCTACTTTATCTAAAATTTTAAGTGAATTTGATTATCAAGTTGATGATTACGATCCAATCTATCAAAAGAATTTACAATTTCAAAAGTATGATTTTATTTATTCAACGGAAGTTTGGGAGCATTTTAGAGAGCCATTCCATGATATACAAAAGGTAAAAAATCTTTTAAAACCTGAAAGCATACTATCGGTAATGACTTACACTTGGGATGAAACAATAGATTTTGCGAGTTGGCATTATGCGAAGGACGAAACTCATACAAGTTTTTTTCATAAAAACACGTTTACTAAAGTCGAAGAGCTGTTTAACTTCAAACTCTTAGAAAACCCTCTTAGTTCTGTTTGGATATTTGAAAATCAAGCTGAAACTTTTACTTGATTATAAATTTCATTTTTGGATCATGTAATTTCCCATGAGCCTATACTCCAAGATTAGCCGGAATATTTTACAACCTTACGAAAGTTTAGATTATCTAAGCAAGGCAAGGGCAAAGTATCTGTTTATTATTCAATTTATTTTTGGAATGGTAATGATCGTTGGTAACTCTTTGATATTCCTTGTTGTGCCCAAATTAGGATTGAATACTTTGATTATAATCATTCCATCCTTCATAGGAGTATTGATCTCAGTTTACTATTTAAAGACAAATCGTTATAAGATAGCCAGCACCATTTTCATCTTTATTATCATGATGGGTGTTATGGGTGGAATGATTAGTAAAATTTTTATAGCCCCAGTTCAAGCTCTATCAACTTATGTTTTTTTTGGATTCTCAGCCTTAGTGCTTTGTACACTTTTTTCTGGGGTCACTGTTCTAACAATCATTACAACTGCCTTTGTTGGATTAACAACTTTTTTATTCATTACTGTTTCTCCAACTTTAGAAACTACTCAGAAAGAACTTTTTAGATTAAACTACTTTGATAGTTTGCTTGGAATTATTATGACCTATTCAGTTGGAGTATTAACTATTCGAATCTTCCGAAAGAATTATAAGATAATTCAGACAGAAGTATCCAATTATTTAGATTTAAATGATTATATAAAGAAGAACCTCAAAGATAATTCGAAAAATGTTTTAGAAGTTTCCAATATGCTGATAGACCAAATGAAACAGCTAAACAATAAATCTAAATCTCAGTCTACTTCAGTAAATGAAGTCGTAACATCTCTAGATTCTTTGGAAGAGAGACTGGACTCCATATCCGAACGAGCTAAAAAGCAAGAAGCTCGATTGCATACTTCCAAAGAAAAAGCAAGCTTTCTATCTTCAACTATGAGAAATGTTTCTTCTGAGACTTCAGGCTTACTTAGTAAAATAGAAGAAATGATCATTCGCTATAAAAATGCTGAAAATAATATCTTAGTTATGAAAGAAAGTATGGACTCTATTCGAGAGAGTTCCTCAGAGATGAGCAAGATTTTGAAAATCATCAATGATATTTCTGGTAAGGTAAATATGCTTGCTCTGAATGCAGCTATAGAAGCTGCTCGTGCAGGGGAGGCGGGTAGAGGATTTTCTGTTGTATCAGATGAAATCGCTAAACTAGCGGAGAGAACTAGCAGCAGTGTAAAAGGAATAGACCATCTTATCAATAAAAACAATGAAGATGTACTATCTGGAAGCAAGCAAATTGATTATGCAATAGAAGATTATTCTAAAGTAGCAGATGGAATAAATTCTATTCGAGAATTATTGATTTATTTAAAGAACCAAACTGAAAAGCAAGCAGCAGCAAACGATGAATTAGAAAATGATTCTAACTCTGTTGCCTTACTTTCTTTAGAAATTGCAGATGCAACCAACAACTCAAGAAACCAAACTAAAATTATTTCGGATTCTGCTGATTCTATCAAAGTTTTTAACGATGAATTGATACAAACCATTCAAGTGGTATCCGAATCCTCTGAGAAACTCTCAAATTTGATTGAGGGATTAAATGAAAAAATCGAAAGACATGAACAAGAAATAGAAACTTAAGCGTATAGTATTTTACTTTTGTTTTGATTCTATTGGATTTTTAATTTTCTGAACGCAACTCATTGCAAAGCCTTCCATCACATAGCAGATGGCATCATTGGTTTCACATTTTAAAGTTTTATCGTATTCTTGCCCATTTACTACAGTTGGTATAGATACACAGTAGAATTTATCCTGAGAAAGATTTGGATTCGGGTTTTCTTGGCTAAGATCTTGGGAAGAAATTGATGTGGTAAGTGCTAGGATAGTGATTAGTAATAATCCAAGGAATTTCTCTTTCTTGTTCATGATAAAATTTTAAGGAACTCTTGTGATTTGTCAATCTTAAGAATTGGAGCTTTCCAAAATTTTAACCAAGGAATCTAGATTGGAATTCATTTGCATTTTCATAATGGGTCCAAGAAGAATTTCACTTAAGGCAAGTAAGCCTTTTAACTTTGTTCTATCTGTAATCTCAAAATATGTTTTATTGTTTTCTTCTCGAAAAAGATAAGTATCCTCAAAACTTAAATCAGAAGTTTCGCAAGAAGCAACTATCTTTTGATTTGGGATAATTTCTTGGATGGCATAGATACCTTCGATTTTTTTGATACCCATATCTACTTTAATCTTAAAGGAAGGAAACTTACTTGTTCCTTCCTTAACTAAAGTGGAAGTCTGGACTGATGAATTGTATTCTACCATATTCTCAAAGTTGACAATATGATTGAATACGGATGCTACAGGTAATGAAATTATAGCTGTAACTTTAGTTGTAACCATAATTAGATTTTATAGATTACAAGCTCTTTTGTCAAGCGGACATCTCTACCATTTCGATTTGCTTGTAAAATGGATCTTCCCATTGTCTCCATTCATCTTCACCCATTTTCATTTCGGAATCAGTTAATAGACAATCATCCAAAGATTTACAAATTTTATCTTGGTTCATCTTTCTTCCAATGATAACCAATTCTTGTCTTCTATCTCCAAATGGTTCTTCCCATGACTCTTCTATAGATTCAAGAGTATCTTCATCTTGCAACCACTGATCTTTTGGAACGGCTGCCCACCAGTTGCCGGCTGCATCGAAATTGCACAATTGTCCTGCTTGGGAAAGCATAAAGGCATGATCAAAGGCAGAAGCTATCCAGAAAAATCCTTTGGAACGTATCATCCAAGTTTTTTCTAAGAGCAACCAATTGTAAAATCTTTCTGGATGAAAAGGTCTTCTAGCGGAGTAAACAAAGCTTGAGATTCCATATTCTTCCGTTTCTGGAGTATGCTCTCCTCTTAGTTCTTTAAGCCAACCTGAGGATTGGGATGCCTTTGCAAAATCGAATTTACCTGTATTCAATACTTTATCTAGTTCCACAACACTCTTGTTTGTGAAGATTAATTCTGCTTCAGGATTTAAGCTTTTGATTATTCCAGTTAGCTTTTTCTTATCAGCTTCAGAAATTAAATCAATCTTATTAATGAGGATGGTATCAGCAAATTCAACTTGATCCACTAACAAATCAACTATTGTTCTTTCATCTTCTTCACCTGCTTCCAGTTTCCTATCTTTCAAGTTATCAATTGATTGAAAGTCATTCAAGAAATTCAAGGCGTCAACTACAGTGACCATAGTATCTAGTTTTGCAAACTGAGAGAGGCTCTCTCCATTTTCATCTTCAAAAGTAAATGTTTCTGCTACAGGAAGAGGCTCAGATACACCAGTGGACTCAATTAGTAAATAATCAAACTTTCCTTCTTTGGCTAAATTTTTGATTTCAATCAAGAGGTCTTCTCTAAGTGTGCAGCAGATACAACCGTTAGACATTTCTACTAGTTTTTCTTCTGTGCGAGAAAGAGTTGCACCACCATTTTTTACCAAAGAAGCATCAATGTTTACCTCACTCATATCATTAACAATGACAGCGACTTTCTTTCCTTCTCGATTGTGTAGGATGTGATTTAATAAGGTGGTTTTTCCAGCGCCAAGGAAACCGCTGAGTACTGTTACGGGTAATTTGTTTTTAGTCATGATGCTACCTCTGATGAAAAAAAAATATCTTTTAGACAATTAAAAAAGTCCTATAAATATATGCAACATAGTTGCATATATTGGAATTAAAAAAAATAATGTCCAAAAGGTGAAAACAGTGCCAAACACAAAGAGAAAAGTTTTTCTGGGAGATTGTTCCATTTTTCTTGAGGGCTCCCAACCAAAATACGGTCAGATTCTTGCTACTAACATCACTGCAAAACCTGCCCGAAAAACAAAAGAAGCCTTAGGGACTACTCAATTGTCCCAAGGTTTGGTTTTTGTATCAACCTTGCCCAATATCAAATCTTTTGCCTGTTCCCAACAAGTATTAGATTTAGAAGTAGAATCTAAGAAAAAATTTCCAAAAAGTAAAATCTTTCACATAGCATCTGATCCAAAATCAGGCTGGAAAGAGGTTGATATACTTCATCCTTTCTTAAGTTCTCCAGGCTTTACTCTTTGTGGATTAAGTAAGGACGAAAAGGAAAGATTTAAATCTAGTTTTGGTGTTGGTGTGGAAAATGAAAATCGTATAGCCCACGGGCTCTTTGCTTTGTTAGATGGTAAGTTTATAGCTTCTTATATTCCTAGGCAGCAATACGGAGTTCCTAATATTAAATTATTTCTGAATAAGGTAGAGAAAAATTTAAAACAAATTGCTTCTTCTAAAGTATAGAAGAAGCAAGAAGTGTTAATCAAGAGATTAGGCTTTATCTCTTACTTTAATATTTATCATTTCAACCAATAAAGAGAATGCCATAGCAAAGTAAATATAGCCTTTAGGTATATGCAATTCCCATCCTTCTCCTACTAAAGAAAATCCAATTAATATCAGAAAGCTGAGAGCTAAGATTTTGATAGTTGGATGAGTATCTACAAACTTCGAAATAGATTCAGCAAAGACCAACATTACCGCTACAGAAACAACAACTGCAATGACCATAATACTAATATGATCTGCCATACCTACAGCTGTAATTACTGAGTCCAGAGAGAACACAATGTCCAGTATCGCAATTTGAATGAGTACCGAAACAAAGCTTGGTCTCTTTTTAGATTCTTTGGTTTCGGAGTGGTGGCCTTCCATTTTTTCATGAATTTCGAATGTTGCCTTACCAATAAGAAATAATCCACCAATCAAAAGAATGAGATCTCTGCCTGATATATCTTTAGTTAAAAATGTGAAAAGAGTTTGTGTTAAAGACATCACCCAAGACAGAGAAAAAAGTAAAAGAATCCGAGTGCCCATAGCAAGAAGAAGTCCAATTCTCCTCGCCTTTACTTGTTTTTCTTTTGCGAGTTTGGATGAGAGAATCGATATAAAAATTATATTATCAATACCTAAAACTATTTCCAATAGTGTAAGTGTAGCCAAGGCCATATAAGATGAAGGCAGCAACCAAATTTCCAAATTAAAATCCTCCTGGTAAGATCTAGTGTTTTCTTTAGATTGATTTAAAGAACAAGCTAAGCAAGAATCAAGTCAATTTCCAAAATCATGAAGATTAAATCCATTGTTCTTGCACACATCCGAGTACCAATAAGCAGAGGATTTGGGTGTTCGAGTTAAATTTTTACTCTTGCGATCAACATAAACTAATCCAAAGGATTTTTCATAACCTGCCTGCCATTCAAAATTATCCATGAATGACCAAACAAAATATCCTCTGACATCTGAGCCCTCTTGGATTGCATGGTGGATTTCAGTTAAGTAATTTTGCAAAAATTTAACTCTATTATTGTCTTTGATGAAACCTGACTCATCCGCCTTTTCATGAAAAGCCACTCCATTTTCTGTAATCAGAACAGGTGGATTATTGTATTTCGTTCGTATCCAATCTAAGAGATCTTTAATTCCTTGGGGGTAGATCTCCCAACCCATACTTGTGAATCCAACATCTTTGTACTTTGGCCTAACAGGAAGATAACGAAAGAGTGGCACTGGTGCCATTCGCACTAAGGTTCTTGTGTAATGGTTCACACCAAGAAAATCTGTTGCTTGGCTAATCACTCGAAAATCTTCAGGTCGAATATTTCCTTTGTTTTGTGAAAAAATTTCATCTTCTATTTCACTTGGATATCTTCCATGATAAATTGGATCCATCCACATTGTGTTTTGAATAGCATTTGCTCTGGCGACAGTTCGTCTTCCTGCATTCCATTTATAATACTGAACTGGAGATAGAGCGTTTGTGATGCCTACTTTTACTTTTGGAGCTACTTTTCGGATTCTTTGTAAAGCTAGACCATGAGCAAGCAATAAATTATGTACAACAGGAAGTGAGCTATAAGGTTGAATTTTGCCAGGTGGATGAATTCCAAGCATGTAGCCAGTAACATAAATAATCCAAGGCTCATTGATAGTAATCCAATTGCTTACTCTATCTTTGAGTCTCTTTACAACAAGCTCTGAATATTGGGCAAAATACTCTGCGGTATTTCGATTCATCCACCCTCCTTCTTTTTGAAGTTCATAAGGTAGATCCCAGTGGTAGAGAGTAGCTAAGGGATTGATTTTGTTTTTCAATAATGTATCTACAAGTCTATCATAATAATCTAATCCAGTATGATTGATTGCACCCTTTCCATTCGGGACAATTCTAGGCCATGATATAGAAAATCTATAATTTTTATAATTCAGCTTTTTCATTAGCTGGAAGTCTTCTGTATATT
The DNA here is from genome assembly GCA_022402465.1 of Leptospiraceae bacterium. Classification (GTDB taxonomy): domain Bacteria; phylum Spirochaetota; class Leptospiria; order Leptospirales; family Leptospiraceae. The sequence goes on along the minus strand of JAKRSH010000014.1, from coordinate 189,615 downwards.
TGTGGTAATGATCGCAGGCTATATTTCCATGATCTTTATTTTTAATCTTACCTTTTCGCGAAACAAATTCATCCCAAATGGAAAGACCCTTACCATCTTCACTTGGTGCACCTTCGATTTGATAGGCGGAAGTTGCTGTTCCCCATAGAAAATTTTTTGGAAATTTTAATTGCATGAATGATTAACCAATCTACCTTTTGTTATATTAAAAGACCTTACCAAGTTGAAATCCCAACCATTGGTGCTGTTGAGGCAGACCTTTAGCTGATTGAAAATCAATGGTAGAATAACTATAATTCAATGAAAATAAGGTTCCTCCATCCGTCACCAAAACAAAACCAGCTCGAATAAATCCAACTGCACGTTTGACACCTGCCACATATGTTCTACCTTCTGTTTCTGCAAAGTTTTGTCTAAGAAGTTCCAAGAAAAGAATTCTTTGGTTAGGATCTAAAATATAAGAGGATAGCAATTCATAAGAAAGATATTTGGCCACAGGATTTAACTTAGTTGCTTCCGGTCTAAACAAGGAATAGAGAGCTATGATTCTTTGTTGGTCACCTAAAGTATTCCAGTCTTCTAGGAGATTTTGAATTAAAAAGATTCGAAGACCTGATTCAATCTGTTCTGCTGAATTAAATATATTATTAAATAATAAATAATTTATTGCTAAGTCATTTGGATTGTTAGAGCCTTGCACTAAAAATAAATTAAAGAGTGCAAATCGTTCTAATGTATTATTGCCATTATCTTTACTAAGATTTTCAAGAACAATATTTCCTAAAAAGGTATTGGGATCATTATCGAGCTGGTATAAGTTAGAATTAGAAGAAAAAAGTGAACCACTTTGTGTCGAACTAAATCTTCTCTTATCACCAATGTTTCCCTCTAAGGTTGCATTGTAGGCTTGGAAGGTTCCACCTGGATTCAGATAAAAATACCAAAAACCATTGCTCTCTTCTTTCAGAATAGGAGGCCCAGGTTGTAAAGCGGAGAATCCAGGACCTGGGGTTCTTCCAACCTTTCCTAATCGAAAGATGAAACCAAAAGAAGCGTCCGTGTTTGCTGAGCCAAGATTTACATTGTAATGCGTTCCGAAGTATGGATGATAAAATGTCCTAACATCTGTTTTTAAAGCAAATGTTCCAGCGTTGGGGATTTGGCTGTCCCAGCCTTCTGGGATAGGAGAGCCTATGTAGTTATGAAATTTTTTCTGAGCTGTCTTACCCCCTACAGAAGGACCAATCATACCGAATTCTAATTCTGTTGTTACAGAACTATTGTCTGTCCATGAGGTTAATGAATTACCAAAGTAGGCTCTACTTGAATACGGTCTATCTCCATAGGAAATATCTGCCTTAGTTATATTGGTAGGTGTATAGAATTCTTGTCCTATTGAAAGCCCCATCCAATGTTTGGTATTATCATTAGAACCTACATATAGGTCGTTGTAACCTGAAAGAAGATAACGAGTTAAATTTGATTCCGTTGCGATTGTATGAAATTCTAATCTTCCACCATTGGTATAGTAGCGATCGGAAAAGCTTCCATAGCCATCATTTTCAGAAATAAATCGAACCTGATTTTGAGAAAAAATAGGAATGCTCACCATTAAGGAAAGGAAATACACCAGACGGAACCAATTTTTCATTTTATAAACATTCTCCAAATTCGCTAATAAAATTAGCACCTAACAGAAATAATTTGAATAAACCAAATTTCGAATAAATTGCTATATTTTGCAAAATATCCTTGAGTCTGGTAGAATGAAAGAATTTAATAATTGACAAAAGATTTTGTATCAATAGAAAGTATAAGACGGTAGGTCGGGTACACTATGACAGATTTTAGAGAGCCATATAAACATAACGATCATGAAGGAAAGTATTTTCCTGATCAGAAAACTTTTGAACATGGAGGAAGCACAGCTGGAAATATTGGCGGTGCTCTAAAAAATTTCCTATTCCTCTTTGTAATAGCAGGCGCAATCTATGCTTATTTCAATTTTTCAGATTATGATACCACATCTGAGACCAATCCTAGTGCAAATATTTCTTCAACCGAAGATACCAACCAAAACATTACGGAAAGTTTTGGTTTATGGCTAGAAGAGAAGAAAAATCTCTTCAATAGCATTATGGAAGAAATAGAAGTTGCTTTGAACTCATCCTCTAGCTCTGAAACAGATGAGACTGAACCAAATGCAAATACGGGCTCCACCGATGAGGTAGAAACATCTAGTGAAACGATAGGAAACATAAATGAGTTTTCAATTCTTAATTCAGGAAATGATGTCAAGATTTTTGGCATCGTTGAAAATGTTACTTCTAAAACTCTCGGTCCAATCAGAGTTTCGGTTACTTTAGAAAAGGATTCTACGAAATACTATGAAGGAAGTTCTTATAATGCGTTCACTTTGCCAGGTGAAAAAGTACCTTTTGAAATTTATGTAAAAGGATGGGATGGAAAAGGAGAGTTGTTTTTCTATGCAGACAGTGAGCCTTTTTATAATGATAATATCCAAGATGTTCAAGTTTCATTTGGAACAGGACGCTGGACAAAATCAAATTATACTATGACTTACAAAACAAATTTCATCAATAAAACAAATTCTATTATTGGCTTTCCGCAGATTATAATTGTTATGCGGAACAAAGATGGACTGATAATTGGATTAGAAAGAAAATATCTAGCATCTGATAAGGAAAATTATAAAATTCCAGCATTAAAAAGCTTTCCAGTAGAAGTTAATGTCTATTTTTCTAAAGAGATTCCATTTAGTACAGACGTGTATTTTTCTTATCTACCAAGTCAATAGATGGAATTGGTAAATAAAACAATTCCATCAAAACCAGACTTTTTTTAAATTAGCATAGTATATTTTTCTTGAATTATCTTCCAGATCGAATCATTCGGAAGTTGTCTTCCAATTGATTTAGATTTTCTGAGATGTCTACAAACAGTTTATCATTGTAGAGAAACAAAACAGCACAGTTTATTGAGAATAAAATAATATTTTTCTTTTCCTTCAGATTAAAAACTAGTGCCGAATTATAAGTCGGTAAACAGTTTTTAGGTGGTTTTTCTAAATAGGTTTGTTCTTTGGAGGTAACCAAGGTCTTAAACCTATCAATATAAGTTAAATTTTTTACGGGTTGAGAGAAGGTTAAATAGTCTTCTGGATTTTGTGTTATGGAAGTTTCAGGAAGTTCATAATATACTACTCTATCAGAAAGTAGAATAGAATCACGAGTCTGATTGCTCAATTGTGCTGTGATTGATTTCTTAGGTGGTTCTTCAATCGGTATCTGTGTTTTGCTAGCGCAAGATATGACATGAAAGCAAGAAATAAGAATAACCCAAGGATAGTATTTTTTATTTTTTGAAAGCATCATACTAGATCTATCGGTTGTTTCTTCAAAATTATAATTGCAAAGAAAAACAAAAAATTATGATTCATCTGATAATTGCAGTATGACTCTTGAGATATGGAATTTGAAATTTTGGATGGAATTTCTCAATCCTTCATAGAGTAGTATGGATTTTTTTGCGATTCCTAGCCTTTCATTTTCTCTTTCTTGGACGCTGAGGTTGGATTCATAACCTTCCGTAACTGAGAAAATTACTCTTTGTAAACTAGTAGAAAGTATTTGATTTAAATTTTTTCGAGTAGAAACAGCTTCATCAACATGATTCATTTCTTGGATTTTCTTGGAAAGGTATTCTGCATTTTCGGATCCTGACTCTATATTTTTATATATCAATGAACTTAGCTTGACTCCCTTTTCAACTTCAGGCAAAAATTCTTTCAGCTGAATATGCAATTCTGCTAAACTCTTTCGTAAGGCTTTTGGTTGAAGCCAAGCTTTCTTCTCTATGCAGAGGGATTGAATTCGATCTCGTGCATTCCTTACGAGATCTTTTCTTTCTTTGAGTTTGCTTGATTGCTTGGCAATAATTTCTTTCTTAGAATCTTCTTCTAAAATGGTTCTTTGAGAATCCTCAAATTCATCTTGAAAGTGGGAAGTACGCAATCCGTCTATGCTTAATCCCGAATAAGTTAGATTGATTACTTCTTTTGCATTTTCTTGGAACCAATTTCGGAAGATTACTAATTTTTCATTTGTGTGAATCTTGCCACCATCTAAACTCTTTTCCCATAATTTTGGTAAAGCACTCAATTGAAATTGATTGTGCTTTTCTCTTCTGAATTTTCTGGATTCAAGATGATTTAATCTTTCTTCCAAGATCGCACCTTTGGCATGTGCGAGTTTATGGGAAAAAGCAAGATCTTGTCCTGTTATATAAATTTTATCTGCATCCATAAGTTTAGCAAGAGCTATTGCATTGGTAGAGACAGAACCACCATAAGGAATCTCACCAATTTCTTCTTGAGAAACTTCATCTAGGATTTTAATGAAAGGAAAAGGGGATGAGGAAAAGAATCCTTCCTTGGGACCAATATTCAATCGTAGACTTAAGTAAGTTGAAGTTGGATCGAAAATTAATTTGCCTTTTCCATTGTATCCTTCCAGATAATAGCTGTTTAATGATTGAGGATCTACAGAATAAATTAAATCAGGTTCGATTCCTGAGGCATCTAAAATTGCAAGTGCTGTATCAACCGCAATAAGTATAAATTGATCTCTATACTTTATAATATCAGGTATACTTTCTGTTAAAGAAGGGCCAGCACAAACTACAAGTATATTGCAATCTTTCGCAATTCCAAATAATCTTGAGACAGGTTGCAGATTTATGAGACTTGGTAGATTCAAGATCATATTTTTAGTCCAGATTTTCTCAAATCGAACTAAGGTTGCCAAGTTTACATCTTTCTTATGAAAAAACTTTTCGCAGATAAATTTAATCGAAAGGTATTCTTTTTCCTTCCATTGGAAGCTTGCTCTATGTGGCACTAGTGTTACTGGAACTGTGGACTTACCTTTAAAGGCTTCATATAAATCATCTTCTGAGATAGGAAGAATTAGAATTTGTAATTTTTGATTTATAAGATAAGATGAATAATCATAAAGACTTAAAGCCAATTTGAGAATCCTTGGATCGGATTCTATCCAACAATGACTTAGGTTCTCTTTAGCAAGTGACTCTTGAATGATATAACCTAGACCCGCACCGATGTATAAATAAATTCTTTCTTTTCCATCATAAGGAAGTTCGGTTGCAAATCGATATGCTTCTTTAATGGGATCATGCTTGCTATGAAGGTAGTGATTTTCAATTCTAAGAATAGGAATTTTAGTCTTAGATTCTTCTAATACGAAATCCAACATCTCAGTATCTTGGATCTTAGATAAAATATTTCGTGTTTTGTCATTTAAGGATTGAAAATTTTTCTGATAGATAGAATTCATTTTTCAAGAGTTAGGCGAATGACCGATTTATCATTGATTGGTTCCCCAGGCTTAGGAGTTTGATCTAGGACAAATCCATTTCCAGAGACGGTGAATCGAATCTTTGCATCATTCAAGGCAGCAATAGCTTCTATCAAGCTTAGTCCTATTAAATTAGGAGCAAGGTTTGGATTGACTAGAAACTTTTTAGGTTGAATGTGTTTTAATTTATAACTTAAAAGAGGTTCATTGCGGTCTAGTAAGGGAAGAATTCCTTCTACAACTTCTCGAAACACTGGTGCCGCAAGACCTCCTCCAGAATACACATTGCCCGCTGGTTCATCAAAAAGAATTAAACCTACTATCTTTGGATTTTCAGCTGGAAAAAAGCCAAGAAAAGATGCTGACCAAAGTCCATCTTGGTATCCTTTTCCAGGAGTTGCCTTTTGACCAGTTCCAGTTTTGCCAGCGATACTAATGTCTGCTAAGTAAGCATTCTTTCCTGTTCCTGATTTAACAACCTTAGTCATTGCTTTAAGGATGGAATCACGAGATGACTTCTTGATTCCGATATCTGTAGATTTAACACTAAATTGGTGAACTAGTTCGCCATAAGAGTTGGTAATTTTTGTTACGGGTCTAGGATTGATAAATCTTCCACCGTTCACTACACTTGCAGCAGATGCTACAAGTTGTATGGGTGTTACAGAAAGTCCTTGGCCTATAGATAAAAAGTAAGGAGTAGATTGCTTCCATTTATTTAAAGGGGGTAGATAGCCCTTGTTCTCGTTGCTAAGAAAACCTGTTCTTTTACCAAAATGAAATTTTTCTAAATAGGAATGGAATATTTTATCTGAGACCTTTTGCGAAGCCTTAATGATTCCCACATTGCATGAATATTGTAAAATTTCTTCTAAATTTACAGAACCATGTTTATCCGTACAACGAATCAAGGAATTGCCGAATTCTAGATAACCAGGACAATAGAATCGTTCTTTATCACCTAGCACACCTTCGTTGGCAAGCATTAAAGCTATAAAAATTTTCATTGTACTTCCTGGTTCATACACATGTCGTATCGCCCAGTTGGTATGGTTATTAGAAGGATAGTTATTGTATTGATTGGGATCAAAATTTGGGTAGCTAGCCATAGCTAGGATATCACCAGAATCAATATCCATAAAGATTCCTATCGCTTTTGTAGATTCAGTGGATCTATAAACCTTCCCTAATGCTTTTTCAAGGTTGTATTGTATTAAACTATCAATAGAGAGATGGATATCATTGCCACGTTCAGAGGAGCTATTAGGTGGTGACATCAATTCTAAATTGTATTCATTTTCAAGTCCAGCCAATGCCTTATCATCATCAAGACCAGTAAAGCCAATTAAATTTGCACCAAGTTTGCCCTGAGGGTAGATTCTTTTGAATTCTTTTTCGATGCGAACACCAGGTAAGGCTAGGTTAGCAATTTTATTTCCTATATCTTTATCTATTTCTCTTTTAAGTAAAAAGTAATTCGATTTTTCCTTAATTGTTGATTCTAATTTATCTTGAGGAATATTTAAAGGTTCTGAAAGATATTGAGCTGTAAAATATGGATCATATACATTTGCTGGATTGATGCCTATGGTTGCAGATTCTATAGAAACCGCGAGCTCAATGCCTCTCTTGTCAAGAATCATTCCTCGTTTAACATTTTTATTGATTTGGTAATTCTTGATTTTATCATTGAAGAAAACTAAATAAACTACACGAACAAGAAGTATATTAAAGAGAATAAATATAAAGCCTACAAAATACGTCAGTCTAGTTTTCTGAAGTTGCATCATTGGAATGTATAGAAAACCTTGCCACGCATTTTTTCTAAAGGAACCAAGCCAAAACTTCTTGAGTCGGTACTGTATTCTCTATTATCACCTAGCAACAAATAATAGTTATCTGGTATTCTACCTGCTTTTTGCATTTCTAAAAATGGACTATTGGGAAATTGGTAGAACATACTATTGGAAGGTTCAGAGGTCAATGAACCGTCAGGTAGATATTCTTCTTGCAAGACATTTGATTCTATCATTACCTTACCATAATTGATTTCATAGTATTCAGAAGGTTCACCAACCAATCTTTTGATGCTTGTTTCAGAATTCTGGTCTTCGAAGATAACAATATCAAGTCGATTGAGAGATGGATTTCCATAGATAAAATCAAAAGGGAAAAATTCTCCAAAAACAGGAAATCCAAGCTTACTTACAAAAACTATGTCTCCATTTCGTAGGGTTGGTGCCATGGAATTACCACTAACTACATAGATTTGAAAGATAAAGGTTCTTATGAGAATAGCAACCAAAGCTAAAAACAGAAAATACCGAAATCGTCTTAGTAGTTTAGAATAGGGTTTTTGGTTCAATTTCTCTATGTTCTCTCGCTTCCCCATAAAAAATCGTGGAATTTCTTCTACAATATAAAAACATTAGAATCTGCATGTCTTTATCAACACCAAAATTTAACGCTGAATTCCAATGTATCAAAGAAGGTTGTGGTCGCAAGTATCCTTTAAATGAAATCATCTATACTTGCAAGGATGATGGTGAGCTTTTAGAAGTTTCGCATGATATCGAGGAACTTTCTAAACTTTCAGGAAAGCAATGGAGAGAAAAGTTTGATTCCAGGCTAGGTTCTATTCATAAGCCAAACAATTCTGGAGTCTGGTCCAAGAAAGAATGGGTCCTGCCCAATATTGCGGATGAAAATATAGTAAGTTCGGGGGAAGGGAATTCTCATTTATACGATACTGGTCGTCTTGCAAAAGAACTTGGTCTCTCTGGACTCTTTGTCAAGCAGTGTGGAATTTCCCACACAGGTAGCTTTAAGGATTTAGGTATGACAGTTTTGGTTTCCCAGGTGAACCAAATGAGAGCAGAGGGCCAAGACATCCAAGCGGTGGCATGTGCCTCAACGGGCGATACTTCTGCGGCTCTAGCATCCTATGCGGCAAAAGCTGGGATTCCTTCTATCATTTTTCTACCAGCCAATAAGGTCTCAGCTGCACAATTGATTCAACCCGTCTCGAATGGAGCACTTGTACTAGCACTTGAAACAGATTTTGATGGTTGTATGAATATTGTGAAGCAAGTTACCCAAAGAAAAAATATCTACCTTGCTAATTCTATGAATTCACTTCGGATTGAAGGCCAGAAAACAATTTCTATAGAGATAGTCCAACAACTGGCTTGGCAGGTTCCTGATTGGGTTGTGATTCCAGGTGGGAATTTGGGAAATGTTTCTGCTCTTGGCAAAGGGTTTGAAATGATGAAGGATCTTGGATTGATTGATAAACTCCCTAGAATATGTCTAGCTCAGGCAGCGAATGCAAGCCCACTGTATGCATCTTTTAAATCAGGCTATAAAGAATTCTCTCCCATCACAGCAAAGAAAACTTTAGCATCAGCGATTCAAATTGGGGATCCTGTTTCAGTTAAAAAAGCAGTAAAAATTTTACAAAAATTCCAAGGAGTTGTGGAAATCGCTACTGAAGAAGAACTTTCGGACGCCGCTCATAGAGCAGATCGTTATGGTTTGTACAATTGCCCTCACACGGGAGTTGCATTAGCAGCTACTTTCAAACTAATCGAATCAGGAAATATCCAAAAGAATGATAAAGTTGTTGTAATTTCAACTGCTCATGGATTAAAATTTACAGAATTTAAGGTTCAATACCATAAGGGTGAGATTCCGAACACAGATTCTCGTCTAATCAACCGTATTGTCGAATGCGAAGCCAATATTGAAAAGGTTATGAAAGTTTTAGAATCAAGGATATAAACTTGTCGATAGTTGACTTAGAAATTCCTAAAACAGAACGCGATCTGATTGATCGTGCTATTAAAGAAGGCACTAAGCTTTCTTTAATTACTTATGTTTTAGGCAATTTCGGTGAAGCTAAGTTGAAATATATTTTAGAGAAAACCCTTACTAATTATGGAAGGCAAGATCTCATGGAATTATTTTATACAGCAGCCAAAGAGCTCATAGCCAATTCCACAAAAGCAGCTATTAAGCGCATGATCTTTGAAGAAATGGGTTTGAATATCAAAGAAGAGCATGATTATCGCAAGGGAATGGAAAGATTCAAAAGCTATCTAAACGAAAGAAAGTTTCCAGCATACCGAAGTAAAATGAAGGAAAATAATTATTTCATAAAAATTACCTTTATTCATTCTGAAGACAGTGTCGCATTGCTTGTTATGAATAATTTTTCTCTAATACCTGTAGAAGAAGATAGAGTTCGAGAAAAATTCGAACATGCTAAGAAATTTGATAATCTATTTGAATTTTTCATGGCTCACGGTGACAACACTGAAGGTGCTGGTATGGGTATAACTATGGTGGAAATTCTATTGTCTCAAAGTGGATTTGATAGAAAGAATTTTATAGTTATTTCATCTGATCTCGCAAATATAACTATAGCAAAAGTAGAGATTCCTCTGAAACCAAACTCTGTTTTACCAATGATTTACAATGGTCAACAAGTTATTTCTGACTCTCTAACCTTAAAGCAAATAAAGGAAGTATTATCTTAATGACTGATCAACAGAACCAACCTAAAGATCAATTAAAAGTACAAGCTGAACAAATAAATATTGCCCTAGAGTCTGTAAATAATGAAGATCAAGCTAAAGAACTTATCAATGGTCGAATTCAAGATGCTTTTTTATTAAAAATTAAAGTTGATGTTGAGAATAGAGCAGGTATGCTAATGGTCCTCATATCAATGTACAAGAAAAGAATCCTTGAAGTTTACTCTTTAATAGGAAATTCTCCCTTACTTCGAAAGATTCATACCTTTGAAGATTACCAACAACTATCTCGTGATTTTGTTGCGGTGGTCAATGCAGGAGGAGTTGATAACAGTGTATCAGATATGGTAGGTAGAGCAGTTTATAAATCTATTGTAACATCTGTTATTGAAGTTTCAATTCCTGCTTGGGAGAAGCGAGACGCTACGAATACTATTAATCTTTTGCAACAAAGTTTTATCAAACATGTGAAAGTGAATCGTGTAAAGCTTACAGCAGAAGTTGAAAGAATATCCTCAGTTAAATTTAGATATAAAAATCCTATGCAAGGTATAGTTTCTCCTATAACTCCTCCTCTTAATGAAGAGGAAGAAGCTGCACTCAAAGAGGATGAACGTGAATTATTGCCTTTTGAGAAACTCATAGATGCAACTGTTAAAGGTTATTCTCGTGAATTAACTTGTGAATCGATCCTTTCCCCCGTTTCAGGAGTCGAATTCGATGATTTAGTAGAAGGGCAAGAGATTTTATTCAAACTTCCCTATTCAAGCTCGGAAGAAAAAGCGACAGCGAAGGCTCTAGATGTAGTTGACAAAGATGGAAATTTGCTACCTATAGTTGGTAAATTTATTACTATCGTCAATGGTAAAAATGAATATCATATACTTGCAGAAGGACCAGCAAATACCGTTCTTCATGCAATTGAAGAAAGACCAGTTAGAATAGCTACTCCTAAGAAGATTGTTAAGAAGAAGATCGATAAAAGTAACGCACCAGCAAATAATATGGGGCTCTTGGTGATCGCAGGCGCTGCAATAATGATTTTATTAGTTCTGATACTTCTATTAATATAGAAATTATTTTTAGACTTTATTCTAAGTTTTAAAATAAAAACGGAAATGTATGGGTTTATAAAAATGAAAAAATATATAGCTCATACATTCATTCTTCTATTACCATTACTTCTTAATTTAAAATGTAACATTCCAACTGAGTTAAAATTCTATGCCAAGGCGGAGAAAGGAATTCTAGATTTAAGAACTTGGAATACCAAAAAAATCCAAACAGTCAATCTTGATGGGGAATGGTTATTCAGTCCTGAATTTCTAGATTACAAATCCGTTCTAAATAATCCCAGTATCATAAAAGTTCCAAGCAAATGGAACAATCACAATCATCATGGTAAGGTTCAATCCGGGCAGGGAATAGGAACGTATACATTAAAAGTTTTACTTCCCCAAGATTCAAAGAATCTTATTTTCCAATTTAATGATACTTCTACTGCATTTAAATTCTACATCAATGGCGTATTGGTTAAAGAAAATGGAAGAATTGGCAAATCTCGAACCGAAATGGTTCCATCCTATAAGCATCCAAGCCTTATTTTAGAAAATTCGTTTGGGGATGAAATTGAGTTATGTATTCAAATATCTAATTTCTATCATCCAACTGGCGGATTAAGAAAATCCATTAATCTATCCGATATCCAATATTTCAATGAAAGCAAGAAAAATGAAAATGCAATTGGTTGGTTGGTTTTTGGAGCTACATTCATGATGGGCCTTTATCATTTGATTATTTATCTTATGCGCAAAAGTGATAAATCAGCTTTAATGTTTTCTATTTTTTGTTTGGATGTTAGTTTTAGAACTTTTTTCACAGGATCAGTTTTTCTCTATGAAGTTTTACCCGATGAGTATTGGGTTTATATTCATAAATTAGATTTATTAACTTTTGTAATATCCTTACCGTTCTTTGTTTATTTTCTCCAATCAATCTTCCCAGATGAAGTTCATAAGATTCCACTAAAGATAATTACTATTGCAGGTGTTATATTTGCACTTATCGTTCTTCTAACTTACTCCAATTTCTACATGAAGGTAATTGCAATTTATCAATTATTGATGGTAGTTGGTATAATTTATTGTATTTATATTTTAATTCGAGCCTTAATTCATAAGAGAGAGGGAAGTATAATATTTTTTAATGGCTCAATTTTTCTTTTTATCATCGCTATCAATGATATATTGAATCAAATGTTACTAATTAGAACGGGTTATTATGCTAATTGGGGTTTATTGATTTTTCTTTTTTCTCAAACTATAATGCTGTCTAGACGATTTTCTATGGCATATTTTAGGTTAGAAGAATTGCAGAAATCCTTAGATTTGAAAGTTAAAGAAAGAACAATTGAATTAGAAAATGCCAAAGTCTTGGCTGAAAATGCGAATAAGCTAAAAGATAAATTTATTTCTTTAGTCTCTCATGATCTTAAATCACCAATTGCCTCTGTTATTGGAATATTAAGTATTTTGAAAAGTGAAATAAATGAAATGTCGAATGATGAGAAATTATTATTCATTCAAAGAGCTGAAATGAGTTCTAGAAATTCTTTAAATTTAATTGGGACATTATTAGATATCAACCGATTGCAATCAGGTGAATTTGAGTTAGAACTTGTACCTTATTCTGCTTTTTCTGAAGTTGAAAAAGTGATTAATAAACTTTGGTCACAAATTCAAGAGAAGAAAATTAAAATAGAAAATACAATTGATAAGGATTTAGTTATAGAGGCAGATAAGAATCTTTTGAACGAAGTTTTTATAAATCTTTTAACTAATTCTGTCAAATTTTCAAATAAGGAAGGTAGAATTAGTATTGAATCTACAAAACTAATAGATGGAGTTGAATTTTCTATTCAAGATTATGGGATGGGAATTGAACCTAGTTTGCTTCCAAATATTTTTGAAAAAGAAATTCGAACCACAACCTTAGGAACTTTTGGAGAACCTGGAACAGGCTTAGGTTTGCCTTTAGTTCATGATATCATAACATCTTTTCATGGTATGATTCAAATTAACTCAACGAAAGGTTCGGGAACTAAAATTACATTTACTATTCCATCGAAAAATCTATAATACATGTTTAATGAAAGGTTTATAATCCATATCCTTTATCATAATATGATTTGTTAACCATGTTCCTAAGAATTTCAAAATATGATCTAGATTTTCTTCTAATTCTGATTCTTGTAAATTATTCTTTGCTTTCAAAATTTCCTTGAACTCAAGAATCTTGTCCGTAAATTTATCATGTTGAAGTTTATGATTCTCTAAGTCAGGGTAGTTGTTTTCTTCCATGATTCTTTCTTCAATCAAAAAATGACTGATTGTATATTGTTCAAGATCACTAATTGCTTTTTGGATGGTATTATGATTTTCAACCAGAGAACCTTTATGTGCATTATAAAGAGTCTCAAGCTCTTTCATTAAAGCAAATAATCTTTTGTGTTGAGTATCAACTTCTATTATATTTGTTTTGTATTTATCATTCCATTCTATTGACATAACCAACTCCCTTAGCTTACAATTCCATTCCAAATACCATCTTGTCGAACAAGTTGGATTCTAGTCTTTCCATTGATTAGACCAGTTGTGGATCTTAATACATTGTTCATTTTATCAAATAGATTTACCATAATAAAACTTTCATTTTCCAATTTAGCTAGGGCAAGGACATAAGGTGTTTTCATATCCGCTCCAGGATTGAATTGAATGAGTGTGTTTGAAAACAAAATAGCATCCAAAGAATTTATACTAGAATCATTATAAATTTCATGTATAGGGTTGAGGGATAATTTTCTATGAACTGTGGGCTTTTGAACTTCGGCATTGTGAGATGTATTTGTTCCAAATAACACAACAGTATTGATAGAATCAATTCCTCCATTCCCACCCAAAAGGCTAACTTGTGGAAATCTCTCAAGACAATGATTGATTCGAAATTTGGACAAGTTGTACTGACTTAGTATGTCCACAAGACCGCATGCTCCAGACATTGACATCGCTGCTTGGTAATTTAAAATTCCAGCTCCCATATTAATTGGAATTTCTTTATCTCCAATTGGAATATTTCCATTTTTTAAAGATTCAGCTACTTTTTTTGGATTCTCTCCGAAATACTGTGAAGCCTGGGAAATAATCATTCCAATAAAGCAATCATAGATCCAAGCATATTCAACCTGAGATCTTTTTAAATTAGCAGAACTAAATGCACGCTCAGCGGCAAGTCCAGATGGGCTTTCTAATTTACCTTTAAGGGTAAAATATTCAGAGTGGATAGAATGTCCTGACCCAAGAATTGCAAGTTTTGTAAGATCACTTCTAACCCCTGTTTCTTTAACAAAAGAATCATAAGCCTTTGCACCAACAACTAAAGTTGCAAAACCATGATCTGTAACAATTGCTATCATTGGTGTAGAATATGGATTCGCAAGGGGCTTTGTTAGTTGTTTGTCTGAGACTTCCTTATTATAATAAAATGCCCTAGGATTATCTATAGCATAAGATCTGAATTTTTTAGTGATAGAAATATAATCTTCAATCGATATATCATTTGATTCCATCTGAAGATTTGCCATTAGAGCATACATTCCAATCAAGGTCGCTCCATAAGGAATCTCGTATTCAGGATGGGCAACAGTTTTTGTTAAGCGTTTCAAATCTGAGACTTGTTTGAAAGCTGATTTAGGAACATCAGCACCAGCAATTAATACTACTGCATAAGGATTGCTCATAGCAATTCTATGTGCTTCTCCTATGGCTCCTGCAACAGAAGCTCCTCCTAAATCTACTATATGCGATTGTATGCCAGTGAAACCTAATTCATTAGCATCTTTGACTATTTGACCATATCCTTCTCTTGCTAGAGAATTTGCATCTATACCTACATAATCTGTTAGGTGCTGACTTAGTAGAGCCCGATTCGTTCCTAAGAAATCACACAATCCATCAACTGATTTGGTAAGGAGTGCAAAATATTTCTCAACATTGCTTAGCTCTTGGTAATTAGCGATATCATTTTCTATAGTATCGCAGATGCCAAGAATGTATGGATTCATAAATCAATTTCCAACTATTGCTGTCATACGGAAATCTTCTAGTATGATTTCAATTTTTTGAATTATACTTTCCAGTGCAGTCTTATGAGTTAACTTATTTAACTCTACTGTCTTTGGATAAGTTTTTTCATCAATACGCATAGGAAGTTCAGGGCTGATTCTTTTCTTTATAATACATTCTTTGCAATGATCTGCAATTTTTTTTAAGGCTAAGGATGTAGATTTAAGAACGTCCTGTGTATCTTTTTCCATTTGCATTTGATTTCCATTGGCATCTAACAATGCTTTGGTGTGTTCAATTATGCGAGCAGAAGACATATTCCCTCTAGAAATTGCTATTCTTTCAATGGTATGTATCAAGTCATTAAACATACTATATTCGGGAGTCCCTCTAAAAATATGAATCAAGGCTTGCAATTCCATCTCTCCAAAATCTTTAAGTGCTCCATAAAAATATCTAATCTCTGGTTTAGCTATAGGATGGAAATCTATCTTAGGATATTTTTCTAACTTCGAGATTGCCTCATCCATAATTTTGTTTATGGTAGCTCCCTTTCCCGCTTCTTTCTTTGCTATAAGTTCTTTGTGTTTTGCTTTAAGTTGTTCAAGAAAACTAACCTCATCATTTAAGAAGCGAATTACATTTCCTTTCATTTGTAAGGTTTGTAAATAACGCTTCTCGAATCCAGCTAGATCAAATGCTTTTGGATTTTCTTTAGAAAAGTTTTTGTATTCAGTCCTTAGTTTGTCTAGGATTTCATTTACTTCTTGTATATTCAAACTCATAATTAGCCTTTATGTCGTTTTATATTTCCAATCTTCTAATTCACGAATCAGTCTCTCAACATCTTGTGAACAGTAGATTGCAGCATTTTTAGCATCCGTAAACATCAATTGATTTGGATATTGCAACTGCTTAATATGAGTATCGGATTTCATATTCAAAACATTCAATAAACTCAGAATTAGTACCTTTAATTTATCTAGGCAAAGTGTAAATCCTTCTTGCATCTCCCAACGAATCACTAAATCAAGCTTCTCTTTCTCAGATCTGGCTTCTCTTAAGTCATCCTTTCTACTGCGTTCGAATTTAGCAGTATAGTAATTGATAGCTCTAGGATAGGAAATAAGTTCTTTCAAATAATTAGAAAGCTTGTCTAGATTTTGAAATGCTTCTACATCAAAATCGCGCGTTAGGTTTCCGATTATATTTTGATTCTCAGATGGATCACCTGTTATTTCGAAGATTCGGGATGACTTTATATTGATCAAAACAGAATTAATTCTATTCTTTACAACTTCGAGTTCTTTCATCATTTCTTCAATTCGTGTAATTTCGTTGAGAGATTTTCGTTTAGCTTCTTTTTCTAAGTTTTTAGCTAATTCTGGTGAGCTTTGAATTTTACTAGATTCTGAATTGATATTCAAATCAGCTTCTGAATCTGCATTCAAATGTTGAGTTCGATTCAAGGAGGGCTCTTGGTTAAACTCTTCTTCCATAAAACTGTCATTCTGAGTTGAAGGCATTTTTGACGTATCACCTAATTGGTTCTTGTTTTCAGCGCTTTTTCGAAAAGATGGTTCAATACCCACATCTAAATCCAGTCCTGATAGGTTCCAATCTTCATTTTGACTTCGCAAATTTCTCAATTCTTTCTTCTTCTCAGAAAGAATTAATTTTTCTTTCGGATTGGCTTGTGGGCTGGTTTCATTTTTATTCGGACTAGGTTTAGTGCTAACATTGAATCTAGCATCATCAATACTAATTGGCGTTTGGCTAGATTTCAATCTTTCCAATTTTTCTTTGTCAATGGAAGTTGATGCCTCCCAAGGCTTCAGTGCTGATTCTTCTTGGATCTTACCACCAGATCTTATGATTATTTTTACTATTTCCATCTTTCTCGAATCTCTATTGAATCGGATAGAAAAGCGATTGTTGTCTTTATCAATAAATTTCTTCCCTACGTATGATAGGGTAAGCTTATTGGGATCAATATCAGTGATAGAATCAACCCTTATGTAATCAGAATTAGTACTCATTAGTGTATATATTTTAGGAAGGCATGCAAAATATATTCTTCAGCCATCTCTCCGATGTATTTTCCATTATGGAAGGATTGTGTAAATAAAAAATCGAATTCTTCTGGCATACATTCAAGATGAATTCCTTTTAGAAAACGTTTCCTAGCTTTTAAAAAGCTATTTTCAGGTGAAGGAGGATCTAAGATCGCCATTTTGAATAAAATGTTAGGCGAAATATTCAATTCTCTCAAATATCTACTCAAGCCCAATTCTATCGTGCAATATATTTCCATACAATCTCCTTAGAAATATCTTTCCGAATTTGCTTAGTACAAACAAAGAATTTTGGGAAAAAACTATCGACTTATGGTATACTCTCTAAAATCTAGTAAAAAAAGAGGAATACCGTGGCAAATTTACGCTCATCGAAAAAAGACATAAGAAGAACAGCTCGTAGAACTGAGCTCAATACCCAAAAAAAATCTAAAATCAGAACTTTTGCTAAAAATATCATTAAATCTATCAAAGAAGGCGATGTAGATAAGGCTAAGACCTTGTATGTTAGCTATTCTTCTTTACTAGATAAAGCTGCCAAGGTAAACTTAATCCATCCTAAAAACGCGGATCGTAAGAAATCTAGAATGGCAATAGCTATTCACAAGAGCCAAGCACCAACAGCTACGGCTTAATTTTAATTTTTCGAACAGGTATTCCCACTTTTTAAAAATAAGACTCCATTTCGGGGTCTTTTTTATTTTTTCTTTGACAGTAGAACCACTTACAATTTCATAGCAAGAGTGAACCTGAGGGGCGATTAGCTCAGCTGGGAGAGCATCTGCCTTACAAGCAGAGGGTCGGCAGTTCAATCCTGTCATCGCCCAGGTTCCCATTTCCTTCTAGCAAGAAATCTTTTCCTATTTACTCCAGAGTCCTCGAAATTTTACCATCTACTGAAATGATCGATCTTTCTCAAATCATGGTTTCTGTCTCCGGTGTTCGTGGAAAACTCCAAGATGGCTTTGATCCAAATACGATTTTTCAATTCTCCCGAGCATTCGCAGCCTCCATTGAGGGTGACTTAGTTGTAATCGGACGGGATTCAAGACCCAGTGGACTTTTTATAGAAGCTCTGTTAACGGGTGCTGTCCTTTCCATGGGTAAATCTGTTCTTTCTCTTGGAATAGTTCCCACTCCCACGGTAAAAGCCGTGGTCCAAGCTAAGAAAGCTGCTGCTGGAGTCATTGTTACTGCTTCGCACAATCCTCTAGAGTGGAATGCTTTCAAATTTGTTGGAAAGCATGGATTCTTTTTCTCCCAAGCAGAGATCGATAGAGTCTTGGAATTTTTAAAAACCGACCAATACCCTAAGGTAGATCCTCTCGCAAGTCCGAAAATCGAAAGGTCTTATGAAGATAGCAAATTGCATATTGATTCTGTTCTCGCTCAGATTGATGTTCTAGCCATTCGAAATAAAAAATATAAGGTTCTCATTGATGCTGTGAATGGGGCTGGGAGTACCTTAGTTCCAGAATTTTTAGAACTTCTAGGCTGCGAAGTCTTCAAAATCAATTGTACTCCCGATGGAATTTTCCCAAGACCAGCCGAGCCAACAGAAGAAGCCTTGGTTGAGACATCCAAAGATACCAAGAGGCTAGGTGTAGATATAGGTTTTGCACTTGATCCGGATGCAGATCGCTTGGTGGTTCTCACTCCTGAAAAAGGTGCTATTTCAGAAGAATATACAGTTCCTCTGAGTCTTATGTCGGTTCTTCCTAATTTTGTCGGAAAGGCTAGAGTTGTTTTGAATGAATCCTCCAGCTTTCTCTCTGATAAGGTTGTACATGCCTATGGTGGAACAGTGCTTAGATCCAAAGTGGGTGAAGCCAATGTCGTTAGCATGATGATAGAGTCCAAGGCTATGTTTGGTGGAGAAGGAAATGGTGGAGTCATAGACCCTAAGATTAATTCTTTTGGTAGAGATTCTCTTTCTGGTATTGGACATATTTTGAATTTGATGGCAAGAGAGAATCTATCCATAGATACTTTGCATAATAAACTTCCTGCACTGCATATGAAGAAGACCAAGTTTTCTAGAGAGGGTGCTAAGGTGGAAGAAATGTTTGCAAAATTGCAATCTAAATTTACAGACGGAACTATCTCAAGCCAAGATGGATTACGAATTTCTTGGGATTATGGATGGGTTCATGTAAGACCATCCAATACAGAACCCATCGTCCGAATCATAGCGGAAGCAGATTCGGAGGACAGATTGAACGAAATTTTACAAAATACGGAAAAAGCTCTATCTTAATCGAATAGAGAAGGAGATACTATGTGCGGAATTGTTGGATACATTGGTAAAAGAGAAGCTTACCCAATCATAATTAAAGGTCTTAAGAGATTGGAATACCGAGGCTATGATAGCGCTGGAATTGCTCTGTTAAATGGTGATCTTAAGATCATGAAGAAGAAAGGAAAAGTTTCTGATTTAGAAGCTTCCATTACTGGAGAAAGTCTAGATAGTACTTTAGGAATTGGACATACTAGATGGGCTACTCATGGTGAACCGAACGATGTGAACGCTCACCCACATACTTCTTCAGATGGAAAGCTTGCTATCATCCACAATGGAATTATTGAGAACTACCAATCCTTAAAGACTGAGCTAGAACAAAAAGGTCATAAATTTAAAAGTGAAACTGATTCCGAAGTTATTATACATCTTGTTGAGGAAATAAAAAAGAGCAATAACTGTTCCTTAGAAGAAGCTGTTCGCTTAAGTCTACAAGAAATTGTTGGCGCCTATGCAATTTGCATTCTTTCATCGGATGAAGATAAACAATTGATCGCAGCTCGAAAAGGTTCTCCTCTTGTGATCGGTGTTGGAGATGGAGAATTTTTTATAGCATCTGATGCTACGCCTATCATTGAATATACGAATAATGTTGTCTATTTGGATGATTATGAAATAGCCATCATTAAAAATGGGAAACTAACTCTCAAAAGTATTGAGGACGTTGCAAAAACCCCCTTCGTTCATACTTTAGAAATGGAACTTGAGTCCATTGAAAAAGGTGGATTCGAACATTTTATGCTCAAGGAAATCCATGAGCAACCTAAATCTATTCGTGATTGCCTGCGAGGAAGATTGATCCCTAAGGATAATCATCTTTTTTTAAATGGCATGAGCCAGTACATGAATAAATTCTTAAACACAGATCGATTGATTTTTATTGCATGTGGAACTTCCTGGCATGCTGCCTTGGTAGCTGAATATTTATTTGAAGATATAGCAAGGATTAGTGTAGAAGTTGAATATGCATCAGAGTTTCGCTATCGAAATCCAGTTATTCGTGAAAACGATGTAGTCATTCCAATATCTCAATCTGGTGAGACAGCAGATACCTTAGCCGCTATTGAATTAGCTAAATCCAAGGGAGCAACTATCTTTGGAGTCTGCAATGTAGTTGGAAGTTCTATAGCGCGTGCTTCTCATGCGGGAGCTTTCATACATGCTGGTCCAGAAATAGGAGTCGCTTCTACCAAAGCATTTACAGGACAAGTTACAGTTCTTGCAATGATGGCATTGATTCTAGGTTTAAAGAAGGGTACTCTTTCAGAAAGTAGATACCGTGAATTACTTTTTGAATTGGATACTATTCCTGACAAAATCCAAAAAATTTTGGAAAATGCTGAACCAATTAAACGCATTGCTTCCACTTTTCAATCTGCTAAGAACTTTTTGTATTTAGGAAGAGGTTACAATTTTCCAGTAGCCTTAGAAGGCGCATTGAAATTGAAAGAAATTTCTTATATCCATGCGGAAGGATACCCTGCTGCCGAAATGAAACATGGACCTATAGCCTTGATAGATGAGGATATGCCTGTGGTTTTTATCTCTACTAAGGATGCTACCTATGATAAAATTATTTCCAACATCCAAGAAGTAAAGGCGCGAAAGGGAAAGGTAATTGCAATTGTTACAGAGGGCGATAAGGACATACAAAATATGTCAGAATACACTGTCCAAATTCCTAAGACGGAAGATTGCTTTATACCTTTACTCAGTGTTATACCATTGCAATTGCTTTCTTATTATATTGCTATCTACCGAGGTTGCAATGTGGATCAACCAAGAAATCTTGCTAAATCAGTGACAGTAGAGTAGATTAGATGTCAAATCAGAAGATCAAGAGGATATTAATTCATGATGAGGCAGGAATTCCTGGAATTGAAGTTTTAACTAGATTTAAATCCTTTATTGAACTTCGAACTGGATATTTCAATTCTCTTCAAAAATTAAAAAAACTCTATCCATCTGCAAAACTCTATTATAGAAACTTAGATTCTGAGTTTAACCAATTTTTCTTATCACAGCATCCATTTATTCTTCCAGATGATGGAAAGGATTATGATTTTGAATTAAAGTCTTCGAATTTTCAACCTTGGGATTTGATTCAAAATATACCTAGATTCATAGATGAAGATATTTCCTTATCAAAAGATATTTCCAAATGGAAGAATAAGTTCAAACCGAAGTCATCTAATTTTGATTTGGTGGGCAAAGATAAATACCTCTTCCTTCACCCTGATGCGAAAATCTATCCTGGAGTTGTTCTAGATACTACATCTGGTCCAATTGTTATAGATAAAAATGTTAAGATAAGCCCATTTTCTTTTCTTGAAGGTCCACTCTACATAGGAGCGGACTCTCAAATTGATAATGCAAAAATTGGTGGTGGTTCCATTATCGGCAGAAATTGCCGTATAGGTGGTGAGATTGAAAATTCTATCATACAAGATTATTCGAATAAACACCATGAGGGATTCTTAGGTCATTCCTTTTTAGGCTCCTGGGTGAATATGGGAGCCTTATCAACAACAAGTGATTTGAAGAATAATTATGGTATGATAGAAATAACATCCCAATCTGGAAAAGTTCAAACAGGAACAATTAAATTTGGATCTATCATAGCAGACTTTTCCAAGGTTGGAATTGGGGTGATGTTAAATACAGGAACAGTTGTTGATATAGCTTGTAATTTAGTATCCAATCGTATAACAGGTTATAAATATCCATTTACTTGGATAGATGATGGGCAAAATTATAGATTAGATCGATTTCTCCAAGACACTAAGAAAATCATGGCAAGAAGATCTATAGTATTAAATATGGAAGAGGAAGCTCTCATAACTTCTCTTTACAATCGTTGCATAAAATAGGAATAGTATGATAGAACAAAGTTGGGAATTAAAGAACCACTACCAATCTGGACAGTTTATAAATGTTTTTGATTCTAAAATATTTTTCATTTCCAAGGGAAAAGGGGATAAAGTAATTCTCCTACCCGGACTAATGGCGAGTTCTTATTCTTATAGAAAGGTCATTGAAATCCTTTCTGAAAATTATAACGCTATCTCACTTGATTGGCCAGGTATAGGATTCTCAGAGAAGCCAAATCAACCATATTCACATAGATTGCTTGCTAAGATGCTTTCTGATTTCTTGGAGCAGATTGCAGGGGATGAAAAAGTTCATATCGTAAGTCACGATTATGCAGGACCAATTTCTTTCTTAATGGTGAATGAATTTCCTGAAAAAGTAAAGTCTATTTCAATTCTGTCTTCGTATCTAAAGATTAAGAAAATCAAATTTCCTCTACCTGTTAAAGTATTTAGAATTCCATTTATTGGAAAGTATTTCACCTATTGCATGCATCCTATTGTCTTAAGATTTGTTTACAATTTGTTCTTTCATTCTTCTTCCCGTCCTATGAGTCAAGAAGTAGCAAATGATTATTATACATTATTATTTCAGGGAACAGCAAAATTGAATCTTGCCGCCTTCTGTTCTAATATAGATACAACTATTTATGCTCAAAGAGACATGGAATCAGGACTTAAGAAAATGGTAGGACCTAGGCAAATTATCCAAGGTTCTGAAGACAGGCTAGAAAACGAAAAGCAGACAGAATATCTAATGGAAGTTATGCGATTATCTTATATTCATAGAATTGAAGCTGGTCATATGGCTATGGAAGAAGCACCTTTATCTTTTGCCAAAAAAATTGAACCTCTTCTGGAAGCTATGAACCGACATACAAATAAAAAAATTCCGGGGAAAAAGCCATGGATATCCTCTCAACAAAAGTAAGCAAAACTTCCCCAGATTACCTACAAAATAAAGAATTCTTAATCAATAAATCTAAAGATGTACAAAATGTACTTCACTCTATCAAAGAAATGGGTGGAGAGAAATCTATTCAAAAGCACAAGGCTCGTGGAAAGTTAACTGCTCGAGAAAGGATTAGAGGTCTAGTCGATAGAAATACAGCATTTCTTGAGATAGGAGCTTTCGCAGCACAGGAAGTGTACAAAGATAGTGTACCATCAGCTGGAATCATTACTGGCATAGGCATCATTGAGGGCATCGAATGTATGATCGTTGCAAATGACGCTACTGTCAAAGGTGGAACCTATTATCCGATGACAGTCAAGAAGCATCTCCGTGCCCAAGAAATAGCCATGCAGAACTATCTTCCTTGTATCTATCTTGTAGATTCCGGAGGTGCTTTTCTTCCTATGCAGGATGAAGTTTTTCCTGATAGAGATCACTTTGGAAGAATTTTCTACAACCAAGCTCAAATGTCAGCCAAAGGAATTTCACAGATAGCAGTTGTTATGGGAAGCTGCACAGCAGGTGGAGCTTATATTCCAGCAATGTCCGATGAATCAGTTATTGTCAAAGGAAATGGAACAATTTTTCTAGGTGGTCCACCATTAGTAAAAGCAGCAACTGGAGAAGTTGTTACGCCTGAGGAATTGGGTGGAGCCGATGTGCATTGTCGTATATCGGGCGTTACAGATCATTATGCTGAAGATGATGCACATGCAATAGAAATAACGAGAAGTATCGTTAGAAATTTAAATATCAAGAAACAATCTAAGCAAAATCAGATTGAATACCGAGATCCCTTGTATCCTGAAGAAGAAATATACGGCATTCTTCAGAAAGATAGTCGTAAGAATACTGAAATTAGAGAAATTATAGCAAGGTTGGTTGATGGATCTGAATTCCAAGAATTTAAGAAGTTATATGGAACAACTATAGTCTGTGGCTTTGCAAAAATTTATGGCTATCCCGTAGGCATCATAGCAAACAATGGAATACTTTTTTCTGAATCAGCCCTCAAAGCAGCACATTTCATTCAACTTTGTGATAAGCGTGATATTCCTTTGCTATTCTTGCAAAATATTACTGGTTTTATGGTTGGTAAGAAGTATGAAAACGCGGGAATAGCAAGAGATGGTGCCAAGATGGTAACTGCTGTTTCAACTACAAGGGTTCCTAAGCTAACAGTTATTATCGGAGGATCTTATGGGGCTGGAAATTATGGGATGTGTGGTCGTGCTTTTCAACCGAATTTTCTTTGGATGTGGCCCAATGCTAAAATTTCAGTCATGGGTGGAGAGCAGGCTTCTAGTGTTTTAGCAACCGTTAAGCGAGATCAATATGAAAAAGAAGGTAAATCTTGGTCCACGGAAGAAGAAGCGGAATTTAAGCGTCCCATCCTCCAAGATTATGAATCTAAATCATCAGCAATTTACAGTAGTGCAAGGTTGTGGGATGATGGAATTATTGATCCTATAAATACTAGAAGTGTTCTCGGACTTTCCTTGGCAGTTGTTCAAGGTCAGAAGAGAGAAGATTCTGGATTTGGAATTTTTAGAATGTGAAAGGCATAAAATGAGAATGAAGTACGAATCAGCGATATGCGTACATTCTAAACTTTATCATTTTCCCATTTCTAGATTGTAACTATTTTGAGCAAGGGATCCTGTAAAATTATCTCAAATTCATTAAAATTTAGAGCTCTTTTCACAAAATTTTTTTTTCAAATAAAAATTAGTATTTAGGTACCTTTTTTGCATCACTAACTCTATCCATGAGGTAAGGAGTTAAAATGAAATTAATCGTTGCGATTATCCAACCACACAAGGTTGAAGAGGTGAAAGCCGAACTGACAAAAAATGAGATTTATAGACTTACGGTAAGTGATGTTCAAGGATATGGCCAACAAAAAGGCAAAACTGAAGTTTTCAGAGGCCACGAATACCAAGTAAATCTTTTAAGAAAAGTTCGAATCGAAATTGCAGTTAATGATGAGTTCGTAAAACCGACAATAGACGCAATTTTGAAAGGTGCGAAGACAGGAGAAGGCAAGATTGGTGACGGAAAGATTTTCGTTATGCCACTAGAAGAAGCCATTCGTATCCGAACAGGAGAAAAAGGTAGCTCTGCCATTTAAGAATTGATTGGAGGTTGCAACCAACCTCCAATTCATTTTTCAACATTCTAATTTTTTTTTCTTTGCAAAATGCTTCTACTCTCAAATACTCAGATTGTATGGAGATATTGCCCAGAGTTGTTGATTCTATTCCAGTTTTAGACATAATAGGCGAGGTAGATCTCTACAATGCCAAAGAGCTGAAAGAGGCAATAGACGAAATAGTGAAGAATCAGCAGTATGAGATTGTAATCAACCTAGAGAAAGTTCCGTTCATGGATTCTTCAGGAATAGGTACTCTGGTTACAAGCATGTACAAATTAAAGAAATACCACGGCAATTTAAAGGTCTCTGGAATATCTGGTTCAGTGGCTAAGGTATTTAAATTGACTGGCATGGAAAGTCACTTAGAAGTTTTTTCTACGGTGAAAGAGGCAGTAGAGTCTTTTCGTCCATCTTGAACTTTTTTTCTACCAGATTACTAATTTAATTCGATTCTTTCTTAAAGCATTTCAATTCTCATAATCTTTCATAGTTGACAGTCTATGAATGTGGAAATTAAATTCCATACAAGGTTTTAGAACCTACCTCTTCTATGTCGATAATGAATTATTGGAAATGTAAAATCATAAAATTCTTATATGGCAACAGAAACTAAAGTAAAATTAAAAAACATAAAACTAGGTGAGCTTGGGCCAATTTTTATTAACCGTATTCGGTTTAGTTTGGCTACATTTTACATAGTAGCAGTTCTCGCCTCTTTGAAAACAACTTCTGATTTTCAAACCATGGTTTATTTTATTGGTATATTTCTTATGTTTTTATATGGGGGAATCCAAACCTATCTTATTAAAATCAAAAATTTAAAATTACTCTATGCTAAAATTTTTGTTCTACTTGATATTACAATCGCATTTGCGGTGACTATTGCTGGATTTCAATCTATAAATGAAACCACCTTTATAATGAAAAATCCTATACTTTATGTTTTGTATTATTTTTATATTATCTATTCTTCCTTTTTATTTTCAGCAGGTTTTGTTTTATTATGTACTTATTATTCTGCCTTCCTTCTTCTTGTTATGAATATCGCCGCATTTCAGATGGGAGTTCAATTTATTGATTCTCCCGAAGCACTAGAAACTTCAGGCTTAGTTCCTCCTTCGAATGAGATATTGAAAATACTATTTTTAATTGCTGCGGGTTACTTAGTCAGATCCGTAATCAAATTGCTCATTGCTATGAAGGAAGAGGCATCTGATCAATTTAATAATGCTGAAAGGGATAAGATCCGATTGCAAAATTCAAAAGATAAAATTCACTCTATTGGTGAATTACTCAATATGAGTATATCAGAACTCAATAAGGCAATCAATGAGTTCAATGATCAGCTTCAGAACCAAGCTTCCAATGTGGAAGAGATATCCGCATCTATGGAAGAGTTTTCAAGTTCAATGGCTAATTCGAGTAATTATGTAAAAAGCCAAAACGAGAAAGTATCCAATGTCTCTAAAGAAACGGATCGCCTTGACACTATTCTAGAAGATGTTTCGAAGACAACTGATGGAATTTCATTGAATATGAAACATTCAAGAGAATCGGGAGAGTTGGTTTTCCAATCCATTCAAAATCTTGATGTTATACTTAAGGAGATCAATCAGTCTTTTCAAAAAGTATCTGAGGTGAACCAAATAATGTCTGAGATAGCAGATAGAACCAATCTGCTAGCCTTGAATGCTTCCATTGAAGCGGCTCGTGCTGGGGAACATGGAAGAGGGTTTGCTGTTGTAGCTCAAGAAGTTGGTAAGTTAGCTGATAACTCCGCAGAAAATGCAAGCACTATAGAAAAAATCATCAAGCAGGCTGGTGGATTGATTCGTAAAGGATCAGAATCAGCTACTGATACAAACATTAGAATCGCTGAACAACAAAAGAATTTTAAAGAATTGACATTTCATATTTCTCATTTAACTGAAAGTTTACGTGACCAAAAAGCTATAAATATGGAAATTCTAAATTCACTTAAAGACATTAATGAAATTTCAAATGAGATAGAAATAAATTCTAGAGAACAAACTGCAACAACAGAGCAGGTTGCAACTGCAATAGGTCATCTTGATGGTGCAGTTAGCGAACTTGCACAGAATTCTCAACTTTTGCAAGAAACTATCAATCATTTAGAAAACCAAGCATCTTCTCTTACTGTCTAATAATCAAAAACTAGCCGGTAATATCTATGAAAAAATTTAATAAGTCCAGTATGCTCGCAGTTGCGGCAATTTCTTTATGGATAGGAACCTTTTTATCCCCCATCTTGACATGTGGATTTAATAATTCTGGTTCTCTATTCCTTAACGCAGACCCTAATTCTAAATCCTCTCCAGCTCAGACACAAGCAATAACACTACAGAATGCTTTTGAAGAAGTATTCGATAAAGTAAGTCCCAGTGTAGTATCAATTGCTACAGAACGTACGGTTAATGTGAACGTAAATCCATTTATGAACGGGCCATTTTTCGAAAGATTTTATGGAAATGATCCTCGTAGCGGAAGACAAATGCAACAGAAACAAACAGGTCTTGGATCTGGAGTGATTCTGAATACAGAAGGTTATATCCTGACAAATCATCATGTTATCAAAGACATGGATAAGCTTACTGTTAAATTAAAGAACCAAAAGACTTTTGAAGCCAAGTTAATTGGCTCCGATGAATTAATGGATATAGCCCTCTTGAAAATCGATGCACCCAAAGATTCCATTAAACCTGCAACCTTAGGAAATTCCGAACAGGTAAAAGTAGGGAATTGGGCTATTGCTATAGGAGCACCTTTGGGATTTGAACAGTCATTCACAGTGGGTGTAGTTAGCGCAATACAAAGAGGTGGTTTAAATAGTTCAGGCTTGAGTTATATCCAAACCGACGCAGCTATCAACCAAGGGAATAGTGGTGGCCCCTTACTCAATATCAATGGGGAAGTCATAGGTGTAAATAGCATGATTGCTTCCCAGAGTGGTGGTTCTGTTGGTATTGGTTTTGCAATACCTATCAATGAAGCAAAACGAATCACTGAAGAAATCAAAGTAAATGGAAGAGTGATCCGACCTTGGATAGGCGTAGAAATTTATTCTTTAAATGACCAAATCAAGGAAGAACTCAAATTAAAAATCGACCAAGGTGCTTTGGTGAACCAAATACAAAGAGGCTCTCCTGCTGACCAAGCGGGAATTCAAATCATGGATGTGATTACACATTTTGATGGGAAGGAAGTGAAAGATAGCAATGATCTAGTTTCTATGGTTCGTGCTGGCAAAGTTGGAAAAAGGGTAGAACTTAAACTCATTCGAAAGAATAATGAAATTATTACTTCTATAGTTCTAAGAGCGAGACCCAACTGAGTGCACAAGAATCTGAAAGTCTAAAACCAGCAAATCTCCTTGCAGAATCCCAGGATGATGATCCTGGGTTGAGACCCTTAAGACTCTCTGAGTTTATAGGACAAAAATCAATTCTTTCCAATCTTGGAGTATACATTCAATCAGCTGTTAAACGAAATGTTGTATTGGATCATGTCTTGATTTCTGGCCCACCAGGTCTAGGTAAGACAACACTTGCAAATATAATCGCTAATGAAATGGGCGTAGCTTTCACACCAACTTCTGCACCTGCTATATCACGTGGAGCGGATCTTGGAAAATTTTTAACGCAATTAAACCACAAAGAAGTTCTCTTCATAGATGAGATTCATGGATTTCAGAAAAAACTTGAAGAGCTTCTTTATCCCGCTATGGAAAATTTTATTTTGGACTTTGTAGCTGGTGAGGCAATGACAGCCCAGGCTATTCAGATACCACTTCGTCCTTTTACCTTAGTCGGAGCAACAACTAGATCTGGAATCATCAGTGAACCACTTAGAAACCGATTTGGGATTCAACTCAAATTGGATTACTATACGGATGAAGAAATGGCTACAATAGTTTCGCGATCTTCTGAGATTTTGGGAATAGAATTGGGCAAGGGAATTGACTTTGAAATAGGAAAGAGATCACGAAAGACTCCGCGTATTGCAAATCATTTGTTGAAAAGAGTTCGAGATTTTGCAGAGGTTGCAGGAGAGAAAGAAATTTCTGATAAAACTTGCAAGCTAGCTTTCTCTCGAATGGGAATTGATTCGTTGGGACTTGACGATGTGGATAGGCAAATTCTTCGCATCATAATACAAAGATTCAACGGTGGACCAGTTGGATTGAAACCTATTTCCGCAATTTTGGGTGAGGAAGAGAGAACTATAGAGGATAATTATGAATCCTATTTAGTCAGAATAGGCTTGATCGATCGAACACCACAAGGAAGAGTAGTAAGTACAAAAGCATATGAGCACCTTGGACTGGACCAGCCTAAAAAAGAACCTACTCTCTTTTGATTACCAAGAATCAGAAGAAGGAGAGAAGAGGCTACTTGTCTCTGCAGCTATTGTTTTTTTAATAGTATCCTTACTCGTTGGACATTTAATTACAAGAAATCTACTTTGGAAGGTTCTCGGTTCAGAATCTGAAATCGCGCAAAGTCTTCCTCAAGAAAAAGAAAAAATCTATGAAGTGTTAGTTGAACAGCAATTTATAAAGCCTGAGAAAAAAGATGAATATAAAGCACTTTCAGACCAAGAAAGTGCAGGATCTGGGGGAATAACCAAAGAAAAAGGATTTCACACACTTTCTTCTTTTAGAGAATTTATCTTTGGATCCAACTCCCAAGCAAGTAATCCTAACCAAGCAAATCCAGAAGAGCAGAAGAAAGAGGATGATCTTTATGAAGTTGGATTATTTAAGGCAGATCCATTGACAACAGCTATATTAAACCCTAATTCTTCCAATCCATCCAATGCCAGTCAAATGATGAAAATCCCATTCAATTATAGATTTCAGCAAGATTTTCTCTTTCGTTGGGATGGAAATAGAGCCATGTCTGTTGCAACCAAGCAACTTGCTGGATACCATTATTTCAAAAATATGCTTAAATTGATAGAAGGATCTTTTGCACCCCCAGGTGGTGGAAATTTTGCCTATAGAGATATAGCAGGAACGGTTGTTAGAGAAGGAATAAAACCTGGGATGACTAAGGTTTTGTTTTTGCTCAATGATGACGGTAAAGTGATTGATGTAAATCTTGTTAGCTCCCAAGGTCAAACTCTGGTTGATAGAGCATGTTTAGATAGTTTACGAGGTCAAAATTTTGGTAGAGTCCCAGACGAAGTAAAAGCAAAAGGTATGATCTTTGGAATAAATTTTATCTTTCCAGGTGTATATCGCTGATCAAGGATTTCGATCTGGTCGTTTCAACTTTTGAACTAACTCTTTGAATTCATCTAAGGTCAACTCGTTAGGTGGCTTTCTAAAATGATATCTTGATGCGAAGTAAATTCCATTGAAGCCTTTTCCCCAATAGACGGTATTGAGATAGTATTCTAAGATTTCTTTTTTTGTTAAGGATCTTTCTAGGGCGACAGCAATTCGGATTTCTTGTAATTTTCTTTTAATTGTTTTTTCACGATTTAGAAAAAGTGTTCTTGAAAGTTGCTGAGTTATTGTGCTTGCACCTCGCAATTTTTTACCTAAAACTAGATTCTGAATCATTGCAGAATGAATATCGAATAAAGAAAATCCTTTATGATTGTAAAATCGAGAATCTTCCACAGAAACCAAAGCTTGAACCGCTCCTTGTGGTAGTTCTTCTAAATTAACCCAGTCTTGGTTCAATTCAATTGAATAGGATTGATCAATTAAAAACTTGATGGAATTTTCTTTAAATAAGAAATATCTTCCTTCCAGGAACTCAAGACTGATAAGGAGTAAAGAAAAAAATGGTGCTAAACAAATAGAAAAAATAAGAATATAATTATTCGATATTTTCATAAGTAAGAAAGACTTCATTCTCTTCTTGGATAGAAGAAGTTAGTTTCCACTTTTTCTTATCAAAGTCTGGAAGATCAGAATCTCCATCAGCGATGGCTGGTAAAGTTTTCATTCCAATCAAAAAAGGAACAAGTGTTATGTGAATTCTGTTCACTAGCCCTTGTTTTAGAAAAGCATAATTCAGTTTGGGACCACCTTCTAATAAAATTCTTTCATAACCTAGTCTCGAAAGAATTCCCAAAACTTTCTTCGGATCAATATCATCACTATCCAAGGCATGTATCTCAACTCTGTTCTTGAGATTTTCTTCAATTTCTTTTTTGTTTGCTTTGCAACAAATAACTAAAGGGATATGATCAGATTCTTCAAAAATTTTCTTATCTGGAGTGAGAGTACCTCTACGAATAAGAATTATAGGTCTAGGATTGATTGCATTTTCAACAAATTTCAATTTAACTCTAGGGTTATCATTGAGAATAGAATTTTTACCTACAATAATTGCATCAGATTTAGATCTGTAATTATCCATTTGTCGTTTATCTGCTTCCGATGTAAGACCATACCATCGACCATCTGGTCTTGCAACTTTACCGTCTATACTCATTGCCATATTGATTGAGAGAGTTTGTTTCATTAATTTATTTTGCCTACTTTAAGTTCACGATCTAGGATATTTTGAATAGATCTGCGACAGGTTCCACATCCTGTGCTTGCGAGAGTTATTTTAGAGATTTCTTCTACTGAATTGGCACCATTCTGTATGGATGCAACTATTTCGGATTCACTGACTTGCTTGCATACACAGACCTTTCTTGGTCTCATTAGAGAATATAGATCAATTTCTTCCAAATACAATCCTTAGTAAAAAAATATGTGGTATGTATATTCTAGCTATCATTTTTTATGAGAATCAATTGACATTTTCAATCTTATTCAGATACTTCCATCATACTATTTCTATTAGGAACAAATTAACTTATGTCTCAACTTTCTAAGTCAACGCAGAAGAAGCAAATTTTTGGCTGGTGTATGTTTGATTTCGCCAATTCATCCTATACTACAGTAATTATTACAGTTATTTTCTGTAATATATTTACTAAGTTAATTGTTCCATCTGAGCCAGGCACTGAGAATCCCTATTCATTGGGGAATTTGCTCTGGTCTATAGCCCAAGCTGTGGGTTATCTATTGGTTGTAATTTCTGCTCCAATTATTGGAGCCATCACGGATTTCTCACCAACTAAAAAGAAAGCTTTGATTCTTACTTCTTTTATGTGCATAGTACCAACTGCACTTTTGTATTTTGTTGAGCCAGGTATGGTTGCTCTTGCAATGATTTTGGTCATATTGTCCTTTTTTAGTTTTACATCCACAGAGAACATCGTTTCATCCTTTCTTCCTTTTCTAGGAGATAAGAATGAACTTGGTAAGATTTCAGGTTATGCTTGGGGAATTGGATACTTCGGTGGATTAGGTTCTGTTGCCTTGGTTCAGACTCTTGGAGATATAGATATTACAAATTATGAAAATTTAAAATGGGTTGGACCGTATACTGCAATATTTTTCTTAATAGCTGCTATTCCTACATTTCTTTTTCTCAAAGAACCTGAAGTAAAATCAGTACTTCCTCCAGGTGTAACGTATATTAAACATGCAACCTTTGTTGTGATAAGAACTTTGAAAGATGCTGCAAAATTTAAAGATCTTATGATCTATTTATTTTCTTTGTTTTTTGCTATGGCTTCTCATGGAATTGTGATTGGCTTTGCATTTATTTATGGTGAGCAAGAAATAGGATTGAGTCCATCCCAGGTTGCTTTCATGTTTATCTTTCTTCAGATATCTGCTGCACTTGGAGCTTTTGCTTTTGGCGTTCTACAAGATTCCTATGGAGCTAAGAAAACTTTTAATCTAACATTGTATCTTTGGATTTTTACTTGTTCTTTAATCTATTTTGTGAAAGATATTTCTGTGATTGCTATTGATAACTTAGGATTGAACTGGACTCCACAATGGATCTTTATAGTAATAGCGGTTCTTGCGGGACTTGGAATCGGATCTACCCAGTCTGCATCAAGAGCAATTGTTGGTCTTTTTTCACCTGCAACCAAGACAGGGGAATTCTATGGCTTATGGGGCTTGTCCGGTAAGGTTGCAGCTGCAGTTGGGCTTTTAGCCTTAGGTGGATTGCAGACAATTTTTACCCTTCGCAATTCTTTCCTTATCGTTGCTCTTTTTTATTTCTTATCACTAGTAGTGAATTTTTTCGTTGATGAAAAGAGAGGAATCGCGCAAGCCAATAATCATGTAGATTGATATTGGTGAGCTAGAGAAAATTATGAATTTAGAATTGGATGACGAATTCGAAACGCACCAAAGCCAAAGAATATTGGCTTTGAATACGATTGATGAGTTAACTGTAATTAAGTTGGATTTGCTGGATGCTGGCAAATCCATTCCAAGATTTATCAATAATGCTATTTCTTATCTAAAGAAGAAATATGTTACTGAAGAAAAGACTATCTCACAATATTTAATTAAACGGTAAAAAGTAAGGACCTTTTTTCCAATTTTTATAAAGCAGGAAACAACTCCCAACTAAAGCAGTGAGTGCTAATCCAAATAGTAAGCCATCATCATCGTAAACCTCGATTCCCAGAAAGAGAAAATGACTGAGAATTGCACCAAACATAATTCCAAATGTTAATGCAGCTCCGTAAAATACAGTCTTTGGATAGAACAAAAGTATGATCGCTATAAGTTCACTCATACCAGTAAGGTATCTTCCCCAAGGTTCAATACCTATTTTTGCAAAAATATAAATAGATTCCTCAGCACCAGAGAACTTGAAGAAAAGAGTTTGACCCATAATAAAAGCAACGATCATTTTAATAACTAATTCCAAATAATACTTCACTTGTTCTTCTCCAGTTTTTCCCAATTTTTATTGGCATTTTCAATCATACTTTCTTTATCCTTTAACCATTTTTCCTGTACATCAGAATTGAAATTTAAATATAGCTTACCATTGTGTATGGCAAAGTATTCAGGGGATATTTTATACTTCTTTCCAAGATTCATTGCAAAAGCACAATATCCTCCGAATTGAGGAGCATACTTTTTAGGTTGTTCCATAAAAAGTTTCTTATTTTTGTCAGAAGAAAATCTCCATTTGGCATCTTCCCAAATGAATTCGAACTCAGAACTTCCTTTGACTGGTCTTCCCTCAGTAAAGTATGCAACAGGATCATAACCTTCTATTGCAACATTTCCAAAGAAAGATTTATTGATATCCTCAGAGAAGAGGGAACCAGATACTAAACAACCAATTACAAAACAAAATAAACGAATCTTATTCATTACAACCTCTGCTATCCGAAATGAATTCGAAAAATATAGAAAGAGGTTACTCTGGCTTTAGATTATTTTATTTTTTCTTTGGTTCAATTCCAGCTTTAACAAAATTTCTAGAATGAGAGCCAAAAGATTGGAACAAATCAATTAGAGATGGGCTCAATAGCTCAAGAGATTTTGGGTCTTCTCTTATAAGGTAATCATAAACATTTTCATTTCCATTGTGACTGTCATAGGAATGAGTAGGGTCATCTACAAATTTTTCAGGAACAGCTTCAACTATGGCCTTGTCTAGTATCTTTGCTTTTGAATTAGATTCTTTAGCAACAACCGAGACTACATAGCTTGCATCAAATTTGGGATAAGTTGAATCGATTTTCGTATTTTGGAAGGCAAGAAGGTAAGGATGAGTAATCTCTTTTTTCTTAGTAAGAAATGTTAAAGAATGTCTTTGTATATCTTCAATTACTAAATGTCTATTAGAGAGCAGGGTAATTGTTTGCTTCATTGAAGTCTCAAAACCAAGTCCAGATTTTAGATTTACCCACATCAAACTTGCTGTTGATGCATTGGGTGAAACCGTTGAATGGTAAGGTTGAGTAAGATCTTGTACATAGTGTAAGCCCCAACCTAGGAAGCGATATCCCCAATAGTCATGACCCTTAGAAAATGCAAATTTGGCTAAGTCCAGAAATTGTTGTGCACGAAAGTGTGGATAATTTTTCTTTAAATATCCTGCTAGTCCGAACATTATAAAATTCTCATAATAATATCCAATGTGAAAAGGAGTCTGACTTGAGAACTCTAAAGCAGGGTTTCCATAAGACTGTTGTCCAAATCCATAGATTTTTCCATAATCAGATTCATTATCTTCGAATAAACCTATATCAATTCCGTAATCAGGCTCATCAGATGCTGTGGCAATTATATCAATTGGATGTACACTTTGTCCTAGATTTAGCTCACAAAAATTTACTTCGTCCCAGAATGAATTATCTTTAAAAATTGTAACTTTCTCTGCTTTAAGCTTTCTACAGTTTGGAAAATTCTCGCCTGGTAATGTTTGTATGTATGATAAGGTCTTAAAGTTTGGATTGATTCTAATTGCCATTAAGAATTTTTTCTTAATCTCTGCTTTGGAGTTTCCTTTCATAAGTTTTAATTCCGTAGGAAGTAAAGGATAGGATGGGAACTGAGCTGAGTAGAGTTTATCTTTTTCATCTAGGAAGGAAATCAGAGAGTCTTCTTCGGAAAGTAAAAAGGATTCTAAGCTTTCGACTTTAACCTTTTTGGCTTTGGAAAGTTCTTCATCAATTCTTAGTGCTGGGTAGGTGCCGAGGGAATGTTCCCCCCAGGCATAAAGGAAAGTTTGATATGGAATAATTAAGGCTAAAGATAATGCAACTAATTGTTTCATGGAATGAGTTTATTTGAACTCAAGCATTTTTGTCACCATTCTTCTTTGATCCAGTTGCAATCCTCTTAACTTTTTTGATACTGTCTTATCAATGTTTCTAAGAATTTTTTTGTATTGTTGCATGATCATTTTTTGTTTTTCATATGGAAGTGGAGAATCAGCTTTATTCAATTCCATGGTTACATTTGGTTCCATAGCTTGTATTGGTTCATTTGGCCAAATCGTATTAGATGTGTTAGATTGATAGTATTCTAAAATAATATCAGAATTGGAATCTGTTTCAACTGTGTTATCTTCTTTGAAAACGATAGATTTGGGAGTTGGATTGATGAGTCTTCTCATTTCTTTTACATAGACATCACCTTCAGCATTTACTCTACGAAACATTAAGACGATCTTTGAGATATCTTGGAAATTTTCAGAGGGATAGATATAAGCATAACCATCATACAGATAAATTTTAGGCCAGTCTACATAAGATTGACCCTGTGGTAAAGAAAATTCCAAAAACGTTTTGTTCTCTTTATCTAATTTAAAAATATCAGAATTAGTTGCTGGAATATCGGTTAAATAGACAGAAGCCTGTTTGTCTACACCTAGCTCATTTAACTTTTTAATTTCTCCGATATTCTTTGCAATTGACTCATGAAGAGTATCAATTTCGACATCAGAGAATCCTGCTTTTCTTTGGGCTTCTATCTGTTTTAAGGTTTCACGTTCCTTAAATGTAAGGCTTTTGGCGCGTTCAGCAAATACTGAACCTAAAGTGCTTAGTAAGAGTAATATTGAAAAAAGGATTTTGGCTTGGTTCATCTTAATTGTCCCTATTCATTAGTATCGTGATCTGGAGACTCAGTCTTTAAGTGACCTGACCATTCTGTCTTTAAATATTTAATAAAATCTTGTACTGCATCCCAAGCGGCTGGAATTATATCAGCAAAACTCGCATAGCCATGGACTAATCCTGGAAAGTTAGTATGGACTACGTGAACTCTGTCCTTCTGGAGTTTGGACACAAGTTCTACACCCTCATCTAAGAGTGGATCAAATCCTGCTGTCGCAACGTAGCAATTTGGAAAATCTTTAAAGTTAGGATATAGCAAAGGGCTTGCTTCCGGTTTGGATCTATCGTTTGTATTCGGGGCGTAGTGACTTTTAAACCAACGTAACTGAGATCGTGAAAGTAGATATCCTTCTTGGTAGGTTTCATAAGAAGCGGTTTCTTGGGATAGATCTAAATATGGATAGAGTAAACCTATAAAATTTGGTAGATCTTGCTTTGATTCTTTCAGAAGAATTGTTGTTGCCATTGCAAGATTGCCTCCTGCACTATCACCTGCTAAAGCAATTTTGTCTGGATTCCCTCCTAAACGCATTGCATTTGATTTAATCCATTTATAAGCTCTAAAAGTGTCATTGATTGCATTGGGGAAAGGAAATTCGGGAGCTAATCTATAATCTACTGAAAACACTAAACAAGGAGTAAAGTAAGCTAGATATCTACAAAGATTATCATGTGTATTAATGCTACCAACTACATGCCCTCCTCCGTGAAAATAAAGAAGAATAGGATGACCATCTCTTGTTGGATCTGGATTGTAGATTCTTATTTTAATAGAGTCGTTGATTCCTCCTATAACAGTTGTTTCAACTTTTGGAAGGGAAATAGGTTTATTGGAAATAATTTTAATCTTGGATTCAAATACTTTCTTAGCTTTGGTAGGTTTATAATTATGAAATTTGGATATAAATCGGTCGATCCAGGCAATTAATTGAAAATCAGGATGTAGAGTTTTGCCATTGATTTCAATTGGTCTACCACCCGTTAGTTTGATTTTCCAAGAATCTGGAAAGCTTAAGAGTATTTTTAAAAAAAATCTTTGTATGGATGTCATAGTTAATTTACAATTTCTAATAATTTTTTATGAATTAAATAGAGTGCTAATGTATCCATTTTACAATATTCCCGAAGTTGTTCGAGTACTTTTCCATCAGGAATTGTATTTCCTGAAAAAGACTGGATCCATTTCAAATAGATTAGATTAGCCGAATGTCCATTTTGGATATCAAGATGGCTATGAGAAGCTCCTGTTAAGGCTGGCAAAATATCTTTAAGAGATGCTGATCCATTTTGTTTGTAGCTGTAGTAATCTAAAGATTTAAAAGGAATAGCAGCATCTAAAAAATTTCCACGAATTGTTTCAAACCAATCTTGGAATTCATGTACAAATTGTACGGATTCTTGGATACATCTTTTTTCAAAGAAATCATTAAAGCAAAGTATAGTTCCACGGGGTTGAATCAGTTGAGA
Source organism: Leptospiraceae bacterium (assembly GCA_022402465.1). Classification (GTDB taxonomy): domain Bacteria; phylum Spirochaetota; class Leptospiria; order Leptospirales; family Leptospiraceae. The sequence continues at coordinate 151,262 of JAKRSH010000014.1, read as the reverse complement.
TAAATTCTCTAAAATCTTGTGCCGTGGGTCACTAGTGGAGTCTTGTATGTAATCAAAATGCTCAAGTTCATCATTATTTGGGTCTCTCCAAATGTGCAAAGAATAAAGAAATGGAACATGCTGAAACGCCTTCGTTTTATTGTAAAAAGGTATCTGTGGATTGATAGTTTCAAAATCTAAATAATAAACGGGAAATTTAATTCTTGTTAGAAATGATAGTATATTGGATTTATCAACTTGAGCCAATTGATATTTATTTGATATGATTTGAATGATTTGTTTTTTTGTAAGATCTTCAGTATATTCTTCAATCGGAATATCAGAAATATTAAAAATATTAGCCGCATACAATTGATTTATAATATTAGAAGATTCTCTTAGGGTTACTAAATCTCCATCTTGCAGATTCGGAAAGCAAGTTGCTTGAAAGGAGCAACTCTTTAAATTAGAACAAATTTTATGACTTAATTCATCTGAATCATAAATGCCATCGCGTACTTTCCGAATACTTTCTATTGTGTGTCGAACAAGATTCGATGAATTTTCTATTTTGTCAGTGTAATCTACAATTTTGAAAAAGCTCTGAATATCGAAGTTATTATCTAAAATATAATTCGAATTTATTTTTATGACTGTCAATTTTTTAACTGGAAGATTGAGTTCAAGGGCAACTAAAAGATAAAAACTAAGAATTATTTCTATATCTTTTTTAGCATTAATAGATGTAACAATTTCTATAATTTCCAAAGAGTCATCATCATGAACAATTAAAAGATCTGGTGAAGCAATTAAATCTTTTGAAATTAGAACAGCATGGGAGATTGATTGTTTTGCTTCAAGTTTAAGTAGAGTTTGTTGAAATGCTTCTTGGACATCATTGAATTTTGGGAGTATTTGTAAATTTCCATACAGGCTTCTTGCCAATTCTTTTACTTTTTCATTTTCAAGATTATAAAGAATGGGTGACTTCCTTTTATTCCCTTCTTGGTTCTGGAGAAGATTTAACTTAAAGAAATTTTCACATTTATTGAAATTGAGTAATTTCGATTTTGTTATATATTTTAGTAAGTTAGGTGGTACGGTTATATTCATGCAAGTGCATGGGAAGATTCTATTTTATCAAGAAATTCTAAATATGCTTTCGAAATACTAGAGGGTTGTAAAGAAATAAAATAAGAGCCATGTTTCAATAAATAGGTATAAAATGCTTCTAAATTACGGATGGTGAGAGCATAATTATTATTATCCTTCTCATAAGCAAGTCCAGATAGAAAATTTTCCCAATTGTCCATATGGTTTATTTGGATACTAACTTCAATTCTCTTATCAAGATTTTTAGGAATCATGAGAGGGTGAAGATTCTCAAAAGACTGACTGGGTTTGTGGTCTTTGATAAAAGAAGATTCTAATTTGTAAATTTTTTGGATACAAGGAATAAGATAATTTCGATAATCCTTTTTATTCCTGTCGTATGCATAAAGGTAAAAATCATTTGAGTTCTTTTTGATTAATTGTACTACATCTAAATCTTTAGTTTCAGGAAGACCAATTCTACGCTCATATGATATTCTAACAGGTATTTTATTTTTAATACAAAATAATAGAGTTTCTATAATAGTTTCTGAGTCATTTTGTTCCAAATCCTTATGAGTTCTAGTGAAATTACGGTTCCATTCTGGATAGAGATTCCATTCTGAACCAAAGATTTTCTGCGCAAGTGAATATACATCTGGTGTAATTTTATCTTCTGGTATTTGGTGGATTAAAGATTGAGAGATAACTTGAAGTTCTTCTTTCGAAAATTTGAATTTTGTTTCATTGATTTGGAATTTCACATGATAGGTGTTATCTTCTTTTCGAACATAAGCAGGAAACCCAAGCTTCCCTAACTCTTCCATATCTCTGTGTAATTTCTTCTGATCAGAATCTATTTTATCATTGTTATAGTGCTCCTTCATGTAAAGACGTATGCTATCATAAGTCAACCCTGATGGATATTTAAGTAGATTGAATAGAAGTGTGATTAATCTAGATTCAGTTTCATTCAGAGGGTAGGGATCAATACCAAGTTCAATGTCCTCTGTCATGATTATATTTTTTTCTTGCACAGGCTAGGAATCAAGCATTTTTAGAATAGATATGCAAAGGTTCAGTCTTTATTTAATCATCTTTTCTAGCTTTCTTTTGAATTGTGCTACATATTGGGAAAATCGTCGCAAGGATGCCCAGGATATTTTTCATGTAGGAGTTGAAACTCCAGTATACGGAGCTGGATTTCGAATTGGGCCCTTGCCCCTAGGTCTCTATTTCGCAGGTGGAGAATCTGAACTTGGAAAGAAAGATTTAGGTTCAGGTCTAGGCTTAAGAGGAGGAGAGTTCGGAGCCTATCATAGCCAAGCTTTGGTTTACGGATTCTTGGGAGGTGAGGACTTTTATTCAGGAGAACCTTTACGCACGGAAGAAGGTAAAGTAATTATTGATAAACATGGTATAGGACTTACATCGAATGAAAGAGCGAATTTAAAAAGCTATAAAATGAGATACTTCTCTTACTTTGATGATCCAATCTCAGAAAGAAAGAAAAGAAAGAAAGCCGAATTTCGTAAAAAATTTATAGAAGAACTCATACAAGATGGGCTCAGTCCTGAATTGCAAGCCTATATTCCCGAAGAAGATAAGAAACCTTATGGATACCCAAGTCAATTTTTATGGCAAGTTGATCTTTTTTTAGGCATATATGGAGGAGCTAGGGCTGGATTTAATCTTGCTGAGTGTGCAGATTTCTTAGTAGGGTTTACAACCTTAGATATGTTAGATGATGATATTGCTTCAGATGACTCATCTTCTGAATGAAATAAAAATTATATAGACATAGACCAAGACCCATTCTAAAAAGAACTCAAGTAAAGAGTAAAATACTCTTGAGGTTTTTTTATGAATGAAAATATTCCAGCCGCAATTTCCTTAGCGAAGGATGTAAATATACTTTGGTTAATTATTTCAGCTGCTCTAGTTTTCTTTATGCAAGCTGGATTTTTATTACTTGAGACAGGATTGGTTCGATCCAAAAATTCTATTAATGTTGCTATTAAGAATATCATAGACTATGTAATCGGATCAATTTGCTTTTTTACACTTGGATATGGTTTAATGTTCGGTTCATCCTATAATGGATACTTTGGACAGAATATATTTTTATTAGATGGAATTTCTACAGGCCAAGAATTCGCGTTTTTTCTTTTTCAAGTTACTTTTATGGGAACTGCTGCTACTATAGTTTCAGGAGCTGTGGCAGAGCGAATTAAATTCAATGCCTATATTATTTGCTCAGCTTTTGTGACCTTACTTATCTATCCAATTTTTGGTCATTGGACTTGGGGAGGCGGATGGCTATCCCAGCTAGGTTTCATAGATTTTGCAGGAAGTACAGTAGTTCATTCTGTTGGCGGATGGGTTGCCTTAGCAGGAGTTATAGTTCTCGGCCCACGGACAAATCGTTTCGATGAAGCAGGAAAAGCCCAAGACCTAAGTGGCCATAATCTTCCTATTGCTGTCTTAGGGGCATTTATTCTTTGGTTTGGTTGGTTTGGCTTCAACGGTGGGAGTACCTTAAGTCTATCGGATAATGTTCCAAAGATTATAGTAAATACAAGCATAGCAGCATGTGGTGGGGGATTTACAGCGATCATTTTCTCCTATCTTCGTAAGGGAATTCCTTCTGTGGAAGGGACAATCAATGGTGTATTAGGTGGACTTGTTGCTATTACTGCCTGTTGTGATGCTGTAAGTCCAGGAATGGCTATTGTGATCGGTGGAGTGGCTGGTATACTAGTAGATTTAGTTAGTATACTTATGATCGATATTTTAAAGTTAGATGATGTTGTGGGGGCATTCCCTGTCCATGGCTTGTGTGGTATATGGGGAACCTTAAGTGTGAGTATTTTTAATTTGGATGCAAGTCTTAGAACTTGGGAACAATTTCAAGTTCAATTGATAGGAATTACCACCTGTGCAGCTTGGGCTTTTGGATTAGGGTTAATTCTTTTCTATACTTTGCATTTAATCATGAAGATACGTGTTTCACTGGAAGATGAAGAGAAGGGCTTGAATGAGTCTGAGCATGGCTCCAAAACTGTATGGGTTGATCTTATGAACATGATGTCCTATATCGAAAAGTCAAAAGATTTAAGATCAAAAATCCAAATTGATAGGGGATCTGAAACGGGAGTGGTTGCGGAATTATTCAATCGTTTGATCCAAAGTCTTGCAAGTATAATTGGTATAGTGAAGAGTAACTCTCACCATATTCAGTCTGAATCAAAGAGATTAGATTCCGCAACTGCTAATATCTATTCTATGGTAAAAGATCAAAAATCTCATAATGAAGTCATTCTAGAAAAGATTCTAAACACGGAAAATTCGTTAAAATCTGTGATCGATCTTGTTAACCAACAAGAGATTTCTCATAAATTGACTCTTGATATGAGTGATTCTATGAACTTAGGCATCAATAAAATTTCCAAGGATGTAATAATTTCTAACCAACTCACCCAAGAGATTAATGATTTAGCAAGCGAAGGAAAGGAAACTCTTTTGAAAACCACCAAGAGTATGCAGGAGATGAATGAATCGGCTCATAAAGTCGAACAGATTGTCCAGGTTTTACAAAAAATTTCTGATCAATTAAGTATGCTTTCCATAAATGCTTCTATAGAAGCTGGAAGAGATTCAAGCGATTCAACTTCGGGATTTTCAGTTGTGGCGGATAATATATCTAAACTTTCTATAAAGACTGGGACTAATTCCAAGGAAGCATCGAATTATCTTAAAGAAATATGGCAGACAATTCATAATTCTATTCTTTCCATTGAAGAGACTTCAACATCTTTTCAAAGTATTCTAGATCGTATCCCAAAGTTATTGAATTATATGAAGGATGTTGTAGAATCAACTAAATCTTATACAAGCATGACTCAAAAGGTTCATCAAGCTATGAGTGAGAATTCAGAGCTTAGTCAGAAGATTTCAACAGAAGTTGCTTCTAGATTCAAAGAAATTAGTCAAATCCATAGTTTATTTGATCTCATTCATGAGAACTCAAACGAAATTCTTTCTCAATTGGACAATTTAGAGACAATGAGTGTGAAACTCAGTGGACAAACTGTAAAAATGTCAAGAGCAGTTGATGTCTTTCAGATAGAACCAAATTTGATGTAATATCTTTCAATCTATTTGACACTAAACTATTATTCGTAAGCTATAAACCTTCTTCGTATTTTCGAAGTAAGGCTGCATTTACTAATTCAGGAACTTGATTGTAGACAGCTCGTCCATGCCTTGCTACCTCTTTCACTATAGTTGATGAGATGAAAGAATGTTCATTGCTTGCCATGAGAAAGACTGTCTCGACCTCAGGAGCTAACTTACTATTCATTAGAGAAATAGCATATTCATAATCAAAATCAGTTACAGCTCGTAAGCCTCGAATGATGATTCTTGCTTTTCGCTTCCTAGCATAGTCTACAGTAAGACCATCAAAGGTATCAATCTCAATTCTATCCCACTCTTTTGTTACATTTCGTATCAAGTCAATACGTTCATTTACAGAGAAAAGCGTATTTTTCCTTGAATTTGTTGCTACCGCAATAATGATTTTATCATACAATTGCAAGGCACGTTTTATTAAATCCAAGTGGCCATTCGTTAATGGATCAAAAGAGCCAGGATAGATAGCTAGGCTATTCATCGTTTTACTTAAGGCCTCTTAGCTTAGATGTTTCTTTAAGTTGTAGACCATATAAATTGATGAATCCTTCAGCATCGAATTGGTTATAGAGTTCCTCTTTCTCAAATGTTGCCATTTTTGGATTGTAAAGTGAGACAGTTGATTTTCTTCCGACTATGGAACAGTTGCCCTTATAAAGTTTAACTTTTACAGTGCCTGAAACATACTCTTGGGTATTATCAATGAGAGCTCTTAAAGCATTCATTTGGCTAGAGAACCACATACCATTGTAAATCAATTTTGCAAAAGGTATGACCATTTCGTCCTTCATATGTTGAGTATCTCTATCAAGAGTAATAGATTCTAAATCTCTATGTGCATGAAAAAGAATAGTTCCACCTGGAGTTTCATAAACTCCACGAGATTTAATACCAACTAATCTGTTCTCGACTATGTCAACTCGACCTATACCATTTTGACCACCGACAGTATTTAAATATTCCATCACTTCAAGAGGATTCATTTTCTTTCCATCGATAGCGACGCAATCTCCTTTTTCGAATTCTAATTCCAAGTATGTAGGCTTGTCAGGTGCTTTTTCTGGAGCGACAGTTAGCAGGAACATATCTTCTTTGGGTTCACTGTAAGGATCTTCAAGTATTCCTCCTTCGAAGGAAAGATGCATTAGATTTCTATCCATAGAATAAGGCTTAGCGGCTGTTACTGGAATTGGAATTCCTTTTGATTTTGCATATTCAATGAGTTCATTTCGTCCACCAAAAGACCAAGTTCTCCATGGTGCTATGATTACCGAATCAGGAGCGAGTGCTTTGAAGGTAAGCTCAAAGCGAACTTGGTCATTTCCTTTTCCAGTGGCGCCATGAGAAAAGGCATCAGCAGATTCTTGTTTTGCTACATCCACCATTGCCTTGGCAATCAAGGGTCTAGCTAGAGAGGTTCCAAGGAGATATCTCATTTCATAAATAGCATTTCCACGAATTGCAGGAAAAATATAATCTCTAGCAAATTCTAAGCGAAGATCTTTAATGAAGACTTTCGACGCCCCCGTTTTGAGACCTTTTTCCTCTAGGCCACTGAGTTCTTCTTTCTGGCCTACGTCCGCGCAAAAGGCGATCACTTCACAATTATAAGTATCTTTAAGCCATGCTAAAATTACGGATGTATCCAATCCACCTGAGTATGCTAGTATGATTTTTTTAGGAGTATGTTTCATAGTATTAGGTCATTGTTTCTGATTTTAGGAAAGATTCAAGAGAGATTTCAAAAGGGAATTGACGATTTTATTTCGAATTTCAAAATCTACGTATGTTTAAATATACTTTGGTAATTTTTAGCCTATTGCTTTTAGCGAACACTCAGGCTTTGTTCAGCGAAGAAAATGATCTCAAGAAGGACCCTACTGCTTTATCTCCCGATAGAGTTCCTGGTTACTCAACGGAACCTAGTTCAAATGAGCAGCCTATTCAGAAAGAGTCAACAACTGTTGACGGAGCTTCTTCCGCCAATAGCAAAGACGAATCTGATTCCAAATCTTCTAAATCTGCAAATCCAATTTCAAATTCCAAATCCAATGTTCCTATTTCTGGACCTGAATCTAAGAAAAATGGATTTGTCAAAGGTTCTAATTATCTTGAATTAAAAGGTGGAGCAAGTCTATTTATCCAAGGTCCCGTAGTTGATAATATTTCAAATACTCTTAAAACAAATGGTTTTGATTCTTTCTTCACATATACCTATGGTTCAGATGCTCAGAAAGCATTACTCTACTCAGGTATCCAGAATTACAAAGGCGTGGAAGTACAAAGCACTAAATTTGGTTTCTTGTATGAAAAGGCTTATACAGATCATTGGGGCTTTGGTGGAGGCCTAGATTATAGAGAGTATCGTGTAAATAATGTACCTAGCAATGAATTATCAAGAACTGCGATTGTAAGTACCTTCCGCTTCCCTGGGGCTCCTGCACCAAGCCAAGAAGATATTGCTAGATACATCGGATATGAATTTGCAGGTTTATCAAGTTATGCGAACTCCTTGGTTTCAAATCGTATCTTATTTTTAGAAATTAATGCAACTTATCATTTTTTTCCTGAGTCCGTATTTGATCCGTATGTAAGGCCTATTATTGGATTGGGATATGATACGACTACTAAGGGTTTTGCTGGAAAAGTTGGGGGAGCTGCTGGGTTCAGATATTTCTTTGATTATGGAATCTATCTTGCCTTAGAATCATCAGCTGATATAGTTTATGTGGCTCAAGATAAAATAATTTCCAGTAAGGCTAAGGATAGGTTTTATGAAATTTCATATTCTTTTTCCCTTGGCAAAAAATTTAACTAGTTTATAAATCGAGACTTACTTGCTAAGTTCAAGTAAGTCTTTACTTTGCTTTTGTATTTCGAGAATATTATCTTCTAATTCTTTGGATGCTTGGGATATCTCATTTACTTCTTGCTCTAAGGCTTGAATACCTCTAATTATTTCAGTGTTGCCTTGCATTTGTTCTTTTGTACTATGAGAGATTTGGGTTGATAATTTATTTACACTTTCTAGTTCATTTAGAAAATCATTTAAGATTTTTTTCTGGTCAGCATATTTATCGTCCATTTCACGTATCATTTGTAAGGTGGAGATTAATTTTATCATTTGAGAGTTAGCTAGAGATCCTGCAGTTTCTGAGGTTTTTGAAGCATCACTAATTGTTGCTCTAGATTGCTTTACGACAGTAGATATGAGTTTGGCATTTTCCGCTGTGAAGTCGGCAAGTTTGCTTACTTCTTGTGCGACAACAGCAAATCCTCTACCAGCATCTCCTGCTCTAGCTGCTTCTATTGAAGCATTTAAGGCGAGTAAGTTGGTTTTATCTCCGATTTCACCCATTATTTTATTGATTTCATCCACTTTTTCAAATGAAGTTTGGATAGATTTCAAAAATTGATTCGTTTGTTGAGATTCCACTGAAAGTTTCTCTGTTTCTATTTTATTATCAGATGCAAGTTCAACGAGCATTTTACTATAATCTGTAATAGATTGAATGATCTTAGTTAATTCTTTCGATCCATTAAATATAGTATTGATTTTACTGTTCTGTTCATCAATAGATTGTGAATTGGATTCAAAGGAGCTAGTTGATTCTTCAATCACAGCTGTAATTTGTTCAATAGAAGCTGCTTGGGATTCTAGTCTATCGGATGTATCAGAAGCAAAACTGGTAAACTTAGAAATAGATTGTTCTAAGCTTATAGCTGCATTCTTAATAATTTCACTATTAGCATCACTCTTCTTAAGTAGTTCACTGGCTTCATTAGACTTTAAGACACCAATACTGTTTAGTTGATTCTGCTTACGTATAACAGTTGCATAGATGATCCCACCAATGATAATAAAAAGAATCTTTAAAATTTCAAGAGAAAGACCTGCTTTATTTATCTTTATTGACTCTAAAGGATCATCGGTAAGTTCTATTCCTGAAACAAAAACTGCTACAAGCAAAGCTAGTGCTGCACCTAAACCAGATACTATGGAAATAAAAAAAGTTACCCTAACATTGATCAATAAGCCTGAATATCCGATTATAAAAAAATAAATGAAATATACTACAATATTTGTCAATGCTGACTTTGCATGTATGGCACCCAAAAAGCAATCGCCAGCTAAAGTTGCTGTCAATAAAATGGAATCTAAGAAAAGAAGAGTTATGATAAACCAATCTTTGATTTTTTGGGTGCGGTTTAAGTAATATTCAATGGCTGTATAGATTGCCATAATTCCAGTAGCACTCGCATGAATTACTAACATCTCTGGAGTAAAAGCATCCTTAGCGGTTAGCATGGAAAAGCAATAAGTAAGAACAAGACCTATATGAATTCTGTTTATAATAATTCTAGATTTTCGATTAATATCTTCAATGGTCATGGGAATCAATCCTTGTTCTTTTTCCTTTCTAAAATAGCAACGCTTTCGATATGATTTGTCTGTGGAAATAAATCAACTGGATAAATATCCGTCAGATAAAAACTTTTTGATAAAATCCCGACATCTCTTTGCAGAGTGATTGGATCACAAGAAACATAAACTACTTTGGCTGGAGGATTTTCATTAATAGCAAATAAACTTTTCTCATCTACCCCAATTCGTGGTGGATCTAAGATTAATACATCAGTCTCACTTTCTGTTAAAAGCTGTGGCAGTAAGTCAGAAGTTCTTCCTTTTTTCATTTTAACATTTTTAACTTGGTTCATTTTTGTTGAATCAATACCAGCTCGAAAGGAATCTGGATTTTCTTCTATGCAGACAACATTCCTTGCTTGTTTGGAAATCCAAATTCCAATGGTTCCCATACCTGCATAGGTATCTATTACATTTGCATTAGGCGGAATTTGTTCTTTTACAAGGTTGTACAGAGTAGGGATTTGGTAAGGATTTACTTGGATAAAAGTATTGATGCCAACTTTGAATTGGTAGTTTCCTATTTTTTCAAGAAGATAAGGGCGTCCCCAGAGTAAATTTGTTTCTTTTCCAATTACCATATTAGTTTTTCTACTATTTGTATTTTGTACAATACCAACTAACTTACCAAAGTTGCCATTCTTTCCAAGGGCATCGCGAAGATGGGAAAATAAAGATTTAGATACATCTTTCTGCCTAGGCCAATTGCCTTCCGAGCTTACAATTCCAACCAAAATTTCTCCCGTTGAATGCGATTTTCTTAATACTACATGTCGCAGTAAACCCCAACCAGTTTTCTCATTGTATGGATTTAAATTCTCCTTTCTTGCCCATAAACGAATAGCCTGAGCTGCTTTTGTTAGTCCAGGATCTTGTATCTTACATTCAGCCTGGTCTACGATAAATTTTTTATCTACATCATGAAGTCCTACTGTAACCAGAGTTTTGTGTCCTATCTTTCGTCTACCAAAAGGCATCTGAACCTTGTGGCGATAGAAGAACGGTTCTGGGCTTGGAAGCATGGGATGAATTGTTAGCTTTCTATAAGATTGAAACAATTTATTTATTTCAGTTTCTTTTGATTTAATCTGGGAGGGATATTTTGTCTTAAGCAAAGTGCATCCACCACAAATTCCGAAGTGTTGGCAATTTGTAGGATCACTCATACTTTTTCGCCTATTATTTCTGAGATAGATGTTTTATTGTTTGATTTTAAATAATCATCAATCGTCTTACAAATATCATACGGTAAAAATGGACCTTTATATATATATCCAGTATAAATTTGAACTAGGCTTGCTCCTGATTGAATTCTTTCAAGAGCATCTTTGCCTGATTCAATTCCACCGACACCAATGATGGGAAGTTTTCCTTTCAAGTGTTGGAAGGCAATCTTTGTAAAATGATTTGCTTTTTCTTTAAGTGGTCTACCAGATAAACCACCTTCTTCAGGATTATCTATTCCAAGAGAAGATTTATCCAAGGTTGTATTTGTTAAAATAACACCCGACAAATTTAAATTTACTGTCTCTTCCAAGTTATCTATGAGTTCTGTTTCAGTGAGATCAGGTGCAAATTTAACGAGGATTGGAATTTTGAAATCTTCACCTAATTCTGATTTAATATCATTGATTAATTTTTTATAAGTTTCCCTAGTCTGAAGACTCCTTAGGCCAGGAGTATTAGGGGAACTTATGTTAATTACACCATAATCTGAGTACTTTTGTAAGAGGTGAAAAGACTTTGCATAGTCTTTGGCTGAGTATTCTATGTTTACGAGCTTAGTCTTACCTGCGTTAATTCCTCGAATGATACTTTTCTTTTGTGAATGCAAGGTCCTAGCCATTTGCTCAGCGCCTGGATTATTAAAACCCATACGATTTATCAGTGCATTTACTTTAGGATAGCGAAATAATCTTGGTTGAGGATTTCCTGCTTGAGCCTCCCCTGTGACCGTACCGATTTCTACATGACCAAATCCCAGCCGGCTTAAAAATGGATAGAGTTCGCCTGTCTTATCAAAACCTGCCGCCATGCCGAGAGGATTTTTGAAACTAAGTCCCAAAACCTTGGATTCTAATCTAGAACTTTCGTACGTAGTTAAGGCTTGCAAGGTAGGAAAGAAAAAAGGAATTTTATCTCCTAATTCTAGTAGTCCATGCGAAAGTTGATGCGCATTTTCTGGAGAAAGACGAAAGAACAGTGGCTTTAAGAAAAGATCATAAATAGTATTTCGATTCACTTGTGCTAATTTATAAAATTGCCAATCTTTTTCAATCTATTACGTTTAAAACAACTTGCAATCTTGGAAATTTCAGATATATATGATCCATGGCTTCTTTTCGTACGCTATCAAACTCATATGAGGCCGAAATTTTACATGGTTTATACAATTATGTCCCGCTCTTTATTATTCGAATCAATAGAGAAGGACTTATTATAGAAACCCAAGGAACGAATCGCTATTTAGAAACGACTCTAGATGGTATAAATGGAAAGAATATTTATAATTTATTTCCAAATATGAAAGATGATTTAGTTCCTATTTTCGAATTCAACCACCACACCAAATTCAAATGTAGCATAAATACAAATCCTCTAAAGATTTATTTTGAGAATTATGCATTTCCCATTTCGGATTCAGAACAAAATGATAAACAAGCAATTATTGTCTTTCTAGATGTTACAGAAGATGTAAGGTCAAGGGAAGATTTGAATGAAAAGAACAATGAGCTGAAGGCAATCTTTGATGCAATTCCCGACATATATTTTAGGCTAAATGCGGAAGGTTTCGTACTAGATTATAAATCTGCTATATTATCTGATATGTATATTCCAAGAGAAGATTTTCTCAATCGAAAAATAGAAACTTTTCTTCCGACCAAATTAAATGTAAAAATTAAGGAATGCATAAAGGAAACTATTTTAAAAAAACATCTTGTTACAATGGAATATCAATTGGAGTTTAATAAAACAATTAGATACTTCGAAGCAAGATTCTTTCCTTTATTTAATGATCAAATTATTTTAATTATAAGGGAAATTACTGAAAAGGTAGAAATTCAAAATAGAATAATTGAAAAAGAAAAAATGCTATTAGAAACCCAAAGGATAGCTATGGTCTATTCATTCTTTTGGGATTTAGTTAATAATAAAGTGACTTATACTGATGAGTTCTTTAGTATAGCAGAAGTTACTGATATAGAACATTATAGTGTTCCCAAATCTGTATTAAAAATTATTCATCCTGATGATCAGAAAATGGTTCTTGCTGAGATATATAAGTCTTTGGAGAGTTTAGATAATTTTTATATGGAATACAGATTTTTGATGCCCGACAATAGGGTTAAGTATATCCTAAGCAAAGGAAAGATTAAGAGAGATAAGTTAGGGAAGCCTATTCAAATGCTTGGGCTCAACCAAGACATTACCTTACGAAAGCAAACCGAATTAGAACTTATCACACAAAAGTCAGAGTTACAAAAGCTTCTCAATAATATTGAAGGAATTGTTGCAGCTCAAACAAATGAATTAAGAATCGCCAAAGAAAAAGCAGAAAAAGCAAACCAAGCTAAATCTTACTTTCTTGCAAATGTTTCTCATGAACTCAAGACACCAATTCATGCTATCATGAGCTTTGCAGAATTAGGAAAGGAAAGATTAGAGAAAAATGATACTATTAAAATTAAAGAATATTTTGAAATAATATTAGATTCGGTTGAAAGACTTTATAAACTTATGACAAATGTCCTAGATCTTTCTAAATTAGAATCAGGGAATGAAAAATTCGAATTTTCAAATTCAAGTTTATGCTCAGTTTGTAAAGAAGTTGTCGAAGAGATGAATGCCATGTTAGATCAGAATAGTTTAATATTGGATTTCAAGTTTCCTGATTTTCCGACAGAATTGTATTTCGATAGATGCAAGATAGCGCAGGTTATACGCAATATTTTATATAACTCGATAAGATTTAGTCAGAAAAATTCAAGAATAGAACTAGAATTTATAAATGGCAATTTTCATCGATCGGAAAAAGATTCCTTTGATGGAATTGGATTCCTTGTTCGAGATTTCGGACAAGGTATACTTCAGGATGAGGCTGAGTTGATTTTTGAAAAGTTTCGCCAAGGAAGCAAAGTCAAACTCGGAACAGGTGGTACGGGTTTGGGATTATCAATAAGTAGAGAAATTGTTAACAACCATCAAGGAATTATTTTTGCCAAAAACCATAGTAAAGGTGGGGCAGAGTTCTATGTCATTTTACCTAAAGTAAAAACAAATTTGGTTTCATTAAAATTAAAAGAAGATGTAAAACAAAATGATTAATCTACTCATTGTAGATGATGAAGAATTAAATTTACGAATCATTGAAGAATCCTTGGAGGGTAGCGGATATATTTTAACTAAGGCTACCAACGGAATGCAAGCATGGGGGATTTTAATTCAAAGGAAGATTGAATTTGCAGCTATAATATTAGATAGATTGATGCCTGAATTAGACGGTATTGAAGTTCTTAAGTTTATAAAATCAGATCGAAGCCTAAGAGATATTCCTGTTATTCTACAAACTGCTTTAAATTCGCATACTGAAGTAATAGAAGGCATTGAATCTGGAGCTTTCTATTACCTTACCAAACCTTATTCTAAGAAATTATTAATCTCTATTGTGAATTCAGCGGTTGATAATTATTTTCGTCTCAAGAAAGCCAAAGAAGAACTCGTCTTAAGTAAAAAGGTAATGCGTTATCTCTCCGAAGGTGTTTTTTTTATATCTGATTTCAGTGATGTTCTAGAACTCGCGCCTGTTTTATCTAATACTTATCCTGAGCCCAACAAAGTTTTAACAGGGATTATGGAATTAATGAACAATGCTATAGAACATGGTAAGTTAGAAATAGGTTTCGATCAAAAGAAGATATGGCAAGAAGAAGATAGATACAATGAAGAAATTCATAGAAGAATAAAATTACCAGAATACAATCAAAAAATCATTAAAGTCATTTATGAGAAGAAAGAAAATGAAATTCATCTATGGATTGAAGATTTTGGAAAAGGATTTGATTTTAATAATATCCAAAACAAATCCGCCCAAGAAGAAAATTTATTTCTTAGTTCAGGTAGAGGAATACTTATTGCCAAAACAATTAGCTTTGACAAGGTAATTTATCATGGCAACGGCAGTTTGGTTGAAGCAATTAGTTATATATCGCAGGCTAATATAAATTCTTCAAATACTTGAGCAATGAACAATTTATTTTTGTAGGCAACGGCTGTACTAGCTGCAGAAATTTCTTTGCCTTCATTAGAATAAATTAATTTAGTATTTGTTAAATTTTCAATTTTATAAATCATTGAGGGCGCATAGTTTTCAGCTGATTTTACATGGTTTAAGAAAGCTAGATTTGATGGATGTGTAGTCACAAAGAACCCATATTCATTTTTCATAATATTGTCAGGGCCACCATCGAAAGGAATTTTGAATTTAAGTGTTAACATAGGTTGATAATTTTCTATCCATTTAACATCATAAACATAAATTGATTTGTCTAAATGAGAAGATCTATACAACCGCTTTTCAGACTCAAGCTCCTCATAATAGATACCATTTCCAAATGGAACTCTTTCATCAGCGATATAGTACTTTCCATTTTCATAATATGTAATTTCTGCGGTTGCTCTTTTAAATATAAAATTTATAAAAAATAAAACAGCATTCACGGAATCACCATCGTTTGAAATCAATAGTCTTTCTTCGGGAAGTGCATAAAGATCATTAGGATGACTAAGTTTTTCATTGACCAATTCACCTATATATTTCCATGAAAATGTATTCTCATTTCCAAGTTCAAAAATCTCAATTGTATTCATTTTATCCTTAAGATTCGGATGAGATATAACATACAATCTAAGTTTACCATTCTTAAAAGAACTTGAAATTCCATGAGGCTTGAAATTTTCTGGATATCGATCTACATTCAAAGGTTCTACCAGATAACTAGAATTAAGCTTAGATTTGGCTAAGCCATTGGGCTCCAAATTTATTTTATATAATTTTCCATTGGAGTCAAAATTTCTTCTATCATGAGAACTAATGATCATTTGAGTTTGATTTTTCAATCGTATCAATTCAAAATCTTCAGGGCCAGGAGTTCCAGAAATTTTTTGACAAGATTGTTTGCCTAAGGGTCGAATCTCAGCGATTGGCTGGGAACAAAATGCAAGAAACATGAAATTGCATAACAAAATGGGTAAAATAAAAGGTCTAGATCTCATGTATCTAGGAGATGGTTTCATGGAAAAGTGTTCAATTCTTTATTTGGAAATTCGTTTTCAGAAGAAATAAATTTTCGATATCCAGCTTGACAAAAATTTGTGCACTGCAAAAATAGTTTTATGGCAAATGATGCGAACAAATTAGAAGATATAATTAATGTAGGAATCGGAGCAGTCAAAACCTCCCAAGAAGTTTGGGACAAACTGATGTCCAATCTTACGAATAAAAAAGACCAATTGGCTGGTTCTTTTGAAAAATACAAAAATGAAGGCGAGCAAGATTACAGCGACAATGCTCTCAAAGTCAAAATTGGTGCAGCTTGGGGTATTGTAAAATTTGATGAGATTAAAGAAAACATCGAAGGATTGCTAAACAAAGAAAAAGATAAAAAAAAGTCTTAAAAATCTTACTTTCAAATGGGTGTGAGAAGACTCACACCTTTCCTCATGCCTTCATTTTATAAATTCGAATTGTTTCCTTATTCCATTCCTGCAAAAACTCTAATCTTCTAAGTTTGATACCATTCTCAAGCAAATAGTTTCTTACTTCTTTATCTCTAAAAATAGATTCCGTAAAAACAATTTCTCTCGCATTCGCATCTTTTTGAAGTTTGGCGGCTAAGTTAACAGTATTTCCAAAATAATCAATATTTGAATTTAAATTCACAGCAAGACATGGACCAGTATGCAAAGTAGTTCTAATTTTTAGTATACTTGGATCAGAATCATCTTTAAAATATTCTTGAAGGTTTTGAGATGCTTGCAAGCCCTTTAAGGAAGAGGGAAAAGATGCCATCACGGCATCACCTATCGTTTTAATTACAGCGCCATCGCTTTCCTGAATAATTCTATACACTTGAATAAAATGATGCCTTACTTTATCAAAGGCTTTTGCATCACCTAATTTACTATATAGTTTAGTTGAGCCAACAATATCAGTAAATAAAATAGTCTGTACACCAATATCTAAAGATAGCCCATGAGCCAAAGACTCTTCATTGAATAGGTCGCGAAACTCTTGTAGGTTAAAAAGATCAGCAGGCCGTAAAACATTTTGATCTTCCTTTCTAGATTCAATTATAAATCCTAATTTTTGATTTGTTGGATTGATCATCTGAATTTTGGAATGATTTTTAATTTTGAATTCATTGTGCAAACTATTGGGTGACCATTCTAAATTTTCTATTCCATCCTCGTCTGTAAGTTCAGCTATAGAAAAGTTTTTCTCACCTATTGTTCGAAATCGATACGTTCCTTCTCCTAATTCAAGAATAGCTTCTGTTTGTTTATCAGGGGAAAGATATTTTTGCATGAAAATATGTTGCTTGGTAGATGGCTCTGCAGCACAAAAAAATCTTTTCTGTACTTCGCGAACAGAAGGATGAACATGAAAGGCAACTTCTATAGAATTAGCCTGAGTTGCATCAAAATCTATCTGGCATACATCGCAAGAATCCATATCTCTAAGATCACCTAAGTGCTTCGCTTCTGTTCGAACTCCTCGACAATGTGGGCATATAACATCCCAAGAGAGAGTAAATAGTCCAATTCGACAACCATGTAAGAAGACTAGCAAGATTTCGGTGAGATTGTAATTCCATTCTTTCGCAAGTTGTTTTACTCGAATTCTATAAAGATTGTTGTCATCTTCTGTTAAAACATATTCAATCGTTTTTTGGATAATTTCAGGATTGCATTTTCTTTTTAATAATTCTTCCGAGATCTGAATTAATTTCGTAGGATAGGATTTTGAAAATAATTCAATATTATCTTTTTTGAATGTATATTCATTGGATCCAAAGGAACTATACTCTCTTTTTCTTCTAATATCACTTATAACATCCGTTAATCCCTTTTTATAATCGGAATACAATTTCTTCATACCAAATGGTAGTATGGATTTGCCAAGAATACCTCGAGGTATCCATCCGAAATAGACTAAGAGTTTGGTTCCAGTTTCATTAGGGTACAAAATGTATCTAGACCTAACATATTTTGCAAGACCCTTAGAGTAAATTCTTGCATTATTTAAGCCTCTTAAATATTCCCACTCCCATGGAACCTCTTCCCATTCCATCAAAATGCCCGCATTCACTGAGGTTCCGAAGAGTTTGCCGTCTTTTTCTGTATATTGCATCTCTGGGACGCCGATTCTTTTGTTGAAAGAGGATGTATCTATCAACCAAGGCCAAAGTTCTTCGCTAGGTTCTGGTAGCTCAAAATCCCAGAGATAGTCCAAAGGCTTCCCTTGGGCTAGCCACTCTGGTTCCCACGGATAGATAGTAAGAAAATCCGAAAGGGAACGAATCATAGAGTCAACCTCGAAGCTAATAATTTCAAAATAAGATTCAATTTAGGGCGTACTTGCCTAGATTCCAAAGTTTTCATTCTAACTACATAATAAAGTAGATGGATTTTTTATTGGAATCGAAAAAATCATTGAGGGATTGAAATAGTGGTGAAGTGTGGGATTCAATCCCACGGCAAATGGCAACCTCCCATTCTCTCGCTCCGCAAAATCTCCATTTTTACCAAATCCTCACAAACCTGTAACAATCCTGTAACAAGAACTTGCTAAAGTTAAGAAGATTGCAACTCGAGAAATCAAGCACTGCAATACATACGATTCAAATTATGGATGTTCGAAAGACTTCCAAGGAGACATTTTGATGAAAGATTTTATAAATAAATCAATTCGTGTTGCCCTCATCACTGCTTTTACTGTGGGTGTGCTTGCGAATTGTCAAAAGAAAAAAGAAGATAACACGCTCTTATTGGCGGCGCTTTTATTTGCTAACCAAGGGATTGCAGGCTCTGCACTTTGTGATGGTGTTGGTGTTCCAGCTCCAACCCAGGTATTAGAAGGAACTATTACTACTGCTGTAACAGTTTCTGGTTCTGCACTATTGAAAGGAACTGTAAATGTAACGAATGGTGGTTCTTTGACAGTAAGTCCAGGATCTGTTATTTTTGCTGATATTGGTTCTTCTTTATTTGTATTTGAGGGTGGAACTTTAACAGCTGAGGGAACAATAAATCGTCCTATTTGTTTCACTTCTTCACAAGCTGTTGGAGGGAGAGCTCCAGGAAATTGGGGAGGAATTTTAGTTCTTGGAAATAGCTCAATTGCTGCAAATACTGCACCTAATACTACTGAAGGAGTTAATAAAAGAAGTTATCCTGGTACTCAAAATGCTATAGCAAGGCTTAAATATGTTGTTATAGAGTTTGCTGGAAATGAAGTTTCTCCTGGTGATGAGTTGAATGGTCTATCAAGCTATACTGTTACTCAAGATAGTAATTATGACTTTGTTCAGATTCACAGAGGTCTAGATGATGGTTTTGAGTGGTGGGGTGGTAACGTTAACGGGTCTCACTTGCTTGTAACTGGTGGTATGGATGATGATTTCGATATGGATGAAGGATTTCAAGGAACTTTAACTCATCTAATAGGAGTGAAATATCCAACCTCTTGTGGTGGAACAGTTTCATCTGATCCCCATGGCTTTGAGATGGATGGAACAGAAAATGGTGACGCTATTGCAAATCCATCAAACCCTCTTGTAACTAACTTTACTTCTATTGGTCAAGAAGTTACAGGTGGTTTTGGTATGCGATTACGGGAAAGATTAACAGGAAGATTTAGTAACGGTCTAGTTTATGGTTATGCTGCAGGAAATTTTAGATGTGATGCAAATACCAATCCAGCAACTTGGACAAATGTAAAAGGTCAAAGTGGGAAAGGAGCTACTATTGACGGTGGATGCACCAATTTAACAAATAATACAGAAATAACTACTTTACCAATAACAAGCTTAGGTAATATCACAGATTGTGGTGTCGGTGAAAACCTCCCAGATTTTACAACAACGTTTGGTAATGGATCATTAGGTGGTGGTTCTGTAGCTGAAGGGAAATGGTGGTCTGGTGGATGGACAGTTTACAGAGCTAAGTAAATTACTAACATTAAAAATAAGTGAGGACCCCAGCTATGCTGGGGTTTTTTTATTATGAATAAATATATTTATATTATAATACCATTTCTTCTTTTTGTTAACTGCAAAAACGAAAGAGGAAAAATCGATTTAGATTTTTCCCCAGAGATGAAAGCTAAGTTAGAAGCTTCTAAACAATTAATTCAATCAAATGAAAAAGAATCTTATTATATTTCCAATGGAAGTAAAACTCCTGAAGAAGCCGTAAAAAAATTTCTATTAATTGCAATAACCCAATCAGATTTGAGTAAAAACCCTTTTATTTTTACTGAAAAAGAAAATTTAGAAGTTCAATACCCCAATATATATGGAAGTGGCACTTCTTTAGATATAACTCCACTAGATGACTACAAAAATTTAGTCGAGAAACGTGCCCAAATTGGATATGAGAAAATTAATACAAAAATGAAGCTTTTCACTGATAAGGCCACGTTTGAAATCCATTTTCAGAATCCAAGAGAATATAAAAAACTTCAAGGCATTAAGCCTAGAGTTACAGTTAAATTAAAAGGAAAAACTATCTATATCGATGAAATCAAAATGGTTTTCAAAGTAGGTGATAGCTTTAAAGTGGGAGTTATTTCACCTTAAGAAATGTAATCCGTTTGTAACAAATAATTAAACCAATCGTAACCTGATTTTATCAGAACTCCTTTTCCCTCAAAATGATTTTAAAAGGATAGCAATATCGTAGGAGTCTTCAGTTGAAAATATTACAAAAATTTATTTACTTTATTCTTATTTTATTATCTTTTCCTATCTTTTCCCAGGCTACGGGCAATTTGAGAGGAACCATTATTGATTCGGAGAATGGGGAGGCTGTCTTTGGAGCAACCATTGTTGTCCGAAGTCTAAATAAGTTTGCCAAAACAGATTTCGATGGAAAATACAATCTATCACTTCCACCTGGGAATTACGATGTAGAGTTTCAAATGTATGGGTACGGACCCCAGACTAGAAAGGTATCTATCTCAGGAGGTCAGACTCAGTCGGTTAATGTAACATTTGGAGCTCAAACATTGCAAACAGTAGAGGTTACTGATAGAGCCTTGAATAATACAGACTCAGCTTTACTTGCACTACAGAGAAAATCAGCATCTGTTTCAGATGGAATATCTGCCGAATCAATTAAGAAATCCCCTGATTCAAACGCAGGTGACGTAGTAAGACGAGTAACGGGCATTACATTAATAGGTGGAAAATATGTTTTCGTTCGTGGATTAGGCGAACGTTATTCTAATACCGTCTTAAATGAAGTTTTGATCCCAACTACCGAACCTGACAAGAGAGTAGTTCCGTTAGATATTTTTCCATCATCCTTTTTAAAAAATATTAGAGTGATCAAAACATTTGTACCTGAGGATCCTGCAGAGTTCTCTGGTGGATTAGTTAAAATTGAGACTAAAGAATATCCGGATAATTTTGAGATGTCACTTGGATTAGGTGTTGGTCGAAACATGAATACCACTGGATATGAGTTTAAGACCTTTGATGCAGTGGATTTCTTTGGTAGACCCAATTCTAGCTTTCAGCTTCCTGGAATTGTTAATTCTTTACCAGATGTCCTACCTCTTGAACCAGGGAATCGATTTGGTGGACTACCTCCACAATTTGTAAATCTCTCTTCATTGTCTTTTAATCAGCAGTGGACGCCTGACCAAGGTAGAGGAGGCTATGATAAGAATTTTAATTTCTCTGTAGGGAATACTTTTAAAACAACCGAAAGTGGTCAGAGGCTCGGAATTTTATTTGGAGTGATTAGAAGTGAAGAATTTAGAGTTAAACAAGA
Source organism: Leptospiraceae bacterium (assembly GCA_022402465.1). Taxonomy (GTDB): domain Bacteria; phylum Spirochaetota; class Leptospiria; order Leptospirales; family Leptospiraceae. Next base: position 129,514 of record JAKRSH010000014.1, on the reverse strand, counting down.
AAAAACCGCAAGATATGTTCCCAATTTCTTAGGAGGATTGCAAATTCCTGAAGGAACATATTTAATTCCAATTCAAGAGCAAGATTCTAAAATCTTTAATAAGGAAACAAATTTTGGCGCAAATCTTAATTTGTCTTATGAAATTACTAAAGGTCAACAAATTTATCTAAAAAATCTCTATACAGTTACTTCGGATACTAATGTTAGAGACTCAGTGGGAAAAAATAATATAGATAATTTTGATTTCATCTCTCAAACAGGGACAATAACATCTAGACTTTTATTTAATACTGTATTAGGTGGTGATCATGCAATTAGTTTTGGGAAGAATTCAAGACCTCACAAATTAGAATGGAATACAGCCTATGCCCAGGCGCAACGAGATGAACCGAACTTAATTCAGCAAGTTTGGCGTAGACCTCAATCTGCAAGCTTTACTGATCCATATTTCCGCTTAGGGAATAATCCTGATGGAACTAGATTTTTCTCTGAATCAAGAGACATTGTTAGACAAGCTAATTTAAAATATACCATTCCATTTGAACAATGGGATGGTTTAAAATCAGATCTAAAAATTGGTGGATTAGTTCTGGATAGATTTAAAGATTTTAACTTTAGAGAGTTCGGAAATAAATCCAATGTTGGAACACAGGTTCCGAATGACTACTTTCCTGTACCTGGCGAAATAGCTTTTAATCCAAGTGATTACATTACCAGACCTGGTCAATCTTTAGCAAATAAATCATTTTCAGAAAGACAAGTTGAACCTAACGCCTATGATGCTTCTCAGAAATTAAAAGCACATTTTGCTCAAGTCGATTTACCAATAATCTCAAAAGTGAGGTTTATTGGTGGTGCAAGAGTTGAGGATTCGTACCAGAAAGTGAAAACTTTTAGAACCAGAGATTCAAGCTCTCCTTTTAATTTATCATATGGTTGTAATATTGATAATGAAGATGTCCGAGTTGCACTTGTAAGATCAAACGTCTGTAACCAAGACAATAACGGTATTGGAGAGCTAAAGACTAATGATGTACTACCTTCGGTAAATTTAGTATGGGAATTTGAAAAAGATATGAATCTTAGATTGGGTTATACCCAGTCTATTACGCGCCCTGATTTAAGAGAGCTTTCACCATTCGGATTTACACCATATTTTGGGGCTGACCGTGTTTTTGGAAATCCAAATTTAAAGAGAACTTATATTCATAACTATGACATACGGTATGAATATTATATTACACAATCAGATTACTTTGGAATAGGTTTGTTTAACAAAAATTTATCCAATGCTATTGAAGTTGTAGGTTTACCAGCAGCAGGTGGAATCTCCCAAAGTTTTTCCTACACTAATGCACCTAATGCGGAAATTAGAGGAATTGAATTTGACTTTAGGAAGGATTTTCTTGATAAATTTAGATTCGAGACTAACTTCTTTTTTATTAAGTCACATGTACAAGTTTTACCATGGGAACAATTCATTCTTATTAAAACAGGTACTATAGACCAACTCAATAGGTCTGCAGCTTTTGACCCAACTAATATATCAAGGGGATTGCAGGGTCAATCCGATTATGTTTATAACCTAAAGTTCGATTATTTTATTACTAAAAAGAAAAATCAATCAATAGGATTATACTATAATTTTTTTGGTGATCGAATTTATGCAGTAGGATCCAATGGAACGCCTGATGCAATTGAAAGGGGAGTTGGTATTACTGATATCGTTTATTCTTGGAAGTTAGATGACCGATTGGATTTCAAAGCTGCTGCAAAAAATATTATGGACACAAGATTTAAAGTGTTCCAAAAAAATCAGGTAACAGGTCAAGAAGATCTTTTCCTTTCCTACAGAACAGGCGTAACCTTTACTATGGGAGCGACTTACCGCTTCTTTTAAGATAAACCAAAATCTCTCAGTTTTCTTTCGAAGCTGAGAGATTTTTTAGTTTCCCTGCCTCAATCCATTGATAGATTCTTAATGGGACAAAAAGGAAACGATCTAAAACTTGCATAATTGAGAAGATCATTGATGGATAAACTCTTTTCTTATTCCATTTGATTCCTGAAATTATTTTTCTAGCAACTGTTTCAGATGATTGACTCGGAAAAGGAACAGGAACTTGATTTCCCGCTGTATCAAAAAATTTGGTTCGTGTTGCTATAGGATAAACGACCATAATTCGATTTCGAGCGTTCATTTCGTACCTAAAAGCTTCCATAAAAGAATGAACGGATGCTTTGGTGGAAGAATACAAGGCGTAGCCTGGAAGTGGAAGGTGACTCATTGCAGATGCTGTTGTTATAAATAAAACAGGTTCAACTTGTTTTGCATTCAAGACAGTTAATGTATAGATTGGTGAGTACACATTTGTTTCAAAAATTTTGGAAATTCTTTCCCAACTGGGTGTAGAAATTTTCTCATAGTATGCAAATCCAGCATTTGCAAAGAATATATCTATGCCACCCATCCAGTTTCTTGCAGTATCAATCATCATCTCTATGTTTTTAGGATTAGAAATGTCCATTTCATAAGGTAAAATAGATTCATTTTTTGGAATTTGTTCTTTATTCAAGTCCACGGCAAAGATTTTTACATTATGAAACTTAAGAAATTGTAAAACTGTTTCTCTTCCTATACCAGATGAGGCACCTGTTATAATGATTCTTTTATTATTTATATCCATTTTTTATTTATTACCTAGTAATTAAGGTGACAAATCCTTCTTTAAGAGAAGATTTAAATTCATGAAACTAACTAAGCAAACAATATTTCAAGTGATTTTCTTAATTTTGAATGTCCAAGCATTAGCGGCGGCTGATTGGGAGCTTGCCAAGAACAAAAATGGAGTAGTTGTTCATACGCGCGAAGTAGAAAATTCTCCTCTCAAAGAATTTCGTGGTAAAGTAGTTATCCAAGCAAGCACTGATGAAGCCTTGGCACTTATAACCAACCCATCCACCTATACAACTTGGCTTCATGATTGCAAGAGTGCGGAAAAATTAAAAACTAATAGCAAAAATGAATGGTATGTTTATTTACTCAACGGGGCTCCTTGGCCTGTTAGCAACAGAGATGTTATCTTCAAAGCAAATCTTTCAAGTGATGATAAAGGAACTACTACGATTCAGATGAAAGAGTCCTCAGATATTTCAAGACCAAGTCCAAGTGGAGTTGTGCGTATACCAAGGATTAGAGGAACTTGGATGATCAAACAAATGGAGGAAGGAAAAATTGAAGTCGTCTACCAGGCTCATACAGATCCGGGTGGTTCTATACCTGAATTTGCAGCTAACTTAGTAGTGGTTGATATTCCTTACAATACTTTGTTAAATTTAAAAAATAAATTAACAAAACCATAGTTTTAATTAAAATGAAAAAATTTAGTATTTTCTTCTAGTGAGTGAGTGAATCCTGCAATTTCTTCTGAGGCAGCAGATAATTCTTCTGCTGAGGAAGCGTTGTATATTCCTATAGTATTCATTTCATTTAATATTTCCTTAACCTTTTTAAAAGATTCATAGTATTCATTTAAATGATTTTGAATTATCATTGATATTTCTTTACCTGAATTGGCTTCACTTGCTACAAAATGGTGGTTGTTTATTTGTGTACTCATGCTATCACGCATATTTTCGAAAAATTCAATCAGTGATTTAGTTTCTAGGATAAGTAGTTTACTTGAATCGACAGAATTTTGAAAGGCTAAAGTTCCGTTGTTTACTTCTTGTGAATTAAGAAGAACCAAGGAATTAATATTTTTTATATTATTCCTAGTTTGATTTGCTAATTTAGATATCTCTTCTGAAACAACAGCAAATCCTTTACCTTCTTCCCCAGCTCTAGCTGATTCAATTGCTGCATTTAACGCTAATAAGTTGATTTTATCAGAAAAAGATTGAATGATTGATATGATTTTCGAAATTTCTTTAGAACTAGAAGATATCTTTTCCATAGAAATGTTGGCATCATTTAAATTATTTTCAATAGATTGGATTCTTTGCTCAATAATTAAAGATTTCTGAATTGACAGATCTGAAGATTCTTTAATTCCCTGAATTACTCTAGCAAGATTTTCTATTTGAGTAGTTAGTGTATCCATTGAAAATCTTAATATATTGAAATGAGAAACTACATAATTTAGTTTACTTTCATTCGATTCAGTTTCAGATTGGATGATTTCATACCTTTCAGAAAGTTTTTGTGTATTTTCCGTTAGTTGATTTGTAGCAATTTTTTGTTCCTGCATAGACGAGTTAGATTCTATAGATAGTTGTTGAATATTCAAAATGGATTTTTTTAGAATATCAATTAAATCATTATAATTGTTTACGAATTCACCTATTTCGTCTTGGGAAGGAATATTTAGTTTAGATGTGAAATCACCATGCGCCAATTTAAGAGAAAAATCTCCTATATTTAAAATGGTTTTTAATAATGAATTTTTACCTATCCAAAATGAAAAATATCCCACCATAATTCCGGCAGATATACAAAGAATTGTAAAAAGATTCATCAATAAATCAGATTTGAAGTCTACAAAGTAAGGTGTAATTAGTCTGAATGCGACACCCATTCCTATACCAAACAGAAGACTATATAAAAGATAAGTTCTTAGAATACTTTTCTTAAAGAATAAGGAATTTTTCAAAGGATTTACCATGTTAAATATGTATATGATGGTAACAATTTAGTTGAGTATTTGTCAATAAATTATACCTTAAAAGATGAAGAGATTTCAATCAAACAAAGAATATATTAATCTGGGCTATTCTTATTACAAAATGAAGAAACTGTGATGTTAACTTACAACAAAATTAAGAATTTTACCCGGAACAAATACAATCTTTCGGATTGTCTTTCCTTCTAGAAATGGCATCACTTTATCATGCTCGCGAGCGATTTTTTCTGCGGCGTCTTGGCTAATATCTTTTGGGACTAGAGCCTCACCACGTAATTTACCATTTACTTGGATGGGAAGAGTGATTTCATCATCCACTAAGTATTTACTATCTGCAATAGGAAATTTTTCTAATACAAGATCTGTCTTCTTGCCACAGAGAGACCATAATTCTTCAGTTATATGAGGCGCAAAAGGATTTAAAAGAATTAAAAGAGTTTCTAGTACTTTACGTGGTCTTCTCTCTGAGGGAGTAATTTCATTCACAAGTATCATCATCTGCGAGATGGCGGTATTAAAGGAAAATCCTTCAATATCTTCTTGAACTTTATGAATTGTCTTATTAAGAACTTTTAGTTCACTCTCAGTTGGTTCTATCTCATCCAAACGGAAAGATTCTTCCTTGCCCTGATGGAAGAGTCGCCAAACTCTTGCTAGAAATCTATGCACACCTTCTACACCTTTGGTTGACCAAGGCTTCACCATCTCAAAGGGCCCCATAAACATTTCAAATAATCGCAAAGAATCAGCGCCAAATTCTTCTACGACCTGGTCAGGATTTACTACATTTCCTAAGGATTTGGACATTTTCCGTTTATCTTCACCTAGAATTAATCCTTGGTGGACTAATTTTTGGAAAGGTTCTGCTGTTGACACATGTCCTAGGTCATGAAGAATCTTATGCCAGAATCTTGAATATAACAAATGCAATACGGCATGTTCTGCTCCACCAACGTACAAGCCAACAGGCATCCACTCTTTTTCTAATTTTGGATCGCAGATTTGATTTGGATTCTTTGGATCTATGTAACGTAAATAATACCAACAAGAACCAGCCCATTGCGGCATTGTATTGGTTTCTCGATTACCAATCATTCCTGTTAGAGGATCTTTGTAAGTTAACCAGTCTTTTGCGAGAGCAAGTGGAGATTCACCCGTTCCAGAAGGCTTGAACTCTTCTAAGTCTGGAAGAGTTAAAGGTAATTCGCTTTCAGCTATTGGACGAGTTGTACCATCTGGGTAATGAACTAAGGGGATAGGTTCACCCCAATACCTTTGTCTTGCAAACAACCAATCTCTTAGCTTAAATTGAATCTTAGTTTTACCAATTTTTTTGGATTCAGCCCACTCGCTAGTTTTCTTGAAAGCTTCCTCGTATTTTAGATCATTTAATCTTAGTTCGTCTGAATTAGAGTTAATGCAGACAGAATCTTTAGAATCAAATGCACTTTCTTGGTCAGTATTTCCTAGTATAACAGGAATTATTGGAAGATTGTATTTGATAGCAAATTCATAATCTCTTTGGTCATGAGCAGGAACTGCCATGATAGCACCTGTTCCATAGGTAGCTAAAACATAATCAGAGATATAAATGGGAATCTTCTGGCTGGGGTTTGCTGGATTCAAACAGTAAGATCCAGTAAATACACCGGATTTATCTTTATTCAATGAAGTTCTATCTAAATCACTCTTTAATGAAGTATCTTTTTGGTATTTTTCTACATTCGCTTTGTGTTCATTTGTAGTAATATATTCAACTAATTTGTGTTCTGGAGCAAGAACCATGTAACTTACGCCAAAAATTGTATCGGGACGAGTGGTAAAGACGCGAACCTTTTGTTCGGAATATTCAGAACCAGAAACAGGCTTCTCTAAAGGAAAATCCAATTCTAATCCACGACTTTTGCCAATCCAATTCTTCTGCATTTCCAAAGTGGATACAGGCCACTCACAAAGATTTAAATCCTCCAGCAATCGCTCAGCATAGGCGGTAATCCGCATCATGTATTGCTTCATAGGTCTACGCTCAACGGTGTAGCCTTTTCCAACCCATTCGTCCACTTCCTCATTGGCTAGAACAGTTCCCAATGCCTCACACCAGTTCACAGGAATGTAGGCAAGGTAAACTAGGCGAAAGTAACTCAGTATCTCATCTTTTCGAGCTGGGGTAAAATTCTTCCATTCTCCTGATGAAAAATGTTCCGATTCGGGAATTTCTTCGCCTTCAAAAGGCTTAGAGCCTGACTTTTCTAATTCAAGGATTAGCTTTTCTATAGATTGTGCTTTCTTAGAGCTTCTATCAAAGTACGAATTGTAAATTTGAATGAATATCCATTGCGTGAACTTAAAATATTCAGGATCTGTAGTGGAAATTTCTCTATCCCAATCATAGCTCAATCCAAGTTCTTTGATTTGTCTACGAAAGTTGTTGGTATTTGCTTCTGTTGTTTCTCTAGGATGTATGCCAGTCTGCATGGCATATCTTTCTGCTGGTAAACCAAAAGCATCCCAGCCCATAGGGTGAAGTACTTCGAAGCCCTTCATACGCTTATAACGGCTGATCAAGTCAGTTGCGGTATAACCCTCTGGATGGCCAACATGAAGTCCTGCACCACTAGGGTAGGGAAACATATCTAAGCAATAAAATTTAGGCTTAGCTGAATGTACATCCGTCTTGAAGCTAGAATTCTTGCTCCAATAGGATTGCCATTTCTTTTCTATGTCTCGAAATCGGTATTCAGCCATTTAACATTAGTTAGTTGTATGTTGTAGATTTTAGGCATTTTGCCAAAAAATTCTTAAATTTCCGCTTAATCTCTTTTCTAATTTATTTCCTAACGGAATCGATTACCTTAGTTAACATTTTGAATCGATCCGTTAAGCATTCTCTACACAAATCATTCTGGTAGATTGCCTTTACTTTCTTGCCACAAGCGCATATTTTATATGTCTTGTCGGATTCTATTTCGACTTCTGAGTCGCTTTCCACCATTGAAAATACACCCTTACGTTTTATCTATACTTTATTGACATCCTATGTTCGTAACCTGAAAATTTAGAAATCATCAGTTTTGTTTTTTCTTAGGATGAAGTATACTGTATAATTTTCCTATCGTTTAGGGTCAAAAAAAAAGTAATATGGGTTTCAAAATTTTTGCAAAAAAAAATTTTAAAAAAATTCAAAGAATGAAAAATCACTGTGCCAACATTGTATGAATCATTCTAAATGCTTACAAGATAAATTCGCCCAAAATAGAACAGTTTAACGGAAGTTATTGGAATAATTTTGATTTATTTTTTTTATTTATAAGGAACTTATGTCTAAAATCTAGTATGCTGAAGTTTCAATCTGTATCTAAATCATTTAAAGGCAGCAATGAATCCATTGATGTTGTTAAAAACGTGGAATTCCTTGTAAAAGAAGGCGAATTTGTTGCGATTGTTGGTCCATCTGGCTCAGGAAAATCTACACTTCTTGGACTTGCTGCAGGTTTGGATAAACCGGACAAGGGAAAGATTCATTTAGATGGAGTTTCTCTCGGAGATTTATCAGAAGATGAGCTTGCCAATCTACGTTCAACAAAGGTAGGTTTCATTTTTCAAAATTTTCAACTCTTACCTAATTTAACTGCAATAGAAAATGTTGCCATTCCTTTGATGGTTTCATCCAATCTATCGGAGAAAGAAATTCTTACAAAATCTAGAGATCTTCTTGTTTCTGTTCATATGGAACATAGAGAAAACCATTTTCCCTTACAATTGTCAGGTGGAGAAGAACAGCGTATTGCAATCGCAAGATCCTTTATCAATGATCCCAAGATTTTATTTGCAGATGAACCTACGGCAAATCTTGATACGAAAAATGGCAATATTGTCATGGAACTTCTACAGAAATTAAACCGAGATAAGGGATCAACATTAATCGTTGTTACACACGATCATTCTGTGGCAAATCTTGCAGATAGAATTCTAGAAATGAAAGATGGAGAACTCAAGGAAAAGTTTAAATCCAACTTAAAATCTCCAAAGAAAAAGATACAAGCATCTAAGACCAAGCCTGCTAAGAAAAAGAAACGATGAACCAGAAAGCATTTTTTAAAACATTTTTCAAAAGACAGCTATTTAGCCGCAAAACCTTTTCTTTACAGGTTATACTTTCAGTTGCCATCGGAGTGGGTGCCGTATCTGGAATCCAATCCTATAAATCTTCTTTGGCTGATTTGATTCGAACAGAAGCAAGAAATATGATGGGAGCCGATTTAGCCTTCCAAACTCCCGAAAAACCTCGTGATCTCCAAAATTCACTCTTACAAAAAACCCTTCCCCAAGGTTCCCAGAGAGCTGAGGTTGTTCAATTTCTTTCCATGTTGCAAAATCCTAAAAACGAAGAAGTTGCCTTATCTATGTTGCGCGGTATTGAAAATCAATACCCTTTTTATGGAAAAATAGAGACTGATCCCAAGGATGCCTATGCAAAATTAAAGGACTCGGATATCCTTCTCGAAGAGAATCTCTCTAAAAATCTAGCAGTGAAAATAGGTGATAGAATCCAAGTTGGTGAAAGAGATTATTTTTTTGCAGGGCTTATTAAAAAAGAGCCAGGTTCAGTCGGTGGATTTACAGGAATGGCTCCAACTTCTATTATTTCCAAGTCTTCTGTTGATTCAACAGGATTGATAGAAAAGGGAAGCCGAATTCGCTATACTATTTTTGCTAAACTTCCAAACAATGTTGATCCAAACCAATTTAAGAAAACTTATTTTGAAGAATACATCAAGAATGACTTAACTATCTTCCACAATACAGAAGTTAACTCAGGTTCTCAAAAGTTTATTACGAATACTTTAGATTTCTTGAGCTTACTTGGCCTTTCTTCTTTCTTTTTAGGTGCTGTTGCAATTTTTATTTCAGCAAGGACTAGAGTCTTAGATTCCCAGAAACAGATCTCTATTTTAAAATGCTTAGGACTTGAATCAAAATATATACGTCTGATGGTTCTCTCTGAAACACTAAGTTTATCTTTGATTGGGGTTGTCTTTGGTTTAGGTTTAGGATATTGGATTCAATCCAGTCTTCCCAATTTATTAGGCGGAGATGGCTTTCCTGATCTAAGCCATGGGATTACGGGCATTGCTTTTCTAGAAGGATTGGGTCTTGGAATTTTTATTCCACTTTTAGTTTCCTTACATTCTTTAATCAAGGCTGGAATGGTAAGTCCCATGAATGCCTTGAAATCACCGGATGGTGTAAGTGACAGTACAGGTTCCTTATCGAATCGATGGAGTAAGATGGAATATATCTTACTTGCAGCAGTTTATCTTTTATTCTTCTTTGTATCTTGGCTTGATACTGGAAATATAATCAAGGGCTTAGTGTTGTGTTCTATGTTTTTTTTGATTCCACTTTTGATTTGGTTAACCTACCAATTGCTAAGATGGTTATTGCTAAGTTATTCCAAGAGTAGAGTTGTATCAAAGCGCTTTTCCTTAGTCCTTAAGAAGTTTGTAAGACAATATGGATTAGTATCTCTTTCTATCATAGGACTTGGATCAGCTATTTTCGTTCTCCTTCTTTCATTAATCCTACGAGAAAGTTTATTGAATTTGGGAGGGTCTAGGCAATTAACCAAAAGACCCAATGTATTTATCATTGATATCAAGCCAGACCAAAAGGCTGGATTTGAATCTATGGTGTCCAAATATTCACCTACAGAATACTACTTAGCACCTATTATAGGAGCTAGACTTTCAAAGATCAATGGAGAAAAAATCGACACTTCTCAATTGGAGCAAGATGCATCTAAGCGAGATTGGAAATCTACTGCTAGAACAAGAGAATACATGTTGTCCTATAGAGATGAGCTATTCGAAACCGAGTCGGTGGATTCTGGAAAGTGGTGGAAAGAATCTTCTGTAAATGAAATATCTGTAGAAAAAGATTTCTCTAAAAGTTTGGGAGCTGGAATTGGTGATGAATTAGAATTTTCTATCCAAGGATTTCCCATCAAAGGTAGAATAACAAATTTAAGATCTGTTAATTGGGCAGATATGAAACCAAACTTTGTTGTACTATTTTCCAAAGGAGATTTGGAATCGGCACCAAGGTATTATATCTCTTCTTTTTATATAGAAGATTCAGCCCAAAGGTTCCAAATGCAAAAGCAGATTGTGAAAGCTTATCCAAATATAACTTTCATTGATACAGAAAAAGCTGTTAAGAGTTTCGAAGGTATAGTGGAAAAAGTATCAGCCATTATTAATATCATGTCAGGCTTACTTGTAATAGCTTCTATAATGCTCTTAGTAGCTGTGCTTTATAGTTCTTCTAGGGAAAGATTTCGGGAGATGGTTCTGTTTAGAGTTGTAGGCGCCAAACAAAATTTTGTAAGAGGAATAGTTCTTTATGAATCCATTTTGCTTTCTTTCTTTTCTTTTTTTTGCAGCTTTATCCTAGCCATGATTGCTGATAAGATATTGAATCAATATGTTTTGAACTTAGAATCCATTTATCCTGTTTTTAATATGATCATGGTTGCAATTCTAGTTTTTTTTGGGATACTATTTGCTTATATTCTAACTTCCAGAAAGTTATTTAGCCTACCAGTTAAGACATTAATGAAGATGGAGAATTAGGACTTTGTTAGAATAGCTACTTGAAGAAAAAGCCTGGTGTTTAAGCCAGGCTTCTGTTTCTTTAGACTAACAAAGAGAAGTATTTGGTAATTAAGGAGTTACCGAAATAACTTCATCCCTGTTTACAATGTTCACAATGTGTTTGTATTCAGGTGAGTCTTTTCCGTATTTTAGTTCAGTTGCTCTAAGAAGGTGAACGTTCTTCTTGTAACGGTATTTTAGCATTTGATCTTCCGATCCGCCACCGTATTTCTTTATCATGTTCTCTTCAAATGCATATGCACTAGCTAGATATTTGTGAGCAGGGTATTCCTTCTCATTGTCATCTATCTCTATGTAAAGTTCAAGAATAGGGATAGTTTGAGGAAGATTTTGTAAATCATATTCAACCATTACCCAATTTCTATAAACATCTGATAGTAATCTTTTGAATTCAGGTCTTTCACGAAGATCTGGATTTTTGATTTCATCTAAGTGATTGATAGATCTGGTAAAGTAGTTGAGTGCAGATTGTTTAGAAGTGTTTTTCTCACGAGAAACTACTCTTTCTTCTCTTGCTTTACGATCTACTTTTTGCCAGTACCATTTTTCATCTAGACGCTTTTTCTCAGCTTCTTCTTTTCTATACTGCTCAACCCAGTCTCTGTTCTTAAAAAGAACGTTAACACCTGATTGGTAGTTAGATAAAGCTAAACGAAATTTGTTATTTGCGAAAGCTTTAGATAATTGGTGTAGCTCTTGAAAATTTTTGTTGTATGCCTTGAAGTCTGGGTTCTTCCAAAGAGCTTCCTGCTCTTGAACCACTTTTCTTCTTTCTTTCTGGTCTTCCGTAAGATCCGCATCTTCTTCTTCGGGAACGAGTTCACCTTTTAGAAGTTCGTCGGTATCTTTAACGTCCTGGCCTTGAGCTTGACCTGGTTGACCTTGAGGCTGTGCTTGAGCGTAGATTCCTACACTCATAGACAGTGCCAGCATGATGATGAGGAGTTGTTTCATGATCTTCATATCCTTTGACCTTTTTCTTTCTCTAATGATAGTCTTTAAAGAATGGGAATCCTTTCCCAGTTCTTCAAGTTAAGTATCGGATTTATTAAAGTCAATAATAACAAATCAGACTGATTTTTTTAGGAATCTACTCATTTCTTGGAAGATTTTTCCATAATGAAGGGACATAATCTTTGAAAAAGGTTAGAGATCATCGCATAAACTTGACACAGAGTGTGAATCAATAAGTATTTCCTTATACATGAATCTTGCAGATGTTTTTCCATTTCGTCATGGTGTTGTAGATTGTCCTTACTGTGGTGGGGCAGGTATTATTTTAGATATAAATGTGCGCGGTCTAAGATCCGGTGCATTGAGTGTTTGTCATTGTGTTGGTTCAGATTGTAACCTCTGTCCTTCAAAAGGACAAGCACCATTTTTAGTGTATGATATAGATTCAGATATGCAGATTCCATGTATGTGTCATGGAGCTAGATTAGAACTAATTAAATTAGAAAAGTTAGTTGCCAAGGCAGGAATTCCACCTCGATATAGATTTCAATTTCTCCAAAGCATAGACATAGGAGACAAAAGCAATGATCCTGAATTATCATTTCTTATAGCACATGACTGGGCTTCTGAGTTGGTTCACAAGTGGAAGGATCCAAATTTTATTGCAAAAGGATTTTATCTTTGGGGCGGAACAGGCTCTGGCAAAACTTTACTAGCTTGTGTTATCTTAAATGAATTGATTTTTCGCTATGGCGTAAATTGCAAGTATGCCAAAGTCAATAAAGATTTTCTGAGTGCGATTTTAAATTCTTACCAAAAAGACAGCGAGACTTCTGGACAAGAAAGTAATATAGAAAAGGAATTTGCGAATGTGGATGTTCTTGTAATTGATGATTTTGGAATTCAGAAAGATTCTGAGTTTAATAATCGAAAGTTATATGATCTCATTGATACTCGTTATGAAAATGAAAAACTCACACTGCTAACTTCTAACCAAGCCTTAGAAGATTGGAAGATCAAAGGCGAGGGACGCATCTATAGCAGGTTAATGGAAATGACCAAAGAGATCCAACTTAAATGCCCAGATTACAGATTGAAAGGTATACAGAATTAAAAAAGATTTATACTATACTCAAAGGATGAAACTTCATTAGCTATGAAGTCCTATCTTTCTTTAGGAACAAATTTAGGAGATAGAGAGCTTTATTTAAAGCAGGCAAGAGATTTGCTTCATAATCCACCCATATGTAGAATTATCCAAGCTTCTGAAATTTTGAATACTAAGGCTATGGATTTTGCGGACCAACCAGATTTTCTAAACCAAGTCATTCAGATTGAAACAATTTTGCAACCGCTGGAACTTCTGAATTTCACTCAGTCTATAGAAAGCAAGATAGGAAGGCTCAGACGTTTTGATAAGGGGCCAAGAGAAATCGACATTGATATTCTGATATATGAAAGTATAACGGAATTTAAAAGTGAAAGCTTGACTTTACCGCATCATTCTATAGAATCGCGGCCATTTATAGGTGAGTTACTAGGAAGCATCTTGAAGTAGTCCTTAGGATGCTTGAAGAGTTGAGGATTTATCAATTTGTAGAATAAAACAAATATGTCAAAAGCCAAGTTGTCAAAAAAAGAAAAATAAATACAATCGCCCCGAGATAAAATGGTTTTATTCCAACATTTTTAACAATTTTCCAATTTGTTTCAATTCCTAACGCAGCCATTGATACTAACATTAGATTGATACTAGTATTGGAAAGAATTTGCCTTGTAACAATTGGAAAATTTGGAAGATATAGGAAATATATTTCCAATTAACATTCCAAGGATTATAGAAATAGTCATTTCTGGAAAATTCCAATTCAACAAAAAACTAAACCTTTAGAGCAGAAAGCAATAGCACTTGCTATTGCAATTCCTGGCAAATAGGATCCGAATCTTTTTAATTTTTTTTGAATTCTAAATACTGATTTTCTAATCATTATTTTAGTTTTTTCTTTTTAATCCTGAAAGACCTTTGCTGCTTGTATCTGCATTTGAAAGTAGCAGTTGAAGATCTTCTGGAATCCTCATGGGAACAAAAATAGGAACTTTTGCCGTTCCAATATTTCCCACAGGTATTTTATTGAATAAGCTTCCAAGCCAACCAAAGAGAAATCTAGGTATCTGACCAATTATTTCTTCTTTATCTCTTTGCAAGATACCAAAAACTAACATTTTAAAATGAATAGATGAATGTGAGATAGGATGGTATTGTCCTATAATATGATCTCTTTCCAAATGTAAAAAAAAGAACTTTCATCGACTTCCATATATGAAATTATTCAAATGGAATACTTAGGAATAATGCAAGCTAGAAAAGGTTACGAGAAAAAAAATCCCCCAAACTGGGGGAATAGGTATTTGGTCGTCCGTATCTTAGGGTTAATAACTTATAAGATACCGTTAAAGTAAAATTTATTATAACAGAACTGAATCACTTAAGCAATAGGGGAATTTACCCTACAGAGAATTTAGATTGACCCTATTGGTAGGAGTTCTTGAAATTAAAGAAAGAATCAATCAGTGAACGGAGAAATTATGATTCGCAATGCGAGAAAAGAGGACCTACCAAGAATTTTTGCACTTATCCAAGAATTAGCAGATTTTGAAAAGTTGAGTCATGAATTTGAAGGAAAACTCGAAGATCTAGAAAAGCATATTTTTGGAGAGAAACCCTATCTGTATGCATTGGTTGCTGAGCAAGGCAATCAAGTTGTTGGCTATGCCTTGTATTTTTATAATTATTCAACATTCCTCACAAAACCAGGAATTTATTTAGAAGATTTATATGTGATGCCCAACTTTAGGAAAAGAGGACTCGGTAAGTCACTTTTGCTTCAATTAGGTCAAGTAGCCCAAGAGATAGGTGCAGGACGAATTGATTGGTCTGTATTAGATTGGAATGAACCTGCTATCCAATTCTACAAATCGCTAGGAGCGAAAATTTATCCAGACTGGCGAGTCTGTCGGGTTGCAGGCAGTGATTTAATAGGCTTTATAGAAAAGGCTAAGTAAGTTTTTAAACCTAAGAAAATACCAAGTGGCAAAAGCTAGCATTTCCTAAATGGAAAAATCTTCAGTGTAAACCTTGGCTTTTTTTATTCTAAGATAAACCGTTTCCCCTGGAAGAAGGTTCAACTCTTTGTAAGTTGATGTATCTAAAACAGAATCTATAAAGGTTCCCGTATCTGGACGATACAGTTCAACGCGAACATTTCTTCCGGTAGAATGGATATGTTTGATTTCGGCAGGAATTCCTGATTGTTGGTCTCTTATTATTTCAATATCATAGGGACGCACATAAGCAACTGCATCTTTGTCATTGGAATTTAAATCTTCAGCCTTGCCTAAATTCAAATTACCAACAACTGCATCGCCATCTTGGATTCTTCCATGAAAAAGATTCACATCACCTAGAAAATGAAATACGAATGAGCTCTTGGGTTGGTTGTAGACTTCATCAGGAGTTCCAACCTGTTCAATACGTCCAGATTTAAGAATTGCAACTTGGTCACTGACTTCAAGTGCTTCTTCTTGGTCATGAGTTACAAAAACAGATGTTATATTGATATCATCGTGTAATTTTCTAAGCCATTGGCGAAGTTCTTTACGAACCTTAGCATCCAAGGCTCCGAAAGGTTCATCAAGCAGCAGAAATTTTGGTTCTATGGCTAGTGCTCTTGCCAGTGCTACTCTTTGTCTTTGCCCTCCAGATAATTCATGTGGATAACGATTGTGCAATTGTTCAAGTTGAACGAGCTTTAGTAGTTCAAAGACCTTATCGCTTATAGCTTGGTTGGAAGGTCTTGATACTTTCGGTCGAACGCGTAAGCCAAAAGCTATATTTTCGAATATATTCATATGCCGAAATAATGCATAGTGTTGAAAGACGAAGCCAACCTGAGTAGCTTGAGATTTCTTAAGGTCTGAATCATTTTGATTGATTTGAATTTCACCAGAATCAGGAGTTTCTAAACCAGCTATGATTCTAAGTAGAGTTGTCTTTCCAGATCCTGAGGGACCAAGGAGAGCAAACAGATTGCCTTCTGGTATTGTTAGGTTAATATCATCCAATGCTTTGTAGTTTTGAAATGATTTGTTTAGATGTTTAATGATAATTGACATATTACTTACCTGTATCTTCTGGACTTGGATTTGATTCAAGGCCAGTGAGTTGGATTTTTCTTTCTAAGATATTTTTAATAATTAAAGTTAAAATAGATAGTAGTACAAGTAGGGATGCTGTTGCAAAGGCACCAACAGAATTGTACTCATTGTACAGAATTTCTACTTCCAAGGGAAGTGTATTCGTCTTGCCGCGAATGTGTCCCGAGATAACTGAGACTGCACCGAACTCTCCCATAGCACGAGCATTGCAAAGCACAACACCGTAAAGCAATCCCCATTTGATATTTGGGATAATCACTTTAGTAAACACTTTAAAGAAGGATGCGTTCAGGAGTATGGCTGCCTCTTCTTCCTCATTACCTTGTGATTGCATCAATGGTAAAAGTTCTTTGGTTACAAATGGAAAAGTAATGAAGATTGTTGCTATAACAAGTCCAGGCGTATTAAAAATAATTTCCCAATCCAAAAATTGTAAAAGTGGACGCATCCAGCCTTCTCTCCCAAAAATTAACACAAAAATCAAACCAGCAATCACAGGAGAAACTGCAAACGGTGATTCAATCAATGTCAAAAGTATATTTTTACCAGGGAAAATAAATCTTGAAAGTAAGAAAGCTGCTAAAATTCCAATGATTGTATTTAATGGAACAGCGATAAGAGCAACCTTGATTGTTAAAAGAAAAGCAGAAAGCGTGTGATCTTGGCTAATTGCCTTCCAATATTCTAAAATACCTTTTGCGAATGCTTCCATAAACACATTTACTAAAGGAAGAATGAGTAATAGAATACAGAGTAAATAAACAGAGATAACAAAGCTCCATTTAATCAATAAGGACTGTCTGGGTTTCATAATAGATATCTACTCCTACGAGCTTGCCAGAAATTCAAAAGTAGCATAATCGAAAATGAAAGGCTTAGCATCAATAATGCAATAGAAGTTGCTTGAGCATATTCATATTGTTCTAATTTTGTTATGATTAATAGAGGCAGTATTTCCGTTTTATTAGGAATATTTCCAGAGATGAATACAACAGAACCATATTCACCAACTCCTCTTGCAAATGCCATACTTGCTCCACTTAGACATGATGGAATCAAATAAGGTAGAATGATTTTATAAAAGGTTTGGAAGCGAGTTGCTCCCAAACAATATGCACTCTCTTCTAGTTCCTTTGGTAACTCTTCAAGGACAGGTTGTACGGATCTTACAACAAATGGAAAGCCAACAAAAACTAAGGCTATGATTATCCCGATAGGAGTGTAGGCAATTTGAATTCCAAGGCTATGGAAGAAAGATCCTATCCAGCCATTATTGGAATAGATAGAAGTTAGCGAAATTCCAGCAACAGCTGTTGGTAGCATAAATGGCAGATCGATCAAAGAGTTAATAATTTGTTTACCAGGGAATTCATATCTTACAATCGTCCATGCAAATAAAAATCCCAAAACCATATTAATCAAAGCAGCAACTAAACTCGTTCCGAAACTTAGAATGAGTGCATCTTGGATTCTCTTCTCATAGAAAACATTGACTAAATCTGAAATTCCAAATTCAAAAGTTTTCACAAACAATCCTATTATGGGAATGATTATGATTATGCTTGTATAAAAAAATACAAGACCCATCACTAAGCTAAATGTCATTTTCGAATAAGGTCTAAATTGAAAGTTCATGGAATCTTATTTTTTATAAATTTGATCAAAGATCCCTTTATCAGCAAAATGTTTCAACTGAGCTTCTTTCCAAGAACCTTCTAATTCACGAATAGAAACCATTTTAATTTTAGGGAATTGATTTTTATACTTTTGCAAGATGACTTCACTTTGTGGTCTAAGGAAATTTTTAGCAATAATTTCTTGCCCTTGTTCAGAATACAAAAATTCAATATAAGAAGTTGCTATTTCTAAAGTTTGTTTCTTTTTCGCATTGCCTTCAACTATAGCAACTGGAGTTTCTGCTAAGATACTAACACTTGGATAAATGATTTCAAAATTCTTTTCTTTTGTATTAGATTCCTTAAGAGCAAGTAAGGCTTCATTTTCCCAAGTAATAAGTACATCTCCTATTGATCTTTGGATAAATGTGGTTGTTGATGCTCTTGCTCCCGTGTCTAGGACCGAAGTATTTTTAAATAATTGACCGATAAATTCTTTAGCCTTATCTTCGGATTTGGTTTTTTCCTTGGCATAGGCATAGGCAGCCAAATAATTCCACCTAGCACCACCGGAAGTTTTGGGATTGGGAGTAATAATACTAACCGATTCTTTGATTATATCATCCCAGTCTTGAATATTTTTTGGATTTCCCTTTCTTACAAGTAAGACCACAGTAGAAAAGTAAGGTGATGAATTATTTGGAAATTTACTTTCCCAATCTTTAGAAATGAGCCCTGACTTTTCAACAATAGAGTCTATATCATAGGATAGTGCTAAGGTAACGACATCTGCTTGTAAGCCATCGATCACAGAGCGCGCCTGTTTGCCAGAGCCTCCATGTGACTGTTGGAAAGAAATTGTTGACTTATGGTTTAAAGACCATAGTTTTCCAAATTCTCTATTGATCTCAGTATACAATTCTCTTGTCGGATCAAAGGAGACATTGAGGAAGTTGATTTCGGCAACAGAATCTGATTTATCCTTACATGCCCAGGAAAAAGTAAGGAAGGCAAAGATGAATATGCAGGATAATGCTTTTGAGTTCTTCTTGAATGGATGGAATAAATATTTTTGCATACTCCCAAATCTCCTATAAATTAAATAAAATATCTGTTTTATTGGATAAACTCAGTAAAATATGGAGAGGCACTCTTGATTGTCAAGAAAATTTCTGATTTTAAGATGATTTTCTCAGAAGTTTCTGGAGTTGAAATAAGAAGGGAAGGGTTAAAGCTACCATGAAGATTTCTAAAATGCCAAAGCTAGTGGAAAGGGCAGCAAAGGGTTGGGCTACATCTGACTGGTTCCAGAAATTTTCCAATCCAACCGATGCCAGGGGGCCCAAGAGAAAGCCGAGTGAGCCTAGCCCGGTAAAGCCACTCATTACAGTTGCATCAAGTCCAGGGGGCGACAATCGGGAGGCAAGGATCATGGAAGGAACATACATGATTCCTGCTCCTAAACCTGCACAAACTAAAAAGATAAAGATGCTTGTACTGTCATTGGTGTAACCAAGTAAACTTAAGAACAAACCATAGACCAAAGATCCTATAAGAACCAAAGGAAGGATTCCATACTTTTTGGATAGTATAGCAGATGGGTAAGATAAAACACTCATAGGAAAAAGAACTAAACCTAAGAAGGCACCTGCTTTACCAGGATTAAAAAGTAAAACCTCTCGCATGTGTATGTTAAATGAGCTAACTAAAAATCCTACCGTAAATCGATCTATAAAATGGAAGGAAAAAGGAATCAAGAGCACTGGATAGCTACGAATTGATTCAATCAATTGCGAAAAAGAAACTACCTTAGAACTGCTATGTTTAGAATCTCTAACATAAACAAGACTAGAAATTCCTACAAGTATTAAGATTCCTGAACCAACATAGAAAGGGAGCAGAGGATTGGATTTTCCCAAGATACCCAAGGGCATTCCAACAGCCGCTCCCAAAGAAAGGAACATTCCTGCAATACCCATGAGTCTTCCTTTTTGATAAAAACTTGATTCTGGATTATTCTCTCTATCAGAAATTGAGGCAAGCAACAATCCAATCACAAAGATATGTGTTGCTCCTTCAATAAATCGTACAAACATTAGAAGATTTAAATCGGTGATAAGAGTCAGCGAAAAGAATAAGCCCCCATCGATTAAAGCAGCAATGCCTATAATTTTATATCTATTCCCTAATCTATCGGAGATCATTCCAGCTATAGGAGAAAATAAAAAAGAGCCTAACATTGATATGCTGGTAAAAAGTGCAACAGAAAAATTACCCGAAAGATGAATGTCCTTAATCACTTCCTTAAGAACTGGGACTATCATCGTAACGGGCAACATAGCAAAGAAGATCAAAGCCATAATGAGGGATGGAAATTGATTTGCATTCATGGCTTAGATCTCCTTATCGAAAAATTCAAAAACTTAAATTTATGAAGCTTGAAGAATGGAATTGTATTTTTCAGTTCCAATATTTCGAATCAAGTCTCCTTCCAATTCATGAAAGATCTTTTGGTTCAAGTCGAATACGATTCTGGATTCTTGTAAGATTTCATCTGCCTCAGTCTCTGAAATAGGAAGATTATCCAAGGCTTCTCGGTAAGCTTTCTTGAAATCATTGGGGCTCGTTAATTTTGGAAATTCATAAAAATCTAAGCCACCAGTATCTGCTAAGTTCATGGCTCTACCTGCGATTTTTTTAAGAATCTGACCACCACTTAAATCACCCAAATAACGAACGTAGGAATGTGCTACCAAAAGATAAGCATTTTTAAGAGCACTGGCATGGATATGATTTACGTATTCTTGGGTAGCTTTTGAAGAATGAATCTTATCCATCCAAGAATTACCATAAAAGAAGGCTAAATCTTTTTCTATGGATTCTTTACGATACAATTCTGGGAAATAAATTTTTGATAAAATAGGATCTGATTTGTGTTTCTCTAATTCTTCTTCCATAGCTGAATATACGAAATAGAAGGATTCAAGATGCTTGGCGTAGCTTTCTTTCTCTACGACTCCTTTCATAAAACACCGAATAAATCCAGCTGCCTCAGCTTGGTCATGGTTTTGACTGGTTCCTTCTCTTAATTTTAAAGCTAAACTCATTGCCTTTCTCCTATGCTGTCCATGATTTTAAATAGATATTGAGAATCAATCACAATACTGACAAATTCCTGACAATTCGCTTTTTGCTCCAAATTCCAAGAACTCAAGCTTTGTTCTTCCTATCCCATGGTAAGATTCCAAGATTAAGGACTTTCTAATAGATTGCCAATTTTCTCAAATAGGATCAACGTTCCAAGAGAGGTTTGTATTTCTTCTTATACAGTTTAGACATAGTTAAGAATAGAGAAATGATCAATGGACCATAAAAGATTCCTGCCATTCCAAATACACTCATTCCTCCTATAATGCTGAAGAATACTAGAAGTGAGTTCATCTCTACATGCTTTCCCATGAAGGCAGGTTTGAACCAATTTTCAGTGATGAGTGCAACTAAGGTACAGTAGACGAAAAGAAAGCCTGCTGAAATGTAATTGCCCACTATCAATAAATAAATACAAGCAGGAACATAGATTAAAGAAATACCAAGCAAGGGTATAAATGCTAATAGTACCATGATCACAGTCCAGAGAATTAAGGATTGAATGCCAACAATCCAAAATCCAAATGCTGCAAGAAATCCTTGGATCATTCCTCCAATTCCGTTGAAGACCAAAGTGATATAATTCATTTTGTTAAATTGGATTAGTATAAGCTCTTCATCCTCATCTCGAATAGGTAGAAGTGCGAAGAAAAATTTCTTGAGATTCTCACCTTCAACAAGAAAGACAAATATTCCGATTAGCATAATAAAAAATTGAAATAAAAAGGAAAAAACATTTCCAACCATTGAATTGATCTGATTGAACAGAAATAAACTAACAGATTTTAATGAGTTTACTATCATTTCTTCTATGGTCGTTCTATTGTATTCTAAATTTAAAAATTCGAAAATTTTCTTTAACACAAGAGTATAACTATGGTCTTCAAAAAAGAATTTGTTAATGTTATCTTCTGTAAAAATCATTTTAGTATTTTGGTAAAAAACTAAAATTTCTTGAGATAGTCGGACAATAATATAAATAGAAGGAATGATTAATACAAGAAGAATAATAATACATACGATAGAGGCAGAAATGGATCGTTTGTATGAATATTTTCTTTCTATGTAAATCTGTAAGGGATAAAAAGATCCTGCAATGATAGCTGCAAACAGCATTGAATTCAAGAAATCAAAGAACATATAAACTAAAAGTGCACAAATACCAAGAAAAACTAAAATAAAAGAATAGGTTTGGTATTTGAAAAATTTGGACGGTGATTTCTGGGGCATGAATCTATATTACTAAATTCGCTATAGCATTCAAGAAAAATCTGGAACATGCCAGATGTGTTTATTTTTCTATGATTGTTACTGGGCTAGGATTCTTTTTGAAAAATTCGAATTTAAAGGAATTGGAATTTGGATAGACTATAGTTGAGATTGCATAAAAACCAATACTAAATGCTATTCCTAGAGATGCGAGAATAACATCCTTGCCTACCTTCCTAAATGTATCCAGGTAAGGTACATCCCTAAAAGTGAGAACATTTAGTATTATTTCTCTACCAGCAAGAAGACCAAGAAATACCCAAGTTGTAGACATAGGAAGGTTGCTTACTTGTTGAAAAATGAGTAAAATGGTGCCATACACTAAATCCACAATTGTAGCAGCCTTAGCCCATTTGATGTCAGATTTTTCAGAAACAACTTCTTGAATAGTTCCGCCATTCGTTCGAATAATAATCGCTAAGGCAAATAAAAGAATACCTAAAGCAATTCCTAGTTCCATCCAGTTGAGTTGTCTTGGTAAATATACAGCTATATTCGCAGTGTCTTGCAGTAGCCAAGCAACCCATAAATAAATTGTTGAGATCCATTGAAGGTTGGACCAACGACGTTCCTCAACAGGATTAGGCATATGATCTTCTTCATATTCATGCGGATCTAATTTGGCGAGAATTGCCCAAATCACTATGGACAATACAAAAGCTATTCCATAACCCAAGAAGGACTTAGTAAGCATTTTATCAATATTATGTCCACCAAACAAGCCCAAAACTAAGAAGGTAGTGGAAACAGGAGCCTTCATTCTTGTAATAACTACAAGTAGTATTGGCGCAAGTAATTGAAAGAGATTGAAATTTTCAACTGGCTGGAACTTGTCCAATCTTTGAAAATGAATTTCCCCTGAATCTCTAAGCCAACCAATCACATGAACAACAATAAGCAATCCACCTAATACTGCAAATTTAGGTAACCAGTGTATTGATTTTTTGCTTTCAATAAAAGTACCTACAGTCTGAACTGCATCATTTCCAGCCACAGAGAAAGTAGCTACCGCAAAAGCCATCCAACCTAAATAGTATGCTGGCAAACCCAAAAAATAGCCGCCCGTAATTAGTAAGGCTGCAAAACCAGTGACCAGATAAAATCGAATCTGGTCCTTGGAAGTAGGATTTTGGTAGTCTATCTCTTCAATGTTCTTCATAGATTAGAAATTAAAGATCGTAATGCTTTCCATATTTCTCAGTGATGAGGCTTCTATCAAAAAGAATAAAAACATCTACAGTACCGAACACTTTGTCCAAAGCAGGAGCACCACAAATTTTAGAACCGATTCTAATATATCCTTTGATGAGTGGAGGAATGCTTTTGGTTAAAGCTTTTAAATCTGTGACTTCTAGATTATCATTAAATCCAGGAATCAAATAATCAGGATTAGGATACACTCTAAATTTTTCATCAGAAAGTGCATCTTTTTCTTTTAAGAATGCATATACTTCTGATGCCATTACTGAATCAGTTGAATGAATGGATCCACAGCCCATTAGATATCTTACATTTTCTTTGATCATATAATCTGCAAGACCAGACCAAAGCATAGTAATTACGGAACCATCACGATATTGCGGGTGAACACAAGATCTACCAATTTCTGCAACTTCTTCTTCTAGATTGTAAATATTTGTTATATCAAATTCATTTTCAGAATAAAAACCTATATTCTCTTTAGCTACAGATCTTTTAAGAATTCTGTAAGTACCTACAATTTGATTGTTATTTGATTCATCCACAACGATCAAATGATTGCAGTATAAATCGTACTCATCACGGTCTTTTCTAGTTGAAGAAGATTGTGGCAAACCTTCACCGAGTTCTAGATTGAAAACATCATACCGCAAAGCCAATGCTCTTTCAATCTCTAACTGATTTTCAGCAATTCGAACAGTTAGCTTTCTATTCGCTTTCATGGTTGATTTAATAGTTTCTACGCTCATGAATAACCTCTTGTGTTTATCTACACTTATATTAGAAAGATAAGATAGGTTTGTTACAAGTATATTACAAGAATGTAAAAATTAGTGTGCCTCATCCCAATTTTTACCAAATTTACCTTCAACTAGAATAGGAACAGTTAATGGTAGTGCTGTTTCCATTTCTTTCTTTGCCATATCGTAGAATTTTTGTTTTTCGGATTTTTCAACTTCAAAGACAAGTTCATCATGAACTTGCATTATTATTCGAGATTTAAATTTATCTTTTAAGATTCTCTCATGTATTCGAATCATTGCTATCTTTATCATATCGGCAGAAGTTCCTTGGATGGGAGTATTGATTGCAACTCTCTTAGCTCCTTCTACAACTTGGCGATTCGAAGAATGAATATCTGGGATATATCTTTTTCGACCTTTCAAAGTCTCAACAAATCCATTTTCTAAGCAAAAGTCTATGGTATCATCCATATACTTTTTAACCCCACTGTATTGGTTGAAATATAAGTTAATAAATTCTTTCGCCTCAGATCTGGATATTTTCATATTTTGGGATAAACCAAAACTTGTTGCTCCATAAATAATAGAAAAGTTAACTATCTTCGCTTTATTTCGCATTTCTGATGTTACATTGGATTCTTCTACTTGGAACAATCCACTAGCTGTTCGCCTATGAATATCAAGTCCCTCTTTGTATGCTTCCATCATTTTTGGATCTTGTGAAAAGTGAGCCATGATGCGAAGTTCAATTTGAGAATAGTCAAGACTAAGTATTTCAAAATTGCTATCAAAAGGTACAAAGCCTTGTCTCAGCAATCTACCTTCTTCATCTTTGATTGGGATATTCTGAAGATTAGGATCTTGAGAAGATAATCTACCTGTTGCAGCTATTGTTTGATTGTAGCTAGTATGAATTCTATTTGTTTTTGGATTAACCAGAGATGGTAAAGTATCAACATAAGTAGATTTTAGTTTCGCAAATTTTCTATGCTCCAATAAATCTTCTATGATAGGGTGCATCCCATATAAAGATTCTAATACAGAGTGATCGGTTGAGTAACCAGTTTGAGTTTTTTTCTCAGCGGGAAGGCGCAATTCCTCGAAAAGTACAACCTGCAATTCTTTAGTAGAAGCAATATTGAATTCTTTACCTGCATGTGTATGAATTTTCTTTTCAAGATTTGCTAGCTTTTTCTCAAATTGCTTAGAAAGCTTTGCAAAATAATCAACATCAATTGTAACCCCTGCCATTTCAATATCTTTTAAAACTGAAATAAGTGGATGTTCTAATTCATCATAGATGAGTTTTAAATTGTCTTGTTCTACTTTCTTATGCAATAAATTATAAAGTCTTAAGGTGATATCAGCATCTTCTGCTGCATATTCTGTTACTCTATCTGGATCTACATCGAAGAGATTTTGTTTCTTACGTCCTGTTCCAACTAAATCATCGTAGGTGATTGTTTTGTATCCTAAGTAATCCATAGCCATGTCATCCATATTGTGACGACGTACTCCTGAATTCAAGAGGTAAGAACCAATCATGGTATCAAAACTTACACCTTTTAAGTCTATTCCATATCTCTGAAGAACTATCCAATCATACTTTATATTTTGACCAACTTTAAGAATTTTATTATTCTCAAGAATTGGTTTTAGTACTTTTAAGATATCATCTACTTTAGGAAGTGCTAAAGAATACAAGGACTCTGAATAAGAGAGTGGAATATAATATCCAGTTTTTTCTTTCCAAGAAAAAGAAATTCCTAATAGATCTGCATTGTTTGGATTGATTGAGGTTGTTTCTGTATCAATACAAAGAACGGTATTATCTTTTAGACCAGAAAGAATTTTCTTCAAGTCATCTGCATTATTGATACGAGTGTATTTACCTGGTTCATTATTGATTTCTAGATTGCCATCATTGCTACTTGAGGTTTTCTTTGATTGAGCTTTGGAAGATTTTTTAGTCTTTGGTGATTTGCTTGAGTCCGAAGATTTATCTTCTTCCTCTTTAGAACTTAAATCTTTGATACCTGCCTGCTTTGCAAGATCTCTAAAGAGGACATTATATCCTTGGTGCTTGAAGTGAAAGACTTTCTTCTCCTCTAAGTAATTAGGTAAAAGTAAATCATCTGCTTGGACCTTTAATTCTAAATTGCATTCAATGGTTGCAAGTTTTTTGGATAAGAATGCGTTCTCTTTATTCGCAATTAATTTACTTTTTAATGATGCATTTTCAATGGTATCAATCTTTTTATAAATATTATCTAATGAAGAATATTCTTGAATAAGTTTTGCAGCACCTTTTTCTCCTATACCTTTAACACCAGGGATATTGTCAGAAGAATCGCCGAGTAATGCCATATAATCAGTAACTTGAGCTGTTGTGATTCCAATTTCTTGCTCGACCCATTCTGGATCAATCTTCTGGAACTCAGAAACTCCCTTTTTACCTCGGAGCATATGCACATTAGATGAAAGAACTTGGTAAAGATCTTTATCTCCAGATAAAATTAGAATTTCTTCTGATTCCTTTTTAAAAACAGTACACAGTGTACCAATTATGTCATCAGCTTCTTTGTGATCAATTTTAAGTACTGGAAATTCTAAAAAATTAAGCATTTCAATAATTTCTGTAATTTGAGGACGAAGGTCATCTGGCATGGGTTTGCGAGTTGCCTTGTAAGAATCAAAAATATCATGTCGATCTAATCTAGTACCAGGGTCAAATGTCACTGCAATATGAGAAACTTCGAAATCTTGTAATAGTTTAAATAGCATACGAAAGAATCCGAAAAAAGCACCAGATGGCAATCCAGTTTTCGAATTAGTTAAGTTAGATGCTGAAAATGCAAAATACGAGCGAAAGGCAAAAGCATGCCCATCTATGATCATCAATTTCTTAATTTTCTTTTTCATGATTCCTCAGTCAAAAAGTTCTTTCCCTAGATAGGAATGATACACTTGAACAGTTTTACTTACCATAGTTTCAAAAGAGAATCTATCAACATAAGATTTATTGAATTCCGAAAACTCTTTTCGAAGCGAATAGTTTTCAATAAGAGTCTTATATGCAAGAGCCAATTCCGATGAATCCCCAACATCACAAAGAAGACCACCTTGATTGGGTACTACCATTTCGGGAATTCCTCCCCCTCTTGTTGCAACAATAGGTTTACCTGCTGCCATAGCATCTAAGATAGCCGTCCCTAGTCCTTCTTCTTTAGAGGTTAAAGTAAAGATATCTATAAGATTGAGATATTCTGGAATATTTTGTTTAAATCCCAGAAAGTAAACTTTATCATTTAAATTCAATTTACTTGCAAGTTCTTTTAGCTTAGAGTCAAGTTTACCTTCACCCAGAATAATTGCTATATAGGGAACTTCTGTTTCGATTTTAGAAATTGCATGAAGAAAGGTCGTATGATCTTTGTGGTCAACTAAGGCAGCAATAATTCCTATAACTAGAGTCTTCTTATTGATTTCCAATTCTTTTCTTATTCCATCTGCACTAGGAAGTCGTTTAAATTTTTGTATATCTATGCCACTATGGATAGCGATGACTCTTGCTGGTTCTATTCCATCTTCAAGAAGATACTTCTGAATTTGTCTAGAAACTCCAATAAACAAATCTACCTTAGGTGATTTATATTTCCATTTAGAAAAGAGATTTTTCTTTATGCGAAAATCAACTCTTCGCGAAACAATTAATTTCCATCTATCCTTTTTCTTCTTAGCAAACAATGCAATTGAATGAGCATGTGCAGTATGAGTATGAACAATTCCTATTTTTCTTTCTCGTATAATATCTCTTAGTTGATGGATGGCTTTAAAATCAAATTCACCTTTCATCGGAAGTTCAATCACTTCAATACCAGCTTGTTGTGCTTTTTCAGAAAGAGGAGATTTTGGTTGAGCAATAATGATTTGAGGAATTTTTCTGGACTTTAGTCCTAAGGCAAGGTTTAGAACTTGGTTCTCACCGCCTCTCCATTCTCTAGAAGTATTTAAATGAAGTATCACAGTTACATTCTTAAAGCATTCAATTATTGAGAAAGAAAAAAAGCTCAGATAGAAGATCTTTTCTTGCCATCGTATTCAAGCTCCATTATAGATCCTGTTATACGTGACTCATCTACTTCTTCAAATACTTCTCCGTCAACATGGAACATGATTTTAACAGAGTCCATAAATGAATGGATAATTTTTAAACCCTTTCCAACATTCTTATGGCCTACTCGTACTCCTTTGAATGGAAGAAAACCTGGTTTGTCAGATTGGTATCTTTTAATATTTTCCAAATAACCTTCCATGCTACTCGGTTCATGAGATTCAAGCTTGGGATTTGATCTGAATCCAGAGCCATAGTCCAAAATGTACAAGGTAATTTTTAAATCGCTGATCATCCATCGACAAATTATTGTTTCTTCTGAATGGTTTACAACATTCGCAGAAATAGAATTTGTTAGAGCTTCGTCTGAAGCTAATTCAATTTGAAGGATATCATCATCTGAGAAAAGATTTTTTTTTAAAGATTCTTTCAAGGCCTTTCGAAAGACTTTTATACAGGACATGTCCGGAGGAATAAACATAGCATAAGAACCAGGAGTAGGTTCCAGAAGCAAGGGAGTAGGAGTAGTACCGTCCATAGTATTCAATAGGCCTGTATATTACTTATGTGATGGATATTTTCAAGATTATCAAGCTGGTTTTTACTATTTTATTTTTTTTTATCTAAAAGTAGTTTTCACTTAAAAAAACATGATTATGTCTCTATGGAAAAATAGATTTAAACTTCTAGATTCATTCTTAAATTTTCAATGTTTTTCAAGAAATTGGCTCTTTCACCAGGTAGATCCGATTTTCCTTCCAACTCTAAACCTAAAAGTATGCTATCTTCGTCTTTTTTATGGGCTACCCACCGTATTTTACCAATCACTGTGAATGGAGTTTGTAGTTTAAATACGATATCAAAGATAAAGAATTTCTGTTTAGGCAAAATTTGTATTAAATTTGGCTCATCAATTTTTACTTGAAGCCCTGTTGCTGAAATATCAATTACTGGAAATTTGCCGGCAACTTGCATAGAATTCGATTCTAAAATTCTTAATACCATTTCCTTGCTTAACTTCTTGAGATATTCAATATCATCTTCGTTTAAATGACTTTCCCTATTCTGGATGTGGATATAACCAATTGGAAGAAGGTCATCTTCCTTGCTTCCATATAAGACTGGAAGTATACATTCCGACACTATTCTGTCATCTCTATATCGCTTCTTCTCGATTTCAATATCATCATCAATTTCTTGTCCGAATTTCAAATATTCAGGACTTCCAGGTGTATATGATTCATTATTTTGTGTTTCGGAAATAAAGAAAATTTTTCTTGTTCGTTTAACAAGCATAAACTTTCTAAGAAGGTCAGATTTAAAAATATCTATTTTGGAATATTCGAATCTTTTCGGATCTAGTTTGGATCTGAACTCATCGAAGGCAACTTTTACTAAAGTTGGAACTTGAAACATGTTGGCATCAATAACAGTCTTGACAGTCACGATATTATTAATATAAACATTCCCTTTACAAGAAACTCTGTCACTTTCTCTGTTTTTTTTAGAGATTCCTAGTTTTTCTACATTTAGGATGAGTTTATTCTCATCTTGAACTTTAAGAACTGTACAGTCTAATTCGATGTATTTTGCAAGGATAGAAAAAAGTGTTATTTTCGCTCCTTGCTCAAGTATTATCCCTGAATCATTTCGTACGGCAATTTGAGTTCCATCTTCTTTGATTTTGAGAATCGTAAATTTCTGATTGAAAGGAAAGACTCGGAGAGTTAATTCCTTTTGTAAAAGATACTTAGAAAGTACATGATATTTCTGTGCCGATTCTTTGACAGTGTCAAGGATTCTGTCTTCGTGAGGTTTAAATTCCATTACCACGAAGATCATTATAAATTCAATAATTCAAAGTAAAGAAAAAATTTCTTATTGAAATAAATTATTGATTTAAGTTCAAAGTGTTATGTCTTATGAAATTTAATTTTATGCTAAGATCGGTTCAATTGTTACGTCAGATGAGATTGAGTTGCCAATGAAACAATTTCTATGAGCAGATTCATGAAGTTTGTTTAGAGTCTCAATATCCATACTTGTGCCTGTTTCAAATTGTACTTTGGGTCTTAGGATAATTTTAGTTATTTCTAGTCTACCGGATGCACCCTTGTCTAGAACTGCGGTCGGATTGTCCTCATAATTCTCAACTTGAAGCTTCTTTTTGGCTGCTATGGCTAAAAAAGTCAGCATATGGCATGAAGCAAGCGAGGCTGCCATTAATTCTTCTGGATTTGCATGGCTATCATTCCCTAAAAATTCCTTAGTTGCGGAGCTTGTGATAGCTTGCCCACCGTTAAATTGAATATTATGAGTTCTATCATATTTATCATATTCAAATATTGAATTATTTTTATTCCAATTTAATTGAATCTTATGTTCTGACATCGCAAGCTCCTTGTGCTACTATTCTATTTTGGTAAAGGAATTCTATCTGTTTCATTTGGTACTTTGGGAAATCTGTCTTCATTCCAACGAATTTTCGCTTCATCAATCTTTTCTTGGCTAGATGAAACAAAATTCCAATAGAGAATTCGTTTCTCCGGGTGTGCCATACCTCCAAGCACAACTAACCTGGCATAAGGTGAGTGCTGGAATTCTATTTTCTCTCCTGGTGGAAAAAATGCTAGATCCCCCATCTTAAGGACAGTGGATTCATTTGATTCTTGGTCTTTAAGCTCTATACTTCCCTTGGATATATACAAGCCCAATTCGGAGCTTTGCAAACTATCCCAAGCTATCGATGATGCCTTAGTTGCTTTAAAGTCAGCATAAAATAGAGAGGAATAAATCTTTACTGGTGATTTTAAACCTAAGAATTCACCTGCGATCAATCGAATCTCAAAAGTATCGGTTATCAATTCAGGAATTTGGCTCTTTTCATAATGAAAAAATTCAGGCTCACAATCCTCAAATTCTCGTGGTAAGGCAACCCAAGCTTGGATACCTTCAATACGAACTTGTCCATAATCCTTTCTAGAACGTTCACTGTGTACTATACCATTTCCAGAAGTCATCCAATTGGTTTCTTCAGGAAGAATCATTTGTTCTGTTCCTAAACTATCTCTGTGTAAGATAGCCCCTTCATAGAGATAGGTTAGTGTAGCAAGACCAATATGAGGATGTGGGCGTACAGTAAGTTCTTCGCCAGTTTTCATTTCCACTGGGCCAAAATGATCCAAAAAAACAAAGGGTCCCGCATGACGAGCTTCTAAAGATGGTAAGGCTCTTCTTACGTGAAAATTATCACCTAAGTCTTTTAGGTGGGAATGAATTATTTTCATAGCTTATACTTAATTAGACAAGCTTATTCTGGGAAAGTAAGTCAATATTTTTCTGAAAGCGACTTCTTTCACCAGAATTATCTGATTGAGCATCTAAACTAACGCCAACTTGGATAGATGAGTCCGAGATACTTCCTATCCAAGTTATCTTGCCATTTACTGTAAAAGGTGCTTGGGATTTAAAATAAATATCAAATATAAAATTCTTTAATCTAGGAATAGATTTAGCTAGAATTTCGTCATGGATTAAAATACAAGCTCCGTTCTTACTCAAATTCACAATAGGAAATTTTTCTTTAGTTTCAAGAATATTTGATTCCTTGATTCGAGCAACACATTGTTTGGCGGCTTCTTTAACTCTTGTGATATCTTCTTGAGTTAATTTTCTGGTTTTACTTTGAATATGTATAAATCCAATTGGGAAGGATTCTTGAAAAACATCTTCATACAAAATAGGAACTATGAGTTCAGAAAGTATTTTGAATTTTTGATATTCCAATATCACAGTCTTAGTTTCATCATCTATGTCTTCTATGTAATTTAAACTATCATCAATTGTCGATGAATAGCTGGATTCGAGATTGGTGTCTTCAATAAAAAGGAACTTTCTTGTTTTCTTTACGATTGAGAACTTGCGATCCAATTTTGGATCGAAAATATTTATCTTAACATGGTCAAAATTTTCTTTAGATAATTTGGATCCTATATCATCAAATGCTACTTTTACTAAAGTTGGAATTTGGAAGAGATTGGAATCGAGAAAGGTCTTGGATGCTATAACCTTGGATACTATTGCAATATCTGGCTTACATGGTATCCTATCATCAACTCGATTTGCCTTTGCTATCGAAATCCATAGAATTTTTAATCGAATCTCAAAACTATTGATCACTTCGACTATGGAACATTCAATGTGGATCAATTTAGTGAGTATGATAAAAAAACTCAATTCTTGGTCTACAAAGTATTCATTGGGATCTGATGATTTTAAAAGTATGGTTCCGTCTGATTCTGTTGCATTTTCAATTAAAAATTTAGAAGAGAATGGAGACTGCTTTAAAGTGAGAGTCTTCCTCAGTAGATACTTATTGATAATATGAAAGATTTGTTGTTTATTCTTAATAAGATCAACTTCTCTTTTATTTCTTTCTTGAAAATGAATGGAGCTCATGATTTGTTCTCATTAAAATATTTTATAACAAATTTGATAAAAAGACTTCTTGGTAAATATTTATTCTGCTAGTTTATAAAAATTTTAATGATCAAATAAGGCAATCAACAAATCAATTTAACCTTTGTAAAAAGTTCAGAATTTTTCAATTCTGAACTAAAGTATCAATTCGTTTCAAAATCTTGTCTTGCCCTAGCAGTTCAAAGAGTATTGGCAATTCAAGACCATGTAACTTTCCTGTTGTGGCAGAACGAATAGGCATAAAGAGATTTTTCCCTTTTTCCCCTGTCAACTCACCTGTCTTGGTCATAGCATCTTTGAATTCATCGGAAGATTTTGCCTTTGTTTCCCTTAACACAGCTTTGAAAGTCTCTATTACCTTAGCTGCGTTGCCATCTTTTACCATAAGTCTTGCTTCTTCGTTCTCAAATTCTAGTTTCTCTTGGAAAAATTCTTCAATATAAGCTGGTGCCTGTGACAAACGATCCAAATACACTCGAACTGAATCTAAAATAGATCTTAGGGTTTCATTATTTGGATCTTTGACTGCACTTGGAATCTTGGGATTGTCTTGCACGAAGGGCATCAACTCTTGCACTAAGGTACCTATGTCCGCGTCCCGAATGTATTTATTAGAGAGCCAATTCAATTTGGATTTAGGATTTAAGTATTCTGCAAGTTCATTGGTTGATAATTTCACGAAATCAACGGATTCCTTTTCTTCTGGTTTTAACTTTTTGAATACGTCGAACATGGCAGGGGACTTAGAACATCTGGCTATATCAAAAATTTTATCCAATTCACCTGGGGCGTACTCCTTTCCATCTGCGGGGGTCCAGCCAAGAAGAGCCATATAGTTCACCATAGTCTCGGATTGGTATCCAAGATCTTTGAAGGCAAGAATAGAGGTTGCTCCTGCTCGTTTGGATAATTTTTTTCCATCGGAACCAACAATCTCGGATACATGAGCCCAGACAGGAATGGGAAAACCAAATGCCTCTCCAATTACAACCTGACGAGGTGTATTGGATAAATGCCCCACTCCTCGAATGACATGAGTGATCTTCATGAGGAAGTCATCAATTACAACAGCATAATTGTAAGAAGGATAACCATCAGATTTTACGATAATGAAATCGCCCATTAGCTTGGTGTCGAATTTCACCTTGCCTTGGATTTCATCTTCTACTATGAGTTCTTTGTGAGGAGTACGAAATCGAATTGTATAGGGAACTTTTGCATCTAGCTTCTCTTGGATCTCAGATTCTGTTAAGTTAGAATGAAGTCCATCGTAGATATAAGCAATGCCCATAGCCTCCGATTGCTTCTTCTTAGCTTCCAATTCTTCGGGAGTACAAAAACATCGATAGGCTTTGTTCTCAGCAAGAAGTTGGTCAGTGAATTTTTTATAAATGTCTAAACGTTCCGACTGAATGTAGGGGCCATAAGATCCTCCCACACCTGGACCTTCATCCCAATTCATACCCAACCATTTCATGGATTCTAGAATAATCTTGAAAGAATCTTCTGTGGATCTTTCTCTATCTGTATCTTCTACACGAAGAATAAATTCTCCACCTTTAGCTTTCGCATAAAGGTAGTTAAATAGTGCTGTTCTTGCTCCACCAACGTGGAGGAAACCGGTAGGAGATGGGGCGAATCTTGTTCTTACTTGCATGTTATTTTAAGGTTGAAGAGTTATCTTTCCTGAATTGAAATAAATTTTCTTATCTTTCTCTTCAAAGACTAGATTGCTAGGATCGGGATTTTTATCAATCTTTAGTTTCTCAAGTCTATTCAGATCGTAATCATAATTGATAGAAGCTGTTGAGCTTGTTCCTGATTTAAAATTTGTATAACGATACAAAAAATCAAAACTCCCTGGTTTATGATTCCAGAAATAAGATTTGTCCCCAGATTCTTCCTTTTCTTCCGCAAGCCAAATTCCATCTGTTATAGTTTCCCATTTCTCAAATCGGGAAATATCATTCTTCTCAAAGTTTGTTGCAGAATAATTTGCATAGGCAGATGATAAGGTATCTCCAAAACCTGATTTGAATTTCAAGTGAGTGTAATTTACAACAAATCCAGTTGGTCCTGGTGTATCTACAAGTTGACCTGCAAAGGTTCTAGTCTCAATTTTATATTTAAGGGCATCCGCTTTGGGGAATAGTCGCTTTTGGTTTTGTAGAAATTCATCATTTTGACTGCTAATCCAGACTTCCGTTCTCTCAATTTTGGAGTCATTTGGCAGTATTCTAACATTCAAAAACAAACGAAACTTAGACGATGAATCGAAGAGTTGAGTGTTGAATTCATCAACAGGAATGCTTGCATAGATTCCTGTCATTGCTTCGGGATCTACCCAATAACTAGGTAGATTCACATGGCTTGTGGCACAGTTTATAAAAAAAGTGAAAATCGCTAGAAACAGCGTTTTAATTGAGGTTTTCATTGCTTTCTTGGGTGTAGTCTACAAGGGCATTCCAATCTTGCTAGCGAAAAATCATTGACAAGCAATTTCGCTGTTCTTTTCTGACCCCAAGGTCATGAAGAACAAAAATTCTAGCACAACAGCTAAGCAAAATTTTCCAAGCATCCCATTTGAAGACCAAGTCAACGACGACCAGAGAAAATACTCTCGTTATGTGTGCGATTCACGCGCAATTCCTCACGAAATTGATGGATTGAAGCCAGTTCAGAGAAGAATTCTCTGGGCGATGTGGAACTCCGATGCAAGAAATCGTTATACCAAGACTGTAAAAGTTGCTGGTTTAGCAATGGGTTACCACCCTCATGGTGATGCATCCATACAAGGTGCGCTATCGCAAATGGCTCAGAATTTTACTTTTGCCAATAATATTCCTTTAGTATCTGGTGAGGGAACTTTTGGGGATGTGCTTGACCCAAGTGCGATTGCAAGTCCTCGTTATACAGAGGTTAAACTATCTGACTTCGTAAAAGATTTAGGCTTCTTTGAATCTCTTCCAGATATTGATTATGTGAAAAATTACGATGAAACCGAAGATGAGCCCATCCATTTCGTGGGAAAGGTTCCAGTTGTACTTCTCAATAATATCCAAGGAATCGCAACAGGCTTTCGATGCTTTATTCCTGGACATAAACTTTCTGATATTGTAAATTCTCAGCTTGCTTATTTGAAGACTGGCAAAGCCAAAAAGATTACACCTTGGTACAAGGATTACAAAGGTGAAATTCGTCTTTATGTAAACGACAACGGTTCCCAAATTATGACAACAGGGTTTGCCTTCACATGGGAAGGCGATACCTTATATCTCACCGATGCCCCTATGAATTGGAATCGTGAAAAAGTAGTTACTCACCTTGATGATATCATTGAACGAAAGGACAATTGGTTGAAGGATTATGTCGATTACTCCAGCCAAACTTTCAAGATTGAACTCATCTATAAGAAAGGTGAAGAACCTTCCGAAAAAGATATTAAAGAACTTTTCTCTAAAGAAAATAATGAAACTCTCGCCTACAATGTGATCACACACGAAGGTAAGCTTCGCAACTACCAACCAGAAGAAATCATCAAACGTTTCTGTGATTTCCGTAAGACACATTTGATTCGAAGATTCAAACGTCTTGCTGAACTAGAGAGAGAAAAAATTGAACGCAACTCAGAACTCATTCGATTCATCAAAGAAAGGTGGAATGAGAAAGTAACGGAAATCAAGTCCAAGAAAGAGTTTGAAGAGAAATTACAGAAGGCAAAATTTGTCTACTTCGAATGGCTGAGCACAATTCCAGTCTATAGAATGACACTAGATGAAGTCCGTAAATGCGAAGAAGCAATAGTGGAAGCTAAGACAAAATATACAGAATATATAACTCTTACCAAAGATGATAAAAAATTGACCGAGTTTATGAGTGTTGAACTCGAGGAGCTTAAGACCAAATGGGATCCCAAGTAAAGAAGCCTGGCGGTAGCGCCGGCAATAGCAGCGAAAGAAATTTTAAGAAATTATCCAATGTAGAACACGTTCGTATGAGAACGGGAATGTGGTTGGGGCAGAATTCCCTTTCGAACTTCCAACAGCATTTTTTTCGAAAGAACAAAGAAGGGATTTACGAAATATTTCATGAAGAAATTGAAGATATCCCAGCTAAAATCAAATGTCTAGATGAAGCTTGCATGAATGCGGTGGATGAGTATAGAAAAAATCAAAATGATAAAAGTGTGCCTGAAAAGGACAGAATGAATAAACTCATAGTAGCACTTTCTGGAGATCGTAAGAGGGTTACAATTACGGATAATGGAAGAGGAATTCCAGCGGCTAACGCAGAAGGTGTTTATCTTCATTTGATGTATGGGGAGAACTTTGATGATAAAGTCAAAGAAGACCATGTAGCTGGGCAGAATGGTGTGGGTATCTCTCTTGTTCGTATGGTTTCTAATTTTTTCCGAGTGAAGACTATCAATAAAGGTGTGATGTATAAGAAGCAGTTCACCCTGACCGAAGAGATTAAGAAAACAATCAGATCCTTTAAATTTTCTAAAGAAGAAATAGAAAAAATCTATCTATACTTTGATGAGCATGGCAAATTGGAAGGCTGTGATTTATTGAAAGCAGATCATCTTTCTAAACTAACACCCTTAATGCAGAAGTCGAATTTAGTTGAGACGGTTCAAAAGACTAAACCTGAAGAGCACGGAACAACTGTTGAATTCGAGTTAGATCCACAATATTTCAATAATTTGGACAGTAGCTTTAATACAGATCTACTTAGACAGTATTTGCAAGATATAGCTATGACCAATCCAGGTCTAGAAGTGCAATTCCATACCAAACAAGCTAAAGAAAAATTCAAATTCAAGAAAGGCTTGGATGAAATTTTCACCCAATCGGATCAAATCTATTATAAGATGGATTATACTGACAAAGCTGCAGCTTCCCAAATTAATTTAGAGAATTTTGTCGTTGTTGGCCAAAATAAAACTTTAACCTGGGTTAACTCGATCTATGCACCGCTAGGTGGATCGGCTATTGAATATCTTGAGAATAGAATTTGTGATGAAGTTCGTAAGAAGGCTACCATACTTTCCCTTGAGAAAAAGTTGAAGACACAATGTACTCGAAATGATGTAAGAAATTGCTTTCATATGTATGTGAATCTGAGAATCCTGAACCCAAGATTTAAGTCTCAGGACAAATCGTATCTAATTAATGATCTAAATGAAGACATGAGAAATGCAGTAGATAAACATTTAGATAAAATGCTAAAGAAAACGGGTCTTATCGATGAGATCAAGATGCAGATGGAAAAGCGAACGCAAATGAAGGCGCTTGAAGACGCACAAAAAGGACTTCGCAAGGCATCTAAAAATAACATTCCTAAGCTCATTCAACCCACTGGAAAACCATCCGATGGAGGAAGAGTTCTCTTTGTTGCAGAGGGAGACTCAGCGATTGCGGGATTGAGACCTGCTCGGGACCCTAAATTACATGGTTTATTCCCTCTGAGAGGCAAGCCAATGAATTGTAAGGGACTTTCCCTAGCTAAGGCCATGGCGAATGAGGAATTGAAGAATATCGTTGCTATCCTTGGCTTGCCCTTAGATGAAAAAGTTAAATCCATAGAGCAACTCAATTATGAAAAAATCAGTATTATTACAGATGCTGATTTTGATGGATATGCCATTCGTTCTCTCATGCTATCTTTCTTCTATGAATACTGGCCTGAGCTCTATGATCTTGGATTGATTCATATTTCTAGTGCTCCCTTATTTGAGGTTGATGTCAAAGGTAAGGATGGCAAGAAGGAAACTATCTTCTGTATTGATGATGGTGACTATGATGCACTAATTGCCAGACTCAAGAAAGAGGGCGGCGAAATCACAAGAAAGAAGCGTAACAAGGGATTAGGTGAGACAGGACTTGCTGCTATGAAATTCGCAGTTAACGAGTGTATGACGAAAGTGACTGTCTCGTCAAAGAAATCCGCTAAGCATATCCAAGATCTTTGGTTTCATAAAGATCTAGCTGACAAAAGAAGAGAAGCTATCTCTGAATATTCCATGAGTGTGATTGAAGACTAGAATTTAAAAAAGATTAACGGAGATCTTTGAGTGATTTTTGCCAAAGTTCTCCAGTCTTTAAGATTACAAATTTATTCTCTGAAAGTTTGAGCCTATTTATCTCCTTCTTCAAGTCATCTATTGGTTTGGTTTGATTCTCTCCTGTTAGATTGAAGGTTGCATAGTGCATAGGAATCATAAATTTTGATTCTAAATCCATAAATGCTTGCACTGAGTCTTGGGGAGA
This sequence comes from Leptospiraceae bacterium, assembly GCA_022402465.1. Lineage (GTDB taxonomy): Bacteria > Spirochaetota > Leptospiria > Leptospirales > Leptospiraceae. The sequence goes on along the minus strand of JAKRSH010000014.1, from coordinate 90,149 downwards.
TGTGTGAAATTTTCTCATCTCCTGTTCAGGCTCATAAGCTCCAATAGGTAAAATCGAAAGATCAATCTTTCCCATTCTAGAATTGATTTGTTTAAAGTGGTCTTCATAGGCTGTATCTCCTGCAAAAAATATCTTAAACTTTTGGAATTGGATCACATAACTTCCCCATAGTCTCTTATTTCTATCAAAAAGTCCTCTACCTGAATTGTGTTGAGCGGGCGTTAAATGGACTTTTACATCTTTATCAACTTGATGAGTATTCCACCAATCCAGTTCTAAAGTTCTTGTAATTCCATGCTCCGCCAGAAGCTCCAGCATTCCAAGCGGTACAATAAATACTGGATCAAATTCATCTCTTAACTTCTTGAGTGTAGGAATATCTGTGTGATCGTAATGATCATGGCTGATCAATACAAAATCAATTTTCGGTAGAGACAGAAAAGGAATACCAGGACGAATTGCACGGTTTGGACCAAAAAATGAGAACAGTCCAACTGTATTAGACCAAACTGGATCTGTAACAAAATTATATCCTCCTATTTGTATTAAAGTTGTAGCATGACCAACCCAGGTTATGGATACATCTTCTTTCCTAAGATTGGGTAAACTAGAACTTGATACTTGAGTTTCTTTCTTCTCATACACCCATTCCTTGCTCCTTCCAAAAAGAATATGATTTGCAACGAAAAAAAAGCTAGGCGGTTCTACTGGCTTGGGGTTGTGAAATTTTGTTCCATCATAATGATCAGAGAGTTTATACTCTTGTGTCTGACAAAAAGATGAGAACAAACATAAGAATAGAGTAAACATAATTGAATATTTTGAGGAATTCGGTAATGGTAAGATTTTCATGGATACAAGCTTTTATATTACTATGAAAATAATAGTAACTATATATTAAATAGTAAAAATATATCAAATCAAAAAAAATTACAATTACATTTTCTATTTCTCTATCGAAAAGATTGTTTCCTTCGGTCTACGATATGCATTTTTCGAATTTTATTTAAATTCTTTTGGACTTCGGGGCTACTTTGATAAGTAAACATAATGTCTCTCGCATGATTGTAAGAAGTCTTAAAATCAACTATTGGTTGTGGATAATCTATTTTTGTTGAAAAAAGTCCTGGTGATTCTATGCCCCAAGTGTGAATATCTGGAATACTTGTTTTTCGTAATTCCGGAATCCATTGTTTAATAAAATAGCAATTTGGATCATTATCCATGATCTGTTTGTATGGATTATAGATTCTGATTTGGTGGTTGCCGACAGTACTTGCTTGCATTTGAAATTGGAAATAATGAATCCCAGGTTCATAATCTAAGAATTGTCTTGCAAGAAAATGAACACCCCAGCGCCAATCTTGCCACAAAATCATTGTTAGAAAACTTACAAGCATAGCTCTCATTCTAAAATTTAGATATCCAGTACTAAGCAAACAACGCATAGAAGCATCAATCAATGGATACCCTGTTCTTCCTTCTTGCCAAGCTTGTATAAAATTCTCTTTGCGTAGGTGATGCACAGTATCATATGCCAAATTGAAATTTTCAAATTCAATTCTGCATTCACTTTCGAATTTTTGGATCATATGATCTCGCCAGGCCAATCGACTTAAGAATCGATCAAGTTGCTTCTTGCCAGAATAGCTCAAATTTGTTCTAGTCGAATAGGTTCTCTGGTAAACTTGTTTGGCACTGATTGCACCAAAGGCTAAATACGGACTGAGTCGCGAACAATGTGTTCGACTCTCTTCAGGTTTCGAAATACATCCTGAATACTTTTTGTATCTAGAACCAAGGAAGCTTGCGACAGTATTTTCAGATTCTTCTAGACCCCCAATTTGAAAATTATGAAGTTGATTCTTTTTGAATGGAAATTTATTGTTTAACACAAGTTTAACTTCAGGGTTCAAATTTAATGGAATTGCACTCCTTAGAAAAAGATTTCTTTCTTTAGCAAGATTCCATTCAGGTTCACTTGTAGCTTCTTGCATCCAGGATTTCCATTTATCTTTCCATCCCATTCTTCCTGATTTTAAACCTCGCATAATATAACTTGGTTTAAATTCTTTCCAAATGATTCCATTGTCTTTGCAAAACGCAGAAACTTTTCTATCTCTTTTATAACTTTCTGAATTTCCTGTTTCTTGGTGAGAAAAAAGATTCTGTATCTCGTATCGCTCATTGATTTGATGGAAGAAATCAATAGCATTGCAAGTATGTGTGTGAACAATTGCTCGGAAGGATAGCAAGTATTGGTTGATAGACATTAATGATTCTTTTATAAATCTTACGTGACGTAGGTCTACATCAGGTTGGATCAAAAGATCAGGTTCAAATAAATAAAATGCATAGATAGGAAGCTTTGTTTGAATGGCTGCTGTAAAAGCTGGGTGGTCAGAGATACGAAGATCTCTCTTTAACCAAATCAATACAAGCTTTGGACGAGCCATCGAAGATTAGACTAGAACTACGGAAAAAAAAAGTTAACAAACACGATGCTCTAACTTGCATCGTATTTGCTAGGTAAACTCACATTGGTCTTGGTATGTCTATAAATCTTTCAAATCAAATTCAATAGCATTAGGCTTATCCCCTTCAAAATATCCAAGGATGGCAAGTCTACTTGGTGAAATTGATCTCTTTGATGTAAATACAAATCTTCTCAATTCAACATCACCAGGTTCTATTGAAAATTCAATTTCAGGCTCGTAACGAAAGAATGCTTCTTTGATAGAAGTCCACATACCCGTAAAGAAATAGGGATAAAAAGCACAGCATCTTCCACTAAAAAGTGCATTTGATTTTGATTTATCTGGAAAAATAGCAGTCGTCAAGGCTGGTACATATTTTATTGGAACATTTCTATTGTTTTTTATTACCAATTCCATAACATAAAAATCTTCATCGGAATTTTTTGGAGTGTATCTTCTTTTTGCATAGTCATAAGCATTTTTTCTTTCGATTTCAATTACTTTAACTGTAATTATTTCATTATTGAAGATTTCTTTTTTATCTTTTTCAATAGATGTAACGCATCCTGTAGAAAAAAATAATGAGATCATCAAAAAAAGTATAGTGACTTTTAATTCAGAGAAGGATTTTTTATTCATTTTTAGATTCAACCGTTTCCTTATAATTGTTTCACCAAATAAAAATTTGGGGAATAAAACAATAATTTATCTTTAAATAAAAATCTTCCACCATTTTTCAAAAATAGTTTCTTGTTTTGTATATACGATCTGTCCGAATTTTGGTGTTAAAAGGTTTATATTCTTAAGTTTAGCTTGTGCTTCTAATTTTTCAATAGGTTCATACCAGCTATGAAGTGATAAATCAAACATGCCCCAGTGAACAGGAACCATGCGTTTTCCCTTTAAGTCCAAAAAGGCTTGGCTAGATTCTTCAGGCAGGACATGCACTTCTCGCCAATTTTCGTTGTATTGACCGTTTTCAATAAAGGCAATATCAAAAGGACCGTATTTATCACCTATGTTTTTGAAGTGAACATCGTAACCTGAGTCACCACTGAAGTAAAATCTTTCTGATTTTCCAATAATTACCCAGGATCCCCATAGAGTTTTATTTCCGTTGGAGCCCCTGCGACCTGAAAAATGTTGAGCAGGTGTGCTCACAATTTGAAGTCCTTCAACATTTTTAGATTCCCACCAATCCATTTCCGTTAGTCGATCTTCTTCTATACCCCATTCTTTCATATGCGAGGTAACACCTAAGGGAGTTATGAATTTAGTTTGCTTATCTTTAAAGAATTGAATGGTCTGCATATCAAGATGATCATAATGATCGTGAGAAATAAGAATATAATCAATCTTAGGTAATTCATCTAATTGGATCACTGAGTCTTGGAAGCGTTTAACTATAAAACTAAAAGGAGCAGCTGACTCTGAAAAGACTGGATCGAATAACAAAATTTTTCCATCGATGTTAACTAGGAAAGTGGAATGCCCAAACCAAATGAATTTTATTCCTTCGGAGGATTTTAAAAATTCTGTCATATCTGGTTTAATCTCTGGTAATTTTTCTGATGGAGATTTATGATCATCTCCCCCAAAGAAAAATTTGATCGATAGTGTAAACATGTTTTGTTTCTCTCGCATTTCATCTAAGATGCCTGGTCTACGATTGACGAATTGTTCTTTTGTAAGATCAAAATTAGGTGATTGTTTAATTTTATCTTGGTGAGCGCCGAAAGGATCTTTTCCAAAGGCAGAGCAATTTGATAAGAAAGCTATATTCATTAGGATACCAAAAAATAATAAGTTAAGAATTTTTTTCATTTAAGATGATATAAAGGATAAACCTTTTCATTGTAAATATTTTTATTATTAACTTATTTTAGATAGGATTAGAAATACCGACTTGGGTCTAAAGCTCTTAGAAATACCTTTAGGCTTTCATCTTTAAAAGTCGCTATACAATTATAAATACCAAGAAGTTGTTCAATATTCTACAAATCACCGTATTTCTTAGCATTTTGTCGATGTGCGAGGTATACAATTAATGTAAGAATACCAACAGGTGCTGCAAACAGCACATTGACCTGGATAAGTCCAGCTATCATACCAAGAACACCACCTAGTACTTGTATGACGACAAGATTGCCTCCTGTGTTATCAAGGATCATTTTCTCAAGATCATCTGTGTCAAGTTTCATAACTTGGTTCTCAACAAGTTTTGTTACATTGATTTGGTGAACAATTTTCCCAATATTCACTTTAAGGTATTCCTTACCTTCCTCAGATTTCATAAAGTCCATAAGTCGAGTCTTGATCCAATCTATCATGCGAAAGAAGTAATTGTCTATTTCTTTCCAATTATTCTCATCATCAAGATAGCCTTGCAAGCGTTCTATTCCTTTGGGAAGAATATTCTGTCTCGCATAATCCGCTAATTGGTTGAGCCATTCATCTAATTTACTCATGATAAGCTCTTGGGTCTCAGGAGAATTTAGTTTCTCTTGGAAGCCATCCATGATTTGGTCCATCATATTCATAAATTGATCGGAGGTTTCAGGATCTTGGATAAAGGCTTCAAGCAGTCCGGCTATGGCTTCGTCATTGAAGGATACTAGCTTTTTGACACCAATGCCAATTGTTCCTAATGCTTTCTTGGCAGAGAGATAATCCTCAAGTCCATCATTTAAGGCTGTCGAAAGTCTGGGAATCTCTTGCAGTATAACTACTCTTACTTTTTCAGCTATATTTTGTCTGTTCTCTTGGGTTTTGATATAATCAAAAATACGAGTCCTTGCCATGTTCCAGATTTTCTTCACTTCTTCGGGAGACTGGGCAAAATTTTTAATTGCATCCTCCGAAAGATCGAAGAGCTGGTTGATGATCTCTGGGCCTTTCTCTTTAAGTATACTTACAATTTTACTAGTGATTTTAGCACGAATCTCTTCATTGCGAATGGCTTCATCAACTTGTTTTGCTAGTTTCTGGAGACCAACTTCCACAAGATTTTTTTCATAAATATATACCATGAGAATCTCAGGATGAAGCAATCTATTCTGAATGGAGTTGCCTAAGCTAACAGCTATTTTTTGTTTGTTTTTGGGAACCAAACCCTCCCAACCTAAGACTTTCCCTTGCTTAGGTTGAAAAAGCATTTTGATAGCAAGAAAATTAGTATAATAACCAACAACTCCTGCCATAGTAACAACGAAGAAAGCATGTACGATAGGATGAGGAATCACTATCATATAATCGACAACCCCTAGACTAAAAGAGGTAACAACCAAAAGGCGTCTATACCAGGTATCGATACTATTTACATCAAACTTCATTTTTTCATTAACATCCCAGCAAATTTTCTAGTTAGACTAGATGGAATAAAATTTGTGAGACCAACTGCAGATTGGTTCACTCCACCAGGTATACAAATTGCTTGTTTGCTTTTCAAACTTTTGATTGAAGTTGAGACTACCTCTTTTGAATTCATCCACATAAAATTAGGAAAATCTTTCTTCTCTATTCCAGCTCTTTGGTGGAAATCAGAATGAGTGAGCCCTGGACAAAGAGCTTGGACTAAAATTCCATGAACCTTTGCTTCTTCGTGGATGGATTCTGTGAAGCTACGAACATAAGCTTTAGTCGCTGCATAGGTCGCACTATAAGGTGCTGCCAAATAAGAAGCAATGGAGGCTACATTGATGATGATTCCAGTATTTTGCTTTTTGAAATTCTTTAAGGCTGAATGAGTTGCAGAAACCAAAGTTGTAACATTCAACTGGATTTCTCTGAGTTCTTCTTGGATGTCAAGCTCCGCAAATTCTCCCACTGTCCCATAGCCAGCGTTATTCACAAGCATTCCAAGGTTGGAATCATTTTCTATTGTTTTGCAGAAACTAATAATATCTTTACTTTCTGTTAGATCAAGAGGCAGAAAGCTAGCCTTAGATTCAGAGTGTTTCAGATTGAGTTCCTTAACCAAAGATTCTAATTTCGATTTGTTTCTTGCAACCAATATAAGATTATAAGAAGCAGCAAGTTGATTCGCAAATTCTTCTCCTATTCCGGATGATGCTCCTGTGATGTATGCGTTTTTTTTCATTGTAATAATCCTTGTCTCATGAACAGATGTGCGTCATTACCATTCTCGTAATAAGCCTTTCGCTTGTCTACAAACTGGAAACCATGTTTTCTATAAAGCTGAATTGCCTTGCTGTTATTTGCATCAACCTCAAGCAGTATTGTCTTACTAGAATTTTCTTGGATGAGATTCCTTATGCAAAGACTGGCATAATTCTTGCGACGAAAATTGGTATCTGTACCAATACGGAGGATTTCAATTTCCCAAGCATTCTCTAGATAGAGTATGTAACAAAGAATTTTGTCTGCAAAATTCTCTGATTTATAGAAGATACCTATTCCATGCTGAGAGCTAAAATGAGAAAGAATTTGATCCTCAGACCAATAAGATTCTGGAAAACAATTTCTTTCTAAAGTAGCGATCGAAGGGAGGTGGTCGGCTTCTAATTTTTGCACCAAAATTTCTGTCTTTGCTTCCATGGTTTACTAGATAAGCGTAACTAAATAAAAAAAGAATTTGATTTTCGTAGATAACCTACGATGTTCTAGATTATGAAAACCCAAATAACTCTCTCTCTTATTCTACTCTTAACATCCTGCGATTCCTTGGAAGATCTGGCAAGAGAGAATTGGGAGAAGAAGCAAGCCAAGAACCAAGTGAATTTTGAAGACCTTGAGAAATGGAAACAAAACTTAGCGATCAATGAATCAGAACTTCGTAACTTAGATAAGGCCATACATGATATGGTTGGACAGACTGCTAAGGCTGGAGCTCTTTCTTGGAAGATAGCTCAGGCTTATATGAAGGCTAGTAATTATGAAATGGGTCTAAGATTCTACCAAAGATCCTTGGATGAATCTAGCGCAGATACGAATGGTTTATCTAAGGAAGCGAAGAACCAAGGAAGAGTGGCATACTGGGAGTCTGCCTTGCCTTATTTTGATAGAGCATTGATCTACCGAGATGTCGATAAGCAGTTGTTATTTGAAATGGGTCTTGCCTATGCGAATGCTTCCAAAGATATGGGCTGGGAGCCTGAACGAAGGTCTAGAGCTGTGGATATTTTTCAAGCACTGACCCGATTTGATCCCAAAGATTCTAGATTTCCCTATCAACTTGCATTGATCTACTTTGACTCTTCTGTCTCAACAGGAACTTGGGCAATCCAAGAAGGCTACCGTGATGTTGAGAAAGCAATGAATTTAATTGATGCTATTCTCTTAGCAGAGCCTGAAAATGTTGCAACTCGATTTGCGAAAGCGAACTTTTTGTACCAACTAGGAAAGACTAATCAATCTTATTCCGAATACCAATCTATAAAATCTATAATTGAGGATTTTGATAAGAGAGGCGAGATTCGAGGTGGATTGAATAATAATTCATCTTACCAAAATGCAATTCGAAATATTGAGAAGATTCAATCCTCTAATTTATTGAAATAGAGAATGATCCCTTATTCTTTTTTCGCAGATACTAAGTTAAGAACATTTGTGTTTAAGAATAATTTGCAGAAAGAATTTCACAGTCTAGAAGACTTAGGTGATAAAATCATCTCCTTCATGGATAGCCATTGGGTTCATGAACAAATAGAGCAATCTAGGAAAATGGACAAAGTGTATCTTGAGAAGTCCTGTGGCTTCATAGACTATTACCATGAATACTATCCATCTCAACTTAGAGAAATTTATGATCCTCCTTTGGTCTTGTACTATTTGGGCAATCCTGAAATTTTAAGATTGGAATACTCAGCTATTGTTGGAACACGAAAAGCTTCTATCGTTTCTTTATTTGCTACAAGAAAGTTGGTTGAAAGAATTGCTCAAGAATCCCCAGGTCCATTTGGAATTGTGTCAGGCATGGCACTTGGCATTGACAAGGAAGCCATGCAGACCGCTATAAACTTAAATCTACCAACTCTCGGAGTCTTAGGAACTCCTGCCTATATGGAATATCCCTTTGGTAATTCTGTTCTCTATGCAAATATGAAATCTTACGACCAAGCCTGCCTTGTCTCTGAGCTTCTACCCTTGGATCGCTATGCGAAATGGACTTTTCCAAGGAGAAATCGTATCATCACAGGCATTTCAAATAAGGTTTATCTGATGGAGACACCTTCTAAGAGTGGGGCTATGTCCTCAGCTAACAATGCATTGGATCAAAATAAGGAAATTTTTATTTTCTCAGATAGGCGCCAAGAGAACAATATAGGCGGAGAGCAATTGATAAATGATGGGGCAACACGTTTTGGTTGGGAAGAGTTAGGGATAAAGGGTGAAATCAAACATATTACAGAAATTGAATCTCTAGGTTGTAGGTCTTCTCCAAATGAAACAGGCTCAGCCTGGGAATCTTATTCAAGTTTTAAAAAAAGTTCGAGTACTTCCCAGATAGAAAATCTAGGAAGTGGTTTTTATTTTATTGAAAGTAACTAAGAACAGTTACTAGAAGATAAGCAAGAAGTAAAACAACACCATATGGCCTTCCAATTTGTTTATCAGAAAACATCACTGCGATTCTAAATACAAAAAGTACAAATATCATAGCAGGGAAGAAGAAAAGAAAGAAGCTACCGGGAGCGCTGAGTCCTGCAGGAGTAACTGCTGCTGCTGCGCCTGATACAAAAAGTACGTTTAAGATATCAGCACCAATTATATTTCCTAGAGCTAATTCAGAATGCCCTTTCCTTGCTGCAGTAACAGAGGTAACAAGCTCTGGAAGGGAAGTTCCAAATGCAACTAGAGTTGCTCCTATAATGGATTCTGGAATGTCCATACGAAGAGCGGTTTCTTGGACAGCAGGTATCAAAATTTTGGAAGAAGCGATTACAAGAAAAACTCCAAGAATTAATTTCAAAAAGACCCAAACCAAAGAACTTCCTTTTTCTTCTTCCAGTACTTCTTCTATCTCATCATCTAACTGAGATTTATTGCCAGGAGCTCTTGAAAGCTTTACCGAGAAAAATAAATAAACTCCCAGTAAAATCAAAAAGATATAACCAGTAAACTGAGAGAGATTTCCACCAGTCGTAAATAAGCTGGTAATGTTGTTATAAGGAATGCAGGCTAAAACTAATAAAATTCCTGCCGCAAATTGAATTAACCCTTGTCGGTTTACTAAATTTCTATCGATGTCTGGTGGTGAAATCAAAATTGCAATTCCTAAGATAAGTCCTGTATCACAAATGATAGAGCCTACTGCATTCCCAAGTGCGATTTCTGGATTGCCTGAGATTGCTGCAAAAACGGAAACAGTCACTTCAGGTAAAGTCGTTCCTAAACTAATAATGGTAGCACCGATAATCATTTTAGGAATTCCCCAATGAATCGAAAGTACCACTGCTTCTTCTACAAGCATATCAGCTCCTTTGCCAAGGATAAGAATACTTCCTAATATAATTCCTAAAAGTCCTAGAGTCGGTAAAGGGTGGATTAAACTTACTATCAATTCTTCCATATTGGAAACTATACTAAAGATATAGGGAATCTGTTGACAAGTAAATTCATTCGAAACGAATTAAATAATGAACCGAAATAGTTATCTTTTGATCTTAGCCTTATTTTTTCATGCAAATATTTACTCTCAAAAGTCTCCTAAACTACCTACTGATCCCAAAATGCCTGAGATTCCAAAAGAAGAAAGAGATAGCCGTGGAGATAAGAAATCTTCCTCAGATAAGGAAAATAATTTAGAGAAAGAATCAACTGAATCCAAGGGCAAGAACCGGGAACTTTTAGTGATTCTCTGTGATGGAAGGAAGGTCAAAGGTAAGTGGGAGCAAAAGGAAAATGAAATTAATTTAACGCACATTAAAGAAGGAATTAAATACCAAAAAAAAATCCAAGCTTCTAATATGCTTTCAATTAAAATTTTAACTTGGAAAGCTAATTTGTTTAAAGAAGAGAAAGAAGGGACTTCTTATAAGATGGTTCCATCTCAAGTAAGAATTGAAACTCGAACAGGGGAAATATTTGATAAGGACATGGGACTAGAAGGTACCGAATATTCTATCTTAAAGTTAGAAAATGAAAATGGTTATGCGACCATTTATTCTCTTTGGATGGATTTCTTATCCAAAGATGGCACTTGGTATACTAAACTTGAGAAAATTTCGCCCGACAAAGAACGAAAAGATTGCTTCAAAGATGTAATGGTAGAAGTTAAATTTTTAAATTGATTCATATGAAATTATTGTACGAAACAATGGATGCTATTGAAGCAGAAATGCTAAAAGGTTTATTGAAAAGTTATGGGATAGAGACTTTTGCTATGGGAAATGATTTTGATTCTATTAAAGGAGTCCTTCCCCATTCAGATGCTTTGATTCGTATCTTTGTAAGCGAAAATGATTTTGAAGATGCTATGGAAATCCTTAAAGCTTCCGAATAAATAATTATGAAAATATCTCTGATCTAATATAAACATTCAAAATTCTAAAAATAAAATTCTATGTCGAACGCCTTGGTCATCTTCTCTTCGGGAATAGAGAATTTTAAGAATAGAAAATTTGGAATAATTCGTTTCATCTTCTGTATTGTATTCCCAGAGTGCTCCCCATAAACTTCCTCTACCTGTGTAACCTCTTTCTTTAGGCTTCACTGTCTTGTAATAAAGTATTCCCAATAGAACACTTTGTAAAGACTCTTTAGTTTCCAAATTTTCAGAATTATAATATACAAGTCCTAAAGTAGAATGTTCCAATTTTTCTTTTGGATTGATCTTTGAAAAGTACAGTAAAGGAGTAATCCATTCAAAATCTTTTGATTTTGTAACATCTTTATAATACAAAGGTAAAAGATTTAAATAATTCGATTCTGAAGTATTCTCATAGCCTAGCCAAGCTAAATTCATTTGCGTTTGATTTTCTTTTAAATCGACTTCCCCTAGACCATAGATGAATTTAAAATTGGATGTTGAATCTGTTGTTTCATAATGTAAAGCTCTAAATAATAAATTGAATTCAAAAGCGGATATATCTTTATAGCTTTCTTGCTCAAGAAGGAATAAGAAATTTTTATAAGTACTTCTTTTGGTAGAATTAATATACAAACCAGTGATAAATGCTGAATATTCCTCATCATCAATTCCTGAAAAATAAAATGGAATCAAATGATGGTAGGATGTAGATTTAGTATTTTTAGGATCATCATTTTCATAGTAATATGGAAAAAGAAAGAAACGAGTCAATTGGTCTTCTTCTACTTTGCGATCGAAGAGGTAGAATAAATTTAGATGAGAAGAATCTAAACTAGATTCACTGTATATGAGGGGTATAATAGGAAAGGAAAGAGATGTATAGTAATCATCCTTTTGTTTTGACTTTAAATAGGATGAGTATCTAAAAAATAATGAAACAAATAGTTTTGAATCGATTTCATTATTCAATAATTTATTTTCATTAGATTTTAACTTTGTATTTATTGATTGTTGCTTAGATTTGTTTGTAAGATCCTTCGATTGTTCTGAAGTATAAAAATAAAGAGGAAAGAACCAGTTTTTTGATTTATTAGCTTCAATTTCTTTACTTGAAGAAGAATGATAGATAGGATAAATATTAAATGAATCTTTACTTGCTGATGATTCTGATTTTATGAAAAATAGCCAAGTCCATTCCGATGAACCGGGAGTATGCTGCTGAGAGTAGAGAGCAAATGGAATCCAGAATTTTGATAAGTTTAATTCAGCCTTCTCATTATAGCTTGATGCACTCGCATAGAATAAGCTTAGGAAATTAGTCTCGATTGGTTTGCCATCTGCACTTGTCTTAGATGAATAAGAATAAAAAGGAATAAATCTATTGTTGTATTCTTGTTCTCCTTTATAACTTGGATTCGTTGAATAATAATGATAGAGAGGAAAGAAATTGACTGAATTAGATTTGTTCGAATTTTTATAATTGGCGATAAACATCCAATTGTAGTATTCTTCATCTTTATCTGAGCTTGAATAGTACAACAAAAATGGTAAAATTGTTAAGCTTTCGATATTATCATTCTTAGTTGATACTTCTGTATTAAAATAGTAAATAGGAAATAACCAATTTTTATTTTGAATGATATTTTTTTCTGTAGAAGTTGAAGTATGAAATATTGGAAAAATTTGCATCGAGTTAGAATTTGCACTGGAATTTGATCGAATGAAAAATAGCCAAGTCCATTCTGAACCAATTTGATTTCTTTCATTTGAGTACAATAGAGGAGGTATCCAGTATATGGAATTATCTAATTCACCACTTTTATTATATTCTGAACTTAAGGTATAAAAGATACTTAAGAATTCTTTACTTACAGGTGTGCCAGAATTTGTATCTTTCGTTTTGTATGAGTAAAAAGGAAAGAGTCGATTCACATAATGTATATTTGGTGCAAGAATTGAATCGTCTTTCCTTGGATTCTTGTTGGACTTTTGATTTAAAGATAGTTTATCATTTGTATTTATCTTCTCATCAATTTCTGAAGACTTACCCAAGCTTGGTTTTGTAGAAAAGTAATGATAAAAAGGAAAGAAATTATAACTTTCAAATTCTTCATTCTCTGTGTGATTTGCTAAGAAAAATATACTTTGGAAATTTTCTTTATTATTGGATCTTGAATAATAAAGAAGCGGTGGAACTACTATTGTTTTGCTTTCTTTGGAAGAAAAGGATGCATAGGGAAGCGATATGAATTTCTTTTCTTCAATTTGCTTTAGGTTCTTATCGAGGTATTCATAATTTGATTTCCAATACAAAGGCAGGATCCAATTCCTCGATTGTCTTGTTGAATTTGTTTGAACTGTATGATTCGATAGCTGTAGAATTGGAAATATTCTATATACTTCTTCTGTAGGCTTTGATTCAAACTGGAATAGCAATAATAAACTATAAAAATTTGTATCGCTTGATTTATCAAATTCAGAATAAAATAAAGGAATAGGATAGAGTTGTTCTCGGTATAATGATTCTTCTTTGGTTTTGATTGAAGTAGAAAACAAGAAAGGAGAAATTATTCTGAATTGCTCTTTAGTATTCTCAGAATGGATCGGCTTATAACTAGTTAGTATAGGAAATAATGGGAAGTAAAAGTTAGACTGATTTACTAATTCACTTTTATTGTATTGATTCGTTTCACTATATAAAGGAAATATTGTTATGCTGTCTTCCTTAGCAGATTTTGATTTATTGTAAAAAATAAAATAGTTCAACCAATAATCATCATTCGATTCAGATTCGAATCCTATAATAGGTACCAACCAAAAATTTGAAAATTGAGTCTGCTTGTTATCCTTTTGTTTTGTTGCAAAATTGAAAAAAATCGGTGAAAGAAAAACTTTATCTTCTATTTTGGATGTGAGAGTGCTACTCCAATAAAACAAGGCAAAAGGCGAATAAATTCTCTCGATCTTTCCATCTTCGTAGGGACTGTCATTCCTAAACAAAAATGGTGAAATCCATGTTTTAGTAGAAATATTTTGATTGTTAGTTGTTTTATTTAAGTAGGTCAAACCAAGAGGAATAATTAAGGAATCAGATATTTCTTTCTCTTCTTTCGAGGTTCTCTGCCAATAAAAAGGCAAGACTCTTGAACCTGACTTAATGTCAGATTCATGCCAATTGATAAATGGCCAGACCACAGAAGTTTCCTGTGTGTTATTCTCAACCAATGCTTCCTTTAAGAAAATAAATAATCCATAGGAATGTCTTTCTGCGTCCTCGGAATTTTGGTATCCATAGATAGGAAAAATTACTCTATACTTAAGGTTAGCCGATGAATACCAAACAAAGGGTAAGGGTAAAGGACCTGCATAAATATTCTCATCTACTTCTGTATCGTATGTAAACCAAGCAAGTGGGAGCAATCGAATGTGACGTTGTGTATCGGCTGCCTCATAACCAAATACTCCAAAAAGTACATTCACACCAATGAAATTAAATGAATCTTCTCGAGTAAAAGATTTCTTTGAATTGACTCGCGGTGACTTTGAATCTTCTGAGCTTGTTATTAATCCTAAACTCGAAGGATCTGGCTTTTCTCCAGGCAATAAATCTTTAATAAACTTATTGCTAGTTCGATTGGAGATACGAAATGCATAATACAACCATGATATATCTGTATCTAAATAGTAGTATTTGGATTTTTTTCCTCCATCAAATGAAAAGCTAGGTTGAAAAATTCCCTTGGATGTTTGGGATGCTATGCCTAAGATGTTTAAATTAAAATTATTAAATTTATCTTTATCCTTCTCATCACGAAAATCTGCATCTATATAAAATGGAAAAACTAAAGTGCCATTAGAATTTTCTTTTTTCCACGAATGATAGATCGGGAAAAAAGTTTTAGAATGCAAATCTTTCTTCTTATCTTGGTAGGAGTAATAGTTGAATATCCAAAATTTTTCTTCTTCGGGTGACCAACTTGAGTAAAAGAAAGCTCCCCATCTTTTTCCAGTCTCTGAAGATGTTTCAGTTTTACAAAATTGAAAACTAAAAGGAAACCATATTGAATATGAATCTTTTTTATAAAACCTAACAGGAAAGATAGTATTCTGAATCAGTTCGTCTTTATTATCCTTGGTCCAACTTACTAGTCCGACTAAGTTAGAATAGGTTTCCCTGTTCGTGTTTTCATTTCTATAAAAAATTGGAAAAAGATAGAATCCTTTATTGAATTCAGTCCTTGCTTGTATTACTTTGCTAGTTTTAGTATCCCATGAATAGAAAAATGGGAAAATATTTGTTAGATGAGAGTCAATAAATTTTCCCTTCTCTTGGCTTTCGTAGTACAATAGAAAATATTTCTCATGAACTGACTCAGTCTTCCTTATGTAATAAAATGGTCCCCATGTTGTACTATCTTGAAATTGTGTCGACTCATCATTTCCGAAGTAGAAAGGAACAATATATTGATAGGAGTTTTTTTTGTAAAAATAAAAAGGCATTATCCATAAGCGATTTAAATTTCCTTCTTGGTCTAGGGAATGGTCATATGCTAGCAAAACATTAGTATGAGATTTTAAATTTGTCTCACGATTGTTGAAATAAAGAAGAGGAATAAAAGTCATTGATTCATTCAATGAATTATTTGAATCAAAATAAAATGGAAAGAAAATTGTAACATTCTCTTCTTTAGATTTATCTTTCTTGTTTGATGTAAAAAAATTTATTAAATAGAATGTAGAATGGTTTTGAGAATAGCTTCTATAAATAGGTGGAAGAACTCCAAACCATGAATTAGAAGAAATCTCATTTTGTTGCTTGTTCTTATTAGAATTTTGAAAAAAGAAAGGAACAATATAATTGTAAATATCTTTTTTATAAAAATAAAACGGCATCAACCACAATCTATTGAGATTGCTATCTTTATCTAAGCCATGATCATATAAAAGCAAAAGATTGGTGTGAGAAGAAGAATCCTTATCTTTTTGATTTAGATATAAAATCGGGAATAGAGTGAAAGATTCATTTTGATTATTATTAGAGTGAAAATAGAATGGAAAGAATGTTGTAAAAGAATCTTTCGTAGTGGATATCTTTTGGGTAGATTTGTAGAAATTTAAAAAGTAAAAAGTCGAATGATTGGGCGAATAACTTCTGTAAATCGGAGGAATAATTCCGAACCAAACATTAGAATCTTCAGTCTTAGATAGTTTATTGAAATAAAGAGGAAATATATTTAAGTATTCCTCTTTTTTCCAATAAAAGATTGGTAAGAACCAAAATCTATCAATTTTTTCAGTCAATTTATTGTGATTCGTATCTAATAGCCAGATAATATTATTATGCTTATTCTTATTATCTTCTGCTGTATAATAGAATGGAATAATTGGGAACCAGGATTTTGAATATTCTATATCTTGGGACTTGGATGAATTAGAAACATAGAAAGGGGAAATTATAAATTTAGAGGATTCTTTATTTTTAAAATCATTCTCTGCAGTTTTATAAAATCCAGGTAGAAGTAATTTACTTTCATTATAAGAATTTAAATTCTTATTACTCTTGTAAAAGAAAGGAAAAATTCCCAGATAATTTGAATTATTGATTGAGCTATTTCCAGCAAAATAAAAAGGAAATAAGATAGTAGTTTCATTTTTGTCACGATCAACACTAGAGTTATATAAGAGTAGATAATTCGTTGATTTTCTTGGATCTATCTTGCTTTCTATATTTGAAAAAAAAGGAAATACTTGATTCTTTTTGAATTTAGGATAATTGGTAGTGTTTGCAAACCAAAAAAAATGAAAATGATTGTGGCTTGGATTTTCTCTGGGCCAATTCTCCCACTCTATAAAAAAGCCATCTAAACGATATTTTTTATCTTTTTCTGATCCATAAACTTTAACTCTGGTTTCCTCTAGGTCGCTGAAGTCCTCAGCTAACAAATTATAATTTGAAATGAAAATAATGAATATTAAGATTTTAGTAAAAAATGAGAGGATTGTAAAATTCAAAGCTTTTTCTTGGGTAGATATTTGAAATATTCCATTTCAATCGTATTAATTAAGAAAGTATAGTATTTTACCAATTTTTTGTCAAACTTCTTCTTATTCATTTCTTCTCTATATGAATCAGCTAACTGTTCACGAAATAAAGGTGACTTTAAATCATGCTTTAGTACATATAATGTGTTAGGCATAGTTTTAATCGCGATTTCATCAGGAAAATTTATAATAGCACTGGATTGAACCAAGGCAAATTCTACAGTAGATGCTACTTTATTATCGTCTCTTTCTTTACTCATAGTTAAGTTTCTTCGACGAATATCCTTTAGAGAACCATATATTTTCTTTCTCATTGTTTTGAGATCCATGACTTTTTCAGTGATCTTATTAAATTTTTTAGGAAAAACCAATCCATCCGCAGCACGAAGAATATCCAAGATTTTAGCTTCTTTCTTTTCATTGGATTCCGATACCATGGTATCGCCCTTTGAGGAAGAAGTTGACCCAGTTTTAGAAGAAGAGGTTCCAAAGAATCCTCCGCTACCAGCTTTGTCACCTGGCATATCTATCATTCCAAAATTTCCCGTTCCAGAAGAATGATGATCTATGCCCAATGTTCCAAATTTACCTGAAGCCAAAACTTCTGCTCTTAATTCATCATTGCTTTTTTCTCGGAAGAAGTAGGCTGCCATAACACCTATTATAGTAGAAAAGGGAACACCAAAGACAACTGGAACTAGACTCCTTAAGTAGTAAGAAGCGGTTACAAAAATTAATATAGAAGCTGTAAAACTCAATAAACCTGCTGGTATATTTATTTTCTTTTGAAACTCTTGGTTTCGAATTTTTTCTTGGTGCGTTCTGTCCATTTCACGCATATCAGAACTTAGTTTAACAATTATTTCAGGCCTGAGTTTACTATTTAGTTCTGGATGCTTGGGATTGGATAGCTTATCATTGATGATTTTGGCAATATCAAGCTGTCTTTTGTATTCAGGGCTATCATTCGCATGTGCAGTTAACTTATGCAATACGGCAGACATATAGCCATGGTCGACAACATAAAAAATAGAATCCCCATTCTCTTTTTTGAATTCGTGGTATGAAAATTTTTCCGTAACATCATTCTTTAAACGATTTGAAAGATCTTCGATACGCTTTTCTTCTTTGATTCCCATCTTAACAATTTCTTCTGGGAAATCAATTTTCATAAGGACATTATTATTCTTAGTATATTCAGGAATTCTATCCATGACTTGCTTACGGATTTTTACATAAACAGATTCATCTTTGCGATCAAAGATTTGATCCTTTTCTACTAAAAGTTTTTTAAGAATTTTGATAGATAGGTCGGTAGTTTCTTTGATTCTTTTACCGTAATTGGAAGTTGCTTTCTCAAATGGAAAAGATTCAACCAATTCAATCATTGCTTTTGCTTTATCTGAATTCTGCCTTCTACCATGAGCGACTGCCACAACATGTTGAGCATGAAATTCATTCATTCTCTCGATGTACGAATCGTATTTTATTTCTGTTGCAAGTTTTCTTAAATGGGTTTCGATAAACTTTTCTAAACCATCAACTTGAGATCTATATTGATTGATTATTTCTGGTTGTCTCTTGAAAGAACCATCTTCATTTAATTCTAGTTCATCGACAATAATGTGGTAATCGGGTAGGATTTGAACTACAGACTTCTGTTCCTTCGCATAATGAATTACATCTTCAGTAAATTCAGGAATTGGAATAGGTGGAACAGGTGCAAAACCTTTTCTAACTAAATTCGATATTTCAGAATCTAAGGAGGCTAGTTTAGGAAAGAGCCATGACTCTTCATTTTTTGTTTTCGCGAATAAATAAGCACCAGGTGTGTCTTCATCTACAATTCGTATCTTCTTGGCACGATGGGAAAGAATCATGTCAATTAATTCCTGGGATGCTCTTAGGCAAGCTTGCCTGTAGGGTATAACATCTGTTTTGGATTCAATTTGAGGAGAGATAATTGAGATTTTGGAAGTAATTTTATTTCCATTTCGTACAAGAAATGGGTAAATATATGCAACCCGATTTTGACCTCGTTTATCAAAGTCAATAATTTGTTTCAAAGCTAGGTGTATCGCCGCTTCCGTCTTATTCTGAACAGAAAGATTATTGAATTTGTTGAGAGCTTCGGGAACTTTATCTAGAGTGAGTAAATAAGATGGATGGATTTCTTTAGAACCATGTGCTTTGACTCTTTTGTGCCAATCTTTCAATTCATCCATGATGGCTCTTGCGGTAGGATTCAAGGAGCCAAGACTATCAGGTGAAAAAATATAAACAGAACCCTGCGAAATTCCATTTGAACTTCCTTCAAATGTTTCTTTCAAAAAATCTTCTTCGTTGAGTTCTGTAGGGTTTGCCATTGTCTTAAAGAGAAAGCTCTTCAGCTAAAATTTTGATTCCTCTGATAACTTCTTCAGTATTCCTCGAATATGTCAATCGAATGCACTGTTTCCTATGCGAAAAATCAGTCCCAAGACCTGGGAAAAAATTTTCTCCTGAAATAACAAATACACCTCGAGCTTTTAACTTTTCGTACAACTGTCTTGAAGTATAACGATGATTTGGGAAGAAAAGCCAAAGAAACAAGGCTCCATGACTTTCATGAATACTATATTCGATATTAGATTGTAAGTTATGATCCAAAAATTCTAAGGCGAATTGAGATTTTGTAAGGTAATATGGTTTAATTATATTATTGCTGTATTCTGAAATTTGATCTTTTTCCAACCAATCTTCTACGAAAAGACAACCTACATTCCCAGGAGCAAGGTTCAAAATGGAAGACATCTCCGCAATGCGGGAAGTAATTTCCTCTTCAGCGACAACTATCCCTGTTCTTAATCCTGGTAAACCTAATTTAGAAAGACTCAGTACTTGAATCATTCCAGGTTTCCAATCCAAATTGGATTCAAGAAAGGTTATATTCGGGAAGGGATAACCGTAAGCATTGTCCACAATTAAGGGAATTTTGTATTTGGTAGCAATGCTTAAGAGTCGATTCATATCGTCCTTAGGAACTAAGTTGCCACTGGGATTGGTAGGTCTCGAGAGACAGATTGCACCTATAGAATTATTTTCTAAGCAATGTTCTAAACTTGGAAAATCTATTTCGTAAACAAATCTGTTCTTAGCTGTGGATCTTACAATTGGAGCAAGAGATGTAAAGATTCCATCTTGGATACCTTGGTCAGCATAGCCAATATATTCAGGTACAACTGGTAAAAGAATTTTCTTAAATTTATTTTCCTTACGAAAAACTCCCGAAAAAGAATTTAAAAGCATAAAAAATGCTGACTGAGAACCTTGCGTGATTGCTATATTAGATGCCTTTAGAGGATAGGATAGATGTCTAGAGAGATAGTGGGCAAGTTTTTCTCTAAACTCTAAAAATCCTTGAGGGGAAGAATAATCCCCCAAGGTTCGATTGATGAGGGCTTCATTCCCAGAAAGAAATCTCCATCGGTCACGAAAAATTTTTTCCATGTCTTCAATATGAGCTGGATTGCCTCCACCTAGCATAGATATTTCGAGATTCATTCTACGAGCATGTTCAAGCCCAGATCCTAGGTCCTGCATTAACTCCCCTATTCCTGAACCTTGGCTGAGCTTGATATTGAAGTCGGAATATGTGTACATGGAGATTGATATAAACTTAGCCACCCCCTTAAGGAGGTGGCTTGGATTTGAACTAAGATTTTCATTCACAGTCTTTCGCGAAATGAAAAATTCGCTCATTCAATTCTGTATTTTCCACCTATTTGGAGGGAAAACATGCTTTTGGATCGAAAATGCTAAGTTTTTTCTAGTTTGGATAAGAAAAACCTTGTACTTTTAAGGGCTAGAATTAGGGTTGAAATAAAAAATCCCTAAGAGATTATGTCTCATTGAATAGGGAAGAAGGATGTTGGAATGGCTGCGGATTTACTAGAGAGAACTCAGAAAAAAAATATCGCAATTGAATATTTGAAACCCACACTCTCGAAAGAAGACATCAAAGGAGTTCTTGAATGCCTTGTTGATGATAATCTTTCGACAGGACTTATGGTGGAAAAATTCGAAAAATTATTTTCAACAACATTCCGATTCAAACACACGCTAAGCATGAACAGTCTTACTTCTGCTTATCACATCGCATTACAAACATTACAGATTGGTGCTGGAGATAAGGTTCTCTTATCTTCTTTGGCTCCTATTCAGGCTTTAGATGCAATCTTCTTACTGAAAGCTACTCCCATTATTGTAGATGTTGCAAAAAATTCCTTTCATATGGACAAGGAAAAATTCCAATCAGCAATTCAAGATTTCAATCCCAAACTTATTATCTTAGATCACACCTTTGGTTGTATTCTTGATGCTAGTGAGTATTCTATACCTGAAGGTATTACTTGTATTGAAGATTTCTCTGAGGTAATTGGAGCCACCAGCGAACGAGTCACAGTTGGTAAACAAGGAACAATTTCAATATGTTCACTTCAAGTGGAGAGCATCATTACTACTGGAAATGGTGCTATGGTTGTAACAAATGATTCTGCTTTAAACCAAAGCTTGCGTTCTATGGTTTCTGGGCGTTCCAAAGTGAGTGTAGTAGAACAAGCTAAATACGATTACAATCTCATTGATTACCAAGCTGCCTTGGGTATTGAACAGCTATCAAAGATAGGAGTATTATTAGATCGTAAGAAAAAAATTGCTCAATCCTATCTTCAAGCGGTGAGCTCATCTCGAATTGAAACCTATTTCTCCCATCCTATAGAAGATACCTTCAATCGATTTCCAATTGTTGTATCTTCTGGAAGTTATGATGAAACAAAACGTTATTTTGAATCAATTCACATTGGTACAAGTCGTATCATTGAAGAGCCCTTACATTCTATACTTGAGTTGAATCGATCTGATTTTCCAAATGCAGAAAGATTGTACCAAAAAGCACATTGTATTCCTGTTTATCCTAATCTAACAAAGGATAATGTACAAAGGATTGCAACAGCTATTCGAAGAATTTACTGAAACAAAAAGTTTATTCTTTCAATCCTTGGTTTGAGAAAGAATTAAGTTCTCTTCTTACCATAGGAAGGTTACCTGATTGGAATAAATCTAAGCTTTCTCGTATATACTTCTATCAAAAGGTTTTTCTTCCGCTAGCAAATTCCAAGGATTTTGTTGTAATGAATGGAAGAATTCCCCAAGAGTTGCAAGACCATTGGCTGGAACGTAAATGGGAATTCGGTCAGCCAATTTCCTTAGTCAATAAGAATCTACCATTTATAGATTCGGATGCTGAACTAATCGAATTCGGTAAAGTTCACTCGCTTATAGCCAATGAAATTAATTTGGATGAAAATATTTGGAGATCATCTGCATTTCTCAATTCCAAAGTTGAACAGGCTAAATTTTCTAAACAAATAAGCTACGGTGATGAAAGTATTAAAATAGCATATTCTCCAGAAGATATCATAGAATTCGCAGAAAATACAAAATGTCCAATAATTATTAAAGAAGCCTTAAGTAATTCAGGAAATGGACATGTTGTGTGGCAGTCAGCCAAAGAAAATTTTAAATTGAACCGCATTCCTTATCCAGCCGTGATGGAAGTTTATCAAGCCAATAGGATTTTGGATTTTGGAATTCTTATTCATGTTAGCCGAGAAAAAATTGAACTATTGGATATTGCTGAGATGCTGATAGGAAAAGACTTCAATTACAAAGGAAGTTTCTATTATCCGAGAGAAAAGCCAGAATGGTACAATAAAGTAAAACGACTTTATAATGAAATTTACCCTTTTGTTGATTCTTGGCAAAAATTTATTGATTCAGAAAATTATGAAGGTCCGATATCAATAGACGGTTTTATATGTGATGATGGAATTCAAAGATTAAGATCAGAAATTAATTTTCGCTATACGATGGGTCGCATTGGATATGAAATCATGCAGAAGCGAAAATTATCCAAACATTGGTTGCAAAATTTACCGAAACAAACTGGAATTGTACTTCTCCATTCAAACCAAAAGATTGATCCTCATCCTGACTATGAATTAATTCTTTCCTTTAATGAAAATGATCCTTGGAAAATCGTCTATATAGAATATATGGATCAGGTATGTCGTTCTATTCATTAATCCAAAACTTCCATCCAAGTAAATCGAAGAAAGCAGCTCCTATAGACAGATGGATTTTTATACCCTTTGATCAAATTTCATTTTACAATCAATTGATATTCCCTTATTTATCGAAATCTGAAAAATCGAATTTGGACTTAGATGATAAGGTTTCCACCTTATTTACTCAGCAACAAGATTCTAATTCAAGAGCAAAGGAAAGAGAATCAATCTGCTTCCTCTTTGTCGAGACTTCCGCTAAGCCAAATCGAAGACCTTACCATAAACAAAAGCTCGTACTTCTTCTGAGTGCGATGAGACATTTTGCAAAGCAATTAGGAGAGATGGGATTTCAGATTCTCTATAAATATTCTGAACTTGATTATGCAGCTAGTCTTCTTGAAATAAAAAAAGAATTTGCTATAAATGAAATTCACTGCTTAGATATACAAGAGCCTGAGGTCGCGCATCCATTTTCCGATTGCAAATGGATGAAATTTCATACAAATAATTTGTATCTTTGTAATCGAGATGAGTTTCGAGAAATTTTTCCCCAAGGTTCGAAATATCTTCATGAAACCTTCTATCGTAAGATGCGAATTAAATTTCAATTACTATTGGAAGATTCCAAACAAACTAAAAGTAATAAAAATATCAGCTATAAACCATTAGGTGGAAAATGGAATTTAGATCATGAGAATCGATCTAATTGGAAGAAAACAGATCCTATCCCATTGGCGCAAGCATGGGTGAAGCTTGATGAAATCAGCCAAGAGGTAGCAGAGCTCATTTCTAGGCGCTACCCAAAATCATTCGGTAGCTTAGAAAATTTTCAGTGGCCGGTTGATAGAAAAGAGGCTTTGCATTGGCTTGGTCATTTTGCACGAAACCTCTTAATTCATTTTGGAAAATATGAAGATGCAATGTCCATAGAAGAGCCTTATCTCTTTCATTCCTTGCTTAGTCCACTCATACACCTTGGTTTATTGCATCCTTATGAAGTTGTTCAATTTTGTGTGAAAGAATATGAATTAAGATACAATACTTCCGAAGAAATTCCTCTTGCTTCCTTAGAAGGATTTATTCGCCAAATCATTGGTTGGCGAGAGTATATGCGGCTTATCTTCTTGGAAAATGAAATGAATTACAAAAAAGCCAATTCACTCAAGCATAAGAATCCCTTGCCTGGTTTGTATTGGGGAAAGAATTCTGGTTTAAAGTGTTTAGATTCAACTGTTGAACTAGTGATCAAGAGAGGTTACAGCCATCATATAACGAGACTTATGGTTCTTTCGAATTTTGCAAATCTTATGCTTGTGGATCCACATGAGTTAAATGAGTGGTTCTGGATTGCATACATAGATGCATTTGAATGGGTAGTGACTCCGAATGTTGTAGGTATGGGAACGTACGCAGATGGAGGAATCTGTGCAACTAAGCCGTACATTTCGTCTGCTAATTATATCAAAAAGATGGGCCCTGAATACTGTAAATCTTGTAAATACAAAGCAACAGGATTATTAGAAGAAGATGCCTGTCCTTTTAATGCACTCTATTGGGATTTCATAGGAAGGAATCTTGAACTTTATAAAAAACAAGGAAGAGTAGATTTTGCAGTTAGTAGATGGAATTCATTTGATAAAGACAAAAAGCAGCAAATATCCCTTAAAGCGAATCAGATTAGATCGGAATTCCAATGATCCGGATAATTGCTATAGCCTAGTTTATTGCCATCTGGATCACGGAAGTAAAGGGTAAAATCAGTCCTTCCATCCCAAGCCAAATCCAAGGATTCAATTTCTTGTTCCGTCTTCCCTGAGTCTTTCAGAGAAAGTACAAATGCAGCGGGAGCCTTAGAAATACTGTCCCTTTCTATCATGAGAGTTGAATTCTGATGTTCTACTTGGAACCAAAGCGATCGCATTCTACCACTAATATCTAGATTCGCTTGTTGGACAATGAGTCCAGGAAGTTGTTGGTAGAATTTTCCCATCTCTTCTAAGTTAGATGTAGTAATTGCTATGTGGTGCATAGAATTGTCCTAGCAGAATAAGCAAGTGTGATTGTTCTTCCTAGCATATAAGTACTCATAGAAATCCATATGATAGGATTGGATTTCCAATACAACCCAAGAATTGCTACAGGTAGAAAAAAGAGAATAGAACTTAGAATCATAGAATTGCGTAGAATTTTACCTTTTACAAGTCCAAGAAATAATCCATCATAAACAAAAGCAAAGCCACCTAGAAAAAGTACAGGGTAAACCCAAGGAAGCATATCAATTAAATCATGAACTAGATTTGCCTCTTTGGATATTATTGTTACAATCTGTACAGGAAAAATAGACAATATCAATACTAAACTTGCAGCAACCAAAAAAGAGAAACTCAAGCCTATTCGAATTAATTTCTTTACTTCAGCAATCTTTCCTCTTCCAAATAAATCACCAGCCAAAGTTTCAATAGCATAGCCTGAACCATCGATGAAAAAAGCATAGACCAACATAAATTGAAAAAGAATAGAGTTAACAGTAAGAGTAGATACGCCAATGGAAGATGAAAAATTTCGAAACAAAGAAAATGTTACAATGAGAAAAGCGGTTCGTATAAATATATCTTTATTGAAAGAAAGTAGACTTAGGAATTCTCTTTTTTTTAAGACTAATTTGAAACTTAGTGCTTCGACTAGATTGGAAAATACATTTCGAACTAGAATCAAAGATAATAGAAATTGAATCACCTGCGCTAAGGCAGAAGCTAGGCCAACTCCATCAGCTTGCATTCCTAACTCTTTTAAGAAGAGATAATCTAAAAGAATATTTGCAAGATTTCCTGTGATCATAGCGATGAGAACAAGATCGCTTCTTGCTTTTCCAAGAAGCCAACCAACTATCACAAAATTCATCAAGGTAAAAGGAGCATCCCAAATACGCGAACGGAAATAAGATATTCCAATCGTCTTAATTCGATCATCGCCAACTTGTAGTGTAAAACCTAGTTGTTCTATCCATGGAGACAGAATTACAATTGTTATTCCTAAAATAAGTGCAATGATTATGGAGCGAAGTAGTACTAATTGTACGCCAAGTTCATTTCCAAGTCCAGTTTGTATTGCAGTAGTTCCAGTTGTTCCCATTCTGAGAAAGGATAATCCCCAATACAGATATTCAAAAAGCACGATACCAAGGGCAACTCCAGCTATATGTTCAGAACTTGTAAATCTCCCCAAAAAGATGGTATCTGCAATTCCAACTAAGGGAATGGATAGATTTGATATTAGATTAAGTAGTGTTAGATGAAAAAAACGAAATACTAGCGGATCAGGGAAGATAAAATCATAGACAGCTTTTTTCACAATCTTCTAGAGTTTTAAAAGGGAGACTGCCTTGGCAACCTCCATAAACAAATTCTTGGCAAGACGTTTTGGAATGATTGTAATAATAACCAGTAAACATAGCCTTGCAAGGACCAGGATTAGGACGAAGTGTACATCTCTCTTTGTCAATTTGTATTTCAGCTTTCTCTATGGGTTTCGATTTCTTCCCATCGGAGCAAGCTTGTTGAGAGAAAAATACAGATAATAAAAGTAGAATAGTATAGGAAATTTTGGTAGATGCTTTAGTTGGATCAAGTAACAAAATCAAAGTTTCCTATTTGAAGAAGGAAAAGTCTTAAGCCTTAGTAAGTTCTTTCAGGATTTCTTGTTTTTTCTTATCTTTCTCAACAGGGGATTTACCTAGCCATTCACGTTTGATTTGTTTATCAGAAATTCCTTTCAGGGTCGCGAATTTTTTAAGAAGTTTTACAGTTTTTGCGTTCATGGGAACAGGTTCCAGAATATGCTTTTTTAGGTCAAGGTACATATAGCTTCTTGACCCTAGGTCTCGACCAAAATTACTGTAGAACGAGACTTCCAAGAGAAATTAGCACAAACTATGAAGAAAAATATCAGCGATCGTTATGAACCCGAATCTGTAGAGAAAAAATGGCGAGATACATGGGAAGAGAAGCAGGCTTTCTCACCTAGTCCAAATTCCCAGAACGGAAATTTTTCTGTCGTGATTCCACCTCCCAATGTCACGGGATTTCTGCATATAGGTCATGCTCTAAATCATACCATCCAAGATATCATCATTCGCTTGGAACGTAAGAAAGGGAAATCAACTGTTTGGATACCTGGAATGGACCATGCAGGAATTGCAACTCAGATGGTTGTTGAGCGCGAACTTGCCAAAGAGGGTGCAAAACGTACAGATTTTACCAGAGAAGATTTTATAAAAAAGGTTTGGGATTGGAAGGCTCATTCTGGCGGACAAATTACCAACCAACAAAGGTTACTCGGTGAATCAGTAGATTGGAGTAAGGCAAGATTTACCTTTGATGAAGGCTTGTCTAAGGCAGTAATCAAAGTTTTCAAAAATCTCTACGATGATGGCTTGATTTATCGAGGGGAAAGAATTATCAACTGGTGCCCTGTATCCAAGACTGCAATTTCTGATATAGAAGTAGAATACAAGGAAAAGCATGGCAAATTGTATCATATCAAATACCCATTTGTAGATGGATCTGGTTTTGCTGTTGTTGCAACAACTCGTCCAGAAACCATGTTTGGTGATGTTGCAGTTTGTGCGAATCCAAATGATATTCGATATTCTAAGCTCGCAGGCAAAAGTATTCAACTTCCATTGACCAATCGACAGATTCCACTCCTAATGGATAGTTTCGTAGAACAAGAGTTCGGATCTGGTTTGGTGAAGATTACTCCTGCTCATGATTTAAATGACTTTGAAGCTGGGCAGAGGTTAGGTCTAAAGCCAGTATTGATTATGAATTTGGATGGAAGCTTAAACGAGTTATGTGGTGAGTATGCTGGCTTGGATCGTTTTGAAGCAAGAAAGAAGGTGGTCGCAGATTTAGAAAAGCTTGGCCTTATTGATAAAATTGAAAATCACACTCATGCAGTTGGACACAATACGAGAGGTGGTGCTGTAATTGAGCCTTTACTTTCCACGCAGTGGTTTGTTAATATCGCACCTCTTGCGAAACCTGCTATCGACGTAGTGAAAAGTGGTAGAGTAGAATTCATACCTAAGATGTGGGAGAAGACTTATTTTGAGTGGATGGAGAATATCAAAGATTGGTGTATCTCTAGACAACTTTGGTGGGGCCATAGAATTCCTGCTTATTATTTGAATGATGGAAATATGGTTGTAGCTGAATCTTTGGATGAGGCTATCCAAGAATTTACAAAATTGGGAAAGAGTGTTCAAGCAGAAGATATCAAGCAAGATGAGGATGTTCTTGATACTTGGTTTTCTTCAGGACTTTGGGCGTTCAGTGTGTACGGTTGGCCTGAGAAGACAGAAGACCTCAAAAAATTTTATCCAAATTCTATACTTGTAACAGGTTTTGATATTATATTCTTCTGGGTTGCACGAATGATTATGTTTGGACTTAGATTTATGGATGATGTTCCATTTCATAAAGTTCTCATTCATGGATTGGTTCGTGACAAAGATGGCAAAAAGTTTAGTAAGAGTTTGGGTAATGTTGTTGATCCCTTGGATATGATGGCAAAATACGGGACCGATTCTTTCCGCTTTTTCTTGGCGGCTGTTCTTCCCGAAGGAAAAGATATAATTTTTGATGAGAGTAGATTGGATGGTTACCGTTCTTTTTGTAACAAAATCTGGAATTCTACTCGATTTATAACAATGAATCTAGCTGATGACTTCAAGCCTCAACCAATTAACAAGGATGAGCTGGAGCCAAATGATGAATGGATATTATCTCGTTTTGATTTAGCCTTAGAAAAATATGAAAAAGCCTATAGTAATTATCATTTCTTTGAAATGGCTCAAGTGATTTATGAATTTATCTGGGGAGATCTTTGTGATTGGTACATTGAGTTGGTTAAGCCACGAATCTATGGCAAGTCAACAGAGGTATCATCTAACACGGCTAAGAACGTTCTAGTATCTGTTCTTACGAAAGCTCTGGGACTGCTGAATCCTTTTATGCCTTTTATCACAGAAGAGATTCATTCTTTATTCAGTGATAACTTACTTGCTACTGAATCATTCCCCGAATCTTTTGCTAAGGATTTTGACAAGAATACTACAATCACTGCTTATTGGAAGGCTTCTTCAGGACTTGCTAAGACTGAACTTATGATAGAAATCATCAACAAGATTCGGGCTATGCGAGCTGAACTTTCTGTAAAGCCGGATAAGAAGTGTAAGGTGATACTAAAGTCTGCTGATAGCATAGTTGCAGAAATTGTTAAAACTGAATCTACTTATATCATGCAACTTGCCAAGGCTGAATCTATTGAGCTAATAAGCAATTATATCCCAGATAAATCGGATGCTATCGGTCCTTTCTCTAAAGGGGAGATTGCGTTGCCATTATCAGGGATTTTAGATTTTGCAAAAGAAAAAGAAAGGCTGAGCAAAGAATTGAATCAACTAGATGAAGAGATCCATAAGATTGATAAAAAGCTTTCGAATCCTGGATTTCTTGAAAAAGCCAAAGCTGATGTGGTTGACAAAGAAAAACAAAAGATGCAAGTTCTTCAAGATAAGAAAGACGTTATTAAAAACGCTATCGAACGATTAGGAAATTAAGATGCAGAAAAAATACCGAGTTCTACTGCTTGGCAGTGGTGGGCGTGAGCATGCTATCGCCCATTCCATTTTACAATCGCCATACCTTGCTGATTTAAAAGTCTATCCTGGAAATGCAGGATTTAACAAAGACCAGTTGCTACCTCAAGGCAGTCTAGATTGGAACAACAAAGAAGAATTCCAAACAGCATGCAAGGGAAACTATGATCTAGTTGTAGTAGGACCTGAAGATCCTCTTGTTGCAGGAGTAGCAGATTGGATGGAAGAGCTTGGAATTCCGTGTTTTGGGCCCTCAGCGTATTGTGCACAATTGGAAGGATCCAAGGATTTTGCCAAAAAACTGATGTTAGATGCTGGAGTTCCTACCTCTCAATACAGAACGTTTACGGATTATGATTCTTCATTGGCGTACTGCAAAGAAAAAACACTGCCACTTGTAATTAAAGCAGATGGTCTTGCAGCTGGAAAGGGTGTAACAGTTTGCCTAGAATCCGTACAAATTGAACAATCCTTGAAAGAAATTTTTCTAGAAAAAAAGTTCGGTAGCAGTGGAAACCAAGTTGTAATTGAGGATTTTCTTGAAGGGGAAGAGGCAAGTATCTTCGCTATTTGTGACGGAAAGGATTACGTACTTTTGCCAGCAGCACAAGACCACAAAAGAGCTTATGATAATGATGAGGGCCCTAATACAGGTGGAATGGGTGCATACTGTCCTGCACCCATAGCAAGTGATCTTGTCATAGCAAAGGTAAGGACAAAAATTATAGAGCCTATGCTTGAAGAATTAATAAAGAAAGGCAAACCATACAAGGGTGTACTCTATGCAGGCTTAATGATTGATTCTAAGGCAGATCCCTATGTCGTAGAGTTCAACTGTAGATTCGGTGATCCAGAGACCCAAGCGGTTCTACAATTAATTGAATCAGATGTCTTGGAACTTTTTTATAATGTTAGTACGCATAACTTAATCAACAATCCTCCAATAAAAATCTCAAGCAAACATTCATCCATAGTAGTTCTTGCAGCAAAAGGATACCCTGGCGAATATGTTAAATCTATTTTGATTGATTCAATAAAACCTAAAGAAAAAGATACTATGATCTTTCATGCAGGAACAAAATTTGCAGATGATGGTAACATTGTGAGTAGTGGTGGTAGAGTTCTAGGAATTGTCTCATTAGGAGATAGCTTAAAAGATTCTATTGACAAGACTTACTCGTTTATAAATAGTTTTAAAACTGATTCGCTTTTTTATAGGAAAGACATTGGTAGGAGAGCACTTTAAATTATGCCGTTTGCTATAGCTGGGAATGTTGAACGATTTGAACGGGAATCCTTAAGAGGTTTCGAGAAGCATCTAGGTATTATTTTATCGCCTCACCAACCAGCACTACAACAGAAAAGAATGATCTTCAGAGCTTTAGTGGAAAAAGGCGGAGTTCATAGTATTTTAGAGAGCCTAAGTAAAAAAGAATTATTATCTTTAATTTTTATTATCACTCAATTCGGAGATACAACATCCATAGAGACTCCTCCTGAATATACAGATGTCAAGAACATTCCGTACGTAATTGAATGGAAGAAAAATCATTTTACTATTCCCTTGGAGATATTTCAATATTTTTCCGTAGAACGTCTGTTTCGTGAACAAGCATATTTATTCGCACTCATTCCTATGCTTACTAAGGAAGAAAAGAAATCATGGATACGATGGATAGAAGTTGACTTCGAAGCTGGCAAGGATCGTAATTTAGATTTTGAAATTTACTTCCATTGCAGACTCTTACAAAAACCATTCCAAGGCAAATCCTTAATCCAAGATCCAGAATTCTTGCTAGAAGATCTCTGGCCAACTGGAAGTTGTGAGCAAATGGATTGGTACTACAAAGGTCTTACAACATTTTACTATTCCCTGCAAGAACTTTCCAAAAAGGAAAGAGATCCTTTCAAGAAACATGTCATCGAAGTTATCAAATGTGGAAAATACGTTCTGCGTAAATCCCACCGAAATGCAACACTCAATCAATCTACTTTAGTTGCCACTGTTGAAGGTGCAACTCCCCAACTACGTGAAACCATATTCCAATGGGAAAAGCAAGACGAAGATAGAAGATCTAGCCTTTTCTGATGTGACAAGCTACCTGTGAGCCTAAGCCCAGCATCCAACACCATTTAGCGAAGTGAAGATTGAGCGTTAGAAATGGTGCTGAATGACTGAATATTACAAAAAATAATAAAGCGAATCAAGTGTTCATGATATTTGATGGAAGTTACAGTTAAGAAAGATAATAAACTGAATTCTTTAAAAAGTTTAGACTTTTAAAAAGAAAAATTAGGAAAAAAGAGCCATTTTGCAGACTTCTCAAGTTGCACGGATATAGCTTCCTCGTAGATTTTTGGTTAACAAAAGATTGTTTCCTTAAGGTAAAAATTTTAGCTATTTTTTGCTAAGAATAAGTATGATACAATCCATTCAAGACAGGAGTAGAAACTAACCTGGAATCAAGTGGTTTTTCGATTACGGAAGGGATAGGAGTTTCTTTGTTGAGCCTAAAGTTAAATCATAGTATAACGAAGTGCAAGGTGATCCATTATCTTCTTTCGCAAGCACCCTTAGGATGACAAAAAAAGTGATGATTGAAAAGATTCGGTTGTATATCTTATAAATATAAATGAAGATTCTAAATTTTTCCAATATCGATGGATTTGACTGGGATAAAGGAAACATTGATAAGAATTGGATTAGTCAGAAGGTCAAACCAGGTGAGATAGAAGAGATAATTTTTTAACGAATCATTTTTGGTTAGTGCAGATGAAACTCATTCCCAAAATGAATTTAGATTTGCTGCTCTAGGAATAACCAATGAGGGTAGAAAATTATTTGTCATTTTTACGATTCGAAAAAGTAAAATTAGAATTATTTCTGCTCAAGATATGAGTAAGAAAGAACGGAATCTTTATAAAAATATTGACCAAAAAAATACCTAAATTCAAAAATTCAGATGAAGATGTAAAGTTCTGGGATAATAATGATGGAACAGATTATTTTAACTTTAATTAGTTAGAAAAAGTTTCATTCCCGAATTTAAAACCAACAAACAAAATGATTTCTTTACGACTTCCTGAATCTTTGTTAGAAAGGCTTAAAATATTAGCAAACAAAAACGATGTTCCATACCAATCTTAAATTAAGATTCTCCTAGCCGAAAAAGTTAATGAAGAGTTTTAGAAGGTTAGATAATTCGTATTTGCCTCGCATAATATTCTACTACCTTGAGCTTTGCCTGACCTTACAGCATTTTTCGTAGAAAAAAGTTATTAGGTTGTGACTTATCCTCACAAAAACTAATCCATCTGTGAAGATGATTTATGGAAGTAGTGGATTGGGAGCATGAACATAAAAATCTAGTGTAAAAAAGGTAGGATGGTGTATTGTTGTTGATGGAATTGATTTGAGGGAAACTGTAGGATTCAATCCTACGGCAATGATATACATTCTCAAAATGCCTGAACAAATTTCGAACGTGGAAACCGATGGTCTACTGTTTTGGAGAAAAAATAAATGAAAAAAGCTGTATTATTCTTTATTTTATCTGTAAATTTACTCTTTACAACAGATACACAAGATCTAGAAAAAGTTAAACAAAAGATAGAGTATCACAATAATGGCTTTATGACTGGAACATTAATTACCTCTCTAGAAGCCGATTTATTTTATATAACAAATTATTAAACTAAAGAGGGCACTTTTAAAAGAATATTACAATACGAAGATAAAGCTGAAATAATCGAAAAATCAGGCGATAGGCGGCGTTGGTTTGTGAGCAATTGGCAAGGAACACAACCAGCTATCTATGTATCGGCTGATTATACACATGATTTTTACGATGATGATATTAGAGAATCCAGACAAATACCAACCGACTTGAAAGATTATTTTAAATTTTACTTCAAAAATTACTGTGAGTTTGACGGAAAAATTGACACCCGTTATGCGCGTATAAAAAAGATGAAGCTCACCTACTTCGATGCACCTTATAATGCTGTAAATAATATGATGAATATCAAAATTGTTATTAAATTTAAAAAAATTATTAGTTATGATATAGAGCTCAAAGAAGAGGATAAGATCATCGATGCAATGCAAACCTATCATCCGCTCAAACCGACTACCTTATTTGGGAATATCTTTGCAATCCAATTGAAAGTCTTAGAGGTATATCCTGGCGAGAAGAATATGCCTCTATGTACTTCCGATTATTATATGGGACGCAAAGGTTGGGGAAGCTATGAGGAGATTTTAAAACAAATAGACGAATTGCCAGAATTGAAAGGGAAACGGAATCCTTATTGAATGCAGGTTTGGTTGAAGTGATTGTATCCGCAGCGACTTTGCCCATCACCATTTTTCATAGAAAATGGTGATGGGGTAGTGATGGATTCGCATATTTCAAGAGTAGGAGGACGGATTGTTCTTACCACTGCTTGCGAACAAGATCTCGGTTTACCCTTTCTCGTCGCACTCTGGAACATCGTGTTCCAAAGTGCGAGAAACGACAACCATGTCGTTTGGGCTCGAAAGGGCAAATCCTCGTTGGGGGGGGGAACTTAAACTATGCAAGCTAGATGCCAAATTGCCGCATATTCTATGTTAGCTTCCATTTTCTATTCAACGAAGAAGAATCAAGCTTATAGCCCCTGGTTTTAACAAGGCAGAAGGCGCCCAAACAATCTTTTAGAAGTAAACTATTACTTGATAATTGTTCATTCAAATGGAATGCTGTGATTTATCATTGCATTAGAAAACCTTTATGAAGAGGATAACCTCCATTGAAACCTAGAAATAAAAGTTTAGATCTCTTCCGCGGGTTCACAGTATTTTGGATGGTGATCGTGAATAATCCTGGTAATTGGGGACAAATTTATTCCTTCTTCAAACATGCGACTTGGGATGGCTTGGGTTCTGCTGATTTTGTATTTCCGTTTTTTTTAATCGCGGTCGGTGCATCCATTCCTTTTGCTTATTCGAAACGAAAATCATTAGCTGAGTCGGATGCTAGAATTCTTTTTCATATATTTCTTAGGGCCTTGTTTCTAATAAGCATAGGTTTGCTATTAAATGGTTTTCCTGATTACCAATGGTCCGAGTTGCGAATTCCTGGCGTATTACAGAGAATAGGTGTAGTTTATTTTTTTGCTTATGTTATCTATCTTAGATTAAACTCTAGCTTACAGTTTATTTTATATCTCTGTATTCTTTTGTCTTATACAATTGGGATTGTATATTTAGCTCCTCCTGATTGGAACTTTGTACAAAATGTTCCCTTTCGATATGATTCCATTTACAATTGGGCGGCTTATATTGATCGCTCCTTGCTGAATGGACATCTTTGGAAGATTACCAAAGTTTGGGATCCAGAAGGTATTCTAAGTACGATTCCTTCCATAGCGAGCGCTCTCATGGGAATTTGGATTTCGGAATGGTTCATTATAAATCAAAGAGTAAATGTCGACTTAACTTCAAAGGAAAAATTTCAATTACAAAGTTCTATTCGAGCCATTTCGAATTTTCTTTTACGATTATTCCCTGATAATCAGAAGAAAGTATATTTTCCAGTTGTTGGTAAGATTTTTTTTGTTGGAATATTTTTTCTAATATTAGGCTTCTTAGTGCATAATGTCTTTCCCATTAACAAGAGCCTTTGGTCCTCTAGTTTTGTTTTAGTAACTGGTGCCTCAGCATATTTTTTTATTCTAATATTGTATTCTTTACCAGAATCATGGCAGGATGCAAAAATTTTGAAACCCATTCTACTGCTTGGACAATCTGCACTCTTTGTATTTGTATTCACTGGCTTATTTTCTAGGATTTTAAATTTAGTCTTACACGATGGCAAATCTACAAAGCAGATTGTCTTGTCGACAGTGAGCATTTTTGGTGAGCCAAAAGCTAACTCATTATTCTATTCCTTGGTTTATCTGTTTTTTACAATTGGCATAACATTTATTTGGCGAAAAATTACTCAACGAATTTGATATTTCTTCTGTCCTGAGATGCCTAATCGAATCATTAGTCGGTATAAAAATGCACTGGAAGAGGGAATAAGATTTCCGACTTTTGCAAAGATTCCTCGGTAGAGTGGGAGTGCAATTTCTAATTTGGGACGAGTGAAAGAGGAAAGAACAACCTCTGCAACTTCTTTCGTGTCCAAGGTGCTTCCTGAAAAAGTCAAAGCAGCTTCAATTTTATCTTTCTGAAGATCCAGCATGGGAGTGCGAACGGCGTCAGGGCAGATGACAGATACAGTGATTCCAAAAGGTTTCAATTCTTGGGCTGTAGCCAGCGAAAAAGACCTCACTGCAAATTTCGAAGCAGAATACAAACTCATTCCTGGAATGGGAGCTAGCCCAGCTAGAGAAGAAATATGTACAATATGTCCAAAGTTTTGCTTTTTTAGAATTTTCGAAGTGAGACTTGTCCCAAGAATTAAACCTTTAAGATTGATATCAATATGAAAGTCTATATCCTCACTTCTAAAATCATAGACATAGCCAGGCCTTAGTACACCTGCACATTGGATTAAACCATGCAAGGGAATCTTAGAGAACTTTTTGAGAAGTGCTAGCCAAGATTTTTCAAGTCTTACATCTAGCTTCTCGGTGTGTACATTTTGTATCTTTCTGAGATCTTTCATAAAATCAATACTCAGATCACAAGAATAGACATTGGCGCCAAGTTCAGAAAGCTGTCTGCAAATTTCGGAACCTATACCACCGCCTGCTCCCGTTACTATGATATTTTTCTCGGAATAGAAGGTTTTATTCAGACTCATAATGGAAAAATCTAAGGGAATTATTTATGATATGAATCATTCGTTTATTGTTTATTTTCCAAATTTGAAAAGAGATTGGAACATATCTTTGATATTGTCTAGGTTCTTTTCTAACTTTTCTTTCTGGTCAGCAATGATGTTTCCTTCGGTTAATTTATTGTAACCTTCTTCCATTTGGATGATTCGCTTCTCAAGTTCATCAAGAAATTTCTTATCTTCTTTGTTATCTTTCTTGGGGTTGAAATTCGCGAATTCATAATTTACAAAATCTTCTCTACGAATGCTTCCTTTGGTCAGCAAATGAAGTTCTACTTGCATGTATTTCTCAATAAGGCTGAATCTACCTTCTTTCTCAAGTCTTCGTATGCTTACCATTAGGTGAGTTGAATTGATAAAATGAAGAGATCGATACTTGGAAGCTCTTTCAACGAGATCATGGTCTTCCGCCAATTTTACGGACTCATCAAATCCTTTGATTCTTCGAAATAGCCTAGAAGAAATAAAAATACAAAAGCCTGCCGCTCTTGGATTGAGCTTTTGGTTGATTTTTACAAATAGATTGGACAATTGGAACAGAACCTTATCTAAACGAAGATCAGATTGAGGCTTGAATTCGCAGGTTGCTAAATCAACAAACTTCTCTTCTATCTCACCATACGCCTTAGCAAGAAAGTCATTGGGAAGAAGAACGTCCGCATCAAAGAAAAATAGGAACTCACCCTTGGCGACCTCAGCTCCTTTATTCCTTCCAACTCCTGGCATACCACCATCGACAACAAGGGCTCCATATTTCTTAGCGATCTTACGTGTCTGATCTTTCGAGCCAGCATCAGCTACTATTATTTCAAAGTCTCGAAATGTCTGTTGCTTCAAGCATTCTAAGAGAGTAGGTAGAAGTTCTTCTTCATTTAATGTGGGTATGATAACACTGATTTTAGGCATGCTTAGGAGATCTCTCTTCTTTCTAAATTTAAGTTCCATCCTTTCTCTCAGAAACAGAAAAGGATTGCAAGTGAAATTTCTAGTCTATTTTATAAAGGAAAATACTTTTATATTCTATAAAATCGCTTTTCAATTCCCATTAGTCTTTTATATTTTAGTTTATGAAAGGAATAATACTTAGCAACTATACTGATAATCCAATTTTGGAATACACTCCAGATCGAAACAAACCAGAACCGAAAGCAAACCAAGTTCTAATTAAGAACGCATTTGGAACCATCAATCCATCCGATCTAATGTTCTTACGAGGGTTATACGGAATTAAAAAGAAGCTACCTGTAATTCCTGGATTTGAAGGGTCTGGAATCATAGAAGAAGCTGGTTCGGAAATCAAGCACTTGAAGAAAGGTGATAGAGTTGCATGTGTCTCTAGTACGGGAGATGGAACCTGGGGTGAGTATATGGTCACAGAAGAAACCAATTGCATTCCACTCTTGGAATCTGTTAGTCTAGAAGCAGGGTCTTCTCTTTTTGTGAATCCTATGACGGCTTGGGCCATGGTCCACCGCGCATTGAAAGATGGACATAAGGGTATTGTTCAGACTGCGGCTGCTTCCGCTCTAGGTAAAATGGTAATTCGACTTTGCAAGGAAAAGAATATTCCCATTATAAGTATTGTTAGACGAGAAGACCAAATGAAGGCTCTGGATGATATCGGGGCGGAAAATGTTTTAAATTCATCGGATCCTAGATTTGAAAGGGAACTTTTAGTTCTTAGTAAAAAATTAAACGCAACCTATTGCATCGACGCCGTAGCAGGAGAAATTGCAGGTAAGGTACTTGCTATCATGCCCGCCAAGTCAACATTGCTGTCCTATGGTGCCCTCTCAGAGCAAGCTATTCCAATCAATGCAGGAATGATGATTTTTCAAGACAAGGTGGTTCAAGGTTTCTGGCTTACCTATTGGATTATGGAAATTGGGATAGAACAGTTTCATAAAGAAGCAGCTGAAGTTCAGAAGCATATGGGAACTATATTTTCTACATCTATAAATAAAATATTTCCTCATGAGAAGGCAATAGATGCTCTAGAGTTTTATAAGCAAAATATGACTGCTGGCAAAGTATTGATTGGAAATGGTTAATAAATTTCTTTCATTTTTCAGAAAGAAAGTGATTGGAATGGAACATTTTGTACTTTTTCACTTGATTAATTTAGTAAATAGAATAGGATTAAAACATGGAACAATATTCAAACACACAATATTATGCTAAGAAGAGCTTCTGGAAGTTATTTGGCGGTGAGGTTCGAATATACGATATTCAAAAGTCTAGATTATTGTTCTATGTCAAACAAAAAGCCTTTAAGCTTCGAGAAGATATTACAGTATACAGTGATGAATCTAAAAACATGGAATTGCTTAAGATCCGAGCTAGGAGTATAATAGATTTTTCATCTTTTTATGATATTACAGATGCTAAGTCAGGAGCGCGCATAGGTTCTTTGAGACGCAAAGGTATGAAATCAATCTTGAAAGATGAATGGGAGATCATGGATTCTGGTGAGAATTCAATCGGCCTAGTTCAAGAAGACAGTATGTTATTTGCCATGCTTAGAAGGATGATGACTAACCTTATTCCCCAAAGATTTACACTTACAGTTCAAGGGCAAAATGTAGGATTCTTTCGACAAACTTTCAATCCATTTGTCCCTCAATTTGAAATAGATTTCTCCATGGATACAGCAAATTTATTGGATAGAAGACTTGGCATTGCTACTGTAATTTTATTGCAAACGATAGAAGGTCGCCAAGGTTAAGAGTCTAAAGTGAAGATGAAGATTACTTTCCCAACATTTTCTTTTATTTGCGGGATGCTACTTACTTTAGCATTTTCTTTCACTTATGAATGCACGGTTCCTTACCAGAAGATGATAGGGCATGCAAAGAACCATCATAACCATCTCGAAAGCAAAGAAGATCACAGTAAGAAATAAATTTAAATAATTTTAAACCTTACGGCTCTTAGATTCTCTCTTTCTTTAGCGGTGATACCAGGTGAGGATGGAAGAATGTCAGTGTCTAGGCGAGAAGAATCTATCCCTTTTCCTTTGATGTATTGGTATACCTTACTTGCTCTTGATTTGGCAAAGATTCTATTCTGGGATTGGTTACCTGTTGAATCAGAGATTCCTATAATTTGAATCTTTAGGCTAGGGGAATCAAGCAAGTATTGAACAAGTTCAAGAAGTTTTTCTTCTTCTTGTTCTTGAATGTTATCCATTCCTGCATCAAATAAAATTCTCTGAAT
Organism: Leptospiraceae bacterium; assembly: GCA_022402465.1. GTDB lineage: Bacteria > Spirochaetota > Leptospiria > Leptospirales > Leptospiraceae. The sequence continues at coordinate 50,325 of JAKRSH010000014.1, read as the reverse complement.
CGGTAAAGAAATTGTTTCCAACGTCGCATTTCCAGGTTTGGAAACTAATTTATTTACAGAAGAATCCTTTTTAACTTTCGCTGGATTTTTTGATTTTGGCTTTTTCGATACTATGGAAAGAAACAAATAAAGTAAAAATCCACCTGCAAAAATCATTAAGATGAAAAATATTCCCATATCTACAGTTTGGAGTTTATGGAAATATTTGCACTCATAATTCTAGTTGTAAAATCGAACTAAATTTTCCATAGCTTCTCTTGGAGTATGGTAAGAATTCAATTGAGATTCAGACTTAGGATACCCTAAACTTATTCCTAGAACTATTTTCTCTTCCTTAGGGATAGATAGCTGGGATGTTACCACATCTGGAAATGCTCCCAGTGCAGCTTGCGCGCAGGTTCCTAATCCATGTTCTCTTGCCATCAAAAGTACTGATTGTAAGAAGCAACCAAGGTCAATGCCTATAAAGAAATTCAAATCGAAGGTACTTGAGATAAATATAGCAGTTGGTGCTCCAAAAAAAGAAAAGTTTCTCAGCATGAATTCATCCCTAGCATTCTTATCCTTTCTTTCTATACCTGCAACGCCGTAAATTTTCATTCCAAGATCAAACATTCTTTTCTTAGCATCACTAGGATAAGATTCAAGCCAAGGAGTAGCAGGATTAGGTTGCCCAGATTTTGCAGCTTGGGAAAGTTTTTCAGATAAGAGATTTCTTTGATTACCGGATACAATATGTATCTTCCACGGCTGTGAATTCTTCCAACTTGGTGCTCTTAGGGACTTATTGATAATATCATGTAGTATATTTTCAGGAATAGGACGACTATCAAATTCTCTGATACTGTGTCTTGTTGTGAGTGCTTCAGAAACTGAGCTGGCAGCTTTTGTTATATCTAGAAATTCTTCCATAATGTACCTCTAAATTTACAATACATACCAACTGGTCTGTATGTAAATAAAAAATACATACCGGTTGGTATATTTTTATTGCAGAAAAAATCCTCTATTGCAATCTAATTCATATGAAGGAATTGAGAGCTAAACCTAAGAAGAGAATTTCAACAAAGGAAAGGATTCTTGCAGTGAGTAAGATTCTTTTTCTAAAACAAGGTTATAGCGAAACAGGACTCAATCAAATTGTTGCGGAAGCAAATACGGTTAAAGCGAGTTTGTACCAGCATTTTAAGTCAAAAGAAGAACTAGGTAAGACAGTTTTACTTCTCTATTCTGATGAGAATCTTTTACTCTTGAAAGAATTAATGAAAAAGTATCCTAAGCCTATGGATTTTGTTTTAGCTTGGATGCGAATATTAAAGCGAGAAGCCCGTAAGGTAAATCTTTTTGGTTGTCCTATGGCTAACTTTCGTTCCCAAATTGCAAACGGTTCACCAGAGATATTATCTTCCATTCACAACGTAACCAAGGCTACTATTGCAACCTTAACTTTATACTTAGAACAAGCGAAAGAAGCTGGTTACATTCCATCTCATTCAAATCCGAGTAAGGATGCCCGTTTTCTTTTTCTTGCCTATGAAGGCGTACTGCAGATATGGCGTATGTCAGGTGATATCAGATTATTGGATGATTTGGTTGAGATTGCCCAAAGAATTTTTGAATTTAAACCTAGGACGACTTAATGGAAAGCACTAAGACTCTCACAACACATGCTTATGATTTGGATTGGAATCGACATGTTACATCTCGTACGTATGAAAGATTTTGTTATGCGGCAAGAATGGAACTCATATCAAAACTAGGGTATCCACTGAAGAAAATGCTTGCAGAAGGAATGAAATGGGTTCCACAAATCTATCAGATTCGATTTCTTTCCCAACAATTCCAGGACACGAATTTGGATGTGAATACAAAATTCTTTCAAGACAATGATTCCGTTCTGCATTTTATCCAAATGGTAGTAGATAAAAATCTTAAACCTGTTTGTGAAATAAAATCAACTGCAATCTTAATTGATAATAACCAAAAGATTGTACAATTCCCGCTTAATCATACTTCAGATTCAGACTTACTGCTTCGTGAAAATTTATTAATTCGCAAGTATCAGTCAGGTATACAAACTCTAACTCATGAGATGTATATTCCATTCAGTGATATGAATTGTTTTTGGAATTTATCTGGTGAGGCTATTTGGAAATTTTTTGAAGAAGGCAGATTTTTGTTTTTTCAAAAAGTTGTTGATTTGGAATTTATACAAAAAATTGATACAACCACATTTTTTATGGGAGGAGAAATAGAAATTTTGGAACTCCCTGAACCTGGAAGTAGAATAAAGGTTTCAAGTTGGATAGATTCAATAGACAAAATTAGATTTTTCTTTAGGCAAGACATCACAGATTTACAAGGAAGGTTATTTGCTAGAATGAGAGATGAACAGTTATTTGTTGGTTTGTCTACTTCTAGACCTAAGAGAGTGCCAGCTGAATTTATCGAAAGAACAAAAGATTATATTCGTCCTAAAGAGACTAATTTGGAGGATCCTAAAATAAAAGAAAAGATTCTTTAGTTAATAAAGAGACTAGAAGCTCAGAAGATATTTTTGTCTTCTGGAAATAATTTATCTACAACTTCTTTATGATAAGTATTGACTGAGTTGAGAATTGTATATCCTAGATCTGCATATTTTTTCAGAAACTTTGGTGTAAATTCTGTATTGAGTCCCAATAAATCATAGATTACAAGCACTTGACCGTCTGTATAGCGACCAGCTCCTATACCGATACTTGGAATTTGGATTGCTTGAGAAATTTCTTGTCCCAATTTTTCAGGTATCATCTCAAGAACTATACCAAAGGCTCCTGCTTCTTGTAAGGCAATAGAATCTTTTAACATCTTTTCAGCAGAGTTAGAATCTTTTCCTTGGACTTTATAACCGCCTAAGGTCTGATAGGATTGAGGAGTTAGACCTAAATGCCCCATCACTGGAATTCCTATCTCAACAAGTCGCTTAACTAAAGCTAAAGATTCTTTATCTGAACCTTCTAATTTCACTGCATCGGCATTCGTTTCTTTGATAAGTCTACCTGCTGAATGAATTCCTTCTGTAAGGGAAGTTTGGTAAGAAAGGAAAGGCATATCCGCAATCAATAATTTATTGGGCGCACCTCGTTTGACAGCCTTTGTATGATAGATCATTTCATCAAGAGTTACAGGAAGAGTGCTAGAATGTCCTTGGATTACCATACCAAGGGAATCACCAACTAAAATACAATCAACATCCGATTTATTGACAATAGAAGCAAAACTTGCATCATAACAAGTTACCATTGAAATAGGTTCCTTGTTCTTTTTCTCTTTGAAAAAGGAAATAATATTCTTCATAAGACTATGTTTAAGAAGTGGTTTTCAATTTCCAAACCAAAAAAACAGAAATAAGCGAGGCTCCAACAGCAATCAGTCCAACAAAATTGTAGTTCACAAGTGCTTTGGTTGAGGTTTCATAAATAAGAAATCCTGCTAGTAAGGAAGCAAGCCCAGATGCTAGTTGTTGGACACAGGAAGTCACACTCATAAAACTTCCTCTAAGGCTAGGTTCAACTGTAGATGTTATGATGGCGAATGCTGGCACAATTCTTCCTGAAACCAAAACCATAAAAATAGTCGTTGCAGCAAGAGCCAAAGGCAAAGGTGTTCTAGTCATGTTGGTTACAAAAAGTACAGGAATCCAAGATAAAACTGCGACCACGGTAAAAGTTTTTTGTTTTCCAAATTTGTCAGAAAGTTTACCAATATAATTCATCGAAAAGAAAGTAAACAATCCACCAAAAAGATAAATGTATTTCAATTCGTTGACTTGCATTCCAACATTTCCAACCATGTACGGAGTCAAGAAGGGGATGATTGTAAAACCACCAAACATTAAACAGGTTAAAAATAGGAAAACTAAATAACTATTTCTATAAGAGAGAATTTTGCCAATAGATTCCCAAACAGGTTTATTTTTATCAAAACCTTCTAAATGCATTTTCATTTCAGGAAGAATTCTATAAGCAAGTGGGATGAAGAATAAACTCAATAATCCTAATGTCAGAAATGGTGCATGCCATCCAAAACTTTCCGCAAGGATCATTCCAATGGGGATGCCAATTACAGATGCAACAGAAAAGGCTGACATAATGGCACCCATTGCCTTGCCTCTTCGAAAGAAAGGAATGATATCTCCCACAATGGCAAGAACTATAGCCCCAACTATTCCACCGAAACCACCAGCAATCGCCCTTGCAGCTAACAAAGTGTAGTAATCGGGGGCAAATGCACAGGATAGAGTTCCCAAAGTAAATCCTGCAAAAACAAAAATAGAGGCTGACTTTCTATCAAATTGGTCCATATAAAATGCACCTAATAATCCAAATATGCCTGCACTGAAAGTATAGACAGAAACCAAGATTCCAAATTGGGAGGGGTTGATTCCAAATTCCTTCATGAAAAATGGACCAAGTGGCATCATGATCACAAAATCGAGAATATGGGCAAATTGCATAAAGGCGAGAACAAGGATGATCCAGCGTTCGTTCTTGTGTTCGTGTAGTTTTTGTTCTTCCATACTAATTACACTAAATAAATATTCATTTTATGAGTCATTTTCAATCCTATAGATTTGAAGATTTAGAAGAAAAATCTTTAGACGAGAGACAATTTGCACGCAAGGAAGATGAGCGCAGCGATGGAATAGCATATCAGAATAAATCAGCCGAATTTGAGCAAAATCCAGTAGATCTAATGAAGCAGAACCTACTTAAACAAGGAATACTTGTCCAGGATCTTACAGAATCAAATCCCACGAAGTGCGGCTTGTATTTTCCTAAAGAAATCATTGCGACTAGTCTTGCTCATGAATGGAATTCTATTTACGAACCAAGTGCTGGTGGCAGTCTTATAGCGAAAGAAGCGGTTGTGAAATACTACCAAGATCGTTTTCCTTTAGATAAAGAATTTTATAATAAGGATGATTTTTTCTTGGTAGCAAGTACAAGTGAAGCATATTCTTATATTCTAAAATCAATCACTAATCCTCATGATAGTATACTTATCCCTAATCCTGGCTATCCTCTTTTGGAACATCTTGCTCGTTGGGAATTGGTTGAGACAATTCCGTATGAAAGTTTAGAGGAAATTCCAGATTTAGTAACTGAAACTACCAAGGCTATTTTAATAGTTCAGCCCAATAATCCAACGGGAAAGATTCTCAGCCAAGAAGAAATTCGCCTATTAAAGAGTATTGCAAGTAAATTAAATCTAGCTATACTCATAGATGAGGTATTTGCAGATTACATAGCTTGGTGCAAATCTTCACAATATAATTTTGTTAAGTCTTCTGAAGTTCCCATTTTTACACTAAATGGACTTTCTAAGATTTGTTTACTTCCTAGTGCCAAACTTTCCTGGATTCATCTTCAAGCACCGAATTCAATGAAAGAAACTTTAAAGAATCGCTTGGAATGGCTTGCAGATACATATTTATCAGTGAATGGTTTTGCAGAAACAGTGCTTCCTAATGTATTAGATGCAAGGAAGCTCATTCAAAATCAATTAATCAATCGAATGAAACGAAATTATGGTAAGTTGCTCGAAATCATAGATGGGCAATTCTTACAATGGACGCTTCCGGATGGAGGATGGTATGTCATTCTTGAGACCCAAATTTCAAATGATTTTGAAGATGATTTTTGTTTGAGTTTATTGAAAAAGCACCATAAGAGTATACAATCTGGAATTTTATACGGAATAAAATCGCCAAATATAGTTTTAGTTTTGAGTATGATTCAAAAGGAAGAGGAATTTACAGAGGGCTTACTTAGCTTAAAGGAACTGATTTTAGAATTTAATAACTTAAATCCTAAGTAGGTATAAAAAAACCCAAGACTTACATCTTGGGCTTTTTCCATTGAAGAATAGAATAGAATTCTTATTCTGCTGCTGGAGTTTCTGATTTCATAACTTGGAAAGTTACTCTTCTGTTGATTTCATCAGTATCATCAAAACCTTGAACTGGTTCTGTTGATCCTAGTGCTTGAGTAGTAATTCTCTCAGCAGGTAGACCTTGCTTTACAAGAGCTTCTTTCACAGCTTCAGCACGAATAGTTGAGTAATAAACGTTACCTTTCTTACTTCCTTCTGCTTCTTCTGGTCCCGAAGCATCTGCATGGCCTCTTGCTACTAATTTATAATCAGCAGGTAGTTTATCCAAAGCCTCTTTAATAAAGTTCACATTTTCTTTTGCCCAAAGATTGAAGTCTTCTTTAATTACATCAGCTTTCTTATAGCTAAAGCCTTTTCTTCTGACGCCATCAGGGTATCTGTATTCTTTGAGGGTTACATTGATCTCATCCAAAAGATTCATATCAAATGATCTAGTTGTAGATGTATCAACAGTCTCTTCTGCTGGGGTTTCTTCTGTTGTCTCTGGTTCTTTCGGTTTGCTAGAAGCACAAAGAACTACGCTTAATGATAATATAGCGATAATGAGAAGATTCAAGATTTTTTTGAAATTCATGGATTGACCTTCCTTCCTATGTCTAGTTTGCTGTTTCTAGACTATAGTTCAAGTTTAAAAAGCGAACAAACACCTTTTTTTTATTAAAAAAACTTATATGAAAATTGAAACAACAGTACCAGAATCTTACAACGACCAACGATTAGATCTATTCTTAATGGAAACACTCTCAGATGATCTAAGTCGATCTACCATACAATCTTGGATACGTCAAGGTGGAGTACTGAAAAACGGCAAAGAAATTTTGAAGACGGGACATAAAGTTTCGTCAGGTGAAATTTATGAAATTACTTCCATAGCCAAGCCAAAAGTAAATCTCGAACCAGTGTCTATGGATATTCCTATAATATGGGAAGACAAAGATTTTTGGATCGTTCACAAACCTGCAGGAATTGCGACACACCCAGGTCCTGGTGATAGATCGATAACATTAGTCAATGGTTTATTATTTCAATTCAATCAACTTTCCTCTCAATCAGGAACAAGTCGTCCAGGAATAGTGCATCGTTTGGATAAGCCCACTGAGGGTGTATTGATCGTAGCAAGGAACGACAAAGCCCATGCTTATCTTTCCAAATTATTTATGGAAAGAAGCATACATAAAGTATATTATGCCTGGGTTTTGCAATCACCTGCGGAAACAGAAGGAACCATAGATTTACCAATTGGTAGGCATCCCAAAGAAAGATTGAAGATGATTGTCAGACCTGATGGGCGAAGAGCAATCACTCATTATAAGACGATTCAAGTCATTAACTCCAAAAAAGGTAGAAAGTTCAGTCTAGTAGAAATTCATTTAGAAACGGGAAGAACTCATCAGATTCGAGTTCATATGCAAGCAATCGGTTGTCCTATTGTCGGAGACTTATTGTATTCTAAATCAGGCAATGATTACAAAAAGTACGGACTCATGTTAATTTCCAAGAGTATAGGCTTTGAACATCCTATCAGCAAAGAAAAAGTATTTGCGGAAATCTCATTTCCCAAGCGATTTATTGATTTTGAGAAGTTTTGCATAAATTTATAAATTTGATAAATAGACTTTTAATTTTATTTTCGATCTGTCTAAATCTATAGAACTTACGATACTCTAAAGAGACCATATGAAAGCTAAACAAATCAAATTTGAAATGCTAATCGTTTTGTTAGGTCTAATTGCAGGAATCTCTCCTTCTTTGTATTCGCAAACAGATAGGAGCTTTGATGCGAAACAAGTAGATCTTAAACAAGATGATAAGTCCATTCGTTACCAGGATAAAAACAAGAAAGGCTGTTGTAAAATTCGATATGCATCAGGCGGATATGATTTTTTTGTCTCGACCGAGGATGAATGTAGAGCAAATTTATATTTTGACCGATTTTTAGGTGAAAATAATTCTCTATGCTTCCACTGGAAAGAATAGCCGCAACAGTTTTAGAAATTTTTCGACCATTAGAAGTCTGCCTCGGAATTGCTGGAGGGGGATGCAAAGCCTTTTACGCTCTCGGTGTTGGTCATGAACTCCGCAAGTGGGGTATTAAACTTAGCCAACTATCTGGTGTTAGTGCTGGATCAGCTATGGCACTATGTCTAATCTCTGAAAATGAAGAAAGTGTTGTAGAATACTTTGAAGAAATCACAAAACGCAATGACAGTAATTTTAAATTAAGCAATCTTTTCTTCGGGGAAAGAGTATTTCCTCACGAAACTATGTATCGTAGAACAATTCGTTTTGCTATGAATTGGGAGAAAATTAAATCAAGCCGATCCAGAATTTATATACATACTGTTAAGGCTACTCCTCAAGTGGAAGAAGGAATAAAATCAAAGTATATAATTGCCAAATTGATTGCTGAGACAGCTCAGGCGTTTACTCGAGATGAAAAAGATCGCATAGCAGGGATTCCATGCAATCGTGTCCAGGAAATTTTGCTAAAGTGGAACATGACAGAAGTTCTATTTACTGAAAAAGATTTCATAAGTCCTGAAGTTTTGGAACAAATTATTATCAATTCTTCCAGTATTCCTCCAGTTGTCTCTATCCAAAATATTCAAAACGAATACTATCTGGATGGTGGGCTAACGAACAATCTGCTTTTAGAATGCTTTCCCAAAAATCTTCCTAAGATAGGCATTTACTATGAGGACTCAACCTTAATTGGAAAATCTCCTTCCGTCTTGAATGATTGTTTTCTCATAAGACCATCCAAATCACTCCCCATCACCTCATTTGATTACACCAATCCTGTTGGTGTTAGAGCAGCGTATGAAATGGGAAAATCAGATGCCAATCTCATAAAAAATGAAATTATTGATTATATTCGTAAAAAGCAATTTTTCGAAATACCGAAAATATTTGATTAGTGGATCTAAGTAGCTTTTCTTATATTTTTGACTCAAATATACAAAAATAATAGCATTTTGTTTACAAAATATCCATTCTTTGAGAAACTCTATAACCGGAGTGCTATCATGAATTTTATTCGATCTATCGTAGTTCTATCTATTGTATTTTCTCTTTCCAATTGTAGTTACGAAAAGGAAAAAATTGAGATCTTATCCTCTGAATGGCAGTATACCCTAGGTGGTCCAAATGATGATTATGATTCTATTAAGGAAGCCAATTTTCAAACTATACCCGCAGATCAATTAGGATCTTTAGATAGTTTGGTGGAAGGTGGCATAGGATACATCTGGTTAAAGAAAGACTTTTCATGGAAAGGTGATCAGACGAATTCGAAATTATTTTCTATATCACCTGGACGCATGGCATGGGCAGATTTAACATATGTTAATGGACAGATCATTGGTAAAAGTGGAGACTATCCACCTCATGCATGGTCCGCTTGGAACTCTATTCGAAATTATACAATAGCGAAAGGGATACTTAAAGAAAATGAGACGAATACTATATTAATAAAATTATATATAGAAAATGAAGGATTTATTTATGGTGACAGTCTTTTGGGTGATAGTACCGAAGTTGAATCTTTCCTTTTTCCGAGTAGGTTTATAAATACTTATTTAAACGCTTTTGTTGCCTTTGTGTTTTTGATCATGACAATGTATCACCTTTTGATCTATTTCAAGAGAAAGAAGGATGTGGAAAATTGGTATTATTCTCTTTCTGTATTTTTTTATGCCTTGTATTGCACGAATTTCTTTAGTGATTATTTTTATAGATACTTAGGTATAAGCTATTTATTTTACCAACAAATCATTATCTTTTTATCATCGGGAATGATGTATTTCATGGGAAGATTCTTTAGCAAATTTTTCAAGATGCCCATTCATAATGTTGTTAAATACACATACTTTGCATCTCTAATGATTCCTAGTTTGATAGCTTTTCTATTACCTGATTATGGAACCTTGAAAACTTATAGAGGTATATTAAGTATTTTTCAATTTTTACCAACCTTGGTATACATTATATTTTGTGTAGTGAAGGGATTAATCAAAAAGGATGCAGATGCCAAAGCCATGGTATTCGGATTGATTCCTTTATTTATAGTGACCTTTCATGATGTTTCACTTGTTATCTTTAATATCCAAGGAGCTATCTTCTTAGCAGGTTTAGGAGTTCCTGCATTTATGGCTTCAATTATGTTTATTCTTGCAAGTAAATTTGTACAAGTTCAAAATGAAACGGACGATTTGAACGCTAATCTAGAAAAGAAAGTGGAGGAGCGTACGGCAGAGGTTACCCAGAAAATGGAAGAAGTTCAATCATTGAAAGTACAACAAGATGGGGACTACTTTCTTACATCTTTAATTGAAACTCCTCTCTCTACCAATTTCAATAAATCGAAATTAGTTAAAACAGAATTTTACATCAACCAAAAGAAGAAATTTACCTTCCGTAAGAAAACAGCAGAGTTGGGAGGTGATTTATGTGTTACAGGAAATCTAAGATTCGGTGATGGAAAAGATCGTTGGGTATCCTTCTTTAATGGTGATGCTATGGGTAAATCTATGCAAGGAGCCGGAGGCGCCATTGTTGGTGGAACAGCTATCAATAATATTTTAAGTCGCTCAGCAAAGAACAATCGAATTTTAAATATTACACCTATGGAATGGGTTGAGAACACCTATTCTGAGTTAGATTCTATTTTTAAGACATTCAATGGTTCCATGGTTCTTTCTTGTGTTTTTGGCTTGGTCAATGAACGAAGTGGTGAAATGTACTATTTTAATGCTGAGCATCCTTGGTCAGTAGTCTACCGTGATGGAAAAGCCTCCTTTATAGAGAGTGAATTATCACTGAGAAAATTGGGATCGGAATCTGAATTCGATTTTGAAGTGAAGAAGTATAAATTACTGCCTGGCGATATCTTGTTAGTTGGTTCAGATGGAAGAGATGATATCAATCTTGGAGAGATTGGTGAGAGAAATTTAAATGAGGATGAGACACTTTTTCTAAGATTAGTCGAGGAAGGGAAGGCAGATATTTCAAAGATCGCACAATTGATAGAATTCCAAGGGGAATTAACAGATGACCTTAGCTTGATGCGTATTGGTTTTCAAGAAGACTATGCAGTAGAAAGTATGGATGAACAGTCGGAAGAGATCAGCATAGATTCAGCCCAAGAAGCAATTCGAACAGGCAACAAAACAAAAGCTAAATTCATTCTAGATACTATATGGGATAAGGATAAAACAAATATACCCGTCCTTAAGCTTTTAATCAAAACTTGCTTTGAAGATAAGAAATATGGTGATACTATAGATAGAATTAATGAATTTCATAAGATCAATTCAGAATCCCACCTTTTCTGGTTTGAAAAATCTGTCTGCCATAAGCAGTTACAAAATTATGATGCAGCAAAACAAGCTGGTGAAGTCTGTAGAAGATACCAACCAGATCGTGTAGCAAATTTAATAAATCTTGCTGATTCATATAGAATGTTAGGTGACGAAGAGTCGGCTCGGCGTATATTGAGAGAAGCCATAGACAAAGAACCCAATAACCAAGCAGCAACTAAACTCGCTAAGATTCTTAGTTTTTCATAAAAGTGGTAATTGAATTAATTAGCAAATATATATTTCAGGATACGGATTATAATATTTTCTCATGAATTCAAATTGTAGCTAAAGAGATATTATATAAATCATAATATTATTTTAAATCAATAAAGTTTTATTATTATTTAAATCTAGAAAATATTGAATTCGCTGATCCAATACCAAATGGGATAGGAGAACTACTAACGCCTGCGGTTGCATAGCCAATAGATCCAAAGCTTCCATCGCACATTTCTTGAACATCGGAAACATAAGCATCTTGTCTAATTATCCTTTCATTTTCTGATAAACTTTGCATATTCAAATTTGAAATAAATCCAGTGTTTGATCCAGAGGGACCAACAGAACCTGCCATATAAATTCGATTTCCAGAAAATACTCTAGCATTGTTTATCACCACACTCTCTGATGTAGTCTTATATACGAAGGAGGAATTCAAAAGACTCCCATTTGAAGCAATTTCAAATAATATTGTAGATGGATCGGTTCCGCCAGGATAAGGTTGTCCAATTGCTAAGGTCACACCATTATAGACAGAAGAAGTAATTAAACTGCCATTATCTAGAGCTATTGAGATGGGATAATTTGAATCTTCTGGAGCAAGCGAAGTAGATTCCCCTAAGTGTCGATGCCACTGGTAGTTCCAATTTGAATCGAATTTTGCAACCATATAAGTAGCTACAGAAGGGTAGATATTCATTTCATTAGAAAAACTAGCACTATTTATATCAGCTGAAACATAAGCAATTATATAAAAACCTCCATTATTTGGAATTTCAACTAGCCTCGTTGCGCGGAAACTACTGCTTGCTCCAGGGAGAGGTAGATATCGTGTAGAAATAGCATTGCCATCGAAACCGATTTCTTGGACAAACCAATTATCTCCTGTTGGTGTTCCGATAACAGTTCCAGGTGAAGTCAATGCATTGCTGGATCCTCCTAGGACATACAAACTCGTTTTGTCCAAGCGTTCAATCAGATGAAAAGCAGAAACAATTCCATCACCATTCGTCCCATCTGTAAATGGACGAGTCCAAAGAAATTCACCATCTTCACTCAATTTAATTAAAACTGCTCGAGATCCAGCTGAACTAGGGTAACTAACAATTGGGTTAGGTGGAAGTATTGCTCCGCCAGTATCGCTCACAGTATATAGGATATACAATCCATCTCGGTCTCTAAGAACCATAGCATCAGGCCTGTCAGATCGCCGTCCAATGTATCTACTCCAAATTGGAGAACCAGAACCAGAAAACTTGGATAGGTAGAAATTGGTTGCCGAACCAACGACTCCTTGGAAGCCAATTCCAAAAGAACCATAATCATAATCAGTTAACATAAAAGAATATAAATCGGAATTCTTACTTACTCTTAGATTGGTTGGAAAAGAAAATCGATCGGCTATGTCAATGGTTCCAACAAAACTACTCCAATTGGGACTAGTCTGACAAGCTTCGCTCCGGGAAATATTGATAAAGCGGTTTAAGCCGATTAGATTGGATAGTAGACTACTAGGATCCAAATCGGATTCTTTAAAGATTATGCAATTTGAGAATACGGATACTGAAATTAAAAGAATCAAAAATCTCTTCATTGTACCTATTTTAATAGGTGATAAAATTAATTTAATAAGTCAATAAACAAATTTTAGAGGTTCTAAAAAATAATATAAAGATCTATAAATTTGAACTTAGATTATTTTTTAGATAATAACATTCTATATATATATATATAGAATTGATAAAAAGAAAATACATTTTCACTATTTATCGAAAGAGATTAAATCGAAATTTTTACATGATTTTTAATATTGTTGTCTAAAGTATTTTAGTTGACTTTGTAGAAAAATTATAAAATTAAACAACAAGAAAATCTCTTTTTGAATCTAACAATCCTATGATTTTTTATGATAATTTTTAGAGTCTTTAATTCTTGGTGGCGATTCTCTATTTTTTTGTTAGAATAAAGCTGTCACAAATTATAGACTAATAAGTCTTATTAATATTACGAAGAATCAAAGGCACAAAATGGCAGGATTAAGTCAAGAAAACCCATTAAAGAATGTTTTTAATAGAAGAGCTATTGAAGATTTGTCGAATCGAATCGCCAAAGTTTACCCAAGTTTCAGAAAGAAAGAATTCCTTTTATCTACCTTGCAAGATTTAGAAAGTCTAGGGTTTATTGAAAGAAGCAATCATTTGAGGGACAGATTGTTCGAATTTTTACCCCAAGATCCTGAGGAATCAATAAGGATTTTAATGGAATCATTAGGACCTGAACTTTCCAATTCAGAAATTGCTGCTTTGGAAGGTTTTACTGTAATGTCTCTTTGTTCTTTTGTTTCAAAATTTGGACAAAATAATTTCGATCTTTCTATGAAAGCCTTATACGAAATGACGAAAAGATTCTCTGCTGAAGGTGATCTAAGAACCTTTCTTAGTGTAGACTATGAAAAGTGCATGAAACTATTGCATAAATGGTGCGGAGATCCCAGTCATCATGTTAGGCGATTGGTTTCAGAAGGAACGAGACCTAGATTGCCTCTATCTGGGAGGATTCCAAGATTCCAGAAAGATCCCACACCTGTTATTGAACTTTTAGATAAACTTGTTAATGATGAATCTTTGTATGTAAGAAGGTCGGTTGCAAATAACATCAATGATATAGCAAAAGATAATCCAAAAATTGCTATCGCTACCTTAAAGAGGTGGAAAAAGAATCCTTCTGAGGATGTTCAATGGCTGGTAAAGCATGCATCTCGTTCATTGGTTAAATCGGGTAATTCAGACCTATTGGAAATTTTTGGAGTAAAAAGTTCTATCTCAATAAAGATTCAAAATTTTAAAATTTCTAAGCTTAAATTTAAGTTGAATGAAATTCTTACTATGGATTTTGAAATTGAATCAAAGGAAGCGAAAGTAGAAAATCTTGTAATCGATTATGTTATTCATTTTATGAAAGCCAATGGTAAGACTAAAGAGAAGGTCTTCAAACTTAAAAATTCTAATATTAAACCAAAAGAAAAATTGCAAATTCAAAAGAAACATAAGCTAATAGATACTGCTGGAAGAACCCACTACCCAGGGAAGCATATCCTTGAATTACAAATCAATGGCAAAAGATACGGAAGACAAGAATTTGAAATGATTTGAAAAAGTAGGAGAAGAGCTTGATATTTTTTGATTGCACTATAATAAATATTTTTTTTATTTAATTTAAAATAAAAATTAATTAAAGCTACTCACTTATATGCTTAGCGAGGTGAATATAATGAAAAGAATATCTGGAATTCTATTACTAGTTTTAGCACTGATTATGTTATTTTTGGCTTGGAAGATCCAAGGCCTACCACCTGCAATAACGGCTGTTGGTTTTTTAATCATAGGCCTCAATTATCTTAATACAAATTAACTAAGATATCAACTGTCCTTATGAACCTTTTAAGAAACTGAATTTGTTTCCTATTCTAAGGTAGATTGAGATTAATTTTATGGAGTTGATTCTTTGCCAAGACTGGTAGGGATATTTTCTTTATTTTCGGTATCTACGTCGTTTCTATCAGTATTACCCCATTCCATAGAAAAGGCAACAGTCCAAGCCGCATCATACAATCGGTGATCGGATTCACGGTAAAATGGATGCCGGTATGCAAGAACTACATTGTACTTTTCTGAAAAATTATAGCTAAGTCCGAATGTGCCTTCCCGAAAGATTCGAGGAATTGTATCTCTTGTTTCTCTATCAAAGTCAACACCTTGGTAGGGTGTCCGATAGAGAATTCCACCAAATGTAGAGATTGTTGGCTTCCAGTAGTACGTAATGTATCCTTGTATTACGGTAGATTTCTTCAACTCATACTGTCCTTCAGGAGCTTGTGCGCTCGGTGGACGTAGCCAAAAGGGTATTCCGTCATTATCTTGTAAGTTGGAAGGTTGTGCCTTAGAAAGTGGAACAACTCCACCAACCTTAGTTACAAAACTCCAATCCTCCCATTGGTAGCCCAAGGTAAGTACGCCTTGTCCAGAATAATAATTACCTCCAGTAAATCTATCTGTATCTGGACCTGATGGAAATCCTACTGCCCCATTCACAACTATGAAATAATTTCTTTCAAAGTCACCCAGTGGAAGCCATTTTCCACCTATATACGGTTTGCCGATTCTTGCCGCATCCGATCTATCCTTTTGTTGGAAGTAAGTCCAAGGCACAGATCCGTTGATGGCAAATTTTCCATCTGCGAAAGGCACTTCTACAAAGGCTGTGGTAGTAAAGAGATTGCTGTTTTCATTGGTGCCTTTGAAATAATCCTGACTTAGAACAAAGTAATTCGCTGGTTGTTCTCGCTTTCCTGTGAATGGATCAATGAATCTTGTGGTGGTATTTGGGTTATCTGTACTACCTGTATGGTGAGCACTCAATTGTATATTACTGAAGCTAGTAATCAATAGAAAGAAAATAAGATAGTTTAGCTTTTGAAATTTACTATTATCAAACAGTATACTTTTTAGATTTAAAATATATTCATAATAATTATTTCTATTATTTGTCTTAGGAAGATGCTTGGTTGAAGGAAATCTTGAATTTGGTATCATAAACTGCAGGTATCCTGAATGAAAACATTGTCTGGTAATTCAAAGTTTTTTATAATGTTAGTATAGATGTTTGTATTGCTCAAATCAGAGATGATAAGAGAATCTCCATTGCTCCCAATCTGAAAAATACCATTCAAAACAGAAAGATTAGAAGGATTTGCAATTACATCTCGAAATAAACTGGAGTACCTAAAACCCAAAAGATATTCTTTACTTACATTTGGCAACAGCGGAATTCGGCATCTCGTAGGCAAGGAAATATGAACATCGCGTAGGGATAATGTTACTATCCTATTCCCAGCTGGAGCTACAGTACGGGAAATATTTGCTTTAAGATCCAATCGATTGAAAAAGACAATAGTAGAAGCAACAAGCCCTTGAGGGACATTGGAAATTATCCCAATCCTTTGGCGATTTACTGATCCAAGTCCAATTCCATTAGAATTTATATTCGAATATGCGGTAATGCGAATGGACGGAGTTGAATAAGTTCTTCCATAAGGATCATCTTGGGGCAAGTCGAGCGGCACAGTGAATGGAGTGTGGGTTTTGACAAAAGAATTAGATTGATTGCTCATCTCTTGTTCTAGCTTGTTCTCAGTATTTTCGTTATTACTAAGATTTAATTCTTCATCATCCATTAGGCTTGCTTGATCTTTCGTAGAAAAAATTCCTCCTATCCTATCTGGTGGGTTAAAACGAAATTCCACACGATTGACATCGAGAAAGCTTTCACTCGGTACCATATCTAAAGTATAAGAAGTATTTGCTGAAGGTAAATTGGAAAGAATAGTAAACTGGTTAAGATTATCATCTGATTGTGTGTCATAGGAAAGTATGTTAACATCCAAAGAGGAAGGAATTTCACGACCTACTCGAAGTAAGTTCTGTAAAATTAAAGCTTCTTCCTCTTGGCTATTCCCAACAGATCCAAATGTACAAGAAAAATGTAAGAATATATTACATATTACAAAGATTATATGGCATTTATTTTTCATATAAATTAGTATATTATGACTATGGTCTACTAAATCTAGGATCCACAATAAACTCTTCATCAGTTAATGAGAGTAAGAAGTTGATGAGATCCGTTTTCTCTTGGGGCTGGATTGGAAATCTTCGAATCAAGCCAGTATCCACTGTTGATTGTGCCGAAGGAGCCAATGCAGAATTACCTCCATACTCAGTAATATGCGGAGAACAGGGAAAGCTTGCATTTCGTGTGTCCCCAGAGGTGAAAGCTCCGCAGGTAGAATTGAAACCACCGTTGGAATAATGATCTATAACTTTTCCTAAGGCTTGGGTAGCGCAACCATTGATTGTAGCTCCATTGGCTTGACCGGCAGGCAAGTTGGGATTTAAATTATCATCACAAGATATAGAGCCATCGTGCATGTAAGGAAAGGTTAATGCAATATTTCGTAAGCTAGGGGTTTTGAATCCACCTCTGTGGGCTGGATTTCCCGTTACTTCAATCAGTCCAAGGTTTGAAGATGGATTTCCAGTTCCTGCAACATTATACAAAGCGTTGTTATGATACAATGGTTCAATTTTTGCAGAAGTATTGGAGTGAAAGGTTGAGTCATTGAAATTGATTCCATCATGGCAATGAAAGCACTCCGCAATCTCAGATGAGAAAAAATTAAATCCTCGTCTTGCAGATGGGGTGAGGCGAGATGCTTGGCCTTGGTAAGTTGCCTTATCAAAAGCAGAATTGCCGGATATCATAGATCTTTGAAAGGAGGCAATAGATTTAATAATATTAGTAACAGAAATAGGTTCTGCTTCATTAGGGAATGCTTTTTGAAATAGCTCAGAGTAGTTCTTTACTCCACGAAGTCTTTCCCGAATTTCTTCTTCCCGAATCGAAAGTCCAAGTTCGACAGGATTTTCCCCAAAAAGAGGAACATGCATTTGTTGCTCAAGAGAAATTAATAATATATTATTCCAAGTTTGTCTTGCATTGTAAGCAACATTGAAAAGAGGTTGGGAGTTTCTTGTAGTCTTCTCACCGGAAATTCCTGTTGAGAGAATTTTCCCATCGGAAAAGGCAAGTCTTTGGAAATGGCAAGAGCCACAAGATTTTGAATTATTTCCAGAAAGTCTCTCTTCATAGAATAAGAATCTGCCTAGGTCAACTTTTTCTTGGGACATGGGATTGTCTTCTGGGACACGGGGAACTGGGAATCCAGGAGGAAGGTTCCATTGGTAGACTTGTGGCTGGTTTAGAGCGAAAAGTCCCAATAGAATAAAGGGATTTTCTTCTTTTTCTTTGGACAAGAAAGGAATCTTACAATTGCAATGGATCAAAAGTACCGCTGCAAGTAAAACACTACTAAATAAAGGATAAGAAGATGTATTCTTTTCTTTACTGGATTTCATAAATTCCTCCTAAAGTGGAGACGAAATATCTCCACTGATTCACATTTTTTGGACTATCTCACAACTTTGAAAATGGGTTGTTGGGTTGTTAAATCAACCGTTCCCTTTCCACTATCTGCAGTGGCTGCTGCCCCTGCAACAGTCCCTGGAACTAGCCCTAAATTTTTCAAAATTGGTCCACAAGTTGTTGGGTTTCCATTCGCTCCGCTTCCCGCATTACCAATAGGCATACACTGTAGAACGGTACCATCTGCATAAGCCGATGTAGGAACTCCTCCATTGCCACGGAAGATTTCATCCAAATCCATAGTAATCGTATCTGTATCTGGGTTAAAGCCACCTGATGGTTCAACAACTATTGTAGGTCTGTAAGAATTTGCACAAGTTACAGTTCCTGCATTGATATCGCCTGTACAATTTGTACTTCCTAAGTGCAATAGAAAATTCGTAGCATTTGCGGTAAGTTCAAATCGAATAAATTTATAACCAGACAACCAAGACCATGTTAGTCCAGTTGCTGACTTTAAGGGGCTTGTACTTGGTTGTTGAGATGGATCGACATGGTTGAGTTTAGGCGGAACACCTATATCAAATTCAATTCCCTTGAAGTTCCCTTTCGGAAAATTAGCAGAAATTTTTGTATTTGTCTCAGCGTCGTCTGAAGTTCCAGTACATCTTCCAGATCCTACTTTGGTGAAATCTAAGAGAGCAACAGTGTTTTCTCCTTCAACAATTTGAAAATTGTCTCTAGGAGTGATGCTTACTTTTCTTTTGCTACCATCATTTAAAATCAATCGCACTTCTTGAACAAAAAAACGAAGATCACGCATTTGAACTACCTGACCACCTGGAAGATTGTATGTAGTGGAACCACACTCAATATCTCTATTATTCAAAGTAGCCCTAAATTTTATTTCACCTGGAACAGATTGCCCTGCTGCTGCGAAAAGACCTATAAGCAGATTGTTTTCATTGCTATTTCCTTTATTCGGATTGCAACTTTGGAAAGCAACAATGCTAATTCCAAGTAAAACCGCTAATATGATTAGATTTAATTTTTTCATAACACCTCTGTTATTCATAAAACATTTAATATTTGTTATATCTTTTAGGCTTGCAAATTTCCTTAAGATATTAATTTTCTTGGTGTTTAGGTTTTTGTTTATCTATCCAGAAAAAGCCGGGGAATAAGAAGCTGATTCTATTCCCACAAGGCCAGATCGATAAACTTCCATTTCTCGAGATGAGTGTTAAGAAATGGAACCCAGAATTAATTTGGGCGGCTTAAAATGGTCTTCTATGGATCCTGAAAGCAATATTTTGCGATTTAATCTTTGAAAGATTTCTATTTGAAATATGGGTTTCGAAAGGATATAATCGTTGAAAGAATAAAATGATTGAAGGTGAGGGTTGAGTGATTCGGCAGATTGCTTTTGCTTTTTACAAGAACAAAGGTGCAATTCTCCAGATTTTGCACTGTGGCAATTCGGTAGGACTTTTACCGATTCGCCTTCATGGTGGGACTTATGGCTTATGTCTTGGTCTGCTAAAGTATTTGCTTGAGGTTTCTGAAATTTGTATTGAATGACTTGCTTTTGTTTGGATCCAGTTATAAAAATAGTGTCTTCTGGATTAGAATGAATTTCTTTTTTGGAAGAATGGTTGCAAGTGCAGAGTTCTTTACTCTCCATAATGCAAATTCCAAGTAAACCATTGGCTATAAATAAGGATTGGAATACTACCGCAAGCACTACAAGGGAAGAGATGTATCCTTTATAAGCCATCATTCTTTAACAATGGAAGAATCCTGCCTCCAAATGGCAATTAGATTTTAGTTTTCAGGAAAAAGCCATTCTAGATCATGGACGTATAGCCCAAAACAGGGGGAAAACTTATGAAGCGTACCGAACTCGAACGAAGAGAAAGGGAACTCCGTCGCATGGAGAAGAAAAGTAAACCTGGCGGCAAAGGCGATAGAGAGGAGATGAGTGTTGGAGATTACATCGAAGCACTATTCAATCTATTCCGCTACGATACCCAAGAAATTTTCAATACATCTGAGGATGTTGATATCTTGGAATTATTAGAAAATATGAAAGAAGACCATCCAGAAAAGCAATGGGACGTAATCATCCGCAAAGCAGTGAACAAAACAAAAGTTCAGGAAAAAGATAAGGCTTATGATGAGTTGAGAGAACTTGCCGGAATCCAAGCAGTAGCTTAGTTTTCTTAAGATCCTAGCATTGCTAAAGACCCAAGGAATATTCCATATTTCTTGGGTTTTTTTATGTCCAAAATTCTCGTCATATCCATTTCGAAAATCTTGGTATTTTATGAGAAAGATGGAATGAAAATTCGATAGATATATGTTTCAGCTTTCTATAGAATGGCTTACCGGACAAAGTGAACTGTCTTATATGAAAATCAGAAGAATGAAACAATATTTTATTGAGCTTTTAATCGCTATTGTTCTCATTTATTCACCTTTATATTCAGAAGCTAAAACAATTGAATGGAATCCTGAAAAGAGCGGATTAGATGTTTCTCCCTATGTGGAATATCTTTTAGATCCGACCAATGAACTTACTTCTGATGTAGCATTTTTAAAATTTTCCAAAGATGGATTTGTTGATAATTCAAATGGTGTCATAAATTTTCCAGCATCGAAAAATACCTTATGGTTAAGACTGAGTATTCACAATTCTACAAAAATCCCAGTTCAAATGATTTTAAAATGTAGGTATCCATTATTAGAACATGTAGACTTGCATTATTACCAAGAAGGACGATTCATCACTAAGCAACATGGTCGTGCAACTAATCCTAATTTAACGGAAGTAAAATATAGGGGCTCAGCATTTAGAATTTCAATCGAACCAGAAGATACAAGTCGTATTATTGTAAGTATAAGATCTAACTCTTCTATGAATGTTCCTTTGAATTTGTATTCTCTTGTTGGATTTTATGAATCAGTTAGCATAGAACAGACTCTACAAGGAATTTACTTTGGCGGAATGTTCGTTATGCTAATTTATAATATTTTTATGTATGTAAGTCTTAGAGATAAATCATACATTTATTACATAGTTTATTTATTCTTTACGGGAATAGTTTTCCAATTATTCTTCAATGGTTTCGTTCATTTAATTATTCTTCCAGACTATAGCGAAGCTTCTGTCTATTTTCATAATCTATTTTATCTGTTTAGTATACTTGCTTTCTTTCCTTTTGCAAAGTCTTTACTCAATCTGAAGCAACAAACACCCAAGTTGAATAGTATACTCAATTATATGATATTTTTGTTATTAGCTCTGTTACCATTGTATCATTTTATCCCTTACGCTCAGATGAATAAAATATTAGATAGTATGGCTGCTTTAGTGCTTTTGTTTTGCACATTCATAACATACAAATTAATATTAAAGAGATATACTCCAGCATATTATTTCTTCGCAGGTTTTCTCTTGGTTGAGATAGGTGCCTTATCAACTATGCTTAAATACAATGGATTCTTGCCTTCTAATATCTTTACAGAAAATTCTTTTCAAATATCTCAATGGTTTGAAGTAATACTCATGAGTTTTGCTTTAGCGGATCGCATTCGAGTTTTAAAAGTTCAGAACAATATTATTCAACTTAAATCACAACAAGATAGCGAAAAGATATTATCTTTTCAAAATGAAATGATCATAGCTAAGAAGTTGCAAGAGTCTACACTGCCTCAGAGCAATCCCAAATTGAAAGGCTTAAAAATATCAGCCAAATACAATCCTATGTCTTATGTAGGAGGTGATTTTTATGATTTTCACATTATTGATGATCATACTATTTTGATTCTTATAGCAGATGTTACAGGTCATGGAATTCCAGCAGCATTCGAAGCCGCTATGCTAAAAGTAGCATTTTCTGTTGAGAAAGAACTATCGAAAGACCCAGCAGATTTACTTTTGACTATCAATCAGATCTTAATGCATAGTTATAACAACCAATATTTAACAGCATCAATAATCAAGATCGATCTTCTCGAAATGAAAATGAAAATTGCCAATGCTGGACATCCTGCATTGATACTTCATAGAAGAACGGAAGATAAAATAAATCAATACCGACCCAAGGGCTCCTTGGTTGGATATTTTCCAGACTTAGAAATCCACGAATTAGAAGTGCCCTTACAATCTATGGACAGAATCATTCTTTGGACAGATGGAATGACTGAAAGTCTTAAGCCTAGAACGAATGATTCCTATGGGGAAGAGAGATTTCTGAATTCTATTCAAAATCAAATCAACTCAAACATTGATTCTGCCTCAGAGGCCATTCTCAGGGATTCTATTGATTGGCTAGAAGGAGAAAATCCTATGGACGATTTAACTCTTATTCTCATCGATATCGATTAAACTTATATCCTATGGAAATAGCATTGCACAATTTGACTGATATATAAGCAGTCTTACACTCAGTTTAAAAAATCAAGGTCTTGGCTTTTCTAACTTAATAAAAATATTTCTTATCTAAATAAATTCAATCATACAATTGTTAGTATAAATTGTTTTATTCAATTGTCAGCATAAATTGCAACATTCAACTGCCTTGAGACATTATCAATATTTCTAGATAGATCTTTGTAATGGAGAATAGGTAAGAATTTGACCTTTTTTTGAAATTTCTTTTTCTTAACTTTGTTTTCCATATGGTTGATGGTTTTGATCGCTCTTTCTCTCAGTCTTCTAGATTCTGCTCGAACTTCTGGTTGTGCTAAGGCTAGGAAATGATCATCCTTGTCTTGGTTATTGCATAGAAGATCGTAATGTTCTAATACAATATCGAACTGTTCCGATAAATCTTTCAATAAGTTATTGTCCAATTGGATGCCATCTCGGTGTGCTTTGCGAATCTTACGAGCTGCTGATGCAAAATTGTCTCCAATTTCTTCAATGGATTTTATTCTCTCCATGATTCCTACTATCGTTCTCGCATAGCTTCCTTGCACGCCTGCTTCTTGGACTTCATTTAAATAAGCAAGGATTTGAACTCTGAGTTTATCTAATTCTTCTTCTTTTTCAAAAATGTCCGCAACCTTCTTGGAATCAAAAGGATCTGTAATTAAGGATTTTAATTCTAAAAAGATATTTCTTGTTTCTCGGATGATTTTTTTAGTATAATTCGATAGCTCTGCAACAGCAATATCAGTAGTTCGAATAGATCCTGCAGAAAGAAATTTAATCTCTCTAAGATCATCATCTTCGTGCTTGCCCGTGATTTTGTTAATAATGGAGTTAACAACTTTTGCAATTTGAGGAATAAATCCAACAAGAACGATAGTATTAAGAACATTAAATAGAGTGTGGAATGTCGAAATATGAAAGCGGGTTGATTCTAGGTTAGACGAAGGATCTCCTGGAACTATAAAATCTATAAGATGAATCATAGGAGCAAAGAGAAACATCATCCAGACGACTCCGAATAGATTAAAAATTGTGTGAGCTAAAGCTGCCTTCTTTGCGTTGGTATTTCCAGGGATAGCAGCAAGGTTGGCTGTGATTGTTGTTCCAATATTTTCCCCAAGGATCATTCCATAAGCGGCATCAATAGGTATTATACCATTGAAAGCAAGAGTGATGGTGATAGTCGTCGATGCGGAAGAAGATTGGACGACTATAGTAAGAAGTGTTCCAATTAGTATAAATAAGAAGATTGTATAGAGTCCGTGATTTGTAAATTGAGCCAGAAAGAGAAAGCTCTCTGGATTTTTCGCTGAATCTGGAATGGAAGATTTTAAATAATCTAAACCTAAGAACAAGAGTCCAAATCCAACAAAGAAATTACCCCAACCTATTAAAGTATCTCTTTTCGAAAAGTAGAGAAGTATACCAAGAATAATAGCAGGTAAGGCAAAAAGCGTGATATTAATCTTAAATCCTATTAGGGAGATAATCCAAGCAGTGATTGTTGTTCCTATATTTGCACCCATGATTACCCCAATCGCTTGGACTAATGTGAGTAATGCGGCATTTACAAAGCCAACAACTAATACTGTAGTTGCTGATGAGGATTGAATTGCGGATGTAATAATTAACCCACTGATGATTGCTGTAAATCGGTTGCGAGTCATTTTGGAAAGAAAATTTCTGAGGTTCTCACCTGCAACGTATTGCAGAGCTTCGCTCATTAATTTCATTCCATATAGAAAAATTCCTAAGCCGCCGAATAGGGTTATCCAATTCGAGGATTCCATAGATTTGCCTCAGTTAAAAGTATTCAGGTATAGAAAATCTTACAGGGGAATTGTGTCATTCAAAACAACTCAGAATTTGTTACAATTTGGTAAAAGTAGAAAGATTTTATCAATCATGATGGAAGGATAATGATACATAATAAAATTATTTGGATTTTTTTTATTTTATGCTATCCAAGTCTTCCATATCTCTGGCTGAAAACCTACAGTCGCTTTCTTTCCATCTCTTACAATTGGAGTCTTTAGAAGAAGTGGAAATTCTAAAAGCATTTCTAATTTATCAAATTTCATATATTGAAGATTCTTTTCTTTATAAAGTTTTGATTCGGTATCTAATAACTCATCCAAAGATACAGAACTTAGTATACTTGTTAATTCGCCCTTAGACATAGGCTTTTCTGCTAGATTGATCAATTGAAATTTAATTCTTCTTTCTTTGAAGAACATTTCAGCCTTTTTTGAGTTTGAACATTTTTTGGTTCCAAAAATTTGAAGATTCAAGTTCCCATTCCTATCCTTAAGCATATATTACTGATCTAGAGTCCATATTGCAGATTAGCTAGTATACATAAATCCAATTTTATGGATTTCAAATGAATTCTTAGGATGAAATCTTTAGATTCCAAATTTTGACCGCGAATTTTTTATGAATTATCAAAAATCTTTCAATTCAAAAGTATCATATAACAAATCTCCTTTACGAAAGTATAAAAAAAGTCTTTGACATATATGAGAAAAAAAATCTTCTGAAAGTATGACTTATTAACTCACTAAATAAATTAGAATATGCTAAATATTGCAATTACATTTCAATAAAAAGAATATGTTAATTTATTTCGGAAGTAACTTATGTTCAGTTTATTTATTTCGCTGTTCGCCTCTTTTCTTCTGAATTTTTAACTTCATTTCTTTTACAATATATTTAATAAGTTTTAGAAAAAGGGAGAGCTATGAAATTGAATCAGAATCAAACATTACCACACCAGGACTTTGGCTTAGAGCCAACTGAAACTAGAGATACCAATCATTACACTCATGAATACATTCATTCCTTTGTAGAAAAATGGGATGAGCTAATAGATTGGAAGGCACGTGCTAAAAGTGAAGGAAGCTTTTTTATTGATGAATTGAAAAAGCGTGGTAAACATAAAATTCTTGATGTTGCAAGTGGTACAGGTTTTCATTCTGTCCGTCTTTGGAAGGAGAATTTTGAAGTAACTTCAGTTGATGGTAGCCCTGCTATGCTTGCAAAAGCATTTGAAAACGGGCGTAAACATGACTTAATCTTGCGAACAGTTCAAGCAGATTGGCGTTGGTTGAATAAAGATGTCCATGGTAAATTTGATGCAGTTATATGTTTAGGAAATTCATTTACTCATTTATTTGATGAAAATGATAGAAGGAAAGCCTTGGCGGAATTCTATGCTGCATTAAGACATGATGGTATACTCATTATCGATCAAAGAAATTATGATTCTATTCTGGATAATGGTTTCTCCACCAAGCATACATACTATTACTGTGGTGATAATGTTAAAGCTGAACCAGAATTTGTAGATGAAGGTCTCGCTAGGTTTTGTTATACATTCCCCGATGATTCAAAATACCACTTGAATATGTTTCCACTTAGAAAGGATTATTTACGAGGTCTGCTCAAGGATGTTGGATTCCAAACAATAGATACATACGGGGACTTTCAAGAAACCTACCATGGTGAAGAACCAGATTTTTATATTCACATTGCCCAAAAGTCTTATATAGGTTCAGGGAATTAAAAAATGAATTTAGCATCCACAGAAAAAGCAAAGGTCTATTATAATAGTTCGGATGCTGATGAATTTTATTTTCATGTTTGGGGTGGCGAAGATATTCACATTGGACTCTACGATCCTATGGAAATTCCCATTCGAGAGGCATCTAGGAAAACGGTTCAAGCTATGGCAGACCAAGTGTCCCATCTCTTGAACTCGAAGACAAAGGTTTTGGATTTAGGATCAGGCTATGGAGGTGCCGCTAGATATTTAGCCCAAACCTACCAATGTGAAGTCACCTGTTTCAACCTTAGTGAAGTTGAAAACCAAAGAAACCGTGAGATGAATCAGAAAGCAAAATTATCTCATTTGATTGATGTGATTGATGGTAACTTCGAAGATTTGCCTTTTGAGGACTCTAGCTTTGATTTAATTTGGTCTGAAGATGCTATCCTCCATAGCTCTGAGAAACCAAGAGTATTTACGGAAATTTCTCGCATTCTATCGCAATCTGGAGAGTTAATTTTTACAGATCCTATGCAGGCGGATGACTGCCCCACCGGTGTTCTACAAGCTATCTACGATAGAATTCATTTGGATTCACTAGGCTCAGTAAACTATTACAAAATCTTAGCTGAAGAGTCTGGTTTAAGTTACAATAAATTCACAGATTATACCAAGTATCTTCCTGTTCACTATGATAGAGTTCGTAAAATACTTATTAAAGAAAAGCTACAACTTAAAACAAAAATCTCAGAAGAATTTTTGGACAGAATGATACAAGGATTAGGTCATTGGGTCGAAGGTGGAACTAAGGGATATCTTTGTTGGGGAATCCTACACTTTTGCAAAAAATAGATTTTCTCAAAAATATAAAATCATTCCATATTTCTATAGGTTTGCTTCTTAGCTTTCTTGCCTTTGCATTTTTTTTACCAAATATCTTTCAAGAATACTCTACAATTATTCTAAACTTTATCATTTCAAAATTTGGTTGGTTGTATCTACTTGTAACATTTATAGTATTAGTATATTGCATATATCTAATGATTAGTAAGTTCGGGGACATTAAACTTGGTGAAGATGACGAAGTAGTTCAATATAAATTTAAAAGCTGGTTAGCCATGCTCTTTTCTGCGGGTATGGGTATTGGTTTGGTTTTTTATGGAATTTCTGAACCACTTTCTCATTTCATAGAACCACCTTTGGGACTGGCAGAGCCTAGGACTGCTCAGGCTGCATTTTTATCTTTGCGTTATACTTTTTTTCATTGGGGAGTTCATCCGTGGGCTATTTACGCTCTACTTGGAATGAGCATGGCTTACTCTCAATTCCGAATGAAAGAAAAATCTTTAATTTCCACATTATTTAAACCCTTGGGTCTAAGTGAGGAATCCTTATCTGCCAAAGTAATAGATGCAATTTCGATTTGTGGTGTAGCTTTTGGTGTTGCAACTTCCTTGGGATTAGGTAGTCTGCAAATTCATTCTGGTTTAACTCGTATTTTTCATCTTCCAACGGGGACTTCAATTACGTTAACGATAGTGTTCCTTACCACTATTTTATATTTAATTTCAGCTTGTACGGGTTTAGATAAGGGAATACGAATATTAAGTAATATAAATATGGTTCTAGCTGGGCTTCTTGTATTTTTTGTTTTATTTTCTGGGCCTACGAATTTTTTAGTTGAGCTTCTCTTTACTTCGATTGGAAATTATTTGCAGAATTTTCTCGCTATGAGTTTTAGAATGGCACCATTCACCGATTCAACTTGGTTGAAGAATTGGACTCTTTTCTATTGGGCTTGGTGGATTTCTTGGGCCCCTTTTGTTGCAACATTTATCGCAAGAATTTCCAGAGGCAGAACGATTCGAGAATTCATGATCGGTGTACTTTTGCTACCTACCTTACTATCTATGGTTTGGTTTTCAGTTCTTGGCGGAACAGGTATCTTTGCTGAATTGTATGAGGGATTAAAAATTTCTTCACAGATTCACCTTGATCCATCCTCTATGCTCTTTATTGTACTCGAAAAACTTCCTTGGGGCTATTGGATTAGTATCCTAGCCATAGCTCTTGTTATGGTTTTTTTTATTACTAGTGCTGATTCAGCAACATTTGTCCTAGGAATGCTTTCTTCAAATGGGAATGCTAACCCGAGTCTTATTTCTAAGCTACTTTGGGGAACTATGATTTCCTTAATAGCATCAGGTTTACTCGTGAATGGAGGTTTGGAATCCCTTCAATCCTTAGCAATTATTACATCCTTACCATTCGCAGTCTTAGTTTTTGTTTTGGTCTTTTCCATGCAGAAAAAATTGAGCAAGGACCCAAAATTTCTCAGACCCCAGACAGAATACAAAAAACACAAAAATGAATGAAATTGTAGTTCCCTTAGAGTCCTAGTCTAGAATTCTTCTAAAGTAGAATCTAATTTTGAAGGTACAAATGATTTCGTATCCCGTTTATAAACTCATTCATTTACTTGGAATTTTCCTGCTTCTTGGCTCTTTGAGCGGCCTTGCGCTTTATACTGCCAATGGAGGAACTAAATCCTCCAATCGATTTCGTATGTGGGCTGGAATTATGCATGGAGTTGGTCTTTTTCTGATCCTACTTGCAGGATTTGGAATGTTAGCAAGGCTACAAATTGTTCATTTCCCTTGGCCAGCTTGGGTATTTGCAAAAGTACTGATTTGGTTGATATTTGGTGGAATTTATGCTCTTGTTTCTAGGAAACCCACCGTAGCAAAAGTTATGTGGCTAACTATTCCTTTTCTTGCATTTCTTTCTGCTTACATCGCAATTTTTAAACCTTTTTAACTCAGACTTCTAGAAGCATCTAAGTTTTCTTACCGAAAATTTGGATGCTTTTTGTTCGCACAAAAATAGCTAGTTTTTTCAAAGAAGTAATTCTTGCTTTAAAATAAGCATTCATCTAAAATGGTAGCCAGTGATGACCTTAGATCAGTCCAATTGTTCAATTTACATCTCTAAGCAGATTGATATTGTTATAAGATCTCAACCTGAGTTTCGAGTTCACAAGTTTGATTTTGAAGAAGACATAACATCCTATAGACTAGATGGCTTTCGTTTCGGAGTCGTGATTCTTACTGCAGTAGAAATCAATCAACTCGGTAGAAAAGTATGGAATGAATTGCGAAGCAATCCAGAATTAAATGTCAAATTCATAGTCCTCACGAATAAAAACGAAGAATTCTATAACCAATCTGGTTTGCCTGGTGATTTAATCTTTGGTTGCATTCCTTCCGATGTTTCAATTCAGCATCTATCCTCTTTAGCGAATTCCATTTTTGCTTTTATGGATTTGGAGATAAAAAACGTTCAACTCCAATCCAGTTTATTTATCAATACCCAAGATATTCGTAGGATTACGAGTGTGGGACAAGCACTTGCCATAGAGCATGATTTTGGCAAATTGATTGATATGATTTTACTCAAGGCTCGTGAATTAACAGCAGCAGATGGTGGTTCCATCTATCTTGCTGAAAGACCAGCTAATGGAGAAAAGGCGACTCACCTGCGATTTATGAAATCTGTTCTACTTCTAGACGCGGATGAATTTTCTCTGCCTATCAATTCCAAATCCATCGCTGGCTATGTAGCCTTAACGCGAAAGCCACTTATTATAGACGATGTGCACAATCTGCCGCCAGGTTCAGAATACAATTACAATTCAGATTTTGATAAGATGCACAACTATTACACAAAATCCATGATGACCTTGCCTATGACTAATCCAGCAGGCGATATTATTGGAGTAATTCAGTTAATCAACCGAAAGAAAAATTTCAATAAGCAGCTTACACTTGAAATGATGCAAGGTGATGAAGTGATTTCTTTTTCTGAAAAAGATTATGAAATTGTAAGCTCTATGGCTGGCCAAGCTGCGGTTGCAGTCGATAACCAAAGACTTCTTCACGACCAAAAAGTTTTACTTGAAAGTTTCATACAATTGATAGCGGGAGCGATAGACTCCAAATCTCCTTATACGGGAGCTCATTGTGAACGTGTTCCTATTCTCACGATGATGTTAGCTGAAGCTGCCTGCAAGACAGAAGAGGGTGTATTCAAATATTTTAATTTAAACGATACCGAACGTTATGAACTAAGAATCGCAGCTTGGCTGCATGATTGTGGAAAAGTCACCACACCAGTTCATGTGATGGATAAGGCAACAAAATTGGAAACAATTTTTGATCGTATTGAGTTAGTAAAAGCCAGGTTAGAGATTTATCGTAGGGATATCGAAATTCAATATTTAAAATCTTTGCATACTGCCAATGGAAACAAGGCACAACTCGATGATGAATTCAATTTCAAAATCCAAGAGATATCTAATTTCGAAGAATTACTTGTGAATACAAATTATGGATCTGAGTTTTTAGCTGATGATGTTGTGGAAGAAATCCATAGAATCGCACAAATACAAATTCAAGTTGGCGGAAAGTTTCAGAATCTTCTGACTACTGATGAGGTTAACAACCTTACCATTCGCAAAGGAACCTTGTCCGAAGATGAGAGACTCATCATCAATGGTCATATGGTTGAAACTATCAAAATGCTGGAATCTTTACCTTTCCCAAGCAATTTGAAAAGAGTACCAGAGTATGCAGGTGGCCACCATGAGAAATTAGATGGCAAGGGTTACCCTAAAGGTTTGTATGCATCTGATATGTCAGTCCCCGCTCGAATTATGGCGATAGCTGATGTATTTGAAGCCTTAACTGCCCAAGATAGACCTTACAAAAAAGGAAAAACTTTGTCTGATACTATGAAAATTATGGGTTATATGAAACAGGACAATCATTTAGATCCTGATTTATTAGATCTATTTATAACTTCTGGAGTTTATAAGGAATATGCAATAAAGTTTCTTCCTCCTGAATTGATTGATACTGTCGATGAAGATTCCATCCTTAGAATTAAACCTAAACCATTTAGCCTTCCTCCCAAATCCGAGAGAGACAAAAGATGGATTGGTTTCCTACCAGAATACCAAAATATTCAATCAAAAAGCTCTAGTCTTTTTTTGAAATCTCAAACAGAAGATGAAAGTATGCAAATCAATAGCTAGGTCCTAGTTATTGACTGATGGATTCATTTTCTATATCCCCAAGATAGAGTAAAATGAACTGTGTAAATTTTGGAAAGAATTCATATTGATAAAACTCTGAAAAGCAATCTTAAAATAAAGGACTAGAAATATATGAACAAGATTTTAATCAAAAATGGAACTCTTATCAATGAGGGAAGAATTTGGAATGCAGATATCTTAATTGAGGATAAACTGATTATTCGTCTTGATGAAAATGGTATCAATGATCCATCAGCTAAGATTATTGATGCCAGTGGCAAATATATAATTCCTGGAGTAATTGATAGCCAGGTTCATTTCAGAGAGCCTGGTCTAACACAAAAGGATGATCTATGGCATGCATCTAGATCGGCGGTTTCTGGTGGAACTACTTCGTTTATGGAAATGCCAAATACAATTCCTAAGGCACTGACACAAGACTTATTGGAAGATAAATACCAACTGGGCGCTAAGAATTCCATTGCTAACTATTCATTTTATATGGGAACCTCAAATGAAAATTCGGACGAAGTATTCAGGACCGACCCCAAGAGAGTGTGCGGTGTAAAAATATTTATGGGAGCCTCCACTGGTGATATGTTAGTCGACAGACCAGAGACTCTTAGGACTGTCTTCTCAAAGAACCACCCACTGATTCCCATTGCTCTTCATTGTGAGGATGAGACTACAATTCGTAAGAATACAGATCTTTATAGAGAGAAGTACGGAGAACAAATTCCAATTTCTATGCATCCTGAGATTCGGTCTGCTGAGGCATGTTATCTTTCTTCTTCTCTGGCAATTAGCTTAGCTAAAGAATACAATGCAAGAATACATATTCTTCACCTTTCTACTGAAAAAGAAATGTCCCTTTTCGAAAAAGGTAATCTTCCTCTTAGGGAAAAGAGAATTACTTCTGAGGCTTGCATCCACCATCTGTGGTTCTCTGCCAAAGATTATGAAACAAAAGGTTCATTTATTAAATGGAATCCTGCTATCAAAAACGAATCCGACCGCTTGGCTCTTTTCCAAGCTATGCTAGATGATAAGCTTGATGTAATTGCAACAGATCATGCACCACATACCATAGATGAGAAAATGAACACTTATTTTAAGTCACCTTCTGGTGGACCTATGGTACAACATTCTTTACTTGCAATGTTAGAATTTTACCATAGGAAGCAGATTAGTCTAGAGAAGATTATTCATAAAATGTGCCATGCACCTGCCGAGATTTTTCGAGTGCATAAGCGAGGCTATCTAAAGGAAGGGTATTTTGCTGATATAGCCATGCTCAATTTGAACTCAAATTGGACTGTGGATAAATCCAATGTGAATTATAAATGTGGCTGGTCGCCTATGGAAGCAGTGAACTTTCATTCTGAAGTAGAGTTGACTTTGGTGAATGGTAAGATTGCTTACAACAAGGGCTCTTGGGATGACAGTATTCGCGGAGAAAGATTGACCTTTGATCGTGATTAAATCTTTTTTTAGAAACTAATTGTAACAAATCGTACTGAAATATAAAAAAAGACCAAGTATATTTACCTGGCCTTCAGTGTTTGAATAGTTGAATAGAAAGATTCTACTTAGTATTTTTGGTAGCTCTTAGCTTCGTTTTCAAGTCTTGCAGCTTTTTTCAAAAGATCTCTCTTTTCTGCATTCTTATAAGCAACTTTACCAGCTTTTGGTCCGTTTGCTCTATCACGATATTCTTTAGCTAATTCAAGTTTTTCTTGTGCAACATTTTTCATGTAGGCAGATACTGCGTTCATCTGAGCAGGAGTGGTTGCTGTTTCAATCAAAGCTTCTTCTAAAAGTTGAATCTTAGTGCTTTGGTCAATTGCCGAAAGAGAACTTGCAGAGATTGTAAGTGCAGTTAGGGTTAGGATGATTGATTTTGTGAAATTCTTCATAGTGTTTCCTCTTTTTAAGAATTTTGTAGAGTTTTTCTCTACATACATTAGACTAAGCAGGTTCTGTTTTGTCGATTGAAATTAATCAAATATAGATGTTTTTAAGCAAAAAAATCAAAAAAAAAGATAAAATTATTCAATAAAGCGTAAAAATGAGAGTATTTTTCTGAATTTCAATCCAAAATTCAAATACATACCCTGGATTATCTCTATTTTTCTCCAATAAAGATTCGGGATGATTAAAATTAATCAACCAGTATAGAATAAAAAGCTGAATTTCTCATCCTAGCAGAGCAGTCCTAAGGAAAAAGGAAGTGCTTTTTATGAAAAAAGTAGGAATAATTCATGCATTAGGAAGCAATTCAATAATCAAAAGAGTTAAATCATCCTCAAATCCTTGTTTGAGATTTGAATAATTCTTTAAGGTAGACATGAGTTTCTCTGTAAACTTATCTTTATCAAGATGGCTGTGTTCTAAGATAAAATTTTTAAAATTATCCTCACCCCAGATCTCGTTTGAATTTTTTCGAACTTCAGTAATTCCATCTGTATAAATGAAGATGCTGTCGCCTTCTTGGAAGCTGATGGTATCTAGTTTATTATTGGATTCTTGCATCCAACCCAAGATCTTACCTTCGGGATAATAACTCTCCACTATCTTTTTACCTTTGCGGTAGATGAGCAAAGGAGGATGACCTGAGTTCGCATAGAGTATTTTTTTATTTTTTTTATCGATATATATATAACTTGCTGTAACCAATTGATTGTTATTCGCTTCGATTAAAGTGAGGTTCATTTCTTTAAGAAGTCGATCTGGTTTATTCATCCACTTCTTATGAAAGGTGAAGATAGCTTTGATCATACTTGCGATTTGAGCAGCAGGAATACCATGACCAGCAACATCCGAAACTAAGATCCCCAAATTTCCTGTAGATTCTTCTTCTATGAATTCATAAAGGTCACCACCAATTTCCGCCATAGGTGTATAATGGACATGTATCTTTAGTCCTGGAATATTTGGAATGGACTTAGGAAGAATTGCTTGGTGAATTTCTCTTGCTATTTTAAGTTCTTGGTTGATTGAGATGATATGTTCTTTTTGCTTTTGGTTGGTCTTGAAACTTTGAAGTGCATCCTTCTGCATCTTGATCACTTCTTCTTGTGCAGCTACTTTTTCTATTCGGATTTGATTGATTCTATCAGCTAATGCAAAGGAAAAAAGTATAATTTCAAAAGATGCTCCAATATGAACAGACCAAGAAATAATATGAACTTGAGGAATCCAGGAAAAGGAATGCATCTGATAGACAAGTAATCCAAGTAAAAATCCAGACCATGCAGTGATAAAATAGGTTGAAGACCGATTTCCTTTCTCATGTATGAAAATTGCTGTTGCTAAAATCAAAATCATTTGCAAGAATGCGAGCACTAATGCGATTCTAATGCTTATCACATAATCTAGAATAAATGGTATGGAAATGAGAAATGCATTTACATACACTAAAGAGTTTAGAATTCTATCAAGTATGAAATTCTTACTTTTAGTATCTAATATGGCTCTTGTAAATAATAAGGCCCAAACAGATGTGAAGAATATCATGATGGGGAAATTATAATTCCCCCACCAAATAGAATTTGGCCAGAGGTATTGGAAGGAAAGTCCAGTCAGAGTAGATACTATAAAAACCCAGCCAATTAGAAATAAAACATAGTATAAATAATGCAATTCATGAAATAAAGTATATAAGAAAGATTTATATAAAATCATCACGATTGCTATGCCAAGAAATAATCCAAATAACAATTGTTCGGTTACAACTTTTTCAAGAAAGGTCTCATAGCTCCAAATGTTTAATGGTATATTCAAAGCTCCAGTTGAAGTAATACGAAGGTAAATCTGTTTTGTAGAATTGGATTTTACTTGTATAGGTAATACAAAATTTCTGTATTGGAAATTCCTTTGTAAGAAAGGATAAGTATCGCCTAATCGAATTTCGTCGGTACCAGAGCGACTTATGGAATTGTAATAGCGAATGTCATCTAGTTGTGGATAGGCTATCTCAAGTAAGAAATCTATATTTGCATTTGTATTGTTATCAACATAACACCGAAGCCAGAATGCTGAAATTGTATATCCAAAGCCAGGTTGAATGGACTCAATAGGAATAAAGGTCTTATCTTCCGAAAATGCTTCTATAGCATTCAGTGATCTATCTTTATCTTCTAAATATTCACAATGTTTAGAGAGTATTTCTTCCAAATTATTGGAATAAAGCTGAAAGTGAGCGGGCTCAGAAAACAAGGATTGCAAAGAACCCATCAATACCAGTAATATCCAAATGGTTCTGTGCATATAGGCATTAAGCTTAGTTGAATGAGGATGGATCAAGAAAATTTTTTAGAATTATTCAATATATTCAAAAAAGATAACTATGAAATAAAATAATTACAATTTCATTTCTTGCAAGGCTATATCGGGAGTTAGTATTTGCGATAAAAAAACTGGCTTTGATAGCTTTCCCCTTTTGTAATATACATACAAAGGAACACCGTTTCTTCCATAAGATTCAAGAACTTTGGAGATTTCTGGATCCTCATTGGTCCAGTCTGCTTTTAAAACAAGAACTTTGTTATCTTTTAAAAATGATAGAACTGAATCTGTCCGAAACACAGTTTTCTCGTTGTATTTGCAAGTAACGCACCAATCAGCTGTGAAATATAAGAATACAGGTTGTCCACTTTCTAGTGCAAGTTGGAGGTTATCTTTAGAATATGTAGCAGAGGATTCATACCCAGCCTTCCATACATTCTTTTGGAATAAGGATTGGGGAACCAAGAAGGTATTAGCTTCCTTAGTTTGCCTCTCGGTAGAATAGGCAATTCCGAAAATAGATAGAATTAAAAATGAATACACAGTCATACGCAATGCTTGCTGATTCAATTTCTTGCTGAGCCAAATCAAAAAGAATAGAAACACAAGACAAGCAAGGATATAAAAAGATTCATCCTTACCTGAGATTCCCATAAATACCCAAAACAACCAAGCAGCTGTTAGTAGCAAAGGGAAGGCGAGGATCTCTTTAAATGTAATCATCCAAGCTCCGGGCCTAGGAAGAAACTTTGAGAGAAATGGGACATTTTGTACTAGGACAAGAGGAAGTGCCATCCCAAGACCGAGAGAAGTAAATACAATGAATCCGATGAGAGGGCTTGAAGAAAATGCAAAGGCAAGTGCCGAACCCATGAAGGGAGCTGTGCAGGGAGTAGCGACAAGAACAGCAACTCCACCGGAAAGAAAAGAACCAAGCCCTGATTTGTGGGAAGTGAGTTGTGCTAATTTTCCGGAAACACCCAAACTGAATTCTATCCAACCAAGCATTTGAAATGCCATAAAGATAAAAAAGAATACAAGTAAAAAGATAAATCCAGGGTTCTGCAATTGGAAGCCCCAACCCAAGGAAGAGCCTCCCGATTTTAAAATGAGAAAGAGGAAATATAGAATCCAGAAGAAAAAAAGAATTCCAAGGGAGTAGAATCCTGTGTCCTTCCATCTTTCAGTCGAGGAAAGATTTTTAGAATTAACTACCGTTAATGCTTTCATTGCAAGAACAGGAAATACACAGGGCATTAGGTTGAGAATCATTCCACCCAAAAATGCAAAGACTGTTGCTTCTAAGATTCCCATAGTTCTTAATCCTTTTTCTTCTCTCCAATAGGTAGAAGAATGAAGAGACCCGATAGAAAGTACATGAGACTTCCTAGCCACACAAATCTTACAAGCGGATTTACCCAGATTTCAAGGTTAGCAACGATTTGTTGGGGGAACCTTGAAAAGAAGGCAAGCCTTTGTTCCATATCTTGGGCCGCAAAAAGATAATCCATATACATCAAGGGAAGATCTGGGTTTTCCGAAGAAAGATCTACTTTCTCAATAGCACCTAACTGCACATAAAAATCTTCTTTGGTTCTACTTAGGATGGCTGGTTCTGAAGTTGGAATATGAGTCTCAAATCCACCGCTGAGATGGGAAATTTGAGGATAGAATCTTCTTTCAGTTACTAATTCCGATTCAAATTTAGTTCCTATTGAAATTTTAAAACTAGCTTCTTGGGAAACTATGGTGTTTTGTATTTGGAAATCTGTCTTATCACCTTGGAAGGGTAGAGGCTTAATCTTCAGAGTAGATGCTTCAATTTGGTAATTGCCAAGTATACCTTTGTCTTGGCTTGCATATACAATCTCATTGTCTTTCGGGGGAAGAAGTTCATAGAGAAATCGTATGGATGTATTTTGCTTGAAAGCATTTCCCGCATAACCAATAAAGATGAGAACCAAGGAAAGATGCACAAGATAGCCACCATATCTTCTTTTATTCTTGGTGAGAAGAAGCCAAGCGGCTAAGAAAACATTTTCCGAAGGATCCGCTTCTCTTCTTGCTCGTATACCTCGGTAGTATTCTTGGAAGATTCCTGCGATAACAAAAACGCCTAAACCTACCGTAATAACAGAGTAAATTTCTCCAAGTACATCCCCATAGGAATAAGCATCTCTAGAAAAAATTTGAGAGTAAATGAATATATAAACTAGAGCACCTAGGATTCCTACGATAAATGGCTTGAGTAGGGTGGAAAAGAAGACTGCATCAGCACCCTTTCTCCATGCAAGAAGAGGAGAGGCTCCCATGAGAAGGAGAAGCAGGATTCCCGCAGGAATTCCCCAGGAATTAAACCAAGGAGCCTTGAATTCAGTTGAGTAGAGTAGGGGACTAAAAACTCCTAATAAAATCGCCAAACAACCCATAACTAAGAGAAAGTTATTGAGTAAAAAACTTCCCTCTTTGGAAGTGATGGCTTCCAAATTTCTATCTGGTTGCAAATCTTTTCTGTAGAAAATGACTGCACCCATAAAGAAAACAAAAGAACTTATAATTAAAATAATGAAAGGAGTTCCTATGGTAGATTTCGAAAAGCTATGAGGACCTTCCAAAACTCCCGATCTTGTGATCCAAGTGCCTAACAAAGAAAAATGAAAAGCTAGTATGATCAAGACCATGTTCCAAAATTTTAACATTCCTCTTCTTTCTTGGATGATGATGGAATGTATGAAGGCTGAGGAAAGTAGCCAAGGCATGAGGGAGGCATTTTCTACAGGATCCCAAGCCCAATATCCACCCCAACCTAACTCTTCGTAGGCCCATTTGGAACCGAGTAGGATTCCAGTTCCCAGAAAAAACCAAGAAAAGATGGACCATCTTCGAATAAACTTCATCCATTCCTGGGAGATTTGTCTTGTAAGAAGTGCTGACATGGCTATAGCAAAAGGGATGGCAATACTCACATAACCAACGTAAAGTATGGGTGGATGGATGATCATAGCCCAATGTTGCAGTAAGGGATTGAGTCCGCGTCCTGCCTGGGCTGCTGGTTGAAATTCCCGAAAGGGCTGTGCATCCGCAAAAAAAACAGCAAGAAAACTGAAGAACATAGAGAGCACTGCTAGGATGGCATTCATGACGGGAATGCGATCATTCACCATTTTGCGAGTCTGCCAAAGTACTATGAAGGTAAAAAGATTGAGCAGTAGGTTCCAGAAAAGCAAGGAGCCCGAAGATCCACCCCATATCGCGGTCATTTGGTAGAACAAAGAAATGTGTTCTGAAGAATGCATCACTACATAGTAGTTCGAGAGATCTGTTCGAAGTAGTTCTGTTAGTAAAATAAGGAAGGCTAGACCTATGAGGAAAAAATTTGCCATAAGGGAAATTCTTCCTAATTCTATAGCCTTGGAATCCTTCTGGATGATTCCTATTGATGTTTGAATAAATGAAAAGAGTAAAATAGCAAGGGAGGCCGCAAGGACCAGAGTTCCTAAATCATTCATAAACTGTTTGGTTTTTCCTCGGCGTAGCCAGCTTCATATTTGGAGGCACATTTTGCTTCCACATGGTTGGAGACTAGGACTCCATTTTGCCACTTTCCATCGACTCTGGCACGAGCCCCTTCTTTGAAGGCATCAGGAAGCAGAGACTCACCTGTGAAAAAAACAGGAATGACCCTATCTTCCAACTCCAAATCAAATCGTGCCGATTTTCCTTCTCGGATTAAGGAGCCTAGTTTGACAAAACCTCGAACTCTTAGGTTCTCATCTCTGTATTGAACAGGATTTGCAGCAAGCTCCGAGGCATCTAGAAGTTTGTAAGCGGTTTCTTGGGCAGAAAAAAAAGCTATTCCTGCTAAAGAGGAAGCTATCACCAAGGTGAGAATAAGAAATTTTGAATTCATACGATTATTAGACCTCCGATTGAATTTGAAAAAGGGCTCTATTGTCAGGATTTTTCATTGGCTTAGTT
Source organism: Leptospiraceae bacterium (assembly GCA_022402465.1). Taxonomy (GTDB): domain Bacteria; phylum Spirochaetota; class Leptospiria; order Leptospirales; family Leptospiraceae. The sequence goes on along the minus strand of JAKRSH010000014.1, from coordinate 10,486 downwards.
TTTCCATCGCTTGGTAGGCAAAAGTTCCCACCCATTCTTTGATCGCTATGGTTGAAGTATCCAAGGCTCCCACAGAAGGAATGTAGGTATCCCAATTGGAAAGTCCATCTTGGAGAGTTCTATAGTCCGTAGGGAAGGCGCTCACTGTAACTCCCCTATTGGCAAACTCATGCATGGATCGTTTCATGTGAAAGGCTGATGTAACAAGGATAATGCTTTTTGCACCTTGTTCTTTGAGGATGCTAAGGGAAAAACTTGCATTCTCTCTCGTATTCCGGGATTTATCTTCGAGAATGATATCTTGTGCTGGAATTCCCATAGCTATGAAAAATCGATACGCTTGGCTTGCTTCCGATACACCTTCAAAGAAAAGGATTCCTGATCCTCCTGTGAAGAGAATTTTCTTAGCCTTGCCAGCCTTATAAAGTGAAATTGCATCTGTTAAACGATCTGCTGCTCCTGTGAGTTCCGTACGGTCAGGGTATCTGGTAAGATTGTTAACCATGCCACCAAGAACTACTATGGCATCTGCCTGGGAAGTCTGCTCAACAGTTTGGTAGGGATAGGCATCTTCGAGAGGCTGGATCAGTCCTTGGGCCACAGGAAAGTAAGAGAAGAACCAAAGAAAAAGCCAAGGAAAGAGAAGGTATAATTTCTTTCGACCCTTGCCAAGTTTCAAACTGTAGACTATCCCTAGCAAGATTGCGACATTGAGGGGAAAGAGAAAGATGGTTAGGACTTTGGAGAAGAAAAAAAACATACTAGGTCAACTTCGACTCAATCCAGTTTAATGTCCTATCCTTATTTTCAAAGGGAAAAAAATGAGATGCATCCTTCCAAACTTTTATGGAAGAGTTTGGATTTCTTTTGGTGATGAGTCTTGCGAGACTTGGACTGCAGACCTCGTATTTTTCAGGAATGGAAACATGGACTTCCGACTTTATGGAGTGGTACTTTCTCATCACACGAAAAGAAGCTAGGGAAAATATTCTAGCCTCAACCTTGGGATCGCAACAGAGTTCGACTTCTTTGCCATTCCCTCTTGGTCTTAGGCAGGAATTGAGATAGTCTTGGAAGAATTCTGGCTCCCAATTTGCGAAAGCTGGAAATTTGGAAAAAGCTCGTCGAACCAGCTCAAGCGAAGCAAATTGTCTTCTTCGTTTGCGTGCACCCTGAGCGAGAGGCCCTTCCAGGAATTTGGCTAGGGTGGTAATTCTCCAACCGAGAACGACAGGATCCATGGCTAGGACTTTTGCAAAAAGTTCCGGAGACTTCTGACTCGCAAGAAGCATGCTCGCCCCGCCTAGAGAGTGTCCGATTCCTATTACCTTCTGGTCTGGTTTCAATTCTGACTGCAAAAGGGCAAGGATCTGATCTCGGAAGAAAAACCAAGTCTTGAAGGCTAGGGTGGATTGGGATTTTCCATGTCCTGCGAAATCCAAGGCAAGAACTCGATATTTCTGAGATAGAGCTTCATGGTATTGGCGGTAGCAACCAGCAGAATAGCCATTTGCATGCGCGAAGAGCACTAAGGGTTTAGAAGCGATCTTGGGTTCAGAATAATCGTAGTATTTCAGGTTGAGATCGTGGAAGCGGAATGATTTTTCTTGCATTTTCGGTTTGACGGACTAGTACAAATTTTTATTCTGCTAGGTACAGTGCAAGTTCAGATTATAGTCATATTTTGCGTTGCCGTTTTTTTCAACGCACTCGCCAATATTCTTATCAAATCCAGTTCTCTCAATGATTCCGCTTCAGCGGCGCAGCCAGGTGGAATTTTAGGAATGATCACCAACTTTCTCAATCCTATCTTTATCGGTGGGCTTGCCTGCTTTGGCCTTGCCTTGGTTGGATATCGATTTGTTTTGGGCAAGGGTTTGAAGTTGTCTCTTGCTTATCCAGTTTTTACAAGCTCAGGTTTCATTGTTGTCTTAATAGCATCTGCTATCTTTTTCAGAGAAAGGTTAACTTGGACTCAGTGGACAGGAATAGGTTTTATCATGATTGGTGTTTGGTTGACTGCTTTGCATATGTTTGAAGTTAATTAGGTTTAAAAATTCGTATATTCTCTGCAATTACTAGACAAATAACATTTGGGATCTTAACTCTCAGTACATTCTGTAGCATTGTATTCCTATTTTCTGATTGCAAAATCCAGAACTTCTTCCCTCAAGCTTCCACTGAACATGATCCGCTTCCTGTACTGAATTTGTTCTACCCTCATCCTTCACTTGCTTGGGAAATTTCACCTAACGAAATCAATGTTGATTTCACTAATTTTGTTCGAACTAAAGATCCTTGGAATCAAACAGAGCTTCCTATTTATGTGCAATGGGAAAGGAAGAAGGGAGTGGAAAATTTTACTAAGTCTATGCTCTTAGCTGGAAGGCAGAGTCTTGTTTATACAATTCCATCCTCTTCTTATCATAGGCTTGTCGCAGAGGATAAAATTCCAGATGAATTGGAAATTTCTTGCAATGCTCATCCTCTGGCTTGGAAGAATCAAATAGCACTTTTAAATTGTGGTGAAAATCTTAGTTCTCAGGTAAGTCTACGAATTTACAATCCTACAGACTCTGAAATTGCTGTTCCTTTTATTCAAATACTTCCTAAGGCAACTGCATCCACAGAAACTAAGGTTAAGAATATTATCTTTATAGTGATTGATTCTCTACGATACGATGCTCTGGGCAAGGAAGGTGTGACTCCTAATTTAGATAGATTTCAAAAGCAGTCTGTCTCGTTTCAAAATCATTTGGTGAATGCTGCTTGGACAAGACCTTCTACTACAATATTTTTCACTGGAAATTATGCATCTAAATCGCCTCTAAACTTCTGGGATTATCCTCTACCTATCGAAGAGGCTAGAGCGTTTTATGAAAGTAAAAACCAACCTCTTCCAATAGCCTTAAGTAATTTCGGATACCATTCTACTATGATAGGTAATAATCCTTTTGTTACAGATCGTTTTGGAATAGGAGTAGACTATGGATTCTTATCAGTTGCAGAGTATTCTAGATCACCTAATGATACTTTGTTGATTAAAGAGAGAGCATTGCAATACTTTCAAAAAATCCAAGGCTCCCCCTCAAGGCAATTTCTCTTCTTGAATTTCAATGATCCTCACAAACCCTATACACCAGATGCTAAGTATACAAAAAGAATCTATGAACTAAATTCTAAAGAATTGGAAGGTAAAGATTCTAGGGTTTTAGATTATTTAGGCGAGGTTGCTTTTGTAGATGAGCAGTTAGGTGAAATTTTTCAAGAAATGAAGCGTCTGGGTCTTTGGGATGAGTCCATGATTTTAGTTACCTCGGATCATGGTGAGGTGATGAATGAGAAGCATGCAATTTCTCTATTCACTGGAACGAACACTTTGTTCGGTCATGGACAGAGTCTCTACCAAGAAGATATTCATGTTCCCCTGCTTATAAAATATCCTGTCCAATCAAAGAATCATTTACTAGGAGGATCAAGTCTAGGCTCACTAACTCGTTCCATAGATATCTATCCAACTATTATTGATGAAATTGGAATGATGAGTGGTATAGGTGATGAAAGCAAAGAATCTAGTATAGATGGGATTTCCTTAAATAGAATTTTAGATAAGCAGGAAAATACTTCACGCGAATACTATGGCGAAACACGAGCAACCCAAGCTGTGCAAATTAATGATTGGAAGTTAATGCGCAAATCCTTTCTTTTTCATAGGCTTGGCTTCTGGAAAGGCTACGTGGGCTTAGAAAAAGATTATCTCTTTCATTTGAAAAATGACTTATTCGAAGAAAATCCCATTAAGATTGACCATACATCTTTATTACCTAATCCAATCTACAAAGAACTTAAGGATAAATTAGAAAGCTATTCTAGACCAAATGCCTATTATACGATTCGAATCTCAAATCCAAAAAGTCCTCTGCAAGAATTTTCCAATAATAGCAGTATTAATACTGGACAAGTTACGACCAAGAAGGTTCAAATTCAGATTCGAATTTCTTCTGGTGAAGTAAGATCTGTATACTCAATGAAATCGGAAACCTTGGTGTCCAAGAACGAATTCTCTCTTTTGATTCAACCAGGAGAAACCAAGGAATTTCATTTTCAAATCTACCCTGATGTTTCATTTCCTAGCTTCCAAATTTGGGTAGATGATAGAATTGCAAATACTTCCGAATGGGGTGTTGGCGGCATGGATCTTAATCCTAATAGTTGCTATGTGGATAATTGTAAAGTCTTATTCGATGCTAAGAATGGCTCTCCCAATCTGCCCAATCAATTTCGGGTGCAAATCTGGAGATCTGGTCAAGGAATTATCTCACCTGGCAGAGAATCAGAGTTAGGTGCAGATGCCATCGGCATACTAAAAAAGCAAGGTTATATTCAGTAGAGGGGGAGGTGAGGCTCTGTAATGGTTAACAACTTAGGAAATTTCTCATGGTTTTTAATGACCAAGCCCCCAAATCTAGATTGGATTCCGAGTATTCAGAGAGACAATCCCCGTTATAGGAAGCTGGCTAGGTTAATGAAAACTATATTTTTAAATCTGTTTGAAAGTAGTTAGTTTTTAAGTATATATTTTCTTCGTTCTCAAGTATATTGTAGATTCTTTCAAAAAAAGGTAAGTCTTTCATTCTCCAAAGGATCAGAGAAGTCAGAATTTGCCTATTTATAAGTCTTAATGTTCTTCCTTTGATTTTCTTCCAATTTAGATATCTATCTAAGTTTTGACCCTTTTTAGCGAAGTGCGAATGTTTGAAAAAGCTTGGATCTATTTGTTTAATAACTTCGTTGCAGGCTTTATTAAATTAATCGGTGAGTTCTTTAAAGTGCTTATTTAATTCTGTCATAAATGTAAATGATTGCGTATAACGTTTAGCAGCTTGGCGAAGTGGCGGAAATAGAATTACAGATGTTCAGTTTTGCACAAAAGTTCAATCGAAGAACTGCCGTTGAATTTAGCATTGAACCAGCCATTTTGCCAAACTGGTGTTGTGCGTTCGGCTTTTTGTTTTAGGTTAATAATTGTCTCAATTTATCTGTCAGTTTTGATGGACTAACTTTTGTCAGTTTGATATGTTTACAACCATTAAAAGTTACAAATGATTTTATAATATCTACAAATGGTTGTTTCCATAAATCAATGTCAATGTGTGTTTTTTCAATGTGTAAATGTATGATTTCAAATTCCATTTCTTTTCGGTGAGCTTTGCAATCAACTCGTCCGATAAAGGTGTCTCCAAATAAGATAGGCAAACAAAAATAGCCGTATTGTCTTTTTTCTTTTGGTGTGTAACATTCAATTTTATAATCAAAGTCAAAAAATTGCAGTACTCGGTCTCGATGAATAATTGAATTGTCAAATGGTGATAAAATATGAATGTTGGGGTTAATTTTGTTTATGGGTTTTTCAAGCAAATTTTTATTCACAAAAATAAAAGGCATACTTTCAATATTTAATTGTTGTATTTTTCCTTCTTGAACCATTGATTTCAATACTTTATTAACATTTTTTCGTATTAATTCTCCTTTTTTAAGATGTGTAATTTGCTTTACAGTTGTAAATCCGTACGCATTCAGATACGTTTTTACTAAATATTCTGCAAATTCGAGGTCAGTGGGTAAGGTTGTGTTAATTGATTTTGGTAAAACATTTTCAGTAAGGTCGTACGTTTTTTCCATTCCGTTTCTACTTGAAATCATTAATTCGCCTTGCAAAAAAAGTCTTTCAAGGGCTATTTTTGTAGGTTTCCAACTCCACCAACTTCCTGCTTTCTTGGTTTCATTTTCAAAATCTCTTGCCTTTTTTGGACCCTCTCTACGAATTGTGTCCATTACATATTTCATCACTTTGGGGTCGGCATTTAAATAATGTTTTTTGCTTTGTTTTACCTCTAACATTTGAGGTAATGCAAAACGAAAATCTTTCATAGGAAGATAAGAGGAAGCGTGAAACCAATATTCAAATACTTTTCCTTCTTCAACTAATTCATCTAAATATTCCGTTTTATAATCGTGAATTCTTGTCCAAAGTGTATGATGATGGGCTCTTGCAACAATTGACAAAGTGTCAATTTGCAAATATCCGAGATGTTCAAATGCTCTAAGAACTGCATCTTTACCTTTTCCAAAAGGATATGGTTTTGTTAATCCTTGACTTTCTAATGTTAAAAAACGTAGTTGCGGTAAAGTCAATGCTTCCGCCATAAATTTTAATCAATAATAGAAATATAGGTTTCAATTTCTGCGTTGTCTCCGTCAAAATACTTTTGTCCGTGTACTGTTACATCTGCACGGTAAGCTCTATTTAGATGAGTATTCTGCCAAATTTCTGTCCAAGTTTTAATTATCGCTTCTGGCATTTTTCCTTTTGAAATGAATTTTTCCGCCTTTCCAATGTGTATTTCTCGTCCCACAAAACCATCAGGAATATAGTCCAATGTTGTAACAGGAAAGCCTATGATTAACGTGTATTTTCCTGTATAATCACTTTCGTAGTCTGTATAAACTGCGTAAAATTCGTTACTTACTTTGTTGGGTATTTTGTCAGCGATGTTTTCTCCCCAAAACTTTCCCCAAAGATTTTCGATGTCAACCATTGATTCATTTGTCGTTACAGTTGAAATTCCTATAATTTTAAAATTGTCCATATTTTTTCCTTAGCTTGCTTTATACAGTGGCAATTATCACTATTTATTTATTTATATATGCTTTAATAAATAACTCCATATTAATTTTTTTAGTTTCATTATCTTTCCAAATTTTCTTTAACTCATTTTCAAGATCATTTACAATGGAAGTGTTAAATTTTTCATTGTAAAGTTTAACAGATGACCAAGTATTTAGATATTCAATCAATCGATTAATTGACCAATTTTCTATCATATTTATACGAGGAAAATGAATACTTTTGAAAGGAAATTTTATATTATTATACTGATTATGTAATGAACGATTATTCTCAGACCAGAAAGTATCTATTTTATTTAATAAGAAATGATTTAATAAATTGTCTATTTCATCGTTTATTTTGAAAAAGCTATATCCCCAGCAGATAAAAATTCCGTCTTTCTTTAAAACTCGTTTTGCTTCTTTAAAAAATTTATTTAGGTTAAACCAATGTAGGGCCTGACCAATACATATCGCATCGAAATAATCATTCGGGAATGATGTAGCTTCAGAGTTTTGAATTGAATAATTAATATTATTTTTTTTGAATGCATTAGCAATTTGATTCTCTGCTATGTCCGAAGCTTCGACTTTTTCAAAATATTCTGAAATATCAATTGCTACTTGACCATTTCCACAAGCGCAGTCCCAAACTAAATTATGATTTTTACTTAGTGAACTAATATTTTCATATAATTCTCGAGGATATTTAGGTCTGTATGTTGCGTAATGACTGGAGTTATTGTTAAAAGTTGAAGCGTTAATACTCATAATATTTTAATTTTTTGTGTCATTGCATATAATATTTGTTAGGCGTAGCACCTTTTCAATAGTATTACTCTTTTACTGATATGAAAGTCTCAACTTCCGCTTGATCTCCGTCATAATACTTTTGTCCGTGAACAGTAAAGTCTGCTTTGTAGGCTCGTTTTAAGTTTAGTTCTTTATTTCCCCATATTTCCAACCAAGTATTGAAAACAGCTTCGGGCATTTTACCTTTAGATATATATTTTTGATAAACCGCTGTTTCAATTGTTATGCCAACAAATCCTTTGGGAATATTTTTTAATGAACTTACTGGTAATCCCACAATGGTGGTGTAAGATCCTGTGAAGTCCGTTTCATAGTTGGTATAAACTGCATAAATTTCATCACTTATTTTATTCGGGATTTGTTTTTGAATTTCTTCGCCCCAAAACTTACCCCACAATGCTTCGATATCCTTTGCAGATTGTCCATTTTCATTGGTTGTTCTTGTTGAAATTCCGATTACGTAAAATTTTTGAATAGTTTGATTGTTCATCCTTTTTAATGTGTTTGTTTGTTTTTGAGATTGAGCTGTGCATGAGCATAGCATTAATGCAAGTAGAATTAAGTTTTGAAAGTTATTTTTCATTATCATTTTTTTGTGATTAGTTTACAAAGTTAGAATGCTCTTGTGATGACCTTATGTCGACGATAGTTAGCATTTTTTTCTGCAAATATCAAAATACTCCTCAAAGGTTATTTAAAATATAGGAAATTGCTCTTGGTTTTCCAAGACCATGCCACCAAATCTAAATTAGAATCCAAGTATTAAAGTACAAAATCTCCACTGTTTAGGTGATAGACAACTATATTTTTCGCGAAATATCGCTAATAATGTGACATACTTATGGATGAAACAGAAAGAGATCGAGCCATTGGATAGGGCTTTTTTTACTCTACCATGGTAGGGCAGTGGTATACGAAAACAATTTTTTCCTAGGATTCGCGTAGTGGATCACGAGCTCGTTTAGGATAGAAGTAACCCTGAATAAGGTTGTATTTCGTTTTTAGCTCCTTTTCCTTGTTATTTGCATGAAACGAATAGATAATCTTTGCTTTCAAAGCGTTTTTATAAACCGGACATGCTAGTGGATACTTTACGTCAAACGAAGACTTAATGGCTGCTGCCCAAGTTGATTTCTATACTTCAAAGTCCAGCTTGACCTTTCGTGCAGGTCGGACGTAAATTCCATAGTAACGAATCGATTTCACCTTACGGTTTGGAAGAAAAAATAACATTCGAGCTAGAAATTCATAGATCGGCATCCTTAGACTTTGGTAATATTTTATTTTAGCTCTTGCTTCTACATTGCTTTTATAACTTAACGTTAATGTTTGTTGATTAGAATCTACCTTCTGGATCTGACTATTATGAGAGATTCCAAACGCAATATACTGGGTGATTCTATAGATCTCCTTGCCCTCTTGTATTTTTATCTTTTCCTAGCTTCCAAATTTGGGTAGATGATAGAATTGCAAATACTTCCGAATGGGGTGTTGGCGGCATGGATCTTAATCCTAATAGTTGCTATGTGGATAATTGTAAAGTCTTATTCGATGCTAAGAATGGCTCTCCCAATCTGCCCAATCAATTTCGGGTGCAAATCTGGAGATCTGGTCAAGGAATTATCTCACCTGGCAGAGAATCAGAGTTAGGTGCAGATGCCATCGGCATACTAAAAAAGCAAGGTTATATTCGGTAGATGGGGAGGTGAGGCTCTGTATTTTACTGCATTCAGATCACCAAGTGATCTCATTCTAGTAGGTGACAATATTGCGTTTCGAATAGGGATCTTTTTAATCTAATTTAGGTTATGTTAATCCTGATAGATTTGAATATGAAAATAGTGTCAACTCATTCGGGATTAGGGCAAGGTTGGACATAGACCTCTTATGTGAGCTTGTTTCTCCTAAGCTAAATAATAAAAAAAATGGAATATTTTCTGAAGAGTATTAATAATAAAAAAAGAAATGAATTAAAAAATAAACTAATTGATCTATTATTTTTCTTCAATTAAATAGTTCGAAGACAAGAGCTTATGAATGATATTCAATAAAAATAAATTTATTATTTCTACAATAATCTTAATTAACATATTGCTAGGTTGTAGTGATGATAATTATGATAAAATTAATGGGTTAAGTAAACTTGATAGCCCTTCGGAAAATTTTTATGTCTATTTACGCAATGACGTAATGAAAAAAGAAATGATAATTGAAAATTATGACAAAATAAGTCCATTTATTTATGATATTGTTATAGATATTGCTTATCTTAAAATTGATGACTTTTTAAATAAAGTTAACAAAGATAGTTTACAAACACTTCATTATTTTTTTAATAAAGTCTATTTAACTAGAGAATTTTTCTCGGAATCAGATTTAATTTCATATTTTGTATCAAATGTTGATAATGAAAAATATGACCCAGGCTTAATAGATTATAAACTTTTCTTTCAGAACAAAAATAATCCTAATAGTTTTAATTTTCAGTTTCGAAAATGTTATAATGAAAACAAACTGAAAGTTATAATTTCTAAAAGTTTTAATAGAAACTGCTATGAATATATTCCCGAAACTGAACAATTTTTGATCTACTTCGATTGTGAGTTTTTTTCAGAACAGAACAGAAATAAAGGATTACAAATTGGAACAATTATAAATCCGAATGAAATTTTATTTCAGATAGATAATGATGAAGCAAAGTTTTCCTATCATGTAGGTAGAGAAAATTTAAATTTATGTAGCGACAACCCAGATTCTCCTACCGATTATATTAGTTTACCTGCAAAAGAGTTTAAATATGGTAGGTGAGTCTCACAAAAATCAATTCCTTGTAGGTTTTGTCTGTTATATTGGATGAAAGTCGCAGTTAAGAGACATAATTTTTATCGACCGGTTGAAATGTTTCGAAAATGCGATGAAATCAATTTCAGAAAACACGGTTTTTCCAGATTGAGTCTCGCCCAGCACCCAGCACCATTTTTTTAATAAATCAATTCTATATGCG
>JAKRSH010000013.1 GCA_022402465.1 Leptospiraceae bacterium | reverse complement strand
CAAACTCTCCGTGTTGAAATTGGCCGAAGCCAATCTATCATATCGGTTCATCTAGAATTCTGTCGATTCTCTAAATTCGTGAAAACTTAAAGCACAAAACCCTAGACGAGCTTGTCTTCTGTTGCCATAATGAGCGGGCTCTTCCGAAGAAGATAGCTCTCAAAATGGACTTTTTCTCGCTGGAATTAACATAAACCTTTTTCAGTCTCTTGCGAGATCTGTGGTTTGTTGAGTCACGCTACTATAATTGTTGAGAAAGATCTTTTGTTGGTCTATTGATCCAGAAGCTAAACACTTCCAAATCCCAAACTGTGTTTTACCATCATGGGAAGGTACCGATTCCTGGCAACCTCTTTTGTAGGATTTATTTTCAAGTTTTGAGGAAAAATTTGTTAAATTTATTTCTATGAATTAGGGGAGTTCTCTAATTAGCCACCTCCTTAAGGGGGTGGCTGAAGGTTAATTCTAATCTCCATCCACCCCTTAGCACCTAACCTTGCAGCTAAATTCATACCAAGAACATTCTGTAGATTGTGCATTAATGCTTTTCTTGTAGAAATTTTCTATGATTTAATTTTTGTTAATCTATCCTATTTTTATGAAAAGATTCTTAACGAATTTAAAATCGAACTTGCGCCTAAATTTAATTCTTCAAGCAAACTGCCCTATATGCAGATGAAATATCTTCCAGCCTCGCTTCTTAGCATCCTCCTTCATCCCCTACTCCAATTCCGCATACATAGCAGGAAGGTAAATGTTCATATCCTTACCAATGGCAGGGTTAGGTGCTTCCTGATTGTCACTCCAAGGAAGTGAGTTGAAATCTGGAATAATGGATGGGTGTAGAGCATCGTTGAAGCAGATATTACTTGTTTTTAGTTCAGGTCTTGGATTGGACACGAATGTTTGCGGTAAATTACCTAGAGTGGACAATTGAATGTGATTCGGTTCATGTTTTTAAAAGTGCAATCACCTACTTCTTTGCACTTTTGGAAAAGTTCCCACCAGATATCAAATTGGATAAACGAATAATTCGTTAAGAGAAAGATAAATTAGAACTGAACGAATGTGTATTCAAAAATCTAAGATGCCTCTTGTATATATGCTAACACTGATGGTTTTCCATCAAAAAAAACTTTGATCCCTCTCACTACTACATCCACTATAGATCCGTCTAGACATATGAATTTTTCAAACTTAGGTTTAACTTCTTTATATTCAATATCTATAGATTGAATCCTGGATTGAATAATATCTTTATAGTCAGGATGAATAAATTCACTAATATTCTTATTTTCTAATTCATAAAATGATTGTGCTTTTAATAGTCTTTGAAGTGCTAAATTTGCAAATAATATCTTACCTTCACTATGTATGCAAATAGGATTTGGTGACCACTCTACTAAAGCCTTGTATCTTTCTTGGCTCTTTATCAACTCTATTTCTTTCAATTCCATAGCTTTCTTAGTTGCAAATAGCCTTAGAGCTACCTTTATACTTGCATTGAAAATATTCGCATTGTTTAGCTTAGCTAAATAGCCATAGGCAGATATATTCTCAGTTCTTTCTAAGAATTCAGGCTCTGTTCTGGATGTTACAAAAATTATAGGAATTTCTTGAATATTCAGAATCTCTTCAGAGGTTTGAACTCCGTCCATTCCTAAGCCCAAATCAATATCCATTAAAATAATATTAGGAATTTCAATATTCTTAATATATTCAATTGCTTTTTCACCCGAATTTACAATATTTACTTGAAAATTTAAAGATTCTAAAATCGCTTTTTGTGATATTGCAATCAAAGCCTCGTCTTCTACTAGTAGAATCTTAATCATGTCTTGTTGTATAGTCTGATGATTCATTCTTAACACACCGAGATCATGATTTGAATCACTTTCGAAATGTTGTCAAGTAATTATAAATTTCTATGGACTTTTTAATACATTTTATCTCTTGCAAATTAGGATTTATGCTTTTTTAGTATGTAATATGAAAAACTTCCTCTTTTTCTTGATCTTACTCAATGCATGCAACTGCTCTTCCATTGAACCCTTAGCATACAATCCAAACCAAGCACCTAAAATGGTAGGGGTTTTGGCAGAAAATTATAGACTTACCAAGGCAGAACTTATTGCCCAAGGAAAGATTATAGGACCTGAAGGCCTAGATCTTGACAGCTTTGGAAATATTTATGCTGCAACAGCGGATGGATCCATTTATAAAATCAAGCAAAATTCCAATGAGCCTATTCTATTTGCGCGAACAGGAGGCAGACCACTAGGGATCCAATTTGATAACAATGGAAATCTAATCGTCTGTGATGCATACAAAGGTCTTCTCTCAATTCAGAAAGAAGGAATCATAAGTATTTTAAGCACCTCATCCGACGGACTGCCTTTCCAATTTACAGATGACTTGGATATTTCCCAGGATGGTACTATTTATTTTACAGATGCTAGCTTCAAGTACCAACAGACCGAATACCTTTATGATTTGATGGAAGCAAAACCTCATGGAAGACTCTTAAAATATGATCCAAAAACCAAAACGACCTCAACCTTATTGAAAGATTTGTATTTTGCAAATGGAGTAGCTCTTTCGAAAAATGAGGAGTTCCTTTTGGTGAATGAAACTTATAGATACCGTATAACTAGATTTTGGTTAAAAGGACCTAAGAAAGGAACCTCTGATATTTTCATAGATAACCTTCCAGGATTTCCAGATAATATAAGTCGAGGGAATGATGGCAATTTTTACTTAGCCTTGTTTACTGTTCGTAACCAAACTATGGACAATATGCATCCTTCACCTTGGAAGAAAAAAGTTGTAGCAAGCCTACCTAAATTTCTGTGGCCGAAACCTCAGCCTTTTGGTTTTGTTGCAAAAATTTCAATGGAAGGAAAAATAATGGAAACATACCAAGATCCGAGTGGAGAACACTTAAAAGAAATTACACATGCAGTGGAAAGAGATGGCTATCTTTATTTAGGCAGCTTACACAATGATAGAATTGGCAAATTCAAATTAAATAATTAACCTTGGCACAAACTATAACACCTAAGTTCAATAACAGTAAAGAAGAAATACTTCACCTTCTAGACCTATTCAAACAAGAAGCTGAGTATGAGAGATTGAATTTTATCTCAAAAGTAGAAGGACAAAATATACAAGAAAGAGTCAAATCAGGAATCACAATCTATCCTTTAGAGATTAAAGATATTAATTTTTTTATTAGAGAGTCATGGAAAATCACCCTTTCCATCAAAAATGCAACGAACACTAACAATCTTTTTTCGGAAGGATCTCCCATTTCTATTTTTAGAGCTGAAGATCGCAAACAAGCCTCACTCTCCAAAATTAGTGATACGGAATTAACAATAATTGTTGATGGAGATATACCTGACTGGTTGGAAGAAGGTACGGTGGGAATTGATCTATTTTACAGTGAGAAAACATATCGAGAGGGTGAAAGAGCATTAAATAAATTATTGGAGGAGGAGGATAAATCAATTTTAACAAAAAGAGAATTGTTTTTAGGATATAAACAAATTGAACCCTACTTTGAGAAACTTCCAAGTTCAATTATGATTGCTTCGAATTTTAACCCAAGCCAACGTACTGCGATTGAAAAAATGATAACTACAGAAGATTGTCTAGTCATTCAAGGACCACCTGGTACGGGGAAGACTTCAGTTCTTGCGGAAGGGATCAAACACCTAGTTGGCTTAGGAAAGAAAGTGCTTTTGTCAACTCCTACTAACTCTGCCCTTGATCTTCTACTAATGAAATCAATAGAAAAAAATTTACAACCAGTTCGCCTAGGTCAGATCACCAAAGTATCGGAAGACTTATTGCCCTTTACCTTAGATTCAAAAATTGAAGCTCATTCTTTATCTAAGCAAATACAAAAATATAGAAGAGAAGCTGATAATATTAGAAAGAAAGCAACTAAGTTTCATAGAAATTTTAATTCAAAACTTGCTTCTGAAAGAAAAGAACTTTGGCGAGAATTGAATGGAATTAGAGAAACTATTAAAAATTCAGAACGACATATTGAAAAAGAAATCATCCGTTTGCACAATCCAATTCTTGCAACAAATGTATCAGCATCAAATTCAATTCTACACAAAGAAAAATTTGATGTCTGCATAATTGATGAAGCAATTCAGTCTTTAGAACCATTAGCCTGGATTCCTATTCTAAAATCAAAGAAGATTATTTTAGCTGGTGATGAGAACCAACTTCCACCTACAATTTTAAGCGAGAACAAAGAACTCATGAACACTTTGTTCAGCAAAATGGTGGCTAATTTTAAAGATTCAGAAAGAATTGTTTTCCTTAATACGCAATATAGAATGGAAGAGGAAATTTTAAATTTTTCTAACAAAGAATTCTATGAGAATAAAATTCAATCAGACCAAAGCGTAAAAGAACGAAGCAAAATTTTTCAACCTATGTTCGAATCAAGTATAGTGTTTATAGACACAGCTGGTACTGGTTATGAAGAATCTAAGTCTAATGAATCAGAAAGTATTCAGAATGAGGGAGAGGCAGATTTTCTTGTGAATTTGTTGCAACTCATGAGAGAACAATTAGAACTTATTACGCATGATATTGGAATAATTGCACCGTATAGAGAACAAATAAAAAAAATTAAAGATCTAATCTTATCTAGTAAAATCGAAAATTTATACAATGACAAAATTGAAATTAATACAGTGGATTCTTTCCAAGGTAGGGAAAAAGATATCATTCTCCTAAGTATGACCCGATCCAATGAAGATGGAGAAATTGGATTTTTAAAAGATTATCGAAGGATGAATGTATCACTAACCCGTGCTAGAAAATTATTAGTCGTTATTGGAGATAGTACTACTCTTCAGAATGATGCTTTCTATTCTAGATTTATCACTTACTGCCAGGAAAATGGAGATTATAAATCTGCTTATGAGTTTATTATTGATTAAGATTTGCTTCTTTGTTACGAGCTGACCAAAACATATTGTACAATGGCGAAAAGAGATTCGACTTATTTCGAGATTTTAAATCACGTATCCAAATTTTTAAAATTTCTTTGTGGTGTTGAACCGCATAAGTAGAGAATTCTTGTAATTGTTTTGTAGAAGTCTTAGCATTTTGAAATTCTTTATCTTTTCGTCTCCAATGTCGTTCAGACTCTTGCTTTTCTTTGAGTACTAAATGTTTAGCATACTCATAATCCTGAATGGCAAGCCTATGAAATTCTTCAAACTTCCACCAAAATGTTTCCTGAGAACTTTTCTCAGATACCTTATCTTCTGAAATGATCTCAGTTCCAAAATAAAATGGTTTATACAAAGAGAGACAAGGCGATGAAGATAAGGTTGACCAAGTTGTTACCTTAGAGTTCTCTTTAATTTCAATAACGATAGAATTTGTTGTTTGAAAAGGAGTCAAGATTCCGCTAGCATGAAGACAGATAGATCCCATGTCACCATTTTGTGGTGAGTAACTTGAAGTTTTATGAGAACGCAAAATATCCATAACTTCTTTGATTCCCAAACCTTCTGTTTGGCAATAGATTTCGCCCATGGTATTAGAACTTGCCTTTCTTACTTTAGTCTGCATCAGGCGGTATTGTATTTTATCACCAAATGCATTTCTAAAGGAAAAATGATTCCCTGATTGAAGATAATGATTGTTAACCGCAAAATCTTTTATACCCTTGCTTGAATAATCAAACTTATCTTCAATTGTATAGCCATCCGAAGCAGAAAAAAATCCATGAACCTTTAAGGCAACCCAATGAGTTGAAAAAGTCTCTAAGTAAAATGCTTTATTTGAATCAGCAATCACAAAATTAGAAAAATGGTAATTTTCCATTTTGATACATCCAGAATCTGAACTTTGTCCAAAATCTTGGATAGAATTTGTAATGAATTCTAAGGCTTGATCAGCAGTCTTACATCTTTCCAAAGCAAGTCTTACTAACTCTGGCCCAGTAAAACCATTTTCTTTAAAGGATTTCGCTGCCTTGCAGTATGCCTTGGTGATTGCTATGGTAAGTCCAAATTCATTTACTCCCGTCTCAGCACCCCAAAGGTGGGATGACTTTGAGAGTATAAGTTCATGACTGAGCTTACTTTGGGGAATTTCAATATAGCTTAGGGTTAAAAATTTATCTTTGTTTTTCTTCTTAGGTATTCTAACTAAAACCTGGGGCTCGTTAGGTTCCCGATTTGAATTCTTTCCAAATACAAGTTTAGCACGATTTTTAGTTAACTTCTGTGTTGCTAAGATTATATCTGCCATAGGACATTAAAAAACCCGGCAGAACCGGGTTTTCCATGAAAGATCATTCTCCAAGAAGAACCTTTAGAGGAATTCTTTCCTTGGGGAGTTTTGCGAGAGGCTTATATTCATAGCCTTTTTCATAATGCGTCTTATCATTAGGATCAAACCAATATTTGTAATCCTTTACCTCTCTTCTAGAGTATCTCCAGATAGATTTATCAGGATCCTGGTTAGCTACGAAACACTTAGGACTCATATAACCAGAATTGGTCGCAGTTTGAACTTTTACAAAATTCTTAGGAGCCCAAACATTGTGGTTTCTGTAATCAATCACCTTGACAACAGTTCTTACGGGAACCGATTCTAGAATCTTAGATTCTATATTCGGCTCAGAATACAAAGGAACAACTTCATCTAAGGATGCAGTGTTCGTGGAAGGATCACATAATTTATGAAAGGTGATTTCCGCATTTCCTGCGCAACCCACCATAACCAATGCTAATACCGCTACACTTATTACTTTCATTTTCATCATATACCTGCCTATTGATGGTGCTTTAAGCACTGTTCAAGTCTTGGATCACCAACCGGAATGAGTTTATTTGTTTCTAATTTCTTAAATACATAGAAACCCATAAATCCTAGAGTTCCTATACTTGCACCAAAGCTCAGAACAAGACCTATGATGTTGAAGTTTTCAAAATTTGCTGGGAAAACCAACCAATAGATTTCAAAAATCTGAGAAACTAAGATAAGGTAAGAAATCTTAACAAGGGTTCCTGAGTTTCGTTTATTAGGACGGTTTAAAAGCAAAAAGAATGGAATGATGAATTTTAAAGTTGGCACCAAAAGTGTAACTGGCATCCAACCACCCGTCATTCTTTGTTCATAGAAAAAAGTTTCTTCAGGAATGTTTGCATAAAAGATCAACATCAACTGAGAGAAAGATACATAGGCCCAAAATACAGTCATACCTAACATGAATTTCCCAATGTCATGCAAATGATTTTCATTGAAAGTATCACCGTAGTAACCTTTTTGCTTCAATACAGTTGTGAGAATCGCCCAAACTGCTAGGCAAGTTTGGAAAGCTGCCGCAAAACTATAAACTCCAAACATAGTAGAAAACCAGTGAGGAGTCAGAGACATCATCAAATCAAAAGAAATAAAGCAAAAAGAAAGTGCAAAGAATACGATAGCTCCACCAGAAAGATTCGCCATTGATTTTGTCTTGCTGACATCTTTATCCTTGTCTTGAGCAGTCGATTTTCCATAGAAAAGGTAGGCAAATATTGACCAAGCAAGAATGAAGAAAATCATTCTTCCTATAAAGAAAGGCTCATTTAGATAACCGCTTTTATGCTTGATCAGTTTATCTGTAGTAGCAACACCTTCGTGAGTCCACTCAAATAAGTCATGCATACCCAAGATTACCCCAATCATTGGAATCAATAGAAATGGCATAAAGGTAGCCATAGTTTCAAAAAGTCTTCTAACTGTTACTGACCAGAATGCACCTGTAATATGTTGGATAGCTGTAAAAAATAAGGATACTGCTGAAAGTCCAATCACCAAAAATGTTGCAACTAGCAATACAGAATACCCCATATTGGAGTGATGAGCATGTCCTGTTGCATCCAAATGCCTAGTGTTCTCATGACCAAATCCCAAAAATGCTGTGACTAGACTGAGAATACCAACGAGAATCATCACCAAGAAAGTAGTCTTAAGACCACCGTCCATTTTGAATTGAATCGTCTTTTCTTCTACTTTAACTTCCATCTTATTACCTATTTATTAGTTCGAGTATCGTAGTCTTGGAGCTTTCTCACATAAGAGATTAGCTTCCATCTATCTTCAGGTTCAATTTGGTATGCGTAAGAACCCATAACGCCTCGTCCCATTGTGATAATATGGTACAATTGACCATCAGTCCATGCCTTGATTTTTGTTGAAACAACCGATGGAGGCACTGTAGCGAATCTTGGGTAAGGTCCTACTACACTTCCATTCCCAAGGCCTTGGTTGCCGTGGCAAGGAGCACAATAAGTTAAGTATTTCTGCTCTCCCACTCTATAATCATTTAAGGTAGGTGTTGTGATTGGACTAACCAATCCTTTGGTAGCTCCCTCTAAAGAATCAGGAGTTTGAACTGAAATATAAGGATACGGTTTGTAACCAACAGGTATTGCACCATAAGGCGGAATTCTGGAAGCAGATTTGTTCTTTGAAAAATAATCTTCTTCTTGTGCCTCTCTAGCATACGAATCGTACATTTGGTTGAAGTATTCTAGGGGAGGAGTCTTGCTTGTGCAATTACCAAGGGTAAGTGCGAGCACGCAAGCTACCAAAATCCCATTTTTATTCAATAGAAATTGCGACATTCTTAATTCTCCTTAACCACTTCCACTTGAGTAGCTCCCAAGCTTTTTACAAAATTCACAACCTCATCTTGTTTAAATCCCTTAGCAGAAGAAGGAATCCATAGACCGAATTTGTGTGAGGTTAGATCTGGATGAACGACTTTACGATTCAATTTAGGGATACCAGCCAGGTAGCAGAAAGCTACGAAAGTATAAATACCCGCACAGAATACTGTCATTTCGAAAGTGATAGGAATATAAGCAAACCATGCATTCAATGCCTTACCACCGATGTTCAAAGGCCAGTCATGAGCGTGAGTTAGGTATTGAAAACCAAAACCCATAATACAACCAACTATACCCATGAAAAATGTTACCCAAGGTAAACCTGACCTAGCAGTTCCCATAACCTCATCTATTCCATGGATAGGATAAGGCAGTAGACAATCAAAACCTTCGTAGTTCTTTTCTTTTGTCTTCTTTGCTGCATCCATGATAGATGATTCTGTATCAAAAACCCCTAGCACTCCAGAGGTCATTTCTTCAAATTTGTGGAATTGTTCTTTCTTAAACCAATACATCTTAATGGTGACCTCCAGGTTGAGCAGGCATTACAGTTTTTACTTCAGCTACAGCTATTACTGGCATGATTCTACACCAGAGTAAGAATAGAGTGAAGAAGATTCCAAAAGTTCCAACTAACATTGCGTAGTCAAAAATTGTAGGACTATACATATCCCAGCTAGAAGGTAGGAAGTCTCTATGCAGTGTCATCATGATTACAAATCGTTCAAACCACATACCTATGTTGACAAAGATCGAAAGAACAAACATCACAGGTATGCTCGTTCTCATTTTCTTGAACCAGAAAAATTGTGGAGAGATTACGTTACAAGAAACCATAATCCAATAAGCCCACCAGTAAGGTCCCATCATTCTATTGATGAAAGCGAAGCCTTCGTATTCATTTCCAGAATACCATGCTATAAAGAATTCTGTTGCATAGGCAAGACCTACTATCATCCCAGTTACTAGGATAATTTTGTTCATGTTTTCCAAGTGCTTGATTGTGATATAATTCTTTAAATTGAAAACTTCCCGTGCGATTACCATCAAAGTAACAACCATCGCAAATCCTGAGAAGATAGCACCCGCAACAAAGTATGGTGGGAAAATGGTTGTATGCCATCCAGGTAAGATGGAAACAGCAAAGTCAAAAGATACGATCGTGTGAACCGAAAGAACCAGAGGAGTAGAAAGTGCAGCCAAAATCATAGCTGTAATTTCCATATGCGACCAAGCCTTAGCAGAACCAACCCATCCAAAGGATAGTATATCATAGATCTGTCTACGAATCGGGCTAGTAGCTCTGTCTCTAAGTGCCGCTAAATCAGGAATCAGACCCAAATACCAGAAGACCAAAGATATGGAAAGGTAGGTAGATACCGCAAATGTATCCCAAATCAGAGGGGAACGGAAGTTCACCCAAAGTGGACCTCTTTCGTTGGGATAAGGAAACAACCAAAAACCCAACCAAGGACGACCTACGTGAAGGATAAGGTTAGAGGCAGCTACAATAACCGCAAAAATCGTCATCGCTTCAGCAGCACGGTTGATCCCAGTTCTCCACTGTTGGCGGAAGAGATACAAAACTGCAGAAATCAAGGTTCCTGCGTGCCCTATCCCTATCCAAAAAACGAAGTTAACAACGAAGAATCCCCATGATACTGGGTTATTGATCCCAAGTATATAAAGACCTTCGTAAAATAGATAACCAATTACGCAAATATCAATTACAGTGATAGTCGCTGCAATTGAGAAAGCTTTCCACCATAAACTGGTAGGAAAGGCTTCTGTAGGTTGAAGGATATCATCGGTTACATCTTTGGTGGACTTTCCGCCTGTAACCAGGTCGGGGAGATCCAACTTTTCTCTGACTGCTTGTGTCAATGCCATATTCTCGTTTCTCCCTAGTTATATGGTGCTTCGGATTCTGGAGAGGTAGCTCACAGAAGGACCGACGTTCAGATATTCCAAAATCTTGTAAGATCTTGGGTCTTTAATGAGTTTGGAAACTTTGGATTCAGGATTATTGATATCACCAAACACAATAGCATCAGAAGGGCAAGTTTCTTGGCATGCGGATTTGATTTCACCGTCTACCAACTTTCTACCTTGGTTCTTAGCTTTGATTTTCTTCTCAGCAACTCTAGAAGCACAGAAGTTACATTTCTCCATGACTCCTCTAGCACGAACGGTAATTTCTGGATTCAATCCTAGATTTCTTGGAGCTTTCGCTTTCTCAGTTCCAGTCCAATGTTCCATCCAATTGAAACGACGAACTTTGTATGGACAGTTGTTTGAACAATACCTAGTCCCCACACAACGATTGTAAACCATGTCATTGGTTCCTTCCGAACCATGAACCGTTGCAGCAACAGGACAAACTGTTTCACAAGGGGCATTTTCACAATGCTGGCACATTACTGGTTGGTGAGCTATTTCTAAAGATTCAGGTTTATCAGGATCACCGATAAAATACCGGTCGATTCTCATCCAATGCATTTCACGACCGACTCGAACTTCATCTCTGCCTACTGCCGGAACATTGTTTTCTATGCTACAAGCAGTTACACAGGCACCGCAACCAGTGCACTGAGTTAAATCCACAGCCATTCCCCAACGGTACCCAGTGTATTCAAAACCAGGGTTTACACCAGAGGAAAGCACCAGTTTACCGTCTTTTAGAATTTTAGGAATTTCTGGTTCAGGGATTCCTGATTTTGGATTTTCTTTGTATTCTTGGATTTTTGCAGAAAGAATAAGTGGTCTTTCATCCCATTTTGTTCCTGCAATAAACTCAGGGCTCATCATGTTATGTGTTTGCGTTGTAGCTAATTTGTATTTCTTTCCTAGCTTTTCTACTTTTGCAGAAAATCCTGAAGTCACCAAACCATTCTCACCTAACTGGAGCATATGAATAACAGACTTTCCTACTCCGTTACCTATACTTCCAGCTCCTGTTCTTCCATAACCTAGAGCGATGGCAATCGCATCCTTATGAAGACCTGGTTGAACATAGGTTGGCAGTTCTACTGATTTGCCATTCACTGTAATTGATGCCATATCGTTGGTAGCAAGATCCAGTTCTTTTGCGGCAGCGGGGCTAATAGCAAGATAGTTGTCCCAAGTTACCTTAGAGATTGGATCTGGTAATTCTTGTAGAAGAGAGCTATTTGCCTGCTCACCATCTTTCATCGCCAAGGAATGATAGAAAGCAATACTGAGACCAGATACGGAGGCTTCTAGTGGACGAATTGTTCCTCGGAAGGATCTTGCAGAACGATCTGCTGAAAGAGAAGATACATTGGAAGCAGTATAGAAACCTGCTCTGAGAACATCTTCCCAATTTCCTCTGCCCTTCCATTTTGTCTGGATGTATTCATAGAAATTAGTTGCTCCACCCAAAGTTCCACCAGCCCAAGCAATCAGAGCATCCTCTAAAGATTTGGATTGGAAGATAGGTCGAACTGTTGGCTGTTGAACAGCAAAAAGCCCAGTGATTGGAGAGGAATCCGACCAAGACTCTAAGAAATGGGACTTAGGTGCAACATAACTTACATAAGGAGATGTTTCATCTACCTTAAAAGAAAGCGAAATAACCAAGGCAGCCTTGCGAAGACTTGCTTCCCACTCTTCCTTATTCGGAAGGTTGTAAAATAAATTTACATCATTGAGAATCAGAACACCAACTTGTCCTGCATCCAAGTCTTTCTTTAAAGCTTGTAAGTTAGCAAAATAGTTCGTTCTTCCTTCTTTTCGAACTGCTACGTTATCTATGGTTTTGCCATCGTTGCCTAGCATAGAGTTAATCATATTAACAGCAACTTGCAAGTCTACCGCATCCTTGGTTCCAGCTTGGGCTCCACCAGCAACGACAAGAGAAGCACCTTTAGCAGAGCTAAGTGCTTTTGCAGCAGCACGAACCAACTCAGGAGTGAGGCCCATTTCCTTAGAAGAAGCTTCAACATTGATTCCAGCAACTCCTGTTGCACCAGAAAGACCAAGATCAGAAAGTGCCTTAGCGATTGTTAAAGCAAATTTTCTTTGGTCTCCAGGCTTGATAGGAAGTCTTTGATCAGCATTCGAACCAGTTGTAGTAGGGTTAACTTCTGCAGCGATAAAGGTATTCACATCCCCTTTTCCACCGATCAAAGTTCTTCTCTTAGAGAAGTCCTTTTGGAATTCGACTGGAGAGATCCAAGTGCCCAAGAAATCTGCATCAATTGAAAGGATGACTTTCGCTTTATCGAAATGATAATTCGGAACTATAGCTTTTCCATAGGACAATTCTTGTCCCAGAGAAATAGCATCTTCCAAGAAGCTTAGTTCCGTTTCATATACCTTGCCACCACCAACAGAGGAAAGAAAATCACCTAACAAGGCAGAAGAAGATGGAGATGATACTGGCTTAGAGAGAATTCGAGTCTTGCCCTTATTTTCTGCAAGAGCAGCTTTCACTACTTTCTCTAAGGCTATCCAATCGCTTGGACGTGGTTTACCATTTTTAATAAGAACAGGCTCTTGGATTCTATCTGGATCGTAGAGATCAAATAAAGATGCTTGGCCTGAAGAACAAAGTGCACCCTGGGACACTGGGTGGTTGGGATTCCCTTCCAATTTCAAAGGTCTACCATCTCTAGCTTTCACTAGAGTTCCACAACCCGCAGAGCATGCTCCACAAACGGAAGCATAATGATACGAATGACCATGCTTTACGAAATCGTACTGCGCATTTTCATCGTTAGGTTTATTTAGATTCACATAGGGGACTATCTTCTCAACTGGTTTACGAACGCAGTTTAAAGAAGCCATGGCTACCGAGGCACCCATGAATTTTAAAAATGTTTTTCTATCAAAATTTCCTGATTTGATCTTAGCTATAATAGGATCAGGAGATGTAAAAAATTCTTGTTTTTGTAATTCTCTCTCTTCTTGCGTTCCTTTCAATTCGTAGGATTGCCAGTGAGATTTTTTCTCTTTCTGAAAAGTCGATTCTTTCATTCTATGAAACTCCTATTGGATTAACGATGGCAAGTAGAACAATCGTTTGGTGCGTTATTTTCTCTATGGCAGTCGACACAAAAACCCATGTTAAGGGATTTAACTTGTCCAACTTTCTCAGCTTCAGCGATATTGCCATGACACTGAGAACAATCTACCCCTCTTTGGATATGGCGAGAGTGATTGAAATAAGCAAAATCTGGCATGTCATGAACTTTCACCCAAGCTACCGGCTTATTCTCGTTATATTGATTAACCAACCATTTAACATGTTCTTGTTGGGAGGCAACGCCACCTAAGCCATGACAGTTCATGCAAGTGGATAGTGGAGGAACTGTTGCATGTGCAGAGTTATCAACTCCTGTATGACAGTACCTACAATCTATTCCATTATCACCAGCGTGAATCTTATGGTTAAAAGGAATCGGTTGGTCCGGTGTATAGCCTACGTACCTTGACGGGGAAAAGATGAGGTATGCAACCGCAATAATCCCTATAAGCGGTACAGATAATTTAATGATTTTTTGATTCATCTGATGAAAGTCCTGTCCCAATTTCTCATTCTAGTGACATGGAAAGAGAGAATGGGTAAAAAAGCAAGTATGTATGAAAAATTGTTCACAAAAACTATTTTATGAGAACGATTCTCAATTAAACCAAGTCCAAGCTTTTTTTCCTATGAATATAGGAGAATTTAAATTGAAAAATCTTGCTCTAGCCATTATGCGAGTCAACTTGGCAATAGTATGCATGCAATAATCGGCTCTGGCATCAGTGGATCCATGAGACTTCACCTAGATAAGAATGCTATATGCTTTGATAAAGCTAGGTATCCTGGCGGCAGAACTTCCACCAAACCCTTCGAATCGACTTATACCTGTGATATTGGTGCTACTTTCTTCAAAGAATCTTGCCAATATAGGCTTAAGCAAAAAAAACATATCTTTTCTTGCTTGGACTTCTTGCGAAATCTGAATCTTGAATGCATTCAATACCAATACACAAATTTTAGATCTACCTACTATTCCAAAAATGGCCTACAAAGAATCTCAGAAAAATTGGTAGAAAATAAAGAAATTCATTTCGCAAAAGAATTGATTAGTTTTGAAATTCTAAAAGATCATAAATATTTACTTCATTTTTTAGATGGCTCATTTTTTAAAGCTAATCACCTAACAATAACTTCCCCCCTCCCCCAAGCCATGGCTGTCTTTCCAAATTCCAAAGAAAAAGAAGCTTGGGAATCTTTTCTGCAACCTTTCTACTCCTACCGAAAGACCTTGGTTGCTGCTGGTTTCTGGAAGGCACCACCAGAACAATTCATGCAAGCCATGAAGAAACTTCCCAAAAAGACCTTCCTCTTTCCGAACGAAGAAACAGAGTATATTTCCATAGAATCTCTGAAAACTGGAGGAGAAGGCTTTGTTTTTATGGTTCAGTATTCTAGCCAATTTTCAGAATTACAATTTAACAATTGGAGAATGGAAGATAGATCTCCTACGGATTTTTGTAAGAGAATCTTCACAAGAAGTTTGCTTGAATTCTTAGACAAGCATTCCTTGCGGGAATATTGGAATGAAGATGATACAATTCAACCCAATCTGTGGAGAATTCACAAATGGAGATATGCCCAAGCAGAAAATCCCATGCTAAGTAAGTATGATGATTTGGATTTAGACTCCGATATCATGAAAGAATATACCGACTTAGTTCGTTCCACCAATATTCGTTTAACAGGCGATTGGGTATTTGGACCAAGAATAGAGAGATTGATTGCAGGAGAAAGCTTATGGAAGGATCCACGCCCATCCCTAAATGGGGAAATTTAGAAAACATCATAGGATTCAAAAATGTAATCAACCTTTATCCTCCTTATATGGGAGCAGGAATTCAGGTAGAATCCATAGATGAAAAATTCCAAAAGATCACTGTGAAAATGGATCTCACATTCTGGAATGAAAACTATGTTGGGGTTCACTTCGGAGGCTCACTCTATGCCATGTGTGATCCATTTTATATGTTTATTCTAATGAAAAATTTGGGGCCTGAATACCTTGTTTGGGACAAAGCAGCTAAGATTGATTTTGTGAAACCAGGAAAAGGAATTGTTCGTGCGAGCTTTGAAATTTCCGATGAAGAGTTAATTCTTACAAAAGACATAGTTGCTAAAAAAAGAAAAACGGACAGAGTCTACCATACTGAAGTCAAAGCGGAAGATGGAAGCCTAGTTGCAAAAGTTGAAAAAACCCTCTATGTTCGAAGAGCCATCTCGAATAAAAACTAAATACAATGATTGCCAGAAAGGAAATATCATCTTTTGATGCATTCTATTTATATCGAATCATTCAGTTTATTTTAACACTTATTTGAGCTTGTTTCAAAATATCTACTTTCAAGATTAATGAATTAGCTTTTAGGATCATTTTTTAGGGAGAAAGAATCGTAGTTAGTGATTTTCCTTACTAAAATCTCGTATTTAGAAAGAATTTATTGACAATACCGGGAAAAATTGAAAGCATCGCAATAGAGTTCTAAATTAGGACTGGAGTTAATGTTTTATGTGGAGAGAAAACCTTATTTACCAGAATCAACCTTTAAAGAAGGCTATGATAAGGATTTAATAAATATTCTTTGATTATTTATTAGAAATTCTTTCCTTATTTGTTTAATTCGTTGTAAAATGCTAAAAAAATAATCATGCTTAAGATTTCAAATTATCAGATCTTTTATGTTTTTAAATTTATTTTTTTACTATTAGGAATGCTGCATTGCCAACCTGGTCTCGAAAAGTATCCCACTGATTATGCTTTTCTTTTATTGAAAGAGAAAACCTACAATGTCTCCTTAAAGATAGTCAATCTAGAAGGTTCTGATCTTTCGATTCAGCTCAATTACCAAACTACAAACGAAATTGAGAAAACAGAAAATCTCTTACCCTTAAAAAAAGAAACTGAGATACAATCTAAATTTTCCTACCCAACTGGAACTAAAATTAGTTTAAGAATAAACAAACAACCCATTAACCCAAATCAAGTCTGCACTCTAAATAAAACTTCTTTGGAAATTTTTGAATCAAATGTTGGAGATATTGAAGTCAACTGTTCGAATAGTATCTTGCGAATTTGGGTGACGAACTCCACAACTATGGGAAATTTGAATGGAACGGGAGGAACAGTTGGTGGAGATTCTATGTGTAACAATTTGGCTGATACCAATCACCCTGGATCAGGAACATACAAAGCTCTCATTTGGTTACCAGGTAGAACAGCTAGCGATGCTGATTGGCCAATATCCTTAAATACTGCTTATTACAAGGCAGATGGGATCACCTTGATAGGGATTTCAAATGCTACCAAAACATTTACCTCAACTTTAGCAAGTTCAGTGAATACGAATGGATCACTCACTTCTTGGTCAGGAATCATGGCTAATGCAATTCCTTGGATGGCTGCAACCGATAATTGTTCAAATTGGACATCAAACTTAAATACTGTTGATGGAATTTTTGGAACACCGAACTTAACGAATCCTGGAAATGTTTTTGGAAGAAATGGGGGACCCAACAGATCATCCTGCGATCAATTGCTCCATTTGTATTGTGTGGAACAATAATGAATTTACTTTTGTTAAAGATTTGAAGAAAATCTTCGCCGTAGGATTGAATCCTACATCTAGGGCTTAATCCGAAATAGCAATCTCTTTTAACAAATCAGGAAAAATTCCATTGAATCTTTCTGTAGAAAGCTTAGAAACTAACGAATAAAATCTAAAATCGACTCTATCACTTTAGGATCGTTTAACAGCAGACTATGTTCATTTTCTGTAAAGATGGATTTATATAGTATCCCTTCTGGAGGCAAAGAATTAGCATAAGAAACAGAACCATCACCCATATCCTTGGGCGCAAGATCTAGGTCCCAAATCTTAGCCTGAGGATTACTTATTGATTCAGATGAGACCAAGGTCATCGCCTTTCGAACAGGGAGCTTCCTGCCATGAACAACCAAGGTAGGAATATTAGCTTTTAGAAAATCTTTAGTTGGAGTTAGGCTTTCACGAAATTTAACTGAATTATCTAAAATCGTCTGGAACTCATTCTCAGAAGGAAGCTCTTCTGGTTTGCAGTTATTTGCATAGAATCCCAGAGAATTTTCTTTCCATGTCTTTGCATTGTACAAATCAAGTTCTATGGTTTTACCTTTGGAGTCGACAACAACATCCTTAGAATCCCAAGTATGTAGCCTTGGGAAAAATCCGTATACTGTTTCGTATTTGGCTATCATACAAGGCCCTTGGATTTTACCATTTAGACCTGTTGCATTGCCAAGATGAAGATCTTTCATATAACCAATTCCACCACGAAAAGGTACACCAACATAAATCACTTTATCTACCAAATTGGGCTGTAAATTGATTGTCGAAAGAGAAATCATGCCTCCCATGGAGTGGCCAATGAGAATTGGTTTTGTTTGGTATTTCTTTGTTATTTCTTCTAGAAATTGCCTAAGCTGATCTCTTGTGCCAAGATTTTTCTTACGCCAATCATATGAAAAAACATAAAAGTCTATGCCTTCTTCGCGGGACATCTTGTCAAGCCAAGGAGCATAGACTGCAACATCAATCAAATAGGGAATAGCCGTTATGCGAGCTAAGGCTCCTTCAGGTTTTAGATCATAAGACTCTCCCATCAAACGCAGATCAGGCGTTATTAGATTCAAAGAAGCTTTTGCATCCAGCCATCTTATATTTCCATCATTATCCTTTAGAATGGATCCTTTTATACCAGGAACAAAAACCACAGGTTTATGAGATGTATTTATAGGGATAACTTGATTATTCGTTAAGCGATCTGGTATAGATTGCCTACAAGTTAGCAGAACTACCAATAAGAAGATTCGAATGTATGATTTCAACAATTTTGCTTTAAAAGGGATATTCTTATTTTGGAAGAAATTTCTCATTTCCACTAAAATTGCAGGTGGAAATAAGATTGGCTAGCCTTTTTATACTGGAAGGGGGTGGGTTGATTTGGCGAAATTGCGAATGAATATCATTGCCGTAGGATTGAATCCTACAATCAATACCCCATCCAAAAATTCAAGCCCATCTTAAACCTCTGCTAAAATTCCACCATATCTTTCTGTATTTAGGTTCACCTTGCCTTATTTTTCTGGTATGTTCTGCATCCTTCGAAATAGGGATTCATTGCTTTTCAATTCAAAGCTGTTAACTTAGAATACTCCTGAAGATTTCTTCTCGAATTGTATAGCTTTTTTCTGTGTTTGATTTAACAGTTTGAACCAAAGAATCATCTGCCAGACTTGGATGCCCTACTTTAAAGGCTGGCCTTGGGTTGTATTCTATCCAAAGTTCCATTTCTTGTGCAATTTGTTCTCCTTCAATTTTCGAAATAAGTTCTAAGCCAAAATCGATACCCGAAGTGATACCACCAGCTGTTATGCGATTTCTATCAAATACGACTCTATCATCTACTACATCGATGGGGAATTTTTTCAGAAAGGGTAAAGATCTCCAATGTGTTGTTGCCTTATACCCATTTAATAAACCAGCAACTGCTAAGACCAAGGAGCCTGTACATACAGAGGTAACATATTGGGAATTCTCTCCTAGGCGTTTTAATTCTTGGAGAAAGTTTTTATTTTGTATGACATCATTCACACCTGTGCCTCCTGGAAGAAAGAGCAGATCCGTAGATTGTATATCTTGTATCTTCCTATCTACAAGGATCTTAAGTCCACCTTCACATATAATCTCAGGAGAATGAAAGGATACGACTTCAACCTCCCAGTCTTTCACTCGGGTGAATATTTCATAAGGTCCAATAAAATCTAATATCGTTACGCGATCAAACAAGACCATAGTAACATGGGTCTTCATAGTTCAACAATTCCTTCCATACCTATATATCCTGGCTATTTTTTAATATTATTAATCCATTTAATTATATTCTTATATTTAGAAATATCAATCTTTCCTTCATTAGCAAGTGCAACATATGGGAAGCATGCTATATCTGCAATTGTTGGTTTAGATAGTTCTAACCAATCACGTCGATCTAAATGCTGATCCATTATTTCCAATACCAAAATAGACTTTTGCTTAGCAACATCCCAATCTACATTTGCATTAAATTTGTATTTAAGTCTTGCTAAATTAAGACTATTATGAATCTCATTCGCCGAAAATGATAACCACTCTTGAATGAGTGCAACTTCATAAGGATCATTAGAATACCAATTTGAATTATAATACTTTAAAGCTAGATAAACCAAAATAGCTTGTGAATCATAAACTATAGAATCTCCATCTACAAGAACAGGGAATTGTCCTCTAGGATTCATTTTTAGGTAATCAGGTGATTTATGTTGCTTGTTGGCAGAGTCTACTAACACAGTTTCATACTCTAAATTTAAAAAGCTCAACATCAATCTGATTTTGTGGCAATTGCCAGAAGGAATCCTATCATAAAGTTTCATATTTACCTACCTTGATTTAGTAATTATTTTAAATTGACTATTCTTAAATTGATAAAGTAATCCAATAATTGGTCCAATACTTAAAATCAATACTACATATCCTAAATCATAATATTCTAAACAAAAACTAAAAATTTTAATACTAAGAATAGTTATAGCAAAACCTATGCAGTTGATTATTGTGAGAGATGAACCCCTCTTATCCTCTGGGGAAGAATGAGCTACACTCGTTGAGAACATTGGAGAATCTGCTACAACAGCAAAACCCCAAAGTAACAAAAAACCAACAAACAAGACTACATTTCCATTAAAATAAAAAAGAGGAAAAACTAAACAACAAAAACCTGATATTGCAAGGAATACATTAGCAGTAAATTTTATCCCTATTCTATTTGAAATACTTCCTGCAAAAACACAACCCAAAGAACCAATGCTTATAGCCAAAAAAGATAACAAAGACAGAAGAGTATACGAACTTTGAATTTTATGCAAGGAAAAATAAGATTCAAGAAATAAGGGGACAAAAGTCCAAAATGTATACAATTCCCACATATGTCCAAAGTAACCCCAGGCTGCAGAACGAAACTTTTTTGATTCAAATGCCCCTAGAAAGGATTGCATCTCAAATGCTTGAAGCTTTTTACGGTGTATTCCATCTGGAACAAAAAGTAAAATAATGAATCCACCAATTAGTGCAAGCAGACTCGTTGTATAAACAAGATATTGGTAGGAAAGTTCATTTTGTACAAATTTGATTGAATGAGGAAGGGCTGTTCCCAAAACCAAGGCACCAACAAGATATCCCAAAGATTTACCCAAGCTAATGGAAAAATGATCGGAAGCGATCTTCATACCGACAGGATAAACTCCCGCAAGAAAAAATCCTACCATAAATCGACCAGCTATGAGAAATATAAAATCTTGTTCTTGTATAATCAAACTTAGGTTAAATATGCTAGCCAGAAAAGCAGAAAAGAAAAATACTTTAGAGGGTGAAAATCGATCAACTATTGCAAAAATTGCAAAACCCAAGGTTCCCAAAATAAATCCAAATTGGGTAGCAGTTGGTATTGAAGAGATTAGATTCTTAGGATTACTGAAGTTATTCGCTATTTCAGGAATAATAGCACTGCTAGCAAACCAAACTGATGTTGAGAAAAATTGAGCAGTTATAATAAACAGTAAAATTCGATTCATATCTATAGATTCGTTTGAATCCTAAGGATGTTTCTTAAGCAAAAAGAAAAATCATAGTTTGGGCTAGAAAATTTTCAATAGAGTAAATAATATTTGAAATATCGATTAATTTATTTCCCAAGATAGAAAATTGATTTTCTATTCCAAGTTTGAATAAAAATCCAAGATATAACCAGCAGTTTCTTCGGGACGCTCTATCATTGGAGCATGCCCACAGTCTTTCATAATAACTATTTTCGATATTTTGAGTTTCTTCTGGAAGACTTCTGTTGAAGATACATCAATTACTCTGTCGGTATCACCCCATATAACTAAAGATTGTTGCTTGATATTGGGCAAGATAGAATCAAGTGGATCTTTTATGCTTCGGTATTCTCTTAGAATTTTTTTATTGAAAGGAGCATTTGCTATGGCTCGCTCTCCAAAATAAGTTTTAATAGGCCCAGGAATGTAAGGAGGCTTAACCATAGTGTATTGAATTAGATTATCAAAATCTTCTGGTGATTCTACAATTAAGGGATTTTTGCCTAGAGCTATTTGCTTAGAGAGATCGCTAGGCTTAGGGCTTTTTACCCCAGCTGAATTGAGAAAGACAATAGAACGAACAAGGTTAGGGTTATCATATGCAAATTGTCCAGAGATAGCACCACCCATAGAATTTCCAATTATATGAAATGGCTTTAGATTCAAGATTTCCACAAATCTCTTAAGGCGCCTAGACTGACTTAGATGAGAGTATTCAAGCTCTTCAATCCTATCTGATTCACCAAATCCTGGTAAGTCGACTAACACCAAATGGTAATCCTTAGCAAAGTATTTACTCATTCTAGTCCAATTGTCTTTATCAGCTCCAAAACCATGGACAAAAAGGATAGTTTCGCCTTGTAGATTGCCACCCTCTAAGTATACCATTTTAAATTCATCTACTTGTACAGCTTTCTTGCTTAGATCTGCCTTACTTCTTTCTAAACCAATAGCAAGAGGTAGAACTAGAGTTGCACAGTTCAAATGCACTAAGCCTAAAAACAAGATTAAACTAAGAATAGGCTGATTAAAATTTCGTTTCATGGCTTTACTCTTCTTGTTAATAATATTAGAAATTAATAATCTTCTGAGATTTCCAAAAGGCTAGTCTTGTTTGTCGTGAAATCATTAATGTACAGCAAGGACGGAGAGGAGACTTTGTATTGCTTAGGATTTTCAGGATCCTTGGTTTCTTTTACCACAACAAGAGCGAGTCTATTCTTTCCTGCATTCCAAATCAACTTTTCAAAAAAGACATGCTCTGGTAATAGCTCGTTAAACTTGTCAGTATTCATATCATACATAAATAATTTCTTTCTATCTTTATTGCTGAGGAATCCATCTGAATTTGTATCTATGGTGGCAGCAAAAATTAACATCTTGCCTTCCAATTGAATGGAGTCAAATTTAGGCTCATCCCCAGTTGTAAATCCAGATTTCTTCTGAAAGTCGGCAGGAAAATAATCCCAGATAAAAACATTGTTAGCAAATAATTTTTTCTTAACACCTGTTCTTAGGTTAACAAGAATAAGATTCTTTGCATGGTAGGCTATCCCTTCAGGACCAAGACCACCTGATTCTGTACTAAGACCAACTGGATATACTAAAGTATTTTTCCAATAAACCTTAGAATTCTCTTCCCAATCAGAATTGTATTCCTTGAAACTTGGTAGAGTAGTCTCGACATTCTTTTCAGGAACTTCTTTGGGATTATAAGCCTCTACTTGTACTCCTCTATCATAAACCAGCCAACTTTTCGTAAGAGTAAATGCAAGTATTGCTATGATAAGAACAATGACACCAATGATGAAAAATCGGACTTTTTCCATAAATTATTTATTGAACGATTTCACAGCTGATAAAACTTCTTGAAGTTCATCCTCTTTCATATAAGCATAAAGGGGAAGGTTCAATATACTTGCACAAATTTTTCTAGCAATATCTTTATCACCAAACTTCTCGCAGCCCTTAGCACCTGGTTGGTCAGACATAGCACCAGGATATATAATACCAAAACCGATTCCCTTTTCTTTGAGGTGGGCCTCTAATCTTGGTCTTTCCTCTAAGCTAAAAATGTTTGCATTGCAGTAGCCATTCTCCGTATAACCTTCGGGTGCCTTGATTACATTGATTCCTAATTTTGGTAGTTCTTCTTGGTAACGCTTAGCGATAGATCTTCTAGACTCAAGCCTTGCATCGATATGATCTAGGCTTAAATTTAAGAATGCTGCTTGCAGAGAATCTAATCTTGAGTTCCAGCCCACAGAACCATGTCCGTAATGGGAAGTTCTTCCATGGTTGGCGAGTTGCCTGGACATATTCGCAAGTCCTTCATCATTGGTAAATACAGCACCACCATCACCAGCAGCACCTAAGACCTTTGCAGGATAAAAGGATGTGGTCGAAATCAATACATCCTTATAAATAGATTCACCCTTGTACTTCACACCAAAGCACTGAGCTCCATCTTCAAGTAATAGAACATTTTTATCTTTGCAAAATCTTCTAAAATCAAGAATTTTAGATGAACCCCAACCATATAAATGGACCAAGATAGCAGCTTTGGGTTTGTATTTTTCTACAGCTTGGCAAAAAGTATCAAAGTCCATCTGCAAATCTACTTCATTCGCATCTACTGTCACAGGATCAGCCCCAACATTCACTACGCATTCATAGGTTGCCCAGAAAGTGGAATCGGGAAGTAATACCTTATCGCCTTTGCCTACCCCTAAAGCACGCAGTGCAATTTGTAAAGCATCGGTTCCATTTGCGCAAGAAATTGCATACTTGGTTTCTGTATGTTCAGCAAGTCTAGTCTCCAAACTTGTGACTTCTGCTCCTCCAATGAACTGTGCATTGGCACTCATTTCTTGGACTTTAGAATTCCATTTGTCTAAAAACCCGGGTTCAAATCTTTTGATATCAATAAAGGGGACTGGCATAATGGATAGTTTCCTTCTAGAATGAGAATTTTCAAGCGAGAAATGTTGCGATTGTCTGAGAGCAGATATTTGGAAATTCCTTAGTGCATTTGGATTTCAGGAAAGCAAAGGCTTTTTGCAGCCAACTTAGAAGAATCTGAGAATTCAGGATTCTTGAAAGTTGTTTTGGGCACCTGTTCCAGCTCCCCAGCACCATTTTATTAAATAACATATGGATAAGATGATTTAATTTAATGCCTTAAAATGGTGCTGGGTCTGGGGTGCATGGACTTGTTCTTGGAATCTTCACCACGCGCTAAAGCACGTGGCATCAGTGGGATACTCTTTGGTTCAGAAACTTTGATCTATGATACCGATTGAAACTTGTTAGCTGACAATATTACTATGAGCTTCATCCTGCAATATGCAATAGCCCATCGTCAGGATGAGATGGATAGTGCAAGCTAATATTTCATAATTTAACATATCAAATAAACCTAACTAATATTATATTGTTATGAGGAAATTTGGCACACTGTGTGCCAAATTCATCAGAAGATTTCTTGGAATTTACCATCGCCTAGATTCTTTCCCGACATCATACTTATTCTTATCAGAAAGTAGTGTAAAAGTTTTTACCTTAAGGTTTCAATCTTTTCTATGATGAAGCTATACCCTCACATCTTGAGAAATCTATAAAATTTCTGTTTCTTCAAATATAACAGACAATTCGTACAAGGAATTAGTTTTTGTATTATCCAGTCACCACTACAACAAATGAGCGTTAGCGATTGAGTGGTGCTGGCCGAGCCTCACCAACAACAATAGCTCGAAGCAACTCACAATAAGACTTCTTATGAAGCCAACCAACGGGAGGCAACAATGCGAAGCAATGCGGCATAAGAGAATCTTATTGATGAAGTTGTCGACGATGAAGCACCGACGTCGGGAGCAGGTAAGGGATCGGCGGTCTTAAAGGTAACCGATTTTCATTTTTTAATATCTTTTAAAAATTCAGGGTCAACCCAAACATTCATCACATCTTTTTCATTTACTTCAACTTTACTGGGATCAAACTTTTCAATCCTCTTTATAAAACTTGAAAATGAATCAGAAATTTTATACATATTAGAGTAATCAGGCTTTTCCCCTTCATCTGCTTCCATTTCATGATCCCAAAAGTAAATGCTACCGACTTCTTTAGTTAATGAAATACAAATTATATTCCCACCTTCTGATTCAGCAATAGGTAAAATACCTATAGGAATTCTATTTTTAAACATATCATAACAAAATTCTAAATTACTTTCTTTATCCTTTAAATCAAACCCAAAAAAATTATTTATGTTTATTTGACCAAAATTATCGACATCAAGTATATTTAAATCTGGCTTTCCTCCGTTATTTTGAATTAAAAACTCAAAATAATCATCTGGCAACTTAAGTTTGAATTCACTCTCAAATTTCAGAACTCGTTCTTCATCTATTTTTTGTTTATTTGCTTTTATTCTTATCATTTCTATCTACCTCCATGCCTAATTACTGCAGAACCACCAGTATGCTTAACATACCAATGTAAATCTTTTGGGACTAGCTGCATTGAAAGACCATCCTCGACATGATGCCATACAAAGTCTGATGGAGTATCTGATAATCCAACGAGTTTATTAGCTTTAGCAGCATCTATAGTATAGTTCCCAGTTAAACCTTTTATTTGGATATTAGCTTTAGAATATGGACTAAAATCAGGAAATCCTGCATTTGTAAACTTAACACCATTGGGATATTTCTTGCCCAAATCACCTGCTAATTCAAAAGTCTTTCCAGCATATTTAGAATTTATCGGAAATCGTCCACCCACCATCTTAAGAGTCTTAGAATCAACAGTGCTCTTAGCAACATCATCATCAACTGCTCTAACAACGTCTTTACCGATCTTCTTGCC
>JAKRSH010000012.1 GCA_022402465.1 Leptospiraceae bacterium | reverse complement strand
ATGGGAGTACGGAATAAAATTTACTTAGGTTTACACAATTTTTAGATAAAGTCCCGAGTAGAGAAAGGTGGGTAACTAAAGAAGGTGTTAGTAGTAACATAGCAGAGGGTCGTAATAATATTCTTAAGCAAGCCTTCAGGTCTTACTATTATGTGTCACCTAAATGGTCTCAAGTGTATTTAGATGAGCTATCATTCTTAGGTAATCTAAGGCATAACAAAGACTTAGCTAGACTCTTCTTCACAGGCAGTTACACTGAAGGTGAAGTGATTACTTGCAGTGGCTATACTGTTAACAAGCACTTCAGTCTTAAGAAGAGTGCAAGTCTAATGAAGCCTTCAGTTAATAGCTCTTATGTAAGTGATAATAAAGATAAAGTAAAGAGTATCTTCACATTAGATAAGTTAGATAGTCTTAGTGATATTGTGGGAAGAAGTAATAAGATATGCTCGAAGGGGGACTCGAACCCCCACACCTTTCGGAACTACCACCTCAAAGTAGCGTGTCTACCAATTCCACCATCCGAGCTTGAACAAGTAAATCCAGATTAGGAAGTGGACTTGCTGGGTCAAGTTTTTTGGTTTTTATGTTGTCAGGATGCCTCATTTTAAAAACTCTACTGCTTAGATGAATGGCTCAGTAAAATCCATGCCCGTGGGAGATCTTTACGGTAAGATTCGATTGCTCTTTTGGGGGTTTTTGCTACCTACTCTTCTTTTGCTTATTGGAATTCTCACAGCACCTATTTATTTGCGGTACAGTGGAATTTGGAAGAAGGCAGAAGTTCTGGTTGTAGAAATAAACGATCAGTCAACTGCTAAGCAATGGAAGTCTATTGGAAATCTGTATAAGAAAGAAATTTTTTCCCAAATATGGATCATTCTTCCTTGGGAGAAGACTCTTGAGAGAAGAATTCTAGATTCAACCAATCCTCTTGAGAGTATCAAATCGAATCTCTTGCCTTATGCAATTCCAGATGACAAAATTAAGATTCTAAAAATGGAAGAGTCTGAACCACATTCAACATATTTTATTTCCAAGAGTTTAATTAAAAATCTTGTAAATAATGAAATAAAATCACTTCTCATCTTCTGCGATGAATATGAATCCAATCGAGTTCTTTCCACGTACAGAAAGAACCTAGCTCCAATAGGTATTGAAGTGACAGTCTACCCAGCCAAATCGGAATGGGAAACAGGGAACTGGTTCATGAAAGAACAAGGTGTCCGCAGAATCTCTGAAGAATTATTTTTATATGTATATTACAAAATTCGAGGCTATCAATAAAGAATGGAAGATAAAGAAACAAACGAGCTCATCAAACAAAGAATCCAAAAGATCGAGGATCTAAAAAGCCAAGGTGTAAATCCTTATCCTCTTAGATTTTTTCCTTCTGCTAAATCCCAAGACCTCATTGATTCCTTCCAGGAAGACTCAGAAGGCCCAAGCAAAACCTATAAACTTGGTGGTAGATTGCAATCAAAAAGAGTGATGGGTAAGGCTTCTTTTGGTCACCTCAAAGATGTCCAAGGGCTAATTCAAATTTATGCTGCTCGTGATGATATGGGTGAAGAGAATTACAAAA
The DNA here is from genome assembly GCA_022402465.1 of Leptospiraceae bacterium. Lineage (GTDB taxonomy): Bacteria > Spirochaetota > Leptospiria > Leptospirales > Leptospiraceae. The sequence goes on along the minus strand of JAKRSH010000012.1, from coordinate 39,648 downwards.
TTTTCAAAACTTTAGACCTTGGTGATCAGATAGGAATTGAAGGATATTTGTTTAAGACCCAAAAAGGGGAGATCACTCTTCATCTTACGAGCGTTACTTTACTTGCAAAATGCATACGTCCCCTTCCCTCTGTTAAAGAGAAAGACGGTGTTGTTTATGATGCTTTTTCTGATGTTGAACAAAGATATAGAATGCGCTATGTAGATTTGGTTGTTAATGACCATGTTCGCAAAACCTTTCAAATGCGATCTAGAATTGTCCAAGAGATTCGAAATTTTTTAGTCAAGGAAGGCTTTCTGGAAGTAGAAACTCCTATGATGCAAGTCATAGCAGGTGGTGCGGCTGCAAAACCTTTCATTACCCACCACAATACTTTAGATATGGATTTATTTCTTAGAATAGCTCCCGAGCTTTATCTAAAAAGATTGATTGTAGGCGGAATGGACAGAGTCTTTGAACTCAATCGAAATTTTCGAAATGAAGGAATTTCCACCAAGCATAACCCTGAATTTACCATGATGGAAGCCTATATGGCATATGGTGATATGGAGTCTATGCTTCAGCTAACCGAAAAGATGATAACAACCGTAGCTCAAAATATAGGACTTGGAATGAAGTTTGCTTATGGCAAAGAAATGATAGATATTTCACCACCTTGGAAAAGACAATCCTATGTTGGTATTATCAAAGAATATTCTGGAATAGATTTTGCCAGTATCTCCTCTCTTGAAGAAGCTAAAACTAAGGCAAGAGAAGCTAAGGTTGATTCAAGTTCTGCGACAACTATTTGGAAGGTAGCGGATGATGTGTTTAGCGAACTGGTTGAACCTCATTTAATACAGCCTATCTTCATAGTAGATTTTCCAAAAGAAATATCTCCTTTAGCCAAGGCTAGAGACGACGATCCGAATTATGTAGAACGATTTGAACCCTATGTGGCAGGTCGCGAAATTGGTAACGCATTTAGCGAGTTAAATGATCCTTTTGACCAAAAGGAACGCTTCGAAGATCAAGTCAAACAAAGAGAAGCTGGAGATGATGAAGCCTTCATGATGGACGAAGATTATGTTCGTGCCTTAGAATATGGAATGCCACCAACTGGCGGTCTAGGCATTGGAATTGATCGCTTGGTAATGCTTTTTACAAACAGCCACTCAATACGGGATACAATCTTGTTTCCTTTGATGAGACCTGAGTGAGAATATATCTCAAAGCCGTAGGATTGAATCCTACACTTCAGGTTTTATCTTCCCTGAAAAGTTAAATTTAGATATTTGATTTTTTTAATGGCAACTTTTCTGTAGATTAATAAAAATTTTTGAAACTACAGAAAAGTTCAGAAAGGACAATCTAAGAATCTTGTGCTCTTGTTACTTTTGAATTTTGAGTTTGGGCTCAGCCTTGATCAAAGAAGTCAATTTAGCTAGGTAGTTTTTAAGATCTGAGACTTCCCCAGAACTTAGATTGTAGTTTCTAGTTTCTTTGCGGTTAGTATAGCTGATGCTTATCTTATTTGATTTAGAAATTGCTAGAGCAACTGGTTCGGGAAGATCAGAAAGAAGTTGCAATTGCGAACCATACTCCGTTCCTAACTTCAAAAGATTGAAATAGGTTCCATCAATTTCCAGGGAAAGTCCTAGCGGAAATTCTACATCGAAACTGCTTAGATTGTAAACCAAGCTTGTCCTGGTTTTCGCATTTGTATTGTCCTTTTCAGCTTTCAACCAAAAGCAAGGATTGGATGGAAAAATCCACAGAAAAGAATCCAAGCAAATCTCTGGAGAAATTGCAGAAACTTGGTCTACAACAGGTTCAGGAACTATGACTAGGGTTTGGGACTTCCCACAATTGATAGAAAGAAAGAAACCGAGAGCCAATATTTGTAAAAATTTCGAATTCAAAAAAAATACCCCACTTCTAAAGTCCACCTTGAGGAATCTTTTGAAATTGGGAAGAAAATTTCATTTTCTTGGAAACTCTCTAGGAAAAGCTTGTTCTTAGAAATGCAAGTATCCTATCCTAAGAAAAAAATCAATGTTCTTCTTTTAGAAAACATCCATGAAGATGCTTTTCAGTTGTTCCAAAATGATGGATTCAATGTTACCTCAGAGAAATCAGCTCTTTCCGAAGAGGAGCTTTTAGAAAGAATTCCTTTTGTTCATATACTTGGAATTCGTTCCAAAACTAATGTTCCTGCTTCTGTGATTAGCCAGGCAAAGCGTCTTCTCTCCATTGGATGTTTCTGTATAGGAACCAACCAAGTTGATACAGAAGCAGCCGAAAAGAAAGGAATACCTGTCTTTAACGCACCTTATTCGAATACAAGATCCGTTGCGGAACTTGTAATTGGTGAAATTATTGTCCTTGCTAGAAAAATTGGAGACCAAATCCGAAACAACCACGAAGGCAGATGGACTAAAGAATCCGATGGATCTCATGAAATCCGAGGTAAAGTTCTAGGTATCGTTGGTTATGGTCACATTGGATCACAAGTAAGTGTACTTGCAGAAGCTATGGGCATGAAAGTATTGTTTTATGATATTCAAACCAAGCTTCCTTTGGGGAATGCGATCTCTATGCCAACTTATAATGATTTGTTGAAAGAGGTAGATTTTTTAACTTTCCATGTTCCTGAAACAGAAGAAACAATGAATCTTTTCACTAAGAAACAAATTCAACTTATGAAGAAAGGTTCTTACCTTATCAATGCTTCCAGGGGAAAAGTGGTTCAAATTGATGATCTTGCAGAAGCCTTAAAGTCTGGTCATCTTGCGGGTGCAGCTGTTGATGTTTTTCCTGAAGAACCCAAATCCAATAAAGAACCCTTCACTTCACCCCTGCAAAATCTTAAGAACGTAGTCCTTACATCGCATATCGGTGGTTCTACGGAAGAAGCTCAAAGGAATATTGGGACAGAAGTCGCACTCAAATTGCTTAAGTTTATCAATAATGGTTCAACTACTTTTGCAGTAAATTTCCCAAATATCGAAATTGGATCCATTAAAGCTGGCTACCATAGAATCTTAAATATCCACAAGAATCAATCTGGTTTTCTGAGAGATATCAATAGCATAGTTAGTGACTTAGGTGGCAATATTTTGACCCAACACCTTAGCACATCTATGAATATAGGTTATCTTGCCATGGAAATTGATAAGAATTTGGGGGATGAACTAAAGAATCGAATCAAAGAACATCCCTTCTCCATTCGCACTCGGATCTTATACTAGGCTATTCCTTGGATAAAGAGCAAGAATCTCATCTTCCCTATTCCCACTTCCTTGGAAATGAATATGGAAGATTTGCCCAGTGTTTGATGTTTCTTACAAGACTACCCAAGCTACCCCACCACTACCACCCTGCATTGCTTTCCACCTGCCAACACTATTTCCCCTTAGTGGGCTTAATTATTGGCCTAATTCTCTCTTCTATCTATTATTTTAGTTTTTCCTTTTTTGGGAATTGGTTGGCTGTTTGGTTTATTCTTGGATTTTCCATTTTATTAACGGGTGCTTTTCATGAGGATGGTTTTGCTGATACCTGTGACGGCTTAGGTGGTGGTTGGACCCTTGAAAGAAAATTAGAAATCATGAAAGATTCAAGACTAGGAACATATGGAACCCTAGGACTTATCTTTTTGATTGGTTTCAAATATTTGATTCTCTCTAGCTATGATAAAGAATTTGGCTGGAAAGCTATTCTAATAGGTAGCATACTTTCTAGAACCATAATTGTTCCCTTATCCTTTACTCTCAAATACATGGGACAAACTGGAATAGATAAGCCTATGCCTAGTCAAGTTACTAAATGGAAAGCATTGACAACTGTTTGTATTGGCTGGATGCTTGTCAGTCTAACTTTAGGAAAAGAACCATTTCTTTGGTTTACATTGATCGCAATATTTATTCTTCTACTTTTTCTTTCGCATTTCTTTTTAAAGTCACAAATCAAAGGTTATACGGGCGATACCTTGGGTGCGGTGAATCAGGTAATGGAAGTGCTGGTTTATTTTTCCTTTTTTCTCTATACCTACGCCCAGTCATCTGGCTATCTATAGTGAAACTTTCTTGCCTGCGTCATCCTGCCCTACCTTCTTTGTGGACGGGAAGATTCCTAGGTCAAATGGATCCCAGATCCATACCAATTGAACTTACTAAACCATTTGAGATTCGGCTCAAACAAGGAAAGTATACTAAGATATTTTCATCGGATCTTGTTCGCTGTTCTGAACTGGCCCATTATATCCAAGGAAATCTCCTACCTGAGCTTAGAGTAAAAGAAGATTTTAGGCTTAGAGAAATTTCTTTCGGACTTTGGGAAGGCAAAACTTACAAAGAAATTTCTGAAATGGATGAGTGGAAAGAGGATTATAAAAAATTCATAGAAGAGTTTCCAAGACACCCTGCGCCTCAGGCAGAATCGAATGAGGAATTTAAGTTGAGGATTTCATCCTTTATTGAAGAAATACGTGCTAATGCAAACCAAGATGAGGAATACCTGCTTGTGACACATGCTGGAGTAATTCGACAAATTGCATCGCTTGTTCTTGGAATTGATCTATCCATTACCTTTCTGATGCAATTGAATTACTTAAGCATGAATCAATTTCAATTCGAAAAAGACTTTACAAGTATGCTCTCTTGGAATGAAAATTGGAATCTAGGAGTTGGCTAAACATGAGCATCGCAAAAAAAAAGAAATCTAAACTTCATAAATCAAAACCTTCCAAGAAAACCATGTCGATAAAAGATGATATAAAGACCATCCTATTAAGAAACAAAGAACTCCAAAAAGAAATCAATTCTACAAACAAAAAAATACTTCAACTTGAAAAAGAATCATTACGATTAACCAAGCTGCTCATCGAAAAAGGCTATAAGCATTAAGACTATGTTATATTAAGTAAAAAGAAAAGAAAAGAAAAGAAAAGAAAAGAAAAGTAATGTAATGTAAAGTTCCGAATTTAAAATACAACAACTTTAGTTTCTTAATCTCATGCCAATCATTCAACAATTTACAAATTCTCCTCTTAGAAATTTCCAATATATAATTTGGGATAGATTAAGCAAAGAAGCAATCTGTGTAGATCCTTACGATGTCGATCTCATTCATTCTACATTTGAGAAAAATAATTTAACACTCAAAGCAATTTTTAATACCCACGAACACAAAGATCATACTCATGGAAATGAGTTGCTTGCACCCCTAGCCAAAGAGGGAGTCTGGACGCATGCACTTGCTCTTCAAACTGTTCCTCATGCAAGTAGAGCAATCATCCACCAAGAGAGAATTCAATTGGATGGAATGATTTTGGAGTTTATCCATACTCCTGGACATACTCCAAGTTCTATTACTTTATTAGGTCGAATAGAAAAAGAAATTCTCTTCCTGATTACAGGTGATACAATTTTTAATGCAGGCGTTGGAAATTGCTACCGAGGGGGAGATCCCTCCATTCTATATGAAACAATAGCTAAAATCTACAATACCTTTCCTGGTTCTACGAAAGTCTACCCTGGTCATGACTATTTGGAGAACAATATTAAGTTCACTTTGAGTATTATGCCACAGAACCAAGCAGCCATAGATATTTTATATGAATACAAAGAATTGAGTAAAAGAGGAGAGTATCTACAATCCAACCTTGGACTTGAAAGAAAACTTTCCACCTTTTTCCAATTAAATCATCCAGATATTCGAAAGAAATTCAATGATTCCAATCTTCGTAGAACGGAAAAAGAAATCTTTCTTGAGTTACGAAAATTAAGAGATACCTTTTAGATTCTTAAGAAAAAATCTCAATTTTCTTGACAGTGCATTCACTGAGCCTCATCATTTACCTATGAGCCTAGCCTTAGTTTCTGTTTTATTTTCTTTTATCTTAATCTACATAGCAAAAGTACCTTTAAGCTATGCTATGTACAAATTAGACAATCACTTTGATAACCAATACCCCAGAGACCAACAAGCAAGATTAACTGGTTTCGGTAAGAGAGCTCTTGGTGCTCATCTCAATAGTTTTGAAAGCTTTCCTGCTTTCGGAATCGCAGTTCTTTTTGCACTGTATTTCCAAGCACCTGAAGCTTATTTAGATATTCTATCTATTAGCTTTGTAATTTTACGAGTTCTATATATAATTTTTTATTGGACCAATCATCATATTCTAAGATCAACTGTATGGTTGCTTGGTTTTTTCGTAACTCTTGGAATCTTTGTTCTTGCTCTAGCCTCTTGAATTCTCGTAGAGTTTTAGTTATACTATACGTATGCCTGCAACTTCAAAACTGCCAGGATACATCACAGCTCAAAAAGGAAGCTCCCTCCTTAGAAGTTCCTAAATTAGAAGAGCTGTATCCTAAGCTTGAAGAACTGAATAATAATAACTCTACTAACCAAAACCAAATTCCCATAGCATACCATAAGATAAGCAATTTTCGAAAAGCAAAGAAACTACTAAGTAAAATTTATGAGGATAGACAAAAAGATTTTTACTGCAACTGTAACTTTTTTCGTTCCAAAAAAGAAGGATATACTGTAACTCAAATCCAAAAGGATTGTGGACTTAAGGCAAGACTAAACCAGGAAAGAGCCTTTCGCTTGGAATGGGAACATATAATGCCTGCTCATACATTTGGTCAAAATCTTTCATGTTGGAAACAAGCAATATGCGAAAAAAATGGAATAAGTTTCAAAGGTAGAAAATGCTGCAGAAGAATAGATCCTCTTTTCAAGCAAATGGAGTCGGATCTGCATAACATACGTCCATCTCCTGGAGAACTCAATGCCGATAGAAGTTCCTTTCCTTACGGTATAGTAAAGGGAGAAGGAAGAAAGTATGGAAGCTGTGATTTTGAGGTAGATTTTAGCAATAAACTTGCAGAGCCTAGAGAAGAGATTCGTGGTGATATTGCAAGAACCTACTTTTATATGAACTATAGATACAAAATACAAATTGATCCTAAGCAATGGAAACTTTTTCTCGCATGGGCAGAAGAAGATCCACCTGATGAATGGGAAATGGAAAGAAATAATCGAATCAAAAAAATCCAAGGAAACTCTAATCCCTTTATAGATAGGTAAAAATGAAACATTACGACACAATCGTCATTGGAACTGGTGGAGGAACTAAGTTAGTTCGTCCTGTAGCAGATTTAGGTAGAAAAGTAGCTGTCGCAGAAATGGAATCACCTGGTGGTACCTGTTTGAATCGTGGGTGCATTCCATCCAAAATGCTGATCTACCCAGCAGATATCATTCACCTAACAGAAGACTTAAGTCGACTGCAATTGTCTAAGGACTCAGATTGGAAGGTTGACTTTAGCAAATTGGTAGAAAGAATTTCCAAAACTGTGGATGCTGATTCAGCAAGTATAGCACCAGCTTATAATAAAAATCCTAATATAGATTTTTATCCTTACAAAGCAAAGTTTGTTGGCAAAAGGGAAATATCTCTTGGTTCAGAAATAATAACTGGTGATAGAATATTCATTGCTGTAGGTTGTAGACCTAAGATACCTCACATTGAAGGATTGGAAGGAACTCCTTTTTGGACAAGTAGAGAGGCTCTCCGAAATACGAAACTACCCAAAAGATTGGTAATTCTTGGTGCAGGTTTCATAGCCTTAGAACTTGGTCTTGCTTACCGTGCGTTCGGTACGGAAGTAATCTTCATAGCTCGTTCCAAAATCTTAAAAGAAGAAGATTTAGATATTCGGGAGGCATTTCATGAAAATGTATCTAAGAAAGTTACCCTGCATGAGAATTGCAATATCCATAAGGTCTCCTATAAAGATGGTGTGTTTAAAATAGTTCTTGATGATAAGGATCACTCGGTTCTAGAGGCAGATGCTCTAATGGTAGCAACAGGGACTATACCCAACACAGATGATCTTGGATTAGAACATACTGATATTCGTTTGAATGCAGATGGATATATTGAAACCAATGAATACCTTGAGACGAGTGCTAAAAGTATTTATGCATTAGGTGATGTGATAGGTCGTTACTTTTATCGTCATTCTGTAAATTTTGAAGGAGAATATCTTTTCGATAATTTGTATCTCAAGAAAAATCCCTCACCTATTCACTATCCGCCTATGCCCCATGCTGTTTTTACCTACCCAGAAATTGCAAGAGTGGGATTAACGGAAGATTCTGTTCGACTTGCTGGTTTTGATTATATAAAAGCAATTCATCCTTATTCAGGCTCTGCCCAAGGCATGGCAAGATTGCCTGAAGTGGGTTTTGTCAAAATCTTGCTCGATAAGAATTCTAGAAAGGTTCTAGGTGCTCACATCATTGGAGATGAGGCATCCAACTTAATCCATATGATAATTTTAGGAATGACAATGGGTCTTAAATTAGAGGACTATCTAAATATGATCTATATCCATCCCTCTCTTCCTGAAATTACCAGGAATGCTTTTCGTAAAGCTAGGGATCAACTAGGAAATACAGTATGAAACGTAAGTTCAATCTTTATGACGATGAGACTTTAAAGCATAAATTAGAATCGGAAACATTTGCAAGAATTAACTTATCCTTCTATCGTTATGTAATTTTGGAAAACCCAAGTCAAACAAGAGATGAACTTTATGAGGCTCTCGCATCCATTCAAGTATTAGGAAGAATCTATCTTGCCAAAGAAGGAATCAATGCACAGATTTCTGTTCCTGATTTTCAACTAGAAAAACTTTCAGAAGTTCTCAATACCTTTACATTCTTCGAAAATATGTATCTTAATATTGCAGTTGAAAGTAGAGAAGAAGCATTTATCAAATTAGTTATAAAGGTTCGAAGTAAAATTGTAGCCGATGGCTTAGAAGACCTATCCTTCGATGTAACAAATGTGGGAACTCATCTCACAGCAGAAGAATTCAATCATATGTTAGAAGACAAAGATACAATTTGTATTGATATGAGAAATTCTTATGAATCAGAGATAGGACATTTCCAAGGAGCAATTCTTCCCGAGGCTGAAACCTTTCGAGAAGAGTTGCCTGAAGTTTTGGATTTTTTACAAGAATCTGGTACAGATAAGAAAATCCTATTGTATTGTACAGGTGGCATACGTTGTGAAAAAGCTTCCGCATTTATCAAACACCATGGTTACAAGGATGTATACCAACTTAGAGGCGGTATTATCAGCTATGCCCAAGAAATTAAATCTAAGAATCTTCCTTCCAAATTCTTAGGCAAGAATTTTGTATTTGATTCAAGGCTTTCCGAGAAGATCACCGAAGATGTTCTTGCAAAATGCCATATCTGTGGGACAAGTTGTGACACTCATACCAATTGTATGAATGCTGGTTGTCATGTTTTGATGATACAATGTCCTTCGTGCAGTGAAAAACTCAATGCTTGTTGCAGTGAAGAATGCAAAGACATCTTGCAACTCCCTGAATCCTTGCAAAAAGACCTTCGACGTAAAGTTCGTATCAAAAGTTCGCTTGTACCTTTTACCAAATCTAGAGCAAAGAAGAGAAGTTATAATAACCTAACAAAGAATGACAATTAATACAGAAAATAATTTTAAACAAACTGCATCTCATCCAAATGATTCATTTAGTTCGACTGCAAATGACAGCAAAAGTTTTCCAGCTCTTGAGATATTCAATCTAAACAAAACCTACAGCAATGGATTCCAAGCTCTAAAAGGGATCAATCTAAAAGTTGAGCAAGGAGACTTCTTCGCATTGCTCGGACCGAATGGTGCTGGTAAGTCAACAACAATAGGAATCATTTCATCTTTAGTAAATAAAACTTCTGGCTCTGTTAAGATTTTTGGTTATGATATAGACACTGATTTAGAAATTGCAAAATCTCATTTGGGCATAGTCCCCCAAGAATTTAATTTTGGCATTTTTGAAAAGCTAACTTCCATTCTAATGAACCAAGCTGGCTACTACGGAATTCCAAGAAAAGAAGCCAAAGAAAGAGCCGACTACTATCTAAACGCTTTAGGGCTCTATGAAAAAAGAGACAACCAAGCGGGCAAGCTCTCTGGTGGAATGAAAAGAAGACTTATGATAGCAAGAGCCTTAATCCACCAACCAAAGCTTCTCATACTCGATGAACCAACAGCTGGTGTTGATATCGAACTTAGACGTTCCATGTGGGATTTTCTAGTGAATATTAATAAATCAGGAACCTCAATTATCCTTACGACACATTACCTTGAAGAAGCAGAAACACTATGTCGAAATATTGCCATTATAGACCAAGGGAATATTGTAGAAAACACTTCAATTAAAAAACTATTGGATAGAATGGATTCGGAAACTTTCATTTTTGATCTTAAAGATTCTATCACTGAAATCGAAAGTATGGAAGGTATGAAATTCCAAATCATAGATCCTCAAACACTGGAAGTATCTATTGCAAGAAGTAGAACCATCAATGAATTATTCGATTTCTTCAAAGACAAAAAAATTACAATAATGAGTTTACGAAACAAATCCAATCGTTTGGAAGAACTCTTTTTAAATCTGGTGGAGAAAACTTTAAAATGAATTATTCAACTAATTGGATTGCCTTCAAGACTATCATCATCAAAGAATATATTCGCATAACAAGAATATGGGTTCAAACCTTAATTCCTCCCATTATAACCATGGCTTTGTATTTTGTCATTTTTGGTAGACTAGTTGGATCAAGAATAGGAGAAATGGGTGGTTTCGATTATATCCAATTCATAGTTCCTGGTTTAGTAATGATGAGTGTAATTACAAACTCTTACAATAATGTTGTTTCTTCTTTTTACTCCGCCAAATACCAAAAAAATATAGAAGAAATTCTTACTGCTCCCGTCCATCCAGCTATCATAGTTCTAGGTTTTACTATGGGAGGTGTTATACGAGGTCTTTCTGTGGGTTTTTTAGTAACAATTACTTCACTTTTTTTCACACCCTTACCCATCCACAATGGTTTCGTTTTGGTAATTGTGGTTTTTCTAACTAGTTTTCTTTTTTCTTTGGCTGGCTTTTACAATGCACTCTTTGCTAGAAATTTTGACGAGGTAACCATAATACCAACCTTTGTTCTTACGCCACTGACTTATTTAGGCGGAGTTTTCTATTCGATAACTATGCTTCCTGAATTTTGGCAATTTGTTTCTAAGATTAATCCTATCCTTTATATGGTGAATGCTTTTCGGTATGGCTTTTTAGGTGTGTCTGATATCAATGTTGTTTTTGCACTTTCCTTGATAACATGCTTCTCTCTTGCTTTTTTTATCTTAAATGTTCGTCTAATGATTCGAGGTTATGGAATCAGAAATTGAAGTATAGATTTCCAAACATACAAAAAATAATCAGGATGAAATATGAGAACAACGAGAATTAAGAATCTGCTCACAGATAATTTTTCACCTAGCAAAATGGAAATCATAGATTTCACCAATGAGCACAGGGGTCATTCTGGACAAGATGGAAGTGATGAAACTCACATTCGACTTCATATTGGTGGAGAAATATTTGAAGACTTAACTCTTCTTGAATCACATCGAAGAATCCAAGATTGCCTCAAATCTGAGTTTGCCTCGGGTTTGCATGCCTTAGAGATTCATATTTTAAAATGATTCTAAATTTTATTGACTCAAAGAAATGCTCCCAAAGTATTGAAGTTAGATAGGTATTGATTTATGACACTGGATCAGATTAAAGAAAAAATTGAAATGGGTTTACCTGGTTCTCAAGTAGAGATTCTCGATCCCTATAGAGATGGTGTTCATATCAAGGCGATTGTAAAGTATACAGGATTTCAGAAGAAATCCATCTTAGAACAACACCGTATGGTTTATGATACACTCAAAGAAGAATTGAAAGAAGAAATACATGCTCTAGGTTTAGAGACATTAGCAATATAAGGAGTACAATTATGGAAGCAAATTTAAAGAATCAAATAGAAGAAATGATAAATGGCAGTGATGTTTTTTTATTTATGAAAGGAACTCCAGAACAACCAATGTGTGGTTTCTCAGCTGGTGTGATCTCTGCCTTAAACCAAGTAAAAGCAAAATACAATACATTCAATGTTCTTTCTGACCAATCCATTCGTGAAGGTATCAAAGAATATACAAACTGGCCGACTATTCCTCAACTTTACATCAAAGGTCAATTTGTAGGTGGACACGATATCGTAATCCAAATGCTCCAGTCCGGTGATTTGGCAAATCAAACGAATAAATCTTAGTTTAAATACCCAAGGAAACGATAATGATTAAACTTTTCCAATTTGATTCCTGTCCCTATTGTGCACGAGTCATAAATCGCTTAAAATCTTTAGGACTCAAAGAAAATAAAGATTATAAACTTATTGAAGCATCCCGTGGAACTCCTGGCAGAGAAGAAGTTTTGAAGCTGGGTGGTATGAATCAGGTTCCTTTCTTAGTGGATGATGAAGTCCAAATGTATGAAAGTGCTGATATTATTGATTATATAGAAAAAAAATTCGCATAAGCATAATTAAAATCCCAATAGATCCAATACTTTTGATCCAACTTTACGATTTACTCCTTCGTAGGGAAAATCATGAATGTAAAGAACTGGATTGAAATTAATTTCTAAGATACCGTAGTGCCCTGGCTTAGGTGCTTCTTCTATTCTTTCTGAAATTATATCGACTCCACATATTTTTGCACCCACAGAAGCTGCTGCCCTAGCAGCTATATTTAAATAATCAGGATGCACCTTATCTGTATAATCTAGAGAATCACCTCCAGTTGAAATATTGGAGTTTCTTCTTAAATAAACTATGATTCCAGCATCTGGAATGGAGTTCCAATTGTAACCCTGCTGGGCAAGAACATCTTCTTCTACTTGAGACTTTTGAATTTTTTCCAAAGGGGTGGTATGCCCCAGACCTCGACGGGGGTCTTTGTTTTTGGTGTCTACTAAGTCACTGATCGTATGCTTCCCATCTGAGAGAACATTAGCTGGAACTCTATTGCAGACAGCAACAGTCTTGTCACCTAAGACGAGAAATCTATATTCTGGTCCAGGTAAAAACTCTTCGATTAAGATAGATTTTGCAAATTGAAAGGTAGATTCTACTTTATTTTTATAAATCTCATAGCTCTCCTTGGGTTCAAGTATAGAAATACCCAAACCAAAATTAGTCGTAGAGGGTTTCATAACCTTTTTAATATTATTGTATTTATTAAAATCTGAAAGCGCAGCAGTAACAGTTTCATAAGAAGATCCAATGGGAACCTTCAGACCAGCTTCTTGTAAGCAAATTTTAGAAACTGTTTTATTTTCCATAACCAAGAAAGTCATATAATTATCTAATCGAGTTTTAGATGCTTCTTTGATAAATTCAGAATGATTGCCTTTTTTTATACGAATGAAGTTTTCAGATCTATCAAGAATTTCTATTTCTAAGTTCCTAGCTTTCGCCTCATTTAAGATAATTTGAGTAGATATCTCTAAATCTTCATAGCCTGGATATACAAAGGAGTCCATAATTATTCATCTCCCACACAGACTTCTGCCTTTTCTAATTTGGTAAATTTTTTAACAACTGTATTATCTTCAATGGACTTAAGCTCTATAAGAGATTGATCCCTCATAGTATCAAGTTTCATTCGAACCTTATCCTCAAGACCCCTTTGCATAAAATATTTTTTATATTTTGAAGCAAGTTTAATTCCCAAATCCAGAAAACCAATACCATCTCTTTCAAAAATTTTTAAAATTGCACCACTTGGTGTTTCTTCCGGATGCTCAAGTTTAAACATTTGGTTTTTAATCACTTCAGTGAACTTATTCGTTTTGGAATTCTGATCCCAAAATTCTGCAATCCCCTGCATTTGCTTTAACAAATAGTTCCCCGCTTCGACTATTGTTTTCTTTTCACCTAGAATTGTATAATTGGTTGATAGCTTGCGACCTTGCCAACAAACTTCGTATTGATTATTATCCCAGTCTTGTTTTTCTTTCTGTGAAGTTTTAGGGGATTCAATAAGAAGACAATGCATAAGATAAATCTGTGTAAATAATATCGCTTCTTCAGATACTCCTATAGGACTAAAGGGGTCAACGTCAATACATCGAACTTCTAGATAACGAATTCCTCTTCGATTTAAAGAATCTATAGGTCTTTCATCACCCTTGGGAATTTGTTTGGGTCGTACCAGTGCATAGTATTCATTTTCAATTTGAAGGTAATGATCATTCAATTGGAGTTTTTTACTATTCCCTTCTTTGTTGTATTTAGAATAAGGAGCAAATTTTGTATTAATAGCTGAACAAAGATCTGCTATATATTCCTTCATAGAATTGGTCGAAATAAATAAAGAATTCTGAACCTGAGAAGTATAACCAAGCTCACTCAATCGTAAGGTTGTAGCATGCTTGCCGTAGTATGTGTTTTCATTAAATTGTTCCAGATTAGGAATCTTCTTAGTGAAAGTTTTATCCATGGCAGGAGATGCACCAAAAAAGTAGAGTATTAAGAAAGAATATCTGTTAAAGTTACGAATTGTATCTAAATAAATTTCGGACTGTATATCCTGAGTTAGCTTTGAATTATATCTATGCTTGGCTACCCATTCCATAAGTGGTTTAGAGAAACTCACATTAACATGTACACCTGAAATGGTCTGCATCTTCCTACCATATCTAAGCCCTAGTCCACGCCTATAGATAGTTTTCTTTTCAGCGTCTGGAGTTTTACCATAGAGAGCGAGTGGAATTTTTTCATCGTCTTCTGGCAGTATGGGAGGCATACTAAAAGGCCAAAGCATTTCGGCTTGGATTGCTTCTTGTGTATATGCGTGTAAGTCAGAGAGATTCTTGAGAACTATTCTTGTTTGAATAGAAGGCTTGGTTGCATATTCAACTTGCGATTCAGAAAAGTCAGTTTTAATGATAGGATGGGTGTAAGCAGAACCTAGTTTAGTTGGGTGGCTGGTAAGTGCAATATTTCCAAGATTGGTTGTGCGTATTGTTTCCCTTTCTAATCCTAGGATTGTTCTAGAAAGTAATTTACCGTTTTTTTTGTTTTTTAAAAAAAGTTCTAACATAGATTAATAAGCTGAAGGAGTACCTTGTCCTCTTGGATCAGAAACAGCATGCAAATGTCCATTCTTCTCTCTCTCTACCATAAAAACCTTGGCTCGATTCTCAGTGAACTTGAATTTGTAACCAAATTCTTCCAAAGTCCTAAGTTTATTTGATAAATTTTGTTCGGCAAAAACTAAGTTCGGTTGGTTTTGGTGGTGAACTCTTGGACTTGCTACAGCATCATACGGACTCATGGCAAACTCTAAACGGTTTAAAATTGTCTGCAAAATGGCAGTGGGAATAAATGAACCACCTGGTGCTCCAATAGCAATGAGCATCTGCCCGTTCTCTTGGATGAATGTAGGAGACATGCTAGAAAGAGGTGTCTTATTTGCCTCGATGAGATTTTTACTTCCACCAACCAAGCCATAGGCGTTACTTGATCCAACTGAAGTTGCAAAATCATCCATGGTATCATTCATGATCAGTCCAGTTCCAGGGATTACAATTCTTGATCCGAAAATATAATTCACTGAATGAGTTGAACTAACTGCATTCCCCATGGAATCCATCACAGAAATATGAGTTGTATTATACGATTCTAATGTTTTGGGAATTTCCCCAGAAGATTTTACATCAGAGCGAGACTTGCGCAGTACCTCTATAGTTCTATCAGCTAGGTAATCCCTGGATAATAAGGCTTCCACAGGAACAAAAGAAAAATCAGGATCTCCACCATGAATAGACCTATCTTCATATCCCTGCTTCATTGCTTCGATTAACAGTCTATAATAGGCAATTGGGTCATCAGTATACAAAGATTGAATATTTTGGTGCTCCAGAAATTTTAATATTTCGAATAAAAATACCCCGGAGGAAGGTGGAGGGAAAGAAATTATTTCATATTGTTTATAATTTATTTTTAGAGGCTTGCGTTCAATAACCTTATAGTCCTTTAAGTCCTTAAGAGAGATGAAACCCTTATTCAATTGCATTGATCTAGCAATAGAATTAGCCGTTTCCAATTCATAAAATTCTTTCTCACCATTTAGAATGATTTTTTGAATAGTATTCCCTAAATCTTTTTGGACAAGAACAGAGCCCGTCTTAAGTGCATTTCCATTTCTAAGAAAGATACTTTGGGCTGCTTCATTCATTTCAGTTTTGGATTTATCGATTGCTAGATGTAAATCTTCATAAACACTAAATCCTTCATTAGCAAGTCTTAAAGCTGGTTCTAGAACTTGTTCCAAAGAAAGGTAACCATATCTTTTATGTATGGTTAGTAGACCTTTGACATTTCCGGGAACACCTACCGCCTTATAGCCAAACAATGATTGATTCTCAATGATTTCACCTTTGCTATCAAGATACATCTTTTCTGATGCAAGTTGGGGTGCCCTCTCTCGAAAATCATAAGCCTCTATGCTTCCCGACTTTGCTGATTTCACTAAGGCAAAGCCACCTCCCGCAAGACCCGTGGATTGGGGACGTAGTACAGAGATAGCAAAGGATGCAGCAACATAGGCATCAAAAACATTTCCGCCTTTTTGAAATACTTTTTTACCAGCTTCTGAAGCTAGTTCATGGTCAGTAGCTATCGCAAACGTATTGCCTCTTGCATAGGATGAGGATTCTTTAGCTTTACAGACTGTAAAAAATAAAAACGAAAATATAACTAGAATTATGTGAAGCAAAGTAAAAAGTTTCCTTTGCTTGCTTGAAAGTTTTAGTAAAGACATAAAAGATATTTAGAAGATACCTAGGGTATCTTTGGCAAATTCCGAAGCCATATCTTTGGGATTCCATTTAGGAGACCATACGATTTCTACTTCGACATCATCAATACCTTCCACTCTGAGACAAGCCTCTTCCACTTCAGATTTCATTTGTGCCCCAGCAGGACAAGCCATACTTGTGTAAGTCATTTTGATGTGTGCCTTAGATTCTAGTGCTTTGACTTCATAAATCAAACCAAGCTCTGTAATAGGCAATCCTATCTCTGGGTCTTGGACATTCTCAATTTGGGTATAAATGGCTTTTTCTAAATCTGTTTCTAAATGGATCATCTATCTATTAGTCTAGCTCCATGCCTTATTTTTCCAGGAAAAAAATCAAATCTACTTGGTTTAAACTTTTGCAAACTTTGAGAAAAGTTTATGAACTTTCTTCAAGGATTCCACAAAAATATCAATATCTTCATAAGTAGTATAAAGATAAAAGCTAGCTCTACAGGTTCCTGGAATACCATAATTTTTCATGAAAGGCTGGCAACAATGATGCCCCACTCGAATCGCAATTCCTTCTTCATCTAAGACAGTCCCAACATCACTGGGGTGTATCCCTTCCATATTAAAGGACAATACCCCGGATCTTTGTTCCCTATTGGAAGAAAGGTAGGTTGTGATTCCAGGGACTTCGGCAATTTTCTCTAGGGTATAATCCATAAGATTCATTTCATGATTGTGGATATTGGCAAGACCGAGCTCAGTTAAATAATCTAAAGCAGAAGAAAGTCCTATTACCCCAGCAATATTAGGAGTTCCTGCCTCAAGTTTGGCAGGAAGTGAGGCATAGGTTGAAGACTCTAATCCTACGGTCTCTATCATGTCTCCACCGCCCATCCAAGGAGGCATGGATTCAAGAATTTCTTCCTTGCCATATAGAATTCCTATTCCCGTCGGACCAAGCATCTTGTGCCCACTGAAGGCATAAAAATCCACATCCAATTTCTTGAGATGAATAGGCAGATGACAAGCACCCTGTGCTCCATCTAACATCACCTTGGCGCCTACTTCATGGGCTCGCTTGATTATTGAGTCAACCTCGTAGATACTTCCTGTTACATTGGACATTTGAGAAACGGAAACAATTTTAGTTCGTTCCGTAATCAATTCATTTAAGTTGCTAAGCTCATATTGGAAATTATCATCTAAAGTTATGAATTTTAATTTTGCTGATTTTTCCTTAGCAAGCATCTGCCAGGGAACTAAGTTTGAATGGTGTTCGGCAATAGACAAAACAATTTCATCGCCCTCTTGTATGTTCTTTCGACCCCAACTTTGAGCAACAAGATTGATAGATTCTGTAGTTCCTCTGGTAAAGATGATAGCTTTGGCACATTGGGCATTGTAGAAATTGGATATTTTGATTCTGGTCTTTTCAAATTTTTCAGTAGCTTTCTGAGAAAGATAATAAATACCTCTGTGAATATTAGCATTTTCATATTCATAATATTGTTTTAATGTTTCAATTACTTGCTTAGGCTTTTGTGAACTTGCAGCTGAGTCTAGGTATACAAGGGGCTTACCATTCATGGTTGACTGAAGAATGGGAAAATCAGCCTTAATGTCATTTGCATCAAACATCATTCATCCTCCAATAGCACTTCTAAGAAACCTTCGTGAACTCTAGTTGGAAAAATTTTAAGTCCCTCCGTAGCAGGCATACAAAGAACTTCTCCTGTCTTCATATCAAAGGCAGCGAAATGCCTAGGGCAAATAACACGATTCTCTTCAATTTCCCCATCCG
Source organism: Leptospiraceae bacterium (assembly GCA_022402465.1). GTDB lineage: Bacteria > Spirochaetota > Leptospiria > Leptospirales > Leptospiraceae. The sequence goes on along the minus strand of JAKRSH010000012.1, from coordinate 21,112 downwards.
AGATGGAACCACCGTCATGCGAACATACATCCTCGAATGCGAAAAACTCGTCTGATTTTCTTACGATTGCTATTTCAAGGTATCTTGTTGAGAAGCTATAGATTTTCCCTTCCGAGATTTGATCTATAGGACTTAGTTTTTGGTAGGCCATATCTTAACCTTCATTTCAGAAAGAATTTTCTCAGCTTCTAAACTATCGGAAAATTGATCAATGATTTCTGATAGAAAGCCTTCGATAAGAAGTTGTTTCGCGGAAATTTCATCTAGTCCTCTAGCTTGTAAATAGAAGAGTTGTTCTGGATCTATCTCACCCATAGTGGAACCATGTGAGGTTTGTACATCTTCCGAAAAAATTTCCAATTTAGGAATGGATTCTGCTCTAGCTGATTTCGTTAGTGATATATTATGATTCACTTGGCTGGCTCTTACCTTCTTCAAACCGCTAGGAATATGAAGATTACCTGTAAAAATATGATGGGCCTTGTCCTTCACAATTGTCTTTTGAAGTATAGAACTTGCTGTATGATCACTATTGTGTATAACTTCAGTTTCTGAATCAACAAACTCTCTTCCTGAAGAAACAGAAATAGCCAGACCACTAAACTCTGCTCCTTTACCATTCAGCAGATGAGTATTTCGGATTTTTCCTCTAAATCCACCTGTGTAGTATTGATTGTTCTTTAAATGGGAATTGGACATAGACTCAGTTATTAAGTTGCGAAAGTGAAAACTAGAACTAGAGATACTTTTTTTGCTTAGAAATTCTAATTGGGAATTCTCAGCTAAGTAAATATAAGTGAAGGAGTTAATCCAGCTAAACTCTTCGGAATCAGAATTGGACAAATTGTCCTCAATTTCTGTAACCTTAGCTTGGGAATTGTTCCCAATTCTAAGGATAGTTAAAGGGAAGAAGGAATAGGAATTTCCCTTGGCTTCCATTCTAGCAGAGCGAACAATTCGTATAACTTCTGAAAGGACTACATTTGGCTTAATGTCAACAAATATAGCTGACTGAGATTCAACTATATTTGTTAAAGAAAAGTAATCATTCTTAATGAGGTCTTTGTTTAAAATTTGAGTGATAAAATCTAAATCTTTGCCCTCTAAGTCAGCTAAGGTTTTAATGCTGTATTCATTTGTTTGAATTGTCTTAAATTCAGGGTACTGGAATTTCTGAAAATCACTTGGATTGAAATTTTTAAAGTTAAATTTACGCCAAGATTCACTAGTACTTGATTGAGGCAGAGAAACTTTATACAATTGCTCTTGAAAATCTTTGATCATTTCCAGTTTCACTAGCTTTTGATTCCCGCCTTCTCCAATATCCAATCATAACCATGTTCTTCTAATTTCAAGGCTAGATCCTTATTTCCAGTTTCCAGAATTTTCCCTTGTGCAAAAATATGAACGAAATCTGGAACTACATAATTCAACATTCTTTGGTAGTGGGTAATAAGTAGAATGGAATTTTCTTTGGTTCTACACCTTGTTATACCCTCAGATACTATTCTAAGTGCATCTATATCCAAGCCCGAATCTGTTTCATCTAAGATAGAAAGCAAAGGCTTCATCATAGACATCTGCAGAATCTCATTGCGCTTCTTCTCCCCACCAGAGAATCCATGATTGACATACCTTTGTAGAAATGTATCCGGCATTTCCAAATCTTGCATTCCTTGCTTTAACTCTTGTTTAAATTCCCTCATAGGAATTTCTTTCCCGCGAATATTCTTCAGAACTGTTCGAAAGAAACTAGGAATTGTAATTCCTGGTAAGGAAGTTGGGTATTGAAAGCTTAGAAAGATTCCTAGCCTTGCTCTCTCATCTGTTGTTTTGTTTAGGATAGAATTCCCTTGGAAAAGAATATCTCCCTTGGTGACCTTATAGGCAGGATGTCCAAGCAAGATATTGGATAGAGTTGATTTTCCTGAGCCATTCGGCCCCATGATGGCATGGACTTCTCCTGGATTGATGGTAAGATCGACCCCTTGGAGTATAGACTTCCCTTCTATTTCTGCATGTAGACCTTTGATCTCGAGAATGGATGGCATTCAAACCTCAAATTAGAATTATTCTATTTTTTAGACAGATTTGCATGAGACCTTGTTGAACCAAGTAGAAAATTATGATTTCCAGTCTACTTGAGAAACGAGTATAATTTCATCTGTTAACCAATAGGTAAATACAACATATTCTTTCTGCTTCTTGATGTCAAAAAGAGGTTCAGTCATATGCCATCTTTTCTTCTCATGTATGGACAAGGCTTTGTGCTGAATAAAATAGGGCTTCCAGGCATAATTATTTCCAAGACCAGAGAGTCTCTCTTCTAGCTTCCCATATTCATTACGAATATAGGTGGCTGTTATCTGGTAACCGTGGATGTCGCAAAGAAAGACTTTGGAAATAAATTGAGGAAAGGCATCCTGAGCTTCGGAAAGCTTCTTAATGATATAATTCTTATCTTTTTGCTCAAAATCATGAAAGATTTCTTCCAGTCTTTGTACTATGCTGTTTTCTTTCTCAAGCTCCTGCAAAAGTTCAATAAATCTTAAACCAGCAAATTTTTCCAAAATTGCCTTAAGATCTTTGGCAAAATAGTTCTTATTCAAAAAGTCTTGTTGGGGCTTAGCAAAGTAGTAGCCTTGCAAAAGATTTGCTCCCATAGACAGAGCAAGATTCAATTCTTCCTCAGTTTCTATTCCTTCAAATAACAAATGGGATCCGAGTTTTTGAGACATTTCTGAGACAGCGGATAGTACTTGGCGAAATGAGTTTAAATTCAAACTCTCACGCATGATTTTAATATCAATTTTGATGATATCGGGATGTAGGTATCCTATCCTTTCTAAATTGGAAAAACCAACACCCAAATCATCAATGGCTATCTTCAGTCCATAATCGCGGAAGACATTTACCATTTGTATGAGGTTTTCTATGGAACCCTCAAACTCATCTTCTGTAATTTCTAGAATTATATCTGATTTATTGATCTCATATTTCTCAATCAACTGTATAATATGAAAACGATCTGCCTTAAGATCTGATTTATGGACTCTGGAGAGATAATGAGGCATTATGTTGAAAAAAAGTTTGGTTTTAGAATAGGATTCTTTTAGGTAGCGAACTGCCTTCTCGCGAATAATTCTATCCACATTGTAAACGGAAAGAATATCATCATGGTTGGAGTGGAAAAGTGCACCTAAAGAGTGGTACTTATTTTCCAAAGGAGAATACTGCCTACCCAGTACTTCATACCCTGAGACATTTCTAGTTATAACATTTACAATAGGCTGAAAGTGAGGTACGTAGTATGACTCATTCACAAAATTGGTATTGCCTGGATTGCTGTTTGCTTGAGTCATATTTAAAGAATCTTTTGACATAAACCTGACACAGAGTCAGATAAATTGCCCTTAAGTTTCATGATCCCAGCTAGGCTAGTATTTTGGCAATTAAATTTCGTATCCTGGCGGTATTACCTTTCTTCTTGGTACTATGATAATTCCGTCACGAATGTAAACATAATCATCCTCATATTCTTCCAAATTCTCTTTATTTAAGAGCTTAACTCCATCTCCAATCGTGCAGTCCTTATCGATGATGGTTTTATGAATTTCGCAATTCTTTCCTATTCCCTTGGGAATATTCTCTGGACTATCATCCTTGTATTCATATTTGTCCATTCCCATAACCACGCTCTCAGAGATCTTAGTTCCCTTATCTACGAATTGGCGAATTCCAATTAGAGATCTAAAGATTTCTGCATCGTTGATGATAGCTCCCTCTGAAATCAAAGCTTGTTGTACTCTAGCATTATTCAATTTTGTAGGAGGAAGCGACCTGGCTCTTGTATAGAGTGGAGTTTCTGGATCATACAGATTAAAAGCAGGAACTTCATCTGTGAGCATAAGATTCGCATCATAGAATGCCTTGATAGTTCCTATATCTTCCCAATAACCCTTGTATTCATAAGCCTTGACTTTTCTTGTTTTTAAAGATTGGGGTAGAATTTCTTTACCAAAATCAGTTCTAGACTTATCAGAGAGGACATCGATTAGGGTCTTGGTATTGAAGATATAAATTCCCATATTTGCAAGAAAATTTCCATCTTCCATTCTACAAGATGTGACTTGCTCTATATCAGTGGGTTTTTCAATAAACTCATCTATGCTACCTTTTGAATTGGTCTTAACGATACCAAGCCCTGTAATCCTATCTTCAGAAACCGAATTGCAAGCAACACTGATTTCTGTTTCTGGATTGATAATATGGTTCTGCATGAATTCAGTGAGATTCATATTATAGAGTTGGTCTCCAGATAGAATCATTACATATTTCGGTCTATATTCTTGGATATGAGGCAATACCTTACGAACAGCATCAGCTGTTCCTTCGAACCAATTCACGGAGAGATTGGTTTGCTCGGCTGCTATAATTTCTACAAAGGCTTTGTTATTGATAGAGTTCAAGGCATAGGTTCTTGAAATGTGGCGGTTCAAAGAGTACGAATTGAACTGTGTTAGTACGAAGATTTGATCAAAACCAGAGTTAAGTGAATTTGAAATTGGAATATCTATTAAACGATATTTTCCACCAAAACTCACAGCAGGCTTGGAACGCCTATCGGTAAGAGGCATGAGTCTAGTTCCCTTGCCTCCTCCTAAGATTAAAGTGATGACTTCATTTTTTCTTAAAACAAAATCTACACAATCGATTACTGATGAATTGTTCATGATAATTCTCGCATAAGTTTTCTACTAAAAGCATAATACTTGTAAGAAAACTTTACAACAAATTATTCAATTTGCAAGAAAATAATCAAAGAAAATCTTTCCATCACTTAAACCCGTATATGGATTCATTGCTCTTTCTGGGTGAGGCATCATTCCTACAATTTTTCCATTGGAAGAAGCAATTCCTGCAATATCTGCAACTGATCCGTTGGGATTATCCTTATATTTTAAAACGATTCTACCTTCTGACTCTAATTCATGAATCGTTTCTGGGTCTGCATGGTATCTTCCTTCACCATGAGCAATGGGAAAAGATAAACTACCAGTTGTTTGTTTGAAGTTCTTCCAAAAACCTTTAGAATCATTCTTAGCAATAAGCAGTTCTTGGTCCTTGCAAATATATTTTAAACCAAGATTATTTACTAAGGCTCCTGGGAGTAATCCAGCCTCAGTGAGAATTTGAAATCCATTGCAAATTCCAAGAACCTTACCACCCTGCTTCGCAAAGGAAACCACGGACTCCATAGCGGGAGAAAATTTAGCCATGGCTCCACATCGCAAATAATCACCATAAGAAAACCCACCAGGGATAATGACTAGGTCTAGACCATTAGGAATAGAATCTTTATGCCAAATGTAAGAAACCTTTGCCTTATAAGATTCTTCAAGTACAGTTCCTATGTCCTTATCACAATTGGATCCAGGAAAAGTTACAACTGCAACTTTCATATCTTTGCTATCTCTAAATGGTAAGTCTCAATCACAGAATTCACAAGAAGCTTATCACAAATTCTTGTTGCAATTTCTTTTGCAGATTCTGAAGAATCAGCTTGTAATTTCATCTCAACATATTTCCCGACTCTTACATCTTGAACCGTTTGTTCTGACATTCCTTGCAGTGTGCGGAGAACAGTTTGTCCTTGGGGATCTAGTACTGATTCTTTTAAGGTAATATTTATTTTTGCGAGATACATTTTGTAATTCTCTTCTCCAGTATTTTGTATTTTTCTAATATTTCATCTTGGATATTCTGTGGTAAACTCGGAGCAGGAGGATTCTTGTCCCAGGTCAGAGTTTCTAAATAATTCCTAAGTATCTGTTTGTCTAGACTTGGAGGACTAGATCCTTCTCTATAAGTTTCTTTCTCCCAATACCGGGAAGAATCAGGCGTGAGAAGCTCGTCTATTAATATTAATTTACCATCATCGAGTCCAAATTCAAATTTCGTATCACAGAGAATGAGACCCTCGCTTTCTATAACCCGGCTTGCTTCTGAATAAAGGTGAATTGAGGTTTGCTTCAATTGAGTAAATAATTCATTTCCTATTTCGGATCGCAGAGTATCTTCTGAAATATTTTCATCATGACCACTATCATTCTTTCTTGCTGGTGTGAAAATTGGTTCAGGTAACTTAGAAGATTCTTTGAATCCACTTGGATAATTCTTAAAGGCGATCTGTCCAGTCTTCGCATATTCTTTATAAGCAGATCCGCTTAAATACCCTCTAACAACACATTCATAATCAATACGCTTGCATTTCTTAACTAGAACAGATCTATCCTTTAACCATGGTTCCTTATTATAGGGCTCAGGATATTTTGTAGAATCTGATTCAATTATATGGTTTGGAATATCTTTAAAAAACTCAAACCAAGCTAAAGATACTTGATTTAATACCAAACCTTTACCTTGAATCACTTCCGAAAAAACAACATCGAAGGCAGATATTCTATCCGTTGATACGAGAATTAAATTCTCTTCAATTTCGAATACATCTCTAACTTTTCCGATGTAGTTTGGTTTTGATTTTAGAACTTGATACATATCATTGCCATATCATCCTCAGGACTAGTGCTGCCACAATAATTTAATATATCTTGGAGAATATTTTGAAACATTTTATAAGGTTCTAGATTTACATTATTGAGAAAAATTTGAGTTAAGCCTTCCTCAGCTAGCATTTGCAATGAAGTATTTGTAACTTCGATAAGACCATCCGTGTAAAGCAATAAACTTGATCCTTTTTTTAATTTCATGTGGCAAATACTATCGTTTAATTTTAAATCCAAATCTACTATCATAGGACTTAGTCCTGGGAGTGGTATAATATTTGTTCCATCGAATAACAAGGGTTCGGGATGTCCGCATTTTATATATTCCATTTCTCCATTTGAATCTAAAATTAAATATACAAAAGTTATAAAATAATCTTCTGGAAGAATGCCTTTTAAATTTTTCCTAAGGAATTCGATTTTAATCGCTAAATCATTCGTCTTGGGACAATTCATTAACTGCATTTTAAACATAACAGCAACAAGAGCTGCAGAGGGACCGTGGCCGGAACAATCGGCAATTACACAGTGCAATCTGTTCTCTTCTTCCCAAACATCAACAAAGTCTCCACCTATTTGGAACATAGGTTGCAGAAAAGATTCAGCTTCAATGTTATTCCAATGTAAAGATTTATTTGGAATAAGCTGCTCTTGAACTCTCCTTGCAGCGCGAAGTTCTTTTTCATACTTTGTTTTTTCTAACAAAATTTGATCTTGTAAAACTTTTATTCTAAGGAAGGCTTTGATCTTAGCTATTAATTCTTTTTTATGAAAGGGCTTACTAATAAAATCATCCCCTCCATTGGCGATAGCTTCTTGGAAGCCAATCTCTCTATCTACAGCAGTTATAAATAGAATAGGAACTAATTTGAAGCTTTCTATCTCTCTTAATTCTTTGCAGAAAGAATAGCCATCTTGGACAGGCATATTGACATCTAACAAGAGGATGTCAACTTTTTCAGAAAGTAAAATTTTGCGAGCCTCGTCCGCTGAAAAAGACTTAATAACTTTATAATGTTCAGATATTAGAAGCTTAGCTAATAATTCAACATTTTCCTTAGCATCATCTATAATCAAAATAGAATATTGTTTACTCTCTGGTTCGGGCATTGATTAGTCCATATTCTGTTTAAGACGATTTAGTTCATTGGTAAGAGATACATATCGTATTGTCAATCTAAGCAAGACTAAAAATAGGATATGAAAAGCAAAAACACTTAGATAAAATCCAAACTTCATATCAGCATCCATTCCACCCTTCCCTAGAACAGAACTTGGGTGATTGCCTGGATTATCAATCCAACGTATGGCTCCCCAAGTGAGAATGGAATTTACTCCGCAAAGCAAGGTTAAATACGAAGAAAGCAACATTTTCTTTTGGTAAGAAGTAACTAAACTACGAAAAATAAAATATCCTACCAAGGATAAGAAGAGTATAAAAAAGGATTGAAGCCTTGCATCGGTCCAGTCCCAAGAAACACCCCAGGCACTCAAAGCCCAAATTGGTCCTGAGAACAAGACACCAAATGAAAAGACCAAGGAGATAATATTCAATGAATAGGAATACATATCCCATTTTTTATTTAGAGTAATTAAATAAGCTATAGAGGCGACACAGGAAAAAAGTGGTCCATACAAAGCAACCCAAGCAACTGGAACATGAAAATAAAATATTCTATGAGCAAGTCCCTGTTCCAAAATTACATTTGGTACAGTCTGAACATAATACAATGAATAATTCATCACAATAAGAAGGATAAGGAAAAGTAAACAATCTACTATCCAAGAACTCCATTGGTTTATTTTAACTTTATCCATCTATATTCTCCGATTGCAATTCCTGAAACAAGGCTCCTAGAGCACCATAAAAGAAACAGAAAAAAATCATTAAAAATACGGATTGATTCAAGCTGGATGCATCGCTTATGTATCGAAATTCAGATTTTAAGCCAAATAAAAAAATGGGTATACTGAAAGGAATCAAAAGCAAGGGTAAAATTACTTCTTTCATTCTGGTAGAAGCTGCTATTGAACCAAGACTAACTCCAAGAAAGGCTAGAGATAGTGAGCCTGGAATTATAAACAATAGATGGTTAAGCAGAAGAATCTTTGAAAAATTTGAAAACATGAGTTTCATTCCCATAGTAACCAAACACAAGACAAATACTAAAAAAATCCAGACGACAAATGACTTAATTAAGAAGATCAACCAATTTGGGACAAAAATTTGAACAATCTGTCCAGCACCAGACTCTCTTTCCTCCCATGTAGATTGACCTATCAATACATAGGAAGTTATAAAGAGTATAGACCATTTTATTCCTACCAAGGAAATAATTGGCAAAGAAACATCCTTTTCAAATGAAAAATGAAATAAGAAGAGCAAGGTAAAGGATAATACAAACATAGACAGAATACCATGCAATCCTCTTCCAATAAGTTGTAATTCTTTCTTAAGTAAGGAAATAATCATTTTGCACCCGGTCTCTGTAAATGGATGGTTTCTTCCCAAAAATCATCTTCTACTTCATGAATCACAGCTAGAATGGTTGTTGATTCAGATATTGATTTTAGTATATCTCGAATCTCCATATTTGATTTATGGTCCAAACCCGTAAATGGCTCATCTAACAAAAGTAAATTGGCATTTGGTATTAAAGCACGTATTAAGGCTACTTTTTGTTTCATTCCCCTAGAGAGTGAATATATCGGATCCTCCCACCGAAGTTGCAATTGAAAGATATTCACCCATTTTTCAATAGTGTTCCATGAGATAGGGGATTTTGCTATAGAATGGAAGAATTTTAAATTTTCATATAGACTTAAAGAATTGTAAAGACCTAATTCATGACCTAGGTAGGAGATAGTGTTCTGAGAAACTGGGATGTCCTTATTCCAAACTATGAAATCTTTATAATGAGCATAATGTAAAATACATCTCAATAAAGTGGATTTTCCCGCTCCGTTCTCACCACGAAGTGCAGTTCGTTTCTTGGGAGAAAGTTTCAGATTGACCTTTTCTAAGATCGATTTAAACCCGATACTATAACTGAAATTCTGAACCTGAAGCAAGTGCAATTCGTTTACCTTCTTGTCCAGGATGGAAAACTTTCTCTGAAATACGAGTTTTTCTTTTTTAAAATGATGAATTCATTAAAAACCCAAATGAAATCTATAACTTCAGGAATCTGCCTTCTCCTTATCCTGGGTGGAACCTTCCAAGCTATCCATAGCCAAGTTATGGTCGACGGGAAGCTTTACCCCGATTTACTTTGGGGAGAGGCTGAAGAGGATCCTAGCGATTTTAATAAGGGTGGGTTTAAAAGAATTCCCGAAGACTTTATAGTCGCAACAGGTAAATTATGGGAAGGCGAGCCACCTGAATCCATGGGAAGCTTTGTATATGATGGCAGAAAGATTTCTAATTGTGGGACATTTAACAATCAAATAATAACTCTTATACTAACTGGCAAGGAAGAGGATAGAAAGACAGCAACTGCTATGTTCAAAGCAGGCATACGTTACGATCCGAGATTTTTTCCATTTCGATACAATTACGGAAGATTGCTTCATATCCAAAATAAATTTGATGATGCTTTGATTCATTTTGAATTAGCCAAGGCAGAAATCCCCGAATTTTATAAGACTTATATTCACATAGGAATATTGAGTGAACTTAAAAATGAATCTTATTATGCAATAGAATCTTACAAAAAAGCAGCTGCTCTAAATAAATATAAAACAGAAGCTCTGGTCTTACTTGCCGAGTACTACTTAAAGAGTGGAATACGAAATAGAGCAAGTATCTATTTGAATGAAGCATTGAAAATAGATGAAGAAAGTCCTGATGCGCGTGTAGGTTTTGCAAGACTTGAAATCAATGCAGGAAATTACTACCAAGCCTACAAAATTTTAAATGAAACCAAGCTCAGTACACCAGAAGGAAGAGAAAAAGATTATAGCAAAAGATTCCACTTCTACTTTGCGGAAACTGCTTCCAGAGTTTTAGATTACGAAACCTCAGAAGATCAATATAATATTTTATTGAAGTATCCTAATGATCCTTTCTTTGCTGATTTTTCTTATAAGGTAATTCAAAGAAGGAGAGATATAAGTAAGAAATTTGCAGAGGCAAAAAAAACACAACTTGAAGAAGATGACGTAGAAATAAATAAAAGTTTCAAATAAGATGAAAATCACCCAACAAAATAAAATTCCACCTATGGATGAAATTGGAAATGGATTATTTAAAATCGTTCTGCCCCAACCTTTTTACGCACCTAATAATATTTATATACTAGTGAATGATGGATTGACGTTAATTGATTCGGGGTATATAGAATCCGTGCCACTTCTACAAGCATCCCTTAAGACTAGAGGTTTTTCCCTCAGTGATATCAAGCATATCATCTATACTCATAACCATCTAGATCATATCTCCTCAGCTTTGGTACTAAAGTCATATGCCAAGAAAGCGACCTATTATGGTTATAGAGCCATGCAAGATGGAGTTGGTAATTATATAGAATCTATGAAACTATTTGAACAAGCTACAGAGGATCTATTTAAAATTGCCTATGGAGATCCTATCGAACTAGAAAAGGTCTTAAGGAAATCGAGACAGGGTTGGAATACATTTTTTTCAAAATTTTACGAAACTAAAAAAGGTACTCCTTTTCTGCAAATTGATGTAGCCATAGACCACAATGATAGCATAGAAATAGATGGACATGGCTTTCGCTTTATCTATACTCCAGGTCATAATTTATATCATATCACTCCTGTTTTGCAAAAATCTAAAATCTATTTCTCCGGTGATTTGATTATTGCCAATCTTACGGCTATCTATTCCGAGTTGGATGGAAGCTTGAATGATTACCATTTTACCCTAGAGAAACTACTAGAGGAACCTATCCGAAGAATGCTACCTGCCCATGGTTCCGAAATTGATGATCCCAAGAGAACGATTACCCTAGTCAAAAAGACACTTTCTATACTTGAAAAGGGAGTAATCCACAGATTAAAAGAAGGTTCTTCCGATCTTTTGTCTCTTATGGAAGCTGCCATAGGCAAAAAAGTTCATACAGGTGGACATCTCACTACTGCACTAGGACTGATCTACTCTATTATCAAGAAACTAGAGCTAGAAGGGAGAATTCATTACGAGAAAAAAGAATCGGGTTATGAAATTTTTCATATCAAGGAAATTTAAGTTCCATTTTTTGAATCCGATAATTATAAGTACTAAACCAGACTTGGATAAAATCTCGATGAAAAGAATGAAAAAAATATATCTCGCTCTACCACTCTTACTTCTTTTAGTAAGTCCATATTCTGCGCAGGATACAAAATCAGAACAGATATCTGAATCTGATATATTTGTTGATAAGGATAGTAATTATACTAAGTCTCTTCTTAAGATCATTGATGACCTAAAAGTTATTATTGCGGTAAGAATTGGAGACATAGAGCAAAAGCATTCACAGCTAGTCTTACTTAAACCGGAATATAAAAATAAACATACAATAGTTACGGAAGACACACCTTATTTGGTAGATGAGGGATATGAGTCAAATTTATTGAAGTATATATCTTTTATTTACGATAATAATAAAATCAAAGAAGTAAAACTCGAATCTCGTAAGAAAAGAATTTTCTATGAATTTGCTTTCGAGAACAAAACAATGATCATCAATCCTACTGATGTGATGAGCACAGAAGTAATTCTGACTCGCTTTGATGAAGAACAGAAGACTATGATTCGAAATATTTCCTTAGATAACCAAATTCGTGCTTTACGATTAGTAGAATCTTCTTTACGAAATGCATTTTATAGAATGGATGTCATGATCGTTCTTATTAAAGAAAGAAAAGATAGATCCAACGAATACCAAATCGATATTTAATACTTTCTCTCTCCCCAAGGGTCGAACAAGAGCTTGGTATAAGCTTGCGAATTCTCATTGGGGATATTCCCCTTCCTTCCTTCTTCAAGCATTCTGCCATTATTCATTACGTAAATCCTATCGCAGAGAGTTTCTACAACATCTAAGTCATGAGAAATAAAAAGGATTCCTAGTTCCAATTGAGATCTTAATGTTAAAACTAAATCCATCACCTTCTTCCTAACTATATGATCTAGCCCACTCACTGGTTCATCCATGATCAAATATTGCGGCTTGGCTAGGACTGCTCTTAGAATTGCCAGGCGTTGCAATTGCCCACCCGAGCACTCACTGGGAAATCTTTGTAAGAGTTCCTCTTCTAAGCTAAACAAAGGAAGTAAATCCATAATCTCTTGGAGAGACTCTTTCCTCTTTCTACTCTGAAGAATAGTTGGCTCTAACAAAGATCTAAGGATTTTTAAATGTGGATTAAAGCTTGAATAGGAATCTTGGAATACAGGTTGAACTGCTCCCCTTTCAATGATTATTTCTCCTTGGATTTGGTAATTTTCCATAGGATAGATGGAGTGGAAGATAGATTTGAAAATGGTAGATTTCCCAGAGCCAGATGCACCAACTAAACCAATTATTTCTGCCTTGCCTATACTCAAATTAATATCTTCAATAAGAATTTTGTCATGAATAGAAACACTAAGCTTGTTTATCGTTATCATTTTATTCTTGAGGGATAGAAACTTTCTTCCAGACTAGAGAAAGACAAAGGGGAAGCAAGTGAAAGAAAAAGTAAAAATCACAGAAGTTGGAGCAAGAGATGGCTTGCAGAACGAAAAAGCTTTCATTCCAACGAATGTAAAAATTGAATTTATTAAGAAACTTATAGACGCATCGCTAAGTCATATTGAGCTAACATCCTTTGTAAAAGCAAGTTCTATTCCACAGCTAGCAGATGCATCTGAGGTTTCTGCACATTTTGTTCGCCAGTCTATAAGCCAAGAATTCTCCTGTCTTACTCCAAATCTTCAAGGCTATAAATCAGCTATAGAACATGGATACAAAGAAGTTGCAGTATTTACGGCTGCATCTAATTCTTTTACAAAAAAAAATATCAATAAAACAATAGAAGAATCTATTCAAGCCTTCGAGGATATCTTTCTGGAAGCATCAAAAAATAATGTAAAAGTCAGAGGCTACGTCTCAACTATCATTGCCTGTCCTTATGAAGGTTGGATAGATCCAGATAAGGTTCTTGGAGTCATAGATCGCTTACTAGATAAGGGAGTTTACGAGGTATCTCTTGGTGAGACCATAGGAAAAGCAATCCCTTCCCAAGTAGAAAAATTATTGAATCTCATACTCAAGAAACATCCGGCTAAACTTTTTGCTGGTCATTTTCATGACACATATGGTATGGGAATTGCGAATACTTCTAAGAGTCTCGAAATGGGATTAAGATCCTTTGATTCCTCTTCTGGTGGTCTAGGCGGTTGTCCTTATGCAAAAGGAGCATCAGGAAATCTTGCTACGGAAGATCTGCTGTATTTATTGGATACCCATGGTTATGAAACCGGTGTAGATTTAAATAAAATTGTTGAAGCATCCCAATACATAGAATCTTTTTTAGGAAGAAAACTTATGAGTAAATCCTACCAAGCCTTGCTTGCGTCTAAGATTTAAGCCGTAATTTTTTATTACTCATCTCGACTTATTTAAGATAAAATATCTTGCATTTAGAAAATAAACAAACAAAGAAAAAGCTTTTAAATAAGCTAAGAGAGAATTACTCTAAGCATGAATTCCTGAAATCAGATCCTATAGAAATCGTATACAAATACAAAGATCCATACGACCAAGAATGCATAGCATTGATCACTTCTCTCTTTTCCTATGGAAACGTAACATCTATTAGATCTTTTCTACAAAAGCTTTTCTTAAGGTTAGGAAATAAACCTTTCGAAACACTTAGCAATCAGAATAATTTTGATCAATTATTGGATGGGATTGGTAGCTACCGATTTCAAAAAGAAAAAGATATATCTGAATTTTTTTTTGGAATTTCAGAATTGATACGAGATAAGATCTTAATACAGGCCAAATTTCCAATCTTTGAAAGCTATTTCCTAGAGAATGGCATCCTAGGCTTTCAAAGGAAACTGAGATCTAAATTAAGATTTCATTCCTATGGACTTGACTTTCTGATTGGTAAGGCATTGGCTAAATCTGCTCATAAAAGGTATTCTATGTTCCTAAGGTGGATGGTTCTACCAAGCTTCCCTGATTTTCATTATTATAAATTACTTTCAGAAAATGATTTGGTCTTACCATTAGATACCCATATCATTCGCATGGCTCAAATCTTAAATCTATCAGATAGGAAATCACAGGATAAGAAACTGGCTATGGAAATTACTCATGCACTTACCGAGATTTTAGATGAACCCTCAGTACGTTTTGATTTTGCTTTAAGTAGAATAGGAATAATGGAAAAATGTAGGGGTAAATTTGATGAAAAGATCTGTCCTCAATGTCATTTGAAGACAGTCTGTAGTTTTAATCTAAGCCAAGGTAGCTAGTGCTGCTTCATAATTCGGTTCATGAACGATATCATCTACAAGTTCTGTGTAAAGAACCTTGTCATTTTCATCAAGAACCACAACCGCTCTAGCAAGAAGTCCTGCCATAGGTCCGTCTGCTAACTCAAGACCATAACTCTTGCCAAAGGATTCATTTCTAAAATCCGAAAGAGTCTCAACATTTTCTATTCCTTCTGCACCACAAAATCTTTTTTGAGCAAAAGGTAGGTCAGCGGAGATACAAAGTACAACTGCATTTGGAAGGCTACTTGCTTTCTCATTAAACTTTCTTACTGATGTTGCACAAACTGGAGTATCAATGCTTGGAAAAACATTAAGTATCTTTTTTTTCCCTTTGTATGAATCTAAACTAACATCTGATAAATCATTTTTTGTTAATTTTAAGGTAGGAGCATTTGAACCAACTTTAGGAAGGTCAGCTACTGTATGAATGGAATTGCCTTTGAATTTTAAATCTGCCATAATGGATAGACTGATTCAAAACTTTTAATAGGAAAGAAAAAACTGGCTTATAAAAAATATTGCAAATTGGTTTAAAGGGGAAGGATTAGATTGGTAGTGCCACGGGGAATTGAACCCCGATTGCAAGGATGAAAACCTTGTGTCCTAACCATTAGACGATGGCACCGTTTTGATTTAGATAGTCACTGAGTCGTTTGGGACTCGAACCCAAGACCCTCTCCTTAAAAGGGAGATGCTCTACCAACTGAGCTAACGACTCCTGACTCTCTTGTAGATACAATATTTTTAGAAGGGGTACTGGGTCAAGGTGTTTTGGAAAAAAATTCCTACATCGACAAAATAATTGTATGATCCCTATCAGGTCCAGTTGAGATCATGTGTACAGGAACACCAACCAATCCTCTAAGAGCAGTGATATAATCTTGGCAATTCTTAGGAAGTTTTTTGAAATCATTGATTCCACAGATATCAGATTTCCAACCTGGGAATTCTTTATAAATGGGTTTTACTCTTTCAAGTCCTTGGGATGGAAAATAATCCAATCTTTTACCATCTAACTCATATCCAACGGCAACAGGTATAGTATCATAGTCACTTAGAACATCAATCTTAGTTAAGGCAAGCGCATTCATACCATTTACTCTTACAGCATGCTTTAAGAGTTCTACATCAAACCATCCACATCTTCTAGGTCTTCCTGTAGTAGAACCGTATTCTCCACCTAACTTACGAAGTCTTTCACCTTCTTCATCTAGTAATTCTGTTGGAAATGGCCCTTCCCCTACTCTGGTAATGTAAGCCTTACTAATACCTATTACTTTTTCCAGAAAGTGGTAACCTACACCCGAACCAATTAAAGCTCCACCCGTAGTTGGATTCGATGATGTCACAAAAGGATAGGTACCGAAGTCAGCATCCAGACCCGTTCCTTGGGCACCTTCTAAGAGAATTCTTTTTCCTTCTTTCAATTCTTCATTCAAATAATAAGAAGTATTGATTATCCTATGCTTCCATTTATCGTAAAATGTATACATTTCATCCCAAATATCTTGGAATTTTAATTCTTCTAAACCATAGAGCACTTTGAGTTCATGATTTTTTTCATTTAATATAGCGTTTAATTTTTCTTTGGTGGAAGCCTGGGAATGTAGATCGCCAACTCGAATACCAGTTCGCATCATCTTATCTGCATAACAAATTCCTATTCCTCTTTTCGTAGTACCAATTTTTTGGCTCTTGGAAGCGGAACCTTCTCTAGCAGCATCAATCATTTTATGAAATGGGAGTAATAAGTGTGCTGAGTCAGAAATATACGTTCTAGAGGCAACATCAAATCCTTCTTTGTCAAGGGATGCAACTTCTTCTAGGAAATAAGTTGGATCAATTACAACACCATTGCCTATCACACAAATTTTATTATCATAGATAATTCCTGATGGAATTAAGTGGAAGATATACTTCTTACCTTTAACTACAACAGTGTGTCCTGCATTTGCCCCACCTTGGTATCTTACAATGATATCTGTGTCCTTGGACATTACATCAATTACTTTTGCTTTTCCCTCATCACCCCACTGGGCACCTACAACTAAATTTGCTGGCATATAAACTCCTACTTAATTTAAAAATGCTTCTAAGGTATCTATTTGGATCGCATAACCGCATGCAGCTTTCTGTTCTGATCCATAGATTTCATACAAATGATCATATTGACCACCATTCAATACAGCTTCTGATTCAGAATGAATAAATCCCTGAAATAGAAAACCAGTATAATAATTCAAATCCCGCACTATAGAAAAATCAATACAAAGGTCCGAGTATCTTTCCTTAGAATTCCATGATTCAATAACTTCTTGAAAGTTGGATAGAAACAAATTCGTATCGAATGTGAAACTAAGTTTATTGGATTGAAGATTCTTTTTCATTAAAGCAAAATCAACTTGCATAATAATCTCAGTCAAGATTTCAGAAATTTCTTTCGTTATTTGCTTCTTTTTACAAAAAGCTTTGATAACAGGAATATTCTTGCTATGTACCAAGGCTGTTAAATGGCTTCTTTCTATTGCATTCAAACTGATATTAGATAAAATACTTCTAATCAAAGAATTATGACCAAGGACTATAGTAGGTCGGAATTTTGGATTGGCGATTTTTAAAATCTCATCTGCCTCCGATAAGATTTCAGATATATCTTGTACATTGGACCTTCCGATTCTCTCTGCTCCGACTTGCAGAACTTCGCGCCTAGATGCATTTCGCTTCCTATGATCTTTAATTCTTTTTGCTGTATAATATACTTTTTGATTTTCAGAAAGATGGGTAAGTCCAGCCATTCCTTTAACAACTTGCAGAGTAAGATCTGTGCTAGGGCTTATCTCTTTACCTTGTAGATCACGAAAACGAAGTATGGACTGAGAGTCTTCTGAATTCAAAAGATTAGTAAAGGAGGCAGAATAATCCATGGCAGGGAGCGTTACTTCACTATAACCTGATTCGATTAGATATTTTTGAATGGGATCCAATAGATTTCTACGTTTCGCAGACTCAGTCGGTCCGAGAAAGTGGAATCCATCAGGAAGCCATTTTGTTTCACTGTTTTCAGAAAAATTCACGCGTATTTTAGTTCCTGTACAAGTTTCTTGAAAGTGCATTTCCATCCAAACTAAAAAAAAATTCGATAGACAAAACCTGCCCAAAAGAACTCAATAAAGACTTCTAGGGAGTGAAAATGACGGAAAAAGAAGCAACTGTTGGGCGTTGGTCCAAAGAGTTTTTTGAAAACATTCATTTATTCGTAAAGTCGGGTATGTCTCAGACAGATGCTCGCAAAATTTTAGAAGAATTTCTAATCCTTTCGAATGCAACACCTAAACCTAAGGTTATGGATATCTTCAACGATCCCACTAAATTAGAGGAAGTTGGAGTTCTCACTGAGATGAATCCTCAGCCTAGAGACTTCATGTTACGTTTCTTGGATCCTATTATGAAGAAATTCAAAGTGGAAGGAGTAGAAAATCTCAAACTCTTAGATCCAGTTCTTGGCAAAATTCCCGTTACCTTAATCTCCAACCATTTGAGCCATTTGGATGCCCCTGCCATTTTTGCCCTTCTCTACAATTCTGGAGAGGATGGTCGTAAGATCGCTGAAAGATTAATTTTTATAGCTGGTAGACTTGCCTTTGAGCCAGATTTTACAAGACTCGGATTGTATATGTTTGGAACTCTCCTTGTTTGTTCCAAAAAAGATATGTCTGATACTCCCAGCCTTTCGGATATAATGACCAAGATAAACATGAGAGCCTTCCGACAATCTCAGAAATTGCAAAACGACGGTAAGATCATTTCTATCTTCCCAGAAGGCACTAGATCTCGTGATGGAAGGTTGATGCCTTTTGTTGACACAGTCTATCATTATGTTGCAAATAAAATTGTTCTACCTATCTCTCTGGAAGGTACTGATAAAATTCTTCCAACAAGTGGATTTCTCTTCAACCAAGCCAATGGTAAATTGACTATTGGAAAACCAGTTCTAGTGGGCGAGCTTTCCAATAAATTAATGGAATTCTTTCCAGCTGATATGGAACAAGTTCAATTTCCAGGAAAAGGAGATAAGAAACAATTCCTGATTGATAACTTAGCTTTACTTGTAGGGTCCAATCTCAATAAGAACCAACATGGAACCTATCGTAACCTCTATAATGGCGATAATACTAAACAAAACATCTTAATTCAAGTTCCTAAAACTCCCAAGGAAGAAATTGTTGTTCTAGGATCGAGCAATATGTCAGTTGCAATTGGAACCCTACTTTCCAATAAAGAAGTCAAAGTAACAGTTTACCATCCTAATGAAGAGGAATGCCGCAGATCGAATGAAGAGCAGAGAGATATAGTTCATTATCCAATCTATAAACTACCGCCTAACTTTGAATTTAGTGCAGATCCTGATATTTGCAAGAAGGCAACTTTATTCATCCAAGGTGCTAATCCTTGGCAAATGGATGAGGTGTATCCTTCCATAAAAGAGAATATTCAAAAGAATCCAGCACCTATCATTAATGTAATTAAGGGATTTACTGGGTCCCAACATGGTTTAATCCTAGAGGATTTACAATATATTTTTGGAATAGATCCTAAGAGACTCGGAGTTGTTTCAGGAGCCAACTACCCTGATCAAATTATGGAAAGAAAAATTTCCGGATTTGAAGTGGCAACTATAGATCCTTCCCTTCAGCATAGAATTCAAGTTCTATTCAATACAGGATATATCTTTTCTAGACCTGCTATCAATCCCACAGATACCAAAGGTGTTCAATTAGGTGGAGCTCTAAAAACAGTTTTTGCTCTTTCTATGGGCTTAGTGGAAGGATATTTTAAGAAAAATTTAGGTGGAAATGTAGATAATACACTCTTCCATCTATCTAATAGATTTTTTAATGAACTTGTTCATATGGGAACTTCTCTAGGAGGGCAGACAGAAACCTTTAATGGTTTATCAGGACTAACAGATTTTATGTTAGCCTGCTTTGGATCTGATACAAGAGACCGTAAATATGGTTATGATATTGCAAATGGAAACACACCAGAGAAAATCACAAATGGTTTCTATGGACTGAAAGTTCTGCCTAATCTCATAAAACTTGACCAAAACCAGTATCCTATTCTCAGTTCAGCTTATGCTACAGTAATCCAAAAGGTAGATTTTGATAAAATAGTTTCTGAACTCCAAGAAAAATTAAAAAGATTTTAATTCTTCCTATCTGTTTATACAATTTTCAGCTATAAACAGATAGGATTTAAAAACTTACAATTTAATGAATTCCTGGCTATGTAAAATGAGAATATTCTAATAAAAAATAGGTAAATTATTTCGTATATAATTTATTTCATAAATGAAATAAATTATAGCTCTTAGTTATTTACAAAATACCATCTTCAATTTTATTTACAAATTAACCATTTATGATTACTCCAAAGACTATTCTTTTAGTAGAAGATGATCTTCTTATTGCTCAACTAAATATTAAGCTATTACAAAATATGGATTTTGACGTTGTACATTGCAATTCAGGTGAAATTGCCCTAGAGCTAATCCAGACCAATAACCAAAAGATAGATTTGATATTAATGGATATAGACTTAGGTGAAGGTATCGATGGTACAAAAACAGCTGAATCTATATTACAAATTATTGAATTGCCTATCTTATTTCTATCTGCTCGTACCGAAAAGGAGATGATCTCCAAGACAGAAAAAATATCTTCTTATGGATATGTAGTTAAGAATTCTGACCCAAGTGTTTTGAGAGCATCCATAAAAATGGCTTTTCGATTGTTTGAAGCTCACCAAAAAATCAAATCTCAGAATTCAATATTAGAGGAATCTAAAAAGATGTTTCTTGATATGACAGATAATGTCCCTGGAGTAATCTATCAATTTAGATTTCGTTCAGATGGTAGCTCTTATTTTTCATTCATAAGCCCCAAAGCAGCTGAATTGTTTGGACTTCCCAACGATCCTCTTAGTAAATATTGATAACGTCCAAAATCTTTCGCAAAATTGGAACTTCAAAAACTCTCCCATTAGC
>JAKRSH010000011.1 GCA_022402465.1 Leptospiraceae bacterium | reverse complement strand
ATGGGAGTACGGAATAAAATTTACTTGGGTTTACACAATTTTTAGATAAAGTCCCCACTAATTTAGATTAATAATAAGGCAGTTGCAAGAAAAAAATCTATAATCTTCGAATTTCGCACCAAAATTGTTAGTTTTGAATTGAAATTCAAATCAGATTGAATGGAAAATTTTAGAGTTATCTTGACGTATTTCATATTTGTGTTATTATATAAGGACTGTTTTATACTTGTTATGAATAACTAATAATTGGAAACTATTAAATGAAAAAAAGAAATGATTCAAATAGCCGCCGCTTAAATCGCAAAAATGGCAATCACAAAAAATTTCTAATAATTCTCTTTATTGGATTATTGAGTCAATGCGCTGGAGTTTTAAACCTTGAAAAGGACTCCATCTTAGATAGTTTAGGAATGGGCAAGAAGACCCAGAACCATTTAACATTATTGGGTTTAATTCCTCAGAGCTATCCTGGGGGTGATTCAGTGACCAAGGATATCGGAGAATCTGGGGGGGAATTGAACCTACCAGGTGTAAAAGTAGTAATTCCACCTGGTGCCCTAGACAAAAAGGTAGCTATAACTATGAATAAAGTTGCAATCTCAGAGGAAACTTATCCTGGTATGTTACCAATGGCATCTCAGATAGAATTAAGCCCCGAAGGATTGCAATTTAAAAAGCCAGTTCAATTATCCATAGACATTTTAGGGCATAACCTTTCCGATCGATTGAATAAAGATTTTGGAGGAATCACACCATGAAATACCTACTATCTTTTCTTATTCTCATAACAACTCTTAATAACTGCAAGAAGCCCAAACAAAACGATGATAATCTCTTGTTGGGTTTATTTTTCCTTAGCCAGAGATCCAACTTTGAATTCCAATTCGTAGGAAGCAATTCATCTTCCAGTCGGTATTATAAAAATACTAGCAATGAAAAAATACTCAACATGCAAGGTATTCCGATTGATGAATATGGAGATGGCACGAGTGATGGCTTCCAAGATAAATTTGGAAATGCAAGTTCAGTTTCTTTGACTCTCGGAGATGTTTATTTCTGGAAGAAAGGGAATATACCACATGGGCAAGAGACTACAGAAAATGCAGATTTTATAATAGACTCTGAAAAGCAGTGGCAGCCTATTTCTGGCAGGGATGATTTGGTGATGGAAATCCCTCCGATTACGATAAGTAAAACAAATGAAAAAATTTCTAAATACTTCCCTCAGGAATTACTTAGTGGCGAATTTGATAGAATAGCTTTTCAAATTATAACAATTTCAATGACATTCGACTCAGATGTTCTAGAGGATACCTCCGCATTATCAATAGTCGAGACATCATTGTACACACCAATTGAGACTCATATGAAAGAGGCTTCTTACTTCTCTGGTTGGAATTCTCTATTTTTTCAGAAATGCAAGGAAGGAAGTGATTATAATCTATTAACTTGTCCTGAAAGAACTGATCCAGTAAGATATCCTGTTAATTTACATGCAAGGCAACAATTACCTGTATCTCGCAATACTGGATTTTTCACTATTGGCGGAAATGAATATGAATCATCTGGTTATATAAATGAAAATAATGTCCATAATAGAAAGATTTTAGGTTTAGGGGGAGATCATAAATTAAATCGATCTGTTAATTCAGTTGGGTATTTTCGAGATTCGATAAATGATACTTATCACGATGTAACATTTAGTTCAAAAATGTATGTTATGCCTATTACAATAGACACATCTAAGGAATCATATTCTAAACTTAAGATAAAAGTCAATGCCGCTAGATTGTTCCACTGGGATTCTAATTCTTCCATTAATAAGTTTAAACCTCATAGATATCCTGATAATTTTAAATTGTATCCTAGTGGTAGGACTATAGTGGATCACTTAGGTGAATTACATGATGTATCAGGAAAAATTGATAGATCTGATTTTTTAAATTACCCTGAGACTTGTAAACCTAACCCTCGTCCAGGAAGAGAGTCTGAAACTATCTGTTACCGTGATGATCAACACCCATCCATAGTTCCAGACTTTAACTCGGCTCCTTGGAGTGACAATCAGGAAGCACCTAACCCTGCCATTGGTAAGGATATGAATATCTACCTTCCTGCAATGTATGCCGAATTGGAGAAGGGGATAAATTTCACATAATGGTAGTTAGTATAAGTAAAAAGCTTTGACTATATTAGTATGAATAGGTATCGCTTTAGCAGAAATAGGAAACTATTAGAAATTACTATTTTAGTATTCATCTTTATGGCTTTTCTGAAATGCAACGGGGAAATTTTAAGTATTAGAGAATTTCAAATTCCTGTTGCATCATTGAATCAGGAAGACGGGAGTAAATATATTGATTGTGAAATTCTCGACCAGAGGTCGGTAGTCCATCTTTTATTCATTCTTCCTTTGAATAGGTGGGATAGGTCGACAGTGCCAAGTGAACCATCGTATTCTCAAATACTATATAAAGAAACGATTAGGGGGAAGGATTTGGGCTATACTCTACTTGGTTTTTTGTTTAGCGTAATTGTAACAACGGATACGTTTTCTGCTTGTGGGATTCCGAATTCTCAGAATACCCTCGTTGCTGATTTACCTAAAATTAAAATTCTCAAGAAACCTACAGCGCTTACTACTGTATCTTTTGCTAATTCCTCATCAGTTGTATCAAAATCAGAAATTGATCGCTTGAAACTTATTTCAACTCAGTTACTCCCTTCCAATGTAAAATTATTGTTAGTAGGATCAGCTGATTCAACAGGTGATCGTGTTCAGAATCTTAGCTTAGCACAAGATCGAGCAGAAGCTGTTAAAAATATTTTTATAAAACAAGGATTAAATGATTATAGAATTTTTGTAATGACTAGCTTGGAATCAGACAAGGGCATTTTCAAGGATTCCATTACTAAGGGGGTTGTGCTATTTGTATTAGAAACGGTAGAGTAATTTTTTTCCTCAAAAATCGAAAATAAATCATAGAAAAGATGTTGCCAGGAATCGGTACCTTCCCATGATGGTAAAACACAGTTTGGGATTTGGTGGTTTTAAGCCATCGGATCAACGGACTAGATAAAGATCTTTCTCAACAATTATAGTAGCGTGACTCAAAGAATCACAGATCTCGCAAGAGACTGCAAAAAGATTCAAGTTAATTCCAGCGAAAAAAGTCCATATTGAGAATATCTTCTTCGGAAGAGCCCGCTCATTATGGCAACAGAAGACAGACTCGTCTAGTATTTTGTGCTTTAAGTTTTCACGAATTTAGAGAATCGACAGAATGCTAGATGAACCGATATGATAGATTGGCTTCGGCCAATTTCAACACGGAGAGTTTG
>JAKRSH010000002.1 GCA_022402465.1 Leptospiraceae bacterium | reverse complement strand
GCTTTCTTACTCCTTTTGAAGCTTTTGAAATTGCACTAGAACATTGAATCCAGGAGTAAATTATTAATCTTTTTTTTCATAAAGTATAGATTTTTTCATTTTAGCCCTATGACATATAACTGGACACCTTTTTAGCTTAAAAACAGCAAGAGGTGAATATGAGTAAAAAAGGAAAATACTCTCCAGAGTATAAAGAACAGGCAGTAAAACGGGCACTTTCAGGCTCATTTACAATAAAAGAAGTATCGGCATCATTGGGAATTAGCTACCATGTCTTGAGACAATGGAAGGCAGAGTTCTTGAAAAAATCAGATCAAACAAACCCACCAACAGATAAGCAACTCAAAGAAAGTGAAGAGTTAAAAAAGCTTAGGAAAGAAAATATACGATTGAGAGAGGACAATGCAATTCTAAAAAAGTTTGCAGCCATGCTTTCAAAAGAACAGAATCCAGATTAGAATTTATGTGGCTTCACATAAAGGAATATTCTGTAGTAAGCATGGCACGCTGTTTAGATGTTTCACGTTCGAGTTATTATGAATATATTAAACGAATAACAAAACCTCTTTCCGAAGCAGAAGAAGAGCTTCATGCTTTTGTATATAATTGCTGGCAAGATTTTCGTAAAGTATATGGTTTACCAAGGATTTTGAAAAAGGCTAGAGATTTACATTTACCTTATGGTGAAAGGAAAATACGTAGAGCCATGAAAGCCCTGAAAATAAAGGGAAAACAAGTAAAAAAATTCAAGATAAACACAACTGATTCCAATCATTGTGAACGAATTGCACCAGACTTAGTTCAAAGAGAATTTAAAGTAATCAAAAAGAATCAGGTTTGGGTATCTGATGTCACCTTCATCAAATCTTTTAGAGGTTGGTTGTATTTATGTGTGATACTTGATTTGTATTCTAGAAAAGTTGTAGGTTGGAGTATCAGTGAAAAGAATGATTCTCAACTAATATTGAATACACTTAATCAAGCAGTGTTTAATAGAAATCCTGCCCAAGGTTTAATTTTTCATTCTGATAGGGGATCAAACTACTGTGCTAGAGATGTAAGAAAAATATTAATTTTGTACAGAATGAGAAGAAGTAACAGTCGCAAGGGCAATTGTTGGGATAATGCGGTAGCTGAATCTTTCTTTTCTACTTTAAAAAGGGAAAGTGAATTCAATATTTTCAAAAATAAAGAAGATGCAACCCAACATCTTTTTGATTATTTGGAAATCTTTTATAATAGACAAAGATCTCATTCTTTCTTAGGTTATGTAAGTCCAGAAGAATTTGAATTAAAAATAGCATAGAAATGTGTCCAAAAAAGTGTCATAGGGCTTAATGAGTAAAAAAATGAATGTTAATTGGATTAAAAAGTATACAAAGAAATCTCATATTTTATTTTAAAAAAACATGGTAAATCCATAAAATTGTGCGTAAGAATTAGAAAATGGAAAGAAAAGTTGAACCAAATTATACTATGATTTACATCAATGAATCATTGAATTTATATACTTCGGAAAAAGTTAAAAATGAAATAATACAATTGATGGAGAGAGAATCTAATAAAAAAATAGTTATTAACCTCAATAAGGTTCCTTATATTGATTCATCAGGCTTACTTGTACTAAATACCATTCAAAAGAAATCACAATTGTCAAATAAACTACTTTATTTGACCGACTTAGATGAGAGAATTCACTCTGCCTTGCAATTAGCTGGCCTAAAGTCCTTACTTGGAATGATAATTAACCAAGAGGATCTTAGCGCTCTTTAATTAGGTATCACTTTGCTAGGATTTAATCCAAACTTTTTCTTAAAGGCAGAACTAAATTTACTAAAATTTGTATAACCTACAGAAATAGCAACTTCCGTCACTGTTTTATCACCTTGTAAAAGCAGCTTTTTTGCAAAATTCAATTTAACATCTTGGAGCATTGAGTAGGGAGGCATACCGTAAACCTTTTTAAATCCAACTTTTATTTTGTATTCATTCAAATTAACCATTTTTGATAACTCAATCAAACTCGGTGGATTTATCATATTTTTAATAAGTAATTCCTTGGCCATTTGTATTTTCTCATAATCTTTTTTTGAAAGTCTTACTTGCTTTTTGATTTGGTTTGTTTGATTCAAATAGTCGAATATACTTATCCAAATCAATTCTATCATTTTTAACTTTAGACTCTCTCTTCGATATCGCTTTTCAAATGGCATTCTTTGAATTTGTTCTAGAAAGGTTTTTAAAAAATCTGAAATAAAATTCTGAGAAATATATATTGTATTGGTCGAATCGTTCAGTGTGTCTTTGACTTTTTGAAAATACTCAGGATGCAATACATTTCCATCTAAAAAGGAAAGAAAGCTATCAATATTGAAGTTAATTAAAAGGTAAGATGATTTATCGGATTTTTGGGATTGATTGATAAAATTATAAGGAAAGAAGTATGTATTGATTAATTTATTATTTATTTCTGGATTTTTACCTAATTTAATAACATTTGATCCTTTAATAGTGAAAAGGAAATTAATTTCATTCGGCAATGCTTCTCTTGGGATGGTGATATTTTTATCTGTACTAATTTCAAAAAAATAAATCTCTATACCCTCTTGAAGTTGTATTCTCCAAAAATTTGGTACTTTTTCATTTCTATTGTAAATAATTTTCTCTAGTTCACTGATTTGATGATAGAAAAAATCTTTAGCAGAGTAATCGTTTTTATAGGAAAGCTCATAGATTAACGAATTTACGATATTGAATTCATCAATATTCTCATTCATCATTATTTCTAAATCGATATTATCTATAGGTTGAGTCATTCTGTTGATTTCATGGATTATAAAACTCCAAGAATCCCATTAGAATATCATTACAAAAGAATTACATTTTTTGGCAAATTAAAATCCAATCTTTCCTTTTCAAATCAATAAATCCTTCTCTTAATTTCATACATGAAACGATGATAAATTATTTTTGCATAATGAAGCATATTGTTTTATAATTATACAATAGAATAAAAAGCTAATTTTAATTTTAAGCTGATAAAAGATAAAATTATTAATCAGCTATATACTGTGTGAATTTCAATTTTTTTATTGTTCTATTTATAAAATATCATAGTCAATAAATTTCATTTTTTCTAGAATCGAAGTTATTTGCTCCTCTAAGAGAATAGAATTTTTCTTAGAGGAGCATTAAATCTACTTTTAGGGTCTTGCTCATGAAAGAAAAAAAATCCAAGTTATTCATTCCTCAAATTAAGTTTAAAATTAATCTAAATTATGTTTTAATTATAAAAGGGTATCGTATAAATTTTTATTCATACGATTGGGACTAAATTAACCTTTATTTAATGGGAAAATAAAAAGGGAGTAAACTTGAAGTTTCATACTTCAAATCATACTCCCTAAACTTAAGAGAAATTTTGTTTTTAAACTGATGCTTTATCTAAGCGAAGTTAACTCTCTATAAGCTCTTATGAATCCATCTGCCATAGTCTTTGTAAAGGTTAGCGACATTCTAGCTTTCTCAGCTGAAATCATTACATCATGAACATCGACTGAGTTTGGATCATAGACCAATTTCTGTGTCATTTCATCAGCAACAACTTGTTGATCATTTACTTCTTCAAAGGCCTTTTTGAGAACAGAACCAAAGGTTCCAGCTATGTCATCTGGTGATACAGCAGTGTCCATTTTTCCATAGTGTCTTTCATCTGTACGATTGACGTTTACCTTGTCACCATCTGGTCTTAATCCGAAAGATTTACCAGAATCGTGAGTCCAGTAAGTTGTGTTGTTGAAAAATGATTTATCGATTTGCATTAGGCTCTACCTATCTCCATGGCTTTATTGATCATTGCTTTGGAACCATTGATCATTTGAACATTTGCTTCATAAGAACGAGAGGCAGATATCATATCTGTCATCTCAGTTACTATATTCACATTCGGCATTTCCACATAACCTTTCTTGGGTCCAATTTGAATGGAATCAGGATGAGTTGGATCATACACAAGTCGAAGAGGTGCCATATCTTTTTCTATTTTCATAACCTTTACTCCTTTGCCTTCTCCTGGAGATAATCCAAAAGGGTAGAGTGGTGACTTCCATCTAGTTCTAAGATTCATTGGTGTCATAATCACTCTATCTCTTCGGAATGGTCCATCTCCATTTGCATTCCGCGTGGTTGTTGCATTCGCTATGTTGTTGGATACAACATCCATTCTAAGTCTTTGGGCTGATAAGCCAGTAGAAGAAATATTAATACTATTGTACATTCCCATTTTGCTTTTCCCTTAATTTTTGATATTTTTTCTTAGTTTTTTGTTTTCTTTCATTATTTGTAAATGTTAAGAATTTAAGCTTTCTTATGAGCTTGGTCTCATCATTTGTAGCATCAATCTATTGTTTTGATTGAGCCTTTCTACCAAGAGCATGTAAGTCATTTGGTTTTGGGTAGAGTCGACCATTTCTTTTTCGATATCCACATTGTTTCCATCAGCTCTCACTGTTGTCAGATAATCTATATTTGTTTTGGGTTGAACTTCTGTATAATCGAGTGGTTTAAAAAATTCAAAATGTTTCTCGCTAGATATTTTCGTAGGAACTGCTTTTTCTTTTTCAATCTTCTCCGATTCTAAGGCTCTTGCAATCATGGATTCAAAAACTACTTCGGATCTCTTAAAGTGGGGAACATCCACGTTTGCTATATTATCAGAAAGAACCTTTCTGCGAGTTACAGATGCATTCATCCCTCTGTGCAGTAGATCTTGGGTTTTCATAAAATGGGTTTTCTCAAACATTCTGATACCTCCTTTATACAATCGGGGCTTTTCTGGTTTTCATTAAACAATTTATGTCGTATGAGAAAAATAATTCAAAATTCCATGAGGATCAAACTTTATACTTGCTAGAGAAGCTAGAAGAGATTTCCTAGAAACATGTCTGAACCCCACGTATCGGCAGTTTTTCAATACTCTGGCAGCACTGCTGAGTTAAAATTGGTGGGTGATTTGCAAATTTCTACTGTTCCTAAACTATGGAATTCTACTCGTGATGAAATAGCAGTTCGTAAACCTTCTCGCCTAATTGTAGATGCCTCTGAACTTGAATCTTGCGATGCATCTGGTATTGCCCTACTACAAGAGTGGAAATACCTCCAAGACAATAAAAAAGCGGAATTTTTGCTTCATGGTTTGAAAGAAGAATTTACCTATCTGTATGATCTCTCTACTTCAGTTCAATTGCGAGAAAAATGGGAAGAAAAAAGTTTTTTCAAAGATTTGAAAGGTAAACCGACTGAAATTGGAAAGAAATTTGTTGATTCTGTGTCAAACACACAAAGTTTAATTTCATTTATAGGTGAGTTAACGGTTGCTATTTTCCATTCCATATACCGACCGAAATTAGTAAGATGGAAAGATGCATTTTCTTCCGCAGAAAAAACGGGTGTTAACGCTTGGATTATTATCGCACTGATTGGTTTCTTACTTGGACTCATCATGTCCTTTCAATCAGCAATCCCTATGAGAAGATTCGGTGCTGAAATTTTTGTAGCGAATCTTGTGGGACTTTCTCTATTTCGAGAACTTGGTCCTCTTATGACCGCTTTTATTTTGGCTGGTAGATCTGGTTCAGCTTATGCTGCTGAACTTGGTACTATGAAAGTAAGTGAAGAGGTAGATGCCTTGACTACAATGGGACTTTCACCTGTTCAATTTTTGGTAATTCCTCGTATTATCGCATCAACTCTTATGACGCCTCTCTTGACCCTAGTGTTTAATCTTCTTGGATTAGTAGGTGGTGCCTTAGTTTTAATTAGTTTTGGATATCCTTTGGTAACATTTATAAACCAAATTGTTTCAGCAGTAAAGACTATCGACTTAGTAGGTGGATTGGTTAAATCTGTAGTCTTCGGTTTAGTAGTTGGAAGTATAGGTTGCTATGAAGGTCTAAGAACGACAACAGGTGCTGGTGCTGTGGGTGAATCTACTACTAAGGCGGTGGTAGGTGGCATCATCTATGTAGCTGTTTTGGATGGAATTTTTAGTGTTGCATATTTTTATTTAGGCATATGAAGAAGAGCAAGAAGTCCCAAGAATATCCAATTGAAAAAGAACATTCTCAGAATACTGAGCCCATCATCCAAGTTAGAAATCTAACCAGTGGGTATGGAAGCACAGTTATTATGGAAAATATTAGCTTTGATGTTAGAAAAGGTGAAATCTTTGGAATCCTTGGTGGCTCTGGAAGTGGTAAATCAACTATTTTAAAAAATTTAATCGGTTTAAATCCACCAATATCAGGTAAAATATTTATTGACCATGATAATTTATGGGAAGCGAACCCTAAAGAAAGATTAAATATTCTCAACAAGTTTGGTGTTATGTACCAACAATCGGCCTTATTTGGATCAATGACATTAATTGAAAATGTTCGCCTGCCTTTAGAAGAATTTACCCAATTGCCTTTCGATGCAATGAATACCATTGCAAGAATGAAACTTAAAATGGTAGGCTTAGAGAATTTTGCAGATCATATGCCTTCTGAACTTTCCGGTGGAATGAAGAAGAGGGCGGCTATAGCTAGAGCTATGGCTATGGATCCAGGAATCCTATTCTTAGATGAACCTTCTGCGGGACTAGATCCTATTACATCAGTAGAACTGGATCATTTAATCATTCGTTTATCTAGATCACTTGGAGTAACATTTGTTATAGTAACTCATGAATTAGCAAGTATTTTTACAATTGCAGACAGAGTTATTGTTCTTGATAAGGAATCCAAAGGTATCATAGCTGATGGTTCTCCTGAAGATTTAAAAGATCATTCAAATATAGATTTTGTTGTTCGATTTTTCAATCGAATTCCAACTGAGAAAAATGAACTTGATAAGAAAATTAAGATGACTAGGATGGGAGCTAAATGAAGCAAAGCTCAAATTATTTTAAAGTAGGAATTTTTGTTTTAGCTGCCATTTCTATTTTTGTTACTTTTATAATTGTTTTAGGTGTTGGATCCATTTTTCGTCAGAAAGTATATATGGAGACGTACTTAGATGAATCTGTGCAAGGTCTTGATATAGGTTCTGCTGTGAAACACAGGGGAGTCAAAATTGGTTCTGTTACCGAAATAAGTTTTATACAGAATGAATATCCTCTTAAGGAAGATAAAGATGGTCAGAATAACTCTTACCAATATGGTCGGTATGTTTATATCAAAATGTCTATACCAGGAATCGTTAAGGCTTTGCCATTAACCCAAATTGACCAAGCCATTCAACAAATGATTAGGCAAGGCCTCAGAGTAAGACTTTCTTCCCAAGGATTAACTGGAACAGCTTACCTTGAAGTAGATTATCTTTCACCAGATAAGAATCCACCACTACCCATAACTTGGAAGCCTAAATACCATTATATTCCTTCTGCACCAAGTACAATCTCAAGACTAAGTGCATCCTTAGATACATTCTTTGATAAATTAGAATCTACTGATATTAGAGGACTTATTTTAAATTTGAACACTTTAATTCTTACCGTGAATGCTGAAGTAGAAAAAGCAAAATTAGGTGAACTTTCCAAGGAAGCCACAGTTTTAATTTCTGAGCTCAGGAAGACGAATAAGGAGTTAAATTCTATTCTTGCTAGTCCTGAAATGAAAAATGCTCCCAAAAAATTGGACCAGGCTTTAAGCCAATTGAACACAACCACAAAAAGATTCGATACCATACTATCTTCTAATCAAAATGATATTGGTCTTGCTATTGAAAATCTTAGAACCGCTTCCCAAGACTTGAAGGAAGTTACAGGCAATGCTAAAAAATATCCTTCCATGATACTATTCGGTGAACCTCCTGCAAAATCCCAACTCTGGAAATAAATATGAATTTTCTATTTAATAAAAATATTTTTACCTTTATTCTTTACCTTTTTGTAATTTCTTTAAGTTTTTGTATTTCATTTAATAAAGATTATCCCGAGAAAAAATCCTTCTTAATAGAAGTATCAACAGGTCAAGATGCTAATAAACCACGCAGCCTGCCTTCAGAACGTGTTATTAAATTGAGAAAGGTGAATGTTTCAAATAAGTTTTCAGATAAGAGTTTTGTTTATAGAAGATCAGAGACAAAATATGAATCAGATTTTTATAATGAATTTCTCATTAGCCCACAACAAAATATAGCAGAAGAATTTATACGATCCTTAGATCGGAGTAACGCTTTTCAATCGGCAACAGATATGAGTTCTCGAATTGAAGCCAGTCATTTTATTGAAATCGATGTTATCCAATTGTATGGAGATTTTAGAGATTCTAGCAAGCCTAAATCATTGATTGAGTTGCAGATTCGAGTATTCGATGATAGGGAAGCAACTTATAAACCTGTTTGGCGAAAAAATTACCAAAGAGCAATTGCCATGAAGAATGAGTCACCAGAAGCATTGGTTCTAGGTTGGGACAATGCATTATCTGAGATTACGAAAGAATTTATTTCGGATGCTAATTATTGGAAATAGGAATTATCTTCAAGAAATCCTAGTAGAAAATATATCATTCCTAGAAATAATAGTACTAAGGATGATTTTATCCAAGTAAGAGTGCATTTGAATTTTATCAACTTCTTCCAGATTCATTAATTTAAGTTTTGGTTGCATGAAAGTAACAAATCGGCTCAATCGAACTGAGAAGTATTTTGTTAGCCAGACTTGAAATTTAGTAAAATTTAATTTCTTCACACTACCAAGATTACCTTCAGATTCCCATCTCTGTTTCAAAATTCTAAAAGTCACAAATTCATTATTTATACCTAGCATAAGGTCAAAGAAATTTCTATTTCCAGATACTAGCACTCTGAGTAGTATTAAATCACCTAGGAGGTTATCTAATTCTCTGCAAATTTGAAACCTTTCTCTGCCAGTAATTTTACCATCATCAGACATTGTTAAAATATAAACATCATGAAGGCGTCTAACATCCTTAAGCATTTCATTGAATACACTTACGATTGTAATTGGTTCATCTGATTCATTCAGTAGATAGGGAATGACTCCATTTCCCTTAAAATTCCCGTCAGTATCAATTGTAAAATTGGTAACCATTTTTATTTGATAGAGTATATTTGTATGAAATCTACAGTCTGTGCAACAGATCCAGGTGCCCCTGAGAGTATAACTACCTTATCTCCTTCTTTCACGTATCCACCAGATTTTAAGGTTCTATTCATAAATGCAATCATATCTGGAAATTTATCCATCATAGGCATTACAAAGGGTTCAACACCCCAATACAATTTCATCTTTCTTGCTGTCATTAAGAAAGGTGTAAAAGAATAAATTGGAACATTCGGTCGAAATTCTGAAGAAAGTAAGGCAGAATATCCTGACCTTGTAAAGTTTATAATAGCTTTCGCATTTATTTCTCTAGATATTTGTTCTGTCGCAGTTCCAAGAGCAGTTCGACCTTTTTCTGATTCCCAATATTCACCTCTTCTTCTTGTGTCGTTCCATACAAAAGATGATTCTGTTGCTTGGATTATTTTGGACATTATGTCCACTGATTCAATAGGGAACTTACCACTCGCCGATTCTCCTGAAAGCATAACTGCATCTGTTCCATCCATAACTGCATTCGCAACATCAGATGCTTCCGCCCTAGTTGGTCTAGGATTATCTATCATGGACTCCAACATTTGGGTTGCCGTTATTACAGGTTTGCCTTTAACATTAAGTCTACGGATAATTTCTTTTTGTAGAATAGGAACTTTTTCAGTTTCCATTTCTACTCCAAGATCACCTCTTGCTATCATTATTCCATCGCAGGCTTCAATGATTTCCTCAATATTTTGAACAGCTTCAGGTCTTTCGATTTTTGCAATTAGACCTGTATAGGATTCTTTCATAAATTGGCGAGCAAGTTCCAAATCAGCAGATCGTCTAACAAAACTCAGGGCTATATAATCAACTCCAAGATTCAAAGCAAATTTAAGATCTGATATATCCTTTTCAGTGAGAGCGGGTGCTGATATGGGAGTTCCAGGTAGGTTAATGCCTTTGTTGTTTTTCAAAATACCGCCTACGATAACTTCTAGGACTGCTTTATTTTCTTTACGTTGTACTGATTCAACCTTGAAGACTAATTTACCATCATCAACAAGAACCTTATGTCCAACTTCTAAATCCATAATAAGGTTCTCATAAGTACAACCAATTTCATTGCTATCACCAATAAAATTGGATTGGTTATTTATTGTGATCTTAGATCCATTTAAAAGTTCAAGACTGTCATTTTTTAATTTCCCAGTTCGAATCTTAGGTCCTTGTAAATCAGCAAGGATTCCAATCGGTTTACCTGACTCTTGTTCACACTCTCTTAATAGTTCATAAGTTTTTTCATGATTATCTTGTGTAGAATGAGAAAAGTTAATCCTAGCTATATCCATACCAGCTTGAACTAAAGAAAGAATCTGTTCTTTTGTGGAAGTCGCGGGACCTATGGTACAAACGATTTTCGTTCTTTTTTCTGAGATTTGATCTTGGGAATTTGACATAGGCACAATATAGGAGAGTGATAAAGCTTTGCAAGAAGGATTTTGGATAATAGTAACAAAGTTATTGCAATTTTAGGTTGATTCTGAGTAAATATGGCGAATCCTGTACTTAATTGTGAAATCTAAGAACTCTGTAATCATCTATAGTCCCTTTTATAATCTTGATTTAGGCAGACATGTTTTTCCTGCCCAGAAATACTCGCTTATCTATGATAGAATTAAAAGCGATAGCAAGTTAAAAGATATAGAAATAGTAGCACCTGACAGAGCAAATATGGAAGATTTAGAATTAGTGCATACCAACTCGTATTTGGATGATTTATTTTCCTATGAGCATACCTTTCGCACTATGTATTCAGAACTTCCGCTAACAAGATCTATCATAGACTCCTTCTTGTTTGGTGTAGGTGGAACTATACAAGCAATGAAACTAGCTAAAGATTACAATTTTTGTTTCAATCTTGGAGGTGGATACCACCATTCTTTTCCAGATAAGGCGGAAGGTTTTTGTTATCTAAACGATGTAGCCATCGCCACTAAGATGTATCAATTAGAAAATCCTGGCAAAAATGTGTTGATTATAGATTTAGATCTCCACCAGGGTAACGGAAACTCTTATATTTTTCAAGATGATCCAAGTGTTTTCACTTACTCTATGCACCAAGGAAATATCTATCCTAAAAAGGAAGAATCTACCTTAGATCTTTCTTTAGAGCCAGGAATCAAAGATAAAGAATACTTGAAAATATTGGATGAGTCTTTATTGAATATTAAAATGAAATTTAAGCCTGATATCATTTTCTATTTAGCTGGAGCAGATCCATATGAATATGATTCTCTTGGTGAATTAAAGATTAGTATGAATGGACTTAAGGATAGAGATCGTAGGATAAGGGATTTTTCTCTTGAATGTGACGTATCGACTGTAATTGTGACAGCAGGTGGCTATGCAAAGGACCCTGATGATACAGTTTGTATTCATTACAATTCTGTTAAGGTATTTTCCGAATGAAAGGGGCATGAGTGGGAATATTCACTAACTCAGACAAGCGTTCTGATTCGAATGAGTGGTTAGATTTATCTGATCTTGCCATGGTTGACCTGTCTAAAGAACTCAATACATCCCTTACTCCAGATGACATGGTTTTTGGTAAATTTTCCAAGGTTGAGATACTCAGCTTAATGGAAGAAAGTGGTCTTATATCCATGCTCCACAGCAGAGGATATTCTACTTTTAATATTGAAATCAATGTCTTATCTCTTTTGGATAATAGAATTTTTGTTAAGACCTTAAATGGTGAAATACTTGTTCACATTCGTTTAAAATATTCGGATTTCCGTTTCAATGAAAAAACAGAAGCCTTTAAGATGGTTTATATTGATTGGCTATTAACGCAAAATATCAAATTCATTCCTGGCAAGTACTCCAAACAATTATTTTATGGTCAAGAATACCCAGGTTTAGCTATTTTTGTAGAAATAACAGAGTTTATACGATTGCTAACAAAAAAGTTGGGAGCGCATGGAGTTTTCAACATTCCAGAATACTTTCATGACGCTGTGCTTTTTCGGAATAATTTTAAATATATCGATCCTCATAAAGAGGGTCAATTTCGTGCCTTAATAGAATTATCCATTTCAAAAAGAGTTCGAGAGCTCAGCAATGCAATTCATCAAAAGCGATTACAGTGGGATGATGATGCAGGAGAACTTTTCGATTGGTTTTATGGAGAGATGTTGACCTGTGTAGATCCATATTTGGAATCCACTATTTTCAATGATGATTATTTCCGTAAAGTTAAAGAATCAAAAGCTAAATGTAAATTTAGAATATTAGAATAATGTCAGAACCATCGTCCATTAAACCAGAAATTCTTGTCATTGATGATGATGACTCAATTTGTGAAACTCTTGAAGTAATCATCCAAAGTCTTGGTTACTATTGTGTATACTTTACAAATCCTCACCAAGGACTTGAATACTATATTCGAGAACAGAATCCAATTATTCTCCTAGATGTTAATTTTCCAAATATCTCTGGTTTGGAACTCTTGGCAAAAATAAAAAGCAAGAATCCTATGAGTCAAGTGTTAATGATGACAGGGGAGAGGGAAATTCAAACTGTTGTCTCTTCTCTGAGCAATAGAGCAACGGACTTTTTACTAAAACCCTTTAATCTGGAATCAGTAAAATCTGCTATAGAACGAGCTTATCATTTTTACTCTATTCTTAAAGAAAAAGAATCCAACGATGAATCTATTTTACGAGATTTGCGACTTGCATCAAAGCTTCAATCTAAAGTTTTTAACATCCCCCAAGAAATTCCCTTCAAAGTTTTGGGTGATATTCATCCGGCTTTGTTTGTATCAGGCGACTACTATCATGTGATTCCTATGGATGAAAATAATATCTTAGTCTTGCTAGGTGACATAGAGGATCATGGAGTGACTTCTGGTTTAATTGCCTTATTGATGAGTAGTTTGGTCAAAGATTTAGCCAAAAATAAAGAAATGAATCCTTCTATGTATTTAGAAAAAATGAACAAAGAACTTTGTTATGACATAGGAACACATAGCATGACTGCTGTTGTTATGATCTTTAATACAAAATACAAAAAGATTAACTATTCTAGAGGTGGTCATCCTTTTCCAGTTTTTTATCCTAAGAACAAATCTGATTATCATCTTTTAGGGGAAAGGTCTGGTCATTTACTGGGTATAATGTCTGATATTGAATTCATCAATCATGAAATGAGTTATGAAGAAGGCGATATCATGCTTATTTATAGCGATGGCTTGCTTAATAGCTTGCAAAGTCCTTTACTAAACCAATTGAATCACATTCATAAAAATTCTAAATCTAAACTTATAGAAATGGATGATTCAATAAGATCTTTTATTGATTCTCAGAAGGGGTCTGTAATGTTTCAGGATGATATTTCTTACCTTCTTCTAGAACTTTGAGATATCTATGATGATAGTCAGTTAATTTATTAAAAAAGTTTTTCGACCATAATTTATCTAATCTTCCAGATGAATTTTCTATTGCATGATCTAATTCCTTTTTGTATTGGTAATTTTCTTTTATAAGTGAATCTCTATCTTTGTGATTGATTTGAAATAGTTTAGTTCTCGATTTAAATAAAAAATAATCCAACTTAAGGAAATCTTTTTTGTTGTATTTGTTAATTGATTTGTATCTAATTTCGTTTCCATCGACGTAGGTTTTAGCAATGCTCATATCTGAGACAAAGGACGCTTCTAAATTTGGCGGATTTGTAGAAAGACTTATAGCAGTCGAAATAATAAAACCAAGGAAATATAAAATGAAAGGAAAGATTATATTTTTATTATCAAGATGAGGGTAGTAAAGAAAACAAAAGAAAATTAAGGGAAAAGAATAAAAGCTCATCAAATCCCAGTCAGCTGGATAGTTCAAAAGTGGATTAAAGACTATCGAATGAATTATGAAACCAAGAATAACTAAAATTATAAGAATATTTTCAGGTAAGAAGCAAAATTCTTTAAATTTATTTTTATTGGAAAGATAAGCAAAAGATAAGAAGACAAGTGCAAAACCATTCGTAAACCAAAGATTGCCTAAAATTTCAATTAAATGATTGGTTGATATGATTTTCCGTAATGGGTAAAAAGGTAAGGACATGATATGTGTTTGGTTTGATGATGCAATGGGATCAGAAAAGAAGAGAAAGAAGATAAACACAGAGCCAATCAAGAAACCTGCTATTAGAATTGAAATTACTGAATGAAATACAAATTTACCTTTTTTAGATTTATAATAAGCAAAATACGCAAGACTAATTGCTATATAACCGAATACCAAATGAAAGAGTGCACCTAAACTTGCTAAGAGAGCGATAAGATAAATTAGCGACGAATCCTTTCCTTTTTTAGTCAAATTATATATTAAATAAAGAAAGAAATAAAGATATAAACTAACAAGAGTATAATTTTCTGCATAACCAAAGAATAAAAGTGTAGAGCCAGAGGTAAGTAGGAGAAGTCCTTCTATATTTGATCTTTTTTCTTTCTGGATGATAAATATACTAAATGTTAAAAATAGTAATCCTGCTACGGAACTTATCCATCTATAAATTTCTCTAGTGTCATCAAAAACATTTATAAAGATCGAATGAAGAAAGCCTTCTAAAAATTCATCCAAAGTAATTTGAAATCCAAATATTTTTCCTTCTAAATAAGAATTTTCGAAAAGTATTATTCCATCTCCATAATTAAGATTTCTAATGGGAATGAAGCAAAACATAAGAAAAATAAGACCATAGCAATAAGGGTAAAAATTATGAATTTCAATTGAATTTAGTTTAAGTATTATCTTATCTAAATAGGAAGTACCTGTTTTTATTACAGCAAATAAGAAAATTAGCAATAAACTAGAGCCTAATATGACGT
This sequence comes from Leptospiraceae bacterium, assembly GCA_022402465.1. Taxonomy (GTDB): domain Bacteria; phylum Spirochaetota; class Leptospiria; order Leptospirales; family Leptospiraceae. The sequence goes on along the minus strand of JAKRSH010000002.1, from coordinate 50,874 downwards.
AGGGTTTATTCTCGGCAAATCCCCAATAATTAGTAAAAATAGCTAAGGTGATATTGATTAAGAGAGGGATAGCAAGGTAATAATTTTTATTCACGAAAAGGCTCCGTTTTATAATTTGGAAAATCTTCCTCTAATTCAGAGATCGATGTTTTATAGAAACTTCCTTTTCGTATGTTAAAAAAGATAAGTTCTGGCATACTAAATAACATTCCATCTAAGCCTGCCATAAATTGGTTTCCTTTGTCAAATACAGTAAATGGTATACCGAATAATGTTTGTACCAATCCCAAACTAAGATTGGCAAATCCATAGATAGGTCTCAGTATGATTGTGTCGTCTGTGAAAAACAGGAATAAATGATCATTTTCATTGAATGAATAAATGCTAGAGCTAGGAACAAAATCCTCTTGGTAAGAAATCCACCATTTTTTTTCATTTTCCTCGCGTTGCCTTACATACTTTGTTCTATAGGAGAGAATTTCTGAGGAAGCCAGAGCTTTATAATTTTTTCTAACATCATAACTTGAATAAAATGGAACAAAAGAAAAGGATGTCTTAGGATCTATGTCTTTTCCTAAATCATTTTTAATTTTAACTGTATCATTTTCAAAGATATCTGAAATTTTAACAAAGATTTCTGAAGTGCAATTTTGAAAAATGAGATGATAAGGATATATTTCTCTTAGCCTAGAATTATATTTCTCATAATCAGATTTTAATTTAGCTATCGAAGGTTTTAGCTCTTGAGAATTGTAAATGCTTGGAATTGATATCCAAGCTTCCCCCTCTTTATGAGGTAGGGTCCGATTCGCAGTATTCCGGATAGCGCGATTCAAAGAAGTTGCTTGTTTTATTTCTACCCAACGATTTGCACTGTCTTGGAGCTCTATGAAGTCTTGAATAAGAATATCTTGTGATTCATTAAAGATTTCTTTTCTGAAATTTGAAAAAAGAGGGAAGCTATCAATAGCAATTTTTAAAGCTTGGTTTTCAACTTGCCACTTCACCTTTTCTTCGTTATTGGGAAGAGTATCTAGGAAAATAAATGTCTTTTCTTGGATGGATTGGTAAACGACAAGATAGATAGCTAAAGTAGCGAGGCAATCAGCTGCCCATTCAGTATTTTGATCCTTGGACTCTAACTGATAGATTAACCTTTCTTCCATATGATCTAAGAAAATTTTGTATCTGGAAAGTTCACTTTCAGTTGGCTGAAGCTCTTTTGTCTTTGGAAAATAAACTAAACTAGTTTTCTTAAGTCCAATACTTTTATCTAGGATAGTTAATAAGGAGAGTTGTTGAATGGTTCTTTCGTATTTTTCATGCGAAAGTTCGGCTAGAGAGTAGAATGATTTCGATGTAATCTTATTTGTATTCAATTCCCAGGTTTCATTGTTTGAAGCTAGCATGAAATTCGTAATTTCATTTTGGGATTTAAGAAGATAATTTTTTCCTAGCCGTAAGTCTATTTTATCTTTTATCCTTTTATAGGAATTCGAATTGAAATTGTTCTCAGAGAAATAACCAAGACTTTTAATTTTAAAGAATTGAACTCTGTGTTTTTGTAATAGTTCTTGGAATTCAATTTCTCTTTGCAGTAGATTTAGATTGCTAAGATGTTTTTCTTGTACAATATAAAATGAATTAAAACCACGTTCTAATTTTTTAGCAGCACCATTGCTTGGATGAACCTTGGTTAAAAGAAGGCTACGATTTTCCATAACATTGTAGGTATAGCGAAAGTCAAACCAAGGATCTCTAACTAAATGGAATATTTTGTCAGGGTAGTATTGAAAGTGGTAGACCCAATTGCCAAATTTAATTGCAGAATGTCCTCCGCTGGACTGACCTGCATTGGAATTCACATAAATATATTCAAAGGAATCCAGATTTTGGGAATTAAGCGAACTGAGATTTAGGAAAAGAAACAGAAAATATACGGCAAAAAGTTTTGAATTCACAAAATCTTCAAAAACAATTTGCCTTGAGAAATTTAAATTCCGTAGCCTTCTAAAATCGCTGATTTAATTTCTGGGCGATTTTCAAAAGGTGCTAGTACTGTCTGTAATTCAGTATTGCTATAACCAGCTAATCGAAGTCCTGAACCTATTGATGTATAAGTTCCTCTGTATTCTTTCCAATCAACTATTCCATTTCTGTAGGCAATTCTCTGTATGTCTTTATCAAGCTGAGAGACAGTATCATTTTGCTTAGCAGAAACTGAAACTAGAACTTCTACATCGGATTCAAATCGAGCAGCTTCTTCGGCTGAACCTTTCGAGGAACGGCTCAATGAACTTGCTGAATTTGAAATGGAATTCAATGCCTCACTCATAGATTTGCTAATAGATGCACTCGCAGAATCTGCTGAGTTAGATAGGGTTGCGCAATTGCTTAAAGCAAATGCAAGAAGTAAAGAAATAGATACTTTCATCAATGACTTCATAAATTTCTCCTAAAAAATTTATTCTAGCCTCTATGATTTCTAGAAGGGGTCAAACTTTTTTTAATTTCCTAAATCAAAAACCGCTGATTCAAAAGGAAGCATTTCAAGGGTTAATGTTTTGGTTTCAGAATTCCAAACAGCAGATTCTTCTATTTTATCCGTCCAGTAATTCGTCCATTTCAAATTCTTGGGTTGAATGGGAAGATTGATTTGCATGGACTTTTTATTCGGGCTAGGGTTCCAAATACCTAAAAATCCATTTGGATTGTACAAGGCTTCTGGAAACTCATTTTCAAAAATTCCAATAGGAATAGGGGATTTAGACTGACAAAGTTTTGAAAGCTGGATAGTCTTCTCAAGTAAAGCAAGTCTCTCCTCTTCTAGTTCTGTCATGTCATCACTTACCAAAAGCATACCACCTGAAACAGCCATGACGGAAGCCATAATGCGTGTTTGTTTCCCAGTCATTGAATTCTTTTTCTTTCGGACCAAGAGACAATCTGGATCATTGAACCAAAATTTGCGATGCATAGATGCACGAGTCAGATCATTGACTAGAGCTTTTTGTGTACAAAGTGCATTTTTATCTCTAAGCAATCTTCTTTTGAGTTCAGGCTTCCAAAAAGGAGCAACATCACAAGAGATTCTCATTCCTTGGAAATATCCAACAGAAGGAAGGATAGGGGCGCCACAGCCGAGTAAGAAGGTATCTTTACCAACGATTTTACGAATTAATTGAAGAGCTTCTTTGTATCGCATTTGTGGAGTTAGGCTAGGGTCATATACCTGTCCGGGTAGAAGTCCTGCATAAAGAAAATCTAACTTTAAATATGGGTATCCCCATTCCTTAGTTATTGTTTTGAATACCTTGGTAAGAAATTCTTTGGATCTAGGGTGGGTTAGATCTAGGCAGTATGTATAACCCTTTCCCCAAAGTGGATTCCAAAGCGCTGGCACAGGTTCACCTGAATCATCTTTTAGAACTGCTTCAGGATACTTTTGGAAAAATTCAGAATCCTTACGAACAAGGAAGGGAGCAAGCCAAATACCAGGTTGGTAGCCTTCCTTTTTAATTTCATCAGCTATTGCCTTCATGCCAAATGAAAATTTATCATTGGTTGTTAACCAATCTCCTATGGTTCTTTGGTAGCCATCATCTACTTGAAAAAATTGTATGGGCAATTTTTTTTCTTTGATAGCTCTAAGATTTTCTAAAATAATTTTCTCAGAAATTCCTGTATAATAATAGTACCAAGAACACCAACCCGTAGGAACCTTCTTGTTTAATTCAGGAATTGTTGTATTCTTTGCAAAAAGGTCAAAATACTGAGCAATGATAGGCTCAGGTGCACCTTGGAAGGGTATGATTACCAATTCAGGACTTGGTATTTTTGATTTTGGCTTGAGATTGGGAGTATTATGGTAATCGAATATTGCTGATAGACCCTCGACTCTTCCATCATCTGTTAGTTGAACCGAGATTCTTACACCTGGGTCACTTTCTAAGGAAACACCAAGCAATAAACCCGTGTTACTTGATTTAGAATAGAGGCATGTAAAACTTTCCGATAAGAAATTACCAGGAATACCATTATGATTCGAGTAATAATTTTCTTGAGAGTAGCGCAGAAAATCTAATCTGGGAGAAACATCCTTTGCTTTTGCCTCATAAGTTGCAGAATAACTCCAAGATTGGTATCCATGTTGTAAAATCTTGAAATCCGTACCTAGAGGGAGGAAATCATGCAATGAAACTTGTATAGTCTCCAAATGAAAGCCTATAGCTGGCCTCTTATCGTCTATCCAATTAAAATGGGTTTGAAGAAATTTATTTTTTGTCTTAGGGGAAACAGAGATTGCCCCTTTAAATTTATTGCAATCTGAAATACTAGCTTGTTCAGTTAGATTCTTGATTGTTGATGTGAATTCTTGGTCAAATACTCTATAAGAGATAATTGCATCTCGCATTCTTGTATAATTTTAATTGAAAGCTTGATTACAAGTAAAAAACTGATCTCTATGACTCAAAAACAATCTAAAATACGTCCGACACTATTCCAAGCTGATTTATCCTCTGAAATTTTCCAAGAATACGCAAATGATGATCATCTAGCTGTTGATTGTGAGATGATGGGACTAAACCCTAGAAGAGATAGGCTCTGTGTTATTCAAATCTGTGATTCTAAAAATAAAGCATCCTTAGTGCAGATTCTTCCTGGACAAAAATCTGCTCCCAACATACAGGCATTATTTGAGAATTCTAAAATTACAAAAATCTTCCATTTTGGCAGAATGGATCTAACTTTTCTCAATGCAAGATTAGGAATTCACACCAATTCAGTTTTCTGTACTAAGATAGCCAGTAAACTCGCTCGTACTTACACAGATAGGCATGGACTCAAGGAACTCGTCAAAGAATTTTTTGATGAGATGTTAGATAAAGGTAAACAGTCCTCGGATTGGGGAAAGAAAATATTGACTAAGGAGCAGATGGAATATGCAGCAAATGATGTAAGATATCTCATTTCACTCAAACATATTCTCACTGATATGCTTGCTAGAGAAGGCAGATTGGATTATGCGGAGAAATGTTTTCAATTTTTGCCAACCTTGGTTGAATTGGATATTTTAGAAATGAGTGAAATATTTGAACATTAATTTCTATTTATCAGAAATCATTTAATAATGAAAAAGAAAAGTCCCAGTAAAATTTTTATATGCACTTCTTGTGGGGAAAGCTTTCCTCGTTGGTCTGGCAAATGTCCTTCTTGTGAATCTTGGAATACCATTGAAGAGGAAACAGGATCAGGTGCAAAATTTTCAGAGAAGAAACAAAACATACTAAGCCCTGCTAGATATGAAATGCCCATCCCTATCAACCAGGTTTCAGCTGAAAAATTCAAGAGAACTTCCACTGGATTTTCTGAACTTGATTTAGTATTGGGTGGAGGTATAGTTCCAGGAAGTATAATTTTAATTGGTGGGGAACCTGGAGTTGGGAAATCAACTCTAATCTTAGAAGTTGCAAAAAACCTTGCTTCCACTTCGAAAATTATCTATGTTTCGGGCGAAGAGTCATCTGGTCAGATAGGACTTAGAGCAAAGAGGATGGGAATAGACACGGACTCCATACTTCTATCCTCAGAGTCTTATGTTGAAAACATTGTGCAAATGATGGAACACTTAGAACCTAAATTAGTATTCATAGATTCCATACAAACCGTCCAGAAAGAATCTCTGGTTAACCAAGCAGGAACTGTAACACAGCTTAGAGAAAGTACCCAAAGCTTTATGGAAGCAGCCAAGCGCTTATCCATTCCTGTGATTTTGATTGGTCACATTACCAAAGAAGGTCAGATTGCAGGTCCTAAGGTTCTTGAACACTTGGTAGATACTGTTTTATATTTCGAAGGAGATAAATTGAATTACTATCGTATCATACGATCTGTAAAGAATCGATTTGGGGCTGTAGGAGATATAGCAGTTTTCGAAATGAAAAACAATGGTTTGGAAGAAGTAAAAGATAGAAATGATCTTTTTATTTTTCGAGATGGAGAAAACACGGAAGGATCAGTCCTCTCAGCCGTTCTGGAAGGTACTAGAGCCTTAAGTGTAGAAGTACAAGCATTAGTTGCAAAATCAAGTTTAGCACAAGCTAGGCGCATGTCAGAAGGATTAGATAACAAAAGGTTGATTTTACTCTGTGCAGTCTTAGAAAAATACCTAGGACTACCTCTTTCTGGCTCTGATGTCTTTGCCAATCTTGCAGGTGGGCTCAATGTGGATGAACCTTCTTTGGATCTTGCTATTTGTGCTGCGATTTATTCAAGTTCTATGGGGCTTTCTGTACCCTCAAAGTCAGCCTTCTTAGGTGAAGTTGGTCTTTCCGGAGAGGTAAGAAATGTTGGGCAATTAGGACTTAGGTTGAAAGAATTGGAAGCCTTGGGTGTGGATAAGGTAATACTTCCTATTTCAGGAAAGAATGAATGGAAGGAAAACTCGCATGGTTTTGAGTTAGTTGGAATCAAACATTTAAAAGAGATTCCTTCGCATATCCAATAGCTTATTTACAGCTTCTGCAAATTCGAAATCAAGTTTAGTAAGACCATTGACATCGTGCGTCCAAATTTCGAGCCCAACATTTCCATAGGTATTTGTTATCCTTGGATGGTGGTTCATTTTTTCTGCAAGTATAGCAACTTCGGTTAGAAAGGAAAAGGCTATTGAGAAATTAGGAAATTTGCAATTGCAAATCAATTTGTTCTTTTCTAAGGACCAAAAGGTTAGGATACTTTCATATTTTTGGTTGATTTCTTCTTGTTTCAGTAATGAATATTTCATAAGGTTTTATTGTATTTTAGATAATTATCTTTATACACCTAACACTTGATTATTGTCAAATTGTATGTACTCCGCCTCATAGTCGAACATTTTTACCTTTTGAGGCTTCTTTAGCTTTAAACTTTACAATTTTTTTGATTAAATCATACGGGATTGCTTTGTCGAATGTAAATTGAACAGAGCCTTTTCCTTGTTTGTATTTGGAAAGTTCTTCCTTAAATTCTGACTGTCCGCTCGGAGTTGCATAAAAACCAATATGATTTTTATATGCAGCAAAATGAACTAAATTCTTTCCATTCAATTTGAAAGTAGGTATCGCATAACTAATGGTTTCTTCTGCATTCGGAATTATTTTTTTAATGATTGCACGTATCTTTTCTAAGATTTCCTGTTTTTCAATAGGAAAACTAGCGATATACTCATCCACGTTAGTAAATATAGATTTCATTTTTAATGTATAAACTTTTGTTTCCTTGCATCATCAATTGTGTCAAAAAACATTTTAAAAATAATTTCCCTATGACCATTATCATCTTCAAATATACTATGATTCAAAAATTCTTATCTATTTGGAATAATAATAGATATCTTAGCGAGTAGTATTTAACTTTTAAATGGCATGTCACCCAAATAGTTTTTCTTTCCAATATCTACTCCATTGTGGCGAAGGATAGAATAGGCTGTTGTAATGTGAAAGTAAAAATTTGGAATTGCATGTTGGATTGCAAATTCTTTTCCAGTGAGATATTTTCCTTCCCAGCGAGGTTGAGAAATTTTACGTTCGAAGGAATCCTTAAAATCCTCTTCTGAAAAAGTGCTTAGATAATCCAGAACCGAATGAATTCTGTTTTGTAGTTCTATGAGTGTTTTTTCTTGGTCTTCGTGCGTGGGTGCTTGCTTGCCAGTGAGACGGGATGCTCCTAATTTTGCAGTGTCGCAGGCAATCTGGACTTGTTTAATTAGATGGAATTGGTCAGGTGATAGTCTGGAATTCAAAAGAACTTCTATATCGAATTTTTTGGTTTCAGCAAAAGTGGCAGCTTTTTCCAAGAGAACAATAAGATTCTTGAGCATTTTTGTAAATTGGAGAATGGTGATTTCGTAGAGCATGGTTTATTCCTAATGAGACTTGGCTTAATTTCTTCCAATTTCTATGCTGCATTCAAATCAGAAAGAAGTTTACTCTATTTTCAAAGGGAATTCAAATAAATCAGCTTTCTACAAAACACCATATTCCCTGAGACTTCTATACATTACACCGAGTGTAACTTTTAGAACCGAAAGAATGGGTATAGCAAGAAGCATTCCCCAAATACCCATAAGATTGCCACCTACTGTTATTCCTATGAGTACTAAGATGGGATGAAGTGATGCAGATTTTGCAATAACAGTTGGTTGAATTAAGATATTATCAATTAATTGACAAGTTAGAACAACTGCTGCAACAGGATAAGCTGATTCTATGCTTCCACCTGTTACAAGGGCAAATATAGCAGGGGGCACCATTCCTACTATAGGACCTAAATAAGGTATCATATTTGCAAAGCCTAAGAATATTCCAAACACAACAAAAAACTTTAAATCAATAAGATAAAATCCCAAAGTTCCAACAAATGCAATGATGGCTGATTGGATAATTAAACCTTTTAAGTAGCCTGTTATTTGTTCATTGATTTTGTGAGTGATCATGAGAGTCATTTCAAAATAACGATTCGGTACTATACTGACAAAAGATTTATAAATTCCATTCGCATCTAAGAGAAGAAAAAAAGATATCAAAGGTGTAATTAATAGATAAGTGATTATGTTTGGTATAGAATCTATTACGGAATCAACAGTTACATTCGCATAATTAATGATAGACTTTGCGACTTCTCCTGGTGGGAATGTTTTATGAATAAACTCAGAATCAACTCTAAGTAACCAGTCTATTTGTTCTGCAAATTGATTGTTGTCTGGTTCTTCAAATTGTTTTGACCAATAGGTTAAGAAGGGAGATAGTTTAGACAGAGTAGAAGGTAGGTAATAATAAACTATAGTATATAAAAATCCTCCAAAAATAGAAAATAAGAGCAATATGGCTAGGCTTCTATTCATACCATAAGATTCTAAACTATCCACTAATTTATGTAATGCGTAGTAGGTGATGATTGCTAGGAGGATAGGTATTCCTAGAATTTTGATTCCTATCAAAAGAACTAAAACTATAGTAAATACTATAATGTAGAAGAAAATCTGAAGAAAGATTTCAGTCTTTCCATAGATCTGCCCTCTTGGACTCATATTTCTTCCTTTTTCTTTCTGCCTCGAAAATAGGCAGACTCAAGCAATTGGTTAGTTCCTATCAAGCGTTTGGTGATGACTTTTGTAAAGGCAAGTAAGATAGCATTGCCAGTTCTTGGCTTGGTTTGAATCAGAGTTTCTAATTCAGGTTGAAAGAAACCGAGCAGGATAGATTCTTCTTTGCTAGTTGCTGTCGCAGTTCTGGGTTCTTCCGAAAAAAGACTAAGTTCACCAAAAAAAGAACCTTCATCAAGATAGGCAAGCTTCAGAGTGACTCCCTCCTTGGTTGAATTGATTTCCACATTTCCTTTCAGAATCAAAAAGAGTCCCGCACCTTTTTGGCCTTGACGAAAAATAATTTCTCCAGGATGGTAGGTACGTTTGTGAACCAGTCTTGCTACTTCTCGAATATGTTTATTGGGTAAGCCCTCAAAGAGAGCAGTCTTTTTAAGGAATAAAAATATTTCTTTAACGGGGTTAGTTTCTTTTCGGAAAATGGCTTTCCAGAATGGTAGTTCCATAGATTACTTCACAGTTTTCTTATTTGGAGTATTGTGTCAATTTTTATCATAGCAACCGGAACTGATGTAGGAAAAACTATGACATCCACTGCCTTTATGGTCAAGTATGGGCAGGAATGCAATTTATTCTATTGGAAACCTGTTCAAACTGGACCTCTAGAAACTACTGATACCTATTTTGTTGAGAAAGCTTTAGGGAATTCTAGACGTATCCTTCCAGCCGCTTACTCTTATAGCCATCCATCTTCGCCCCATTATTCAGCATCCTTAGAAAATTCGCAAATTTCCATAGAGTATTTGAATCTTCTTTGGGAGAGAAACCAAACCCTAGTGGGAAATAATCCAATCATTATAGAGGCAGCAGGTGGTATCATGGTTCCTTTGAATCAGGATACTATTTTTTTGGACTGGATCCAAGAACTGAAAGTTCCGGTTTTACTTATCGTATCAACTCTGTTAGGTACTATCAATCATTCCTTACTTACTCTAGAAGCCCTACATCTTAGAAAAATTCCTGTTTTGGGATTTCTTGGCTACGGGGAAAATGTAGACACCTGGCAAAGTTCAGAAGAGGCAATAATGAAATGGGGGAAGACTCTATCCTTTGGTAGATATTTCTTAGGAAAAAATTTGCAAGCATCAGAACTCCAAAAAGAAATTCAAAAAAATTTTGATCCAAGCTTGAAACTCAAAGGCATATTTCATTGATTTGGCATCCTATGTCAATACTTGGTGGGAATGAAAAAGAAATCTCTATCCAATCAGCCCAAGATGAGTTTCTTTATACACACAAAGGTCATAAGATTATTGATGCAATTTCTTCTTGGTGGACTTGCATACATGGGCATAGAAACCCTAGAATAATGGAAGCAATACGTAAGCAGACAGAATCCTTAGACCATGTAATTTTTGCTGGCTTTACTCATGACCCTGGTGAAATTTTAGCAGAAGAAATCCTTAAAACAACAAACAATGAATTTGAGGCAGTATTCTTCTCGGATAATGGATCTAATGCGATAGAAATTGCAGTAAAACTTGCCGTACAATTTTTTAAAAACAAAAACCATTCTAAAGATATTAATAGAAAGACATGGATTCGGTTTACTAAATCCTACCATGGAGATTCTATAGGTGCCATGTCGCTAGGAGGAGAATCTGTATTTACGAGAATTTTCCGAGATTTAAACTTTCCTAGCAAAGAATACAAGTCTCCTGATTGTATGAACTGTCCTTGGGATAAATCACCAAGCAATTGCAAGGTGGAATGCTTGGATGAAATGGAGCAGGATTTGAAAGGACAATCTGATACCATAGTAGGTGTGGTGGTAGAGCCTTTGGTAAGTGGTGCAAATGGAATGGTCTTCCATGAGGAAAAATTTCTCCAAAGGCTTAGAAAACTTACCCAAGAGAGAGATATCATTCTTATTCTGGACGAAGTGTTCACAGGTATGCTAAGAACAGGTGAATGGTATGCTTACCAAAAAGCTAAGATCCAACCCGACATGATTTGTCTTGCAAAAGGATTAACAGGAGGAAGTCTACCACTTGCTTTGACATTAATTCGAAAAGAAATTGTAGAAGCTTTTCATTCTGAAAATGTAAACCACGCTTTCTACCATGGTCACACTATGGCAGGTTCTGCTCTCGCTTGTTCTGCTGGAATTGCATCCGTAGAAATTTTGCATGAGACCGGTAAAGAAAATATTTCCCGCATAGAAGCTTACTTTTTTGGGAAGAAAAAAGTTCTAGAAGAAAGGTTTCCTCATAAAATCAAAAATCTTAGACATCTAGGGGCTATCTTTGCTATGGAGGTAGTTCAAGACATAGGGCCTGATGAATACTTGAATCCTATAGGAAGAAAAATCCGAAATTTTGCAATGGAACAAGGAGTCTTAATTCGACCACTTGGAAATACAGTTTATCTAACTCCACCCTATAATATAAGAGAATCTAGCTTGGATACTATCTTTGAAGTTCTAGAAAACATCTTGGAAAAAGAATTTACTCAGTTGCCATAATCGAAAGCATGGAAGCCATGGTAACAGCAACACAAGCCATCCCAAGTCTCATTGATACCGAATCGGCTCTTTCTATATTAGATGGAAGCCTTCCTCTCCTTGATGTAATCCAGCAAGCAAGTAAACCTCGTTTTACGTATTTTCAAAATACTGTTCGAATTCATATCCTTGATAATATTAAAAATGGCTATTGCCCAGAAGACTGTGGATACTGTGCCCAAAGAAAGAATGGTGACTCAGGAATCCAGGAATATCCTTTGAAGTCAGAGGATGAAATTTTTGCAGATGCCAAGCAAGCCAAAGAAAATGGTGCCTATCGTTTTTGTATGGTTACCTCGGGAACTGGTCCAGGTGACAAATCTATACAAAAACTTTCTAAAACAATACGCAGAATTACAGATGAACTCCAAATGAAAGTTTGTCTGTCAGCTGGCATCTTGGATCAAGGAAAAGCGCAAATATTAAAAGAAGCAGGCTTGGATAGATACAATCATAATTTAAATACATCTTCTTCTCATTATGGAGAAATTTGCACCACACATACTTACAGTGACAGATTGTCCACCTTAGAATCAGCCCAGTCGGCAGGCATAGGCCTGTGCAGTGGAGTTATAGTCGGAATGGGCGAGTCACTGGATGATATTGTAGCGGTTGCTATGGAATTGAAACGATTGGAAGTAGCATCGATACCAGTGAATTTTTTTATTCCGATTAAGGGTCATGCAATTGCTAATCCATCTCATTTAACGCCTGATATGTGTTTGCGTATTTTAGCAGTATTTCGTCTTATCAACCCTTCAGCTGAAATTCGTATGGCAGCAGGTAGAGAAGGGCATTTAAGAGGCATGGAATCTATGGGTTTATATATAGCCAATTCTCTTTTTGCATCTGGGTACCTCAATGTGAAAGGTTCCGAAATTCAGAACACCATTCAGATGATTCGAGATGCAGGTATGGTTCCTGAATTTGCTGATGGGATACCAGAAGAATGGAGCATTGCACTAAAGGAAGATAAGAATCATCCTTATGATGTTAAGAATTTTCCTGATTTATACAAATTCCAAAAAAATCTATTGCCATAATTTTAACAAATAAGACATTTCCCTAATACAGATTAAGTTATTTAGGAAGTGATTGCATGTCTAAACCTACATTCCCCATAGGGAGAACAATTAGTTACGCAATAGGCCAATTTGGTTGGTCTTTGTTAATTAATATTATTGGAACATGGTTGGTGTATTTTTACCTACCACCTAAGGATGCTGGGCTTCCCATATTAATTACTGATGTAGCCATTTTAGGTATTTTGAATACTATAGGCATTATTGCTTCTCTTGGAAGATTATGGGATGCAGTTACGGATCCTTTGGTCGCTAATTACAGCGACCAGCTTGATACAAGATGGGGAAGAAGAGTTCCTTTGCTTGCTGCAGGTGCTTTTCCGGCTGCTCTTTTTTGCTTTTTAATTTTCTTTCCGCCAGATAGTATTGTAAGCTCCAAGAATTTAGTTTGGTTAGTTGTTATGATGGTAGCATTTTATTTTTTCTTAACTACTTATGTAACTCCTTATTTTGCATTGATCCCTGAGCTTGGACATACTGCAAATGAAAGACTAAATATATCTACTTACATTTCAGTAACATATTTTCTTGGTATTGCAATTGCAGCACAAGCGCCTGTTATATGGAATTCTTTGATGGCTGATGAAAGTTTAGGGCTTACGAAAGTAGAAGCGGTACAATACACCTTGGGAGGACTAAGTTTTCTTGCCATGATTTGTATGTATTTTCCAGTGTTTGCTGTTGATGAAAAAAAATACTGTCAATCGGAGCCCTCTACAGTCCCTTTCAAAGAAGCTATGGTTCTTACTTTCAAGAATAAAAGCTTTTTATTTTTTGCTCTTTCCGATTTAGCTTACTTCCTTTCGACCATGGTCTTACAGACAGGACTCATTTATTACATTACAGTCCTTCTTGGCAAAGAAGAATCCTTGGTTGGTTTACTCATGATAGTGCTTGGTGTATTTTCTTTTTTATTGTATCCAGGTGTGAACATTATGGCACGTAAGTATGGAAAGAAGAAGCTTGTACTAGGTGGATTTTTTATTTTCTTTTGTGTATTTTGTTTCTGCTCTGTAATGGGAATGGATTGGTTGCCGATACCAAAAGTAGCGCAAGGTTACATTGTCGTTTTAGTTGCGGCAATTCCGATGGCGATTTTGGGTATTTTACCCAATGCCATACTTGCAGATATTGCCGAGTTAGATGCGCTTAAGACTGGTTCTCAAAGAGAAGGTTTATTTTACGCAGGAAGAACTTTAATGCAGAAAATGGGGCAGACTTTGGGCATTTTAATTTTTTCCAGTTTATTGCTTTTGGGTAGGGATACGTCTAATCCAACAGGGATCAGAGCAACCGGTCCTGCTGCAGCATTCTTTTGTCTTGTAGCCATCTATCTTTTCTCTAAGTATAAAGAGAAAGAGACCTTAGAAGAGATTGATCGGATCAAGGGTGCATAAAACCTGGTTTTTGTAGAGGGAATTTCAATGAAATATAAGATCGAAACAACGAAGCTGAAGAATGGTTACATCGAAGCTAAATTGATAGAGACAACCACAAACAACCCGATTGAATTTCGGATTTGTGATACAGAAGAATACGCTCAAGCTCAGATCAAAGATTGGCAAAAGCGATTCAAAATGAATGAACCATCTGAATATGAGAAATAATAATATTAGAATCTATCTATATATTATTTCTCTTTTCTTATTTTTTCAAAATTGCCAAATTACCAAACATTTCCAGAAAGATCATAACAACTACTTCAATTCATCCTTTGAGTGTTTTAATAACGAAGGATGGAGGGAAGAAGCTAAATTTGATAAGTTTATAGGCTATTGGGCTTTAATCAGTGCAAAATACCAGTTGGACAACAAGGCGCTAGGCTCCGCAAAAATTGTCATTACAGGTAACAGTTTAGTACATCTTTTTACACCAGAACTCATAGAGCGAGAATTTCCAGCAAAAGGCGTTATCAATCGTGGTATTGGTGGAGATATGACGGAAACTCTAATTCTAAGAATTGAAAAAGATGTTATTAGTCTTTCACCTTCTACTATCATTATAGAAATTGGGGGCAATGACCTAATCCAAGGGAAGTGCCTTTCTCGAATCCAAAATAATGTACATTCAATTATTGAAACAATACGAAAGAAACTACCCAAGACCAGGATAATCTTTCTCTCCGTTCCACCAACTGATGTTCCCAACTTGAATGCAATAGTTCCCGTTTATAACTCCTTTCTATCAACTCTTCCAAGTCGTTATAAGAATTTAATTTACATAGAAACCTGGCAGGATATGAGAGACCCCGACAAACCAACCATCAAAGATGAATTGATTCGCAAAGAGATTGGTGACAAAATCCATTTCAATGAAAATGGTTATTCCATTTGGGGTAAACTTATCCGCCCTCATCTCTAATGTCTATTTTACTTTTCCTGAGCCAAAGAGAAGATCTTCTAGAAACGTTTATCCATGAAGTTAAGGTTTATTTTGGTGAACCACTTTCCATAGCAAGCTATAGGTATGCAGATTCGGAAGCAGTTTGTTTCTACTTGGGCTCACAAGATTTCGGTTGCAAAAGTCTAGACTCCGAACTTTACCAACAAACTAAAAGAGAACTAGCGAATCTTAGGTTGAAATTTTCTTCCCAAAGAGTTGATATAATCTTCTTGGAGCACTTTTTAGATTCCAAAAAACCAAGTCTATTTGTATTTGATATGGACTCAACTTTAATCCGGGAAGAAGTTATAGATGAACTTGCTAGACGAAATGGTAAGTACGAGGAAGTTGCTAATGTTACTAAGCAGGCAATGGAGGGTGGTCTCAGTTTCAATGAGGCTCTGCAACTTAGAGTCAAACATTTAAAAGGACTACCTACTCAAGTTTTTTCCGATCTCTATAATAATTTAAATTTAAATTGGGGTGTGGCTGAGTTACTGAATGACTTGAAAGCTGAATCTCAAGCAAAGGTTGCAGTACTAAGTGGTGGCTTTACTCCAATTCTGGAACTATTTAGCAAAGACCATCCAATTGATTATTATGAAGCAAACCATCTCCAAGTCGAAAACTCTATCTTAACTGGTGAAATCCACTCTGGAATAGTAAATAAGGAAAGAAAAAAAGAAGCCTTATTGGAATTGAAAGACAAATTTAGTATTTCATCGGAACAGATTGTAGCTGTAGGGGATGGTGCGAATGATTCTGAAATGTTACTTGCAGCTAAATTTGGAATCGGTTTTCACGCCAAACAAGGATTAAAGGATAAATTGCTAAATTGGATAGACTATCAATCCATGGAAGCGCTTATGCTACTCTTTGGACCATCTTTGTAATTCTTCCAAGATCTGCATAGACTCAAGTGGAGTTGTTTTTTCAATTTGCAGAGTTTGTAATTTTTTTCGGATTCGATCTAAGGCTAGAGCGGAGCGATCTGGACCACCTTGGAATCCAGGAAACAAAGATGGTTCTTCCGTTCGAATCCTGATTTCTTTCTTGCGAGATTCTAAGCCTTCTAGTATTTCTTCTGCTCGTTTGGTAATTTTATGTGGAACGCCCGCTAGTCTAGCTACATAGATTCCAAAAGATTTTTTAACCTTTCCACGTTTCACTTTTTTGAGGAATAATACTTCGCCTTCTTTTTCGTAAGTATCCATATATAAATTGAAGATACCATTTCCTTTTTCCAATTCGGTAAGTTCATGGTAATGCGTTGCAAATATTGTTTTAGTTCGATTGTCTCTTTCGGAAAGAAATTCCAAGATAGCCCAAGCAAGACTTAAGCCATCATAAGTCGAAGTCCCTCGACCTACTTCATCAAAAAGAATAAGACTGTCCTCAGTCATATGATTGAGGATTCGGGCGGTCTCCTTCATCTCTAAGAAAAAAGTTGATTCTCCAGCTGTTAGGTTGTCACCAGATCCAATACGTGTAAAAATTCTATCAACAATTGATAATTTAGCTTCCTTAGCTGGGAGGTAGGAACCTATTTGAAAGAGAATTTGATTCATCGCAATCTGTCTCATAAAGGTGGACTTACCTGCCATGTTTGGTCCCGTTAAGATAGCTACCACTTCGTCTCTATCATCCAAGTGTATGGAATTGGGAACAAATGTCTCTCCAATAGGAAGAAATTTCTCCACAACAGGATGTTTGCAGTCTTTTAAAATGAGCTCTCTATTTCTATTGCAAATAGGTTTATTCCAATGATAGCTATCTTTTGCTATAGTAAGTGAGAGTAGGAAGTCGATTTCGCCTATCCAAAAAGAAAGCTTACGAATACTAGATTCAGATTCCAGAGTTTTGGAAACCAGATAATCAAATTCGTGCTTTTCTATTTCATCAATGATTGCATCAGCACCAAGAATGTTCCTTTCCATTTCTTCTAGCTCTGGGCTAGTGTAACGTTCGCTTCCAACTAATGTTTGTTTCTTGGAATAATGGCTTGGTAAATCCTTGGCTTGTGCTCTAGATATTTCAATGTAGTAACCAAGTATTTTATTAAACCTTATCTTTAAAGTAGAAAGATTGGTAGCTTTCTTTTCTTTTTCTTCCCAATCTAAGATCCAATCCTTGCCCTTGGTTTTTGCTTCTCTTGCTGTATCCAGTTCTTGGTTGAAGGCATCTTTAAGGAAGGGTGAATTTCCTAAAAAAACGGGTAGTTCGCCTTCAAAAATTCTTTCCTGAATTTCAACTCCCAGCGGTTCTAATTCTTGATTTATCTTATTCAACATTTCAAATAGAATCGGATTCAAATTCAAGAAAAATTGACTCATTCTAGCAAATGCTTCTAGAGTTTTGAGTATTCCAGAAAAATCTCTAGGGTAAGCTTTGCCTCCACGAAATCGACTTAGAATTCGTTCTGTATCTATAGTATTATCTAATTCTTGTTTGATGAAATTTTGTAATTTTTTGTTGCTTAAGTCTTCAATTGCCTTCCATCGTTCTTCTAAGGTCTGGAGACTTCTTGTAGGGAATAAGAGATTTTTTTTAAGGGTTCTTTTACCAATAGCCGTCTTGCAGAAATTCAAAACAGAAAACAAAGTATGTTCTTGGTTGAATGAATTCTCAACTAATTCCAAATTTCGAACTGATTCCTCATCCATGACCAAATAATTATTTTCTTCTAGAACAAGTGGATCCTTGAAAGAAAAAGTATTTTCACGAAAATTATATCTTAGATAGCAATCTAGAATATGTTCTAGAACTTCGTACTCATTTTCTTTATTAGGCTTTTCATTTTTCTTGAATTCTTCTGTTGTTACAAATGTTAGAAGAGGTTTAAAGTTCAGGCTTCCTTCTGGTAAAATCGAATCCCACTTTTCTTTTTGTTCTTTTAGAAGTAAAATTTCTTTGGGCGAAAATTTATACAAAGTCGCTCTTAAGCCTTCTGAATCTTCCTTCTCAAAAGGAAAGAACAGTAGATCAGAAGTAGAAATATCGGCAAGACCTAGGTAATTTTTCCTTTCAGTAGAGAGAAAGATACCCATGAAATTATTCTGAAATCCATGCAATAGATTTTCTTCGATCAAAGTGCCTGGGCTCATGATTCGAACAACTTCTCGGTTCATGATTTTAGCCTTGGGATCTTCGGATTTAGTTTGTTCGCAGATAACAACCTTTCTACCAGCATGGATGAGCCTAGAAATATAAGATTCAGTAGAGTGGTAGGGGATTCCTGCCATAGGAATAGCATTGGATCTTTTCGTAAGTGCAATATCTAATATTTTGGCTGCGTCTTTGGCATCTTCTAAGAACATTTCATAGAAATCGCCCATACGGAAGAATAGAATTGCATCGGGGTATTTGGATTTTATTTCCAAATACTGTCGCATAACAGGTGTATCGAGAGCTTCTTTAGGAAATTCGCTTAGCATTTTGAATAAATTGCAGTATTTTCTCTTGAGACTGCTTACCTGGTTGATCTTCAACCCCAGATGCAACATCCACACCCCAAGGATGTAGTTTAGAAACTGCTAATCCCACATTTTCGGAGTTTAGTCCACCTGCAAGTAGATACTTGCCGGTAAAATGCTGAATCTCTTCCCAAGCAAAAGTTTGTCCAGTACCACCACCCATTTCTTTACTTGGGCTATCAATGATTAGAAGTTGATCTTTATAAAAGGGAAGTTCCGAAAGATGTAAGGCTTCTGAGGCTGTAATAGAAGGAATCAAGGGAAGGCTAGAAATAATTTCTTGCCAATTATTTGTAAGACTAGGATCAGAATATACTAATTGAATAAAATCAGGTTGAATCGAGTTGTAAGCATTTTTAATTTCATCCAAAGAATTTGAGAAGGCTAGCAATACAATTTTAACATTCTTGGAATATCTATCGTTTGCTAGGCGAATTTCTTTGGAAATCTCTAGAGCTTTCTGCAAATCAATATTTCGTTTGCTTTTTGGGGAAATATTTAGACCAATAAAATCTGCACCCATTTCTACAATGAAGACAGCATCTTCCGAAGTTCTCACTCCACAGATCTTTACTTTCGTTTTGAATTCCAAATTATTGATTCCACCACTTCTATCTTTTAAATTCACTCCTGTCAGTTTCAATTGCAAGGATTCCTTGGTAAGATAGAATAATTTTTCAGCAGCCAAGCCTAGCGATAGACCTGCGGGTCGAATGTTTGAGATGCAGTTTCGTGAATCATCTGTTAAACCAATTCTTGGTTTGTAGGTTAGATAAACTCCCATAGAATCAGGGGAGGAGAGACCCGGTCGTTCGCCAACTAAGAGAATTGCTAGATCTAAATTGAATTTTGAACCCAAGTCGTCTACGATAGCAACTCTTCCATTTTTTATACAAAATATATGCAATTCAATTCCTGGTATTCCATCTTTTCCTAGGACTAGACTTAGAAATTCTTCCAAGAAATGATTTGCATGCTTGCTGATAGCCTCTGAGCTAAGTCCATTGGTAATTGCTATGCCTATTTGTAACTTTCTTGTGTCTTGTTGGAAAGTCATTGATGTAATTGCTAACTTTCTACCTAAGTCAGGACGAGTTAGGTATTCATTTAAATCTTTTGCTTGTGATTCGAGGAGAATGGATGAACTATTAATAAAATTACTCAATTTCAAATCCAAATCTTTTTGGAAAATGTTCCAATCAATTTCTTTGAGTAAAGAGTCCTTAGCTTTAGCAAATGCTAACTCAAATGCAAGAAGATCCTGTGTTCGTTGAGACCTTCCTGATCGACCTAGACCAATCCTAGCATCTGTATACTTCTTCCAATGGTTCCAGGTATCTCTTGGGTGAAGGCTCATATACTTTTATATTTCCTTAAGAAAGTTCTTCCACAAGTAAGGGTGATTTTGGA
Organism: Leptospiraceae bacterium; assembly: GCA_022402465.1. Classification (GTDB taxonomy): domain Bacteria; phylum Spirochaetota; class Leptospiria; order Leptospirales; family Leptospiraceae. The sequence continues at coordinate 30,879 of JAKRSH010000002.1, read as the reverse complement.
TTGGATAGTATTCCATTTTCTTGTTTATAAATTCCCATCTTTTCTAACCACGATTCAAATTCTGGTGCTGGTTTTTTGTTCAAAATTTTTCTTAGGTAGAGTGCATCATGAAAAGAGGTAGATTGGTAGTTGAGCATGATATCATCAGCACCAGGAATACCCATTATAAAATTGCAACCAGCAAGACCCAATAGACTTAATAAATTATCCATATCATCCTGGTCAGCATCCGCATGGTTGGTATAACAAATATCACATCCCATAGGAAGGCCTAATACTTTGGCGCAGAAATGATCTTCTAAGCCAGCTCTTGTAATCTGTTTACCATTGTAAAGATACTCCGGGCCAATAAAACCAACGACAGTATTTACTAAAAATGGATCGAATTTTCTGGCTACAGCATAAGCTCTCACTTCACAGGTTTGTTGATCTACTCCGTGGTGGGCATTTGCAGAAAGGGCTGATCCCTGTCCTGTTTCAAAATACATTAGCTGCTTTGAGGTTTGATTTCTTTTTAAACTTAAACCAGCATCCCAGCCTTCTTGGAGTAAGGAAAGATTCACTCCAAATGATTTATTCACCTTTTCTGTTCCGCCTATAGATTGAAAAACTAAATCTACAGGCTCACCCAATTGAATCAATTCGATAGTGTTGGTTATATGAGTAAGTATGCAAGATTGGGTAGGAATGTTATACTTATTTCTTAATTCATCAGTTAGGTTTAATAATTTTCTTGCTGTTTCAATATTATCTGTTGCAGGGTTAATTCCTATCATTGCATCCCCATTTGCATAAGATAAACCGTCTATAGTTGAGGCTAATATGCCTTTAGGATTATCACTGGGATGATTGGGTTGAAGGCGAGTCGAGAATCTATCCTGTAAGCCGACAGTAGTTCTAAATTGAGTTACAATTTGTATCTTTGAAGCTACTTGAATTAGATCTTGGTTGCGCATGAGCTTGGAAACTGCGGAAACCATTTCAGGAGTGAGAGCATATTTTAAAGAATGAATTACTGTCGAATCACATTCTTCTGTTAACAGATAGTCTCTTAAATCTGCTACAGTCATATGAGATATGGTAAGGAAGCTTGATTTATCATGGAAGTCTATGATGAGTCTTGTGACTTCATCTTCCTCATACGGAATCACAAGATCCTCAAGAAATACCTTAAGAGGCAATTCAGCCAAAGTCATTTTTGCCGCCACCCTTTCTTCAAGACTAGAAGCTATAAGGCCAGCTAAAGCATCACCTGATTTTGCAGGGCTTGCCTTGGCTAATAGTTCTTTAAGATTTGCGAAAGTATAAGTCTTATGACCAAGGATGCTCTTATACATACCAACAAGGTGGAATTAGGATTCGTTCACGTCTAGAAGAATTGCCTTACTTCCATAGTGCATAAATTTAAGAAAATTATCTTCCATTTCAAGAATCTCTTCTTTCGATTTTTTATTTTTGATCATTTCAACAAAAATATTCAAGAAGAAAGAAACTAGATTTCGAATAAAAAAGTCATGAGTCACCAAAGATTGCATACCCTTGTGTTCTTTGTAGTAATTGATTTGTCGAATGTTCAATTGCGTGATTCTCTCAGTGAAATCCTCTAGAAAATTACTAAAAACTGATCCATTTGAATGAAATAACAATAAATCAAGTATATCTCGATTTTCATCTACAAAGAAAAGAATGACATTGAATCTGTTTTTCAGAGTCTCATAACTAAAGTTTAATCTCTTTTCTACGTGGTCATCGCTTGAGATATGGTTCAATCCACTTTCAATAGATGAAATGATAGATTTAACCAATTGCTCTAAGATACCTTCTTTGTTTGTGAAATAGTTATAAATATTGCTGGTAGAAACGTTAGCTTTTTTTGCGATTTTACGCATGGAGGCTTTATCAAATCCAACTTCAAGAAATTCTTCCTTAGCAGAATTGAGTATGCTTAATTTGGTGGATTCTTTAGGTGTTTGCATGGATACTGAACGCCGTTCCTTAACGTATCCAATCGCTTGTATTTGAATTGTAAATAAAATTTTTACTCATTTGCGAACATTTCTTTTAAAAGCTTATACACTCTAAAGCTTCCGCATACCAAAGTGGGTCTCTCTTTCTTAATATTGGATTTTAATGTCCTTACCCAGAAATCTTCATTCGCAATAGAAATTCCATTTGGTATCAAATCCAAACTAAAAGGAGGGAAATGCGAGGCATATACCGTATCTACATTTTTGGCATTTTGAAAAATCTTATAAATACCAGGGACATCTTTATCTGGAAGTATGGATAGCATGCAATCCCAAGCTACCTTAGGATAAAGCTTATTTAAATCTTTCAATAGGTTCTCACAAGCTCCTGGATTATGACCCGTATCATAGATTATAAGTGGTGTATTTTTGATAAGTTCTAATCTACCTGGTGGTCTGGGAAGATCCTTCCAATCCTTATTTAGGTTCAAAGTATCCAGAAGAATGCCTTCTTTTCTGAGTATGAAATTGGCAAATTGGTAGGATATATCTAAATAATTTGATGAACTATCATCTTGTTTGAAAATTTCCAATTCAACAGAATTCTGTTTGGCAAATTCTTGGATAATATTTTTCAATTTATCATTGAATGGATCCAAAGCATAGATTCTTTTTGTGGATGAATTGCATATCCCTAGCTTCTCAAGTAAAATTTTTTCTTTGGTAGAACCAAGAATTTGCATATGATCTAAATCAATTTTGGTGAGGATGATTACTTCAGAATGGACCAGTTTGGTTGCATCCAATCTTCCTCCTAAACCTGCCTCGTAAATCTCATAATCTAACTTTTTTTCCTGAAAGGAAAGCATACAAAATAAAGTAAAAATCTCAAAGTAGGAATAATCCTTTAGTTTTGTTAGAGTTTCAATATTCATACCATTCAAAATTTCATCCAAGATGGAAGCTTGAACATTTTGTCCGTTGATTCGTATTCTTTCGAATGGATGAATTAAATGAGGTGAGGTATAAAGACCAACAGAGTATTTAGATTGTAAAACTGTACTAAGATAGTGGGCAAGGCTACCTTTTCCATTTGTTCCTACAATTGAAAATCTTAGCTTAGGTCTATAATTGAATTTAAAAATACTAAGTAGCTCTTCGAAAGGTTTGAGACTATAAGCCTTTAAGGAGTAAAAATTTCTAGTCTTCTCCATATTAGGCAATGACTCAATAAATTCTAGGAAACTTATTTTTGGATTTAGCATAGTCTTTAACAGTTTAAGAATTTAATTTTGTATATAGCTTATTTCTTACTTTGTCTATCATTTCATCAGTGGGTGAAGTATTAGTAAAAAGTTCATGTTGACGTATTGCTTGGTAGAGTAACATTTCAATTCCATAGATAACTGAGGCACCTTTTGATTTAGAATCTTGGATAAGTATGGTCTCCTTAGGATTGTATACAATATCAAAAACTGTCATAGAGGGTAAAATAAAATCAGAAGGCAGAAAGGATATTTGTTCTTTACCAAGCATGCCTAAGGGAGTTGTATGAATGATCAATTGAATACTATTTTGTATAGAATAGAGATTAGAAAGTGTAATTACCTTAGCCGATCCATTAAGTCTAAGATTGAGATCATTCATCAATTGATTGCTAGTATCTTCATTCCTAGAGAGTATATAAATTTGCTTAGCTTGCGATGCTTTTCCTGATTTTTTTGCTTCTGCCCATTCTTCAATAATAGCAAAACTGATACCTCTTGCACTTCCTCCACTTCCACAGATTAAAATTGAATGTTCTTCTTGTGACTCAAGAATCTGAGGCTGGTCTCTACGTATGGCTGAGACGGCTCCTAGTCCATCGGTGTTATAACTGAATATCTTACCTTCATGGAAGACTAAAGTATTCGAAGCTTTCATAAGATTGCTATATGAATCCCTTTCGTCTGCAATTTCATAAGCCCATTCTTTATAAGGTATAGTGACAGATAATCCTCTCAATCCATAAGAATGCAGAGTGAGTAGATCTTGTTTAGTAGGATTTTTATGATCAAACACTAAATAAATACAATCCAGATTTAGATCTTGGTAAAATTGATTGTGAATAGTAGGAGATAGGGTATGAGAGAGCGGGTTTCCCAAAATTCCAAGAATTTTAGTTACATTTGATGGAGAATGAGCTTTCATTGTTTAAAAGGATAGACTGTAAAAGGTTTTGGTATAGAATAGTAAAAAAAAAGAGAAACATGGCAAATTACTACATTTTTCCCCCTTTAGGTGCCCCGTCCTCACCTTGGACTTCTATTGTTGATATAATTTTCTTCCTAGGCGCGAATGCTTTGGTTGCGTGGTACTATTATTACTACCTCAAGAAAGACCTTCTCGGTAAATTTTGGGGTGCTATGCTAGTATCTGCTATCGGTGCCTTGATTGTTTTTGCTTTATTGCAGAACTTCATTCGAGAAGTTATTATGTGGCTAATGTCACCTAAGATTGGTTCAACTCAGCTATCGAATGTAAACTTGATCGCTATCTTCTTGGGCGGCTTTATTGCTCTCTACCTTATGAATCGAATCAACCACAACAAAGAGAGGCGAGATTGATTTCTCGTCTTTTCCTAATTCGTACAATTTAAGATACTTTAGAAAATTATAATATGATCCTAGTATCGCTATTGCGAGACCTACTGATCCATCTAAGAATCCGCATCGAATAAAATACATCCAGAAGAACTTATAATAGGATTTTAAAATAGCTTTTGCTATTGTAGATCTCTTCCCAGATTTATATTTTTCTATTGCAAAAAGTGTCGAATAACGATCTATAAATGCTAAATGATCCGATATAGATTTATACGAATAATGAAAGAGTGGGTTTTTTAATTTTTTGGAATTTCCCTTAATTTCCACGGTTTCATGAACTAGTATTCCAGCAAAATTTCCTTTCTTTTTATGAAAGAGTCGAACTTGGTAATTGGGATACCATCCACTATGGCGTATCCATTTCTTTAAATAGTAAGTTAGGCGAGGTATTGCAAAAGCTGAATTGGATTCAAAATCTTCTACTTTTAATGAATGCAATTCTTCTTTTAAAGCAGGGCTAATTACTTCATCAGCATCTAATGCAAGTATCCAATCATTTTTAGCAAGAGAAATTGCATGGTTCTTTTGGTTTATATAATTATCGAATTTTCGGTAGGAAATTTTAGAATTGTATTGTTTTGCAATGGTAAGAGTCTTATCGGTGGAACCCGAATCAACTAAAATGATTTCGTCAGCAAATTCTAATTGAGATAAACAGTTTGCAAGATTGTCTTCTTCGTTATATGTGATAATACAGACTGAGAGCGGAATGTGCATTGAATTAATTAGTTCTTTTACTTTTGAAATCCAGACTCAAAGGTATTTCCAATCGAGCAGTGGTAGTTTCATCTCCAATAATAATTCGAAAAAAATTAGGATCAATTCCTTCCCCTTTGAGCATGATTAAAATTAATGCGAGTCCTAGACCAGCACCTTCTGCATTATCAGCACTGTCCATATAAAATTGTGCAATATCATCGTAAGCCATACCTTTTTCCAATTTTTCTCGTATCGACTTTTCTTCTTGCTTGGCTATGGGAGTATTATTGACAACTTCAACAGTGATTCCATCTTCATTGTAGTTAAAATTAATGAGGCAATAGTAACCCTTCTTTTTCGCTTTATTGCCGAATTCATCCGACATTGCCTCACTGAAGGAAGCCTTGTATTCTTTGAGACCCTTGGTATAATCGTCAGGGTTCGAAATATCAAAACCTCTTTCTTCAAAAAATATTCTTTTTTGGTTTGCCTTACAAGCGTTGATAGCAAGTTCTTTTATTATGGTATATAGAGTTGGCACTAGGGTTGGGTGTGTTAACCTGTCCAAAATGAGCTCTATGGCTTTTTGTATATTTTCTTCAACACCTTTTGAAACTTTATGGGTCTTCAAAGATAGAATTTTTCCATTTTCTATCGTTAATTTGATATGGTCTGAGATTTCTTTGGTTTCTACTTTGCCCATTTTTCGCTTCAATTCCTTCAACAGTTCATTTAAATCTTGGAAAAAAAACCTTTTTTTACTTCTCTTGTATTTTTTTTCCATTACAAGTCTGCTAGCAAAACCTGTTCTATTTTCTAATGTCTATATTTGGGATTCCGAGCTTATGGAATTTTCCGAGAGCAAAGATATTTGGGTAGATAGGGGTAAAATATCCAAAATTCAATCATCATCTCATGATAAATCCCAAGCTAGTTATGTTTTACCAGGATTTTGTGATGCTTATGTCACTCTAGGCCTGAATGCCTGGGGCGGGCAGGCTGGTGTAGATGGATTAAAGGTTGCTTTACAATCCTTTTTAGTTCATGGTTTTACAAATATAGAATCTATAGGAGATGGACCTTGGATCCAAAAAGTCCAGGGCTTTATTGAAAAAAATCAATGGAAGGGTCCTCTGATTCACCAAACAGCTGCTCCTATTATAACTAAACAGAAAGAAGAAATTTCATCTTCCCTTTACAAGAGTATTTCATCGGATAAAGAATTGGAAAACTATCTTAGTTTAAATTTAGGTCGTAGACTTCATATTTTTCATAGAAATGAAGAAGGTTATATTCCAGATCTAAGAACTCTTTACAAACTTAGAGCGGACCAAGCAAGGTCCTACCATTGGGCTCTTCATACTTTTGCAGATCCCTTTTCTTCTAGGGAAGCTCTTGCAACAGAATGGCAGACTATTTTTCATCCCATACATGCCGATGCTTCTAATTTCCAATTGAAGAAAATTCGTTGGGCTCCTCTGATGTCTGTTTACTTTTTTCAGACCAAAAGAACGGAAAAACTCTGGCTAGAGCAGAGAAATGAATTTATAAAGCGAAGTCCATTTTTTCAAATATCCTACGAGGAAATTTCGAAAGCTTTCCCAGAAGCCTTTTCCTTCTCAGAGGATGATTTATCTTTAGCTAAGCAAGATTTACAAGAATACTTAACTGAATTTCGTTCAAGACCAATTTTGTATGAGCGTATGCTTTTTGCTTCAGGATCAGGTTATCCCTTAGTTTATCCAGGTATGGGAGCTTGGAAGGAAGTTCAAATCTGGGAAGAATTTCTAAGTGACTTAAAGGAAGATGGCAAGAGTCCAATAGAAGAACAAAATGAAAAGGAAGATTCACCTTTTGCATTCTGGAAGAATCTATTTGGTTCGGAAGAGGTATTAGAAATTGCACCCATTCGCAAGGATATAGGTAAAATCCCTCATGCTCGTAAAATTCTCGTTAAAGCATTAACTAAAAACAGTTGCGAGTTTGTTCAAGCTAGTCACCAAGGAAGGATAGCTGTAGGATTGGATGCCAATTTCAATATCTATAAGCGAAATCCTTTAGCCTTAAAAGATTTGTTATTATTTCCCGATTCTGTCTATCAAAGAGGGAATTTGGTTTCTGGAAAGCCAGTTAAATAAAAAGGAGAAGATATGGAAGATTTTGCTAGTTTATTAGAAGAAAGTTATAAGAAAAGGAAAAGTATAGAGCCAGGTTCACTTCACCAAGCAAGTGTTACCCGAAAGGCTAAAGACTTTGTATTTATTCAGACTATTCCAGAAAAAATAAAAGGAATTGTTTCTGCTGAAGAATTCACAGACTTAGAAGAGGAAATCAAACCAGGTCATAATCTGAAAGTTTATTTTCTTGAAGAGCAATCAGGTGATTATCTTTTTACAACTGTTCTCCAAGCTGATGATATAACAGCAGAGAGATTAAATCTTTCCTTAGAAAATGATTTACCCTTGATGGGGCAGGTTATGAATTCTGTAAATGGTGGCTATGAGATCAAACTGGGAGAGTTCTCAGGTTTTTGTCCATTTTCCCAATTTGAATCCAATCTCAAATCAGAAGATCTTCAAGGTAGAAAGTTAAAATTCGTTGTTACCGATCTGGATAAAAAAAGGATAGTTCTTTCTCAAAGAAAAATCGCAGATCGTGAAAGAGAAGCAGTCGTAGATGTCTTAAAGTCTCAGTGGAAGCCTGGATCCTTCGTAACCGCTTCTGTGGTTTCTATCAATAAATCAGGACTACAAGTTCAGATAGAAGGTCTCAGTGCCTTTGTTCCATCCAGTGAAGCCTCTTATTCTAAAAGTCCAAATCTTGAAAAGGAATTCAAATTAGGCCAATCACTCAAAGCAAAAATCATTGAACTTGATTGGACTTCAAATCGGATCATCCTTTCGGCAAAAGATTTTTTGAAAGACCCGTGGTCAGCAAGAATGCCTTTTCGAGAGGGACAAATTGTGGAAGGTTCAATAGAATCTGTGAAAACTTTTGGAATCTTTGTTAAATTAACAGATGAGTTTCATGGTTTAGTTCCCAATCGCGAAAATGGTCTTGGAAATAAAGCAAATCCAGCCAATGAATACAGCCATGGTCAAAAGGTTCGTGTTTTGGTTCTTGAAATCAATCCAGAAAAACGGCAAATTGCTCTTTCAATATCACGAGCCAAAGAAACAGAAGAGAGATTGGAATACCAAGAATACCTCACTCCTGAGAAAGAATCTCATTCAACCTCATCCTTTGGCTTACTCTTGAAGAAGTCCTTGGATCAGAAAAAGTAAAATTGGAAATTGCCTTATTTAGACCTGAGATTCCTCCCAATACAGGAAATATTGGCAGACTTTGTGTGAACGCAGGAGCGAGTCTCAGTATCATAGGGCAACCATCCTTTGATCTTTCCGAAAAGGCTGCGAGAAGAGCAGGTTTGGATTATTGGCAACATTTGGACTTGCATAGATACGAAGATTGGAATGATTTTCTCAATCATAAAAAAGGGAAAAGGATCTTTCTCATCTCCAAGTTTGGAAAAACTGTATATGCAAGTGTTAGGTTTGAAAAAGATGATATTCTGGTTTTTGGTAGGGAAACATCTGGTTTACCCGAAGAAATTATGAAATCTAATCATGTGGCAGATACATTAATGATTCCTATGCCTGTTGAATCTAGATCAATCAATCTTTCCAATGCTGTTGCTATAGTTTTATTCGAGTCTATGCGTCAGATTTATTCATGGTCAGAAAATCCCTTGCCATGATTCTATGATTTCCTAGAATTGCATGGAATGGCATTTTCCGTATCAACTCGCGAATTAGAATCCGAAATTTCAAGCCTTCTCCAATCGGGGGTTGCAGGAAATATATCAGATTTCGTGAGTTGGATTAGAATGGAAATCCAGAAGAAGTTTAAAGATGAGGCTTTATTATCTGAGAAGGATGTGGCTAATTTTTTAGAAAAGTTAAAATCGGAAGGCGAGTTGGTCTCTGGTCAATTTGATGCTAGGGAATATTTTCTCGCATCCAACTCTAAATTCCATAAAAAAGTCCAAAGCTCGGATAGATTTTTTATCTTAGGTAGATTGGATTTTTCTCCTCTACAATATGTTAAAACTAGGCTAGAATATTTCTTGAGAAGGAATTCAGTTTCAGAAGATGAAATTATAGATATCTCAATAGCAACACTGGAAGCGGTAGAGAATGCTGCTAAGTATGGTGATGGTACTTCTGTTGAAGTTGAATACAGTATAGATAGAGCTAAAGTTTTTACAATTTCCCTATTGAATAATATTAAAGATTTTGATCTAGAAGATGATATCAAGCGTGGTAAGTTTTCTTCCACTGCAACTCTCATGAGAGGCATGATGGTTATGCAGAAATTATTTACTTCAGTAGATCTAGAAATACTAGATGATAAGAAGCAGGCAAGCTTCAAAGCAACTAAGCAACTCGCGAAATAATAAAAAATTCTTCTATGGATAAATTTCAAATTGTATCCTCCTACAAACCAGCAGGTGATCAAGTTAATGCCATCCAAGAAATTATAAGTTCTTTTGAAAAGAAAGAAGATAAGGTCACACTCATAGGAGTAACTGGTTCCGGTAAAACTTTTACTATGGCTCATGTCATTGAAGGTTTGAATAGACCAACTTTAATTCTTTCACATAACAAAACCTTAGCTGCACAGTTATTTCGTGAATTCAAAGAATTTTTCCCTAATAATGCAGTTGAATATTTTGTTTCTTACTATGATTATTACCAACCTGAGGCTTATGTTCCATCTTCTGATACCTTCATAGAGAAAGATATGTCTGTGAATGAAGAAATCGATAAGCTGCGTCTACGGGCAACCTCATCTCTACTTGAGAGACAAGATGTAATTATTGTTAGTTCAGTTTCTTGCATTTATGGATTGGGAAGCCCAGAAGAATATATGAATTCAACAATTCTTCTAAAGAAATCCGAATCTATGGATAGGGATGCATTTCTTCGTAAGCTACTACACATTCAATATGAAAGAAATGATATCGATTTTTCTCGTGGTAAATTTCGTGTGCGTGGTGATATAGTGGAAGTTCTTCCGTCTTACTCAGAACAGGGAATTCGTATCGAATTTTTTGGAGATGATATTGAAGCTATCTCAAAGATAGATCCACTTACTGGTAAGGTTCTTGAGAAATTAGAACGAACGATTATTTATCCAGCCAAGCATTTCATTACCTCAGGCCCTAAACTCAAAGAAGCCGTACAAGTTATTCAAGCAGAGATGGAAGAAACTAGAGAAACATTTAAGAAAAATGAAAAATACCTAGAAGCCCAACGTATAGAATCTAGAACAAATTATGACATGGAAATGCTTACCGAAATGGGATACTGCAATGGAATTGAAAATTATTCTAGGCATTTGATGGGAAGGGCTGAGGGAGAAAGACCAGCTTGTTTGATAGATTATTTTCCAAAAGATTTCTTAATGATCATCGATGAATCTCATGTCACCATACCTCAAATTGGTGGAATGTTTGCAGGTGACAGAGCTAGAAAACAGACATTGATAGATTTTGGTTTTCGACTCCCAAGTGCTCTAGATAATCGTCCTTTGAATTTCCAAGAATTTGAATCCCTTACTCCTAAAACTCTTTATGTTTCAGCTACTCCTGCTGATTACGAAATGAACAAAACTAGTATACATGTGGAACAAATTATTCGACCCACAGGTCTTCTAGACCCTCAAGTTGAAGTTAGACCAACAATCAATCAGATAGAGGATTTACTTGTGGAAATTCAAGCAAGAATATCTAAGAAAGAAAGAGTCTTAGTAACTACTCTAACTAAAAAAATGTCAGAAGATCTAGCTGATTACTACAAAGATTTAGGCTTGAAAGTTTCATATTTACATTCTGAAATAGATACTATTGAAAGAGTTGAGATTATTCGAGATTTGCGAAAAGGAATTTATGATGTACTCATAGGGATCAATTTACTTCGAGAAGGATTGGATATTCCTGAAGTGAGTTTGGTTGCCATCCTTGATGCAGATAAAGAAGGTTTTTTACGAAATTATAAATCTCTTATTCAGACAATAGGAAGAGCTGCACGTAATTCCAATGGAAGAGCTATTCTTTATGCTGATAAAATGACGGACTCTATGACCAAGGCCATTGGTGAAACCAATCGTAGAAGAAAAATCCAAGAAGATCATAATGATAAATTTGGAATTACACCGCAAACTATATTAAAAGATATTCATGACATTATTCCTCGTGAGATGAAAGAGCAAGATCTCGAGCAAGAGGCACTAGATGAATTAACTCGCGAATTCACTATGAAAAAATATAAAACCAAGGAAAATTTAAAAATAGCACTTAAAGATGCAATGCTTGCTGCTGCAAGAAATCTTGAATTCGAAAAAGCAGCAATGTACAGAGATAAAATGAATAGCATCTAATTCTTTTATTAATATATTTATATATTAATATATTAATATATAAATATATTTATTCCCTATTAAAAATGAAGCATCCCAATGAATCAAAAGCAAAATTTAGAACTTAAAATAGGATTCTTGGAACTTTGGGGAATTCGTTTCGTTTTAAATTACCTTAAGAAAAATAATTCCTCCTTAAAGTTCCATGATCCTGAAAATATAGACCTCGAAAATATCTACCAACCTATTCGAAAGTATATTTTCGCGGTTGTAAGTTACTCCTTTTTAATCGGTTTTTTTACTACTTTGGCTATTGTAGCTATAGAATTGATTCTTCCACAATCTCCGATATTGTTTTCGAAACAGTTTTATGCTAAATGGACAATTAATTTATGTTCCCTTATACTACTTACTGGATTAGAATTTTATTTACTTTATTTGGTTGGTTTTATCTACCTAGCTAAGATTACAAGTTATATGGAGATTCTAGTTATAGATGATCCTCTATTAATTACAAATAATAAAAATATTTTAGCAAGGTTGATTCTTGAAATTCCAGATCATAGATTGAATATACTCAATATAGACCCATTTCGATTTGTCAATAAGCATAGTTTATTACTTCAAACTTTACTTTATAAATTAAAAGTTTTTCTTTCTAACTTTATTGCAAAATTGATAATTCGTAAAATTTTAACAAGATCTTCGCTTAGATTATATGCTGATTTTATTATAGCACCAATAACTGCAATATGGGATGGAGTCGTTGCTTATATTATTTTTCAAGAAGTTAAGCAAAGACTTTTTGCTAGGAAATTATCTGAAGAATTTTTAACTAATATAATTCAAATTCAAGATTCTATAGAGGATGAGTTAAAAGATTTATCTGTCAGAGCTATTGCGAATACAATCGTACTTAACCAAAAGTTTCATCCAAATTTAGAATACTTACTTTTAAAAACTCATGATCTTTTCAAGGAAAGCATAAGACAGGATATTGTTTTAGATGATTGGGAATATTTTATTTCATCTCTTTCTGTACAGAATGATCAATCTATCAAACTTCTATCTCTCATTTTTAATTTTTGTTGCGCCTTGGATGGAAAGATTTCGCGACTAGAAAGACGAGTTATCAACGAATCAAAAATTCTATCCAATCCAGACAATCAAGTGCAAATGGAAGAAATCAGATCATACATTCAAAAAGGAAACTATCTGGCTGCCAAAAAGTTTATTTCCTTACATATATTTAGCTTCAAGAATTCTGATTCATTATGGAGTTGAGTTTTGCTTTAGATTGGTAGGTAAATGCCCTAGGTATTTTCGTAGTGTAGATCATACCCTGGATCTGAGGACCGAATGCACCAAGGCTTTCCATCTTTTCTAAAATTTCAGATAAACTTGATTCAGGAACCAACATATTGCATCCTTCTCTTGCCGGAGAAATTTTATATTTTGTTTCAGTTTCTGAAATATCTGATTCATCCGATTTGGATAGAAGTTTCAAATTTTTCATGGTTGATCCACTCACACCTAATTTGCGAAGATCCGTAATTATATCTAAGGCGAATCCTTCATTGCAATAAAAATGCAAATCAACACCATTAAAGAACTTTCTAGTATTTGTTCCGGATCGAAGTGTGCTGCTTCTTTTTCTCCAATCTACGCCACCATTTAATTTATCTAAAGCAGCAATGATTTGATCTATGTTAGCTGCATGCCTGACTCCATCCATACTAGTTCTTGTATTGATAAAACCATTTTTCACAGGGTATTCATAAATAAATCCTCTACCAGGACTTTCTAATCTCCCAGCTTCAATAATAAAATTCATAACATGTTCTGCATCACTGGAATTTACCACAATTTTAAGAATATCTTTTTCACGAGGCAATGTGATCTTAAGAAGACCTAATTTATCTCTAAGCCCTGTTCCTGTTCCATAGGTTATAGTGGGAACTGCAATTCCATTTTCTAATATGATTTTTGAGATCGGTTCACCCAATCCTCTTTGTAAGATACAAAATATACCAGTTAATCCTTTAAAAAATGGTTCTTGCTCTTTTGTATTTTCTAATTTGATTGTATCGGTGATAAAGAAAAGAGAATTCTCATGATAAACTGTAATATCTTCACTATAAACAGAACCATGTCCTGGAATTTGGAGCTCAGCATTTTTGTGAATGATTTCCATCACTTGTTTTTCTAAATCAGTAAATGTTAATATTGAAAAAATAGACATAGGATTATCTATGATAGGATCAGAATTGATGATAGATCCAAAGAATCCTTTTTTCTCTCCGAGTACGGGATATCTAGCTGGCTCAAAATGAAGATTATAAACGCCTGCGTCGTGTAATGCGGTCCAAATCTTGTAGTGGAATTCTTTATGAAAGATTGCTGTTATCTTGACTGCCTTGTATTGAGGAATCATTGTGAATTGCCTCCCTTTGTCTGCTCCGCATCCGCCTTATCGGAGGCTTCTATGGATTTTCTTCTGTTACGTTCAACCCAAAGTCCTATAGAAAGTACAGATAGAATAGGGCACACAGATGCCATGGCAAGAATTCCAAAACCTTCCACTACACCAATTTGACCTCCAACACCCAAGCCTAAGGCTAGAACTAAGGGAACTGTAATCGGTCCAGTTGTAACCCCAGCACTATCCCATCCAATATTTACAAATTCTTCAGAACTAAGGATGGTAAGGACCAACAATAATAAGTAAGGCGGAATTAAAAGATAAACTATAGGTATTTCGAATAGAATTTTGCAGACACCAATTAAAATCCCAGATCCCACCCCTATGGATACAGATTGTATTAAATTTCTCTTTTTAAATGTTCCAACTGTTAATTCTTCAACAGTAATACCGAGAGCATTGAGCGCTGGTTCGGCGAGAGTTGCACCATATCCCATCACAAAAGCAAAAATTAAAACTACTAAGATTCCAAGTGCTCCATCTTCTTTTCCATAAATAGGTCCATGTATAGGAATGTATTCATAGATTCCTGAGGATTTATCAAGATTGCTTTCTTTGAAAGGAACAGATGTATAAGATTTTTTTTCTTTTAAATAAAAGAACCTATCTTTTTCTCCATCTGGTAAAATTGATGTTTGCACTATAGATGTATCAAAGTTTTTCAAATGAATCGTTGATTCAGGTATTTCGATCGCTCTAAAGGCAGAAGGCAATTTGCTTCCCACCTGATTTCCTAATTTGCCAAGTCCGAGACCAATTCCTAAATTGAAAATTCCCATGCCAATCATTGCAAGAAAAATCCCCAAAATAATCTCATCTAAATTTCGTATTTTTTCTCTGATAACAAAGGTTAGAAATACAAAAAGAAATAAAGTTAAAGGTATGATTGCTTGCAAAGCACTTAAGAAGCTTGAACTAAACAAATTTTCAAGACTTAGTTCTTTTTCTTTGGAAGGTTCGGACGAACTACCACTGGTGACTGTGTTAGAAATATTTTTGTCAATATATTCCTTATAGCCATCTTCAGAACCAAAAATGTAGAATACTTTTTGTGAATCTTTTGATAATCCTATAAATTCTTGTTCTGTCATTGGACTAGGAACAGACGTTTGAAAGAATAAGCCAAGAAGTAGAACTGCGAGAATAGGAAACAAAGAAGCAAGAGTCACAACACCGAATCCCGTAATCCCTCCATTACTCTCCCCAGAAACTCTGGAAATTCCGATTCCAAGTGCTATCACAAGAGGTACAGTTACAGGACCAGTTGTAACTGCACCGCAGTCCCAAGCAAGTCCAGTTAGACTTTGAAGGTTGGCATCGAAGTAGCTCCACATGGTAAGTGGAAGAAGGATGGAAAGTAAAACTAGCAGTAAGGGCTTCAAGGACCAATCATACAAAAATCTCAGCATTCCAAAGACTACTGCTATTCCAACACCTGCACCCACAGCATATACCAAGTATTCTGAAAACCGATTCAAAAGGAGATAAAGAAGAGGAGCCTCCCAGGGTTTAACTGAGGAGCCTGCTGATTTCAATACACCGATAGCAGGTTCCGCAAGAGTGGTTCCTGCACCGAGTAGAAACGAAAAAATTAAAATGGTTCCTAAATTCGATTTCTGTGGTAGACGAATGCCTAAAGTCTCTCCCAGGGGCATCAAACCTAGGAAAAGTCCCTCTAAGAAAAATGCCAAACCAAAGACAACTAAGGAAATACCAAAAGCTATTGTAGAGGCTTCAATGATGGGAACATGGAGTGCAAATACCTGAAACAAGATGAGATAAGTTACTATTACAAATACAGATTTAATTTGTTCCGTAAGCTTTTGACGAACATAGGGTAGAATGAGCCCCAGACCCTCAGAAAATCCTATCTTTATGTTTTCTTCTTTATGATTCGTAGCCATTCAATGATAGGAAATGAAGTATTTCCTTGCTTGGCAAGTATATTTCTTAAGAGATTACTCTTGCATCAACCACTATGACAATGGTAATCAGAAACATATGAAGAATGCTAAAATAGAAAAAATTCTTAGCAAGCTTTGTAGATTGGCTAAGTATCAATTGTACGGAAAGATACACCATAGCAATAGTCAGAAGGCTTGTGGAAATTAAAAAAAATACACCCATTCCGTCATGGCTAAAGTAAAAAGCAAAGCAAGATAAGGAATACAAAATTGTATAAACAAAAATGGAGTAAGTGGTTTTACGAATGCCTTTTACAACAGGAAGCATAGGAATTTCTGCTTTTTCATAATCATCTTTTAGGAAAATGGCAAGTGCCCAGAAATGTGCTGGAGTCCATAGAAATATCATAGTGAATAAAACCCAAGCTGGTATTGGAAGGGAGTTAGTGGTTGCGGCATAGCCAATTAAGGGACCTATACATCCACTCACCCCACCTATGACTATGTTTTGTTCTGTTCTAGGCTTGAGAACAATAGTATACAACCATACGTAAGAGACCAAGGCAGAAAATGCACAAATAGCAGTTAGCAAATTAACATAGTAGTAGAGTATAAAAAAAGCAATTGCAGTAACAATATAAGCAAGAATAAGTGCATTGGTAGGTTTAATCAGCCCACCTGGAATAGCCCTTTGTTTGGTTCTATACATCAATGCGTCTTTGTCTCTTTCAATATACTGATTGAAAATAAAAGAAGCCGAAGACATGAGATAGGTCCCGAAAAGTGTAATCGTTATTAGTTGCCAAGAAAGAGGTTCACCATCAACACCTAGGTAAAGTCCTGGCATAACAGTAGCTAGAACCAAAATGGTAACTCGAGGTTTGGTCAGGCTATTCCATATACGAAATGCTTCAAGCACGTGAGTCTCCTTTTAGATCTCTGTTCCAACCTTGTAAGAGTATAACCCAATATAAGGTAGCTAATAGTAAGACTCCTGTCACAGTATGGAGAGCAGTTAATAACTTAGGAATTCTATATAAAACGTTAAAAGCTCCAATTGCGATTTGGATAATAATGAGATTTGCAGATATCTTCAATACAAAGATGCTTGATCTACTGTAAGAAAATCGAATCCCTAAAAATAAAGCTAGGAAGACAGACAAGGCAACCAGATATCCTGTCCATCTATGCTCCATTTGGAAGCGTATGGTACCTATCATCTCAGGGAACCATTCTCCATAGCAGGTTGGAAAATCTGGACAGGCAAGACCTGCATAATGAGTACTTACTCTACCTCCCATAAAAAGTTGATAGGAAGTGATTAAAAATGTAAAAAGTAAAAATGCATTTTGTTTGGAAATTAATTTCTGAAAGGAAAAAGTTCCATAATCCTTATAGTAAACCATCCAATGAGAAAACGCATAAATAGTTAAAGATAGAATTAAGAGAGTTACAGCATTTAACAAGTGCAGATTCACTGTTGTTGGATCCAAAAGCTTAAGTACTGTTAGTGCACCTAAAGTAACCTGGGTTCCTAAAAAGAAAAGTGAAACCAAGAGAAGGATTCGAAATCTTTTTAAATCTGGATTCACGAAACCAAGTATCGCGCCTAATAGAATAAGGATTCCAATGGAGCCAGAGTAGTAGCGGTGTCCTACTTCCATAGCAATTTGAAAAGTATATTCAGGAACAAATTTACCATAACACAAAGGCCAATCGGGGCAGGCTAAGCCTGAATCTGTGGCTCGTACAAGGGGACCAAAGAATAAATTGATGTAAATGAGAACTGTTATCAATAAAAATAGTTTTGTGAAAAATTTCATACTTTAATTGCCCGTTTGAATCCATGTTTTGGAGAGAGTATGGTTAATAAATGAATTTTAGATTAGAATTAAAAAAAATGTTTGTTTCCGAATGTTTGTCCAATTTCCATGGAATAAAGAACCCTTCCAGGAGATTACATGAGTTCCAAAGACTTATACAATAAACACGGATACATTACATTTATGGTAGTGCTAGCTTTTAATATTCTATTTTTCGCATATATTATTTTCGTTCACCCAGGTGTTGTAGAGAATCCAGGTGAGAATTATGGAGTAGAATCTAAAAAATAATATTTTGATGTTTGAGTTGAACAATACATTTATCAAAAAAGAAGCAGTATGGTTTCTAGCTAGCTGCTTGCTCTATCTCACTCAAGCGATTTCTATTTATTCGTATGATCCTAACGAGACTATTCTAAGAGAGAATAAATTGCCTAAAGAATTGGAAGGTATCGGAGCCAAAGATTCCCTTGGTAAGCAATTGGATTTGAGCCTTACCTTCCAAGATTCTTCTGGTATTAGCATTCAACTCAAGGATATTCTTTCGAGTGGTTTACCTGTTGTGCTTAGTCCGGTCTATTACAAATGCCCAAGCCTTTGCAATTACCACATGAATGGAGTGATGAAAGTTTTAAAGGATTTAGATTGGGACTTAGGCAACAAATACCAATATGTTGCTGTTTCTATTGATCCCAAAGAGACTCCAATTATTTCCTCAGAAAAGAAGCAAGCCTATCTAAAGGATTATAACAGGACAATAGATCCCAATTCCTTTCGCTTGCTCACAGGCAAACAAGATCAAATTTCCTATCTGACAGACGACTTGGGATTCTCTTACAAATGGGATTCAGAATCTAAGCAATACATTCACGCATCCATGATCTATATACTCACTCCACAAGGAAAGGTTTCTAGAATTATCCAAGGTATCACCTTCGATAGCAGAGACTTGAAATTAGCACTTCTTGAGGCTGGGGAGGGGAAGATTGGGGATTTTATAGACCGTTTTGCATTATTTTGCTTTCAATTTGATCCTACTAAGAACAAATATACCTTGGTAGCAATCAATATTATGAGAATAGGCGCCTTTTTAACATTAGGACTACTCTCAACGTTTTTACTGTTTTTTTGGATACGATATAATAAATTCAATAATCAAGGAGTAGCCTGATGATGGCATTCTGTCTCACACTAGCTAATTCGTTTATGCCTGTGGCTGGAACCGACATCGCAGCGGAAGTTGATACTTTCTATGCATTTCTTCTCTGGGCCAGTTTGGTTTCGTTCATCATCCTCATTGGGGGAATGGTGTGGTTTCTAGTCATTTACAAGAGGACGGAAGATAACCAGAAGTCAGCTTATATTACTCACAATAATTTAGCAGAGTTTCTATGGAGTTTTATCCCACTTGTAATTTTACTTGTGATCTTTTATTGGGGTTGGGTGCTTTTCGCAAAATTAAGAACTCCACCTGAAGTTGTATCAGAAGAAATACATATTACTGCTATGCAGTGGGCTTGGGAATACAAATACAAAAATGGCAAGACTTTTTATTCCTCTGCCAAAGATACATTGAATGTTCCAGTAGGTAAACCTGTTAAGATTATTCTAACTTCTAAAGATGTCTTGCACAGTTTTTTCATTCCCGCATTTCGAATCAAGCAAGACGCCGTTCCAGGTAGATTCACAGAAGTTTGGTTTGAAGCCAAAGAAAAGGGCAATTACATCGTATTTTGCACGGAATATTGTGGAACAAGCCATTCTAACATGATGATACGTGTTAATGTTATGGATCCAGAAGAGTATGTTGCTTGGTACCATAGCGAAGAAAAAGTCGGAGAACAATCTCTCGCTGACAAAGGCGCTAAGCTTTACCAAACCAAAGCCTGCAATGGTTGCCATTCTATTGATGGGAAGACGATAGTGGGTCCTACCTTCCAAGGTCTTTATGGTAAGAATAGAGAATTTGAATCTGGCTCCTCTGTTGTTGCTGATGAGAACTACCTAAAGGAATCCATACTCCAATCATCTGCAAAAATCGTAAAAGGTTATCCTGCAGCTATGCCAATCTACCAAGGCCAATTAGACGATGATGAAATCGAAGCCTTGATTGAATTTATCAAATCTACTAAATAGGAGAAAGCCATGAGTCATGTAGCTTCCACAACATCTACGACGAATTACTTGAACCATCACAAAGGGTTCATGTCCTGGGTTTATACACTTGACCACAAAAGAATTGGAATCATGTATTTTGTAACCGTGATGACTATGTTCTTGATTGGCGGGATTTTTGCCCTAGGGATTCGTCTTCACCTAGCTAAATTTGGAGCAGAAGCCTTTATAACTGCGGATACCTACAATAAATTTATGACCTACCATGGTGCTATCATGGTATTCATGGTAATTGTTCCGGGAATACCTGCATTTTTAGGGAATTTCTTTTTACCTATTCAAATTGGTGCCAAAGACGTAGCTTTTCCAAGATTGAACCTTGCCTCTTATTATCTATTCATGATAGGAATGTCTATTTCTCTTTGTTCTTTATTCTACAATAAAGTTGATACTGGTTGGACTTTCTATACACCTTACTCAACACTAAGCACTTCCAATGGAGTGATCTTTTTAGTACTTGGTGTATTCGTAATGGGATTTTCCTCTATATTAACAGGATTGAACTTTGTTGTAACAACTCACAAAATGAGAGCGCCTGGTATGGGAATGGACAAGATTCCACTTTTTGTCTGGGCCTTATATTCAACAGCCATCATTCAAATACTAGCGACTCCAGTTCTTGCAATCACTCTTTTCTTGCTCATCGCAGAAAAAACATTAGGAGTTGGTATTTTTGACCCAGCTCTTGGTGGCGATCCAGTATTATTTCAGCATTTCTTCTGGTTCTATTCCCACCCAGCTGTATATATTATGATACTTCCAGCTATGGGAATAATCAGCGAATTGATCACAACTTTTTCAAAGAAAACTATCTTTGGTTACAGAGCGATTGCATATTCTTCTGTAGCAATTGCTGCTGTGAGTTTCTTGGTTTGGGGACATCATATGTTTGTTTCTGGCCAATCTACTCTTGCTGGTGTGATCTTTTCATTCATTACAATGCTTGTAGGAGTTCCAACTGCAATTAAGCTTTTCAATTGGATAGCAACCATGCACAAGGGCACTGTAAGTTTCGAGTCGCCTATGCTTTTTGCTCTTGGATTTATGTTTTTATTCACTATTGGTGGATTGACAGGTGTCTTTCTCGCTGCATCAGGCTTAGACATTCACTTCCATGATACCTACTTTGTAGTTGCTCACTTCCATTATGTAATGGTTGGTGGAACCTTGATGGCTCTTATGGGTGGAATTTTCTATTGGTTCCCTAAGATGTTTGGTAAAAATATTTCCGATAAACTCGGCCAATATTCTTGGGTTTTTATCTTCACAGGATTCAATGTAACCTTCTTTCCTCAGTTTATTTTAGGACAGTTTGGAATGCCAAGAAGATACTTCGATTATCTTCCTGAATACACTTCTCTAAATCAGATTTCTACTTTTGGATCTTGGTTGATTGCGATTGGGTTCTTAATTGGACTTTATGCAGTGATCAAAGGACTTGTTTCGGGAACCCAGGCGGCTGATAATCCTTGGGGTGGTAAGACCCTAGAATGGCAGACTTCTTCTCCTCCTCCTCATGAAAATTTTGACAAAACACCAGTTGTAACAGCAGGACCCTATGACTACCGCTAGTAATTCGGAAAAAAAATTCCATCATGCTCATCACTTTGATAGTGCTGAGCATCAGTATTCCTCCTCTAAACAAGGAATTTGGTTGTTTCTTTGCACTGAAATTCTAATGTTTGGTGGTTTGTTCGTTGGCTATTTAATCTACCACTCCTTGTATCCAGAAGTTTTTCACCAAGGTTCTCACATGTTGAATAAAACTCTTGGTGCTTTCAATACAGTAGTGCTGATATTTAGTTCCCTTACTATGGCTCTTGCTATAAGCTATGTTCAGTCAGGTAAAAGAAAGGCTGCAACTTGGGCTATGCTTGTTACCATACTTTGTGCCTGCACTTTTATGGTTGTGAAATACTTCGAATACTCCCACAAATTTCATGATGGGCTTCTTCCTGGTAGATATTTTACAAACTTAGAACTAGCTGATGTGAAGAACGCAGCTATGTTCTTTAGTTTCTATTTTGTCATGACTGGTTTGCATGGAGTTCACGTTGTTGTTGGTGCTGCCTTAATTTTTTGGGTAATGATCAAGAACATTCGTGGAAATGTAGGTCCTGAATACTTTACTCCTGTAGAGGGTGTTGGATTATTTTGGCACGTTGTGGATTTGGTTTGGATTTACCTTTTTCCACTTTTGTATTTAGTAGGTTAAGGAATTAGTATGGAAATTATCATAAATTACGGATTGTATTTTATTGCAATATTCTGTGTATTAACACCAGTTTTGGCTTTCGGAATCTTTGCACCTGGTATTGCATCCACTACAGTATTTGCATTTATTGCGAACTGGGCAGGACAATTTTTGGATTTATCTAAGGCAGGGAAGATTAAAGAAATACCCCTTGCTAAGATTTTCAAACAAGATGTTCATGCTGATGATGATAGCCCTATGTGGATAGACAATGCAAAACCTGACTCCAATGAGCACCATATCATTTCTACTAAAACCTATATCTATGTATTTTTAGGTTTAATAGTTGGAACTGTTATCACTGTTTATGTTGCTAATTTTGATTTTGGTTCTTTGAACATGGTTATTGCAATGCTCGTTGCAACTGCGAAAGCTACCTTTGTATTACTTTATTTTATGCACTTAAAGTATGACAACATGATGAATAGAGTGATTTTCCTTTCTGGGTTTTTCTTTCTAATGTTGCTGTTTGCGTTTACTATGGGAGATATTATCTCAAGAATTTTACCATCAGCTGGATTCTAATTCTAAGAAAATAAGAATTTTAGTCCTTAAGTCCACTGCTTAAGCTTTAAGTGGTGGACTTTTTTATGTGTTTTTCCCTTTTTCTCTGGCTTGTTGAACTATCTTAGATCTCATTTCAATTTATATCATCCAATTATTTTTTAAAGAGCTGCTTCTAAGATTGTATGATAGTATCATTTGTGATAAAAATTTACGTATAATCAAAATTTAATTTTGTAAGATTTTATCCAGAGCTTTCAAAAGAATCTCTTTTTGATTCCATGGAATGAAATGGTTCCATTCCGGATTTAGGATGTACTCAATTTTAGAATTTACTAAATGATCTTTGGCAAATTTTACATTCGCAAAAGGAACTAAAGTATCCTTTTCTCCATGCACTATCGTTGTTGGTGATTTAATTTTGTGCCAATCCGGTTGAATAGTTTCTAATTCATTTTTTAATTCTAAGATTTCCACATTCGAAGTAATCAATTCTTGGGGAAGAATCCATTGAATCACCAACCATTCTGCTACATAGTTAAACCATTCTTTTTTTTCTAGTTGTGGATCTATAGAAGCCGCAACCAAAACTAAATGTTTCGTTTCCTTGGGAAAATCCATAGCTATCTTACTCGCAACAGGACCTCCATAAGAATGGCCTACTAGAATCCAATCAGAATTAGGATGTTTACTGATTAAACATTCTGCTATAGCATGGGCTTGATTGTAGAGAGATACTTCAGGTTCTCCTGGATTTGATCTACCATACCCTAAACGATCAAAAGACATCATGCTTGTTTGTTTCAGTAATTCCGTATTTTTTAAAAAGAATAGAAAATTATCCCATGAACCAGGGGAGCCATGAATGAAAACTAGAATTGTCTTATTTGAGTTAGGTGAGAGTAGTCTGGTTTCAGTGTAAGCAATAATTTTTTGATTGTAGTTGCATTTTTCATAAATAGGAGATACATTATTCTTTTCAAATGCTTCTTTAATCTTATCCGGATTATTGTGTATATCTGAGGGGTAAGAACAGGCAATTAGATTTGAAAGTATTATAATGTTGATAGCCAGAACAAGCTTAGCAAAAGATTTCCACCTTTTTATATCGCCAATAAAATATTTCATAGATATAATCATTTACACTTATAGATAAGAGTAAATTTAAATTGGTAAAATTATGAACTTAGATCCATCATTTTTCTAAATTCTTCATTTATCTCATATACATTTTCGTTCAATCTGTATTCTTTTTTCAATCCATGAACTAAATACATTTGTATTTCACCTTTGTTCTTTGCTGAAATGTTTCCCCTATTCTCGCAATAAAAAAAATCTTTGACTCTATCAAAGGTTGAACTTGAAATATTAACTTGCCCCACAAGACCACTAGATTCCAAGCGACTTGCTGTATTCACAGTATCACCCCAAATGTCATATGCGAACTTGTTCTTACCAACAACTCCAGCAACTACCTTACCTGAGTGAATTCCCAATCTCAATTCCCAACAGGCTTTACCTAAGGCCTCTCTTTTTTGTTTATGCTCTCTCATATAAGAGACAATTTCTAAAGAACATAAAACCGCATTAACGGCATGGTTTGTATTTTCTTGTGGTAGACCTGAAACAGCCATATAGGAATCACCAATTGTTTTGATTTTCTCTAGTTTATATTTTTCAGTGATTCGATCAAACTCAGAAAATATTTCATCTAATTCATAAATCAATTCTTCTGGTGTCATAGTCTCAGAAATCTTAGTAAAGCCTGCCATATCTGTAAATAGAACGGAAACAGATTCATAGCTTTTAGGTTGCACAATATCATTCGATTTTAATTCTTCTGCAACTGAAAATGGTAAAATATTTAGCAACAAGCCTTCAGATTTATCACGTTCTGAATTCAGATTTCGAACAAGAATAAAGATGAGTAAACCATTTAGAAGTAAAACAAAAATATAATTGCCAGCAGCATCTTGGAACCTTTCTTCTGCGTTGGTATGATTTGTAATTAATTCTGGATAATTGTGCTCGAGCGTGAATAGGAACCCAACTAGTAGCATATAGACCAGATACACATATATGATTCTATGATGCCTCATGATAATTGTTGAAATCACTAAGGCTGGAATAAAGTAATAATGAGAACCTCCTAAACTCCCTGCATTCGTAACCCAATTAATGGACAAAAAAGACAATAAGGTAATTGTAAATGGCCAGAATAAACTTTCAGAATATGATTTGTATCTAGAAATAAAGTAATAAATTACAAAGAGGATTCCGGAACCAAATGTAATTCCAAAAATAAACCAGGCATTGGGAAGATAAAATACAAAGAAAGATCCAATGATATTTAAAATTCCATTTACTAAGGTAATGTAATTGAAAAGTCGATTTTCGAGACTGGTCTTCTTAGGGTGTCCAAATATTTTGTAGAGTAGATTCATAATTTTACTTTCTTTAGTATTCGGATTCTACAACCTTAGGTTACATCAAGTTAGAATTTTTTCTCATCCATTCAATTCTTTCCCAACCATTTTTAGACTTAGCATCTATTAAGTCACCAGGCATTTTTTCTGAAAGCAATTTAAGAAATTCTTCCTTCTTCTCGGTAATAACACCACTGAAGATAAAATGCTTACAATTGATTCTTGCCAAATGATTGATATTCTGAGACAAGACAGCGAATGTAATATTTGCTAAAGTCAAATCATATTTTTGATTAAAAACTCTAGGATTATCAAAACCAGATTCTTCTGCTTCAAATATTGTTGGATAAGGATATAAATTTTCCTTCCAATTCGATAGGGCAGCCTTAACCGCATTTGGGTCTATATCTAGAGAAAAAATTGATTTTGCTCCAAGAAGACCAGCTAATAAGGATAAGATTCCTGAACCAGTGCCAAGATCCAAGATCGTCTTATCTTTTATATCTAAGTTCTGCAATCTTTCCACAATCATTTGAGTGGTTTCATGGTGTCCTGTTCCGAATGCTACGCCAGGATTAAGATACAAAGGTATTTCTCTTCTTGAAAGTATATCTTCAACTAACTTTGACTCTTTCTCCCAAATTGGTATTATCCAAACATTTCCAACTTGAAAAGGTTTATAGAATTCTTTGTATGCCTCTTCATATTCTCTGGTTTCAATTTCGCGAGATTCCATCACAAAGGAATCAGGACAAATTGCTTTGAGATAAATGAGGATTTTTATTTCAGAGATGGGATCATCTGAATTAAGATAGGCACGTAAATTTGTATTTTCCCTTAGAATTGCATCTTCAACTTTGGGTATACTGGAATCAAAAAGAATTTCGTAATAACCAGGTAGTTGTAGGCTTTCTAAAAAGTTGGATAGGTCTGGTTCAAAATCTTTGTTGATTTGGATTTTTATTTCTTTGTATAGCACAATAGAATAATTAACCGACTTCCTCAGTGTAGTCCATCACTAAATACATAATCGTTTCCTGGTCAGTTGGATTTGAATACTCGTGTGCTACATCTGCACGAAAGTAAACTGCATCTTTAGGATCTAGTTCCACTACCTGGTCTCCAACGCGTAGTCTTAGCTTGCCACTAACAACAACTATGTTTTCTACAGTACCAGTTTGGTGGGGTTCAGCTACTTCTATCCCACCTGGCTTAAGAACTAATTCATAAAATTCAGACTTTCGATTTCCATTAAAAGGAAATAAGGCTCTTGATGAAAATACCTTAGAACTAGAAAAGAGCATTTTGGAATTTTCTGCTTTGAGCAAATAAACTCCTTCTTGTCTTTTTTCTTTTAAAAGTTCACTGAAGGGAACATTCAGACCATTTGCGATCTTCCAAAGAACCGCTATAGTTGGGACCGATTTGCCCTGTTCTATTTGGGAAAGCATGGCTCGGCTCACACCACACCTGGATGCAAGTTTATCTAAAGAAAGACCTTTTGTATGGCGGATAACTTTTAAATTCTCTTTGACGACATCTGTTATATAATCGCCGTCCAATTCTTTCATAGAATCTTCGTCTTTATTCTCTAGATTTTGTCCAACCATGGAACCAATATCCAATATAACGGATAAGCATACAAGCAAAAAAGAATATAGTAAGCTATTCAACTTTCTTGGGAAGTTATTTTGGAAATTATTTTCCTTCGATGAGGATGATAGGAGGTGCCTTGGGCAATTGTTCCAGAAGGGGAATCAAGTTTTCGATTTTTCCTCTATACATCCATTGCTCCCTAGGATGCGTCAGATGAAGTCCTAAAAAAATTCTTCGGTTGGAATTCTTATTTAGGAAAGGGACAAGGTCTTCAATGATTTTTTTATACCTGTAGGGAGTTTCTAGTATAACAAGCGTATGATTCAGTTTTAGGTATTTTGTAAGTTCTTGCTTGCGAATTTCAGGTTCCCTGGGGAGAAGCCCAACAAAAGTGAAAGGACGTGTAGAGAAACCACAAAGAGCAAGTCCAGCATCAAGAGAGGAGGCACCAGGACAGAAATCCAATTCAAAACCTGAGTCATATAATTTGGGAATAAGTGAACGCCCAGGGTCTTCAAGATTGGGAAGTCCGGCATCCGAAACAAAGGCAACCACTTTTGAGTTTCGTATGAGTTGTAGTAGTTCTTGAAAATCTTCTTCATTGCTATGTTCATTATAAAGAACAAATTTTCTTGAAATCCCAATTCTTTTTAAAAATGCAGAGAGAAATTTACTCTCTTCACCGATCAAAAGATCGGCTGTTTCAAGAATGTCTTTTGCACGGAAGCTTAGATCAGCATCATTTCCTATTGGCAGTGAGACTATATAGACCTTTACTTTCTTGGTTTGATTAGATCCAGTCATGGACATGAATATTATTATCTCTACAGATTTTGTTAAGTTCTGAATTACCTCTATCAAACAATACACCTAGTCGACTCGCTGCTTTCAACATAGGAAAATCATTGATCGTATCTCCAAAGGCTATATCTGGCATTTGTCCAAAATTCTTAAGTATAGTCTCCACCTTACCTTCACCATAGGGATAGGGTTCAATGATTTCAGAAGTTGTTTGATCATTCTTCATTACAAGATTCATTCCAAAGACATCTGATTCATCTAATCCTAGTTCTGGGGTAGTTACTTGAATTGCCCAAGTAGGGCTAGCAGTAATAATTTTTATGTTCCATTTTGATTTCTTGAACTCCAGGAGAAGTTCAAGAAGAGGCGACCTTGGATGCACATAACTGGAATTTAATTTAGAACTTTCTAAATTTTGCAACCAAATTTCTCGTGCAAAAATTTTAAAATCTTTTTCTTTCCAAGTACTAAATAAAAAAGATGTCCATCTATAAGAAGGTCCAAGTCCTAATTTTTCATATACAGTGTTGTATTCTTCTAAACACAAATTGTACCAATCATTGTTCTTATTAAGAATGGAATCAGAATGAATTTTTTCTGCTTGTATGGGATTGCGAAAAAGTTGAGAGTAGGGAAGTCTTTCTAAAGTAGAATTCTGAGGATAGCCAGCTTGCAATAGCGCATGCATAACTTTTTCTCCAAAATCTCCTCTAACAAATGTATTGTCAAAATCAACAGCGATTAAACCGGGAGAAGATTGAAGTAATTTCTCCCAGATTGGAATAAGATCTGACCAGGCTCTGGGAACCAGGGATTTAATCCAGTTGAGCGATTGCTTCCAAGGAAGCAGGGAAATCGGGCAGAAAATGTTCCGGGTTCAGGAAGATATTTTGGTATCTCACTTCAAAGTGTAAATGAGGTCCTGTAGATTTACCAGTGGTTCCTGAGAAAGCAATGATCTGACCTTTCTTTACTCTATCTCCAGATTTTACCATAACATATGTATTATGAGCATAAATAGTTTCAGTTTGTGCGATTTGCGGATGGGAAATTTTTACAATTTTTCCATAATGCCCTTGCCAACCTGCCTCAGTTACTTCACCATCAGCAGCAGCAACAATGATACTTCCTCGAACACAGGCTATATCTATCCCTGTATGAAACTTATGCCATCTTCTACCAATTCTAGAAGTTATTTTAGTATTTTTATCCATGATAACAGGCCAGACTAATTTGTCTGGTTCAGAAAGCACGGCTTCTCTGGATTTGCCTTCAAGTTCAAGTTCACTGAGTCTTGCTTCGCCATAAGGAAAGAAGAGAGGACTATTATTCGGGATTTTCTTGGTATTTTCAAGTTGGTTTATTTTGAGAAATTCATCGTAATTCGTATGATTTTCTGCTAATATATTTTCGAGGGCGTTCTTTGACTTTCCGACAGTAATCCAGATTCCATCTTTTCCTTCATAGGATTGGATGTATTGGTTATCTAAAATGGTTAATTCTTTCTTAGAATCTGCGAATGTGGTGTAGGTAAAAAGTGCTGCTACAGCAAGAATTGTACCTAGAATTAAGCTTTTAATTTTATTTTTCATTTGTTGCTCCAATTTTTTATTGTGCACTGCCAAAATATCCGCCCTCTATCCAAAGTCAAACCCATTTCATGTTTTTTCTCTGGACAATCCTAAGCACAATAGGGGAATCTTAATTTATGCCTGTTCCTTTTTCAAATATGTCAGCGATACAATTTCCTAAACCTTTCGAATCTCTAAGCTGTAAGCAGTGCAGAGAGGGAAATGGTCTTGGATTTCCTATTTCTATGGCCTTTCAGCCGATTTGGGATGCAGATAAAAAAGAAATATTTTCCCATGAAGCTCTTGTTCGAGGCCCAGAGGGCCAAGGTGCTGGTTGGGTTTTTAAGCAAATCAACGATACAAATAAGTATGCCTTTGATCAATCATGTCGTGTAAAAGCAATAGAAATGGCTTCTAAGCTAGAGATGAAGACCCAATTGAATATTAATTTCTTACCAAATGCAGTATATAAGCCAGAAACATGCATTAAAGCTACCTTAGAAGCATCCCAAGAATTTGGTTTTCCTATCCAACAGATCATTTTTGAGGTGACCGAAACTGAGGAAATTGTTGATCAGAATCATTTGCTTTCTATCTTTAATTCCTACAAAAAACAGGGATTTTTTACTGCTATAGATGATTTCGGTGCTGGTTATTCTGGATTGAATCTACTATCTAAATTTCAACCTGATTTTTTGAAGATCGATATGGAATTAATAAGAGATGTTGATACTTCATCAGCTAAGAAGATTATAATTGATTCAATTGTAAGTCTTTCAAATAAATTGAATATTCTAGTTATTGCGGAAGGGATTGAAACAGAGGCAGAATTCTTAACTTTGAGAGACTTAGGAATTCGTTACTACCAAGGATATCTATTTTCGAAGCCTATATTTGAAGGTTTGAGCACCGAAAATCTTTATTCTTAGCAAGAAAAGTCATTCACGATAAATACTTCGTGTAGATATTGACATTCTAGCGTCCCAAGAATACCTTGATACCATTATTAGTTAGGAGAGTAAGATGGATGTTCTTCAGTCTTTATTAACCAGTCTCAGTTCACCCATGGTGCTAGCATTTCTTCTTGGAATATTTGCTACCGTAGTTAAAAGCGATATGAAATTTCCAGAAGGGTTTTATGTAGCTCTGACTGTCTATCTTCTCTTTGCAATAGGCATTAAAGGAGGAGTAAAATTATCCCAGACAAGCCTAGAGGAATTCTGGAGACCTGGTCTTTCTGCTATAGTTCTTTGTTCAGTAATTCCAATTTGGAGTTATTTTATCCTTCATAAACTTGGGAATTTTGATAAAGTGAATGCTGCTGCTATAGCCGCACATTTTGGATCCGTTTCCGCGGTAACATTTTCAGAAGGATCAGCTTTTTTGGAACTTTTGCAAGTGCCTTACGAAGGTTTTATGCCATCTCTCTTAGCTATCATGGAAGTTCCCGCTATAATTATGGCCTTATTCATAATTAAAATCCAAAAAAATTCAGACCAATCTTCTGAGGGTGGGGGATGGGGCAAAATTCTTCATGAACTTCTCACTGGGAAAGGAACTCTTCTTTTGGTAGGCGGCCTAGTAATTGGAATGGTTTCAGGTAAAAAAGGTT
>JAKRSH010000001.1 GCA_022402465.1 Leptospiraceae bacterium | reverse complement strand
GGCTAATATAAGAGATGTTAGTTCCATTTTGCGAAAGAATTTATACAGTATCATTCTATTATATCACTTTGGAGTCATTATTGAACTTTCTTAAATTAAATATCTCATATATTGTTATTGCTCCAATATAAAAGTGACAAACTCCAACTATTCCAAGTTCGATATTGAATCTAAACAGATAAAATAAAATTAAAAAAAATAATGAAATCATAGAAAAAAGAAAAATAATCATATTGCCTTTCATATAACTTAAATAACCAGGTAAAAAGATATATAAAAAACCCATATCTTCTTTAAATTTTTCTTTACTGTCTGACATAATAAGTATACTCTTTAGTTGCTCTTTTGTTAATTCAAGTATTACAGAGATTTAGGTCAAATATATGAAGATGTTTACTTTTGTTCAAACTATTTTTTTAGTTTATCTAATATTCCTTGTTTATAGCCTCATCCAAGATCCACTTGACATTCTTTCTAGATCTGAGAAAAGATTTGAATCTGAAGTTATAGTTGATATTGCATGTTCAAAGAAATTTGAACATATAGCCCACAGACCTTCATTATCATTCAAAAATGAAAATACAAGTTACGGTAGAGATTGGTTTTTTTTCTGTGGAGAGTATTATTCTAGTACAATTGATCCAAGACTTTTCGACTCACCAAATTATGGATGTTCTAAAGAACATTTTCAAAAAGACAGAAAAAAAATGCAAATAAAATGCAGAATTAGCAATAACGAATCAAAATTAATATTACCTGTATTGGATAAATTATAATGAAGCTTACTTTTGAACAAAAACTTTTCACATTACTAATTCTTATAGCCTCTTCATTTATAAATTTTTCACTTGCAGTTAAATATTTGAAAATTGGGAATCAACATAACAATATGGACTATAAATACCCTGAAGGTTTCAGCACGGAGTGGGATTGCGATTCTCCTGAGGAACAAAAAAGCAAGATACTAAAGAAAAACATTTTTGTGGATTTTTCGGCGAAACCGAAACTTTACTGCTCCGATAATACGTTATTAGAATTAGATACATTTGTTAGCCGAGATGCATTAAATAATTGTATGATAGGAAACCAAAAAATCCTTCACTTATACATTGAAACATATTATAAACAATATGAGAAAGTTTGTTACGCAGTTAGAGATAAAGTCATTGATTTACTAAAAAACCATTAATTATACGAAGTCCGACTTAATAAGCGTTCTTAATTCCTCTTCACTTAGCTCGTTTAGTTTAGAATTTGCTAGCCTTCTTGCTTGTTTCTTCTTTGTCGATTGCAGAAGATTTCTTACGAACCGAACATTTCCAAAATTAGGATTAGTATCTATTTCATTTTGAATTATACCTATGACAATTTTGGAAATATCTTTTTCTAAGGAAAGTCCTTCTTTCTCAGCTAATTCAACAAATATATTATAAAGCTCCACAGAGGTGTAATCTTCAAATTTCAAAAATGTATTAAATCTAGATTTTAAGCCTGAATTGGACT
This sequence comes from Leptospiraceae bacterium, assembly GCA_022402465.1. GTDB lineage: Bacteria > Spirochaetota > Leptospiria > Leptospirales > Leptospiraceae. The sequence goes on along the minus strand of JAKRSH010000001.1, from coordinate 2,490 downwards.
TAAGAAACTGCTGAATCTCCCTATCATATCCAGCGATGATTACGATGAGTCGCTCTCTGTATTCTTCCATTCTTCTTAAGATGGTATCTAAGGCGTCTTTTCCAAAGTCATTGGGATTATTTCCTTGGCTCAAAGTGTATGCTTCATCGATAAATAAGATCCCATCCAAGGCTTCTTTAATCTTTAAATCAGTTTTTTCATTTGTCTGCCCTACATATCCAGCAACCAATTCAGACCGTGATACTTCTACAACATGACCTGATTTTAAAAGCCCCAATGACTTAAATATGTTACCCAACATTCTCGCAACGGTAGTCTTCCCAGTCCCAGGGTTACCGTAGAATACCATATGACTTGGGGAATAATTACTGGAAATATTCCTTAGTTGTTTCTGTAGTTCTAGCTTTGCCAATGCTACCAAGTCTTGAATTTCTCTTTTTACAGTTTCAAGTCCTGTCATGTTTTGAATATCTAATAATATTGATTGGATTTCTTCTTCATTAATAACACCCTGATTGGATTTCGCTCCTTCTGATATATAGAGATCAATATCTTCTTCATTAATAGTTGATAAGTCTTTTTTCGTATATTTGTCAATCTTTAAGAGTCTATTTCCATGTATTCTTACAATTCTATCTAATAGATTTCTGGCAGTTCTTGCATTAGCGAATCCTGGGAAGGACGATTCTTTTTTAAATATTCCTTCTATTTTATTCTTAAGTTTAACAGATAATTCATAGTCAGATTTTTTCACCATAAAATAGAATATCTCAGCTAATTCCTTCGGAGTATAATTAGAGAAAATCATCTCATTAGAGAATCTTGATTTTAAACCAGGATTTGAGCTTATGAAAATATCCATCTCTTTAGGATATCCTGCAACTATCACAATGAAAGAACCTCTTTCGTCTTCCATCCTTTTCAACAAAATAGATATAGCCTCCTGACCATAGTCATCTTTTTCACTAGATGTTAAGGAGTAAGCTTCATCGATAAATAATACTCCTCCTATCGCAGAGTCGATAATTTGGTTGGTCTTAATTGATGTCTGACCCAAGTATTCACCTACAAGACCTGATCTATCAGTTTCAATTAATTTATCGGACTTAAGAATCCCAATGTGGTGATACAATTCTGCTATTAATCTTGCAACCATAGTTTTTCCTGTTCCAGGATTACCTTTGAATACATAATGAAGATTCAGCGATCCTTTTTTTAATCCTTGTGATGATCTCTTTAACTGAGCCTGAACGAAAGAAGACAAGTTATGAATTTCTTTCTTTACATCTATTATTCCAACAAGGTTATCGACGTCTTGTAAGAGATCTTTAAGGCTTCGAACAGGTTTAACATTGGAATAATCCTCATCCAAAGATTTAATTGCCTGTTTATTAACTTTAGGAGATTTTTTGGATTTTATATTGGGGGAAGATTTATTATTTGATTTGGATTTCTTCTCAGCAGATCGAACTAGCTTATCGTAAAAAATTAATAACTTTTCATATTCTCGAATTTTAAAAATAATCTGCTCAATATCATATTCAATATTAATTATATTTTGTTCTTTATCCATTTTCAATTTATACTTTGCATTCCTTTTGGATTGAGGATCAGGGTAGCTATACGTATCAAGAGACGCATTATTTAATTTAAAATTACTATTAACGGCTTTAATTTCTTGTTTCTTTTCTTTGATCTTGATGTCCAAATTACGAATTGAATCTTCACAGATGTTAATATAATCCCAACACTCTTCAATATTTGTAGGTAAATTATTTCTAACTTCATTAAAAGATACATTTAGTTCTTCTATAGTTTTAAGCCTGGAAGAGAAGAAACTTCTCTTATTGGATAATTCTTGTTCTATCACCCTTTGATTTTGATAGAGAAATAAAGTATCTTTAGAATCAATAAAATCAAGTGATATATCATTGAAATTATCTTTTGTTTGAAACAAAGTTTCATATCTGATTAAGTAGGTTTTAAATCTTAAATAAAAATAATTGAAGTATCCAAAATTATTTTTGTAGTTCAGGAAAAACTCATTCAATGTATTTTTTATTTTCTCCCTTAATAAGTTGTTAATTCCATCTATATCTTTGATTTGATTTTCTAGTGATAATTGAGAATCAGAAAGTTTCGAAAATAAATCATCCAATTCATCATAATATTCAGTAATATCATTAAGTGTATTGCACTCATCCCATTTTTTTGTATGTGCCTGGATCGTATCAGTGAGTGTTTTAAATTCGAGATTATTAATTTCTTTTTCTCTGTTTTTCATATTTCGTAACTCAGATTAGGGTTAATTTACAAAAGTAATATTTTCATAAATAAATGAAATAAAAATCTTCCAGTTCTTATAAAAAAAATGATCTTTTTAAACAGACTATATGATAACATAACAAAATTATTTTACACCATCATGAATTAAGACCTGGATTCAATGTTCTAGTGCAATTTCAAAAGCTTCAAAAGGAGTAAGAAAGC